>DJXW01000044.1 GCA_002449845.1 Prevotella sp. UBA6994
GCAATCCTATCTGCAGCCCCTGCATCGCACCCGACAAGAAATCACCACCCGTAGCCCATTCCGACAACCCTCCCATCGCCGTGGTCGATGCCAACATCAAAACTGTATCCATGTGGACACCTTGGGCAAAGGAACCTATGCCAGAGGATAGTGAACCCGTCAAGAATCCCCTGCCGAAACTGCCGCCTCCCAAGGCATTGATTGCCCCAGTCGCAAAGCCATGCGAGCCGGCGCGCAGCAGTTCATGCCCAAAGCTTCCCACGCCGCCAAATGCGGAGCCGATGCCGTAAGAGGCGGCGGAGGACAGGAGGGAAAGCCCGCCGGCTTTCAATACGCTTTGGCCATTATATGCTGCCATCATCATGCTGTTTGCCATGTTGTAAAGGGCAAACGCAAAGACGGCATCGTCTATCCCGAACAACTCGCCGCTTGGGTCTGTGTATTTCAACGGGTTGTTCAAGCAGTAACTATAGCGGTTAAAGCTCTGCGCCGAGGTGGGCATCTGCACGTAGTTGTCGGGGGAGAGGAACCTGCCCAGCACGGGGTCGTACATACGCCCGTTCATGTTGATGAGCTGGAAGTCATTCAGCATCTCATGTCCGCAGTAGCCACGGGCGATGTTGACATCATTCCTTTTTACCTCCTGCATTCCCCAAGGGTCGTACTGCGCACGGAACTTCTCCGTGCCGTCCTCCGTGTATATTATGAAGAAGCACAGTCTCATCCATGTCAATTGTGTTTGAGCTGTCATGATGCTGTTTTTTATATATAACGATGATATGGGGATTTTATAACCTTTCAAATCCAATATTTAACTTTATATAACTGTTAAGAATTTTTGGGAGTCAGAGAAGTAAGAAGCAGGAGATTAGTAGTGAGGGGACTTTAGTTGTGAGTAGTGATGGATAAAAGATATGCTTTGGAGATTGAGAAGATTGGAGATTGAGAAGATTGAAGGATTGTGTTTGTGGTTGATGTCGATAAATAGCCTTGCAGCACGGAGGATGCGTAATGGCATTTCCCATGATTGTGACAAATTTATCAAGATTAATCATCTATCTAAAAAAATCTAAGGTTTTCGGATATTAGGATTTTCATATTGGGTTTACGATAAACTACGAATATCCTTTCATCCTTAAATCCTTAGACCATTAACTATCAATTGTGAATTGTCAATTGTGAATTATGAATTATCAATTGTGAATTATCAATTGTGAATTGTCAATTGTGAATTGTCAATTGTGAATTGTCAATTGTGAATTGCCAATTGTGAATTGCCAATTATGAATTGTCAATTATGAATTATTCATTGTCATATATCCCGACAAAATTTTGTTCGGATTTTTTTGCGAAATAGAAATGGGAGAATGGAAAAATGGGTTGAGACGGGTGAAAAACCGTGTTTTTCATCGTAACATAGCATGTTATGAACGTAACTATATATGTTACGAGCGTAACTATGTATGTTATGAGCACTAACTATATATGTTACGAAAGCCCGAAAAGTGGCTTTTTGGACGTAAAAACATGAGTTTTCATCATGTCCACAAATGCATAAAAACCATAAAATATTGATAATGAAGCATTTAACAAAACATCAAAATACGGGCATATTTTCCACCAAGTATCAACTCGTTTGAAAAAATGCCCGTATTTTAGGGGGTAAATTCAGAATTTGTAGGACAAAATGAGAGGTGAGAAAGTAAGAAGCAAGAAGCATGAGATATGCTTTTGTGATTGAGGATCAAGCAGCCGTAAATATTCATCAATAAACGCTAAACACTCAACATTTATCCACTAAACACTAAACGCTAAACACTCAACATTTATTCCCTCACCTCTACCTCTCAGAACTCAAATCCGAAATTAACGAAATAGTAAAACTTCTTAGATACATTACTATAGCCAACGGAACCACAGATAGGACCGAAGGAAGTGGTGTAACAATAGCTGAACGTGGTGCCAAGCAGGGTGCTGTGCTTAAACAATTCGCGCTCCTTTGGTGCATCTTGCGCAGCCACCACCCTCAATTGGACGATATTGTTTTTGGTAATGTTCAACAGCCCTTGCAATTGCAACGCCAAGAACTTGTTGTTTGCCCCTTCTATGTAACCCAAGCCCGCAAACGGCAACTGCTGAGCCACGTAATGAGAGAAGAACGGTCCTCCAACAACATTGTTGAGGATAATAGGAACGGAATTGCCATAAATGAAACGACCGTAAACCATGGGCTGGAACGACAACCTTGTGCCCAAAGGGAAAGACATTCGCCATAAGCCACTAAACTCTCGCATACCGATGGAACCATTCAACTTGACGAAATTGTCAGTGTAATAACCGAACTTTAATCTGAGCTTTGCTCCCTTGGTGGGGAAGAACCAATGGTTTTCACTGTTGTAATCCACCTGTGCATGGTAGCTGAAAAAATGTTCGTTGTTCAGCATGTCTATATGCAACTCTGGGCGATAGTTGACAAGGAGGTTGTTGTAATGATAGTAATCCCACTGCCCTCCTACATTGATATTGAAATTACGCACGTTGAAATTAATCAATTGCAATTCCACGGTATGCTGGTTGTACGTCAAGCTATAGCTCTGCACACCATTCTTATAGAGGCTGATGTCATTGTGCCGAAAGACGTAAGAAAGCGTTGGGCGAAGGTAGCTGCGTGGCTGTATGGCAAAGTCAGCCCTTGCCATGATGCGTTTACCAAGACGAAGGGTGAGATCCAGGTGCGTGGGTATCTTGAAATGCAAGGGGAAGTCGGCATTGGCTTGTAACGCCACCATCTCCTCATTGTCGAAGCGCAACCCCAGGTTTACCTCGTTGTTCTTTTTGGTACCAGCAGTAAATGTCACTATCACGTCTTTGTCGTTCCCGTTTTCTGTTGGTGCGAAGGCATAGGTAGCACTCTTATAAAACAAGTCCATGCGGATAGACGTGGTGATGATATTGGCACGGTTGGCATCAATGCTGTCTCCTGCATTCAACTTAAACCTATTGTGCAGGAACAACTCGTCCATCTTCGTCATGTTCTCAAATCTCACTTGTTTGATCTGATAGCGTTCCTCCAAAGAGATGTTGTTCTGTGGCTGTCTGGAACTAAGATGCTTACCCTTCAATCCGCCCAATTGATAACTCAGTTCCACCAGATCGTCCCAATGCTTCATGGCAGCCGCCTCGCCCCGATGAATGAGCGAGTCGATGGCAGCAGGATTAAAACTGGCAGAGCTATACCCCTTCACATCCACGAGAACAGGAATGTCCGTCATGCTAAGGTTTTCCTCAAACTTGTTTTTACAGTTGGCATCAACAATCTGGAGCAATACGCTGGTAGTGGTTTTCAGTTGGTTTGCTTTCCTGAGTTCTTCCTGCACCGACACGCCAATCACGATGTCTGCTCCCATCTGTTTGGCAATGTCCACAGGGAAGTTGTTTTGCAAGCCACCATCCACCAATACCATGTCGCCCATATATACAGGCGAGAAGGCACCTGGTATAGCCATACTGGCTCGCATGGCTTGTCCCAACACGCCACTATGGAAGACATATTCGGTATTGTCAACGATATTGGTAGCCACACAAGCAAAGGGGATGGGCAGCTTATTGAAGTCGATGGAATCGTTGTAAGGAGCAGTGAGTTTCTGGAACAAATCAGCCAAGTTTTTTCCCACGATAAAGCCGCCCTCCGATGCCTTATGACTGCCTAACCCTATCGTCTTAGAGATGATATACGTATTTTGTTTGGCACGGTCGCGAAGGCTCTGATGACTCAAGTCCTCACGGTCAGACAACAGATACGACCAGTTTTGTGTTCTGATGATAGAGTCGAGTGTCTGGGCATCATAGCCGCAGGCATAAAGACCTCCGACAATGCTGCCCATACTCGTCCCTGCGATGATGTCTATGGGAATACCCGCACGTTCAATGACCTTCAGCACACCTACGTGGGCAGCACCCTTAGCACCGCCACCACTGAGAACCACTGCCACTTTCTTACGCTTCTTAGCCGTAAGAGAAGACGACGTTTGAGAATCTGGTGTCAGCACACGTGCAGCAAGCACGTCACCAAGACACAAGAACGACAATGCCCATAGCACCAACCATCTGTTCATAATCCTTTACTTACTTGATTGTTCCAATTCATTCATTACTTTTTCTTACCCCAATAAGTTGACCTGCCGTCAGCACTGAAACCTGCATAGACAATGGTTGAAATACGAGGAGAAGCCTCCCAATCGCACTCGCGTTGTACACGTAGGTTAACTCCATTGATGGTAAGTGTATTGGATGACGCATCGAAAGACCATGTCTTGCCTTTCCAAACACCATCTTTTACAGAGTGATCAGCTGAAAGGGTTATGGTGGTAGAAGATTTCTGTTCTCCATATTTATAGGCAAGGTCAATGTTTTCCCACGTACCAACGATTTCGCTTTCAGAAATAGCTACCTGCGGAACGGCTGCATAGCGTTCAGGCATCACGGTGGGCCAACCGTCTTTCGTCCAAAGGATAGAACGTACATGTCCTAACATGATGGCATTGGGAGCCCAGTTGGGCTGAGACGTAGAACCGACGGGGAATCTGCCTTGTGAGGCATAGAACCAGTTGCCACTGCCATCATCAAAGACAGCGCAATGGGATATACCCACCCATCCATCATTGCCATTAAACTTATAGGGATGTGTGAGAATGGGGAATGCATCGCCACCGTTGGTCACGTTTGTACCCGTAATCGTCTCGTATGGACCATCAATGTTCTTGGAACGAACCACACGCGTATTGTAAGGAACGTCAAGTGCATCGTAAGCCATGAAGAGATAGTAATAACCATCGTGATAGACCACCTCTGGAGCCTCAGCACCTTGCCAACGGTCGCCAGCCTTACGGGTGAAGATTCGCTTACCGTATGCCGACTCGTTAGCTGCCCCCCACGGATTGGGTAACGGGTCAATGACAGTCTTTCCTGTTTCAGCATTCAACTGTACGGCAGCAAAGCCACTGTGCCATGAACCATAAATCAGCCAATGCTCACCATTTGGAGTGATGATGAAAGATGGGTCGATGGCATTATACTTGAAATAACAATTGGCATAGTTGGTGGCTGACACCTTGTAATTAAGTTCTTTGTCGGAATAGTTGGTAATGACGAATCCCCTATCCTGCCAACTGTTTGAAGCAGGGTCGGCAGTCTCCATCAATCCGATGAAGGAACGCTCAGACCAAGTACCGTTTCCATCAATGGTGCCTGGCAACACGATGCAATAATACATTCGATACAGTCCATCACGTACCTTGCGTACGCAGGGAGCCCAGTAGCCATACTGATTGACATCAGCCGTAGAAGCATTGAGTCCCATGTTGGCACGAATCTCATTCAACTTAGTCTTAACCCACGTTGGGGTATTGGGCATGGCGGCACCTATATATTCCCAATCTACGAGATTGGCAGAACGACGGCAATGGAAATGACCATGTCCTTTCTGTGGGTCACCAAAGCCTGCATCCGTACAATACATATAATAATAGCCATCGTCAGCCTTCACCACTGAAGGGTCATGGACATTGGCGAGATTCCACTTGGAACGATTTCCCCAATCGGCGATACTCCGATAATCATCTACGTAGGTGGGAGCCACCCATTTACTTAAATCAGGCTTTGTCTCTTCAGCCAACGTAGTGAACACGACATCGCTTGAATAAACCACATCCGTACGGTTTTGCACGAATGCACGAACATAATAAGTAGTAGATGCTTTCAAAGAGGAAAGCGTAACCGACATGTTGGATGAAGATGACGTTACCTTGGCATCATTGATGGTAGGATTGGCAGATGTACCATAACATACACCACGACTGGTAATGGCTGAGCCGGTAGCTGTAGCTGTAACGACAGCTGAGGAACCTGTGATACCAGATACTACAGGAGTAGATACAGACAGGTTGGAAGAACCACCTCCCCCATCATCAGAATCACTACCACTACAAGCGACAAACAACGTCACTACACACGTCATGAAAAGTAGATGAATCAGTTTTCTCATTATGATCTGTTATTATGGTTTTTACATGTTGTAAAATTAATCATTTTATTTGGGATAAGAGTGAAAAGCCCCGTATTTTTTATAATTATTTGCATAGTAATGAATTTAAATCGGCAACTTTCACTTTCTATGAAACAAATAAAAAAAGGGAGAACCACCATGTAGGCAGTTCTCCACTCCTTTTCAAAAAATCTTAAGAGTACGAATCTTTTGTATTCATCTTATCTTCTCTTGGCACCTGCATTACCAAATACGATGTGGCTACCATCAACGGTGAACGCAAACTGCAAGTCGTTTGGATCGATTGTTTGCACACCAAGGTAATACTGATAGTACACGTTACCATCAGCACCGTTCATCACAATTTGGATATCGGCTGTACCGTTACCGCAGTTGGTGATGTAAGCCTTGCAATTGGCACCGTTCATGGCTGCGAGCCATGCAGCCCAATCAGCCTGGCCACCACTCAACTGAAGTGTAGCATTTCCATCATAGCCAGCACCCCAACCATAGTTGTCTGCACGAACTACTGCATATTCAGACAAGTCGGCCTTGCGAAGAATAATCACATAGTTGTTCCAGTTGCTGCCACCGGCATAGTTGGTGAAATTCACTTGGTATGTAGTACCTGCGGGAACTTTAATATCATCGGTGAAAGCACTCCACCAACCCGTGCTGTTATCTTCTGCACCCAAATTGGTTGGGTTAGGAGTAACGGCAGTAGGCTTAGACTCTTCAACCGTAATCTTCGTTGTCACGGTCTTTCCATTACCCGTCGTGATTGTCAGGTCATAAGAACCAGCCTTTGCGGGAACGGTAGCAGGAGAATAAGTCAAGGCAGCAGGATCAACAACACCCACGCTACCATCTACATAAGTAGCCGTAACCTCCATACCGGCACCATTGACAACCAACTTACGGTCTGTCATGCTCTTCGTAGCATCAGAGGTGCAATAATAATAGGTGGCAGGAGCCTTGGTCAATTCAATGCTTGATATTTCGTTTACAACCTTGAACGTAGCTGTTGCCATAACAGGCTTTTCAGCATTCTCACCCTTGTAGGTCTTGTTGTAAATAGCAACGAGCGTCTTCTCACCCGGTGTGTTGTAATCAGGAATAGCGTTGAAGTGCAAGTCAGCAGCCGTAATATCCTTTGTAGCAGGAGTATCTTCAAACGTAACGACACCCGTCACGTCTTTCATGGCTTCCTCGATAGGTGTGCCAACAGTAACAGACACAGGAACTCCTGAGATAGTCAACGTAGCAGGCTGTTTGTCTTCAGCAGAAGTGCAACCTTCAACAGGCACGATATTAGTAGAGAGGAAGCTGACAAGCGACTGCTCAATACCGATGCGACATGCGATGTCGGCATTAGCACCTTCTGCATCTGGGAACGGTTTGGTTTGCGTATAAGTCTTCGTCAAATTACCATTCGTCATCTTAATGAAGAGTCCGCCATCAGAACGGTCAACAGTCAAGGTAATCTTACCATTCATTTCCTGTACACTGGGATCGATGTCATCAGCCTCTGATGAATTGGTGAAATTACCACCAACAAGACTTCTGTCGATAGCCGTTCCCGTGGTGTTCCATTCAGAGTTTTTCTTTGAGTCGTTATCATAACGAATAACGCCATACTCCGTAGATAAGTCACCATTATAGAGAACTACATAGAAGTTTTTATAATACTTATTGTCTGGATTAACAGTGAGATTGAACTGAGCTTGCCACTTGGCACCAGCAGGTACAACGTAGGTTTTACCCAACGTAAAGAAGCCAGAAGACAGGTCTTCTTTACCTATATTGTACACATCCTCCATCATTCCTTCCAGGACTTCTTCCTTGCCACTATCCTTTGCGTTTGCTATAGAATCAGCCTTTGAGGTAATCCAATCGGGAGCCAACACATTATAAAGTTCGCCACCTTCGCAACTTGTCAGAGCCACTATGCCAAGGGCTGCAGCGCAAAAGAAGGATGCTATTTTATTGAAACTTTTCATAATCATATTAAATTATCATTATTTCTTATATCATTTTCTTTATTTAGAGAGATCAACCACAGGGTGAACTTTCCATCCATTACCATTGAAATACTCCGCATTGTCGGAACTGTTGTTGGCAGAGTTACCAACAAGATTTGGATTCTTGGTAATCAGATCCTGGTAAACAGGAATGAATTCGTGACCTTGGATATAGGTATCAAAAGAACTCTTGAGCTCTGCATCAGTCACAATCGCCGAATAGCTTACAGGTTCTTTCACACGACTTCTATCTGCCGTACGGCGGAATGTGCCATGCTCTTTCAACTGCTGCAAGCGACCGCTGTCATAGAAGAATCCCCAGCGGATAAGGTCGAAACCACGACCAAACTCACAACCGAACTCTTTAGGACGCTCTACATTGGCAATCTGCTCGAACAACTTGTCAGCTGAATTGAAATCACTGAGATTCAAGTTGGCAAGACCTGCACGATTACGTACCTGATTGATCCAGTCGATAGCCTGTTGTGTTGGACCATTTAACTCATTCTCACATTCAGCAGCGCGAAGCAACACATCAGAGTAACGCATCATACGAAGGTTAATACCACAATGCAGACCAGTCACCACCTTATCATAGATGCCTGTACGGAGATTGGTATTCTTGGCGATAGGTAAGCCACCGTTGTTGTTATTGGTTACCATAGGAGCATCAGCGGTCAAAGGAAGTGTGTAACAAACATTGCCATATTCAAATCCTTCCCAGTCGGACTCGTATGTACCGATTGTCCAATAAAGACGTGGGTCAAGTCTACCACTTGTAGTACGCTCAGACTTGAAAAGTTGGTAAAGCCAAGGAGAAGCAGAAAGGTCTGCCCAACCACCACAGTCGCCAGGACCTAAGTTACTTTCTACAGCATGCCCCTGAGTAGCGTTAGGACTGGTGTTCACTGGTGTCCACTCATCATCAACACCCTGTGTACCATAGTCGAGATATTGTACCTCGAAGAGACTTTCGTCGTTGTTCTCATAGAGAGAGCCTTCGCGGAAGTTGTCTCCATAATTAGCCATCAACTTATATGTGCCATACTTCTTAGCAATGATGTCTTTCAACACCGTCAGTGCCTTTTGCATGTTATCCTTGCTGGGACGCATCATCAATGCACGCGCATAATATCCTGCTGCGGCACCGTTGGTAGCACGTCCTTTAGCCCATTCTCCACCCTCATCACGAGAAGGAAGCAAAGTCATAGCCTCAGAGAAATCTTTTTCCACCTGATCTAATACAGCATCGTAAGTACTGTTGGTGGCATAAAGACCGTCAAGGGTAGAATATGAACTGTAATCCGTGATCAGTGGTGGGTTCTGATAGTAACCAGCTAAGTTATAATATGCCAATCCGCGTACAAAGAGGGCTTGTCCTTTGATTCTTTTCAACTTTTCAGAGAGCACAGAGTTGTCCTCACCTGTACGAGAAAGGATGAAGTTGCAAACGTTGATGGTATAATACCACTCACGCCAAGGCCAGAAAGTGATGTCAAGGGTCGTTGGTACGTTCAAGTCGTCAAAGGTTACATACCATTGCTGGGATGAGTTCCACACTTCATCACCACGGCATAAGTCTATCGTGTAACCTACACGGGCATACGAACCCTCCATACGCATGTGATTGTAAGCGGCTATCACACACTCCTCCAAGTCTTCTGCTGTATTGCCAAAAGTACTTGTTGTCTGTTGGTTTGGATTCGTCAATTCCAATTTATCCCCACAGGATGTGAGCGTTCCAACACCCAACAGAATGGCTAAGGAAATTTTATATAGTTTCATATTATTATTATCTATAATGATTATTAGAATGAGAAGTTAATACCAGCCATAAAGCTACGTGCACTGGGGTATGAACAGAAGTTGTAACCAGGTGTCCAAGTACCAGGAGCATAGTCAACGTTGTAGCCTTTATAACCTGTGAAAGTAATGAGGTTCTGTGCAGAAACATAAACACGTACACCTGTTACATAATTAGAGAACCACTTGTTTGGCAAGTTGCAACCCAATTCCACATTGGCAATTTTCCAATAAGAAGCGTTTTGAATCTTACGATCACTGAAGTAGTCATTCCATAATTCTCCATTGGCAGTAATATAGGTACGTGGTACGCTGGATATGTAGGTGTCACCGTCCCAACGGTTTGCATCGAGAACAGCCACATCCTTATTGTTGTAACCATAGCATGAGTTCAATGCGTTATGGAGATAATCTGCAACATGATAACCAAGTGCACCATAGGTTGAAATACTCAAATCAAACATCTTGTATTCCAAGCGTGCACTCAAACCGAAGTTAAGACTTGGTAAACCACTTCCTAAAACTACGCGGTCATCGGCAGTAATCTGTCCGTCACCATTCACGTCCTTGTACAAACAGTCGCCCACTTGTGCGCCTGGCTGATAAGCTGCCTTTCCGTGTTTTACAGCAATGGCATTACGATCGTCGATATCAGCCTGTGTACGGGCAATTCCCTCGAAAACATATCCATAGAACTGACCAACTTCCTCGCCTACGTAAGTCATATAGTCGCCGGTAAGGTAGTAATTTGTACCAAAGCCAAGTGACTTCACTTTATTCTTAACGGTACTAACGTTGGCACTGATCTGATGTTTCAAAGCGTGGTCATTGTTGCGATAAGTAGCAGAGAACTCAAAACCACTGTTGTTCATCGAAGCAGCATTCATGGTTACCGTGGTATTAGACACACCGGCATTCTCTGGTACGGGAACACCATAGAGCAAGTCAACAGACTGGTTCTTAAACCACTCAGCGGTAAACTCAATACGGTTGTTCAAGAAAGCCAAGTCGATACCGATATTGGTAGTCTTCTTGCGCTCCCACGCAATATTCTGGTTAACGAATGTAGATACGGCAGAACCTGTAACAGCGGTGTTGCCAAACGAGTAAGTCATGTTGTTACGTTGCATGGTAGCCATGAAAGCAAAATCACCTACCGGATCCTCATTACCTATTTCACCATAACCAGCACGAATCTTGAACAAATTGATGATGTCACGATTGAATGGGAAGAAGTTTTCCTTATCAAAGCGCCAACCGATAGATACAGATGGGAATGTGTCCCAACGAATGTCTTTCGTCAAACGTGAGCTACCATCACGACGTACGATAGCAGAGATAAGATACTTTCCGTCAAAGTCGTAGTTCAGACGAGCAAAGTAAGATGCCAAGGTGTGAGGATACTCATAAGAGTCACCGTATGTGTTTTTCGCATTCTGAATCTGCAGGAAGTAGGGTTCGTTCAGTTCAACACCCCAAGCAGACAATGTTTTGGTGTGTTGTTCCTCATAAGTGTAACCAACCACCACATTACCATGATGCTTACCAAACGTGCCGTCATAAGTCAGGAAGTTCTCTATCAACGCATCAGTATATTTACGATGTGCCTTGGTCAGACGCTCGTTGCTCTTGTCCAAATACACACGATTACTCTGAATCCATGCAGAAATCCAAGTCTTGTCATTGGCACTGGTTGTACTATAAGAGAGATTGAGCTTGTAAGTAAAGCTATGATTCTTGCTGTCCAATCCCACCATCTTGAGCAGGTCCACTTCTGCAGAACCTGTTCCCACGAAACGGTCAACGATTGTATTACGCTCCAAGAGGTTGTTCATCAACAATGGATTGTAACGGCCGAGGTCACCATGAACGTCATCATAATAAACACCATAACCGTAAGCATCATAGCGATATTTGCTGGCCGAGCCCACCTTGTCATCAAGAACCCATGTTGAGGGGTCGTAAGCCTTGATGGTAGGAGGCAAAGTCAATGTACCTTCCATCATGTTACCTTGGTTACCATAAAGACCCTGCACATATTCATTGGCATTGGAGATAGCCATGTTGTCCTGATTGGAGTGTGAATAAACCAAACTGGTACGGAACTTGATAAACTTGGTTTCCATCGTGTTGTTCACACGTGCGGTGAAACGCTCGAAGTTAGGACCTGCACCTTCCAAGGTTCCTTTTTGCTTATAGTAGTCTAAGCCTATATTATAAGTATTGTGTGCACCACCTCCACTGAGGTTCAAGTTATGATTCTGGCGAATACCAGTCTTAAACACCTCATCAAACCAATTGGTATTGGTATTATCTACAAAGTGATATTTGCCATCTTCACCAAGGCTGTAACCACCAGGAGTGGCAATACCCGTGTTAGAACAAGCCTGACCCAAATACTGGCTGTATTCGTCGGCATTCATCACGTCATAAACACCACTTGGAATCTTATCCACACCGAAATAGCCTTTGTAATCAACCTTCAATGGCTGCTCTTTCTGACCACCCTTTGTAGTGATGATAACCACACCGTTGGCAGCACGTGAACCGTAGATGGCTGCTGCGGATGCATCTTTCAACACTTGAATGGTTTCAATATCGTTTGGAGAGAAGTCACGGATGGTTGTACCCATAGGCACACCGTCAATCACGTAAAGGGGAGCCGTGCTACCAAAGGTACCCAAACCACGGATTCTCACATTCGGGTCGGCACCGGGCTGACCGTCAGATGTAATCTGTACACCAGCCACCTTACCCTCAAGCATCGAACTGATGTTGGAGTGTGAAACACGTTTCAACTCATCGGCATTCACGATAGAGACAGAACCTGTCAAGTCTGCCTTCTTCTGAGTACCATAACCAATAACGACCACCTGGTCAAGTGTCAAGTCATCAGGCTCAAGTTAGATTTGTTCAATGACCGCACGACCGTTGACGTTGATCTCACGATCTTTGAAACCCACATAACTCACCACGAGAGTTGCATTAGCTGGAGCATCTACCTGGAAGTTACCGTCAAGGTCTGTTACCACTCCTGTACTGGAGTCTTTCACCCTAATGGTTACGCCAATGAGCGGAAGTCCATCTTGGTCTACAACCTGGCCTTTGACCTTAATGGTCTGATTCTGTTGCACCGATGCCTGAACGGGAATCGGATAAACAGATAGGCCTCCCATGATACCCAGAGATAGCATCATAGAGAATAATACTTGTTTTCTCATTGTTAATTGTTTTTAAGTTAGAATTTATAAACTATATTATTTTACATTTTTATTCTTTTTTAGGTTCTTTGGTTTCTTTTCATTCCATTCTCATGATATTGTTTAATTATCGTTAGTATTGATCGTCTATCATGATAGACGGTGTTTTATCATTTTTAAGTTCACAAAGATACATATTATGTGCACTTCCAAGGTGGACAAAATGGCTTATTAGGTGGATAAAATGATTTTTTCAATTATTATTAATCTCTGTTACATGGTTTAAAGCCTATTGTTCCATCATAGTTGAAGGACTCACGCCATAAAGTTTGGTAAAACAGCGTGTAAAGTACTTGGGATCATTAAACCCTACGCTAAATGCTATCTCTGCAATGTTACGTTGGTCACCACGCTTGATGATTTGCTTGGCTATGTCGAGACGATAGTTTCTGATGAATTGGGTTGTACTCTGCCCAACATGCTCATTAAACCTCTTGGAAAGCAAGCTTCTACTCATTCCGATTTGTTGACAGAATTCATTCACGCCAAATTCAGAATCCATGTAGTTTTTCTCCATAATTTCCATGGCTCGCTCCATAAAGGGCTTATTGTTTTTCTCCATCTCCTCAGCATCAGCTTGCACGCTCTTCAACGAACTTTCCTTGAAGCGTTGCTGATTATGTAGTATGCTTTGTATGCGTTGCTGAAGCAAATAGGGATCTTCACTCTCACGCAATACTTTCTCAATTGGACGGATAAGTCGTTCTGCTTCCTCCTTCTTGGCAAGTTCGAGTTGTCTGATTCGTTTCTGTTGCAACTTCCTATAATAATAGGTGAGCAAGACAAGGGCTATCAAAAGAAGGGAATTAAACCACCAACTCTTCCAAAAATAGGGTTCTACGTGAATGTCAATGGAGATAGGGGTAATCTCTGCATTGTCAAGTGCGGAGGCATACTTCACCTCGAAGACGTAATCACCTGGCTGAATACTGGTATAACGCACGCTGTTCTGTCCTGCCGGCAAGGATGTCCATTGCTGTTCAAATCCTTTCATCCGATAACTGTATATTCCTTGCGTACTGTTGCCATAATGAAGGGCAGAGAAATGAATGGTAAACGACTTGTCGTTTTCCTTGAGATTGATATGTTTAGCCAAGGCGATATTACAGTCGATGTATCTTCCTCCGGGTTCTGCCACCTGGTTGTTGACGGTTAGTTGGGTAAAGTGTAGCTTTCCATTGTAAATGTTCACATTATTCTCGCCATTAATGCCTATCAGTCCCTTGTCTGTCCCCAAATAGAGCATACCGTTGTTAGTACTGACAGCCGAGTTCCAATAGAACTGGGAAGAGACAAGTCCGTCTTCTTCATGGAAATTGGTAAACACGCCTGTCTTGGGATTAAAGTGCGACAGACCGTGCATGGTAGTAATCCACAACATCCCGTTCTTGTCTTCCGCAATACCTTTTACGGCATTGTTGGCGAGTCCGTCTTCCACACGATAAGCCTTGAAAGTCATGCTCCCATCTTGTTTGACAATGCGTTTATACAATCCGTAGCCATTACTTCCTAACCATAGTGTTCCATTGCTTGAAAGACAGAAACAGGCAATCTTGTCAATGGTGCCACTCTGCGGGTCATCCAGTTTGTATTTCAAGTGCTGATAGGCAAAACCTTGGGCATTGCGTTTTTTCAAGTCAATCACTACTGCACCTTCCAAACATCCCATCCACAATTTATGGTCGGGCAAGATGGTGCTACCGATACAACCTCTGAAAAAGCGACAACCAGGAAAGGGGTCACTCATGACAGAGGTGTTCAAGTCGTAAAAGTATATACCATCATTGCTCCCTATCCACAAGGCATTGTTGATGGGGTCGTATTGCAAGGCTCCAATGAAATTGAGCAATGGCTTATAACTTGGTGAAACATCCAAAGGTCTCACACGTTCTGGTGCATCTAACGGAAAGACGTTGATACCGCCAGCCCATGTGCCAACCCACATTCGTTGTTGATTGTCTATGGCGAATGCCGACACACTGTTATGCGAGAGATGGGTGTTAGCTGTGGTGTAATGGGTGAAGCCATTCTCACCGTTCAATTTCCTGTTGAGTCCTCCTTCCACCGTTCCCACCCACAATGTACCGTCATTTTGCACATAGATAGCGTTCACGGCAAAGTGTGACAGCGACTGTGGATCATCGGTATGAACAAAGTTTTGCATCTGTAATTGTCGGGGAACAAAGCGCATGACTCCCCCACCCTCTGTTCCTATCCACAACTGACCATAGATTGATCGCAGACAGTTGACGAAAGCATTCGACAGAGAGGTGCTATTCGAAAATTCTCCATGTTCAATCTCTCCCGACAAGGGATTCAGTATGTCTATGCCTCGCAACGTTCCTATGACAAGACGGTTGTCTGAAGTGACGGTAAGGCTTGATACATAGTCATGAGACAATGAATGAGGTGTAAAGTCATGGTGATAAGCCGACGCCTTATTTATATATTGGTCATAACAATAGAGTCCGTTATTGGTGGCTATCCAATATTTCTCATGGTGTTTCATCACGTCTCCAATAAAGGCGACGAGTAATGCAGACAACGAGGGAGAGATGGCAGAACACACCAACTTTTCATTGCTGACTGACATGCGTTTCAAGTTTCCCCCCATTGCCACCCATACGTTACCGTTTTCGTCAATATCCTTGATAATCACATCTGGCGTGTTCGACCTGTACGGATATTGCAACACCTGACTTACCGTTCCGTCTTGACGGAATAGCAGACAATAGATATGTGCCATCGTCGCTATCCATATCTTCCCTTTCGTATCGCAATACACGTGTAGGGAGCGTTCCTTTAAGATGCGCTCCATTTGTCGTTGCTTGTCAAGGGGAATGGTGGGTGCAAGGGTGTAGAGGTCTAACACTTCCGTATGTTCATCGAAAGACACCCACAACCGATGGAATCGGTCTTCACAGATGTTTCGGCAAGAATTGCTCTTCAGTTGGCGTCCAGGACTTCCCACCCCAAAGTCGAGGAAAGAATATCCGTCGTATCTCACAAGTCCGCCTCCATGTGTGGCAATCCAGATAAATCCGTCTGAGTCGGCAAATATATCATCCACGAAATTATTTGGAAGCCCATGCATCATGTCAAGATGCAACACGTTAAACCGCTCGCCATAACGTCCTTGCGACCTCATGCCAAGTGCAAACATGCTCATCCATAAAAATACGATGGCTATTTTTAAGTTCGTGAATCTCATATCAGTCATTTATATACTGACACTCTATTCACCGTTTGGTAATCTGCCAAGCCACACCCAACATCACGTTGCCGAAGCGTTTGGGATATTGCAGACTGATGTCTGTGCCAAGGTCTATTTGCACACGGTCAGACAATTGGTAGGCTGCTCCCAACTCCATCCAGCACTTGGTTCCATCGCTGTCATTGAAATTATACTCCTCTACTATCAAGCTTAGACGTTCGCTTACTTGGAAGCCAAGACAAGCACCGAAGAATGCCGTGGGTCGTTGTGCGTCGCTCCATATCAAATCGCCCTCATACCCCAAGCTAAGCCACGGTGTGAGCGTGTTTTCAAAGAGCAGTCCTATCTGTCCTCCCCAGTTGGCTGGCAGATAATGATGATCATCTCCGCCTGGGACAAGCACATTTGCCAACAGCGAAATGCCCGGAATGGCTTTCCATCCATCAAACAGGTGTACCTTGGTTCCAATGGCAATATTTGACAATCCACCATAATTCACCTCATCGTTCTTCGTACGAAGCCAATCTCCTTGCAGACGCAACTCAGCATGATCGGAGATACCCCATCTTAACAACGAGGTGTTCAGCGTCCATGTGGTAGTGGCAATGCCGTCCATCTTGGAACGTTCCCATCCTACTCCCGTTTCCCACTGAAACCTTCCTTTGGGCATTACGTCTATGCCCGTAGTGGCTCCAGGGCGATCTGCCATGAACCCCTCCTCTTCTTGTGCAAACGTTGAGAGTGTAGATGTGCCAAAGGCAAATAATAATAGTAGTTTTAGATATTTCATATATGGTTAGGTTTGAGTTGTTGTTTGCAAATATACAATTTATTGACAAAATCAGCAACATCATTTCATAAAATATCTGTTAAGAAGCGGTATTTTTCAGATAATCGACGATGAATTTGATTGAAAACAGACAAGGAAATGGAGATTTATTAGTACATTTGCAATCTGATTGTTATCAATGACGATCGACGAAAACATAAAAACAATATAATGAAACAAAGACATGTACAGCTTAAATTATAAGGTTACTACGAGTACCTGCGACAGTGAGGGACGACTCAAACTATATTCTGCCCTGCAAATGATGCAAGACTGCTCTGAGATGTGGATAGACAGTGAACCATGCGTGAAACAATATTTCTCTGAACAGAACATAACTCAGTTGTTGGCTTCACGTCAAGTGGAAATCATCCGTGTGCCTGAATACAAGGAACAACTCACCGTCACCACTTCCGTCTATGGCATGAAAAGTATGTTCGGATTTAGAAACACGTTTATCTATGATGCCGACATGAATCCTTGCTATAAGACTTGGAGCATGGGAGCTTTCGTTGATAAATCTACGGGTAAGTTGAAAAGAGTTGACGATGCTACCATTGCCGCCATGCACATTGAACAGAAACAGGAGATGAACTACCGTGACCGACGCATCATCTTACCCAAGGAGGAGGGACAACGACAAGATGCCGTGCGTGTTCTCCGTGCCGACATTGATTATAACAAACACATGAACAATGCCAATTACATTCGCATGGCAATGGAACTGTTACCCGACGGATTCAATGTGAGAGAGTTAAGGGTGGAATACCGAGTAGCTGCCAAGTTGGGCGACATCCTCATCCCCACTCTCTATCCCATTGATGGCGGAATCGTAGTTTCCCTTTCTATTGGCGAAGAGGTGGCAGCCATCTGCGAGTTCTTAGGATGAGAGGATAAATGTTGAGTGTTTAGCGTTTAGTGTTTAGTGGATAAATGTTGAGTGTTTAGCGTTTAGTGGAAAAATGTTTAGCGTTTAGCGTTTAGTGATGAATATTTATGGCTGCTTGCTCCTCAATCACGAAAGCATATCTCATGCTTCTTGCTTCTTACTTTTTTGCTTCTCACTTTGTCCTACAAATTCTGAATTTACCCCCTAAAAAACGGGCATTTTTTCAAATAAGTTGATACTTGGTGGAAAATATGCCCGTATTTTGATATGTTATTAAACAATTCATTATCAACACCTTACATTTTAGTGACATTTATAGACATGGAGAAAAACCGTGTTTTTACGTCCAAAAACCCACTTTTTGGGCTTTCAAAACATATATAGTTAGCACTCGTAACATACATAGTTACGCTCGTAACTCATATAGTTACGTTCGTAACATGCTATGTTACGATGAAAAACACGGTTTTTCACCCGTCTCAACCCATTTTTCCGTTCTCCCAATTCTATTTCGCAAGAAAATCCGAACAAAATTTTGTCGGAATAATTGACAATGAATAATTAATAATTCATAATTCACAATTGACAATTCACAATGGATAATGGATAATGCACAATTCACAATTGAAGATTGTCTCTATTTGTTTGCCACCACCAAGGGAAATGCCGATAGTCATTTGATGTGCTTTGAGGCCATTTAACGACATCAACCAACAAACACAATCCTACAATTTTCAACCTTCAATCTCCAAAAGGTCTATGGATTTTGGGATTTTAGGATTCTCATTTGAAGGTTCTATTAACTGGCAAAGTACATGAAGATGAAATGAATCGGTTGTGTTTTTTCGGATAATTTATGTACAAAAATTTGGATGTATGCGAATATATTTATATCTTTGTCACAAAATAACTTAAACCACAGAATCATGAAGAAAAAATCTATTTTTTTATTAAGTTTCTTGCTGATGATTATTACGATAGGTTGTAGTAATGATGAAGATGATTTAATGAATGGTGGTGAAGTAAAAGCCATTTATCATGCTTTGAATCAAAACGGACAAGAAACAACTGTCTTTAACTACGGTGACGAAATCCAATTTGAATTGCTACTTACTAACTCGACAGGCCATACACTTCATTATGCAGATGAGTTAGATTTTATCAATGGTGCATTTATTGTATATGATTCTAAAGGACAGATGTTTAATCCTATCGTTTCACAGACGTTCATATATAGGGAAAATCCTGTAACTGTCGCTTCTGGCGATCAATTTAGGAGCAGACTCATTTGGCCATGGAATCTGGTTCCTCTTCCCGTTGGCAAGTACCATACTACTTGCACTCTTGATATTGATGAATTAAGCAATAAAACTTATACCATTGATTTTGAAATAAAATAATCTGAAGAGTAAAAAGAAACAGATTGTAGTTGTCATATTGCTTATATTGAAAAGGATATTAGCTATTCCTACCTGTTAAAAAGGAGATACGACGAAGTTTATTGAACATTGACAATTCACAATACATAATTCACAATGCATAATGAATTGTTCAAAAATCTAAGGATAAGAGGATTTCTGGATTCTCATTAGAAAGGAACCATTAATTAGCAATATTCAAGCGAAGATTCAGTGCATCGGTAGAGACGCTGGAAGCGTCACCGCTCGGTAATCATGGGTGTGCAGTCACCATAGAACTAAGGATGGAAGGAGAGAAAGACGCTGGAAGCGTCACCGATCGGTAACCGTGGGTGCGCAGTAACCACGGATAAATGATGGATAGATAAAAAACGACTCTGAAGGAGTCGCCCACTGCAATTATGGGTGCACTCCTTCAGAGTGCTTGTTTCCCCATTGTCTACTATCCGCAGGTCCTGCGGACACTGCGGCATCGAGCGGAGACCGCGTTGCGGTCTGATTTGTTGAGTGTGTAAATGTTGAACGTTGAGCGTTTAGTGTTGAGCGTTTAGTGTTTAGTGATAATTAGTTTTGACTACTTGCTTCTCTATCTCCAAGACATATCTCTTGCTTCTTGCTTCTAACTTTCATGCTTCTCTATCTCCAGACATATCTCTTGCTTCTTGCTTCTAACTATCATGCTTCTCTATCTCCAAAACATATCTCTTGCTTCTATCTTTCTTACTTCTAACTCACTAAATCATATCTCTCACCTCTCACTACTCACTACTAAAAACTCTCTCACCTCTAAATACTCCCTCCTTCCGAAGTCTTTCCCTCTCTGTATGCTCTTGGCGACATTCCTTTTTGGCGAGAAAAGAATTTGCTGAACGATTGTATATCGGCAAAGTGCAAGTTGTCGGCAATCTGGATAATGCTTAGTTTGGAGGTACGCAACAGAAACGAAGCCTCCATGACAAGCATTTGGTTGATATAGTCGATTACCGTACGACCAGTTACCTGTCGAACCACTCTTGAGAGATACACCACCGATATATTCAGTTGTGAAGCATAGAAGGAAATGTCATGATGTTCGGCAAAGTGTTGGGGAAGCAAACGGATAAAACCAATGAATATCTCCTCTACCCTTTGTGGTACTTGTCGTTTAGAGATGGCTTTGGTCTGTGCGTTCTGCACGTCGAGCAGAAACACGGCATAGAGCATTCGTAAGATTTGTGCCTTGAAGATATGGTCAGAGTGCAAGTAACTACAAATCTCACGCATCTTATCAGCCAATCGCAGAGCATCATCATGAGATAGAGTGATTTTGGGTTCATGCAACTGTACGATGGGGGCATAAGCGATATTGACAAGGTTGCGAACGGTGGGGGTTTCAATGGTCATGTTCTCATCGGCGAGCAGGCAAATACCATGATAATCATCTGATGTAGAAAGGATTGTCACCTCAAGTCCGGGTGAGTACATATAAAGATCGTCGGGATATAGCGTCAGTTCCTTCCCATTGTAAGCAATGATGAGCCAACCCTCCGTGACGAGCGTAAAGGTATAGGCAGCCATGTACCCTTGTGTCTTGTTGGCACGAAAGGTAATCTCGGCATCGGTAGCGTTGCAATACATCTTACCATCCCATTCCTCGAACGGCTTCTTACCGTGCATTTTCACCCATGCTTCTTCTAAAGTGTACATAGCGAGCACAAAGATACGAAGAATTTTTAATGAGTGTATCGTTTCAGACAAGTTTTGTGTCGTTTCGGATGATAAAATTTGTTTTCTTTCTCCGTAACTTTGCGCAAATAACACGATACATGATATGAAATTGATAGTTTTCCAAAGGGTTATCATCATTCTCGCCATCTTATTCGGATTGGCTTTGCCCATGACGGCATGGAATGAACAGGGCAACGACATGCCTCAAATATCGGAAGAAATGACCAAGGACTGGTTTCCTCTTGCCACATCAAACCAAACCGCCACTTTCTATATCGACGAAAGCGACTACTGTGTGGTGGACATCACTGCCCGCATGTTGCGTGATGATGTGGAAAGGGTGATAGGTATGAGTCCTGTATTGGTCAAGGCTCGCCGACTGAAAGACATTTCCAAAGGAGTGGCTGTTGTAGCAGGTACCATCCACAAGAGTAAGTTGATCGACCAATTGATAGCAAAGGCAGGAATTGACGTGAGTGGCATTCAAGGACGATGGGAGTCGTTCGTCATACTCACCACCACTCTTCCCAAACACCATACGCCATTGCTCGCAGTGATAGGCAGCGACCGCCGCGGAACGGCTTTCGGACTCACCTCTCTCTCAGAGGCTATCGGCGTTTCGCCGTGGTATTGGTGGGCAGACGTTACCCCTGCTCACAAGAAGGCATTATACATAGAGCCTGGAGCATATAGCCAAGGTGAGCCATCTGTGCAATACCGTGGCATCTTCATCAACGACGAACGCTTTGGTGGTTGGGCACGATGGGCAGAGCAAACATTTGACAAGGAAAGTGGAAAGGTGGGGCCTAAGACCTACCAGAAAGTGTATGAGCTATTGCTCCGACTGAAAGCCAACTATCTTTGGCCAGCCATGCACCCTGGCACACAAGCGTTTAATGCCGACCCTGAGAATGCGCGCCTTGCCGATGACTATGCTATCGTGATGGGTTCGTCGCATTGCGAACAGATGTTGCGCAACAACGAAGGCGAATGGAAAGCGGTGGGCACTTACGGTGATTTCAACTACATCACCAATCGACAAACGATGAAGGACTATTGGGAAGAACGCATCCGCACGAATGGGAAATATGAAAACACTTATACCCTCGGCTTACGAGGCATACACGACTATCCCATGGAGGGTGCCAACTCTACGAAGGAGCGTGTGGCACTGATGCAACAGGCCATCAATGACCAACGAGACATGTTGAGGAGAAACATCCAAAAGCCTATTGAGGATATTCCACAAGTGCTTTGTACATACGAGGAGGTGCTGGATGCTTATCATCATGGTCTGCAAGTACCAGACGAAGTAACGCTGCTCTGGAGCGACGACAAACACGGATATTGCCGCAATCTCAGCAATCCTTCAGAACAAAAGCGAAAAGGGGGAGCAGGCATCTACTACCACTTGTCTTACCACGGCGACCCTGCCAGTTGGATTTGGCTCAGTCCGTTGTCTCCCTCTTTCCTCAGCACCGAACTCACCAAGGCTTATACTTTCGGGGCAAGGAAGATTTGGGTATTTAATGTGGGCGACATCAAACCCGCAGAGAAGGAGATTTCCTTCGTAATGGATTTGGCTTGGAACATTCATCGGTGGAAGCCAACCGACGCTCACGGTTACATCCACTATTGGGCAGGTAAGACCTTCGGCGAAGACGTGGCTCAAGAGATTGCCGACATGCAAGCCAAGTATTACCAATTACAGGCTGGCGGCAAAGATGCACACGTGTGGTTCGTCAACTATACCATGGAACAAATCTCACAACGCATTGCTCAATGGAGGGCATTGGCTGCTCATGCCGAGGAATTAGCCAATCGCATACCTGAGCGATTGAAAGATGCTTATTTTGAACTCGTGAGCTATCCTATCCGTGGAGCTGCCATGATCAACGAATATCAGTTGTTGGCTCGCCGAAGCATGGTTTACGCCACCACGGGCGACAGCACCAAGGCTATGGCTGACGCAGACAGGGTAAGGCTGATGTTTACCCAACTGAACAACTGGACCAACCACTATAACCATGACATCGTGAACGGTAAATGGAATCAGTATTTCAATTGGCAACCATACCACTGGTTTCGCTCTGAGAAGATAGATCCTCCCATAGCGACACCAACTCTCATCACACAAGCCTTGCACGGCCCGAAGGCTCGCTTCTTGTCGGTCTCTGGCGCACTATCCAAACAAGGTGTACGCATCGAAAGCGACTCAGAAGCTGACATTCCTATTTGGATGGAAGCACTCACGCCTATACGCAATTTCTCCAAGGAGCCCAAGGACAACGTGTTCTGCAAAGTAACGCTTGGCAACGATGAGTTTGAGGCTTCTGCCACACCTATCAACAATGTTTGGCACGCTCCATACATCGGTCCGATGTGGAGCAAAGTGGGAACGCTTCACTTGAAGAAGGGGGAGAATAACCTTTACATCAGTGAGTTGAAGAAAGACGCACGTATCGACCGCATCTTTATCGGTCTCTATCCACCTTTCGAGAAAGAACCGCGCATGAGGATTCCAGCCAGCAACTACGAGAACAAGCACGATACAGAAGAAGGTTGTATCCAGCGCATTGCACAGTTGGGCTACACTGACGGCGTGCTTGTCCAACCATTCCTCACGCCATCGTATCAGTCAACGGAAACGGCTCCGTATGTGGAGTATGAACTCGACTTGCAAGACTCTGATGGCACGGTTGAAATACGCACACTGCCCACGCTACATGTATATGAAGGTAGGGATGCTCGCTATGCTGTACAATTGGGCAACGCCTCCCCCACTCCATTCTCTATCCACGCCAACGACTTCACGGCAGAATGGCGCTGGAACGTGTTACGTGGCTATGCCTCACGCAGCATTCCCGTAACAGCTACGGGCAGACAACGGTTGCGTATCTATCTGCTCGACCCTGGCATTGTATTGCAGGAAATACTTATTCACTCAAAATAATCATTGAATATGATGAAAAAGACATTCTATTATTTATTGAGCATCATGATAACATTGGGAATGAGCCAACCCACGACTGCCCAGCAACGGAGATATTTAAACGAGGGTTGGACCTTTGGCGAGGTGCGGTTGCCGAATCGTTATCCTGCCGTAGTGCCAGGAGTGGTGCATACCGACCTGATGCGCCAAGGACTGATTGACAATCCGTATATCGGACTTAACGAACGAGGGGTGCAATGGGTGGATAAGGAAGATTGGATATACGAGACCACCTTTCAAATAACCGACAACCTATCCGACTATGCTCATATAGACCTCTGCTTTGATGGATTAGACACTTATGCCGACGTGTATCTGAACGACACGAAGATAATTGAGGCAAACAATATGTTTCGACAATGGCGCACCAGCGTGAAATCATTGCTGAAAAGTGACAAGAACGTTTTGCGGGTGTACTTCCATTCACCTGTCAAGATAGACATGCCCAAATGGGAACAACATCCACATCTGTATGGGGCTGCCAACGACCAGTCGGAGAACGGTGGATTGTTAGACCGCAAGTTGAGTGTCTTTGCCCGAAAAGCTGGCTATCACTATGGTTGGGACTGGGGACCACGACTCGTCACGTCGGGTATTTGGCGAGATGTGTACTTAGAAGCGTGGAACGACATTCGCATCTCCAATATCCATCTGCGCCAACGGGATGTAAACGCTCGAAAGGCTGTTGTGACCGACGTGGTGGAAGTGGAAGCTGACCATGACATTGACAATGCGGTGATTACGGTAATCGACAAGGGCAACGGCCGTAACTTATCTACCAAGAAATGTAAGTTGCACAAAGGCACTAACACCATTCCCGTAGAGCTCACCATCAAGAATCCAAGGTTGTGGTGGTGCAATGGTTTAGGCAAGCCAGAACTTTATACACTCACCACAAACATCTCCGTAAACGGAAGACAAATGGCGAAAACAGAAAACCGTATCGGACTGCGCTCCGTGAAGTTGATCATGGAACCTGATGCCGATGGCAACCGCCAATTTTATTTCACGCTCAATGGCGTACCTGTCTTTGCCAAAGGAACCAATTACATTCCACAAGACAACTTCCTGACTGATGTCACCCCAGAGAGATACCGTCAGACGTTGCAAGATGCCATTCTCGCCAACATGAACATGATCCGCGTATGGGGAGGAGGCATTTACGAAAACGATTTGTTCTATGACCTCTGCGACGAGATGGGACTGATGGTTTGGCAAGACTTCATGTTTGCTTGTAGCACTTATCCCGCTGAAGGTGCTTGGTTAGAGAACGTGCGCCAGGAAGCCATTGACAACATCCGTCGCCTGCGCAATCATCCCAGCATCATATTGTGGTGCGGTGGCAATGAATGTATGGATGCGTGGTACAACTGGGGATGGAAGAGCAGGATGGAAAAGACCAATCCTGAAGGGGCTCGTATCGTAGGGCAACAACAGGAACTTCTCTATTACGATGTGCTGAGGGAAGTTACCCAAGAGCAGATTCCTGACGACATCTATACCATTGGCTCACCGTTCACCGTGCGTGGCAAGGGCAGCGACGGCATCAACGGCGACCGTCATTTCTATGGTGTAGGTCATCGTAGAATGCCCGTGAGCAGTTACAACCAAGAGAAGGCTCATTTCTTCAGTGAATACGGAATGCAGTCGTTCCCCGAATATGCGTCAGTGATGCGCTTTGCCCCAGACACCACCACACACCATATTACCAGCGAACTGATGATGTGGCACCAGCGAGGTGGAACGGAAGTCAACAAGGTGATAGAATGGTATGTCAACAACGAATACGGTACGCCCAAAGATTTCCGCCAGTTCCTCTATGCGTCTCAATTATTACAAGGAGACGCCATGCGCACTGCCATTGAAGCCCACCGACGCGAAATGCCTCATTGCATGGGCTCGCTCTTGTGGCAACACAACGATTGCTGGCCCGTGGCATCGTGGGCAACTCGTGACTATTACGGTAGATGGAAAGCGGCTCACTACATGGTAAGACACGCCTTTGAGCCTCTACTCTGCTCTGCCATCACGCAAGGAGACACTCTTCAGGTCTATGCTGTCAGTGATTTGCTTAATCGGCAACAAGGATCATTGGAGCTGACCGTTTTCTCACTCGGTGGGCAGAAGGTGAACTCCATGACAAAATCCATCGTCATTCCTGCCAATACATCTACCTTAGTGAGTGAGATTCCTCTCAAGCAGTTGTTGAATGGTCACCAACGCGAGGATGTGGTCATCAACCTCAACCTGACCACACACTCTGGGAAATCATATCAAGCCAATAGTTTCCTCTGCTTACAGAAAGACTTGCATCTATTACCCATCGAACCACAGGTAAACGTGGAAGAAGTTGACGGCGGTTGTCGGATTACGGTCAAGTCGGATAAGTTTGTACGTGCTCTCTCCATTTCCTTTGATGACGAAAAGGGATGGTTAGACAATAATTACTTCGACCTGCTTCCCAACATTCCCGTACAATGCTTCTTGCGCACTACCCTTTCTGCCAACCAGGTCAGAGAGAAAATGACGTTCAACTGCCTGAACGAAATACGCAATTATGATACTGTAAGCAACAAGCGCGAATGATTGTATCGTTTCAGACAAGTTTTGTGTCGTTTCAAACTTGTACCATTGGAGGAATGGCAGTATTTTTGCAATCGAGAATAATAAGGAGTCTGGACAAGCGCAGACTCTGATAACTATTATCAACGAGGTCTGATGAACGCTTGTTCAGACCATTAAAACCCTCAAAGAGGGAACCTAACGAAATAATATGGACGCAAAGAAATCAATTGAAGCACTGCAGTTCTTCGCAACAGGACTCACAGAAGGTGCATTGGTACACAAGTTGCAAGGTCAGATTTTCAAGTCTCAGGGCTTCAGCAAACTCGGAGAGAAATACATCAACCATTTCAACGAGGAAATGGAATGGGTAGAGAAATTCAATGACCGTATCCTCGACCTCGGCGGTGAGATTAAGTTTGAGGGTGCCAAGACTCGCCCACTCATCTGCAATCCCGTTGAATACATCAAGGCAGACCTCGACATCCAAAAGGCTGGCGTTGACTTGCTCTACAAATGCTGCGAGAGCCTCATCAACGATCCTACCACCTACGAAATCATGATTGCCTATCTGAAGGATGAGGAGGAAGATCTCTATTGGAGCCAGGGTGCATTGGATATGATTGAATGTATCGGTCAGCAGAACTGGTTGTTCACACAAGTATAAACATCAAAAAATTGGAGGTTACAATGGAAGACGTGAAGAAAGTTTATGACTTTTTGGAGAAAGCCGGAACATTCTATCTCGCAACGGTAGAGGGTGACCAACCACGTGTACGCCCTTACGGAGCGATGTTGTTCTTCGAGGGTAAAATTTACATCATGGCATTCGGCAAGACTAATGCTACTCGCCAGATTGCCAACAATTGCAAGGCTGAGATTTGCGCCTTCAAGGGTCAAACACTGCGTATCGAGTGCAAACTCGTGGAAGACAACCGCCCAGAGGTGGGCAAAACGTTGGTTGAAAAGATGCCTGTCTTGAAACCTGCTTTGGGAGAAAATGGAGAAAACGGCGTGATGTATTACCTCAAGAATGCCAAGGCCGACTTCTTCAAGATGATGGAATTGGTAGAGACAATAACGTTTTAATCAAATAGATAGTATGAAAGAACAAGTATTACAAGCCATGCGTGAAGCTGGCAAGCCCGTATCGGCTGGAGAAGTGACAAAAGCTCTTGGCGCAGACCGTAAGGAAGTGGACAAGGCTTTCGCTGAACTCAAGAAAGAGGGTGTTATCATTTCACCCGTACGTTGCAAGTGGGAACCAAAGGAGTAACCATTTTTCTATTATGGCATCGATAGGTGCAAAGCACCATGACGCAATATATTTTTTCTTCAATATGGGCAACAAGGTCGGAGTGACTCGTCAATGATGAGATACCAAATCTCGTTGCCCTTTTTTATCATTAAAAGTGTGACATGTGACATGTGACATGTCACATTAGTACCTTTCAATAGCAAGAGAACTCTGTATATATAATATTATATTAATATATTATTATAATAATATATTAATATAAAATATAATAGATAATAAATTGTAATATTTTATACCCCTTTAATGTTAATTTCGTATCTGATTTTAATATGGATTATGTGAACCTACTAATGTGACATGTCACATGTCACAAAAAAAATGTCAAACTTTTCCTTCACTATCTTTCCACACTGCTTAAACTATGTATAAGCAGTGCATAAATATTCTTTACCTACCGTAAACACTGCGTTTTACTTTTTTAACACGAAACCTGCATTTTCTTAACAGATTTTCACACCTTTTGAAAGCCCGATTTTTGGTGATTGGGGATTTAAGAAGTAACTTTGCATGTGCTTAGAGAGAAGGAGAGGTGAGAGGTAAGAGGTGAGAGAATAGCTAAGGCTACTTGGATCTTTGACATGCTAAAAAAAGAATGGTTAGAGATGTTTAGAAATGTTTAGAGAAAAAGGGGTGAGAGGTGAGGGGTGAGAGAATAATCGGTGCGGCGCTCTTCCAAGATGGATTCCATCTGCGCCACATGTTCATCGTTGAATGCCAGATGCTCCGTACCAGCCTCGGTAGGCACATACTCAATGAAGACTGCATGGCACGGTTAAAGACACCACGTCCTCGTCGCTCATCAGTACCCATTGCCGTGCCTTCAATGCTGACGATAGGTACCATATTGAGATGCTTGCGCAGAAACTCCATGTAGGTAGGTCCAATGAGCGTACCATTGGTGAAAATGGGAAAAATCATATCTTTCACCTCAGCCACCTGTTCCAAGATATCACGACGCATCATTGGCTCACCACCAGCAAGCCAGGAGAAGTTGATACCCATCGAGGCAGCCTCGGTGAAGATGTCACGCCATTGCTGAGGTGTAAGCGTCTGCTTGCGGTCAGCCTCGGCATCTTCGGCAATGCCATTGCTACGCACATAGCACCCCTTACAATGGAGGTTGCACGTGGTGGAAATACTACTGATGAGGAATGGAGGTGCATCCAATCCTTCTGTCTCTGCCATCTTACTTCGAAGTTTCTCCGACTTCTCAAACAGTCGTTGCATCTTATAGGCAAACTTAGCCTCGCGGGGGTTGGAGAGCACATTCTTGTAGGCTTTCGTCATGATATTGCGAATGCTTCCGCTCATGTACTCTGCCAATTGATTCTTTTCACTTCCTTGCATATTTTATTTTTGATGCAAAAATACTGACAAAACATGAATATTTCCTATAAAATTGGATAAAACACACGAGTTTTTTTGACATTTCGAATCATCATCATACTTTTTACCGTCCAAAGAGATACAAAGAGAAAAAAAAGATTGTATCTTTGCAAATGAAAGACGACAAATACAAAAGCATTAATCATAAACAACAAGAAACTATGCAAGGAAATTTCTCTTATCAGAACCCAACGAAACTATACTTTGGCGAAGATGCGCTGAAGTACTTGAGTGACGAACTACGCCAATACGGTCCTACCGTACAACTCTGTTATGGTGGCGGAAGCATCAAGCGCAACGGTATCTATGATGCCGTGGTGAATGCCTTGAAAGAGGCTGGCAAGACCATCATCGAGGATGCTGGCGTAATGCCTAACCCTACGGTGGAGAAGCTATATGAGGGAGCCAAGATGGCACGTGAGAACAACGTTGATCTGATTCTTGCCGTAGGCGGTGGCTCTACCATCGATTACGCCAAAGGCGTGAGCTGCTCAGCCTATTGTGAGGAAGACCCGTGGCAAAAATATTACATGGAACAACAAGAAGCATCGTGCAAGGTGATTCCCGTGGGTGCAGTGCTGACAATGGTGGGCACAGGCTCAGAGATGAACGGCGGTTCCGTGATAACCAATCGTTCCATTGGCATGAAGATAGGAAAGGTGTTTGGAACGTATGCCTTCCCGATATTTACCGTGCTCAATCCCACCTATACCTTCACCGTTCCTCAGTATCAGATGGTGGCAGGATTCTTCGACATCATGAGTCACATCATGGAACAATACTTCTCTGGCAAAGATGACAACACCAGCGACTACTTGGCAGAAGGATTGATGCGCTCATTGATTCACAGCAGCCGCATTGCCGTGAAGAACCCTCGTGACTATGAGGCTCGCTCTAACATCATGTGGACTGCCACATGGGCTCTGAACACGCTCATAGGACAAGGCAAGACACAAGACTGGATGGTACACATGATAGGACAAGCCATCGGAGCCCACACAGATGCCACTCACGGTATGACACTTGCGGCGGTGTCTATCCCCTATTATCGTTTCATGATGCAGTTTGGCGTGAGCAAGTTTGCTCGTTTCGCACAAAATGTATGGGGCATTTGCGAAGAGGGTAAGACAGAACAGCAATTGGCAGAAGAGGGTATTTCCGCCCTTGAAAACTGGATGAAGGAGATAGGCGTGGTGATGCACTCGGCAGAACTTGGCGTAACGGAGCAAAACATCGAAGCCATTGCCGACAGCACCATCATCTTCGATGCCGGTTATCACAAGTTGACACACGACGAGGTGATTGGCATTCTGAAAGAGAGTCTGTAATGACAAGAATGGCAAATACACAAGTAAGGGCAAAAGCATTTTACCATTATGCTTTTGCCCTTTTTTGAACAACGACAAAGGATTCTCACAAAACTAAAATCAGGAATGATAGTAGAATCTAATGATAATGCCTCCAGTCAACCTAATTTTTCTTTTTCAAGTAATCGAACAAATTGATGGTTCCTTTTTCTTCTTCAATCTGAAGGGTAGGAACACTCTCAACCATACGTGTAGACCCCGTAAACTTATCGACATAAAAATGCACGAAGGCACCCGTATAGCTACGGAATACCACATGACAGACAGAGTCTGTCTCTTCGTCCATCTGTAGATACATGATGGAGGGATTATCCTTTGCGATACTCCAGTCATACTCGCTATGGCAATAGTTGTTCACACCCTCATATGCCATTTCTTTCGTAATGGAAGGCTGTTGTGCCGTTTCCGTTTTGCCATGATAACACGCATATAGGAGCATGATGGCAAATATCCATGAAAAGCCAATATATTTCATCATGCCTATCGGTTCTGTCTGTTCTCCCCTATCCATCAGTTTTACAATGATTTTTTATCGTTTGATTTACGAAGACAAAGGTATAACTTTTTTCAGAATTCACCAACTCTTCCGTAGGTCAAAATTTTGGAGTAATTTTCAGAATAAAACAACTATGGATTATGCTTCGGTGGCAAACTTTGGACACTGACGAGAGTACGCCATACAGCGTTACAAACAAAGACGAAGGTCATTTCAACTGTTTTCCGTCGGAAAACGCTTTGCCCTCGGTATTACCTAAGCCGATATAGGTGTGATGAACAGGGTTATATGTAATCAAGTCCATTGACTCTACATCAGGATTACCGTCCGCATCCAGATATTTCTCATCGCAGAGGATGTTGACAATTTCAGCAATAAGGTAATAGCCAGTCTCACTTTCATCTATCTTCTGCTTCACACGACATTCCAACGTCATGAGAAAATCACGGAATACAGGGGCATTCACATTGGGAGCCTTCTCTATCGTCCAACCTGTTTTCTCCATCTTATCTGGAGTGTTTCTACCACTAACAATACCCACATAGTCAGCAGCCACAAGAGTGTCAACAGTGGCAAAGGTAACGGTGAACTCAGGATTTGCGGCAAGATTGTCGGTTGTGGCATGAGAACCCAAGGAAATGATAATCTCATGCATGTCCCACTGACCACCAAAATCATAAACATCTGATTATTAATAATTTATCTCAATTTATACATTTTGAGATTAAATATTTGATGCGATTTTGATGCGGTTTACCAATTTCGCCAGTTGGAGGATATGATATAAAATGTTATCTTTGTCATTGTTGAAAATAACAATAGTAATACGATGGCAAAATTTTTTCTAAGGACAAAAGAAAAGGATGGTATGGCAAGCCTATATCTGAGAGTGGAACGACCTAAGTTAAAAATACGTTGGCTGATATGTACAGGTATTAACGTAGGAGTGGCAACATGGCGAAAGGCTGAGACTAACACAAAATCATTGATCAAGTTCTTTGCAACTGATGAAGGAAAGAAAGTGCAAGACCAGATAAACAAAGTAGAAGGTTTAGTTAGTGATATGTTCTACCGTGGTATTCTGACTAAGAACGAGGACAAACCAATTGTGGAACGTGCCATTTTGGAAGTTGTTAATGCTGATGCAATAAAGGCACTCAACGATGTGAAGAAACGCAATCGTGAAGAGGAAGAAAAACGGTTGTGCAAAATCATCAACTATTACGAATATTTCATTAAAGGAATATCTGACGGCTCTATAAGGCAAAAACGTGGGGCAAAGGCATACAAAGAGAGTACTATATCTTCATGGAAGTGTTTTGGCAAATTTTTGAAAGGTTATTGCCCTTCGGACATGACTTTCGACCAGATAAACAAAAAATTCGCTGATGGTTTTGTCAATTATTTGGAGAAAATGGGGTTTATGCCTAAAACCGTTAATCAACAAGTATTATGTTTTAGAAGGCTCTGCAATGCCGCAGCCATAGACGAAGTGAACACCAACCTAATTAGCGTGAGCGTGTGGGGTGAGCGTGAAGTTAAAGACAAGGAAAAACGGGCGGAGGTTGCTCTCTCTGACAATGAAATAAACGCTCTCTATGATATGCCTTTGAGGGGTGTCCGTGAACAAGTCCGTGATGTGTGGATGCTTGGTTTTCTGTCAGCTCAACGGGTAAGCGACTATGCAAATTATACAAAAGGCAACTTCAAAACTACACCCAATGGGGTTAATGTGATTGTCCTTCAACAGAAAAAAACGGGTAATGATGTAGTAGTCCCGATAATAGACGAGAGAGTGACGGAAATATGCAATAAATACGATTACGATTTTCCGAAATTGACGAGAACGGTAATTAACCGATATATAAAAGAAGTATTGCAAATGCTATCCGCTACAGTCCCATCCCTGGGCGAATGGGTGAGAACGCAGTTAAGCATGGCAGAACGCAGGAAGGAAACAAAATATCTGGATTGGAAAAAGCGCATGGATAAGGGCGAGAAACTGCATGGTGATGACCTGAAGAGATACAAGGAAATGAAGGCTTATGCCGTTGAGCATGGCAGCGGAGAACTATTGTGGAAACGTGATTTTTCTGGTGAAATCGTCAAACGCAAGTGGGAATGTGTAAGCAGTCACACGTCGAGACGATCAGCGGTTACAAGCCTTTATAATAGCGGTTTGTTTGACGTTCGGGATTTGATGTCAATAAGCGGGCACCAGACAATCAAGAACTTTGAGGGATATATAAAGCGTGGCAGCATTGAGCAAGCTGAACGCATAGCGGAGAAAGCACGGAGGGCAAAGGAAATACAACTAAAAAAGAAAGCATAATAAAAGAAGAATAAAGTCTTTGTCTGTCTATGCTCTTGTTTTTATTAAAAAGGGCGGTTGAAGGCTCTGAAATGGTATCGAAAAACGGCTTTATAGTAAAACAATAAATGTTAAGATACCCACAAACAAAAGACTTTCCAACAAATGGCAGTCAGACAAAGAAGCAACACCACACAAGTAAAAACGAGTAAAAAGTTATCAAATCAATTTAAATATAATTATTGTAGAATTTAAACGAAAAGAATTATGAAAACAATTGAAGTTTCAGACAAAGCATTCAATTACATTGAAAATGCGCAAACGTCCGATGACCACGAAATCGTAATGACAGACATTGCAAATTCTCTGTCTTTCCTTGCTGACCTAATACAAGCAGGACGGTTCGACGAAAGTATTAGACTATGGACCGACGAATTACTTAAGGAATGTTCTAAAAATTAATT
>DJXW01000043.1 GCA_002449845.1 Prevotella sp. UBA6994
ATCGACCAATATTCCTCACTGCTGCCTCCCGTAGGAGTCTGGTCAGTGTCTCAGTACCAGTGTGGGGGACCTTCCTCTCAGAACCCCTAAGGATCGAAGGCCAGGTGGGCCGTTACCCCGCCTGCTGCCTAATCCTACGCATCCCCATCCCGCAGCGGCCGAAGCCTTTAGTCCTCATTAGATGCCCGCTAAGGACAACATAGGGCATTAATCCGACTTTCGCCGGGCTGTTCCCTACTGCGGGGCAGGTTGGATACGCGTTACTCACCCGTGCGCCGGTCGCCATCAGAGTCAGCAAGCTGACTCCATGATGCCCCTCGACTTGCATGTGTTAAGCCTGTAGCTAGCGTTCATCCTGAGCCAGGATCAAACTCTCCATTGTATATATAATTTCAGTTGTCTTCCCGGCCCCGTCCTGTTCGCGGCACCGGAAAAATCCAGTGCCCAAAATAGTAAACTTTCAAGAAATCGACTCCTCCGCTCAACGCGGAAGGAGACCCTCTCGTACTACCTCTCCTGTCTCATGTAATCTTCTCAAAGAACTCGCTCGCTGAGGTTGAACCTCGAAAGCGGATGCAAAGGTACATACTTTACACAGAACAACCAAACTTTTACAAGACTTTTTTCAATAAACATGCAAAGTTTTCGACTTTCTAAACAAAATAATACAAAATAAAGGGGAAAACAGGGTATTTTCTATCGAAAACAACCCTATTTTCGTGTTTTGGCACATTCATCATTAAATCCCCATCAAAAGTGATTCCCAAAAGTTTTTTATTAAAGAAACCGATAGTCACTATATATAAAACCGATGGTTTCATAGCATGTTACCACTGGTTTTATATATAGTAACTTTTCATTTCTGCCAGAAAAAGCGTTCATAACACAATTATTTCCGCATCAAAGTAGGCATTCCAAAAAAATTATCGTATCTTTGTAGTCAATAAATACACATTATATATAATATAAGATGGACGAGAAAAACTTAAAGGTGGAATATCTCCCCTGTTTGAATTACGCCATGGCACTCAATGGTCGCAAGTGCATGGAATATTGTGAGCTTTTCAACGACAGTTCAGAAGATTGGCACCAATTAAAGGTGATTGTCACTGGAGAAATGATACAAGAAGCCGAAGTGGCAATAGACATCATCCCAGCCAAACAAACCATTAGAGTCACAGACATCCAAGTGATGCCCGACATAGATAAGTTACGAGAATTAACCGAAAGCGTAGATACAAAATTCCAGATAGTGGTACAGGAGAACGGTTCAGAAGTGTTGAGTAAGGACTATCCCCTGCGCCTATTAGCTTTCGATGAATGGCCAGGCATTGGACTGGCTCCCGAAATATTAGCTGCATTTGTCACACCCAATGCCCAAGAGATTTCAAGGGTAAAGGTTCATGCAGCCCAATTCTTAGAGAAGTTGACCGGCTCCTCCGCCTTAGACGAATACCAGACACAAGACCCCAACCGTGTACGGGCTCAGGTGGCAAGCATCTACGAAGCGTTGAGAAGTGAGCAACTCATTTACTCCGCCCCACCCGCCAGTTATGAGAAAAACGGTCAACGAGTGCGTTTGGTCGATAAAGTCATATCTGAGAAATTAGGCACCTGCTTAGATTTGTCACTATTGTTTGCCTCCTGCTTAGAGGGTTGTGGTCTTCATCCCATCCTCGTTCTCCAACAAGGACACATGTACATTGGCTGCTGGCTGGTTGACAAATACTATTACCAAACCGTATGCGATGACATGTCGCTTCTCTCCAAGAGCATTGCCGATGGCATTAGCGAGATGGTATTGGTAGAAGCCACAGACATCGCCTCGTCTGGAAAGGTGAGTTTCGAGGAAGCCGTTGACCATGCAGTTCACCACATCGTTGCCGAAGAAAACAAGTTTGTTCTTTTCTGCGACATTCACCGTTGCCGCTTAGAGGGAATCCGCCCCTTGCCAGTTCGCATCAATGGAGAATGGCAATTGGAAGGAGTCAGTCATTCTAACGACACCCAATCCATCAAGGAGATGCAAGTGAAGAACGTCCATCTTCAACCAACAGAAGAAAAACTTACGCGGCAGCAGATCTGGGAACGTAAGCTTTTGGACTTCTCTCTTCGCAACAACCTCATCAACATTCGCATAGGCAAGAAAGTAATCCCCTTCGTATCTTTCAACATAGAAGAACTGGAAGACCATTTAAACGATGGCAGCGATTACCACATCATGCCCAATCCAGCCAAGAAAAAATTAGAGCCCAACGAATATGGTGTTTACGACTCGCGAAAGTATAAGATAGAACTCGAAAACATAGTGTCTGAAGACCTCAAACATGATAAGCTCTGCTCATATCTCACCGAGGAAGAGCTCAAGACCTTCACCAAAAACCTTTTCCGCGATTCCCGAACGGCTCTTGAAGAAAACGGAGCCAACTCCCTATTTCTCGTCTTGGGCTTGTTGAAATGGTATGAAAACGAAAAGAGCGTTCGTCCCCGTTATGCTCCCCTCTTGCTGATGCCCGTAGATATCATTCGTAAGAGCGGCAACAACTATGTCATTCGCAAGCGAGATGAAGACATGACGTTTAACACCACGCTCATTGAAATGCTCAAGCAACAGCACGACATTCAACTGACCGGTCTTTCGCCACTTCCAGAAGATGAACACGGAACAGACGTACGTCAGGTATTTTCCATCGTACGCAGCCATCTTGCCAACCATCCCAAATGGGATATCATCGAGGAATCAATGTTGGGACTGTTCTCGTTCAATAAATTCGTGATGTGGAACGACATTCACAACAATGCCGACAAGATGCGCAAAAACACCATCATCGAGAGCTTGATGCAGAAACACTGGACTGGCGGAGACACCACACCATCTACCAATGCCCGAAAGCTCGACCAAGAGATAGAGCCACACGAATACGCCATTCCCGTTGACGTTGACTCCTCACAGATGGAAGCGGTGGTAGAATCAGGCGAAGGCAGGAGCTTCATCCTTTACGGTCCTCCGGGAAGTGGCAAGAGCCAAACCATCACCAACATGATAGCCAATGCCCTTTACCACGGCAAACGAGTGCTATTTGTAGCCGAGAAGATGGCAGCATTGTCTGTTGTGCAAAAGCGACTGGCAAAGATAGGATTAGCCCCCTTCTGCTTAGAGATGCATTCCAACAAGTTGACGAAGACACACCTACTCCATCAACTACAAACCACCCTTGAGCTCACACGCATCAAGGAACCCGAACAATACGAAGCCACTTCACGGGAATTGTACCGCCAACGACAAAATCTCATTGGCTATATGGACAAGTTGCACCGTAAGCATTCCACGGGTTTATCACTTTACGATTGCATCACCCGCTACGAGGCTATCAAGGGCGAAGCCATCCCACCATCAGGACATTTCCTCAATGGCATAGACGAAGCCAAGTTGAAAGATGCTGCCGAGAAGATAGCCACACTCGACACCGTATTCAGCATTACGGGACAACCCTCTCAACATCCCTTACAGGGTCTGAACATCTACGAAGCCTCTCAGCAAACCCAAGAAGAGTTGACTACCCGACTCCAACAAATGTCGGCACAGATACAAGCAGCCGACCAACTCATCACCCAACTCAATGAACATGCTGGATACAAGCAGCCCCATTCAGTGGATGGTGCCAAATGGGTACTGAATTTCGCAGAGTCGCAGGAATCACTCACCCAGAAATACACGTCGGGCATCCTGTCGCAAGACCCAGCGCAACTGCGCAACCAATGGGAAGAAATATGCAGTAAATGGGTGGTTTCTAAATTCTTTGCCAAGAAATCATTCATGAGCTCATTGAAGTCATTCAAGAGCGACATCTCAGAAGACGACATACAACCCATGATCAGTCAGTTGGAGAAGTATAAGCTACAACTGAAAGAAGCGGGGTTGCAGCAAGCTCCCGCCTTTGCCACTGCCCACGTCAAGGCATGTAAGGACTTGCTCTGCAACATAGAGCAACTCAAGTCAAAGGTTTCGTTCGACACCATAGACTTCCCCACCCTACTCAGGCTATTGCCTCAATGGACACAACATATTGACAAGAGTAGGAACTGGGCGCAATGGTGCATACGCAAGAAAGAACTGGAAGAAATGCACCTTGACAAGGTTATCGGGTACATGAATCAGCACTCTATCAGCGCTACGGAAGCCTCACAAGCCATGCTGAAAGGAGTTTACCAACAACTTGCCCTTCGCATCATTGACGAAGACAAGGAATTGCAGATGTTCAACGGTCTTCTCTTTGAAGACATTATCTATAAATACCGTGAGCTTGCCAAGAATTTCCAGGAGCTCACCAAGAAAATGCTCTATTGCAAGTTGGCAGCCAACGTACCGTCACAGGCACTTGAGCCATCCTCCTCATCAGAACTTGGCATTTTAAAACGCTATATCTCTTCCAACGGTCGCGGTGCTACCATCCGCCACATCATGGACCAGATACCCACCTTGCTACCCAAGCTCTGTCCCGTGATGTTGATGAGTCCTATCTCAGTGGCGCAATATATCGACCTCGACCAGCCACCATTCGACATTGTCTGTTTCGACGAAGCCTCACAGATGCCAACGTCAGAAGCCGTAGGAGCCATTGCCCGTGGTAAGGCACTGATCTGCGTGGGCGATCCTAAGCAAATGCCACCTACCAGTTTCTTCTCGACCAATGCCGTTGACGAGAACGAAGCAGACATCGACGACATGGAAAGCATCTTGGACGATTGCATCACGTTGTCACTCCCCGCTCGCTATCTCACATGGCACTATCGCTCACGCCATGAGAGCCTCATCGCCTTCAGCAACATGCAATATTACGATGGCAAGCTCTATACATTCCCTTCGGTGGACGACCGTGCATCAAAGGTACGTTTCATCCCCGTTGACGGAACATACGATTTCGGAAAGACACGTTCCAATCGTGCCGAAGCAGAAGCCATTGTCAAGGAAGTGGTGCGCAGGCTGAGCGATGACGAATTGGCTCAACGCAGCATCGGTATCGTATCTTTCAGCAAGGTACAACAAAACCTCATCGAAGACTTGCTCACCGAGGAACTGTCGAAACATCCTAATTTGGAAAAGAAAGCCTACGATGTGGAAGAACCCATCTTCATCAAAAACCTGGAAAACGTACAAGGTGACGAGCGAGACGTTATCTTGTTCTCTATCGGCTATGGACCCGACAAGACAGGTAAGGTGTCTATGAACTTTGGACCGTTAAACAATGCGGGTGGCGAGCGCAGGTTGAATGTAGCCGTTTCTCGTGCCCGTTACGAAATGATGGTATTCTCAACGCTGAAACCAGAGCAGATAGACCTCAACCGCTCTAATGCTCGTGGTGTGGAAGGTCTCAAGCATTTCTTGGAGTTTGCGAAGAACGGGCGACTCGCCATGACCGTAAACCAAATACAAAAAGCAGATGGCTCGTTAAACATCATCGAACCTGTTGCCAATGAGATTCGCAAACTGGGCTACGACGTAGATACCACCGTGGGCAGGTCGCAATTCAAGGTAGATATTGCTGTTCTCAATCCCAAAGATAAAGACAAATACTTGTTGGGAATCCAATGCGACGGAAAGAACTATTACGAGACAAAGACCGAACGAGACCGTGAGATTTGTCAGCCTGGCGTACTGAAAGGATTGGGATGGAATCTGCTCCGTGTGTGGTCGGTAGATTGGTTCATGAACAAGGAGGCTGTGATGCAACGAATCACCAAGAAGCTTGAAGAGCTAACAAATCCTTCACCTGAAAAAACACCTGTAACAGAGAAACCAGCAGAACAACCCAAACCTCAGACATTGGTTTCAAACATGCCTTTTGCCGTGACCAAAGATGAATTGATAGGTGAAATCAAGAACGAGAAACTTGTTCCTTACGTGCGTATCAACTTATCAGGCAACCACGATGGCACACTTGAACATGTACTGAGAAGCGGAAAGTCTGTTACCAACGACATTCAGAAACTTATCGCCGGCGAGCAGCCCATCACACAGAGCCTCATCTGCAAACGCATAGCAGAGGCATACGGTGTGTCAAGGGTTACGGTCAAGTTGAAAGACTTCATTAGCAAGTTGAATATATCAGATTGCTACATCGACCCTTCCTCACCATCCGACAACCCTATATATTGGAAAGACGAAGCCAGTGCCAAGCAGTTTGTAGCCTATCGTCAAGATGGCGACCGTGACATCAGCGATATTCCAATGCTGGAGATTATGAATGCGGTGAAATATGCCGTGGAGCAACAAGTATCCATTCCATTGGATGGTCTGAAAAAACAAGCCACGCAAATGTTAGGCTTTGCCAGAAAACTGCAAAAGGCAGACCTTGCCGTAGAAATGGCTATCGCACAACTTATAGATAATGGTGAGTTGAACGAGGAGAATGGTACGATAACCCTCAGTTGAATGATAGCTTTGGCTCAACGTTCCTGACTTATCAGGAAGTTAATAGTGCTCTCCACATAAATAACAGATATGGCATTTAAAAAAAGAAAGAAAATAGCAAAAGGAATGCACTTGAATCTTTCAGGTAGCGGTATTGGATTTAGTTATAGATTATTTCCTGGTTTGTCATTTAGCATAAACAAGGGTGGTGTGTATTGTAATACGAGTATCCCAGGGACTGGATTCTATTCACGAAATAAAGTAATGGGAACTAACGACAATCAAAAGGCTATTCCATCAGATATTGCATCCATTTCTTCGAAGAACACACCATCAAGAAGTTCTATAATAGAGGTTGCTGTTGATGTTCAAGCTAAAAATGATGGTAGTTTCACCTACAAATTATACGACTTGGATGGTAATGAGAATAAAAGTCTCATAGTTGAATCTAGAGTTACTGCTAGTCGCCAATTTAAAGAAATAGTTGTGAACACTATCAATGATTGCACAAATGAACTAACCGATATACATAAATTAACGTCACGACCATTAACTGCAATCGACATGGAAAAGAAAGTTGAAGAGGTTAAGCCTGTTGACATTGTGCCTAAAACATACGATTCTGAAAAGCCCACATATGAATCCGTTAAGAAAAAACTAATGACTGAAGCAAAAAAAGAGATAAGATCCTTGTTCTTTTGGACTAATAGTAACAAGAGAGAAGCTTATGTCTCAAAAATGCTTGAGCCTACATTTAAGACAGAATTATCGAAATGGGAATCAGCGAAAAATGACTTTGACCAAAAGCAAAAAGAAATTGTAAATAATGCTAAATTAGAATATGAAAATGCCCAAAAAACATTTGAAGGTTTTATAAATGGGGATGAGAACTATATCAATGATTCTATCGACAATCTTCTTGCCTGTCTAAAAGTTCCATTTGACTTTTCCATAAACTATGAGTATTTGCCAACAAATAAAATCTTAAGAATCCAACTTGACCTTCCAGAAATTGAAGATTTCCCGAAGAAGAAAGCATCACTTCTTGCTACAGAAGAAATGTCAATTAAAGACAAGGGAAAAATAGAACTTAATAGGGATTATGCAACAAGTGTTTGTGGGATGGCTTTCTTTTTTAGTGGTATGATGTTTAATATTTCTCTTAATATTCGAGCCATTGAAATATCAGCATATACTCAGCGTATAAATAAAGCAACGGGCTTTGAAGAAGATAGTTACATATATTCTGTTATCTTCAATCGGTGGCATTTTGCAAGAATTAATTATGGAGCAATAGACCCCATCTTAGCACTCAAAGCACAGCCCAACAAATCAAAGATACTTAAATCATTCGAAATGAGAGAGATTGTCCCTTTCTCAGAAGAGGAAATAATTGACATTGTAAATAACTGTTCTTTGTAAAGAGAAAACAATTGAAGAAAAGATTACGATGAAAACCTTAAGTACCTTTAAGAGATAGTATACTTAGAAATTATTAAGAAATGAAAAGAATGCTTGAAAAGATAAATAATATCATAGAGCCAAACAAGGAAAGCAAAATCTCACAGATTTATGATTGTATTATGCTAATAGCTATCATTACTGGCGTGCTTCCATTAATGTTCCGAACACAATACAAACTATTTTGGTATTTTGACATCATATCATGTTTATGCTTTGTAGTTGATTATATTTTAAGATGGGTAACGTGTGGCTTACGTTCTAATAAGAAAAATTGGTTCGCATATGTAATCTATCCGTTTACTCCTATGGCGATTATTGATTTACTCTCAATACTACCAACTATCAATCTTATATCTCCTACCTTTAAAGTAGCACGTGTCTCTCGATTATTGAAAATACTACGAGTTGTAAAGGTTGTTCGCTACTTTGAATCATTAGAGATTATTCTTTCAGTGATAAGAAAACAGAGAAAGATTTTATACACCGTACTTTCATTGGCTTTGTTCTATACTTTTATAACAGCAATGATAATGTTTAATGCGGAAGAAGATATAAACCCAGAAACAGGAAAGTATTTGTTTGATGATTTCTTTGATGCATTCTATTGGGCAGCATGTACTTTAACGACCGTTGGCTACGGTGACTTATATCCTATTTCTGATACAGGAAGAATCATCAGTATAATATCTTCACTCGTAGGGATAGCAATCATTGCACTCCCATCTGGTGTAATTACTGCTGGGTATTTAGATGAATTAAGAGACCGAAAGAAAAGTAAAACAAATACACAATAATAAACTACATAAGTTTTCATATTGACAAATTATTTATATCTAAATAAGGAGGTTATATAATTCTTCATGGTTGACATTCAGTAGGCTTTTTTATATTGAATAACATCGCATCAATACGAGTGATACAGAAAAGTGATTTCAAACATAAAGACACCAAATAGAATAGAGTCATAAAAGATGGCAAGGTTTATAATCTATTTATATATGTGTTGACAAAAGAATCATACGAAGAAAAGCTTTGAGAACTCTGCCATGATAAGGTTTTGTACTTACATCGCGCTTTGCTTTCGTCTCAACTTATTCATGATTAGAAATGAGTTGCATGAGGATTGAGATTTGAGGTTATAATCTTTATTATAATAGAAATGAGTTACAACCTCCAATCTCAAAACTGAAATTAAATCCCCTTAATGTGATTCAGCCTTCACAGGCAATGATAGACAATGAATCGACCGAGAACTTCAATTCTGCTCCACGTTCGCTAGACTCAGATCTGCCCTTCTGAGCGAGGTGGTGGAGGATGTGGAGGATAGAATAGTAACTTGCGCATAAAGGAAAAAATATTTAGTTCGGGGGTAAATAATTTCCTATAGAGAAAGTTGCAAAACTTACCTTCACTTCCTTCATCGTTGAAACGTTGTATTTATTTGCGCCTCGCAAATGATACTCCTAGACAGCGTAAACGATACATTAGACATCAAAAACTATATGTTTATGAGTTCCTAATTTTCTGACAGTTAGATTTCGTCGAATTCACGTTAATTAGACGTATGTTCGATGTAAAGATTATGCAATTTGCATAATGCATTTTGCATAATTCGATTCAAATATTATCGTTTCATTTCATCTAATCATTATACGTCTGAAATGGTTTCATGATAAAATCACATGCGGCATCCGTCTATACCTATGGTTTACGCAGTCTAAAGAAAGTGCTTAGTGAGGGTGAGCCTAATTTTCAATTTCAATCTTCAATTTTCAATCTTTTCGCCAAGACCTCCCCTAATTTCAGCTAAATACATTATTATCAACGAGTTGGATTTTTCAAGACCTCACCTAACACCTCCCGTAAGACCTCCCGTCGATGCTTGTGATAGTTCGCATAAAATTGTTCGAAGAAGCTATACTCTGATACACTTGAAATGAGTGAGAGCGGAAGAAGAATCAATCGAAAAGAAGGTCGGCAAGATGGGAGGTCTATGGGAGGTCTTACGGGAGGTGTTAGGTGAGGTCTTACGGGAGGTCTTTCAAACTCTTCTGTTTTATAAGTCATTAATAATTAGGTGTTTATGAAAAACGACGGGAGGTCTTGGTTTAAAACAAGAAAAAGGCAAATCTCAAACTAGAAAAAAACATCCTCTCAATGGGATTCAGCCTGCATTGGCAATGATAGACAAAGAATCGACCAAGGACAGCGACTCTGCTCCACGTTTGCAAGAGTCAGAGCTGCCCTTCTGAACGAGGTAGTGACGGTAGTGACGATAGAAATACAAACTTTCGTATAAAGAAAATCATTTAGGTCGAGAGTAAATGATTTCCTTTAAGGAAAGTTGCAAAACCTATCGTCACTATCGTCACCGTTTAAACATAGTATGCCTTTTCCGCCTCGTAAATGATACATTTAGACAGCGTAAACGATAGGTTTAGACATCAAAAACAATATGTTTATGAGTTCCGAATGTCTGACAGTTAGAATTCAAATAATATCTATATCATTTAATTGAAGTTTTAATGCTCAACTTCGGGTGTTATATTCTTTTAACACATAATGACTTCATTCAATTTCGTAACAATGGTGTTTTCTCATGAAAAAGATATATTTTTGCAGGATAGAAAATGAAGCTATAATCATGAAGAATCCACTCCTTACCATACTTGTCAGTTTGTTTCTTCCAACAACGGGAACGGCACAGATGCATCGTTATAATCCCAACTTCACGTTGTCAGAGAAGAACTTTTGCGATACCATCCCCATTGAGATGGTGGATGGACAATTGTTTCTCGATGTAGAAATGAATGGAAAGACACGACGATTCCTCCTTGATACGGGTTCCAGCCAAGGGATGATTTACCAAGGCACCGAATTGGAAGGGTGTGTAGAATTGGGTAATATGATTTCGCATGATGCCAACAACCATGCAGACACGGTAAAGGTAGTTGCCTTGCCACCATTTCGGATGGGGAATTTACAAATAGGTCATTATGTAGCAACCGTTTTACCTCGTCCTGCAGTGCGTCCCAAACATGATGCCATCATTGGTTTCGACCTTTTCAATCGTGGGCTTTATGCGAAAATAGACACGCAAAAGGGTATTCTTATCCTCACCGACCTCAAAAATACTTTCAAAGAGGAGGAGAAAACTGGTTATAGTGTGAAATACAAATTGAAGTGGTTTGTGCCTTATCTCATGGTTAGTCCTTTCATCAATCACATGGACGAAGTGCTTTTTGATACGGGTTTCCGCCAATTTTTCACGATGAACAAGGGGAGTTTTAACACACATTTGGAAAACGACCTCTCTCGTCTCAACAAGCACCTTGGCGCCAATATCAAACGACAAATAGAAGGACGTGCGAAAGGACAGTTTTCCATTGGTGCATTCGGTGCGGAGAAAGCAGATGAAGTGGCTTTTCTTCGACTCGACCGACTGAAATGGAACAAATTTTCTTTCCTTGACGTGCGTTGTATCACCACGCAAGGTGCATCAAAAATCGGTTCTCCCCTACTTAATCATGGTGCGCTCATCATCAATCCCACAAAGAAACGCCTCACACTCCTACCCTACAACGGTACAGATAGCGTAACTATCGGCAACGAACAAATGAGTGTTGCTTTTGTTCCCGCTAACGGTAGGGCTGCCGTTGGGTTAATTTGGGATGGCTCCGAGGCTTATCAAGCAGGACTACGCCAAGGCGACATCATCCTGAAAATAGACGATAAGCCCATTCCTACGTTCCTCGACTTTACTGCATTCCGTTTCATCAAGAACCATCGGCACCATTTTCTTGTAAGAGACAAGGATGGAAAGGATAAGGATGTTTGGATCAAAAAATAATACCAAACCTAATTGTCTATATTCGTATCGATTAATCGAGACAATTTTTTGGGTTCTTTTCGCATATTCCAAAATGCTACGATATAAATTACATCTTGTGTTACATGACAGTAATCTATCGTATTTTGGATTTGCATCATAGCAAATTCACTATACTTAATCTGCATAATTGTTTATCCTATTCCAAATGGAGTCCATTAATTGAAAATGGCTGTATGTCTTACCACATTCGATTTCACGTAAACTTTTATCGATTTGAGCAATACCCTCATTTTCTTCAATAGGTTCCATAGAAGGAGTCTTTATTAAACAAGCGCCTGTAATTGAAGCATATTCCAGTTCTTTCACAATAGGTTCATCCACCATTTGCGATTCATCTATTTTCTGAGTGACATATTTTTTCTTTTCCATAGCATATCTTTTATGCAGCATAAAATAAGCATAAAAAAAGACATGACCAAATTCTAAGCAAACAATCTTTTCCTATAACAATTATTATATTATCATTTTGTCCTATCTCAAAATTATTTCGTATTTTTGCACACCCCTATTGCATGCGATAGATTTAATTTAAAGTGTATAACAAAGACAAGCAATGAAGACAACTATTAAAGAACAAGACGGTAATCTCGTTGCTATCTTAGAGGGAAGGCTTGATACAGCCGCCGCTCCTCAAACAGAAAAAGACTTGAAACCTCTATATGATAGCGCCAGCAATGACATCATCCTCGACTGCACGAACTTGGATTTTATCTCTTCAAGTGGGTTGCGTATCTTCTTGACCATTTTGAAAAGCGCCAAGCCGAAAGGTAACCATGTATATATCACTGGTATGAAAAACGAGATCAGAAACGTATTCGCCATGACTGGTTTTATCAATTTGTTTGAATACAAATGAACATCCAACTTGATGCACACGGACAAGAGCTGATGGCTCAGTTTCGGGAAAGACTTCCTTTGCTTCAACAACTGGAGCAAGAAGCATTCAACTATCTCACACGGTCGCTTCAGCAACAGGGCATCTACGTCACGGGCATTGAGCATCGGGTAAAGACGGAGGAGTCGCTGGCTGGCAAGCTGGAGCTCAAGGGCAGTAAGTACAGGTCTATTGATGACATTACCGACCTTGTAGGCTTGCGTATCATCACGTTTTATACGGATGATGTTGACAAGATTGCCGCCATCGTGAAAAACGCTTTCGACGTGGATTGGCAAAATTCCGTGGACAAGAGAAAGCTGCACCAACTCACCAGTTTCGGATACAACTCCCTGCACTATATATGCAAACTGCCCAAGACCGTGGTTGACAATCCTGCCATAAACAACATTCGTTTTGAGCTGCAAATGCGCACCGCCTTGCAACATGTATGGTCAACCATCGAGCACGATACGGGTTACAAGGGTTCCGTTCAGCTACCCAAAGAATATCGCAGACAATTCGGCAGATTAGCCGGTATGCTTGAGCTCATCGACGATGAGTTCAGTCGTCTGCGCACTACGCTCAGCGAATATCGCCGACAGGTACAAGCTCTTGTCAAGTCGGGCAAGTTGGAAGAAGTACCTCTCTCAGAGGAAACATTCCGCAGTTTTGTCGAACTGCAACCTTTTGAGCGACTAAACCAACGCATTGCCGCCGTCAACCAAGCAGAGATTATCCCTGCCTCTCCCATGCCTTTCCTATCCTTGCTCAAGTCGTTCCAGATAGAGACACTCAAAGACTTGGAGGATTTCATTGCCGAAAACGCCGAAGATGCTTACCAATTGGCAGTGTCTCAGTTGGCTGTTACCGACCTCGACATTCTCTCCGAAAACGTTGGATTGCAAAATCTCTGTTTCGTCCATGTTCTGAAAAACGGTGGTGGCTGCCCTGGGGTGAAGAAGGTTTACGACAAGATTTATGGCAAGCAAGAGGGAAATGCCGTACTTGCGGAAATGCTGATGAAGCAAGCCGCCAACTTACCATTCATGCAAAACTCATCATTACTCAATGACTAAAAAAAAGATTGATTCCAGTTTGCTCGATCGAGCCATTACCTTCGCCGTGAAAGCTCACGCCAACACAGAGAGGAACAGCAAGGGATTTCCCTACATCGTACATCCGATGGAGGCAATGGCAATCGTTGCCACGATGACCTCTGACCAAGAGTTGCTGGCTGCCGCTGCCTTGCACGACACAGTGGAAGATACAGACACCACATTAGAACAACTCACTGAGGAATTTGGACCACGTGTGGCTCATTTGGTAGATACCGAGAGCGACATGGTGATAGAAGGTCCCGAAGAAGATACATGGTATCAGCGAAAACTAACTACCATCAACAGATTGAGTGCAGCCACACGCGAGGAGCAAATAGTGGCTCTTGGCGATAAGTTGTCAAACATGCGAGCCATCGCAAGAGATTACATCAAATTAGGCGATGACCTTTGGCAGAGATTCCACGTCAAGGAGAAAGCTCCTCATGCTTGGCATTACCAAGGTCTTGCCAAAGCCTTGTCGCCACTGGCAGACACCGTAGCCTATCAAGAATTTAGCTATCTTGTGAATAAGATTTTTGGGGAATAAAAACAATCCAGGCAACACTTTTCAAATGAAAAAGTATTGCCTGGATTTTTAATTATTCCCTCAAAGATAACATGAGGCTAAAATCTGCGAAAGCAAAGGTAATCTCTCACCTCTCACCCCCTCACCTCTAAGTCCTACTCCTCTGGAGCCTTGTAGATGAGTTCCATAAACTGGTCAAGTTTCGGAGTGATGATGATTTGGGTGCGGCGGTTGCGCTGCTTACCCACCTCAGAATCATTGCCAGCTACAGGATTATATTCGCCACGTCCACCGGCAGTGAGACGCTTGGGATCTACACCATAGCGGTTTTGCAGATACTGCACCACTGAAGAGGCACGCAGACAAGAGAGGTCCCAGTTGTTACGGATGTTCTCGCGCTTGATAGGCACATTGTCGGTATTACCCTCTATCAGCACGTCATAGTCCTTATAGTCCATGATAATCTTGGCAATCTTCGACAAGGTTTCCTCCGCACGGTCATTGATTTCATACGAACCACTCTTATACAGCATGTTATCAGCCAAGGAGATATACACCACTCCCTTCAGCACCTGTACGTCCACCTCCTTGAGTTCTTCCTTGCTCAACGAGCGTGTCAGGTTGTTGGTCAATACCATGTTCAAGGAGTCGCTTTTGTTCTTGAGCTCGGTGAGGTGACGGATATATTGGTTAGACTCATTAATCTGGTCAACCAGTTTCTCGATGCTCACGTTATTCTGGGTAGTATTGGTCAAGCTCTTGTCGAGCGACTTCTGCAAAGCGGCATAATCTTTCTTCTGTTCCAGCAACTGTTCACGAGCCAGAGCCAACTGATCTTCCAAGGAAGATACGCGCTCTTGTGATGCTGCCAGCAATGTCTTCGTATCCTGATAACTGGCTTGCAATTGCTTGTTCTCGTTCTGACAGTTCACCAAGTCTTTCTTGCTTGCACAACTTGCCATCAACAGACATGCTGCCACGGCAAACAATAGTGTTGATTTTCTCATCGTTTCTTTCTTTTTATTCATTAGTTAATATATTTGACGGGAATAGATTCCCACTATCATTGGCAAAAATACACCTTTCTTTTATGATTATGACGATTCAAACATGGAAAAGTTTTACTTATTATCGATTTTTAACGAACAAACATGAAAATTATCCAAAAAAATAGCAAAAACAGACATTAGCCGCTAAAACCAAGAAAAAAGAGCTGGTATTGCAATTATTTTTGCTATATTTGCAAAAACAATACTCATGACCATGAAGAAAATTCTTCTCATTACTATCATTCTTGTCACAATGCCTTTCGTGTTGAAAGCCGACACGAAACAACAAAACGCGAAGTGGAATACACCGCAAGCTGGCAATCCCTTCATCCCTGGTTATTTTGCCGACCCTACCATCAAGAAGTTTGGTGACACCTATTATTTATATGCCACCACCGACGGCACGGGCAACGGGTATGGTCCCGCACAGGTGTGGGTATCGAAAGACTTCCGCAACTGGACCAACCGTGTTATGGACTGGCCCACGACAGAGGTGGTGTGGGCTCCCGACGTGATGAAAGGGGCTGACAGCCTTTACCATTATTTCTATTGTGAGCCATGCGTATTGCATGAAGGCATTGGCGAGACTCCTACCGGACCGTGGCACAACATCTTGGGCGACACCAATGCGGTATTGGTGGAAGACCGATTCGTACACAATGCCATTACGCTCGACGGACAGACATTCGTTGACGATGACGGTAGCGTGTATATCTATTTCGGTACATGGGGCATTTACGACGGGTTCGGTTGCGGCGTTGCCAAATTCAATCCCGACATGAAATCGTTCAGTGAGAAAAAACTTATTCCCAATACGGAGGTGAAAGACTTTTTCGAGGCTCCCTTTGTATTGAAACGCAACGGCATCTATTACTTCATGTACTCTTCCGGCTCGTGCCACGACCATACCTATCGTGTGCAATATGCCATCAGCACAGTAGGACCGATGGGACCTTACCAATATAAAGGATGTATCTTGGAGACCAATGCCGACTGTACCGTTCACGGACCTGGACATCACAGCGTGTTGCAAGATGGTGATGACTATTACATTGTGTATCATCGTCATAATATCCCACAAGCCACTCATGGATTCAACCGACAGATTTGTATCGACAAACTGACGTTCACTCCTGATGGAGACATTGAGAAGGTTGTGCCTACTCATGATGGCGTATTGCCCAAATCGGTTGAAAATATGCCTACGCTCCACAACTTGGCTTTCGGTGCCAAGGTAAAGGCTTCGAGTTTTTACGATGAGTGGTTTCGTCCTGAATATGTGACTGATGACAACAACGCCACGCTATGGAAACCTGCCACCTGCACGGGGCAAGACTACATAGAGATTGACTTGGGAGAAGTGAAGACTTTCAACCAGATATGGACTCAATTTGAGTTTGCCACGTTCTACTACCAATACAAGATTGAAACTTCACAAGATGGCTCTGCATGGTCTCTCTATGCCGACAAGACACAAAACAAGCTCTCAGGCAGTCCGATGATTGACAAGGGCGACACTCAGGCTCGTTACATCCGTATCACCGTAACGGGAAGGGAGAAGAACGGACATTTCGGAGGTATCTGGAACGTCAAGGTACTGAACTTGCAAGAGGGAGAGGCTGAATGGATGCAGCAAAGCAACACAGGCAATGATGCTTGGAAGAAAAGACACTTTGCCAACGACAGCCAGCCTCGTGCCGCAAGGCATCAAGAACCCATCGTTGACCTCACAGCAATGGACTATCGCATTGGCAGCGTCACCCATACCATTGTCAACCATCCGAAAGGTGAGTTTTCAAGTACACAACCTATCAGGGTAGAACTGAGAAACGACAAGCCTGCCTTCCACTTCACGGGAACGCAATTGTTCAAGAGCGATTTCAGATTGCCCAACACGTTGGAATACAGTGCTCCCTACTCTGTCACGGCGTGGATATTGAATCCGAAAGTGGAGAAGAATGAATGTGTGGCACAATTCATTCCCGACAGACACGACCTTTCTACCATCGAACTGTGTAACGGCAGCGACCCGCAAAACGGGTTGATGATGCACAATGCGTCGTTTGAGAACAGCGGAACGAAACTCATCAAGGAGCATGAGGGAGAATGGCAATACTGGACCATCACCTATGATGGTTACATGGAGCGGCATTACCTGAACGGCAAGAAGGTTTCAGAGAAAAACATGATGCTGCTCTTGCGCCCTGCTCAATGGATGCAGATTGGTGCATCGTTTGAGGGCAACAGTCCGTTCGACGGTTACTTGCACTCCTTGCAACTCTATGACCGTGTGCTCACCGAAAAGGAGATACAAACACTATATCAAAAGCCTCTCAACATCAACTTAGAAGAGGCGAAGGCTCTGCAAAACCAAGCGGCAAGGGAAGAGCTGCAAGGGGCAACGGTAGAGGCGATTGCCGTCACTCCGTATCTGCTGAGACTGCAACTGAGAAACGCCAAAGGAGAGGTGATGAAACCTGGTTTCAACGCCATTTCCTACCAAATCAAGAACGAGAGTACGACGAAATGGGACATGAATCCCACTGTATTGCGCACCATCCCACGTCCTAACAAATATACGATTATCGCAATGGCTCGTACTCCTGACGGAGAAATCGTGAAAGTCAATACAACGAAGGTGAAAGTTGACATCAAAGACTTCCAGGGTTACGTTGACTTCTTCGAGGTTCCTTCGCTCAAAAAGAACTGGCTGTTCATGAAAGGGATTCGTGCCGAGGACACGGAAGCCAAGATAGAGGGCGGCGAACTGACGATTTCGTCTAAGTCGGGTAACTTCAACGCTAACGCCAATGACAATGGGGCACTGCTCTACAAAGAATTGCAAGGTGACTTCGTAATGGAGTGTATGGTGACGGGAATGACGGGAAGCGACAAACGCAAGACTCCATCATACAACGAGGGTGGCTTGATGGTGTTGGACGACAGCGACAAAAGAGACCAACAAATCGTGCAGATGGGCGTGTTTCCCAATTACAACTGTGGCAATATGCTGACCACGGTGAGCAACCACGGCAACCGACCGCAATATCCTGTCGGCAACGGTTGGGACTATGCTCAGTGGATGCAAATAGAACGCCAAGGCACTACGTTCCACGTACGTACCAGCAATAACGGTATCGACTGGAAAGAAACTGCGGGCTCTCCCGTGGTGATGCCTAAGATAACGAACGACAAGATCGTGAAAGTGGGTATGTACCAAGTTACTTATACTGACAACAAGGCTTCCGTCACCTTCGACAACTTTAAGTTGTACGTCAAGAAACAGAAATAGAGCATCTAAGCAAAGCCTGTCATCTCGACTTCAGAACTCTTTAAACTCCAAACAACCAATAAACAAATATAGTCAATATGGAAATCAACAAATCCGAATTTGTAACGTCAGCACCCTACGTGAGTGCTTGCCCTACAGATACCAAACCAGAATATGCTTTCATCGGCAGATCCAACGTGGGAAAGTCGAGCCTCATCAACATGCTTTGCAACCATAAGGGGCTTGCCAAGACTTCTTCCACACCGGGAAAGACCCTGCTCATCAACTATTTCATCATCAACAACGAATGGTATCTCATAGACTTACCTGGCTATGGCTTTGCCAAACGGTCGCAAAAGGTACAGCAACAGATTGACCAGATGATCCGTGGATATATCTTGCAAAGGAAACAAATGGTCAACCTTTTCGTACTTGTTGACATCCGACTGAAACCGCAGAAGATAGACCGTGAGTTTATCGACTGGTTGGGAATGAGTGGCATTCCATTCACCATCGTCTTTACAAAAGCAGACAAACTCAGCAAGGCAAAGGCGCAAGAAAACACCACGCTATGGATGAACGAACTGAAAGAGACATGGGAGGAACTACCACCCTACTTCATCACCAGTGCAGAGAGCAAATTGGGAAGAGAGGAAATGCTTGACTATATCGAACAGATAAACAAAGAAATCAAGTAGCTTCTTGCATCTTACTCTCATGCTTCTTGCTTTTTGCTTCTTGCTTCTTGCTTTCTTGCCTCTCAATCTCCAAGACATATCTCTCACCTCTCACCACTCACCACTAACTTTGTCCTATAAATTCTGAATTTACCCCCTAAAATACGGGCATTTTTTCAAACGAGTTGATACTTGATGAAAAAAAATGCTCATTTTTTGATATTGTATTAAGCCACTCATTATCAACGATTTATGATTTAACAGTATTTACAATCACAATAAAAGCCCATGTTTTTAGGTCCAAAAAGCCACTTTTTGGGCTTTAAAAACATATATAGTTAGCACTCGTAACATACATAGTTACGCTCATAACATACATAGTTACGTTCGTAACATGCTATGTTACGATGAAAAACACGATTTCTCACCCATCTTACCCCATTTTTCCACTTTCCCAATTCTATTTCGCAAGAAAACCCGAACAAAATTTTGTTGGGATAATTGACAATTGATAATTCATAATTCACAATTCATAAGGGAATAATATACTCATTGGCATCATATTTATTCTGATTGTTATTGCAAGCCCCGATAGGGGCGGACAGAACACAGGCAGGTGGTGTAGCGGAGCGGAACCCCTGCAAAGGATGTATGAGCATATTGAAGCCCCGATAGGGGCGACAGAATTACTCTCGTATCTTCGGTACTCTGTTTTGCTGACGGCTCTTTTTTACAGGGGTTTCGCTTCACCCCTGCCTGTGTTCTTAACGCCCCTATCGGGGCTCTGTGGGGCAAGTTCATATACTATACTATCCCATTCGTCATCAAAATAATCAATCTTCAAAAGTCTAAGGATTCAAGGATTTCAGGATTAACCTATCGGTGCCTGCACAGAAATTCCTTGAATCCTTAAATCCTTAGACTACATTATTAGCTGGCGATGTACATGGGAAATGCCGTTAGACTACATTAGAACAAGACCAATTACTTGGCAATGTGCATGGGAAAAGCCACGCTCAGAGAATGACGCTGAAAGCGTCAACGCTCGATAACCGAGGGTACGAGCGCAGCGAGCACCCCCGGATTGCGACATGCTACACATCATCAGCACTCTGAAGGAGTGCCACCATACGTGCAGTGGGCGACTCCTTCAGAGTCGTTCCCCCCCTCATTGCCCACTATCCGCAGGTCCTTCGGACACTACAGAGCGGAGACTGCCTTGCAGTCTGATTTGTTGAGCCGTATGTGCTGAGTGAATAAATGTTGAGTGTTGGGCGTTTAGTGTTTAGTGATGAATAGCCGTGGCTGCTTGCTCATCAATCACAAAAGCATATCTCTTGCTTCCAATTTTCTTGCTTCTAATCCACTAAATCATATCTCTTACTTTAGTACTGGTGCGATAAAATCGC
>DJXW01000027.1 GCA_002449845.1 Prevotella sp. UBA6994
TCGTTTGAAAAAATGCCCGTATTTTAGGGGGTAAATTCAGAATTTGCAGGACAAAATGAGAAGCAAGAGAGTTAGAAGCAAGAAACATGAGATGAGAGGTGAGGGGTGAGAGGTGAGGAGTGAGAGAATAGCCACGGCTACTCATCACTAAACACTCAACACCCAACACTCAACACCCAACACTCAACACCCAACATTTATTCACGCAGCACATACGCTCTCAACAAATCAGACTGCAACGCAGTCTCCGCTCGATAACCGTCGTGTCCGAAGGACCTGCGGATAGTGGGCAATGAAGTGGGGTAAAACGACTCTGAAGGAGTCGCCCAATGCATGTGTGGGGGCACTCCTTCAGAGTGCTGATGATGTGGAGCATATCGCTATCCGTGGGTGCTCGCTGCGCTCGTACCCACGGTTACAGAGCGGAGACGCTTTCAGCGTCATTGTGCCAACATCTATATTATTTCTAATATTTATTGTATGTTAAATGATTGAACAATTGGATTCAATCCTCGTAGCGCAAAATATTCTCTATTTTTCGCCAATACTTGCCAAAACGGGCTTTAGCCTTATCCGTATAGAATGAGTAGATACAGGCATAGCCCCTGCCGTTTTTTTGTATCAACAAGGCTTTCACATATTTGAAGTCCTTTTTATAGTAGTCCGATGGGCGTAGGCGGATGGAGAAACTGAATACAGAATCGGCATTGAACTTCTCACGGGCTTCCTTCGTACTATGTAGTTTGATGGAGTCAACCCATGACTCTCCAATCTCATCACCGTAGTACGCCTTGATTCTTGCTCGCATTTGCCAACGATGCTGATTGTCCACCAACTCCCTCGCATGTTGAGGGAACAGTCCGTTTATCGTTGTCTCCAATTCCTTAGTGTACTGAGGAACAAATTCAAGAAAGGCAATGAACTGCTCGTCATTGGAATGAAGCTGGAAACTTTTACAGGAAAAAGTCTTCTCCAGCTTTGGATAATCCTTAAAACACTCAACGCTGTCTTCATACGAGAATCCACTCGGCTTGTGATATTTCAGTTTCATCTCGTCTGATACGGTCAGCCCGAAGGTTCCCATCCACCTATACTCGGGTTTTACCAATGCCATGATGGAATCTGAATCCTTCAAAGAAATATTAAACTGAGACCTGCTTTGTGAGTAACTTACATTTGCTTGGAGGAAGAGGTATGTCAACAACACCAATTTTCCTGCTAACTTCGTTTTTGTCATATTCAATATGTTACCTATTAATTTTAATTGTTTTCTTAAAACCAAACTTGATGCCTATAACGGGCTATCGTGTCGAACCCATTACTGCCTTCGCCCGCGAAGTCATTGATGCCATAGACTTTGCGTTTCTTGCCATCATGATATATGGCTATTTTCCTTCGGATTAGACCTGCAAATTCCATGAATGAATAATGCTCAATGTAAACCGTATCTGCTCGATGGGTAATGATGGGAGCGAGGTTTCTCCCTTTCAGGTTGTTCAGTGAATCCACAAGAGCCTGTACCTCTTTCATGTGTCTTGCTTTCCTTACCTCCATGGTGTCACCTTTTATATTTTGATAGAATTTTTCCCCACCCTCCCATTTTTTTACGAGAGATAATGCTTTGTCAACATCGGCAGGACAGGTAACCAAGTATTCCTTACTATAATTAGCCTCGTTTCTCATGCCAAACATCCTTTTTGAGGCATCAAGCAGATAAATATGCCAAAAACTCATATCAGAACCGCTAAGTTTAATCCTCTCAAAAGGAGATGTAAAAGGTATGGAACCTTGCACCTCTTTGTAATCCTTTCCCTCACGAGAGCATCGCCTATACTTTAAGAACTCTTCTTCGATATAATCGTCATGAGGACGTTTCACGGACTTTTTCCTTACATATAGGCGAAGACTCGATTCGTCTTTCACACGAGAGTGGATGGCTTTATAAAAAGGTATCCGAAAATCCGAAAGCATATAGTGGCGATCCAGTTTCAGCTGGTCCAACGGCTGTAGTAGGAAAGAAAGGTCGTCTTCCTCATACAGCAAGTTCCTTTCGCAAGAATCTACTATCGCATAATACTTATCTTTAGCTTCTGAAAAAACATCTTGGGCATTACCAGCTATAGGATTTATTAAGAATAATGCCAAAAAACACTTTACTCTTATCATAACACGATTTTTTGAAATTATAATCTTACATATTTTATATAAATTAATGTATTTCCTACTTTACGAGCACAGCATTATTATTCAAAAATTTAAAATCGATGTTAGCAATTTAAACTCATTTATATAAAATCCAACAAAAGCGAGAATGATAGAAGCTATCATCAACGATCCAAAAACGGCTATAAAGGGACTAAGCCTATAAATAGGATGATTCATTTGGTCAAATCGTTCGACTATCTTACGACCACGCCCCTTGTATGAATAATAAATTAGAAGAGTATTGACAAAAACAAAGACACCGATATAGCGATTAATCGGGGGAGGTGAAATGTGATAAAAATAGAATAGCAATAATAAGATTGATTGTAAATTCAGTACAATCCACATCCCAACGGCGAGAACACCTCCCAAAATAGGAATGTCCTCAAAAGCTTTGGTCTTAATGCCAAGTTCGTAGCCTTTATAAAATAAATAGTTACAGAGTAGCATGTGTGCTTACCGTTTTCCGAACTCTATTGATATATTGTATTTCACCTTTACCGGCACTCCGTTCTGTTTGCCAGGTATCCATCTGGGCATCCAAGTAACTACCCGATAAGCCTCCTCCTCGCATAGCTTAATGAGAGCGGAGTCGTTACATGGATTGCCATTTTTATCCTTTAGGTGATTAAAATAATTGATGCTGTTCTTGTCTAAATCTATGAATCCATCTTCCTTGATGATAAAGGAAACGTTGAGTCTGCCACGCAAACCTGCTTTTGCGACTCTATCGGGAACACGAACCTTTTCTTTAATGAATTTCATAAGTGCCTCGTTGCCACCAGGGTATTTAGCCATTTCCTCATATTCCGTATATACATAACTTTTGTTTCTAACAGTATTGAGTGTGCTGTCTTGTAAACAATTGCTCGTTTGCTTATCATTATCCACATATTCTTTACAATATAGGCTTGATGAGGTCAAAAACAACAAAGTGGTAAGGATTATTACAATAATTAAAGGATGGTTTTTAAACATAGTTTTATTTATTTAGTTGTTATAGTAAAAAAGTTTACAAATGTATGAAAAATAAATAATAGTTCCAAATTAATTGAGTTCATTTTTTTCACACTTTAAATACACTTTATATACCATTAAAAGATAAAGTATTGTTTTTCAATATCTTATGATAAAAAGTACATTTAGTACATAGCCACATATTCATAGTTTTATCGTATAAATATGTAAATAATGAGAGGGGATGTACCATGAAATCATAGTTTTCTTGTTGTCTAACTAACAATTACAAACCACATTATCGGTACACCCCTTCTAACCTGTCTATTATCTGCCTCCCATGTTTACCCCATCGTAAAAATGTTGGAAAGCGATTTCCATGATTTTCATTTGCTCGGGGTATTTGTCGGCATTCAATTTATACAACCGTCTGTATTCCGTTTCCAGCTTATCGCTCTTGACACTGTTGGACCAATAGAACTGCCAGAACTGCATCTGGTGACCCTTACGGAGTTTGGAAATAGCAATAAGCATCCCGTCCATCCTCTTCCATACTACTTTGTGGAGCAGGTCTTGGAAGTAGTTGGGCGCATCTGCGTCCCATTGAGCACCGACGGCAATGTTTACCAACTTTCTGCAATAGACGGAGTCTTTCAGTAAAGTTACCTTTGACCATAGGGCATCTATATGATGCGGTGCAAGGTAATACATCGTCAGGTCATATCCATCGTGGGGTATGTACTTATATAAGGATGAAAACTCACTCCAGTTGTTGGGAAAAGCCTCAAAAAAAGCCTGTTGCCGCTGTAATGTATTGGGATGGCTCGTCAATTCCCTATAACTGGTGTTCAGCCTTGCTGTATCTACGGGGAAGTCCGTAAATACATGGCTTTTGTTGTCAAGTGAAATCTCAGACATCGGAATGGGTTTTTTATATGGTCTCAGCTCTTTGGTGGGATCAATATAACCTAACAGCCCGAAGGTCGTGAATACTATGCATACGATGCAGATGATGGTTAATGCTTTCTTTTTCATGTCTCTTGTTTATAAGTTCAACTGCAAAGGTAGGAAAATGAAAGCAAATCTCCATTGAATAATAACAAAAAAAATCTACACTTTATCTACATCTTGCGACCTAACTCGTTGAATTACAATAAAAAGAAATTTTCTACACCTATCTACACCTTGCGACTTCACTTATTGGAAAAGTCTTCGAAGGTTTGGTTTTAGACTACTTGCCTTTTCTTCCCCGAACAGTTTCCTGTTGGCTTGTCTCTTGAGACGGTCAATGCGTCTGCTATTCGTAATCAGGGCAAAAGCCATCATGCTCTCGGTGATTTCCAATACTGCCATGATACATATCCGCACATGTTCTAAAGTCATTCCGTCTCTTGTGGTAATGAAACGGTAAAAGGCATGGTGGTTATGGTCAAACGCTTTTTCAATCTTACGCCATTCCTCATCGTTAGGTGGGGTATCCCCTGTTCGAAAAATACCCAGTCTGTCCTTGAATCTGTAGATAGTTTCCTCCATGTTTGCATCTGGTTTCTCAGTCCAGGGAGTTTCGGCAAGTTTCTGTTGGAGGACTGCAATTTGTGATTGCAAGCATGAAATCTCATCTTTATGTGTCCTGTGTATGTTCGAGTTCTTGGTGTTTAGGCGGGTGACTTCCCTACGCATGACAAGGGCAGACTTCTCCTTTTCCGCCAGCATCATCTCCAAAATCTCTCTCGCTTTTGTAAGGTCATTAATCTCCTGAAGCCTTCTGGCTCTGTATCTGTAGAAAACGGTCAACAGGGATAGTATTGCCAAAAGAGCTATGGAGACTGTGGCAACAGCGTTAGTCCTCCATCTATACGCCTCCCTTTCCTTCCTTTCCGCAATGCGTTGCTGACGGCTGAAGTTATAGCTAGCACTGACTTGCTCTACGTATTGCTGATTGGTATTCAATAAAGAAGAGTCATTTGCACTTGCGAATAGTTTCGCATACTTGGCGATGGAATCGGGCATGTTTCTCATTGTGTAAACAGATAGCAGCCCCCGATATCCTGCCTCATCATATCCAGCGACCACGGACATATGGAAAAGTACAACGGCAGAGTCCAAGCTACCCGTCGCCATCATACAACGTCCCTTGTCATAATAATATATGCCAGCTCCTTTTAAGTTTCCTCCCTCGTCAAGTCTTCCCGATTCTTTTTCAAATACCTGTATGTAACGGTATGCAGAGTCATATTGTGCACGGTCAACCACAATACTGATAATCGGCGGCAATAATTGTGCAGCCATTTTCACCTCTCCTTTGGATAGCAATTGGTTACGTGCCATTTGGGTTACAATCAATACGCTGTCGGTGTCATTCTTCAGGTAGTATGGGCGCGCCATTAACCCTAATGTCCACAGTGCCGTCAAAGTGTCTTTGTCCTTCCATGCTACATGCTCGGCAAGATTCAGAACTTGCATTTCGTGTTCTGGCAAATATTGTTCATGAAAAAGGTTTGCCATTTGTCCATAAATGGTATATAATGTGTATAAGTCGCAGTCCTTCCGTGTAGTGTCTGCCATTTCCGTTGCCTTTTGGTAGCATTCAAGGGCAATGGGTGATTCTCCCATGTCATGGTGAACGCGTCCTTTCAGATAATGTGCCATCATCTTTTCGTTGGTATTGCCGTGGCAGTCGAAATAATTGACCAAGGAATCTACCGTGGGCAGCCATGCCTCGGTGAATACCGTGTCGGCACGGTTGCATTGGCTCACGTAGCTGAGCCTCTGGCGCATCGCCTCGTTGTCGGTGCAAGAGGCAAGCACCATAGCCATAAGAAATACCGATATGATGTGTATGATGTATTTCATGTTTGCAAAGTTACGCAATTATTTGGAAAAAGCAAGGGATGTTAGTAGAAAGAAGTGAGGGGTTAGAGGTGAGAGATACGTCTTGCAGATTGAGAACCAAGCAGCCGTAGCTATTCATCACTAAACGCTAAACACTCAACATTTATTCACCCAACAAAAAAGCCGTGCAGATTTTGTTTGCACGGCTTTTTAATATATAATGTATAGTTAATTATGCAGTAACATCTTCCTTAATCTTACGTCCCATCACGAGGTAAGCGATAGGTGAAGCAATAAAGATAGAACTCAATGTACCGAAGATAACACCCAAGGTCATGGCGAATGCGAAGCCCTTGATGCTGCTACCACCAATGAACAAGATACAGAGCAACACGATTAACGTAGAGAATGACGTGTTAATGGTACGAGCAAGTGTCTGGTTGATTGAATCATTGAACACCTTCTGGATATCCTGTTTCGGATGCAAGCGGAGATTCTCACGGATACGGTCGAACACCACCACCTTATCGTTGATAGAATAACCGATCACCGTCAAGACAGCACCGATAAATGTCTGGTCAACCTCCAATGAGAATGGCATGACCTTTTGCAGCAATGAGAACAAGCCGATAACTACCAAGGCATCAAATGCCAAGGCAACGGTAGAACCCAATGAGAATGCAACATTGCGGAAACGTACCAAGATGTAAAGGAAGATGGCGATAAGTGCTATGAACACACTGATGAATGCACCACGAGTAATGTTCTTGGCAATAGATGGTCCCACCTTGGTAGAACTGATGATAGAACCACCCTCACGCACATCAGGATTCTTGAACGAATCTACATTAGGTTGACTTACCAATCCTGCATTCTTCAAAGCTTTGTAGAGAATATCCTCAGCCTCGTCATCTACGGTTGGGCTGTTAGACTCAATCTTATAGTTGGTTGACATACGAATGGTCTTGTTGTCTGTACCAAGTGCGAGGGCACCCGTATTACATCCTGGGAATGCCTCAGCAAGCAAAGTACGTACCTGCTCTGGTTGAACGGGTTTTTCAAACTGAACAACATAGTTGCGACCACCGGTGAAGTCAATACTCTTGCTCAAGCCTTGCCACAAGAAGCTAATCAAGAAAATCACGATAGCAGCGATGGCAAAGGTGAAGGTCTTCTTATACATTGACATGAACTTGAAGTTGGTGTTCTGCATCAAGTTCTTAGAGATGCTCGTATAGAACTTGAGGTTGAGCCAACGATCCTTGTTCATCTGATATTCGTAAACGATACGTGTAAGGAACACTGCGGTGAAGAACGAACAAGCGATACCAATCATCCAAGTGGTAGCGAATCCACGGATAGGACCTGTACCGAACACATAGAGGATGATACCCGTCATGAATGAGGTAACGTTAGAGTCGAAGATAGCAGAGAAGGCATTGCTGTATCCAGCAGCCACGGCTTGCTTGATACCCTTACCGGCACGCATCTCTTCCTTGATACGTTCATAGATAAGCACGTTAGCATCCACGGCAGTACCCAAAGAAAGCACCATACCAGCGATACCCGACATGGTAAGAGCTGCCTGGAACGACGTAAGAATACCCAACGTGAAGAAGATGTTAACAATCAGAGCCAAGTTTGCCATCATTCCAGGAATGAATCCATACATGGCAAGCATGTAAAGCATCAAGAGGATAAAGGCAATAATGAACGAGATTATACCCTGCTGGATAGATTGTGCACCAAGTGTAGGTCCAACCACCTCTTCCTGTACGATACGTGCAGGAGCAGGCATACGTCCAGACTTCAATGTATTGGCAAGGTCTTTGGTATCTTCAATGGTGAAGTTACCAGAGATAGAAGACTGTCCACCGTCAATCTCACCGTTTACGCGAGGAGCTGAATAAACCACGCCGTCAAGAACGATGGCGATAGCCTTACCCACGTTAGCCTTGGTAAGGGCAGCCCAGCGGCGAGCACCTTCCGTATTCATACTCATGGAAACCTCTGGAGAACCATCCAAGTTGTTGAACTGGTCTCTTGCATCGGTAACCACGTCACCTTCCAATGGAGCACGACCAGAAGAATTGGTGACCTTCAAGGCATGGAGTTCAAAGATGTTCTTTGAGCCTTGAATCATGTCTGTAGGCTTAGCAGACCAAAGCAACTTCACGTCTGAAGGCATGATTTGCTTAGCTACTTCAGAGCGAAGGATGGCATTTACCTCTGCGGTATCACGTACGTTGGCAAATCCTACCATGCTCAACTGTCCGTCGGTAGGCTGGAACATTGCCAACAATGGATGTTGCTTCTTAGCCTCTTTCACCTCATCCTCAGTGTTCTTGGCAACACCAGCCTTATCAGCTTTGTTGTCAATCTTAAACTTAGGTTGAGACTCAGCAGGTTTGTTCTCTGCGGTTGCCACAGTGTCGGTCTTTACCGTGTCAACTTTCTCGTCAGCATTAGCCAGACGAGCGTCTATCTGAGTTAAATAAGGAATGATTTCATTAGAATTATAGGTCTCCCAAAATTCAAGGTTGGCACTACCCTGCAAGAGCTTACGCATACGCTCTGGCTCACGAATACCAGGCATTTCCACCATGATACGACCTTGTTGGCCTTCCAGTTTCTGAATGTTAGGCTGTACTACACCAAACTGGTCGATACGAGTGCGAACCACATTGAACGAGTTGTCAATGGCAGCTTGCACTTCGCCTCTCAAAGCCTTCTCCACCTCATCATCGGTACTCTGTGGAGAAACCTTGCCTTGCAACTGTTGTGTTGCGAAGATTTCTGCCAGACGATGGCCAGGAGCATTCTTTTGATAAGCCTTAATAAACAACGAGATGAAGTCAGATTGACTCGTCTCCTCTTCCACCTTTGCTTCCTTCATAGACTTCACGAAAGCAGGGTCAGTCTTGTGATCAGCCAACATTTCAACAACGTCTGGCACACTGATTTCAAGAATGACATTCATACCGCCTTTCAGGTCAAGTCCGAGACCAATTTGCGTTTCCAAACACTTCTGATAAGAGTAAATACCCATATACTTCACAGAATCCTTGTAATCCTGCTGGGCAATGGGGTCACTTAACTTTGCGGCCTGCGTGTCATAATACTTTGTGGCAGCAGAAAAAGACAAATAGAAGATGCTTGCAAGCGTCAACAAGACGGCTGTTACAATTACAATTCCTTTGTTTTGCATTTTATTTATTAATTATTAATTATGTCTCCTTTTTTGACTATCGTCTATGCGGTTTTGACATAGAACGTGCAAAGATACGCATTTTTTACCATTATGAAAAATTTATAGCGTTTATTTATTCAATTTTTAAGGATTTGGGCGTTTTTTGAGCCAACAAATCACGGGATAATGGTCAGATTCTTTTATTTCGTTATCTACCACGCACTTATACGGCATCCAGTCTTCAGAACACAAAATGTGGTCTATTCGCACGTAAAAACGTTTCTTGTGATAAGTAATTCCCAGTCCGGTGCCACTCTCCACAAAGCAATCCACCAGGTTCCTTGACAACATTCGTCGGGTGTAAGAGATTGGACCATCATTGAAATCGCCACAAACAATCATGCTGTATCCAGCGTATTTATCAATATAATTGAGTACTGAGTCAACCTGCGGATAGCGTTGCACCATTGCTTTTTGGTATTTATCCACTATTTTGCGAGATTCCACCTCAGCAAGTTCCTTATTGGTTTCTCCTTTGATAATCTGGTTAAAAGCATCCTTGTCACTCTCCGTATATCCTATGCTCTGCAAATGATTGTTGACCACCACCACCGTATCGCCATCAACCAACAAGTGAAAGGCAACAGATACATTTCCCTTCGACTCATACTCTATCAACTCCTTTTTCAGGATGGGATAACGGGTATAAATCGCCAGCAAGTCGCTCTCATTGCTATGCGACCTCATTGTCTCGTGGTAAGGATAAAAGGGTAAAAGTAAGGAATCAGTCAATTGGCGTAATTCCATCTTATATCCAGACTCTTGCATACAGAGGATGTCAGCCTTTTGTTTGACGAGATATTGCAAAATGGGATTATCAGCTGTTTTAAACCTATCGTATGCAATATGATTCACATTGTACGTAATGATCTTAATGGCATTCTCGGGAATCTCACGTCCCACATTTAGAGGGAGGTACCTACGAATGGGGGAATAACCGCACACAAATCCCAAAATGGGAATGATTGCCCTGCGAGGCTTGAATATCAGCCAAAAGACCAAGAAGCCAAGGTTGATGAGAACGAAGACAGGAAATGCCAGTCCCAACAATGCCAAATTAGGGTGGCAAATAGGATCGAAATGATCCGAAAAGCCAGCCAATAACATGATTAAAATAGTGGCAATGTTAGCCCCCGACACCAGTTGAACCGTGAGTTTCTTCAGTTGCTTGATCATTTTTTGTTGCTTTGATCAAAAAGCTTGCGCTTTTCATCCGCAGTTAAACTATCATATCCGCTTTTGCGAATCTTGTCGAGGATATGGTCTATCTCATCTTGTTCGGCTTTCTTACGTGCATTGTAATCCCAATCCACGTTGGAGGTAGAACTGGAGGTAAATCCGCTTTTTTTGTTAGAGCTTTTCTCCCATTTATTGCGCAAGTTGGTGAAAAACTCCTCGCCTCGTCTCATGCCGTAATCGTCGGTAGGATGCTTTTGCCAATAACGTATCAGGAAATAACCGAATATCATACCTCCCAAGTGAGCCAAGTGAGCCACATTGTCTCCTGTGGTTGCCAAGGCAGAGAACAGCTCTATGGCAGCGTACATCATCACAAACCATTTAGCCTTGATGGGGATGGGAAGCGGGAAGATGAATATACGTTCCTCCGGGAATATCATTCCGAAAGCAAGCAGGATAGCATAAATGGCACCAGAAGCTCCCACGGTAGTCCATAGGTTGATAACACTCGCACTATTGCGAGCCACCTCAAACATCTGGCTTATCTTGAAGTTGGGAATTTGCTCGCCACAGATCATATAGAACGACCCCAACTGGGCTATTTCCTGTATCAAGCCTGCACCAACACCACAAACAATGTAATAAAAAAGGAATTTCTTGGGTCCCCAAACATTTTCCACGACACATCCGAACATCCACAATGCAAACATATTAAAAAAGATATGTTCTATGTTTGCGTGCATGAACATATAAGTGAAAAGCTGATACAGATGAAAATGTGGGGACAAACAGAAATGTAAACCGAAAATATCGTTCAGGTCGATAATGCCACCACCAAACATGGGAAACGACCTCAACAAATACATGGCCATGAAAGCCACTATATTAATAATCAGCAGATTCTTGGTAATCACTGGGATTCTTCGCATACTATTGCCTTTCTTTTATAAAACGGCACAAAAGTACGAAAAATATCCTTTATAAAGTATAAAAAATTGCTATAAAGCAGTTTTTTTCAAGAAAATCTTCACTTTTTTAGGAAATTTGTTTGTTTTATGAAATGAATATTCTATATTTGTCAACAATTTACAACAAATGTTATAACATTCACCTAATTAATATTCAAAATCATGAACAAAACAGAATTGATCGACAAGATTGCTGCTGGTGCAGACATTACAAAAGTTGACGCAAAGAAAGCCTTAGACGCTACTATTGAAGCTATTAAGGACGCACTCGTAGCTGGTGATAAAGTGCAATTGGTTGGTTTTGGAACATTTGCCGTTAAAGAACAACCTGCTCGCGAGGGTATTAACCCCGCTACAAAGGAAAAGATTAGCATTGCTGCCAAGAAAGTAGCTAAATTCAAGGCTGGTGCTGACCTTGCTGATGCAGTTAACGAATAATGTAAATTTTATTCATAACAAAAAAGGCGACTCGCAATGAGCCGCCTTTTTTGTATGGTTTTTATTTGGGTTGCTTGCCAATATAAGCAAGAATACCACCATCCACGTAAAGCACATGTCCGTTAACGGCATCTGATGCGTGAGAAGCGAGGAACACTGCTGGTCCACCCAACTCAGAAGGATCGAGCCAACGGCCGGCTGGTGTCTTGGCACAAATGAATGAATCGAATGGGTGACGACTGCCATCTGGCTGACGCTCACGCAAAGGAGCGGTTTGTGGTGTAGCGATGTAACCCGGGCCAATACCGTTACATTGGATATTGTACTCACCATACTCTGAACAGATGTTACGGGTAAGCATCTTCAATCCTCCCTTAGCGGCAGCGTATGCAGATACTGTCTCACGACCCAACTCTGACATCATAGAGCAGATGTTGATAATCTTTCCTTCCTTACGCTCCATCATCTCAGGAATCACGGCACTTGAGCAAATGAATGGACCAACCAAGTCGACATCAATTACCTGTTGGAACTCTGCGCGCTTCATCTCATGCATGGGGATACGCTTGATGATACCTGCGTTGTTAACCAAGATGTCGATCTGTCCCACTTCTGCATGGATTTTCTCCACGAGAGCCTTCACGTCATCTTCCTTGGTTACGTCGCATACATAACCCTTCACGTTCTCAATGCCAGCCTCTTTATAATTAGCCAATCCACGTTCAAGGGCAGCATCGTTGATGTCGTTGAAAATGATGGTCTTAATACCAGCTGCAACAAAAGCCTTGGCAATGTTGAAACCGATTCCGTAAGATGCACCAGTAATCCAGGCATTCTTACCTTCCAATGAAAAAATGTTTGCCATAATACTTATTAATTATTTTAAATCAATGATTTGTGAAAAGTCTTGGTCTCCATAGTCTAAGTTCTCACCTCCCATACCCCAGATAAACGTATAGTTATGGGTAGCAGCAGCAGAGTGAATACTCCATTCTGGCGAGAGCACGGCTTGGTTGCCGCGCATCCAGATGTGTCGTGTCTCATCGGGCTCTCCCATGAAGTGACAGATAGCTTGGTCTTCGGGCAACTCAAAGTAGAAGTATGCTTCCATTCTACGTGAGTGAACATGGGCGGGCATGGTATTCCATACAGACCCAGTTGCCAATTCGGTCATTCCCATCTGCAACTGGCAAGTAGGCAACACCTGATTGACCAACATCTTATTGATGGTTCGTTCGTTCGACATTTCCAATGATCCCATGTGTACACTGGCAGCGTCTGCCTTTGTCACCTTTCTATTGGGATAAGCATGATGGGCAGTGGTGCTATTGAAATACAACTTGGCTGGCTTCTCCGCATCCTTGCTGCAGAACACCACGTCACGGTCTCCACTACCTATATATAATGCGTCCTTGTAAGCCAACTCAAATTCTTCATCACCTACCTTTACGATAGCCTCACCTTCTCCTACGTTGAATACGCCTACCTCACGACGAGTGGTGAAGAAAGGTGCCTTTAAAGGATCAATGGCTTCCAGCTTCAATGCCTCTAATACGGGCATAGCCCCACCTACTACCATTCTGTCGTACATGGAATACACCATGTTTACCTCATCGGGAGCAAACACCTTTTCTATTAAGAAGTCGTTTCTCAACCGAGTGGTATCGTAATTCTTCGCATCCAAAGGATGAGCTGCATAACGTAATTCGTAATTTGTTTTCATATCTCTAACAGAAAAAACTATTTGTTCGGTTTAATAGATGTGGCAAAGATACAAAAATAATCTGAAACGGAAAACTTTTTTTATTTTATTATAGAAAAAGTAATATGTTTGCGGAGGATAGAGAATATGTCTATCATCCGCAAACATAACGTTTAGACTGGTAAAACACGAAAGGCAAACTACCCTTTACTTATCACTACTCTTTGGCTGCGACCACCTTTATTTCCACAAGCGCCTTTTGGCAAAGGTAGTAATTATCTTGAATTACAAATGTATTTCCTTGTCAACCACCTTTTTATTAAGTATTTTAAACGAATTAAGGTGTGGCTCATCATTCAATAACGAAAGGATTGCATAACGGATGTGAGGGTCGTTTGCCAGTCTCAAATCTTCCTCCGAGGGACGTGAAGGTGATGCAGGATGCGAATGCCAGTTAGCAAGGATATTCAATCCATGCTCACGCGCGTATCGCAATGCGGCAAACTGGTCGCGTGGGGAGAAAGAGAAATGTTCGGGCGAATGGTCAACGTTTTCCATCCAGTAATTCTCGATGACGACATCTCCACTACCAAGAAGGTAGCCACACGACTCATTAGGTGCATCCTGACGAGCTTGATCAATCATTTCATCTATGACATGACGGGGTATTATCATACAACATTTTATTAGAAAGGTACATAACTCCATTCTTACACATGTGACCTTATGTCGCAAGCAGCTTGCTCATAATCTATCAGATGATCAATAGTGGGATGAGTACCACAAATTGCACATGACTCACGACGTTTCACTTGAACAGTACGGAATTGCATAGCCTTAGCATCAAAGGTAAGCAAGCGGTTGGTCAACAACTCTCCCACGCCCGTGAAATATTTCAACGTTTCGGCAGCCTGAATCGTTCCTAACATACCTGCAATGGCTCCCAACACCCCTGCCTGCGAACAGGTGGGGACTGCACCTACGGGCGGTGGTTCTTTAAACATACAACGGTAACATGCCGTACCAGGCAGATGGGTAAAGGTTTGACCATTGAAACGAAGTATTCCACCATGAGAGAAGGGTTTTCCAGCCATCACGCAAGCATCGTTAATCAAAAACTTCACAGGGAAATTATCTGTTCCATCCACTATAAAGTCGTACTCTTTGATGATGTCCATTGCGTTGGAAGAACTTAAGAATTCATAATACGTATCAACTTTCACGTCGGGGTTGATGGCTTGCATTTTTTCCCTGGCGCTTTCTACCTTTGGAACACCTACATCCTTCGTAAAGTGAATGACTTGACGTTGCAAATTGCTCAACTCTACCACATCTGCATCGATAATACCGATTCGACCGACTCCAGCTGCAGCCAAATAAAGACTAACGGGAGCTCCCAATCCACCAGCACCAATTACCAAGACCTTTGCGTCGAATAACTTTTCTTGTCCCTCAACGCCCACATCTTGCAATAATATATGTCTTGAGTAACGTTTTATCTGCTCTTCTGTAAAATCATACATATACCTCTACATTATTTATATACTGTAATGATTAGCGCCCTCCTCCCATGAAATAGAGAAAATCCACCTTATCTCCTTCTTTCAATTGAATGTCATCCCATTCATCTCGCTCGGCAAACTCCTCGTTTACTTGTACCGATACCATCTCTGGGTTCTCTACTAACAATTGCTTTATCAGCTCTGTCACATTAATGGGAAGATTCACGTTCTTATCCTCTCCATTTACATATATCTTTGCCATAATCATTTTATTAATGTTTCTGAGTGCAAAATTATGGCAATTTCATCTACCATACAATCACACATCATCGGTAAAACATATACCTAAGTATTGGTATTTTAAATCCTCAAGACAACTATAGATAAAAGAGGGTGCTTAATATCAGCATCAAAATACATCTCTGAAATAGAATATCATTCTTTTCAATGAACTATTTTACAACAGTTTGGAAAAATCAAACGAAAAAAGATTACTTAAAAGAATAATTCTCTATATTTACAATATCATTTGGATATAAAAACTAAATTATTTAACTTTGCATCAAAAATTTATACAAATGAATAATTACATTCTGGCAGACAATCAAGATTTGACAAGATTTGCGTTGGAAAGTCTGATTAGACAAAAAGAACGCAATGTCATAAGGCGGGCAACCGACAAGACCGAACTGCTGCAATTATTAAAAGAAAACGAGAATTCCGTGGTCATTCTCGACTTCACCTTGTTCGACTTTGCAGATGCCGATCAGTTGCTAATCGTCAGTGAACGATTTGTAATGGCATCATGGATATTGATTAGCGATGAACTTACGGAAAAGTTCCTTCGCAAAATGGTATTCTCATCCAATTCATTCAGCATTGTCTTTAAGGACAGTCCTTTCAAGGCTTTCCGTGATGCCTTGCAGTCAGCCACTCAAGGCAAGCGTTATCTCTGCCAACGAGCCATGGAAATGATTATCGAGGGGCAAAAAGACGACGAGTATGGCGTTTTGACAAATACGGAATTGGAAATTGTCAAGGCAATAGCACAAGGAAAGACGACCAAGGAAATTGCCAACGAACGTTTTTCGAGCATTCACACCATTAATACCCACCGAAAAAACATCTTCCGAAAATTGAAGGTCAACACGGCTCACGACGTAATCAAATACGCCCTTCGAGCTGGTTTGGTCAATCCTGCTGAGTTTTACATTTAGACAGAAAGTGCCTGTTTTATATCTGCAAGTAAATCCTCCCCGTCTTCCAGTCCCACACTGATACGAACAGTATTTTCAGAGACACCCATTTCCTCTCGTTGTTTATCGGAGAAAAGACCGAAAATCGTACTGGCAGGATGAATGGCAAGCGACTTACGATCAAAGAGATTGGTGGCCCTTCGGACTATCTGCAATTGGTCGATGAAGTTGAAACAGGCTTCTTTGGAATCAAGGTCTATCGTAAACACGGCTCCCGGAAGATTGTCAAATTGCGTTTTCGATAATTCATAAAAGGCGTTATCTTCCAATCCCGTATAATTTACGCTTCTGATTTCAGGCAGTTGTTGGCATTGTTGAGCCAACCATAGTGTCGTTCCCGCCTGCCTACGATAACGAATGTCAAGCGTATCGAGTCCGAGCGTTTCCATATAAGCCACTTGTGGAGTCATCAAAGCCCCAAGATTGGTGATGAGTTCTGTCTTTATCCTTGCGGTAAAGGCAAGTTTCTTGCCCACTTTCTTGATGCGCGCATTCAAGGAGGGGGAAGGTGATTGTGTCCAATCAAACTTCCCGTAATCAATGATCAATCCTCCCAGACCAGTTCCTCCGCCAGAAATGTACTTTGTACTTGAAATCACCTCTATGTCAACACCTAATTCGCTCGCCCGAAAAGCACTGAAGGGAACTACCGTCGTATCGGCAATCAACGGGACTCCTGTCTGATGCGCTATATTTGCCAATGTTCGAATGTCGGCAACAAATAGTTGGGGATTGGTAATGACCTCAAAAAACAAGGCACATGTGTTGTCGTCTATCAGCCTTTCAACCTCTGCCACATCCGTAAAGTCAGCAAAGCGCGATTCAACACCTAAACTTCCTAACGTATCTCGAATGAGTGAGACACTATTTCCAAACAGATGCTTGGAAGCAACAATATTTAACCCCACCCCACTAACGGCAGTTAGCGCATACGCAATGGCAGCCATTCCCGTGTTAAGAGCCGTCACACTTACCGCCCCAGTGACTTGCCGCACCCTCTCTTCCAAATATGAAGTCGTGGGATTGGCTATACGGGAATAACTTGGCGCCATAGAGCGACCGCAAAATGCGTCGCTCATCGCCTTTGCCGACGGGAACTCAAATGCAGCTGTATAGTAAACGGGCATAGAAAGTGCCCCGTACGCATCAGGTTTCTGGTATTTGGTGGTAAGTATTTTTGTTTCGTATTTCATCTACTTGCAGCGATTTTCTTTACGGCAATAACCAACTTGTCAACATCCTCACGGGTGTTATAGAGCGCGAACGTAGGACGAACGCTCATCTCATAACCCAAGGCGCGTAAGGCTGGTTGGGCACAATGATGACCTGCACGAACGGCAATGCCTTCCTTATCGAGCAACGTGCCTACCTCGGGAACGGGAATGCCGTCAAGGACAAACGAAACCACAGATACGCGCTGCTTGGGATTGCCAATGAGGGTAAGTCCTGTTATCTGTCCCAATTGTTCTCGTGCATATTCCGTCAACTGGTGTTCATGGTGTTCAATGTTGCGAATACCCAGGCGTTGCACGTAATCGAGAGCCGCACCAAGTCCGATAGCATCTGCCACATTGGGCGTTCCTGCCTCGAAACGAGCAGGAGGCACGTTGTACTCCGTACGTTCAATCGTTACGTCCTTGATCATGTTTCCTCCTCCCTGCCAGGGTTGCATCTTGTCGAGCAAGTCCTTTCTTCCATAGACAACACCTATTCCATTCGGACCATAGATTTTGTGTCCAGAAAACACGAAGAAGTCGGCATTGAGTAATTGCACATCTACTGGAGTATGTGCTATTGATTGCGCTCCGTCTATCAACACGGGAACGTTGTGCGAGTGGGCAATGTCAATGATGCGTTTCACGTCATTGATTGTGCCAAACGTATTGTTTACATGCCCCACACTGACTATTCGTGTCCGTGGCGTTATCAGTCGCTCTAACTCGGAGAGCACCAAGTCGCCGTTGGAATCGGTGGGAATGGCGTGGAGCGTTGCTCCCTTTTCTTGGCAGATACGTTGCCAAGGCACGATGTTGGCATGGTGGTCGAGTTCGCTCACAATGACATCGTCACCAGCAGTGACAAATTGCCTTCCATACGTCTGTGCCACCAAGTTAATACCTTCTGTTGTACCTCTTACAAAGATGATTTCCTCACTACTGCCAGCATTGATGAATCGTTGCACTTTCTCACGCGCTTCCTCATAAGCATCCGTAGCACGGGCAGCTAACGTATGAGCACCACGGTGAATGTTGGAATTATAGTTTTTGTAATAATCCGAAATCTTGTCAATCACTTGCAAAGGCTTCTGAGTGGTTGCTCCATTGTCAAGCCAAACAAGGTCGTGACCATTCACCTTTTGGTTTAATACGGGAAAGTCTTTCTTGATTTCCTCTGTATTGAGCGTATCAACTTCCTCATAATTCAAGTTGCGCAATTTCTGGGATTCAGGAATGCCAATACCAAAAGGTTCGGCATTTACCCCACTTAACACCGACAAGTCCAATTGCTCATCTGGCAACGGGAAGACGTTCCTTCGCTCTTGCTGCAAGTCTTCCGGACAGTATTTTTGCGCTATTTCTCTAAGTGCTGCAAACACCTGTTCTTGCTGGGGGAAGTTGTTTATTTCTGAAATATTTAGCATTATTTCTTCACCATTTATATATTATGCCACGAATCAGGCGCTTGAAGTGCCTAATTCGTGGGCGTCTTTTCATTTCTCTACTAAGTTCCTGTGCTGGTAATCATGGTAATAACCCACTTCTACATTTTCCAGCACGGCAATAGCATCGTCTGTCAACGAAGCCAACGAAAAGTATTTCGTAAGCAAGTATGAGGCAACGCCAAATTTATCAAGTCCCATCAATCGCGCACTCAACGAGGGAGCTATCTCGCCAGGAATGCCACTCTGATGAAGACCAATGACACCTTGATTCTGCTCACCCACGCGTACAAGAATGATTTTCGTGGTTCCTACACCGCGTCCTGTCAAGTACTGTCCTTCTACTTCCACCTTGTCAGAGGGAATGATGGGCACACCGCGCCACAAGATTACTTTCGTACCGAACAAGTCTGTTGTTACGGGAGGTACTCCACGCCAAGTACATTCACGCTCAAAGGCTGCTATGGCTCGTGGATGGGCAATGAAGAATGCAGGTTCTTTCCATACCAATGACAATAGTTCATCCAAATCATCTGGTGTTGGCGAACCATAACGTGTCGTGATGCGGTAAGCAGGATTAACGGCAGAGAGCAATCCAAACTTCTTGTTGTTAATCAATTCCCATTCTTGACGTTCCTTGATGCTTTCTATAGACAGGCGCAACTGCTCTTCCAATTGGTTATAGGGATTGTTGTACAAGTCGCTTACGCGAGTATGAACCCGTACCACTGTCTGTAAGGTATTCAACGAATACTCCGTTGGATATTCTTCGTAGTCTATATATGTTTCTGGGATGATGTTATCTTCCTCATGCCCACTTACCAAGTCGATATGTTTCTCTCCGTGATCATTCACCGTAGCTTTCAATCGCAATTGCTTATCTACAGCCTTATTGAAAGTTTCCCTGAAATCGGGTACTTCCTTGATGAATTTCTCTAACTCCTTCAACTTCAACCCGAGGAAGATCGTTGGTGTAACGGCACGTACCGATACCGTCGATTCTGCGTCATCCAGCAAATCTGTCTCTCCAAAGTATTCTCCGTCTCCCAACAAGGCAATGCGTAATTCTTCCCCATGCGGTCCTTTGCTGATTACTTCTGCTTGTCCGTTGGCTACAATAAAAAACTTTTGCTTGTCTTTTCCTTCTTCCACGAAAAGCTCTCCAAGTTTCACTTCTTGTGTCTCAAACGAGCGTGCCAATCGGTTCACTATTTCATCGTCAAACTCTGAGAAAAGGGGGATAGCCTTGAGACTCTTTGCTGAAAACGATGGTACACCATTCAGATATTGTATGGGAAGTCGTTCACTCTTTCTCAACTCTACCTTAGTTCTATTTACACGGAACGTTCCACCACTTACCTGCACCCAAGGCAATAGCTTGAGCAACAGTCTCGGTGTAATACTTCCCATCTGTGGGGCTGTCTTGGTGGTTGTCGCCAATCGGCGGGCGGTAGCAGTGGTCACACTGCGTTGCAAATTAGAATCTGCCATAATTGTTTTTCTTTATTTTTTGATGATTACTTTATGTGTAGTTCCAGAAACGTGATCTATGCCAAGTACATGATAGCCTTGTTCCTTGGCATTTCGAGGAACGTTATCGAGCGGTTCTCCTTCTGAGAGCAACACTTCCAGGATATCTCCTTCTTGTAAACGGGAAAGTGCTATCTTTGTCTTGACAAACGTCATGGGGCAATGCTCCTTTGTAATGTCCAGTATTTTTCTTTCCATAACTTTTATATTATATAAATAATGTGTTTCCTCCTTCTGAAAGGTTCAGAAATGATGCTACTCCCAATACGTCTTTCACTTCAGGAATAAAGTCTTCCTTTTTCAAACCAAGCACATGCATTGCCATTTCACAAGCATAGAGATTTATACCTAACTCCTTGGCTGCTTCCACCAGTTCCTCAAGCGTTGCCACATTGTTCTTGCGCATCAGAAACCGAAAAATCTTCGGACCTACACCAAGGAAGTTGAATCGGCTCGAAGGAGTCACGTGTAAGCCTCCCATCATGAAACCGAACAACTTGGTAAGCCAAGAACTACCCGTAAAACTTCGTCCTTGTTTTTTCTTTATGGCATCCAATCCCCAAAACGTGAAGAAGATGTTTACTTCGTATCCTACCGCAGCTGCTCCCGTACCTAACGTGAAGACTGCCGTCAACTTATCATAATCGCCACTGAAAGCGATGATGCTCAATTTCTTCATTTCGCTCATGATTACTCGTAATTATAGATTTGTGTGGATAGATACCTCTCTCCAGTATCTGGCAACAATACGACAATCGTCTTACCTTCATTCTCTGGTCTTCGGGCAAGTTTGATGGCAGCCGCAGTTGCAGCACCCGAAGAGATGCCCGTCAACACACCGTCTTTTTTCGCCAACAACCTACCAATGGCAAATGCCTCTTCGTCCTTGATACGCAATAGTTCATCATAGACGTTCGAATCGAGAATTCTTGGAATAAACCCAGCTCCTATTCCTTGTATCTTATGTGGACCGGGACGCTCACCAGAGAGTACCGAAGAGGAATACGGCTCTACGCCTACAACTTTCACCTTGGGGTTGAGTTGCTTGAGTGCACGTCCCACTCCCGTAATGGTACCTCCCGTGCCTATTCCTGCCACAAAGATGTCAACCTTTCCGTCGGTATTTCGTATGATTTCCTCTGCTGTGGTCTGACGGTGAACCTCTGGATTGGCGGGATTCTCAAATTGCTGTGGAATATAGGCATTGCCTATCTCTTCTGCCAACTCTTGTGCCTTTCTGATGGCTCCTGCCATTCCCTCGTATGCGGGTGTGAGTTCTATCCTTGCACCAAGGGCTTTCAATAATGCACGTCGTTCTATCGACATTGCATCAGGCATCGTTAATATGAGCTTATAACCACGAATAGCCGCTATAAACGCCAGTCCTACTCCCGTATTGCCAGAGGTGGGTTCTATAATTGTGGTTTCTTGGTCTATCAGGCCCTTTCGCTCCGCCCTTTCTATTAATGCCAATGCTGTACGGTCTTTTACGCTTCGGGCAGGATTGAAATATTCCAATTTTGCCAATATCCGCGCCTCAAGTTTCAATTCACGTTCCGTCCCCGTTAGCTCCAGTAACGGAGTATTGCCTATTAATTCTATAAGATTATGTGCAATTTGTGCCATATTATCTATTTTTTCGGTTGTTCATATTTCGGTATCATGCTCACACGACAGTATCTATAATGACTATTTTTTTTGCTTCAATTATCACGATGCAAAATTAATGGGTTTTTATGTAGGTCGAAATCGCACTTTCGTGGCATATTAACTACCAAATGTTTGGTATTTTAGTTCATTCATCTTTCATGGTTTTAATAAAGGTGAGAAAATTCTGGCGAATTTGTCAAGAAAAAGTGGTAATAACGACTATCGCTGCTGCGATATTTTCCATCAACCTTTCCCTTGGGTGAAAAAATGCTGATTTTTGAACACTTTTACAACACATTGATAATTAATGTATTACAAAAACGATTGTATATTTATCCACTGTTTTTTAATTATTTATACATAAAAAAGGACGTTTTTGAGTCTTCTATACATATATGTTAGTACTCGTAACATATAGAGTTAGCGAGCTAACATATATAGTTACGCCCAAAACATGATTAGTTACGAGAAAAATGAGCGCATTTCGCATTGAAAACCCATTATTTTACCATTACCAACTTTATTTTTGAATTTTTAGGCGATTTTATTTTGTCGGGATAATTCTGAATGAGAAAACTTTTTTCAAGTTGAGCGAATGTATAATTTAGGTAAATCGAAATAGCAGGAAATGGAATGGGGAGTGTGGGAAAGTTAAAGTAGGTAGGCGATATTTTAAGATTATCCCTTACCTAAAGGCAAGGTTCTTCGCTTGCGGCATCCTCTATCCCAGCCATTTCGCCGTACCTACGGGCACGGCTGCATGGCTGGCTACTAACATCTGATGCCTATCGGCATCTTTCCGTACTGCAAGGTTATTAACGACATCGACCACATACGCAATTTTCATTTTTCAATCTTCAATTTTCAATCTTCAATTTTCAATCTCCAATCTTCAATCTTCAATCTTCATAAAAGTTTTATCCGTGTGATTCAACAAGAAAGTCTATTGTCTTTACTCCTGAACTCCTTGAAACTCCTGAACTACAAAGAAGCTGAGCGAATGCGAAACTTATAATTTCCAATATAATAACAAAAACTTCGGACAAGAAAAAAGTGAGAATTAGCTATTTGTCCGAAAAATGTAATTTTGTCCGAACATTATATTTAAAAAGAACATTAAAAATTTGGAATTGATATTAGAAAAACCTAAAATCCGCAACTAATAGCTATGCGGTCTAATTTTGCTGTCAGATACCCAATTTGA
>DJXW01000042.1:0-20993 GCA_002449845.1 Prevotella sp. UBA6994
TGTCGCCCCTATCGGGGCTTCAATATGTTCCTGCATCCTATGCAGGGGTTCCGCTTCGCTGCACCACCTGCCTGTGTTCTGTCGCCCCTATCGGGGCTTCAATATGCTCATACATCCTTTGCAGGGGTTCCGCTTCGCTGCACCACCTGCCTGTGTTCTGTAGCCCCTATCGGGGCTTCAATATGTTCCTGCATCCTATGCAGGGGTTCCGCTTCGCTGCACCACCTGCCTGTGTTCTGTCCGCCCCTATCGGGGCTTGCAATAACAATCAGAATTAATATTATGCCAATGAGTATATTATTCCCCTATTAATTGTGAATAATGAATAATGAATTGTGAATTATGAATTATCAATTGTCAATTATCAATTGTGAATTATCAATTGTCAATTATTCCAACAAAATTTTGTTCGGATTTTCTTGCGAAATAGAATTGGGAGAACGGAAAAATAGGTTATGATGGCTAAAAAATCGTGTTTTTCATCGTAACATAGCATGTTACGAACGTAACTATATGAGTTACGAGCATAACTATGTATGTTACGAGTGCTAACTATATATGTTTTGAAAGCCCAAAAAGTGGCTTTTTGGACCTAAAAACATGGTTTTTCATCATGTCTATAAATATCAATAAACCGTAAGGCGTTGATAATGAATCATTTAATAATACATCAAAAAATGAGCATATTTTCCGCCAAGTATCAACTCGTTTGAAAAAATGCCCGTATTTTAGGGGGTAAATTCAGAATTTATAGGACAAAGTTAGTAGTGAGAGGTGAGGGGTGAGAGGTGAGAGATATGTCTTGGAGATTGAGAAGCAAGAATGTAAGAAGCATGAGATTAGTGGTGAGAAGTGAGTGGTGAGAGGTGAGTGGTGAGAAGTTAGAAGTGAGGGGTGAGGGGTGAGAAATTAGAAGTGAGGGGTGAGTGGTGAGAAGTGAGAGAATAGCCACGGCTGTTTGAATCTCAATCAACAAGACTAATCTCTCACCTCTCACCCCTCACCTCTCACTACAAAAACACTCTCACCCCTCACCCCTCCCAACTAAAACACTCTCCCCCCCTCCCCATTAACACACTAAAACAAGGCTCAAAGAAAATATTCTCAATTCATGACATGGAAGTTGTTTAATTTTATTATCTTTGCAGAAAGAAATCATAAAAAAGGAAAAAAGCCATGATGAACGAATTAATAGACCGCCTACACGTAGAGCAATGTTACCTTGTGGTATTGCACGACGGGCATATTCGCACGTTCAAGGGTAGGGGAGTACGCAGACTTTACAATTTGATGAGTGATGAACCAGAATTGTTCCTAAGAGCAAAGATTGCCGACAAGGCCGTAGGACATTCGGCTGCTGAGTTGATGGTCAATGGAGGCGTAAGCGAAGTATATGCCGACTATATGAGCGAACAGGCATACGACACATTGAAGGATGCTGGTATCAAGGTGTCGTATGGCAAGAAGGTTGACCATGAACGGTTCTTGGAGATATGGGTGATGCTGGGAGAGATTAACGAGTAGTCGCGTAGCATTTAGATATCCTTCAGTCGGGTTCCCATGCGGGCTTCCACGACGTTTACCACATAGTCGCCCAGTTTTTCACACTCGTTGACCAAGTCCATGTAGATGGTTCCTATGGCATACGTGTAAACGTGATTGTTCACGTCGTTGATGTTTTGCGACTTGAGTTGATTGCGGTAGTTATTGATTTCGTTCTCTATGTTGAACGTTCGATTCACGTCGTAAGATTCCTTGCGCCCTTTCATTAAGTTGTTCATTTCCGTAAGGGCGTTGTCGGTGAGTTGCATCATCTGGTGTAGGTGTGCGTATTGTTTATCCGTGAAGTGTTCTTTTTTGCTTTGTACCTTCCTCGAAATAGAACGTGCCATATTGTAACAAGCATCTCCAATACTTTCTATCTCACTGATTTCTCGAAGCATGGCACGTATTTTCGCCTTTGTCTCGTCAGAGAGATGAGCATCGGAGACATTATCCAGGTATTTGGCAATTTCTATTTCCATGTTGTCAGAGATGCCTTCGTATTTCTCTATGCGAGAGAAAAGCTGTTTGAATTTGTTCTCGTCTTTCTCCACCAGTAGTTCGCACACCATTCCGAACATCGATTGAATGCGCTCAGCAAACGAGCGTATTTCCTTTTGTGCTTCCAGCACTGAGAGCTCTGGGGTTTTCATGATGCCGGAAGTGATGAAATGCAGTCGGAAGTCTTCATCCTCTTCCTTGCTTTTAGGGTTGATGGCCCAACAGACGAATCTTTCTATCAGTGGTACAAACCAAATGAGGAGCAAGGTGTTGACGATGTTGAACATCGAGTGGAACGTAGCCAGTACGACAGATATAATCTTCAGGTTGTCTGCGTATGCGGGATGATTCATCTCGATGCTTCGGTCGAATCCCACTAAGCTACAAATCAGGTTGACGAAAGGATGAAATAAGATCAATGCCCATGTCACTCCCAACACATTGATAGACAAGTGGGCGAAGGCAGCGCGTCGGGCAGGGATATTGGCTTTTGCAGCCACGATGTTGGCTGTAATGGTAGTCCCGATATTTTCGCCCAATACGAGCATGATACCTTGGTCGATGTGCAGCACACCCGTAGCACACAATATCATGGTAATAGCCATGATGGCAGCCGACGACTGCACACATAGGGTGAGAATGGTTCCCATGATGAGGAAGAAGAAAGCATTCCAGAAGTTGGGCTCGTTGAAATTGTCAAAGAAGTCTCTGATTGCCTCAGACGCTTGTGGGTCTTCCATCAGGTTGAATCCCGTTTCCTTCAGAGTGCTCAGTCCTAAGAAGAGGAAAGCTGCTCCGAAAAACAAATCGCCGATGATGCGTTTGCTTTTCATGTAGATGAGGATAATGCCCAAGAAGAAAGCGGGATAGACGAATTTGGTAAGGTCGAAGGAGATTCCCAACGCCATGATCCAAGCCGTAATCGTAGTACCGATATGCGCGCCCATGATGACGGAAATAGCTTGCATGAGAGTCAGCAATCCAGCCGATACGAACGAAACCGTCATGATGGTTGTGGCGGTAGATGATTGTACCGCAGCCGTGACAAACATACCGGAAAGAACTCCCGTGAAACGATTCGTTGTCAATGCTCCAAGTACGTGACGGAGTTGAGGTCCTGCCATTTTCTGCAAAGCATCACTCATGGATTTCATACCAAACATGAGAAGCGAGAGCGAGCCAAGCAGTTTGAAAATTACCAAAATCGACATATTTTATAAATTTATTGACAGTGTGACAATTTGTTTCAAAAAAAATGCGTACCTTTACACGTTGTTTTCAAGAATCAGTTATTACACCTATGAAACAGACGGTACAAATTCGTTGCAAAAATAATAAAAAAACTCAAGAAGTTGCAATAGGAAGCACACTTTCTGACGTTTATAGTCAATTTAATTTGAATATGTCGTACGGACCGATGTGTGCGAAAGTAAACAATAAAGTGGAAGGACTGAACTATCGGTTGTATCATAACAAGATAGTTGAGTTCTTAGACTTATATTCGTCATCCGGTTCTCGCAATTACACGCGCACGCTCTTTTTCGTGTTGTGCAAGGCGGTGGGCGATTTGTATCCTTCTGGTTCAGTGGTGATAGACATCCCTGTTTCCAATGGTTATTACTGTAACTTGAAAATCGGTCGTCCCGTCACCATGCAAGATGTGGATAACCTGCGCAACCGTATGCAGCAAATCATTGACGCAGCCATTCCCATCCGTCGTCATGAGGTTCCCACGGAAGACGCCATCCGATTGTTCAGCGACTTGGGTACACATTCTAAAGTGAAGTTGCTGGAAACGATGGGGTCGCTATATACCACCTATTATGATTTGGACGGTTACGTGGATTATTTCTATGGGGCGTTGCTTACCAATACCAGTCAGTTGCATCTTTTCGGTTTGGAGAAATATTACGACGGTTTGCTCTTGCGTATTCCGTCTGTCAATGACCCGTCGAGATTGGGAGAGATGATCAGACAAGACAAGATGTTTGAGGTGTTTAAGGAGCATCATCGCTGGCAACATATTCTTGGTGTGGGAACGGTAGGTGAATTTAATGCTGCCATTCAAAACGGATATGCTACTGAAATCATCAACGTGTCGGAGGCTTTGCAAGAGAAGAAGATTGCTTACATTGCCGATGAGATAGCCAATAGGAAAGACATCAAGATGGTACTGATTGCCGGTCCGTCGTCGAGCGGAAAGACCACCACTTGCAAGCGTCTCTCCATCCAATTGCTTACCAATGGCATTCGTCCTGTTCAGGTATCGTTAGACGATTATTTCGTGGATCGTGAAAATACTCCGAAAGACGAAAAGGGCGATTATGACTACGAGAGCCTGTATGCGCTCAACATCCCATTGCTGAACCAACAACTGAAAGAGCTCTTCAATGGTGACGAAGTGGAGTTGCCTCGATACAATTTCCAAACGGGCAGGAGCGAGAAGAGCGGTAACAAGCTCCGTTTGGGAGAACACGACATCCTGGTGGTTGAGGGAATACATGCCCTTAATCCCGAACTGACCGCACAGATTCCCGATGAGCAGAAGTTTCGCGTGTATGCTTCCGCACTTACCACCATCTTGCTCGATACGCACAATTACATCCCCACTACAGACAACCGTTTGTTGCGCCGCATCATACGCGACGTGAAATACCGTGGTTGTTCGGCTGCTGATACGATTCGTCGTTGGCCCTCGGTACGAGCAGGTGAGAACAAGTGGATATTCCCTTATCAGGAAAATGCCGATGCCATGTTTAATACGGCAATGATTTATGAACTGTCAGCCATTAAGATGCAGGCAGATGCGGCATTGGAACAAGTGTCTGAGCGATGCGACGAGTATGCGGAGGCTTACAGGTTGCGTAAGTTCTTGCGGTATTTTGTTTCCATCCCGTTTGATACGCTGCCTTCCATTTCGCTGTTGCGCGAGTTCCTGGGAGGTAGTTCGTTCACTTATTAGAATCAGAAATAATTTATAAAAATATGCTATGGCAGAACAATTAGAAGTAAAAGAATTAGACCAAGTGGTAGTACGTTTCTCGGGCGACTCGGGCGACGGAATGCAATTAGCTGGTAGTATTTTCTCTACCGTTTCGGCAAGCGTAGGTAATGGTATTTCTACGTTTCCCGATTATCCTGCTGACATCCGAGCCCCGCAAGGCTCGCTGACGGGTGTCTCTGGTTTCCAGGTACACATTGGCGAGGGACGGGTATATACCCCCGGCGACCTCTGCGACGTGCTTGTTGCCATGAATGCGGCAGCCTTGAAGACACAGTATCGTTATGCTAAACCTCAAGCCACCATTATCATTGATACAGACAGCTTCGGCCCCAATGACTTGCGTAAGGCTGAGTTTCAGACAGATGATTACCTGGCTGAGATGAACATTGACCCTGACAGGGTAGTGGCTTGTCCTATCACGAAGATGGTAAAAGACTGTCTCGCAGAGAGTGGATTGGACAACAAGGCTGTTCTGAAGTGTCGCAATATGTTTGCGTTAGGACTTGTTTGCTGGCTTTTCAATCGTGATTTGGGATTGGTTGCCAATTTCCTGCGTGAGAAATTTGCCAAGAAACCAGCGATTGCAGAAAACAATATCAAGGTGGTACAGGCTGGATATGACTATGGACACAACGTACATGCGTCTGTTCCCGCTACCTATCGTATTGAGTCGAAAGACAAGGTGCCCGGCCGCTATATGGACATTACGGGTAACAAGGCTACCGCATACGGTTTGATTGCTGCTGCAGAGAAAGCGGGACTGAAACTGTATCTCGGTTCTTATCCCATCACTCCTGCAACGGATATTTTGCATGAGTTGTCTAAGCATAAGTCGTGTGGAGTCATCACGGTACAATGTGAGGATGAGATTTCTGGTTGTGCCAGTGCGGTAGGAGCTGCCTTTGCCGGTGCTTTGGCTGCTACTTCTACGTCAGGTCCTGGTATTTGCTTGAAGTCGGAAGCCATCAACCTTGCCGTAATTGATGAGTTGCCATTGGTTGTCATTGATGTTCAGCGTGGCGGTCCATCTACCGGACTTCCCACCAAGAGCGAGCAAACCGACTTGCTGCAAGCTCTCTATGGCAGAAACGGTGAAAGCCCGATGCCTGTGATTGCAGCCACCAGTCCTACCAATTGCTTTGATGCCGTCTATATGGCTTCAAAGATTGCCTTGGAACATCTTACCCCAGTGATTTTATTGACAGATGCGTTTGTGGCAAATGGTTCGGCTGCTTGGAAACTTCCCAAGATGGAAGAGTTGCCAGACATCCATCCACATTATGTAACGGAAGACCAGAAGTATAAATATACACCCTACGTGCGTGATGAAGAGACGGGAGTGCGCTATTGGGCTATTCCGGGACAAGAGGGATACACCCATATCCTTGGCGGATTGGAGAAAGACGGTAAGACGGGTGCCATTTCAACGAATCCCGAAAACCATCACGACATGGTGATTCAACGATATGCGAAGGTGGCTAAGATTCCTGTGCCAGATTTGGAAGTGGAAGGTGACGTAGATGATGCCGAATTGCTGATAGTAGGATTTGGCAGTACGTATGGACACCTGTTTTCAGCCATGCAGGAATTGCAGAAAAAAGGTCATAAGGTGGCATTGGCACAATTCCAGTACATCAATCCATTGCCTAAGAACACCGCCAAGGTGCTGAAACGATATAAGAAGGTAGTGGTGGCAGAGCAAAACCTCGGTCAGTTCCGTGCTTATTTGCGTATTCGCATAAATGGATTCGTGCCTGAGAAGTTTAATCAGGTGAAGGGACAACCTTTCGTAGTGAGTGAGTTGGTAACAGCATTTGAGAAAATCATAAACGACAATAAATAAGATGAACGAATATACAGCACAAGATTTCAAGAAAGGTCAACCTCGTTGGTGTCCTGGTTGTGGCGACCATTTTTTCCTCGCATCCTTGCATAAGGCAATGGCAGAGTTGGGCGTTCCTCCTTACGAGACAGCAGTCATCAGTGGCATCGGTTGTTCAAGTCGTCTGCCTTACTATGTGAATGCTTATGCCATGCAAACCATTCATGGACGTGCGGCAGCCATTTCCACAGGCGTGAAGGTGACCAACCCCAACCTTACGGTATGGCAAATCAGTGGTGACGGTGATGGTCTTGCCATTGGTGGAAACCATTTCATTCATGCCATGCGTCGTAACGTTGACCTCAACATGATATTGCTCAACAACCGCATCTATGGCTTGACAAAAGGACAATACAGTCCGACGAGTCCGAGGGGATTCGTTTCTAAGTCGAGTCCTTACGGTACGGTGGAAGATCCATTCCGTCCGGCTGAGCTGTGTTTTGGAGCACGCGGCCATTTCTTTGCCCGTTCGGTAGCCAACGACGGTGCAGAGACAGTAAACATCCTCAAGGCTGCTTACCAACACAAGGGTGCTTCCGTTTGTGAGATTCTGCAGAACTGTGTCATTTTCAATAATGGTGCTTATGATGCCGTCTATACCAAGGATGGCAGAAAGAAAAATGCCATTTATGTACGTCATGGTGAGCCATTGGTGTTCGGTGAGAACAATGAGTATGGTCTCAAGCAGGAAGGATTTGGCATTAAGGTTGTCAAGATTGGCGAGAATGGCATTACGATGGATGATATTCTGGTTCATGATGCCCATTGCGAAGACAACACGCTTCAGTTGAAACTTGCCATGATGGGTGACGGTGATGGATTCCCCGTGGCTCTTGGCGTGATTCGTGACGTGGAGGCTCCCACATACGATGAGGCTGTAAACAAACAGATTGAAGAACTGAAAGGCAAAAAGAATTATCACTCTTTCGAGGAATTGTTGGAAACCAATGATACTTGGGAGGTAAAATAACGCAGCTATTCAAGTCGAAGAAACATAGGAATAAATGGAGTAGAGGAGTGCAGGCAAATAGTCTGGACTCCTATGTTCCTTTTGTTCCACACAATCTCGATTTTAATTCATTAATATATATAGATTTAATAAAATGTTTAATAATTACAGAGGTTTTCACCTCGTTGAGGCGCACCACAATCTGCGCCATTCTCAATGGTTTCATCCAAATAAAGTTATTAAGAAAGGTATTCAAGCGGCAATAGTTGCCATTATCACCCTTTTGTTGTGGAACATTCCTGCTGACTGGTATGGTATTGAAAATCTTACCGTCGTACAACAACGTATCATTGCCATTTTCGCTTTTGCCACGTTGATGTGGATTCTTGAGATTGTCCCGTCGTGGGCAACGTCGGTAGCCATTATTGTTTTGATGTTGCTGTTTACTTCGGATAGCGGTATTGCTCCGATGGTCAACGAAGATGAAGTGGGAAAACTACTTTCCTATAAGTCTGTCATGGCAACGTTTGCTGACCCGGTAATCATGTTGTTTATCGGTGGATTTATTTTGGCTATAGCAGCCACGAAGACAGGTCTTGACGCACAGTTGGCAAAGGCTTTGCTGAAACCGTTTGGTACGAGGAGCGAGATGGTGCTCTTGGGCTTCTTGCTCATTACGGGCTTGTTCTCTATGTTCGTTTCTAACACGGCTACTGCTGCCATGATGCTTACCTTCCTTACTCCAGTGTTCAAGCAATTACCTGCTAACGGTAAGGGACGTATCTCTATGGCTTTGGCAATTCCTATAGCTGCCAACCTTGGTGGTATGGGAACCCCTATCGGTACTCCTCCTAACACCATTGCTTTGAAATACCTCAATGACCCGGAAGGATTGAACCTCGGTCTTGGTTTCGGACAATGGATGTTGTTTATGTTCCCACTTGTCATCGTGTTGTTGCTCATCAGTTGGAGAATCTTGCTGTGGATGTTCCCATTCACTCAGAAGACCGTGGAATTGCACATTGAGGGCGAGATGAAGAAGAACGTGCATACTTATATCGTCATCTTCACATTCTTCCTTACGGTGCTTCTTTGGTTGCTTGATACGGTGACGGGCATCAATTCTTACACCGTGGCTCTGATTCCGTTTATGATATTTGCATTGACGGGTATCATTGACCGACGCGACTTGGAACAAATCAACTGGAGTGTTATCTGGATGGTAGCCGGTGGTTTTGCCTTGGGTTATGGATTGAATGCTTCTGGATTGGCAGAAAATGCCGTTGAGAGTATTCCATTCGGTGAGTTCTCGCCATTGCTTATTTTGCTCTTGGGTGGACTTATCTGTTATGGATTGTCAAACTTCATCTCCAACTCTGCCACGGCTGCCTTGCTGATGCCAATCTTGGCTTTCGTGTGTGCTGCAATGGGCGACAAGTTGGCTCCTATCGGTGGTACACCCACGGTATTGATTGGTGTAGCTATCGCCGCATCAAGTGCAATGGTACTTCCTATTTCCACTCCTCCTAATGCGCTTGCTTTCGCTACCAACCTGGTAGAGCAAAAGCACATGGCAAAGATTGGTTTGATAGTGGGATTCATCAGTATGTTATTAGGATTTAGCTTGATGTATATACTCGGAACATTACATGTGATTTAATCAATATGTGGCAATGCCACAATCAATTAATAAGCAATGAGAACATATAAGAAAGTAATCTTTTCCCTCTTGCTTGCTGCGCTTGGTGTATCTTCTGCATGGTCAGAAGGTACACCAAGTTGGCCTTTTATAAGCAGGGAGGCAAAGGCAGGAACCCGTTGGTGGTGGATGGGGTCTGCCGTTGACGAGAACAACTTGTCATGGAATTTGTCTGAATTTGCCCATGTCGGCATGGGTACGGTAGAGATAGCACCCATCTATGGTGTTCAGGGAAACGGTGGAAATGCACTGAAGTTTTTGCAGACTCCATGGATGAAAGCCTTGCAAACTACCCAACAAATAGCAGAGTCGCACAACATGGATGTGGACATGACGATGGGAACGGGTTGGCCTTTTGGCGGTCCTACTGTCAGTATAGACCAAGCGGCAGGAAAATTGTCGTATGTCCAACAAAATATTGTAGGCGACGGAACTACGGAACAAACTATCAGCATCAGCCTTGATGAGCCATACGCTAAATTAAATAAGGTGATGGCTTATCCCATGAGCGGCAACGACGGAAAGGTAACGGAGATTACGTCTCTCGTTTCTGGCAAGAATGTGAAATGGGTTGCTCCTGTTGGTAAGTGGCTGGTTCTTGCCATTTACAATGGTCATACCCTCCAAATGGTGAAGCGTGCTGCTCCTGGAGGAGAGGGATATGTGCTCGACCATTTTGATGCAGATGCAGTAAAAGCATATTTGCAACTGTTCGAGGATGCTTTCGAGGCGAGTGGTGTTCCCTATCCTCATTGCTTCTTTAATGATTCTTATGAGGTGTACTATGCCGACTGGACACCTCGTATGTTTGAGGAATTTGAGAAATACAGGGGGTATAAGTTGGAGGAACACATGCACGAATTGTTGGGATTGGCAACAGATACCAATAATCAAGTGCTTGCCGACTATCGTGCCACCATTAATGACATGCTCATTAATAACTTTACCAAGCAGTGGACCGATTGGGCGCATAGTCATGGCGTGTTGACACGTAACCAGGCTCATGGCTCTCCTGCTAACCTGATAGATGTCTATGCTACGGTTGATATTCCAGAGATAGAGGGATTCGGCTTGTCTGAGTTCGGTATCAAAGGCTTGCGTACAGACCCTGGCTTTACTCGCTCTAATTACTCTGATGATGCTACATTGAAATACGCTTCATCCGCAGCCCATATCACTGGAAAAAAGTTGACAAGCAGTGAGACGTTTACTTGGCTTACAGAACATTTCCGCACTTCTCTCTCGCAGATGAAGCCCGATTTGGATTTGATGTTCTTGTCAGGTGTTAACCATGTCCTTTTCCACGGTTCTACTTATTCTCCCAAAGATGCTGCTTGGCCAGGATGGAAATTCTACGCTGCCGTAGATATGAGTCCTACCAATAGTTTTTGGAAAGATGCGCCTGAACTGATGAAGTATATAGAGAGATGTCAAAGCTTTTTACAAATGGGAAAGCCCGACAACGACTTCTTGGTATATGCTCCATTTGCCAACGCATGGCATAAGGATAAGCGGAAAGGCACGCTCTTTGCAGATAAATTGCTGACTTTCCCTATCGATAATCTGTCTTCAAAGATGCCAGACGTGAAGAATGCTGCCCAACAAGTGATGAAGGCTGGTTACGACTGTGATTTCATCAGCGACAAGTTCTTGCTTTCTGCGCGTGTGGTAGATGGTAAGATTGAAACGGATGGTGGAACCAGGTATCAGGGATTGGTGATACCGTTAACCACAGACATGCCTACCGACGTGAAGAATCGGTTGGAAGAATTGGCTGGTCAGGGTGCAAACATCGTTTACCAAACCAATGCCGAGGCACTGCATTCAATGGGAGCCAAACCTGAACCTATCAGAACGGAATTGGGATTGCGCACCATCAGAAGGAGCAATGATACGGGCTATCATTATTTTATATCCAACATCACCAATCGCCATGTGGCTGATTATGTTTCTCTTTCAGTTCCTTTCAATAGTTTAGTGATGTTCGACCCTATGACGGGCGCAGTTTTTACTCCTGCCATCAACGATGAAGGAAAGGTGTATGTAGATCTCAAATCAGGACAGTCGGTCATCTTGCAAACTTATACCACAGAGCAAGTCACCTGCGATTCTGTGTATGTGGTGAAAGATGAGTTGGCGAAGATGACGATTGATGGAGCGTGGACTCTTGGTTTCACCGACGACAGTACCCCTGCCATTTCAAAAACGTACGATATTGGCAAGTTGCAGACGTGGGAGAATCTCGATGAGAATACGGCACGATTGATGGGAACGGGTATTTATACCACAACATTCAACGTGAGTCACCTGCAGAAAGAAGCCGCCACGGGTGGATTTAAGTTACATTTAGGCGATGTGCGTGAAAGTGCTCGCGTATATCTCAACGATACCTATATCGGATGTGCTTGGTGTGCGCCGTTTATCTTAGATTGTGGTCAGTTGGTGAGGGAAGGGGAGAACACCCTACGCATTGAGGTCACCAATTTACCAGCCAATCGCATTCGTCAAATGGATATTGACAACGTGAAATGGCGTATTTTTGAAGATGTGAATATCTTGGATATTCTCAATGGAAATATAGGTGTAAGTGGCGTTACTTCATTTGCCAATTGGGATAAGATGCCTTCCGGACTTCATTCTTCTGTGTCGCTCATCCCATTGTCTGTCAGAGGCAAGCAATTGGAAACAGTACTTTCCTCCATTCACCAAGACGAGCAATCCGACTCCCTTTATTATCCTGTCTATGCGCTCAATATGCCTGATGGAATGGCGGTTTCCGAAGTTGTAGCGCATGATGGCAAGGGTAATGTGTTTACTGATTTTAGCGTGTCTCGCAATGATGACGGTAGTGCTTCCATCGTTGTCAAGGGAATTGCCGACGGTGGTATTCAGTTGACAGCCAATGCCCGCTATTCCGCATACCTTCCCGTTACGGGACCTTATCGCATCAAGAAGTCGTATTGCTTTGCCAGTCCTGACTTCCCCGTAGATGATTGGACACGTACCGTTGTACCTGTTTCCATCAAGGGATTCAATGACAAATATCAGATGTACAACACGTCGAAAACCAATGTGGAGGCATTTGACGGACTCACTTTCTCTCACACGGGTACACAATCCTATTATGTCTATACGGGGTGTGGAATGTATTCCATGCGAGACGATGAGGTTACCGTCCTCGGCACAGGCAACCACGACATTGGCGAATGGTCGTATGTGGTTGGTTCGGCAGAGGGCGTTGACTATCGTGCAGCTGATAGTGTGACGGTATATAAGGTAGGAGACCTCTATTTTCCCATGCTGGGCAGAGATCATTTCACACTATACCGTTCGCTGACGGTTTATGAACCGTTATACGCTACCAATCCCACTGCCATTCGTCAATCCTCCGTATCTGCATTGCCTTCTAATAAGGATTGTTACACCTTGCAAGGCATTCGTATTCGTGAGCCTCGCAGCAAGGGCATATATATCGTAAATGGCAAGAAGGTCATCATCCATTAGCCCCTTCTTTCTGTGGTAACCCAAAGCAAATGCCAATAAACACCTTCATTTCGTGCTTATTGGCATTTGTCTTTACTCCTTAAATTTCTTCACATCTATAAAAAATTCGCATCGGCGTTTGCAATTTTCCTAATCAAACGTTGGTAATTCAAACGAAAACAGACGAATACGTCTTCAGTATCTATCTGATATAGGTTTTGCAGTTCAGTGGGAAGATGAATACCATACCTTGATCCATTTAGATTCATCCACAGGAATGATAAACACTGCTCCTTGCCAAAAGAATGATAGTTCCGTCAGGCTTTATGAAAGCTTCATTTCCTGTCACATTATCCAAAAAAGAGCTTCATACCTGTTATCGAATTGATTTATGACAGTTGGAAAGTTTATTCCTTTTTCGTAAACCTTATGTCCATTCCCGTTGATAATGAGGTTTTTGTTTGAAAGATTGATTAAGACGTTTAAACCCTGTTGGGTATTTTGGTTATATTCGGTAGATAAATTATCATAATCATCATTATCATTTCTCAATGACAATATCGTTTGTCAGGTTAATGATGGAATTGTTGTTTTGTACGATTGTGGTTTTTACCATAACTAGCCGTAGAGAGTGTTACAGCCACAGATAGAGGATCCCAGTTGAACCCGATGTACAGTTCTTTGATAAACGTGTTCGCCAGATTGTTGTTGACTATAAAAGAAATATTGCTCATGATGTCTTCTGTTTCCTGATATTCAATATAAAAAATGTTACTTGCAAATCACTTTCCTCACAGTCCCGTCATCGTCTCTCACCACATGAATGCCCTTGCTGTTCGGCGATATGCGGAAGCCAGAGAGGGAATAGTGAATGCCTTCATCGGGTTCTCTCATCGTAGTTGGACTAATACCCGTCTCCTTGTCTGTCAACGGGACGATTTCCTTGAATTTGCCCCAATAACTATGGTTGCGGTACAACCCCACGGATTGGGCGGGAACATGCAACGTCTTCTCGGATTGCTTATTGAACGGGTAACTATCGATGGGAGTTTCTATGTAGCAATAGATATCCTTTAAGTCATCCTCTTCATTAGGTCCACGGTGGTTACTGTAAGAAAAAGCACCCCTGCCGATATCCTCTACCCCGGCTGGTATCACTACGGTTTTCAGGATGCGGTGACGATCTGTGTAGTTGGAAAATGCCTCATATCCGATTGTCTTCAAGGAATTGGGAAAGATGACGGAGGTCAATCGGCTATTCTCGGCAAAGGCATATTTCCCGATATGCTTCAACGATGGTGGCAAGACCAGGCAGGAATCACCTCCTTCCCCTGCCATGGTTGAAGGTACTATCTTTCTGAAATTACACCAATAAAAGGTACTGTCCTCTATGGACTCCAAACCGTCTGGCAACTTGACTTTTTTTTAAAAGAAGCAGCCATCGAAAGCGGATTTTCCGATACGCTTCACGGAGTTGGGAATGAATACAGAATCCAAGCCAGTAAAGCTGAAGGTCTTGTCAGGGATTTCTGTCAAACCTGGTGGTAGGTTCACCCTGCGAAGATTGGTACAGCGCAGGAACGCAGAATCGCAGATTTCCTTCACGGAGTTGGGGACATTGACATTGGACAATTTCTCACAATCCTTGAAAGCAGATTGCCCGATGCTCTGCAATGAAGAACCCTGGATAGTTACATCGGACAATCTCTCGCTGCCCATAAAAGCACCCTCGTCTATCGAGTCCACTGTTTCGGGTACGGTCACGGATGTCAGACGATAGCACTTATAAAAAGTCCATTCCCTGATAGATTTCACACGACGAGGAAATTCTGCCGAAGATATATAGGTACTGGAAAAAGCACCTTTTCCTATGTAATCCATGGAATCAGGCAGGGTTAAAGAATTACCACAAAAACAGAATGCAAAATCACCAATATGCTTCAAGGTATTGGGCAACTCGATAGTATTCAGACCACTGCGATAAAAGGCGTAATCTCCAATAAACGTCAAGGAGTCAGAAAACTTTACATCCGTAAGGTAAAAAGTGTAAGTGAACGCATAATCCTCAATTTTAGTAATGGAATTGGGCAAGGAAAGAGACTTCAACTCTTTAAGGCCGGTAAAGGCATGTTTAGCGATGGTGGTCGCGGTGTTTGGGATTACGGTTTTGCTACAGCCAGCCAGCAGAGTGTTAGTGCCAGTCTCAATCAAGGCGTTGCAACCATTGCGAGAATCGTATTTGGGGTTGTCTGGATCTACCTCTATGGAAGACAGCAACCTATGTGGGTTTTCCAAAGTATATGGAAACATCGGCAATCCTATGTTCACCACGTATTTCGGTATGGCCAAAGATTCCATATTCCAGCAATCTTTGAAAACTTCCGCACCAATACTGGTTACGGGATATGTATGCCCGCCCAATACAAATGACTCTTGGATGGGGTATTCCTTTTGTGTAATATTAGTTACCTTGACTACCTTAGCCTCGCCGATTGTGGTGTCTATCTCATAGACCACTCCTTCCCATTCCACCGTTTGCGAACGGGACGTGAGGGGAAGGAGCATGAGCAATATGAATATGAATGTTCTTGACATAATGATAGGCGTTTTGGTTTTTCAATAATGATTATTTATCGAGCAACGAACTTCTTCCCGTTGCTAATCATGATCTGTCCCTTTCTCGCTTCTTTTATCTGTCGCCCAGAGACATCGTATTTCTTGTCTGACAGTTGGGATTCATCTGTTGTCACATGTTTGACACCTAACATTTTCTTGAAGACTTCAGGTAAGTCTCTTGAATATAAGGTATCGCCGTTCAAGGTCACGGATGTCAGGAAACCATTTTTCCCCATGGTGGGGCATACTTCGAATAAGTCCTGGTAGGTAGAACCGATGCCCTCTATCCATGTGACATATTTATATCCCAAGTTCCATCCGTCACGGTCGCTGTCCCATTGAAGGACATGCGCCTTGTAATCCCTGCCATGATGATCTTCACCCTCACGAATCTCCACCAATTTCAAGTGGTATCTCTCATTGTCAACCGTGAAAGTATCGCCAACCTGATGGGAGAAGTCATATAACAGTTCGTGAACCCATTGGTCAGTGGTGTTGTAAACATTATCAACCAGATACACTTTCCCTTCTTCCTCATATAGTCCACCCAAGAAACAAATGGGTTCGTAGGGCACGTGATAGTCATAATGGTCGCCATATAGCTTCTTGCATTCTTTTCCATCCATGATAGTGTCTCCCTGAATGAAAAGGGAAAAGAAGTGCATATAAGCTGGAGGATCTGTCCTGAAGTAAGTCCACACCTTCCCTTCTTCTACAAACTTCACCTGTTCCCCTATCTGAGTGAAATCATACTTTCTGCCATCGGGCATCTCTATGTAATTAAGGTATTCATAATCGTTAGGTGCGATAGGATACGTATTGAGCAAACCACGGTCGCTGCCCATGCCTTCCACCCAAACTACAGGGTTGTCATAGTCGATGCCTTCCATGCCATTTCCATATTGCCACTTTAAACAGAGGTGGAGACACTTGCGGGGAGAGCCGAACACCCTTACAGTATCTACGGATGCAACGAGCAACCCATTCCCATTCCCATCAGAATTGAACAAGTCACCCTCCGACAGAGTGAAGTCATAGAGCAAACGCTCCTTCTTGTAATAAAGACTGTACACATACACCTTGCCACCTTCCTCGCGGAATAAAGATGACGCATTTCCTCTTTCATTGCGATATGCCGCATATCGCTGTCCATCTATTACCGTGTCTCCATGTAGCGCATAGGAGTATTCGTATGGGTTCTCGCCCATATTATCATAGTTAGTATAATGCCACGATTTTCCATCCTCTAATATGGGATGATATTGCTGCGCCAATACGGGTACAAACAACGTTGACATAAAGAGGAATAATAAATGTTTCATCATAATAATATTTCTTTTAAGTTTTCTGCAAATGTACTAAAGAATAAATAATTATCCAAATAATATCACATTTATTTTATTTCTCCATATTCTATTTCAACTATAGCACCTTGAGGTGGTACAAAATTAACACCATTGCGCAAAAGCCCCCTTTCCCATATAATCCATTGATTTGGGTAGCGTTAAGGGAGCTTCGACCTTATTAATAACAAACCAGCAACCATTATAGTAGAAAGCGCTGTCACCAATGTGCCTCAGGGAATTCGGAAGCTTGATGGCTTTCAGCATGCTGAGGGCAAAGGCATAATCACCGATGAACTTCAGAGAGTCGGGAAAACGTACATCCGTGAGATCGCTTGTGACATAGAAAGCATAATCCTCTATACGGGTAACGGAATTGGGCAAGGACAGTGACTTCAAGCCTTCAAGGCCATAGAAGGCATACTGGGCGATGGTCGTCACGGTATTGGGCACGACGGTATTGCAGCAGCCAGCCAACAGGGTGTTAGTGCCAGTCTCTATCAAGGCGTTGCAACCGCCACGGGAATCGTATTTGGAGTTTTCGGGAGAAACCCCTATCGAAGACAGCTTCCTGTGGTGATAATCAAATAAGGGAATCCCTATGTTCACAACGTTTCGGGGTATGGTCAGCGACTCTAAATTATAGCACCCACCGAATGCCTCCACGCCGATGCTTTCAAGGGATTCGGGCAAGGAAAGCGAAGTTAAGTCAAAGCAAGCATAAAAAGCCCTGTTGCCGATGGACTTGAGGGAGTTCGAGATGGTAACGGAAGTTAAATAAGAACACATCCCAAACGCCTCGTCCTCTATTGTTACCACGGAGTTGGGGATGGTTATGCTGGTGGCATAGTTGAGATAATCGAATGCCCTGTAGCCGATGGCGGTCACGGGATATTTCCTACCGCCATACTCCACGGCCTCCTGAATGGAATACTCGACCAAATCATGGCTTGTTACGTTGACCAACTTTGCCTCGCCTCTTGCTACGTCTATCTCATAGACGATACCCTCCACCTCCACCGTTTGCGAACGGGATGCTAAGGGCAGAAGCATGAGCAATATGAAAATGAATGTTCTTGACATAATGATAACAGATTTGGTTTTTTTTTATAATGATTTTTTCTTGTTCAAATACATGAGATACCAGAGAGAGGCGCAGGAGTTCATACCATAATCGTCAGGCGTGATGCCTTCACTGTGCAGGCAATCGTTAATCCTATTGTAGATGTTGGTCATATCTTTTGGCTGAATGCTACGAAAGTTCCCCAGGATAAAGTTATTGATGAAACTGCATCCAGTTTCATTTAATGTCAAATTCTCCTGCATTCTTATCCATCCATCGCAGACGTTGAAGGCAATAAGGTTGTTCTTGCTAAGGTCTATATATGCCCTATTGGGGTCGTCATTATCTTGGTATTCGCTATTAAGGACTACATCATTAGCGTCATGATTGTTCGGGGTTAGCCTACTATATCCTGTATTATTGCTTACGTCCCTGCAGTCAATGTCGTAATAGTTTTCCGTTCCTGAGATGACGTTCCCGTAAACTTTCACGTTATATGCACCGTCATCAACGTAGATGGCATTGTTTTTCCTGTATTTACTGGTTCCACCAATACCTCCAGTTCCGACAATCGTATTTAAGCGGACTACGGCCATAATATTGTTGACGGAAACGTAGATGTCACCAGAATCTTGTAGGCCGAAAGTCTTTCTCTTCTCTATCCATTCGGGCGTATAGTGGATGTAGTTGTGCTCAATCAAATGGATGCTGTGAAGATAGTCCCAAGTAGGGCTCTTGACTAAACCTGCAAAAATAGCTCCATAGTTGGTATCGATAAATTCATTCCCGCCTATGTATGCCTTACCGGTACTACGTATGGCATAAGTGTTAGTTCCGTAATGGGCAATGTTTCTGAAAGTGCTATTGGTAACCTCCATATACGGGTTTTGATTATAGTTGTTGTCTCCTTCATGGTCAAAGCGTACGCCAATGGAGAAAATATCGGTGAAATCACACTGGTCAACAATCATACGATATAAATTGAAAACTCCACCCGCGACTTGATTGATGAAATGGCATTTGTTCAACCGTAAAATACCGTCGTTCCTCACGGCATAGTCTAAGCCCCCGATATTTGACTCATAAATGAAGACATCAACCCAATCATTCCCATTATCTAAAGAAATGATAATTGAGAAGCAATTGTGTAGGTCGTCGTAGCGTGCTTCCTTAAGGAAAAGCTCACCGTCATTAAAATCCCAGTTGAATCCAATGAACAGCTCCTGCACAAATGAGTCTGCCAAATCACAGTTAATAAAGAAAACAGGTTGTGACATATCAGTATTCGTAATAATTATTATTGGGGCTATACATATTTTTTCAATCAGGATGAATTAAGAAAAGTTATAAATTTCGTTGAACTCACGTTATCTTTACATTTGTCTTAACTCCTTAACTCCTAAAAACCTACAATTTCTCCCCAAAGCACAAGTCTCCGCAATCCCCAAATCCTGGGACAATATACTTATGCTCATTCATTCCCTCGTCAATGGCAGCACACCAAAGGAAAGTATCGTCAGATACCGTTTGACGAACCATGTCAACACCTTCAGGAGCAGCTATCACGCAAGCGATATGAACCTGTTTAGGCTTCCCCGTTTTCAGCAGTGCCTCATAACTTGCAGCCATCGATCCGCCTGTGGCAAGCATAGGATCGACGATGATGAGCGTCTTGCCCTTCACCGAGGGAGATGCCATGTATTCAGTGTGTATTCCCACTTCCGTATGTTCACGGTTGGTGTACATGCGATAGGCAGACACAAATGCGTTGTCGGCTTGGTCGAATACGTTGAGAAATCCTTGATGAAAGGGTAGGCCGGCACGTAACACGGTAGCTACGATAATGTCGTTCTTAAACAATGGGATGTCAATCGTGCCAAGTGGTGTGGTAACGGTCTTGGGCTTATATTCCAGTTTCTTGGAGAGTTCGTATGCCATCATCTCACCTATGCGAATGATGTTGTTACGGAAGAGCAGGCGATTTTGCTGGTACTTCTTGTCACGAAGTTCCGACATGTATTGGTTGATCACCGAATTTTGTTCTGAGAAATTAATGACTTGCATTCTTGTGATTTTTTATGATTCTGCTGTAAAGATAGTCAAAAGAAACGAAACAACCAATATTTTGATATGTGGAAATGGCATTTTTGCTATCTCAACGTGTTTTTTTCAATACTTTAACGCAAAAAGAGGAGTAAAAAAGTAAATAATTGCCATTTGTCATTCTCGATTGCCAATTATTTTGTACCTTTGCAGTCGATTTGAAATAGGATAAATAAATAACTCACAATTAAATACATAAAAAATGGCAAAGTTAGATTTGACACAGTATGGCATCACCGGTTCTACCGTGATTGCTCACAATCCATCGTATGAGTATCTCTATGAAGAGGAAACAAAAGCTGGCTTGACTGGTTTTGACAAAGGTCAGAACACTGAGTTGAACGCTGTAAACGTAATGACTGGTATCTACACTGGTCGTTCACCTAAAGACAAGTACATCGTCTGCGACGAGCAGAGCAAGGACAAGGTTTGGTGGACTTCCGAGGAATATAAGAATGATAACAAACCCATGAGCGAAGAGGTTTGGGCAAAGGTGAAAGAGATTGCTATCAAAGAGCTCTGCAACAAAGAATTGTATGTAATGGACGCTTTCTGCGGTGCTAACGAGGGTACTCGCTTGGCAGTGCGCTTCATCGTTGAGGTAGCTTGGCAGGCTCACTTCGTGAAGAACATGTTCATCCAACCTACTGAGGAGGAACTTGCTAACTTCGAGCCTAACTTCGTAATCTATAACGCTTCTAAGGCAAAGGTAGAAAACTACAAGGAACTGGGTCTTAACTCTGAAACTTGTGTGGCTTTTAATACTACCAGCCGTGAGCAATGTATCATCAACACTTGGTACGGTGGT
>DJXW01000042.1:21196-29451 GCA_002449845.1 Prevotella sp. UBA6994
GTAAGACCACTCTTTCTACCGATCCAAAACGTCTCTTGATTGGTGACGACGAGCACGGATGGGACGACAATGGTGTGTTCAACTTCGAGGGTGGTTGCTACGCTAAGGTTATCAACCTTGACAAGGAGAGCGAGCCAGACATCTACAACGCTATCCGTCGCAATGCTTTGTTGGAGAACGTAACCGTAGATGAGAACGGTAAGATTGACTTCGCTGACAAGAGCGTTACCGAGAATACTCGCGTAAGCTATCCTATCAACCACATCGAGAAGATCGTGGCTAAGGTGAACGGTAAGAGCGCAGGTCCAGAGGCACAGAACGTTATCTTCCTCAGTGCAGACGCATTCGGAGTTCTTCCTCCAGTATCTATCCTCGACCCAGAGCAAACCAAGTACTACTTCCTCTCTGGTTTCACCGCTAAGTTGGCTGGTACAGAGCGTGGTATTACTGAGCCTACTCCTACATTCTCTGCTTGCTTCGGACAGGCATTCCTTGAGTTGCACCCAACAAAATACGCTGAGGAACTCGTTAAGCGTATGGAGAAGAGTGGTGCTAAGGCTTACCTCGTAAACACTGGTTGGAACGGTACTGGCAAGCGTATCTCTATCAAGGATACACGTGGTATCATCGACGCAATCCTCGGCGGTGCTATCCTGAACGCTCCTACAAAGAAGATTCCTTACTTCAACTTCGAAGTTCCTACACAGCTCGACGGTGTAGCATGGGGCATCCTCGATCCTCGCGACACATATCAGAACCGCGCTGAGTGGGATGCAAAGGCAAAGGATTTGGCTGGCCGCTTCATCAAGAACTTCAAGAAGTACGAAGGCAATGAGGCAGGTAAGGCTCTCGTAGCTGCTGGTCCACAGTTGTAATCCCCCCTATCACATATACGTTTTTTTGATTTAAATTAAAAAATTATTGTGACCTGCTTCTCGCAATGTCGAGGAGCAGGTTTTTTGTCCTACAAATTCTGAATTTACCCCCTAAAAAACGGGCATTTTTTCAAACGAGTTGATACTTGGTGGAAAATATGCCCGTTTTTTGATGTGTTATTAAATGGTTCATTATCAATGGTTTACGGTTTAGTGGCATTTGTTGACATGATAAAAAACCATGTTTTTAGGTCCAAAAAGCCACTTTTCGGGCTTTCAAAACATATAGAGTTAGCACTCGTAACATACATAGTTATGCTCGTAACTCATATAGTTACGTTCATAACATGCAATGTTACGATGAAAAACACGGTTTTTTAGCTGATTTAACCCATTTTCCCGTTCTCCCAATTCTATTTCGCAAGAATATCCGAACAAAATTTTGTCGGGAAAATTGATAATGAATAATGAATAATTGATAATTCACAATTCACAATGCATAATGCATAATTCACAATTGACAATTCATAATTGATAATTTACAATTGACGATTCATAATGAACAATTCATAATTGAAGATTGTCACTATTTGTTTGTCACAACCAAGGGAAATGCCGTTAGGCATTAGATGTTAGTAGCCAGCCATACAGCCGTGCCCATAGGTACGGCAAATGGCTGGGGATGGGGGATGCAGCAAATGGAATGCCCTGCCGTAGATAGGGGACACGATGAGCCATATCGCCTACCTATGGCAGGCTTTCCCTCACGCCCCATTCCTTTTCCAGCCATTTCGAAACACCTAACGGCGTTTCTGTATGGCTGGCTACTGACATCTGATGCCTATCGGCATCTCTCCGTGCAGCAAGGCTATTTAACGACATCAACCACAAGTACAATCCTTCAATCTTCTCAATTTCCAAAGCATATCTCTCACCCCTCACCCCTTCTTGCTTCTAACTTGCTTCTTTTTTTCTTGAATAATTAATAATGTTTCGTTTTTTTTTTACAATAATTTTTTATATCTTTGCAAAGTAATAACCAATTTATGGATTAAGCTATGAGACAAAGATTTTTATTGGCAATGCTGATTACTTGCATGGCAATTCAAGCCCAAGAATTAAGCTACAAAAAATTTCTCTCCGAAGGGAAATGCTGGTATCAACATGCAGTTTATCATTATGGGAAAGCCTCTGAGTACATAGATATTGAAAAGGATATATATTATTCCTACTTGTTAAAAGGAGATACGCTCATCAACGACAAGGATTGCAAGAAGATGTATCTTTGTTCAGAAGACACGACATATCATTGTGCCATGTATGAGGTTGACAGGAAGGTGATGTACATCCCCAAAGGCGAGCAAGAAGCTAAGGTTTTATACGATTTCCAAGAAAATCCACAGACATTATGGGAGTTCGGGATGGAGTGGCCTAAATTGTTGTTAGTGACAACGGATACGATTTCTGTAGATGACAATCATTTCAGGCGAATGAAATTCTCTAACGAAGAATTCTATGAAGAGTTTCCTGAAGATATTGTCAGTAATTGGGTAGAGGGTATCGGTTGTGCCGGGGACATTTTTAAAGATGTTTTACATACCATTAAATTAGCTCACATATCTGATGAATGGGAATATACATGGACAGACTTGGATTCCTGCTATGAGGATGGCAAGCGTATCTTCACCAATGAGGATTTTTTCAAGGAGCCAGTGACAAGTAGCATAAGAATGTGGAATACTATAGGAAAAGAAGAAAAAGTTATCTACGACTTGCAAGGCAGAAAGGTAACAACACTACAAAAGAATGAGCTATACATCAGGAAGGGGAAGAAGTTCGTTGTTCATTGACCATTGACCATTGAGCATTGACCATTGAGCATTGACCATTGACAATTCACAATGCATAATCTGGATATTTATAAGATAGTGAGAAAATGCAATCATCAATGAGATGGATTGGTCGAAAATTAATTTTACAAAAACAATACTATTATAATAATTATAATATGTGGTACTAACATCTTTTTTACATAAGATTTTGTTTACGTTTACAGCTGTAGATCGTACGAGTTTAAATCCAGGTGGTTTAGAAGCGCGTATGTTAGCAAATGCTATTGGTGTAGATATTTATGTTGCAACGATATTTGGATATGTTTTTTCGTTGTTAAATTTGGTATTTAAACAATTTGTTAAGGATCATTATTTTGACTCAAAATATCCAACAAAAAAATGGTATTAAAGATTAGCCTTGACAACTCATTTCTCAATTGTCAAGGCTAATCTCTTGTTTCTTGCTTCTAACTCTCTTGCCTCTTAATAAAAAATCAACGCATTATCTGACGATGATTTTCTTGACAAGCGTTCTGCCATCGGAAGTGGTATATTTCACGATGTTCAATCCCTTTGCCAAGCGGTTGATTTGACGACCGTCAGCAGCGAAGATAGATTGGCTTACCACGTTGCCTGTAGAAGAACTGTTGATACCCGTGGTGCTCTGGTGAGTACTGTTCTTGCCGAGGTATTCAAGTCTCCAGTTAGAGAATGGTACCCAGTCGTTGTTCTTGGCAGTCTTGTTGCAAGCACCGATGCGGAGTTTGCCATCCTCAGAAACGTAGCAGTAGAGCTCGTTGGTGTACCATCCATAGTCGCAACGGTTGGCAAGAGCCAAACGGTTGTTGGGGAAGTAATAAGTAGCGGGCTCGTCAGGATTGGTGATATTGTCTTCAAACGATGTCCAGCCACCCTCGCTGTCAACACCACTCTTCAGAGTCTCTTGGTCAGCATAGTCTTCGGGGATGAAGATCCATCTGGTGAACGTAGCGGTGTCGCCATTGGCATAGAACTTAGCGCGTGGGTCGAATGCTACTACGTTTTCTTTCTCTTCTGCCGTCAGGATGTCGAGTTTGCCTTGAGATTCAGCATAGCCATACTTCCAAGTCTTGGCATCTGTGGCTGTTCCCTCTTGACGATAGAGACCTTGTACGGTGAGGCGGAATGTACCTTCTGGAAGACCGGAGATGTCTTGGAAGATGTCGAACGATGTGTTCCAACCCTCGGCAAATCCGATGGCAGTACCGATGGCTGTAGCCTCTTGTTCTACGCCCACCTTGTCGGCTAACTCAGGAGCTTGTGACCAACCTTTCAAGCCTTTCGTGTACGTTGGGTTGACAATCACTGACGTGAAGTCAACGGGAGTATCATCAGAAGCCTCATTGCCTTCTGGTATTCTTACGAGAGCAATCATGAGGTTAATCTCATTCACCTTTTCAGCCACTTGCTCGTCGGTATATGCGCCATTGTTCATCTCGTTTTCTGTTTCGGTATAGAGCATTTGGGCATTTTGCAATGTCTCTGGCTTGGTCTCACTTCCAAAGTCGGTGATGGCAATGTTCAGCTCATTGAGAGCTTCCATCAGTTGCTTGTAGGTATCGATGCTCTTGTTGGCATTCTCTACGGTCTTGAGGAAGTCGTCATAGTTTCTCAGGATTTCGCTGCCTTCTTGTGCTTGGCGACCGGTGTTGATGGCTTCCTGCAATTGTTTTTTCACCTCAGAAGACATCAGTTGTTCCATCAAAGCCTCAGCGTCATTAAGGACATTATCGAAGATAGGCTGTACGGATTCCAGGTCGTTGCCAAGGAAGGTAAGAGTAAACTCATCCCAAAGCGGCCAAGCCCAACCACCGATGTTGTCACCTTTCACGCCGAGTCTTACAGGCTCGCTGCCAGCGATGAACTCTACGGCAACGTCCCAATCATGAGAACTGTTGAACATGGCATTAGCGGCGGCACAATTGTCTGGTGAATACATGGTTTCTCCGTTGGTAGTGGTAATGGTTCCCCATGCTCCGTTGCCCATAGCAGTGGTCTCATCAGCGGTGAAGATACGTTTCATCAAGTTGTTGAAAAGAGAAGACGCCGTTCCTGCAAAGAGAGAAACGTGCACTTCGTTGTCTCCCACGTTTTCGCCATTGGCGTTCACCCATGCGTTGTATGCGTTTTGTGGGTCGTTGGCGCAACGATAGTAAGCCCTTGTCTCCAAGCGATAGGCACCCTTTGGCAATTTCACGAGTTGTGAGATGTTGAGCGAGCCAATCTCGGCAGAGCCATGCCATTGTTCTACCACGCCCGTATTGCCTGCATTATTGGCAAAGCCATTGTCAGACTTCGTCACCTCCCAACCGATGAAGTCGGAGTTGCCACTGGCATTGACGAATGCGGCATTGTTGATAAATTCCGTTACGTCAGAATTAGGTTCAAGTTTGTTTTCGCGAGCCGTTCTTGCCGTTTCTTCCAGTTTTGCCAATTGTGCATTTACCTCTTCGGTAGTCATCGTACATTCGTCGAGCATAGAGATGATGTCTTCCGTCAGGTAATATAAGTCATCGTCGCCTCCATATTCCTTTTCCCAAACGGCGTCTTTGTAGTAGTCGTTTCTTTCTTGGAGTTTTTGGTAAGCATCAGCGTTTTCCATCAAGGCATTGTATTTTTCCTGGGCCTTGTCGTAAGCAGCCAAAGCCTCCTCTTTGGTGGTGGCTGCATTTGCCTCGTTGACAGCAGCAATCACGTCATCGTAGTAAGATTGCTTGTAGAGCTTGCCTTCAAGTTCTTGCTCAAGGTTCTCGGTGAGGGCTTGCGTCATATATTTATACGAGTCGATGCTTGAACCGTAGTAAATCAGTTGGGCATTGTCAACGCCCACCCATGAGTTGTTGAATCCTGTCTGTACGAAACCCAGTTCCAGTTTGCCGTCTTCGATAATCATCATCGTAGAGTACGACTTGAACGGACCTTGTGTGAGGGCAAACTTCTGGTCGTTGAAGTAAACGTATTGGTTGAATTTACTTTCGTTCTCTGAAGCCAGTGTCTGCACGAATGCAGAGAGAGCCACCTTGTAAACACCATTGGGCAATCCGTTCATGGTCTGGTACATTTTGGTTTCCAGGTTGCCGTTGCGCCAGTTCTCCCAGAAAGGATATGAGAATGCGCCATCGGCAGGGTCGCCAATCCAGAGCACTTCGCTGTCGTTGCTGGCAGAAGCCTTGTTACCCTTGTTTTGGCAGTTGGACTCTAAAGACCAACCCTTTTCAGAGCCAGCCCCCTCGTCGAAGGTTGGGTTGATGAGGTAAGAACCAGCCAGGTTGGTAGGATTGCTTGGCGAAGCGGCATTGCTGATGCTTTCCTTCAAGGTGGCAATGGCTTGGTTGATGTCTTCCACCGTGGCGGCAGGATTGTCGAAAACGCTCTTGGCTGCTGTCAGGTCAATGCCCTTGCTTTCCGCATCGTCGGCAATGGATTTCAGGTCAGCCCTTGCCACAAACAAAGCGTGCTGGTCAGGAGCCACGAAAGCCCATTGGCAAGCCGTGGGGAAGTCGCTGAGCATGATGTTCCATCTCAGACACCATGTGGTGGCAGTCAGGTCGGGATTATATCCCAATGCCTGTCCTTCCACATAAGTGAAGGCAGACTCAGCGTATGGATTCTCATCGGTGAGATAAGAAGGTGTGGTGATGTTGTACACGTTGGTCATACCTGCCACGGGAGTGATAGACCAATAGCATCTGGAAGGTTTGCCGTTAGAGAAATAACTATCTACATAGATGTAGCCATCGTCAAATCTTCCCGTGAGGTGATTGCCGTTGCCCGTGTCGTCAGAGTACAGTGTGTAAACGCCGTCAGGAATCTCGCCCTCTTCGGGAGTGATGCCCATAGCGAGCGATTGGTCTTGGGCAGTTCTTACCACGAATCTCATACCAGAGTTAGACAGGATAGCTTGCGTACCCCACCATTCTCCGCGATTGTAAAACCGGTTTGCGCCTACGTTGTAGATGTACACGGTGTCTTCAGTTGTCAGCGACTTAAACGAAGGTGTGGGAACCACCCAGTCTGTAGCCGAAACCGTCAGGTTTGCCATTGTTGCAAATAGCATCAAGGACAAGCTGCGTAAAAAATGTTTCATAAGCTTGTTGTTTATAGGTTATTATAAAGTTAGTTATTAAATATATTAAGTTATGTGTACAAAAGTACAACAATTTTATAAAAACCGCAAATTATTTACTTTTTATTTGCCCAATTGTCGGTAAATGAGTAACTTTGTCCGATTTTTATTTTATATATTTAGATGTTGGATAAAACAATAAGATTTTTTAGATGAACGTAATTACGAAAAATGTTCAATTGCCTGATGGAAGAACCATCACGATTGAAACTGGGAAATTGGCAAAGCAAACTGATGGTTCGGTGTTGCTTCGTATGGGGAACACCGTGTTGCTCGCTACAGTTTGTGCTGCAAAAGATGCTGTTCCTGGAACTGATTTTATGCCTTTGCAAGTGGACTACAGGGAACAGTATGCCGCCGCCGGACGTTTTCCAGGCGGATTTACTAAACGTGAAGGCAAAGCTTCTGACAATGAGATTTTGACCAGCCGTTTAGTTGACCGTGTCTTGCGTCCGCTCTTTCCATCAAACTATCATGCCGAAGTGTTTGTCAATGTGATGTTGTTCTCTGCCGATGGCGTAGATCAGCCTGATGCGTTGGCAGGTTTTGCTGCATCAGCAGCATTGGCTTGCTCAGACATTCCCTTCGAGTGTCCTATCAGTGAGGTTCGTGTGGCTCGCATCAATGGCGAGTATGTCATTGACCCCACATTCGAGCAGATGAAAGATGCCGACATGGATATTATGGTAGGTGCATCTGCCGAGAATATCATGATGGTGGAAGGTGAGATGAATGAGGTGAGCGAGCAGGATTTGTTAGGTGCCTTGAAGGCTGCCATGGATGCTATCAAGCCCATGTGTGAGTTGCAGGTGGAGCTCTCTAAGGAACTTGGCAAAGATGTGAAGCGCGAGTATGACCATGAAATCAACGACGAGGATTTGCGCAAGCAGATTAACGACGAGTTGTATCAGCCTGCTTACGACGTGACGAAGCAAGCGCTTGAGAAACATGCTCGCCAAGAGGCTTTTGATAAGATTATCGAAGACTTCAAGACGAAATACGATGAGGCTCATGCCGATCTCTCTGAAGACGAATTGGAGGAGAAGCACGCAGAGGCAGACCGTTACTATCACGACGTGATGCGTGACGCCATGCGCCGTTGCATCCTTGACGAGGGCATACGCCTTGACGGACGTAAGACGGATGAGATTCGCCCAATATGGTGCGAGGTGAGCCCGTTACCCATGCCTCACGGAAGTTCTATCTTTACACGTGGTGAGACCCAGTCGCTCTCTACCTGTACCCTTGGTACCAAGCTCGACGAGAAGTTGGTTGACGATGTGCTTGACAAGAGCTACATGCGTTTCTTGCTGCACTACAACTTCCCACCGTTCTGTACAGGTGAGGCAAAGGCTTCTCGTGGCGTAGGTCGTCGTGAGATTG
>DJXW01000042.1:29518-30068 GCA_002449845.1 Prevotella sp. UBA6994
CGTCGTGAGATTGGTCACGGCCACTTGGCTTGGCGTGCATTGAAGGGACAGATTCCCGCAACGTTCCCCTATACCGTGCGTTTGGTATCTCAGATATTAGAGTCTAACGGCTCTTCGTCTATGGCTACCGTATGTGCTGGTACATTGGCGTTGATGGATGCTGGTGTTCCTATGAAGAAGCCCGTTTCTGGTATCGCCATGGGATTGATTAAGAATCCAGGTGAGGATAAGTATGCCGTGTTGTCAGACATCCTTGGCGACGAGGACCACTTGGGCGACATGGACTTCAAGACCACTGGTACGAAGGATGGTCTTACCGCTACACAGATGGACATCAAGTGTGATGGTTTGTCGTTCGAGATTCTTGAGAAGGCATTGATGCAGGCTAAGGCTGGCAGAGAGCACATCCTCGCTAAGCTGACCGAGACAATTGCCGAGCCACGTCCCGACTTGAAACCACACGTACCACGTATTGAGGAGTTTGATATTCCGAAGGAGTACATCGGAGCCGTGATTGGCCCGGGTGGAAAGATTATCCAGCAGATGCAGG
>DJXW01000042.1:30129-92276 GCA_002449845.1 Prevotella sp. UBA6994
ATTATCCAGCAGATGCAGGAAGAGACTGGTACTACCATTACCATCGACGAGGTTGAGGGTGTGGGCAAGGTACAGGTGTCTGCTCCTAACAAGGAGAGCATCGAGGCTGCCATCCGCAAGATCAAGTCTATCGTTGCCGTTCCAGAGGTAGGTGAGGTTTATGAGGGTACTATCCGTTCTATCATGCCTTACGGTTGCTTCGTTGAGATTATGCCAGGCAAGGACGGACTGCTCCATATCTCTGAAATCGACTGGAAGCGTTTGGAGACCGTAGAGGAAGCTGGCATCAAGGAAGGCGATAAGATAACGGTGAAATTGATGGAGATTGACTCTAAGACGGGTAAGTATAAGCTCTCTCATCGCGTGCTGATACCGAAACCAGAAGGATACGTAGAGCGTGAGCGTCGCCCACGCCCAGAACGTCCTGAGCGTGGTGAGCGCGGTGAACGTGGTGGTCGTCCTAATGGAAACAATGGTGGTAAAGGCGGACACGGTAACCGTAACAACAACCGTGGACACAAGAACCACGATGAGGTTTACCACGACCCCCTGGCAGAGCATGAGCCCAAGGATTTCAATGATTCCCTGGATCATGAAGATTTAGGTTAATCATCCTATCATAGATTATTTCCCATGATTTCCCTGGAAGTCATGGGATTTTTTTTGTGTCAAAATATCTATTTCCTCCTTCTCTCAAGGGAGGGGACCTGATTTATGTTGATAGCTTCTGTTCTATCACTCATTCTTAACATATATCTTCATTCTTTTTATTTTTGTGAACGAAACTTTTTTCATAGTTTTTTTGAAAAAATACGATAGTTTGCGGAATTTATCGTATATTTGCAATCGTTCTCTTATGACACTCATGAAGCGAGTGGAATAATAAATAGAGAACCTATATATAGGAAAGGCGTTACTTGACGCTTTGTGCTTGACTTATCGGAATCTGGCAGTTCCAAACTATCCGTCAAGGACATAGCAACAATGACGTCCATGGATATGTAGTATCTGATACAATTTGCAGATAGTATTTTTTACTTTTTTGCAAATGTATTTTAATATGCATATCGGCGTGGGCTTCGGCGTTGCTCGTTCTTTCGGATAGGGCGATGCCAGAGCCTCGATAAGTGGGACGAGTGACAGTGAGATTCCCACGCTTCTTCGTATGTTTAGCTACCCTTTTTTTAATATATATATCCTGCTTGGGAGTCGGGGAACTGAAAACCTAATGATAACAGATGTGCGACTACCACAATGGCTTGACAATTTAATTTTTGGTCAATTAGGAGCGAAATACCAACGTTCTAACACTGATATGACAGTCATTGATTGGGATAAAAAAGATGTCCTCAACTATTTGGGTACGTATTTTCCACGTAGCTATGCAGAATCGTATTGTATATTCAAAGAGTTTTTTAGAACACATGTGGGTATATTTACAGGTAAGGATAATTTGTCAATTTTCGATTTTGGTTGTGGAACAGGTGGTGAAATCATAGGATTTCTAACAGCAATCGCAGAGAGTTTACCAGAAATAAATAACATTCACATTGTAGCTATGGATGGAAATTACCATTCATTGAGGTTGTTTGAAAGAGTCTTGGCAGAATATTCAAAAAGAGTTAACCTTAGTATAAAACACAGGGTTTTACCTTTGACCATTGATGATTTCTATGATTTGGATATAATGTATAGGGTGTTATCATCTGGCAGCTTTGATATATTTATGTCTTTTAAAGCCATTTGTGAATTCGTGACCAAAGACAGATTTGAAAAACAAAATGCATATGCTCATATCACAAATACTTTTTTACCCCGAATTAAAGAAAATGGTATCATGGTATTGGTGGATGTGTCAACATATAATAACGTGTCACAAGAGTGGTTGCCAAGGATGATGGATGCTGGAATTGCACAGGCTAAATGTAGTACGTTGTTAAAAAACGATGGATACAATCAAGTTTTCACGATAACGCACCAAAAAAGACAAAAAGATATAAGCAAGATTGCATGGAGAATTATTCAGAAACAATAATAATATGAAGAGAGATTGGATAGTCAAAGAAGAAGATCTTGATAAATATGAATTGGAGATTCTATTAGAAACAATAGAAGAAAAATCTCTGATAGTATCAGGATGTGCTGGAAGTGGAAAATCGTTGTTAGCTGTTAAATTGGCTTATAGAATTGAAAATCAAATAAAAAGTCCACATATAATATTAGTGTATACTAAGGCATTGGAGGAATTTATAAGAGAGGGTGCTAGGTCATTAAATCTAACTAGCCAACTTACTCACTATCATCTTTGGCGTTGGAAATACAATAAAGATGGTCAACCAATAAAGGATAATCGTACAAGAACTGATTATTTTATAGTTGATGAAATACAAGATTTTTCGAAAGAAGAAGTCCGAGAGTTTATAGATTATACAAATAAACATTTCTTGTTTTTCGGAGATACAGCTCAATCGTTATTTTCAGAAAAAAGACCTCTTCCTGTTAATGAAATAAAAGACCTTATCCCAAGTGGACATAAGTACAAAGAATATTGTCTTTATAATAATTATAGATTGCCAGTGAATATTGCAAAAACTGTTCAATATGTTGGAGTTAACTTAGAGCCATTTGAAGAGGAAAAATATAAAAGTAAAGAAGAGACTTATACACATATTATAAAATGTAATTCCTTTAGTGAAGAAATAGAAATAATAGCAAATTATTACAAGGAAAAAAGAAGTTCGGATATTGCTATTCTTGTCCCCACAAAAGAAGATGTTATTCATGTTTTTAATGGTCTTAACAATCTAAGTGTACACTGTGAGATGAAATATGATGCGCCAGAAACATATCAACAAGGCAAAGGAAATGTTCCAGACAATTATCGTAATAGTGTTGATTCGTTAGACATGTCTACAGATAATCCCAAAATAATGACCTTTCATAGTTCAAAAGGTCTTCAGTTTGAAACAGTGTTTATTTTGGGAATAAAAGATTATGATAATGCATATCTTAAACATCTTAGGAAACCTTTGTATGTCGCAATGACAAGAACATACAAAAATCTATATGTTTTATATTGTGGTTGGTTGCCACATCCTCTTTCCGATATTCCTAAAGAATTATACATTGATTCAATGATTGATTATAAAGTTATAGATAAATGATGAAGTATTATATCCCAACAACGATTTTGAATCTTGGAAATATTTTGTCGACGGATTCTATTTCTCCAGCTATATTTTATGAAAAACGCAATTTTGGAAATCCACATTGGTATAAAATTGAGGAGAATAAATTAGACAATGCATTATTATTGTATTCAACCCCCTTTATTTTTACACGTTCAAAAGGCGAGAAAGAAGATAGGGCAATGCTAATCCAAGTTATGGTAGAAGAGGAATTTCCAGAAATGGAAAAAGGTGTTTTCATATGCAATCATACAATTTATTTTGATTGGAATACCTATTTTATTTTTTTTTCTGAAGAAGATCGAGAAGTTGCAATATCATTGTGTCAGATAGGAGATACGTCTAAACTATTAAGGTTATACCAACAGAAACGAATGATAGTTAAGAATAACTACCCAAAATTATCGTCCTTGCCTCAATGCAAAGAAATACCACTCAATGAAGATAATATCAGTAAAGATTTTCGTATAAATAAAATAAAAGGATTCTTATATGGTTACTATATAGGAGCATATTTATCCATTCCGCCACAAAGAATTGGTGCATTAAGAGTATGCCATGAAATATATGCAAGGCTGTCTTCATTATATTCTGCTAACAAGATCAAAAGAAGTTGGACCAATGATAGTGATGATATTTTAATGATAGTGAGTGAGTTTAGAAATAAAGAGGAAGAAAGGGCAAATAAAGAGAAAGTTCATTTAGAACCTATGAGCAAAGAGATTATTGTGGATGATTTGCAAATAACAGAAATTTCAAATAATTATATTAGGGAGGACTTGGAGAAGCTATTATTGAAAGATTGGATAAATAAAGTGTTGATGAAGAATTGGAAAAGAAATGTTAATTCAGTCAAAAAGGATTTACTTGATGAAATAACGGATGAAACCAAAATGTTTTTATTGGAAACATGGGATACTTCATATCAAAGAGCATTTCTTAATGATTTGCGCCATCACATAGCAGGTGAGCCTTTTCAACACAAATTAAAAAACGACTTGTATTCATCATTAGCAGTATTTATTCTGAAAGGCGATGATTGGGAAGATATGATGGAGTTAATGCGAAAACATGAAATATATGACTATCGAATAGCACTTGGATTGTATGGTGCATTTTGGGGGTTTGGAAGTTTGCTTCATAATTTTACAGATAATCTTTTACAACAAGGTAAAGAATACGTAAAAAGGGTATATGAAGATTTTTATAGACTTATTTTTGGAAGACCTATACCAATAATAAAAGAAGAAGATGCTTCTAATAATAAATCATTGAGAGATGTCGTTTTATCAGTATGGAAACAGACAACCGAATCCCAAAAGGATCCCTCTAAATATTATATGGGAATAATTGAAACTTTAGAAGAGATGGAACGCAAATCATTATCTGATGTAAATATATTCATACAAAGATTGAAGAATAAAAAATATTGGAAAAAGGGAAAGAGAATAAAGGAGTTTGAGAGTTTGTTGATGGGCGATTTGTTTAATAATGAGTAGAAAAATGATTAAAATGCATTCCGAAATTAATGATGAAAAATCTATAAATGCGACAGCTCCAGTAATTATTTCCGCCAGTCGCTCTACGGATATTCCAGCCTTTTATGCCAAATGGTTTTTCAATCGTTTGGCAAAAGGTTATTGTGTGTGGTATAATCCATTCAATCAGAAACCGATGTATATTTCGTTTAAGAATTGTAAGGTAGTAGTGTTTTGGACAAAGAATCCAGCACCTATTATTCCGTATCTGCATGAACTGGATAAACGGGGAATACATTACTATTTTCAAGTGACATTGAACGATTATGTGAAAGAGGGATTTGAGCCAAATGTTCCTTCTGTGGCAAAACGGATAGAAACCTTTAAACAGTTATCATCATTGATAGGTAAAGAACGTGTGATTTGGCGTTTTGATCCACTCATTGTGACTTCTCAACTTACTCCACGAATGCTATTGTCTAAAATTTGGCATATAGGAAATGAGTTGATGGGATATACTGATAAATTGGTGTTCAGTTTTGTGGATGTAAAAGCATATCGAAAAGTTCGGAACAATCTGGTGAAAGAAACAGGCTGTTTCACGAAAGAAAATGTTGAGCAGTCTGAATTGACAGAGGCACAACGAACAGAAATTGTGGAAGGACTTGTCAAACTTCGGGACATCTGGAAAGAGAAAGGGTGGAACTTACAACTTGCCACTTGTGCAGAAGAAGTGGATTTAGAGAAATACAATATTGAACATAACTGCTGCATAGATGGTGAACTGATGAAACGAATCTTTTCCGATGACTATGAATTGGTGTATTATCTGCATACGGGTAAATTGCCAGAGAGAGATATGTTTGGACAAATGCCTTCATTGCCACCAAAAGCGAAGAACCTTAAAGACAAAGGGCAGCGAAAAATATGTGGTTGTATGGTAAGCAAAGATATTGGTATGTATAATACATGTCGTCATTTCTGTGTGTATTGTTATGCTAACACGAGCAAAGAATGCGTATTGAGAAATAAGGAAAAGCATAGTGATGATAGTGAGAGCATCATAGAATAAATGAATTGAATGCTATGGCAATTGTAGAATTTCCCATGTTGATGAATGACTATTGTGTCTGGCTTGACAAGCCAGATTATAACGATGGCTTTAATATGGATGTTTGGATGGCAGAGTATCAGTTGAAGGTTATGGTATGGGAAAATGATGACATTCTTTTACTGATAGAGGAGTTTGATTGTTCTTTGTTAGTAGAAGTGTGAGTTTTGGCATTCTATTCGTCTTGGGTGGAATTTATACCTTGGAATGTCTGTCGTTATAAAAAAGTTTTGTATATTTGTTGCCACAATCAAAACTGAATGATATGATACGTACTCTCTTGTTATCTTCATTGTTGTTCATGACCTCCATGTTCAATGCTCAATCTTCAACGGTCAATGATTTGACTAAGTTTGTGAACCCCTTGATAGGCACGGGCGGACACGGGCATGTATTCTTGGGAGCCAATGTGCCGTTTGGATTTGTCCAGTTGGGTCCTACACAGCATTCTCGTGGATGGGATTGGTGCTCAGGTTACCATGCTTCTGATTCCATCCTCATCGGCTTCGGACATACACACCTGAGCGGAACGGGAGTAGGCGACTTGGGAGACGTGGCATTCCTGCCCGTCAAGGATGCGAAACAAAGTGAGACTCGTTTTTCCCACGACAATGAAACGGTCTCTCCCGGTTACTACGCCGTCAAGTTGAATCAGCCCAATGTGCTGGTCGAGTTGACAGCTACTCAACGGGTGGGAATGCACCGATATACGTTTGGAGGAAACGAGCGTGATGGATTGCTTCGCCTTGACCTGAAACAAGGCGTGGGATGGGACCATTTGGTGAGCAGTCATATCCAACAGGAAGATGCCACAACCATCACGGGCAGTCGTGTGTCAAGAGGTTGGGCTAACCACCAACAAGTGTTTTTCGTGGCAACATTCTCGAAGCCTGTGAAAATACTGGAAGAACAAGATCAGGCGATAGGCATCTTACAAGTGTCTGACGTATCTTCACCGTTATTGTTGAAGGTGGCATTGTCTTCGGTAAGCGTGGAGAATGCCAAAGAGAATATGCAGAAGGAATTGGCTGGTTGGGATTTCCAGGGAGTGATAGCCAGTGCCAAGGATGCATGGAACAAGGAATTGTCGAAGATACAAATAGATACTGACAATGCGGTGGACCGTGAAATCTTCTATACCTCTCTGTATCATACCATGACTGCCCCGTCGGTGTTTTGTGACGTCAACGGAGAGTATTATGGGGCAGACCTCAAAGTACATCAAGGAGATTTCACCAATTACACGACATTGTCGTTATGGGACACCTATCGGGCTGCCCATCCCTTGATGACATTGATACATCCCGAGAAGCAAGCAGACATTGCTCAGACCTTTATCCATATCTATCGCCAGCAAGGCAAGCTACCCGTGTGGCATTTAATGGGGAATGAGACCAATTGTATGGTGGGCAATCCCGCCATTCCCGTATTGGCAGACTTGGTACTGAAGGGATTCGTGAAAGACAAGGAGAGTGCCTACGAAGCCATGCGAAATTCTGCCATGCTGGATGAGCGGGGCTTGGACCTCTTGAAAGAATATGGCTACTTGCCCTTTGATAAGCATGAGGGTGGAGAGACCGTTTCCAAGGCGTTGGAATATGCGCTTGCCGATGCTTGCGTGGCGAAGGTGGCAAAAATGCTGGGCAAGAAGAAAGACTATCAGTATTTCTGGAAACGCAGCCAGTCGTACCGTACCTATTTCGATAAGCAAAGCCAGTTCATGCGTGGGGTAGGGAGCGATGGATCATTCCGTAGTCCCTTCAATCCTTTCGATTCAGGAAATGAACATAAGGACTATACAGAAGGAAATGCTTGGCAATATACTTGGCTCGTGCCGCACGATGTGCATGGGTTGGTGAGTTTGTTTCCCAATGAAGAGCAGTTTGTCAGCAAACTCGATTCACTCTTTATCGTAGAGGGCGACTTGGGCAAGGATGCGCCACCAGACATCACCGGGTTGGTAGGGCAATATGCACAAGGCAATGAACCCAGCCATCATATATTATATATGTATCATTACGTAGGGCAGCCGTGGAAAGGGGCAAAACTCATTCGTCGAATGGTGAGAGAGTTCTTTTCTGACCAACCAGATGGCTTGTGTGGCAATGAAGATGTGGGACAGATGTCGGCTTGGTATATTCTTTCGGCAATGGGATTGTATCAGGTTGAACCTGCTGGTGGTAAGTATATCATAGGAACACCCCTTTTCAAGAATGTGAGGATGAACGTGGGGAATGGCAAGACCTTTACCATCGTGGCGAAAGACGTTAGTGACGAGAACATTTATGTGCAAAGTGCCATGTTAAACGGAAAACCATATCGCAGGTCTTACTTGCTCTTTGAAGACATCGTGCGAGGTGGAGTGTTGGAACTGGAAATGGGAAATAAACCCTCTACATGGGGAACAAGTAAGAAGGAGCGTCCATAAAAAATGTGTTTGTGATGTCGTTATCCCTTCGGACGTACCGTTGTGCCAACGATTTGTTTGCAAAATTACTTTTTTACTTTCATTTTTGAACAAGAATACAATGGTTTTATCATTTGTTAATTATTTTTAGTAGTAATTATTGTGATGATTTGGTAGAAAAAGAATCGAATTGATGATAAATTGAAATAAAAAGCAGTTTCTTGGCGACGTTCTGTTATATAGTGTAAAGAGATTAGGTGCAAACGATTGTCATAGGAAGATTGATAATTCACAATGGATAATTCACAATGGATAATTCACAATGGATAATTCACAATGGATAATTCACAATGGATAATTCACAATGGACAATTCACAATGGACAATTCACAATGGACAATTCACAATGGACAATTCATAATTCACAATTCACAATTGAAGATTTGTCTTGAATAATTAGTACCTTCACATAAGTAATCGTTGTCAGTTATGAAAGAAATATGCCCGTAAAGAAAAACTCTACGGGCATATATATTGTGAGGTGATAAAAGGTTTGACTACATATAACCCAACCAACGCAGGATGTCATTGAGGTTAGCCACGATCATCAGCAGCAAGAGGATGGAGATACCTATGTATTCGGCTACAATCATGAACTTGTCGCTGGGCTTTCTTCCCGTGATGATTTCATAGATGAGGAACAAGACGTGACCGCCATCCAATGCGGGTATGGGCAAGATGTTCATGAAGGCGAGGATGATACTCAGGAAGGCAGTCATCAACCAGAACATGTGCCAATCCCATACGGGTGGGAAGAGGCTGCCTATGGCTCCAAAGCCACCTAACGACTTGGCTCCGTCACTGGTAAACACATATTTCAAGTCGCCTACATATCCTGCCAATACGTTCCATCCATACTTGATGCCAGCGGGGAAACTCTCGAAGAATCCGTATGAGATAGTGGTAGGCTTGTAATAAGAGTAAATGGAAGACATTCCCACGCCTAATTTAAGGTCGGGAGAAAGCACGACGGTTGTGGTGTCGATGGTTTGGGTAGCCTTGTGGCTGATCACAAATGATGCCGTGCGCAGTTGCAAGCTGTCGCTATGCGACTTGGCGATTGTCATCATGTCAGCTATTCGTCCCAGTTCGTCGGTAAATTCATTCCAAGAGTCAACAGCAACGTTGTTGACAGCCAATATTTTGTCGTCTTTCTTCAAGTTGATTTTAGCGGCAGGAGTATTGGGCATGATGGTGTCAATCTCGGCAGGAACGAATGGTCGCACGAAATTGGGAGTAGCCTTGAGCATTCCCAGCAAGTTGATGTCTCCGGGCAGGGCGATAGACATAGGCTTGCCGTCGCGGATGATATCTACACGCTTGGCAGTTGAAATATCGCGGAACAGGTCGGCTGAGAAATCCTTAAACTCGCCATTCTCCGTACCTACGAGGATGTCGTGGTCTTTGAATCCATAGCTTTTGGCTTCCTTGTTAAACTTCATACCCATGTTCATGTCTTTCACGGCGATGTATGAGTCACCCCAGTAAAAGAGCACCATTGAATAGATAAACAAAGCCAAGAGGAAGTTGACGAGTACGCCGCCTATCATGATGAGCAACCGTTGCCAGGCAGGTTTCGACCTGAACTCCCACGGTTGTTCGGGTTGTTTCATCTGCTCGGTATCCATGCTTTCGTCAATCATTCCTGCAATCTTGCAGTAACCTCCCAATGGGAGCCATCCTATACCGTATGTGGTATCGCTTTTCTTGGGTTTGAACTCAAAGAGATGAAACCAAGGATCGAAAAACAAATAGAATTTCTCAACACGAACGCCAAATAGTTTAGAAAAGAAGAAATGCCCCCCTTCATGGAGTAAGACCAATAAAGAGATTGCCAACATGAACTGGAGCAGTCTGATTAGAAATATTTCCATGTCTTTTAATTTGTTACGGTCGGCAAAGTTCTATAAATTTTTTGAGATATGCAAGTAAAAGCACCAAAAAAGAGGACAATCTGAGCATTGCCCTCTTTTTTTAAAACACGTTAACTTGTATTTCTTTTTTTCCTACAACAGTTCTTCAGCTACTCTACGCGCGCACGCGTCTGTATTAATATAGGTGTCATACGACGGGTTCTTGTCGAACGGTACCTTTTGCATGGTTTGTGCGATGATGTCAGCCATCTGTGGGAATGAGCATCTGCCTTTGCGGAATCCCTCGTTCACGATTTCGTTGGCTGCATTCACGATACATGGCATGTTGCCCCCTTGCTTGATGGCTTCGAATGCCAATGCGAGGCAACGGAACTTCTTTGTGTCTGGCTCGAAAAACTCCAACGGGTGTTTAAACAAGTCAAGTCGCTCGCCGTTGAGATGCAGGCGGTCTGGGTAAGTAAATGCGTATTGAATGGGCAGACGCATGTCTGGCACTCCCAGTTGCGCCTTCACCGAACCGTCGCAGAATTGCACGGCGCTATGGATGATGCTCTGCGGGTGAATGAGAACCTGAATCTTGTCGGCAGGAATACCGAACAGCCATTTGGCTTCCATCACCTCGAATCCCTTGTTCATCAGCGTGGCAGAGTCGATGGTGATTTTCGCTCCCATATCCCAAGTAGGGTGTTTCAGGGCATCTGCGGCAGTTACCTTGTTAATCTGCTCTTCGGTGAAGGTGCGGAATGGTCCGCCGCTACACGTGAGCAGTATCTTCTCAATCTCATTGTCGCCCTCGCCCACGATGCTTTGGAAGATGGCGGAGTGTTCGCTATCTACAGGCAAGATGGGAACGTGGTATTGTTGTGCCAACTGACAGATCAGTTCACCAGCTACGACCAGTGTTTCCTTGTTGGCTAAACATATTTTTTTACGTGCTTGAATGGCATGAATGGTAGGAGACAAGCCGGCAAATCCAACCATTGCCGTGAGAACCATGTCGATGGGACCAGCTTCTACGATTTGGTCGAGCGCTTCCTTGCCAGCATAAATCTTGATGTCTGGTTGGTCTGCCAACAGACTTTTAAGTGTCTCGTATTTATCCTTGTTGGCTATCACTACGGCAGCGGGATGAAATTTACGTGCCTGCTCAGCCAATAGTTCCACGCGGTTGTTTGCCGTGAGGCAATACACTTCAAACAAGTCGTTGTGCTGTTCTATCACGTCAAGGGCTTGGGTGCCGATTGATCCTGTGCTACCGAGAATGCAGATTTGTTTTTTCATAATGGGTAAGTGTTTATAAGTCCAATAAACCTTCAGGCACTTGGATGCTGATGTATTTATGGTCAGTGTTTACTTCTTCAATGAGTTCTTCGTTGGCAGGTACGAGGATGATTTTCTTGTCGGGAGTCTCCACCTCAAACAAGATGTTCATCGTATTGTCGTCAATGCCAATGACAGAACCGATGTTTTGTCGGGTTCTTGTATCTACAAGGTTGAATCCGATGATTTGTGTCCACCTGATGTTTTCAGGGTCCTCATCCGTCAGGCTATAAGGGAAATACACGTCGCAATTGGTCAGTTCGCGAGCCTTGTCTTGTGTGTCGATGTCGCAAAACTTCACCAATGCGCTGCTTTCTCCACGAAAGCGATACTCTTCCATGAAGAAGGGTACGAGAATACCGTCAATGTCTAATATCAGGTAATCCGATTCCACACGGTCGAAAACATCATCGTCGAAGAGGAAGTGCACCTCTCCCTGAATGCCATGTGGCTTTCCTATTCGTCCAATCTTGTAAACCTCGTCTTGTGTTATCATGTCGTGGTGTGGTTAGTCATCTACACGTGAAATCTTAGCGCCCAGCGCATTGAGGCGTTGCTCAATGTCTTGGTATCCTCGGTCTATTTGCGCGATGTTGGCAATGCGACTTGTTCCGTTGGCACTCAGAGCGGCAATCAGCAGGGCAATACCTGCACGGATGTCGGGGCTCGTCATTCTGCCAGCCCGTAGCTGGAGGTTTCTGTCGTGTCCGATGACCACGGCACGATGGGGGTCGCAAAGGATAATCTGCGCTCCCATGTCGATGAGCTTGTCAACGAAGAACAATCTACTTTCAAACATCTTCTGGTGAATCAGCACACTGCCCTTGGCTTGCGTGGCTACCACCAGCAATACGGATAGTAAGTCTGGTGTCAGTCCTGGCCAAGGGGCATCGGCAAAGGTCATGATGGTACCGTCGATAAACGATTCTATGACGTAGTGCTTTTGTTGAGGAATGAACAAGTCATCACCTTTCACCTCAATGTTAACTCCCAACCGTTTATAGACATCGGGTATGATTCCCAAGTGTCGCAGGGCAACGTTCTTGATCAGTACGCCATTGCCCACCATGGCAGCCATACCGATAAACGACCCAATCTCAATCATGTCGGGAAGTATCTGGTGGGTGGCACCATGCAGTTCCTTCACTCCAACGATGGTGATGAGGTTCGACGCAATGCCGCTGATGTTCGCTCCCATTGCATTCAGCAAATGACAAAGTTGCTGGATGTAAGGTTCACAAGCTGCATTGTAGATGGTAGTGGTACCTTCGGCGAGAACGGCTGCCATGATGATGTTGGCAGTACCCGTGACAGAGGCTTCATCGAGCAACATATAGGTGGCTTTGAGCTTCTTGGCCTTGATGTTATATACGTTGCGTTTCTCATCGTACACGAAATCGGCACCAAGATGCTTGAATCCCAGGAAGTGGGTGTCTAAGCGCCTGCGACCAATCTTGTCTCCACCAGGCTCGGCAATGGTGGCATTGCCAAAACGCCCCAATAACGGACCAATCATCAATACGCTGCCTCGCAAGGAAGCGCACTTCCTCACAAACTCATCACTGTCTAAATAGTCCAGATTCAGCTGGTCAGCCTTGAAGGTGTAGTCGTTGCGTGAGTGGCGGTTCACCTGTACGCCGATGTCACGTAGCAACTGTATGAGGTTGTTAACGTCGAGGATGTCTGGAATGTTGTTGATACGCACTTCATCCTTGGTGAGCAGCGTGGCGCAAATCACCTGTAATGCCTCGTTCTTGGCACCCTGTGGCGTTATTTCCCCTTGAAGCGGATGACCGCCTTCGATGATGAATGATTCCATGCGTTATCTTTTTTTCTTGGGACGGTCGTTCTCTTTCGTGTGTGACTTCTCAAACTTAAATGTGTCAATGTCGATTTGTATCTTCCCATCCGTAAACTTGGCAAGGTCTGACACCACCCTTTCCTCGTTGGAAGAGCTATGGCTCCATTGCGCCAAGTTGCGCTTCATTTGGTTGGCAGTGAGACGGGTCAGTTCGTCTCGTTCCGGTCCAGGCTCCATGTTCTTGAGTTTCTCGAACAATTCAAACACCATCTTTCCGTAGTGTCGCACGGGAATCTTGTTCATGGGGTAGGGCATGGGGTCAGGCTTTGCCAGCATGTGCTCAGCCTGGCTGATGTCGAAAGGCCAGTCGATGTCGAGCTTGAAGTTGCTCATCAGTGCCAGGTGGTCCCATAGTTTTTGTTCTGGGTTTTCGGTCTCCCTGTTTTGTGGAAACATGTGGCTCATGATGGCAATGATCGACTCGGCACAGTGCTGTCTCTCGTTTTTGTCGGTAAGGCTCATGGCATAATCCACCATGTTTTGTATTTCCCTACCGTATTCGGGGATAATCAACTTTTCACGTTGTGTATTGTAATCCAAACCGTCAATGTTCATAGTCTTTTTTTAAAATGCTTTTTGATATTTGTTGTCCTAAAAAGTATATATGTGTGTGTCTCAAAGAAGTTTCTTCGGCATTTTTGCCACGAAATCCTTGAGATAGAATGGCACGAAGTAAGCCACGTCCTCATATTGTTCGTTGAGGAATTTCTTTTCTGCCAGCGGAAACATCCATTTTGCCAATGGCTCTACGTTTTCTATCAAATGGGCATTAGGGTGGTTGATGGTTTCCATGCACTTGGCTGCACCGTTGCCGAAGAAGTAAACGGGATGTTGGTCAAGATACTGCCTGTATGTCTCTCCGTCCACGATGTCGGCTTGAATGGGGCGTACCTCATGCAACGATCGGTCGAAGAGTTGAGCGTACACTTCCATTCGCCGTGCGTCTATCATCGGACAGAGCAAGGCATCTTCCTCTTGTACTTTTTCGCGTAGCAATACGGGAACACAAAGCAGTTGGAGCGTGGGTACGGAGATAAGCTTCACGTCTCTGCCATAGCAAATGCCCTTGGCGGTAGATACGCCTATGCGCAATCCCGTGTACGAGCCAGGTCCGCTGCTGATGGCAACGGCATCAAGGGGGATGAGATGGCTGTCGATAAACGAGAGAGCTTCGTCGATAAACGTACCTGATTTCACGGCATGGTTAGGTCCGCTGTGGTCTTCTTCGTGGAAGATGCAAGCACCGTCCTGGCTCACTGCCACTGAACACACGTCGGTACTGGTTTCAATGTGTAATATACATGCCATATCCAATATATTTAAAATAATGTGCAAAAATACTCATTTTTTTCTGCAAAATTCGTACTTTTGCAGAAAATTTACGCAAAAGCATTATGATACAGTCAATGACAGGCTACGGAAAATCTGTCGTAGTCTATAATGAGAAGAAAATTAACGTTGAGATTAAGTCATTAAATAGTAAGACACTCGACATCTCTACCCGCATCGCTCCCTTGTATCGCGAAAAGGAAATGGAAATCAGACAGACGATTTCCAATGAGTTGGTGAGGGGAAAGGTGGATTTCTCTATTTGGATAGAGAAGGATGCTGGCTCTGAAGCTACGCCCGTCAACAGTGCCATCGTGGAGAGTTACTATCGTCAACTGAAGGAGATTTCCCAGCGGACGGGCATTCCAGAACCTCAAGATTGGTTCCAGATATTGATACGAATGCCTGACGTAACCATGAAAACTGAGGCAGAGGTGCTTGCCGACGAGGAATGGGAAATGGCGCAGAAAGCCATTCAGGAGGCTATTTGCCAGTTGGTAGAGTTCAGAAAACAGGAGGGTGCTGCCCTGCAACGTAAGTTTGAGGAGAAGATAGACAATATCGCTGCTTTGCTGGAAAGCATCGAGCCATACGAGAAGTCTCGTGTAGAGAAGATTCGGGGTCGTATCATCGAAGGACTGAAGAGCCTACCAGAGGTGGAATATGACAAGGGAAGACTGGAGCAGGAACTCATTTACTATATTGAGAAACTGGACATCAGCGAGGAGAAACAGCGTCTCGCTAACCACCTGAGCTATTTCCGTGAGACCATGAACATTGAGGGAGCGCAAGGCAAGAAACTCAGCTTTATCGCACAGGAAATGGGACGCGAAATCAATACCACTGGCTCAAAGAGCAATATGGCTGAGATGCAAAACATCGTGGTCAAGATGAAGGATGAGTTGGAACAAATCAAGGAGCAGGTGCTGAATGCTCTTTAAATGAAGAATTATTAAATGAAGAATGTAGAATGAAGAATGAAGAATTATTAAATGAAGAATGTAGAATGAAGAATGAAGAATCATTTGTCAGAGACTCTGTAGCGCCAGCCGATTCTTCATTCTTCATTCATCATTCTTCATTTAAAAAAGGAAAGATGGTCATTGTTTCCGCTCCAAGCGGAAGTGGGAAGAGTACGATTGTAAACTGGTTGATGCAAGAACACCCAGAACTGAACCTCTATTTCTCGGTGAGCTGTACCAGTCGCCCACCACGTGGCACTGAGCAGAATGGCGTGGAATACTTTTTCCTCTCTCCCCAAGAGTTTAGGGAGAAGATTGCACGGGATGAGTTTCTGGAATACGAGGAGGTGTATGAAGATCGCTTCTATGGTACATTGAAGGAGCAGGTGGAGACACAACGCAACAATGGGGAAAATGTGGTGTTCGATGTTGACGTGAAGGGTGGATGTAACATCAAACAGTATTATGGCGATGAGGCACTGAGTCTTTTCATCCAACCACCATCTGTAGATGAATTGAGAAAACGATTGGTGAACCGTGGTACCGACTCTCCTGAAGATATTGAGAAACGTGTCTCTAAGGCTGCTTACGAACTCACCTTTGCGGATAAGTTTGACAAGGTGCTGATTAACGATGATTTGGAAACGGCAAAGGCAAAAGCTCTCGACATCGTCAGTGCTTTCCTAAATGGTTAATCTTCAATCTTCAATTTTCAATCTTCAATCTAACAATGGTTCGTACTGGTATTTACGGAGGGTCGTTTAATCCCATTCACAACGGACATATTGCTTTGGCAAGACAAATGCTGAATGCGGGATTGATGGATGAGGTGTGGTTTGTGGTCTCTCCCCTTAACCCCTTGAAGAAAGCCCAGTCCGACTTGCTCTCTGATGAGTTGCGCCTTGAAATGACGCGCTTGGCATTGGAGCAGGAACAGGGGATGATGGCGCAAGACTTCGAGTTTCATCTTCCCAAACCGTCTTATACGTGGAATACCTTGCAAGCCATGTCGGCTCATTATCCCGACCGACAGTTTATACTCATCATCGGGGCAGACAATTGGGAACTTTTCCCTCGCTGGTATCATTACCAAGACATCTTGGAGCATTATTCGCTTGTGGTGTATCCACGTGAGGGAACAACCATTGATGCAGATTCACTTCCTCCAAACGTAAAACTCTTGAATGCACAGTTGTACAAGGTGAGCAGTACGCAAGTGCGCCAACGTATCAAACAAGGTAAGTCTGTCAGAAACCTGATTCCGCCAAGCATCGTATCTAAAGCATTGGAATATTACAAAACGGAATGAAATCGCCAGATTATTCCGTTTTATCTTCATCATTCTTCCTCTGTCAGTAGGGTTGCAAGTGCTCATGAAACCTGAATTAATGATTTTTAACTTGATTAAAAGAGATTCTTTAAACCTTTCTTAGTACCTTTGCACCCGCAAAAGACGGGTAAGTCTTACACGGCCAGCTCCCTTCGAATCCTCCAGGACGGGAACGTAGCAAAGGTAGTTGGTTGTAGCGGCGCGATGTAAGTAGCTTGCCCACCCGCCTCTTTAGCTCAGTTGGCCAGAGCACGTGATTTGTAATCTCGGGGTCGTTGGTTCGAATCCGACAAGAGGCTCGAAATAAAAGAATCTTTTCAGAATTGGTTATTAGCGGGACAAGCCTTCAAGGTTTGTCCCGTTTGTTTTTTGTGGCAAGAAGATCGAATCGCAATTCTATTGATCCTATGAATTGGGCTCAGTAGATTTTTATTGGGGGACCTCTAATCTATTATTCTTCTTGTATCATGATGTGCTCTCTTGATGACCGCAACGCGGTCACCGCTTAGTAACTCTAAATTTGCCGCAGCGTCCGAAGGACCTGCGGAAAGTGGACAGTCATGGGAATCTGCACCCCGAAGGTGGTGCCCCATGATATATGATGCCCTTTGTATTGGGCGACACCCTTCGGGGTCGATGACGTTATGTCACTTTACAATCCGAGGGTGCTCGCTATGCTCGTACCCCCCGGTTAGCAAGTGGTGACGCTTTCAGCGTCATAGGTCTCAATAGCGGAAATGTTCTATTCAAAAATCTATTACCCCTATGAAATATTCCTTTGCAAATATTAAAAAGTTAAATCTGCGTCAACGATTAATAAAACTGTGACGCAGATTAATAAAATTACGTCGCGGTTTTATTAATCTTCGACACGGATTAAGGAATTTTGGATGAGTGAATATTTAATATCAGTCTTTTTGAGAAATTTTTATGGTATAAAAAAGGTTAATTTTCAGGAAAACGATGCAGTTTTTTTATGATTTGTTTATCATTAAAGTAGAAAGTGGCGTGAACCCCTATACATTTTTTTTGATAAACCATAAAGATAACATATATGAAACTTAAAGTATTACTTTTATTAGCAGTATCTTTCTTGATGACAGCAACTTTTGCATACGGTCAAGAACAAGATGTCAAGGTAGCCGTTGACTTAGGACTTCCGAGTGGACTGAAATGGGCAAGTTGCAACGTAGGTGCAACGAAGCCAGAAGAGTATGGGGGATATTATGCTTGGGGGGAAACAAAGGAGAAAGAGGTTTACTCTTGGAGTAATTATATCCATTGCGCTGGTTCAGAGAACACGTGTCATCATATAGGTGACTGTATCAGTGGTACAGAGTATGATGTGGCACATGTGAAATGGGGTGGTAGTTGGCGAATGCCAACAAAAGAGGAGATGGACGAGTTGGTCAATAATTGTTATATGGAATACATGACGTATAACGGAGTAAATGGCTGTTTGTTTGTTGGACCTAATGGTAATGGTATTTTCATGCCGATAGCTGGATTTTGTAGTGATGAAAGACACTCTGCACAACCAACAACCAGTTTTTATTGGTCAGGGTCAGCATACAACCAAAATGAAGCTTATACTAATGTTTTTATGCATATCTTACCGACAGTTTCTTCTGACTATCGATTTTATGGATTTTCTGTCCGTCCTGTCACGGAGGTAGAAGACAATCCACGCAAGGACATTGCACTCAGTGACGAGGAAAGGGAGTTGGTGAAGAAAAACAATGACTTTGCTTTCAATCTCTTCCGCAAGGTGCGAGGCATGAAGAGCCAAATCCTTTCTCCGTTGAGCATAACCTACGCTTTGGGAATGCTCAACAATGGGGCAGCAGGTAAGACCCAACAGGAAATCAACGATGTGTTGGGATTTGGTGATGCTGGCGCAGATGCCATCAATGCCTTTTGTAGAAAGATGTTGACAGAGAGCGGTGAGCTGGATAAGGAGACAAAGGTGATGATTGCCAATAATATCTACGTGAATAAAGGCTATGAGTTACAAGCTCCCTTTGTACAAAAGGCATACGATTATTATGATGCTACTCCTGAGACACGAGATTTCCATGACGGAGAGACAATGGACGTGATCAATCAATGGGCAAGCGACCATACGGAGGGTGTGATAGAGAAAATTCTCAATGAGGACTCGTTTAATCCCGATGCAGTTTCTTATCTACTCAATGCTATTTATTTCAAAGGTGGATGGATGTCGAAATTTGACGCTTCGTACACAAAGGAAGAACCCTTCAATGGCGGGAGCAACGTGTTCATGATGCGTCAGTTTGGCGAGTTTTCCTACATGGAAACAGATGTTTATCAAGCCATTCATTTGCCATACGGCAATGGGGCTTACCAGATGAGCGTGTTCCTTCCACGTAAAGATAAGACGATAGATAATGTGTTAGATAAGATAGATGGAGGCAGATGGTTGTTTAAAGGTAGGAACTATGATTTAGATATCAAGTTGCCGAGAATGGAGATAGAAACACATATCGACCTCGAAGAAATCATGTCTGCTTTGGGAATGCCATCGGCATTTCATCCGCTTTTGGCAGAGTTCCCGTATTTCTGTAACGTTCCAACGTACATTGGATTGATGAGACAAGTTGCAAAAATGAACGTTGACGAGAAAGGTACTGAGGCTGCTGCTGTTACAATTATTGGCATTGAACCTACAGGGATGCCCTGGAATGCAGAATTCTATGCCAATCGTCCGTTTCTTTACATCATCAGTGAGCAGTCCAGTGGAACTATCTTCTTCATAGGACAATACATGGGTAATACTCAGGCAACAACACCAGACCGAATAGAAAATAAGCAAAGGCAGTTTATGAGAGAAACAATTCTGTATAACCTCAACGGTCAGCGCATGGAAAAACCTCTTGGCAAGGGCTTATATATTCAGAATGGAAGAAAAATAATCATCAAATAGATTAAAAAAGGTTAATTATTGGAGAAACCATGCAGTCTTTTCATGAATTGCTTATCTTTACCAGAAAAAAGCAGCGTGAAAAGATTGCTGGTTGTCTTGACCTGTTTGTTAGCTTGTTTGATGGCAAGTGCGCAAAATGAGGTGGAACATATCCATGTCGTTATCATCAATGGTGGCATGAATAGGCTGATGAACCATGAGCGTTATTGGAATGACTGTTCGTTTCTCTATCAGACATTGCGAAAAGTATATCATATACCTCGAAGAAACTTTACTTTGCTGATTTCTGATGGAGGGGAGTCAGGTAAGGATATGTTGAGGGAAAACGGAAATGGTTTTGCTTCTTCCCCAAACGACTTAGACGGTGACGGTGAACGTGACGTATGGTTGTCTGCAACGTTTGAAAACGTGAGTAACCAATTGGCGGAGCTGTCGGCAAAGCTTACTACCCAAGACCATTTGTTTCTTTTCCTCATGGATCATGGTGATACGTACGACCATTTGGGTGCGTCTTATGCCTATTTGTGGGGGGCGGAGAAGCTTGATGATACGGTATTGGCGTCTATGCTCGACCGTTTTCGTGTAGGAACGATGACTATTGTGATGGGACAATGTTATTCGGGAGGTTTCATAGACAATTTGGAGCGTAGTGGCAGGATTGTTGTTTCGGCATGTGCAGGCGACGAATTATCATGGTCTTGCTTAGACAAACCGTATGACGAATTTGTCTATCATTGGATTTGTGCCATTGCAGGGCATGATGAAATGGGCAATCGGGTGAATGCCGACGTGAATACCGACGGATTTGTGTCGATGGCGGAAGCTTTTGATTATGCAAGACTTCATGACCGAAGGAACGAAACGCCACAATATAGTTCTGTACCAATGGCATTGGGCGAACAATGGTGCTTTTCCGGAATGGTGGATGATGGTATTGAAGATATAAGAACCGAAACGCAAAACTCTCGTTATTACTCACTTTCAGGCATTCACCTTCCAAGTACATCTTGCGGAATGCTTGTCAAGAAGGGAAAGAAAATCATCAAAAAACCTTAATCACATGCAGTCTATTTCATTTTTTTATATCATGATAATAAAAGCAACAACGATGAAAACGAAGTTCTTGATATATTTGATAGCGAGTCTCATCATGAGTAACCAAGTCTATGCGACAGGTTTGTGCTATTGGACAGTAACGGGTGATACGATGTCTTTGCCCATAGATGGCGAAATGATAACCATTCCACATGATGCGGTTGCCGTAGATTTACGAGGTATTCGAGATGGTAACAGGCTCTACGTATTGAATACCGATGATGCTCGTGCCAATTGCCTGTATTACGTAGATGAGGAAGACATGGTGAATGGGCTTCCCCCTACGAATGTGGTGCGTAATGGTATAGCTGAAGAACTCTTCCTGAATGATGAAGAAGACTTCTTTTGCCCTATTGCCTTTACGGCGGAGTTTGCCTTGTTGCGCATTACCTTACGGCGCGACGTACCAGACAGTCTATCTCTGTCTCTTCCGTATTATGACACGTTACTATTGCCTTTCGACATGGACGATGCTGTTGCAAAGGATGTCAATGGTATCATGCCCGATGGATGGTTTAAGGCAGGGGTGTTTGTCAGTGAAGAAGAAGATTGCCTGTTTTTTGAAGAGACAGACCCCACTATGCTGAAAGCAAATGTTCCTTATATCGTGTCGTATCAATATGGGGCATACGGTTCGCACGTTCTCTTCTATGGCGAAAACAAGTATGTTGATGTGACGAAACCCGTGAAGAATGTGGGGAATAAATACTCATTTTGTGGAACGACGGTCTCTCTTACACACAGTAGTACCTATTTTCAGTTTCATCGTTCGTATAATCCATATTTCGCCTTGGTAAAAGCCGACACAAAGATGGAACCTTTTCGATGCTTTGTAGAATGGGCAGAGGAAACAGCCGAGTATGTTATTGACGATGAGGCACTCGGATTAGCATCTGGGGAGATAAGATTGAATTATATGTTTGAAGATTCTGAAGAAACCCCAAGTATTACAGGTTTGGCAGAACCAAAAGATGCAGGGGAAAATGCCAATCCAACCATCTATGCTCTTTCCGGGCAACCGTTGCAAAAGTGGCAACGAGGTGTCAACATCATCAAGGGAAAGAAAATCTACATCAAATAAGAAAGCATCATTTGAATCGGTCAACTTTCGGGAGTCATGGAACAAGTGGAATTGATACATCGATGTCAGCAAGGCGACAGGCAAGCTATGGGATTGCTCTATACCGATATGCACGATGAATTATTGGACATTTGTCGGCATTATGTAAATGATTCTGCCACTGCAGAAGACTTGCTTCATGATTCGTTTTTATTGATATTCAGTAAGATTGGAGATTTACGCTCGCCAGAAAAGGCTCATGGATGGATGCATACGGTGGTAAAGAATGTAGCACTACTCTATATACAGAAGCGGAAACATCACAATACCATCTCATTAGATGAGTTAACGGCACAAAAAGAGATGGATGACGTAACAAGTAATGTGCCTTCATTCATTTCTTACGATGACTTGATGAGATACGTGGAGGCTCTTCCCAAAGGTTATCAACAAGTGTTTCGCCTATCAGTGTTTGAGGGATTGTCTCATAAACAAATTGCCGACTTGCTCAACATCGAACCACATAGTTCTTCGTCTCAGCTCTTTCATGCCAAAGATATGCTTCGTCAGTCGTTACGTATGCTTCTATTGTTCATGGTCTTCATGGTCATACCTGTTGGAATTTACCGATACATGCAAAAGGAGGATTCTTTTGGCGGAAAGGAAAATAATATGGCAAGTCGTAACGCTAATAAAGAATACACGACGCATCAAGACCATGATAGTTTAGACATCGTTAATGACAAGAATGTGCGGAAAAAAATGCCCATGCGTCAGGCTCATAGGTTCCTTGCTCATATAGACACTGTAGAACAAGCAACAGACAAAGGGATTACGGAACAAATGGCTGAAATGGTGGAAAAAGAAGATAGTGTAGAGAGAAATGCCATTTCAATACATACGGTTGAAAAGGATGAACATGTCACTGAACACCAGATGAATCCCGTCATTGACGCAATACATGAAAAATCATCTTCTGCTTGGTCTATAGACTTGGCATATAGCGGTATTCCTCATCCTAACCATCAATCATTGCCATACGGCACAAAAGACATGAATGGAGAGATAGATACGGTGGTACATCACCGCTTGCCAATGACTATTGCGTTGGATGTTCGCCATTTATTAGTGCCACGATTCTATGTCAATGCTGGCTTGCGCTACACATTAGTGTCTTCTGATTGGAAGATAGGAAATACTTTCATGCACGTTGACCGTGAGCAAAAGGTGCGTTATTTGGGCTTTTCTATAGGAGCAAGCTATCTCTTCCTTCGCCAAAAGTCATGGAATATGTATGGTACTCTCTCCGCCATGTATGAAGTGCCTTTGCACTCTACACAGAAAACTACGTATATTTATGGTGATAAATTAGAGGATGTAGAGCAAAGCCATCTGTCACCGTATAGCCAATGGTCGTTGGGGGCAGGAGTAGGGTTGCAATTCAACCTCACGCCTCACGTGGGACTTTTCGTAGAACCAAGCGTGAATTACTATTTCCAACGAAAAAACGATATTGAGACATGGCGCACCCTACACCCATTTACATTCTCGTTGCCATTGGGAGTGAGAATCACGTTGCCATAATCAAGAAGTGAGGGGTAAAAGAAAAAGGAGGAAACCTTGTTTCTGAACTGATTTTGATGTATATTTGCACCAACAATTATCGTTTAATCGAAAAGCAGATGAAAAGAATAGTGTTAGGAACCATACTGATGGTATGTGCCGTGGTGGCTGGTGCGCAGGATTTGTATGTAGGTACCTATAATATAAGGTATAAGAACAAGGATGATTCCATCAAGGGCAATGTGTGGACGAAGCGTTGCCAAGTGATGTGTGACCAAATCAACTTTGAGTCGCCAGATGTGCTTGGCGTTCAGGAAATGCTGGTGGGACAGTTGCGTGACATGTTGGCTCGTCTTGATGACTATTCGTATATTGGAGTAGGAAGAGACGATGGCAAGGAGGCTGGCGAATATGCTGCGGTTTTCTATAAGAATGACCGGGTAAGATTGTTGGATAGCGGTCATTTCTGGCTTAACGAGACTCCCGACAAACCCAAGTTGGGATGGGATGCGGCTTGCATACGTATCTGTACATGGGGAAAGTTCAAGGACTTGCGTACGAGGAAGGTGTTTTATTTCTTCAACTTGCATATGGACCATGTAGGAGTAGTGGCTCGAAGGGAAGCAGCCATGTTGGTGGTTTCTCGTATCAAGGAGATTGCCAAGGATTTGCCTGTGGTATTGACGGGCGACTTCAATGTTGACCAAAACGATGAGATATTTGGTATCTTTAGCCAATCGGGGATATTGAAAGACTCATACGACCATGCTCGTATTCGGTTTGCCGAAAACGGTACGTTCAACAGCTTTAAGAATGATGCGAAGACAAGCAGTCGTATCGACCATGTGTTTGTCTCTCCTTCGTTCAAGGTAGAGGCATACGGCATTCGTACCGATAGTTATTGGGCAAAGGGAAGACGCAATCCTTCCGACCATTACCCCGTGTTCGTGAAGTTGAGGAAATAAAACGGCAACCAAAAAATAATGTAGAATGAAAGAATCGCTATGGTATAAGCTGATTTCTCATTCTACATTCTTTTATATTCTTTCACTCTATCTTCTATAGGTAGAGGAAGAAAGGAGTTACAAAGAGTTTATTAGCACACCTGACTGCCAGACTTCACCTCTTTCAGCGTAGTGGTAACGCTAAGAGAGCCATCGAAGTTTTCGGCAGAGAGAATCATGCCTTGGCTCTCGATACCCATGAGCTTGCGTGGAGCGAGATTGGCGATGAAGAGAACGTCTTTACCAATCAAATCCTCTGGCTCATAGAAAGCGGCAATACCACTCACGATGGTACGGTCTGTGCCAGAGCCATCGTCGAGGGTGAACTTGAGCAGTTTCTTTGCCTTCTTCACCTTTTCACAGTTCTTGATATGTCCTACGCGAATGTCTAACTTCTCGAAATCGCTGAAGTCGATGGTGTCTTTGATGGGTTTTGCCACGTAGGCGGCAGCCTCGTTAGCCTTCTTGGTATCAGCAAGCTTTTGTAATTGAGCCTCAATCACGCTGTCTTCGATTTTCTCGAAGAGCAATTCGGGTTCAGCCAATTGGTGTCCAGGTTTCAAAAGGTCGGTATTTCCCAGTTGGTCCCATTCAAACGATTCCATGTTGATCAGTTGGCGCAACTTCTTGGAAGAGAAGGGCAGGAATGGCTCGAAAGCAATGGCAAGGTTTGCCACCAACTGAAGGGAGATATAGAGAATGGTTTCCACACGCTTGGGGTCGGTCTTCCATACTTTCCAAGGCTCACATTCAGTGATGTAGCGGTTGCCGATACGGGCAAGGTTCATGGCTGCGAATTGTGCCTCGCGGAACTTATACTGCTCTAACAATTGTTCCACTTCCTCTTTCACGTTCTTAAACTCCTCGATAGCATGACGGTCAACGTCAGTAAGTTCGCCACACTCAGGAACAATACCATTCCAATATTTCTTGGTAAGTTGTAAGGCACGATTCACGAAGTTGCCATAGACAGCCACGAGTTCATTGTTGTTTCTGTCTTGGAAGTCGCGCCAAGTAAAGTTGTTGTCTTTCGTCTCTGGTGCATTGGCAGTCAGCACATAGCGCAGTACGTCTTGCTTGCCAGGCATTTCCTCCAGGTATTCGTGGAGCCACACAGCCCAATTGCGAGATGTGGAAATCTTGTCGTTTTCCAAGTTCAGAAATTCGTTGGCTGGTACATTGTCAGGCATGATATATCCGCCGTGTGCCTTCATCATCACTGGGAAGATGATGCAATGGAATACGATATTGTCTTTACCGATAAAATGAACGAGCTTGGTATCTTCATCTTTCCACCATTTTTCCCAGTTGCCCCAACGCTCAGGCTCACGGTCGCATAATTCCTTGGTGTTAGAGATGTAACCGATGGGAGCATCAAACCATACGTATAACACTTTGCCTTCTGCACCTTCCACGGGTACAGGTATTCCCCAATCAAGGTCGCGTGTCATGGCACGAGGCTGCAAGTCCATATCGAGCCAACTCTTACATTGTCCGTAAACATTGCTGCGCCATTCCTTGTGATCCTCCAATATCCATTGCTTCAGCCAGTCTTGGTATTCGTTGAGTGGCAAGTACCAGTTCTTGGTCTCCTTCAGCACGGGAGCAGAACCGCTGATGGTGCTTTTGGGATTGATAAGCTCGGTAGGAGAGAGGTCACGACCGCATTTCTCACATTGGTCACCGTATGCACCCTCGTTGTGGCAATGAGGGCATTCGCCCGTGATATAACGGTCGGCAAGGAACTGATGTGCCTCTTCGTCGTAGTATTGCTTGGTGGTTTCCTCCACCAGTTTGCCCTCGTCGTAGAGCTTCTTGAAGAAGTCGCTTGCCAGCTGATGGTGCACTTTGGAAGTGGTACGACTGTAGATGTCGAACGAAATGCCAAAGTCCTCGAAAGATTTCTTGATCATTGCATGATAACGATCTACCACGTCTTGTGGGGTGATGCCCTCCTTGCGGGCACGTATGGTGATGGGTACGCCATGTTCATCAGAGCCACCGATGAAAATAACGTCTTGCTTCTTTAAACGAAGGTAACGAACATAAATGTCGGCAGGTACATATACTCCTGCTAAATGGCCGATGTGAACGCCTCCATTGGCGTATGGCAATGCAGCGGTCACGGTAGTGCGTTTGTATTTTTTCTGTTCCATTAATCGTATAATTATTATTTGACCGCAAAATTACGAAAAAAATAACACCATACCAAAGTTTTTGGCGCATAACTTACAAAGACTTAATGGATTGTGTATTTTCTCTTGAATGGAGAGAACGATAACAAAAAGTCCCGCTCGTTACCAAAACGAGGCGGGACCCAGAAATAATGTATGATGAATAAATAGTGGTTTCCTCTTATGAATATCTCAGGATTTGACCGGCACGTACATGGAAACTCTTGCCGATATGGTTGAGTTCGCAGAGCCTGTCAACGGAAACGCCACGCTTACGAGCGATAGAGTAGAGGGTCTCACCCCTTTCCACCTTGTGGAATTGCTTGCCCGTCTCGTATCTTCCGTTGTTGTTCCTGTTGTTGCTGGCAGATGTTCCTCTAACTTGTTCTGGCGTGTAGCTGCCATTGCCCTCCTTGCCGCGCAAACGAGTAGCCTCCTTAGATTCTGCCAAGTATCTTGCCTTGTTGAACGTATAGTAGTCGCCTACCACGTCTTGTGCCCTGAAGTCGAACATCAATGCTGGGTTCAAAGCAATACCGCAGAGACGAGTCTCGAAGTGTAAGTGAGAACCCGTACTTCTACCCGTGTTTCCACCCAAGCCAATCACGTCGCCGGCACGAACCTCTTGGTTCTCCTTGCAAAGATGCTTGGAAAGGTGTCCGTAGATGGTTTCCAATCCATTATCATGACGGATGACGATATAATTACCATATCCACCAGCCTCGTATCTGACAATTCTCACTTTTCCGTTGAAGGCTGCACGGATGGTATCGCCAATGTAAACCTTGATGTCCAAGCCTTTGTGCTGTCTTCCCCAACGTGCACCGAAGTTACTGGTCACCACCCTGCTGGTAGTAGGCATACAGAAGTCACGCAAATCAATCTTATATCTATCGGGAAGTTCAGTTGCACGGTGTGCGTATCTGTTATCCCAATCCGCATAGAGGTCGCTGGCAGGAAGACCGGCATATTCGCGGTCGAGAATGTCCTGAAAAGCGAGTGTATCAACGGCTTTCATCTTTCTGTCAACAGGAGCCTGGCGTGCAAGCAAGTCTTGTGCGCCTACAGGTTGAGCAGACAAAGTGATGAAACCGACAAAAACAAAATTCTTAATTATCTTTTTAAAATTCATATTCCTTGTCATTTTTTACCATGCAAAAACACGGTGTTGGTTTGATAGAATGAAAAACCGTTGAAAAAGGTAGAATATCAACAGTTTTATCAAAAGTCTTTGCAAAGATAACGCTTTTTATTGAATTATATGATGTCCTTAACAGTTTTTATTGAGGTTTTAACATACTTATTGATGTGGTTTTTCCTTTGTTTCTTGCTTATACAATAAGTTTTTGTCATCATTTTGTAATAATCCGCATTTAGCTTATTTTCTTAAAAAATGTAAATAAATCGAGCGTGATGCTTAACTGATAGCCGACCAATTGATGTTTGTCTTACGCAAATCCTTGAGTCTTTTCCACAACATCTCATACTCAGGTTTCTGGCAAAGCGGGTCGTCGTTGATAATCTTTTGTGCCTCGTCTCTTGCCATCTGTACGATTTGTCCGTCACGAGCGATGTCTGCAATCTTCAGGTCGAAGGCAATACCACTTTGTTGAGTGCCTTCCAAGTCGCCTGGTCCCCTGAGTTTCAAGTCGGCTTCGGCAATTTCAAAACCATCATTCGTATCGCACATGATGTCTATACGTTTTTGTGTTTCTTGTGAAAGTTGGTAATTGGTAACGAGAATGCAATAACTTTGGTCGGCTCCACGTCCCACCCTGCCACGCAACTGATGCAATTGGGAGAGTCCGAAACGTTGTGCGTCGAGAATCACCATGACCGATGCGTTGGGAACGTTCACGCCTACCTCGATAACGGTAGTGGCTACGAGTATCTGAGTTTCGCCACTCACGAATCGTTGCATCTCTTCTTCTTTGTCTTTAGCCTTCATCTGTCCGTGAACCTTACTCATGGTGAACTCTGGAAATATGTCTTTCAAAGCCTCAAAGCCTTCTTCCAAGTTTTTCAAGTCGCTCTTCTCGCTTTCCTTGATGAGTGGAAAGACGATGTAAACCTGTCGTCCCTGGTAGATTTGTTGACGAATGCCCTGGTAGAGACTTGTCATTTGACTATCGTATTTGTGAATGGTTTGAATGGGTTTCCTGCCAGGTGGCAACTCGTCGATGATGCTTACGTCTAAGTCACCATAAATCGTCATTGCCAATGTACGAGGAATAGGAGTGGCAGTCATGACGAGGATATGTGGGGGATTGTCGCTTTTATTCCACAACTTTGCCCTTTGTGCCACGCCGAATCGGTGTTGCTCGTCGATAACGGCAAATCCCAGTCGGGCAAATTGCACAGGGTCTTCGATGAGTGCATGAGTTCCCACCACGATATTTACGCTTCCGTCTAACAATCCGTCAAGCACCTCCTTGCGCTTCTTCCCTTTCACGATGCCTGTGAGCAATTCCACGCGGATAGGCATGTCTTTCAAGAAATCCTTGATGGTTTGCAGATGTTGTTCAGCCAATATCTCGGTAGGAGCCATGATGAGTGCCTGGTAGCCATTGTCTAATGCGATGAGCATAGACATCAGAGCCACGAGGGTCTTTCCTGAACCTACGTCGCCCTGTAAGAGTCTGTTCATCTGCTTACCACTTTTCATGTCAGCCCTTATTTCCCTCATTACCCGCTTTTGCGCTTCGGTTAAGGAGAAGGGAAGGTTGTGAGCATAAAACCAATTGAACTTTTCGCCTACGCAAGAGAATATATATCCACGGTATTTGCGGCGATGATCGCTCGCATACCTTAATATATTAAGTTGCACGTAGAACAACTCCTCAAACTTCAGACGCAACCTTGCCCGTTGCATTTCTTCCTTGTTATGAGGATAATGGATTTGGCGCATCGCCTCATCTCTTGATATTAAGTGGAGTGGAGCAGTGATAAAGGGAGGCAGCGTCTCAGCTATGGGCGACGGAATCTTTTGGAGCAGTGTTTTGGTGAGTTTCTCCACGTTTTGGGAGGTTAGTCCCATCTTCTTCATCTTTTCCGTTGTGCTGTAATAAGGTTGCATTCCCATTTGAGAGAGTTGCAACTCTGAAGCCTTGTCAATGTCGGGATGGGCAAACTGAAACCTACCTCCGTATATGGTAGGTTTCCCGAATACGATATAATCCTCGTTTATTTGATAGGTATCGTAAATATATTTCGTACCATTAAACCATACGATATCTACGATACCACGTCCGTCTGTGAAGTGAGCCACTATCCTTTTCTTCCTGGCTCCCATGGCAAATTCCTCGAAACTCAATATATGTCCCTTGATTTGAACGTAAGGCATGTCGCCAGACAGTTCGTTGATGGAATACAACCTACTGCGGTCAACGTATTTATATGGGTAATATTCCAGTAAATCGCCCCATGTGTGAAGGTTAAGTTCCTTGTTTAACAACTCCTTACGCTTGGGACCCACTCCCGTGAGGTACATGATATCTTGTTCGAGGATACTGCTCATCTTTCTTTTTGTAACAATGCTTCGGCAATAATGAGGTCGAATGGGGTGGTAATCTTGATGTTTTCACGATTGCCCTCTACCATCTGTACTTGACATCCCAATGCCTCAACCACGGAAGCATCATCTGTAAAGTTTTCTTGATATGGTCTTTGAAACGCTTGTTTGAGCAAAGCAATGTCGAAAGTCTGTGGCGTTTGCACCACCCGATAGTCGCTTCGCATCACGTTTTTGCCACCACCGTGTTGGTCAACATAGCGGATGGTGTCTGTTACGGGTAATACGGGGATGCAGGCATATTCGTCGCGAGCGGTTTCAAAACAACGTTCAATCACATCTACCGATACGAATGGTCGTACCCCATCATGAATACCCACCACTCCTTCCTCATCGTCGGGAATGGCAAACAATCCGTTCTTAGACGACTCGAAGCGTGTCTCACCTCCGTCAATCACCTGATGAGCCACGTTAAAATGATGTTGTTCGCAGAGATTGTGCCAGAATGCCTGTTGGTCGTGTGGCAATACGAGGATAATGTTCAGTTTCTCGGAATATTCACGAAACCGTTTGATGGTGTGCATCAGTACGGGCAACCCGCCAATTTCCATGAATTGCTTGGGTATTTCCCCACCCATGCGCAAGCCCTTTCCACCTGCCACGATGATTATATAGTCCATATTGTTGATGTAGGAATGATGAAGGAAGAAGGGAGAGGTAGGCTACGCGCTCTACGTCTTCCTTCCTCCTTCTACCTTTAACCTTTCATTAAGTGATTGTATCGCATTCCCTCTTGCAATTGAGCCACAATCTCCTCGCCTTTCAGTTGTCTGAGCAATTCGTAACCGTATGGGAAAGCGGCAGCAGGACCTTCGCCCGTGGTGATGTTACCATCTACGGTGCAGAGGTCAGCCGTATATTCAGCACCTTCAAGGTATTGCTCAAAGCCAGGATAACAGGTGGCACGTTTTCCTTTCAACAAGCCCAGTCCTCCGAGTACCATTGGGGCTGCGCAGATGGCACCTATCCGTTTGCCAGCGGCATTCTGTCGCATGAGCGCATCCTTCACTCCTTGGTGTTCGTTTAGGTTTGAAGCACCAGGCATTCCTCCTGGAAGCATCAGCAAGTCAGCGTCACTGAAGTCACCGGCAAATTCAATGGGCACGTCAGCCAATACGGTTACGCCGTGAGCACTGATTACCTCGTTGGTACCCATGATACCAACCGTTACAACTTCCACGCCACCTCTGCGCATGATGTCTATTGGTGCCAACGCCTCGATGTCCTCAAATCCGTCAGCTAAGAAAACATATACTTTTGCCATAGTATTTGGTTTTTATAGATTGATATTAATTGTATTTTCGGCAAAGATAAGCAAAATAATCGAGAAAAAAACAAATGTCGAGAGAAAGTTTTTGATGTCAATTCTTTTGTTCTTTTCCATTCATGTTTCAGTGGGGTGATAGGAGGATAAGGTTCATGTCGGGTAAACATGATGTTTGCGATATGTAAAGACATGGTTTGGCAAGTGCAAACATGGTGTTTATGGAAAGCCAAGAAAATGGCAATGGTCATCGTGGTAAAAGCTTTTCATCGTCTTTATGGTCAAGAAAATGCAAATTATTGTTGTGATAGGGTTGTAATTCATGAATTTTGTGTAAATTTGTATCGTTTTATTATAATTAAGGTGATGAGAAGATACAGTTTGATACTTGTCCTGTTCTTGATTATGGGGTTGTCCAATGGCGTTATGGCTAATAACGACATTCATTATTACGTCTCTCCAACGGGAAGCGATAGGGCTAATGGAACGAAGCAGGCTCCTTGGAAAACGTTAAGCAATGCCTTTGGGAAATTGCAATTACCACTCAGGCAAAGCAAGAACACAAACTTCTATCTTCACTTGCAGAATGGCGAGTACGAAATCATGCAGACGGTTCAGATAAAGGGTGTGCAAAATGGCAATACCCTTACCGTATGTGCTGACGAGAAGGGAAAGGCAAGGTTGGTGGGAAACAAGATCATCACCAATTTCACCAAGTTGGAGCGTCAATGTGATAAGCGAATACCCGTCTCTGCTCGTTCACGGATATTGAGAGCCAATCTTTACGAATTTGGAATCACTGACTATGGTGTTTCCGTAGGCGACCATCATCGAGTGGATTTGTATTGTAACGGCAAACGACAGCCTATGGCTCGCTATCCGAATGATGGCTTCATCAGTGTAACGGAGGCAAAGGGAAGTACGAAACAGAATGATGGTGCTACCGATGAAGGAATCATCACTTATTCAGACAACCATTTAGACGATTTGAAAGATGATGCTGATGCACATTTATATGGATACTGGCATTATAATTGGTACGAGTCGTATGAGAGCATCGAGCGAGTAGATACAAGGAAAAATACCATTTACCTCAAGAAACCTTATCACGTGTACGGCTATAAAAAAGGAGCCAGATTCTATGTGGTCAATTCCTTGAGAGAGTTAGATTCTCCCGGTGAGTATTTCATTGACCGTTTGAAAGGTGTTCTTTATTGGTATCCTGTGAATGATTATCGTATCGGCAAAGATGTGGTAAGTATATCGCTGAGCAATGCAAGTCCGATGTTGGCAATTGTGGATTGCCAGCAGGTTGTGATTGACGGACTGACTCTTGAAGGGGGAAGGGGAGCGGCTTTGAGAATCAAGAATGGCAATGGCAATCGTATTGTGGATTGCCATATAGCTCAATTTGGCGAGAACGGAATCAATATTGACGGCGGGGCAAACCATGAGGTGCAAGGATGTTTGATAGAACAACTTGGCATGAGGGGCATTGCTGCCAATGGCGGAGACCGTGCCTCATTGACCGATGCCCATTTTCTTATCCAAAATAACATCATCCGTAATGTTTCTCATTACCGACACACTTATCAGCAAAACGTGTTTTTCTCAGGTTGCGGAATAACGGTTAGTCACAATTACTTGACGGGAAACCATTCTTCTGCCATGCGTTTCGACGGAAACAACGTGGTGGTTGAATACAATAAGATTGAGAATGTAGTGACGGAAAGTGATGACCAAGGAGCTTTTGACATGTGGGGTGATGCAAGTTACAGGGGTGTTGTTGTCCGCTACAATCATTGGAAAAACATCAAAGGCCATGATGTTTGCAACAAGGTTGCCGGTATTCGGTTAGACGATATTATTAGTGGCGTAAATATCTATGGTAATGTCTTTGAGAATTGTGGTTCAAATCAATTTGGTGCAATAACCATTCATGGAGGAAAAGACAATGTTGTAGAAAACAATATTTTTGCCAATTGCCCCTCTGCGGTTAAGGTTTTCCGATTCGAAGGTGAATATTGGCTTAATAGAATGGCAGAACAAAAAACAAAAGACCAATTGTTTAAGACGGTTAACATCAAGTCGAAAGCTTACCAACAAGCATATCCAGAATTGAAAAAAGATATCATGAGCAAAGATATAGTGAACACCGTGAAAGACAATCTTGTGGTTAACTGTAATGTTTTCTTGCCCAATGATTACGATAAACTTATCAAAAAGAATAACCATCAGTTGTTTGCCTTTACGCCTCTGAAAAGTCTGATGAATGCAGAGAATTTAAAGAAATACGGCTTACAACCCGTGTATTTTGAGCAAGTTGGTGTACAAAAGAATATTTTTGATTAATTTTGCAGTGGAAAAAGACGTGATTATGACACAACGCAAACTTCGATTTGCCCTTTTCGGCAATGAATATCAAGCAAAGAAATCTACCGCCATTCAAAAGATACTCTCGTATCTTTCTGAAAGGAAAGCCGAGGTGTTCGTAGAAAAGGCGTTTTATGATTTCATCACACAAGAACAGCACCTGCCGATAGAGGCAACGGGTGTGTTTGATGAATTAGACTTTGACGTCAACTATGTGATTTCAATGGGTGGAGATGGTACGTTCCTCAAGGCAGCCAGTAGGGTTGGTGACAAGGAAATCCCCATCTTGGGAGTTAACATGGGGCGTCTGGGCTTCCTTGCTGATATCTTGCCCAGTGAGATAGAGAATGCCTTGCAATCCGTTTTCGACGGTACGTTCTTGGTGGAAGAGCATACTGTTATACAAATCAATGTGGATGGAGGCACTATCATTGGTAATCCGTATGCGTTGAACGACATTGCCGTGTTGAAACGCGACAATGCGTCGATGATTACGATACGAACCACCGTGAACGGAGAGTATTTGGTGACGTATCAAGCCGATGGTTTGGTGGTCTCTACACCTACTGGTAGTACGGCTTATAACCTTTCCAATGGCGGTCCTATCGTTGTGCCAGATGCGGGAATATTGTGCTTGACACCCGTTGCACCACATAGTTTAAACATTCGTCCAATAGCTATCAGTGATACAAGTACGGTTGAACTGACCGTCGAAAGCAGGTCGCATAATTTCTTGGTTGCCATTGACGGACGGTCTGAAAAATTATTGGAAGGTACGAAGATTACGATTACCAAGGCACCGTATCACATTAAAATCATCAAAAGACAATCACAGCGTTATTTCTCCACATTGCGTGAGAAGATGATGTGGGGAGCAGACCAAAGGCAGTAATGCTTTAATAGAGTAGAACATTCATATTTTCATGGGAATAATCAGTAAAATAAGGGAAAAACTCAAGGTTCCTAAATATAAATACACGGCTCGTATCATTATGAAATGGCTTTGGGGAGCTTGGAAAGGTAACCAATTGCAATCCATTCTTAATGCTTCGATAGGATTGGGTATGGTGGTTGTTAGTCTTATTCAGGTTTGGGCCATGCAAAGGGCTATAGATGTGGCTGCTGGAGCAAGGGAAGGAAATATCTTTGTTGCTACGGGAGTGATTGCATTCTTCATCTTATGTGAGTTTGCATTGAGCATTTCAAGTGTGTGGGTGAAGAATATACTTGGAATAAAGGCACAAAACAAGATGCAACAAAGGATGCTTGACCGTATCCTTCGGTCGGAATGGCACGGAAAAGAGAAGAGACACTCCGGTGACATTATCAACAGACTTGAGTCGGATGTCAATACCGTGGTGAATTTCCTTACCGAAACTATTCCCAATACGGTGTCTGTGCTCGCCTTGTTTTTCGGTGCGTTTTTCTATTTGTTCTCAATGGACAAGTTCTTGGCAGTGGCTATTGTCATTATGTTGCCTCTGTTCTTGGGTTTCAGTAGGATTTATATTGGCCAGATGCGCCGTTTGACTCGTCAAGTGCGCGACTCTGACAGTAAGGTGCAGAGTGTCTTGCAGGAAACGATTCAGCATAGAATGTTGATTAAGACATTGGAGAGCGATAGCGCAATGGTAGATAAACTGGAAGATACGCAAAGCGAGTTGAGACAAAACGTGATTAAGCGTACTCGCTTTAGGGTATATACCAATCTTGTCATCAACTTCGGTTTTGCCTTTGGCTATTTGTTCGCGTTCCTTTGGGCTGCCTTGCGAATGCTCGACCATACGTTGACGTTTGGTGGAATGACGGCTTTCTTACAATTGGTGAACAGGATACAAGGACCAGCCAGAAACCTTACATCACTCATTCCAGCTTTTGTGGGTGTGTTTACGGCTGCCGAACGATTGATGGAGTTGGAAGAGAATCCTTTGGAAGAACAGGGAGAACCTATCGAGATAGATGCTCCGTGCGGCGTGAAGTTGACCGATGTGTCTTATTCATACGATGATTCTGAAGACTTGGTTATCAATCATTTGGATTACGACTTCTATCCAGGTAGTTGTACGGCAATATTGGGTGAGACGGGAGCTGGTAAAACCACGTTGATTCGATTGATTTTGGCTTTGGTTCATCCCACGGAAGGCAAGGCAGAGATTTATAATTCACAAGAGAAAAGAACGTTGTCGCCTCGTATGCGTTGCAACTTTGTATATGTGCCTCAGGGAAACACCTTGCTGAGCGGTACTATTCGTGACAATCTACGATTAGGAAACCTCAGTGCGTCTGATGAGGATATGTATGAGGCATTGCACCAAGCGTGTGCCGACTTTGTGAAAGAACTGCCAGATGGACTGGAGACGCAATGCACGGAAGCAGGAGGAGGACTGAGTGAAGGTCAGGCTCAGCGTATTACCATTGCGAGAGCTTTGTTGCGTAATCGAAGTATCATGTTGTTTGATGAGGCAACGAGTGCGCTCGACCCTGAGACAGAGAAGCAATTATTGCAGAATATCCTTGCCAATCACGACAAAACCGTGATATTCATCACTCATCGCCCTGCCGTTGTGGATTATTGTGACCAAACGTTGAAGATAGAGAAGATAAGATAGTACGCTAAACATCCAATTGGTATGAGAAGATTATTGTTATTGTTAGTTTTGTTGCCAATGGTGTTGGGTGCATATTCCCAAGACTTGGATTCGCTCTATACACAAGAGATGTTGAAATTTGGCACAGAGGCACCAGACTTCAAGATAGACAGCATATCCAATACGTCGCTCAAGAGTCTGAGAGGCAGGTATGTGGTGTTGCACTTCTGGGCTTCGTGGTGTCCTGATTGTCGGAAGGATATTCCTGAAATCAACCGATTGCATGATGAGTTTGCATCAGATAGTGTCATCTTCATTCATGTTTCTTTTGATACGGATGCAGACAAATGGCTGAAATACGTTGCCGATAGTGGCATGGAGGGATTGCAGTTGTGTGAGTTTGTCAAGATGCGTGAGTCGAAAATGGCAAATGCTTACGGTGTTAAGTGGATTCCGTCAATGTATGTGTTGAATACGGAGGGTAAGGTAATCTTGCGCACCGTGATGATTGAGAAACTCAGACGACAACTATCCCATCTTGACAAGTCGAAGATCTATATCCCTCGTTCCAAGAGAGCTGCTTCTCCCTCTTTTCCAGGTGGCGATGATGCCTTGAAAGCATTCTTGGCAGCAAATGTGGAATATCCTCGCAAGGCCTCTAACTATGGATTGGAAGGACAAACGATATTCCATTTCACGGTCAATGCCGATGGTACAATCTCTCAAGTCAAGGTGGTAAGCAACAATATTACCGTGGAGGATAAGTTGCCTTTTCAGAAGTTGGCTGGCGACGAGAAACGAAAGCTACGTGAAGAGGTACTGATGCTGTTTGCCGAAGAGGGTAAGCGTGTGATTGGCAAAATGCCAAAGTGGAAACCTGGTGTAAGATACGGAATGCCTGTCAAGGGAGAATATGAAATGCCTCTGAATTTCAAGATTCATTACAATAGTTATTGACTCTTGCAACAAACTCATGCCTAAATACGTCAAACGAACATGATACGGCTAACAGATATAAACAAGACATATTTCGGAGCGCAACCTTTGCACGTGTTGAAAGGTATCAACTTACACATTGAGGAAGGTGAGTTTGTGTCTATCATGGGAGCCTCTGGCTCTGGCAAGTCCACCTTATTAAATATATTAGGGATACTTGACAATTACGATACGGGCGAATATGTACTTGCTGGAACGTTGATTAAAGACCTTTCAGAAAAACGTGCGGCACAATACCGAAATAAGTTGATTGGGTTTATCTTTCAGTCATTCAATTTGATTGGCTTTAAGACAGCTGTAGAGAACGTGGAACTTCCTCTTTTCTATCAGGGCGTGAGCAGACGCAAACGTCATCAGATGGCTATGGAATATCTGGATAGGCTGGGACTGGCTGCATGGGCTACGCATTATCCCAACGAATTGTCTGGAGGTCAGAAGCAACGTGTAGCCATTGCAAGGGCATTGATTACACAACCGAAGATTATCTTGGCGGATGAACCTACGGGAGCCCTTGACTCTAAAACGAGCATTGAGGTGATGCAACTGCTCAAGCAACTGCATCAGGAAGAACACAAGACCATCCTCGTGGTGACTCATGAGAGTGGTGTGGCTAATGAAACGAATAAAATCATCCATATCAAAGATGGATTGATTGGCAAGATAGAAGAAAACCTGAACCATCAAGCGAGTCCATTTGGCTCTGGTGGCTTGATGAAATAAATTCCTCTTTCCCATGTACGACATTCTTAACGAAATATGGTCAACGGCTAAACGCAATAAGTTGCGTACTGCTCTCACTGGTTTTGCCGTGGCATGGGGAATATTCATGTTGATTTTCTTGTTGGGTGCAGGCAATGGATTGATTAATGCCACTTCCAAAAACAGCAATCGCTTTCTTGATAACTCCATGATGGTGGGCGGCGGCGTTACGTCGAAGGCTTACGATGGGTTAAAGGAAGGGCGAAGGATTACATTGGATGACGACGACATTTCCATTACCGAACGTAGGTTCTTGGAAAATATTGATGACGTAGGTGCAGAGATTACGCAGGGAGGCGTGGTGATTACGTATGGTGAAAACTATGTTTCCAGTAGCTTAAACGGTGTCTATCCCAACGAGGCCGAAATCAATAAGATAGAAATGCTCCACGGTAGGTTTGTCAATCAGGTGGATAACTCACAAATGCGTAAGTCTATCGTGCTGAGTGAAAACCAAGCCAAGGAATTGTATCGTGGCGACATCTCGTTGATGGTGGGCAAGAATGCGAAAGTGGGGAATATCGCTTTTAGAATCATAGGTATATACAAAAGCGACCAAAGTGCAATGAACGCAGAGGCTTATACGGCTTTCAATACCGTAAGAACCATGTATAACCGAGGCAATAAGGCTGACAACATCGTCTTTACCTTTCATGGATTGAACAGTATCAAGGAGAACGAGGATTTTGAAAAAGGCTATCAAGCGAGCCTGAATGCCAACCATCGTGCCGCACCAGATGACGATAATGCTACGTGGGTATGGAATCGCTTTACGCAAAACTTGCAGATGAATATGGCAATGAATATCATCAGGACGGCACTGTGGGTGATTGGCATCTTCACGTTGCTGAGTGGCATCGTGGGGGTGAGCAATATCATGCTGATAACCGTCAAGGAACGTACCCGTGAGTTTGGCATTCGTAAGGCGATTGGTGCCACTCCTGCATCCATATTACGACTGATTATCGTGGAGAGCATTCTTATCACCACCTTCTTCGGATATATAGGAATGGTGCTTGGTATGGTTGCCAATGAATACATGGACGCTACTCTCGGACATGAACAGATAGACAACGGCTTGTTTCAGTTGACAATGTTCGTCAATCCCACCGTTGGGTTAGACGTATGTGTAGAAGCTACGTTGGTGATGATCATTGCCGGAACGTTGGCAGGATTGATTCCTGCGCGAAAGGCTGCGCATATTCGTCCGATAGAGGCATTGCGAGCAGAATAAATAAGGTATATATCAATACATCATAGGCATTGAGAATAGATTTAGATACATATAGGGAGATTCTTGACACGCTCACGCGAAACAAGGCACGGTCATTGCTCACTGGTTTTGGCGTGTTTTGGGGCGTGTTTATGTTGGTTACTCTCATCGGAGGTGGAAAGGGGCTCAAGGAAATGCTCTCTAACAACTTTGAGGGATTTGCCTCTAATTCTGCCATTGTCTTTTCCCAATCTACTACCAAGCCTTATCATGGATTCAGAAAGGGTAGGAGTTGGAGTATGTCTTACCGTGATGTGGAACGGTTGAAGCAGCAGGTACCTGAACTGGATGTTGTTTCGCCCATGTTGTCGCATTGGGGAGCAACAGCGGCATTCAATGACAAGACGAGCAGTTGTAATGTCAAAGGTATGATGCCTGAAAACCAAAAGGTAGAGGCTCCACAGATTTATTATGGTAGGTTTCTGAACGAGATGGACATGGCTCAATGCCGCAAGGTATGTGTGTTGGGTAAGAAAGTATATAAGACTTTGTTCCCTGGAGGTGGAAACCCGTGTGGCCAGATGATACGTATTGACTCCATGTATTATAATGTGGTGGGAGTAGATTATGCCTCTGGCAATATGAGAATCAATGGTAGGGCAGAGGAGTCTGTGGTCATTCCCCTTACGTTGATGCAACAGGCATACAATCTTGGCGATAGTGTCCACTTGATAAGTGCAACGGCAAAACCAGGTATTGTGATGAGCAATATTACACCTCGTATTCGTAGTGTCATTGCTCGTGCCCATCATATCGACCCCACGGATGAGAAAGCTGTTACGGTATTCAATACTGAAATCATGTTTGGCTTAATGGATAATTTGTTTTCGGGTGTCAACCTCTTGATTTGGCTCGTGGGTATCGGTACGTTGTTGGCTGGTGCCATCGGAGTTTCCAATATCATGATGGTAACGGTGAAGGAACGCACCACGGAGATAGGTATTCGCCGAGCCATAGGTGCTACACCGAGGAGCATTCTTGGACAAATCATGAGCGAGAGCATCGTGCTTACTTCAGTGGCGGGCATGAGTGGAATCCTCTTTGCCGTGCTGATTTTGGAAATGCTGGAAATGGCTAACACCACTGATGGCATTGTGGAGGCTCATTATCAAGTGGGATTCTGGACGGCTATCGGTGCGGTGGTGTTGCTAAGTGTGTTGGGCGTGTTGGCTGGACTGGCTCCTGCCGCACGTGCCATGAGCATCAAGCCCGTTGATGCCATGAGAGATGAATGAAATAAGGATTAAAGATATAAAACCATGAAGAAGTATCTCAAGTTGATGGTTGCTGCAATCATCGCATTGGTGTTTATCGGAACGTTCGTGTTCCTTTGGAAAAAGTCTCAACCGCAGCCTGTGGCTTACGAGGAGTTTACGCCACAGGTAATGGATATAAGCAAGACCACGGTTGTTACGGGAAAGATTGAGCCTCGTAATGAGGTGAACGTGAAACCGCAAATCTCTGGTATCATCACCCATTTGTACAAGGAGGCTGGCGACCGTGTGGAAGCTGGCGAGGTGATAGCCAAGGTGAAGGTGATTCCTGATATGCAACAACTGAGTTCTGCCGAGGCTCGTGTACGTCTTGCTACCGTCAATGTTGAACAGGCAAAGGTGAATTATGAACGTGAGAAAGTGTTGTTCGACAAAGGACTTGTCTCTGCTGATGAGTATGATAAGCTGGATCATGCGTATAAGCAGGCAAAGGAGGAGTTGGCAGCCGCAAGTGATAACTTGCAAGTAGTGCGCGACGGTGTATCTAAAAGCAACGCCAATGCCAGCTCTACGCTGATTCGTTCTACCATCACGGGATTGATATTGGATGTTCCCGTGAAGGTGGGCAACTCTGTCATTCTCAGCAACACATTCAATGACGGTACTACCATTGCAAGCGTTGCCAATATGAACGACTTGATATTCCGTGGAAACATCGACGAGACCGAGGTGGGACAGTTGGTGACGGGTATGCCTATGAAGATTACCATTGGTGCATTGCAAAACCTCAAGTTTGAAGCTTTGTTGGAATATATCTCACCCAAGGCGATAGAGGCGGGAGGTGCCAATCAGTTTGAAATAAAAGCCGCCGTTCATGTTGGGACTTCCAGTCAGGTAAGAAGTGGATATAGTGCCAATGCTGAGATAGAGTTGGCTTCTGCCAAGAAAGTGCTTACCATTCCCGAAAGTGCCATCGAGTTTAGTGGTAACGACACTTACGTGTACGTAATCAAGGGTGAGGGAGACAATAAGACTTACGAACGAAAGAAGGTTACCACAGGACTGAGTGACGGACTGAACATTGAGATCAAGGGTGGAATTGGTGCAAAAGACCTGATTAGAGGTCCAAAGATAGTGAAAGATACCACTGATGATGAATGATGAGGGCTCACCGTCAGCCTAAATCACGTGTAGGTATTTTTCAATGGGTATTCCCCTGTTCTTGTCCTTGTTGTCTTTGTTCAGGTCTATGAGTTTATATACCGCATCCATTGCCTTGCGGGTACTCTTCTTCAAGGGAAGGTCATTCAGCAAGTTACCAATCAGAACGGCTGAAAACATATCGCCCGTGCCAGGGAAATGTACGGGAATCTCCGTATAGGGTAAGATGAAATATTCACCGTTGTTGTGGTTGTACCCTATCACCGAGGTTTGTCCTTCGATGGGAATACTTGTTATCAATACCGATTTGGCACCAATGGCTCTCAACTTGTCAACCAACGTGCAAGCCTCCTCATGCGTGATACCTATTTTATTATAAGGTGTGTCTGTTAAGTAGCAAGCCTCCGTATGATTCGGATAAATCAAGTCAGCCACGGAAATCATTTCTTTCATGCTCTCGATGGTAGAGGGGGTTACGCCATTGTACAACTTACCCTCGTCGCCCATGATTGGGTCAACGAATGTGATAGTGCCATTGAGTGCTTGCTCGCGACAATAGGTAGCCACAACCTTTGCCTGTCTCTCGGAGGCAATAAAACCCGTGGCTATGGCATCAAACGAGAACCCAAGCTCCTTCCATACGGGAAAAACGCCAATGATATAGTCGGTGGTGTCAAGCAAGTTGAATTTTCCATAGTCCAGCGTGTTCGATACCAATGCCGTGGGCAGGTTGTAAGTGGGTAATCCCATGTATGAAAGGATAGGTAGCATGGCAGCCGTTGCCACTTTTCCATACCCTGCCATATCGTTAATCAATAGAATCTGACGTTTGTGTACATTGCCTGTCACTTTTTCTGGTTGATTCATTTCCGTTACGTATTAATGTTTCTTGCTATTTTTATCGTTTGCAAAGGTACAAAAACTTATTTATACGCGTGATATATAGGAATAAAAAAAAAAATGTAGCCAATTGGTTTACATGGCAACTAATTGGGTATTTGGATTTTATTTTATTAAAAAGAAAACCTTTAATTTTGCATTAAAATCAAGAATGAATAATTTACTCATATAAATTATTACTACATTTAAATAACGATATAATGTTGGAAATTGGTTTATTAATTAGACAAAAACTAAAAGAAAGAAAGAGAACCATTGTTTGGCTCGCAGAGAACTTGTCGTGTTCAAGAACTAATGTGTATAAAATTTTTGACAAGCGCTCCATTGACACCGATTATCTCCTTAGAATATCGGACATTTTAGATTACGATTTTTTCAAGTTGTATAGTGAAGAACTCAAAAAGAGGAGAGAAGGCTATAACGAGAAAACATAATAAAAATATTATTAACTACATATTATCACTTCATTCATAAATCGCCACTAAAAAACATTTTAGTGGCGATTTTTTTTAGGCAGATATTTTTACCTACCATCTTTTTTCCGTTGAAGATGTTTGAGAGGCGAGAAGCATGAGATGAGTAGTGAGAGGTGAGGGGCGAGGGAGTGAGAGATATGTCTTGGGGATTAGAGAGGCAAGAAAGTAAGAAGCAAGAAACAAGAGATATGTCTGGAGATAGAGAAGCATGAAAGTTAGAAGCAAGAAGCAAGAGATATGTCTGGAGATAGAGAGGCATGAAAGTTAGAAGCAAGAAGCAAGAGATATGTCTGGAGATAGAGAGGCAAGTAGTCAAAACTAATTATCACTAAACGCTCAACACTCAACATTTACACCCTCAACAAATCAGACCGCAGCGCGGTCTCCGCTCGATAACCGTAGTGTCCGTAGGACCTGCGGATAATAGGCAATAGGGGGCAAGCACTCTGAAAGAGTGCCCCCATACGTGCAGTGGCCGACTCTTTCATAGACGTTTTATCCATCCTCTGTCTATCCGTGGGTACTGTGCACCCACGAGTTATTGAGCGGAAACGCTTTCAGCGTTTATATATTCACGTCTTCTTCACATAAACATGATTAACAAACGGCTCCTTTTCAAATGAAAACCCTAAAACAGAGAAAGTGCGGAAGAACTCAGTCAGGGGCTTACAACAACAAACCTTTTTATATTGGTGTAAACAAAGAATATCCTTAGACCATTAACTATCAATTATGAATTATCAATTGTGAATTATGAATTATCCATTGTCAATTATCCCAACAAATTTTTGTTCTGCTTTTCTTGCGAAATAGAATTGGGAGAACAGAAAAACAGATTAAAACAGGTGAAAAACCGTGTTTTTCATCGTAACTTAGCATGTTACGAACGTAACTATATGAGTTATGAGCGTAACTATGTATGTTACGAGTGCTAACTATATATGTTATGAAAGCTCAAAAAGTACCTTTTTTGAGGTAAAAACATGGGTTATTATATGAATACTAAACATTGAGAAAATATAAGTCATTGATTATTAGTTGTTTAACAAAACACTAAAAACTGGCTGTTTTTCCACCCAAGCACCAACTCGTTTGAAAAAATGCCCGTAAAATGGCACCTAAATTCAGAATTTTCATGACAGTTTCCTGTAATACAATACCATTTCTGTCGTAAATTGTTGTTATACTTTTGATGATACAAGGCATAATATAAAAATATATTTGTATCTTTGTTGCGAAAATAAAGAATATGGCTAATAACAAAAACCTCAATTGCGTTAAGGTGATTCATATTGTAGAGGTAGGAGTTTCTGCGAAACAAAACCAGGAAGTTTAACTTTTTATGGATATACTTTCTCATTTCAGGACAATAGAAGAGCTGACAAAGACACTCTCGCGTGAACAGAGTTTGTTAAGTGAGATGTTTGAGAAGCGAAAACTGATGAAGTTTCCGTTAGGGTTGGCTTTAGAACTCGTTGGAGGAAACGAAACACGGCTCAGAAAATTGCTGGATTATGGAGTGCTTGTAGAAACGGGCAATGCCGTAGAGATAGAGAGTGACTATCTGAATTTCTTCGAAGAAGTGCTGAACGTAAACGAGGAAATCAGTGTGCTAAGTGTACAGGAATGTATCGTCACATTGAAAGAGCATATTGGTTATTTCTTGCAAGAAACGAATGCCAATCGCAAGGCTGGATACCAAGACAGTGTGCGACAGATACTGAAAAAAGCTGGATTTAGAACATTGAAGAACGTGGTGGATTTGAAACGCAACATGGATAATGCGTATAAGCAAGAACCCAACTATATCATCAAGAAAAAGAAATTACAGAATCTGGATGAGAAAAGTCATAGCATCCGATCTATGATACGTGAATGTGAAAAGTTGATGGACACGGAACACGCTTTTTTCTTGATGGCCAACGACCCACACATGGCCAAGGCATGTAGCGATGTAAAGCACAATTTTGTGGAGGCTTATCATGCTCTGATGGAGATAGACCGTCAGATTATTGTCTATATCAATCAGATTGAGCAACAAAACCAACTCTACAAGAAGATACGCAAGTTGAAATATCTCCAAGATCAGTTACTTATCAAGACAGATACCAATCTGGTGCAGATATTGGAAGAAAAGAATCCGTTATGGATGGAATCTCGCCAATACAGCCGAATAAGGCTTTCTTTAGAAATGCTGAGAGAAAATGACCAGATTGTAAATGTTCTGAGGAGAATAGCCGAGCGTAATGGCTTAAAGAAAACAGCAAGGTCTGAAGCTGAACCACTGACAGATGAAGATTTGCAAGAACATGTGCAACGACTGAAAGATGTAGATCCTTCAGAGGTATGGAATGCCTTTTCTGCATCAAGTTATAATTTGTTTGATTTTATACTGAGATATGACTATAAAGCCAAGCGTAACATAGAAGACCACGCAGCCCTCTTTTGCCAACTGGTTATTCTGCATCCAGACGAATGTAGGATGACGGGAAAATACGCTAACTATCAAGACATTGAATACCCTATCATCTATGCGAAATAATACACAAAGAATATACGAGCGACTAAGCAGGGGAGAGTTTCTCTCAGTGGACAGTACTGATACCTCTATCCGTCATCTTTATGAAGATTTAGAGGAAAATCAGGACGATTATGCCAACTTTTTCAAAGAGATTGGTTTACAGTTAGAGTCTGGTAATGGTTATTTCTATTTCTCACGAATAGGTGAAGGTAAGCAGGCAATAGAACAGAAGTTGGAGAGCTTTTCCAAGTGGCTCGACTATCTGGATTTTCTAAAGACCTATAACCAGTCGTTTACTGCCGGTTACCAGTTTCGTAAGAGCCACCTAATTGAACAGATAAGTTTAGACATTGAACTGAAGGAGAAAGCGGGCCATCTATATAAGAAATATGGTGCAGGTTCCAACCTTGAGATTGTGAATAAGTTGCTTCAGGAGATGCAGGGTATGGGCTTTGCTGAGTGTATCAGTGAACAGGATGAGACCTATAAAATTACATCAGCATTTCACTATGCAGAGGAGCTGGTTAATATGATTCAAATAGCCAATGAAGATGAAATACCTGAATAAAATCATATTTGTCAATAGTGCCAATATACCATACGCTGAAATTGCGGTGGATGGTAACGTGCATTTCACGGGTACTCAGGGTGTCGGTAAGAGTACGGTGTTGAGGGCATTGTTGTTTTTTTACAATGCCGATAAGCATCGCTTGGGCATACAACAAGGGCAGAAATCGTTTGACGAGTTTTATTTTCGCCAGTCCAACTCATATATTCTCTATGAGGTAATGCGCGACAATGGTGCATATACCATATTGGTCAGTAGGTATCAGGGTCGTGCATCATGGCGGTTCATTGATGCTCCCTATCTGCGCGATTGGCTTATTGATGAAAACAAGCAGGTATTAAGCGACTGGGTGAAGATACGTGAGCGGATAAATAAAAATATAACTGTCTCTAAAAGAATAGATTCGGGTGTGATGTTCAAGGATATTATCTTTGGTAATACCCATGACGCAAAATACACTCGTTATGCTTTAGTGCAGAGTAACCATTATCAGAATATCCCACGAAGTATTCAGAACGTTTTCCTGAACACCAAGTTAGATGCCGATTTCGTGAAAAATACCATTATACAATCAATGGCTGACGAAGACTTACCTATCGACTTACAAACATATCGCAGATTAGTAACCGATTTTGAACGTGAATATGACGAGATAGACTGTTGGTTCAGACAGACACGTGATGGTAATTATCCTGTACGACAGCAAGCTCTGAAGATTGCTGAACAAGGAAGAAGAATCGTGGCGTTCAACCAACAGCTGCTGGATTTGTGGCGTATGCTGAATCATGCGGTGGCTGAAAATGAACAGAACATCCCACTTTTGCAAACTGAGGCCACTGAAGTGGAAACGAATATCAAAAAGGAATGTAAACGGGAAGAAGAACTTACGACGGAATATGGCAAAGAGAAAGATGCGCTCAATCAGGAATTGGGTGCAAAGAAAAGTAAACTGACAGAGATAGCCCAAGCAAGAAAGGAATTCAAAGCCATAAAAATAGAAGAAAAACTAACCCTTGCAGCCCGTGAGGAGGCTATCAAGCAGGAGGCTAAAGACAAGCAGATACTGTTGGATGATCTTCTGAAAACTCATGCGTCGATAGAGGATAAGTATAAAATTCTAAAAGGAAAACTGGAGAATGCCCGTCAGACGTTTGAGAATATGCAGAAAGAGGCATATTATCAGAAGCAAGACTCCTTGCAGAAAGAGAGAAAACGTCTGGAAAATGAGCGCACGAAAAGCAAGTACGCAACAATGGACGCTTTCAATAATTGGCGGCGTGAGTCGGATGACCGACTGCAAACATTGTTGACAGAACAAAACAAGGCAGATGGGGCAGTGAAGGAACTGCGTCGATGGCATCCTAAGGCTAAAGAAATCAAACTGATAATGGATCAGTTTTTGCAGTTGGATGTGGCAGAAAAAGAGAATGATGCACAGAAGACAGCTGTAAAAAGCCAGATTTCTCAGATTACGAATGAATATGAGATGAAGGAAAAAGAACTGAAGCAAGAGTCACGGCGTGAGCAAGAAAGTTTAGAGGATAAACGAATCCAGTACCGTAAGCATATAGAAAAGATAGACGATTTGCTGTCGCATCTTGACGGTTCTTTGTATCAATGGCTGACTATAAATGCGGAGGGTTGGGAAGATACCATCGGCAAAGTGGTTGATGAGGAAAGAATTCTATATGCCCAAGGATTGAATCCTGAGTTGGATGCAACTTCAGACAATTTGTTTGGCGTAAAATTAAACTTAGATAATCTTGATGTGGTACATCGTACACCTGATGACTATCGGATGGAGAAAAAGAATCTGGAAGAGCAAGTGCTGCTGACGAACCGACAGCTCACGCAATTGCCTATCACCTTGCAAGAAGATATTTCTAAACTGGGAAAGAAATATGCCACACAGCTAAATCCGCTACGACAAAAGGAGTCATTACTGAATGTGGAGGAAGAACAGATTCCAATAAAACGACAGAACCTGCAAAATCAGCAACATCAGTTAGAAATGGAAGAGCAAGAACTGATTGCGCAAGAAAAAGAGGTTCGTGAACATGCTTTCAATGAAGCCCTACTCAAAGTGGAAGCGGAAAAAGATGCTCGTGAAAAGAAAGAAATCAAGAACAGAAAGGAACTTAAAGACATTGATGCTGCATTTAACAAAGCATCAAACTCCTTCGATGAAAAATTGCGTATGTTCAAGGAATCTCAAATAGCAGAAGCTACAGTCAGAAACCAGGAGTTTGACAGCCAGAAGGCTCAACTCGATGAACAACAGAAGGCTGAACTGGCAGGAAAAGGTGTTGATGTTAATCTGTTGGAGCAATATCGCACGACTTTGGAAAAACTCCAGAAATTGTTGCAGCAGATTGCCGACGAACGTCCTGTAGTCATCAGGTATCGTGATGCAGAACAAAATCTGTTTGCCAAAGAGCCAGAGATTAAAAAGAGTATCGAAGACATTAAACAGCAATTAACAATATTACGTCAACGTTATGTGGATAAACGGAGTCGCATCGAGAAGAAAAGAACGGATTTAGAAGAACGTCAGAAAGAAGTGCTCAAAGATTTGACGCATCGAGGTGAAGGCTTAAAACTCTATCATCAGATGGTAGAGAACGAGCACCTTGTACCAGACACATTCCTTTCGGATGATAAGGCAATGACGACACCTTTAGATTGCCAACAACTAATAAGTCAACTGCGAGGAACGGTCAATTTGAAACGCGATACATTAGAAAAACTGAAAGGTACGGTCATCAATTTCAACCGCAACTTCAAACCGCAAAATGCCTTCCATTTCAACACCATGCCTGTGACAGACAACGACTATTTGCAAATTGCGGTAGATTTACAGGACTTTATGGACAACAACAAGATAGAGGAATTCCGTCAACGCACCAGCGAGCATTACAAGGACATCTTGGGACGTATATCAACGGAAATCGGTGCACTGATGAAACGTCGTTCGGATGTGGATGGAGTAATACTTGACATCAACAAAGACTTTGTAGAAAAGAACTTTGCTGGTGTCATTAAGAGCATTGAATTGAGAGCGAATGAATCATCTGACAGACTTATGCAATTGCTTATGTCTATCCATGACTATACTGTAGAGAATGCTCTTTCCATCGGTGAACTCAATCTTTTCTCAAGAGGTAATCGTGATGAAGTGAATCGTAAGGTGATAGACTATCTGAAGAGCCTCTCTCACCAATTGCAGGACGAACAAACTCGGCCGACGGTTTCGCTTGGAGATGCTTTCCGCTTACAGTTCCGTGTGAAAGAGAATGATAACGATACCAATTGGGTTGAGCGTATCAATAATGTGGGTTCGGATGGCACAGATATTTTGGTGAAGGCTATGGTGAATATCATGCTTATCAATGTTTTCAAAAAGAAGGCTGCCAAAAAGAGTGGAGATTTTATAGTACATTGCATGATGGACGAAATAGGGCGACTGCACCCCAACAATATCAAGGGTATTTTGCAATTTGCCAATATGCGTAACATATATCTTATAAACAGTTCGCCAACATCTTATAATCCATACGATTACCGATATACCTATCTGCTCAGTAAGCATGGCGTGAAAACGAGAGTGGATAAATTATTGAAACGAACGAAATAGAACTATGGCTTTAAGTGGATCTTTACAAGCATTATTATTAGGAAAACAGGTTGCTGGTTCAAAAATAAACAGCAAACTGCTTGATGAACTTATGGCAGAAGGATTGTTATTGGTCACAACACGAGGTTCAAGAAAATCATACCATGCTCGTGACATTGAGGCTTTGAAAAGGTTTCTTATTGACAAAGATGAAAACTATCGATTACTTGAAGTCAATGCTTCTGACTCCCGTTCTTCATTGGCAATAGAAACGGGCAATTCCAAATTGCTTACAATTCGGTCATGTATTGGATTCCCAGTCAATAGCTATGAGCCTGTTGAGTGTTTTCTGAATGGCAAGCTTTTTGTAATCAATCCTCCAGAAGGCTGTTTTATCTTCATCAACAACTGGCAGCATTTTTGTATTCCAGAAGATGTCATTGTAGTTGGTATTGAAAATATGGAGAACTTCCGTATGATTCGCCATCAAAAACGACTGTTTAGATCAGTCATAGGAGATGCTCCACTGCTATTTGTCTCTCGTTATCCTCAATCAACAGACCTACGGAACTGGCTTAAAACCATTCCTAATAAATATGTTCATTTTGGCGATTTCGACTTGGCTGGAATACATATCTTTCTGACAGAGTTTCGCGAATACTTAGGAAATCGCTCATCCTTTATGATTCCTTCTGACATAGAATTGCGATTGTCCAAGGGGGCGCTTTCCCGTTACGACAAACAATATGATAAATATCATACGCTTCGCTGTGATATACCTCGTTTGCAGTCGCTTATTGATCTCATCAACAAATATCGTCGAGGATATGATCAAGAAGGGTATATTGAATAGTTTTTGGAAATAGTTAATTGAAACCAAGGCTAATTAGTGTTTTTCATTGAAAAAAGATAAAATTAATAATATTTATAAGTACAAAGCGAAAATAGATTAACGATTTTTCTGTATCTTTGCCCAAACAATCAAGATATAATTATGAAGGCTATGAGAAAATGGACTTTGGCATTGGTATTGATGCTGGGAATAGGGCAGGTGAGCGCCCAGGAAATAGACCGCAAGGAAGTGGTGAGACGCAACAATCCACATGTGACGACAATGGACAAGCTCTCCTCGCTGTCGGTGGGAAACGGTAGGTTTGCCTTTACGGTGGATGCTACGGGTTTGCAAACGTTTCCCGAAGAGTATAGCAGTGGCATTCCGTTGGGAACCATGAGCGATTGGGGATGGGACTCCTTTTCTAACCTTAAACATTTCAAAGATGAGGATGTGTTGGTGGAGCGTGATTTCGGACGCGGACATAAGGAGTGGTATTCCGCACAGTTTAAACAACCAGGTAAGCAGAAGGAGGCAGAGAGCTACCTTCGTGCCAATCCACACCGTTTGCATTTGGGAACCATCGGTCTCAACTTGGATGACATGTCGCAAGTAAAGGACATCGACCAGACATTGGACTTGTGGAATGGAAAGATTGACAGTAAGTTTACTTACAATGGTCAGAAATATCATGTGGAAACGGTGGTAGATCCCACGAAGAGCAGAAACAATGTCTCGTCGCGTATCACGTCGGATGATGAGATTGAGGTAATCATTCGTTTCCCATATCCTACAGGCAAGCATACCGATGATGGTTGCGACTGGGACAGACAGAATGACAGGAATCATATCACGAATGTTTATAAGGGCAATGGAGTGCTGGAAGTGGAACGCATCTTGGTGAGAACTAATCATCCAAATTCTTATTGGTTGTATGTGAGTTGGATAGGAGATGACGTAAAGACATCTGTAAACAACTCTAACCATACCATCATTTTAAGAAGTAAGAGCGGAGTGCTGGACTTCAGTTGTGAATTTTCTCCAGCGGAACGTCGTAGGATTCAGATTGAACCATTTGCTGAACATGCCATTCGCTCAGGACAGGAGTGGAACAACTATTGGAAAGAGGGAGGCATCGTGGATTTCTCTCATGTGAAAGACCCACGTGCCAAGGAGCTGGAGCGTCGTACCATCTTGAGCCAATACCTCATGAAGGTGAACGATGCGGGAGAAACTCCTCCACAAGAGACAGGACTCACGTATAACTCATGGTTTGGAAAGTTTCACTTGGAGATGGAGTGGTGGCATCAAGCCCACTTTGCCTTGTGGGGAAGGCCCAATTATCTCGCCCAAACGATGGTCTGGTACTATCGTGTGATAGAAAAGGCAAAGGAAATAGCCCAACGACAGGGATTTACAGGGGTGAGATGGATGAAGATGACAGATCCTTCTGGTAGGGAAGCACCATCTAATGTGGGATCATACCTGATTTGGCAACAGCCACATCCCATTTATCTGGCAGAATTGCTGTATCGTACACAGGTGTATGATGACTCTGTAGCCAATGTGAAATTGCTCCCTTCTGAAAAAAAGGAGAAAAAGGAACTGGGGAAAAAGTTATTGGATGCGTTTAACTTGATGGTAGAAGAAACGGCAGAATTCATGTCTTCGTTTGCCACGTTAGATGAAGTCAATAAAAGATATGTGTTGAAAGGATGTATTCCTGCACAGGAAACCTTGAAGGCTGACTCTACCGTTAACCCACCGTTTGAACTGTCGTATTGGCTGTGGGGTCTGCAAACTGCACAGAAATGGAGAGAGCGACAGGGCAAGCCTCGTAATGAGAGTTGGGATTTGGTTATCAATAACCTCTCGCCCTTGGCTTATAATGAAGATTCTCTCTATCTGGCTGCAGAGACTGCCACGCAGACATACCGAGACATTCGTTTTACGAGCGACCATCCCGCAGTGCTTGGTGCAGTGGGCATCTTGCCGCAAAACAAACTGGTGAATGATGACATCATGCGCAAGACACTTGATTGGGTATGGGACAACTGGAACTGGAATAAGACGTGGGGATGGGATTTCCCGATGGTGGCAATGTGTGCCGCACGACTCGGAGAGCCACAACGTGCCGTTGATGCCTTGCTCATGGACAAACGTACCAATACGTATCTGCCTAATGGACATAATTACCAAGACGACCGTCTGCGCTGTTATCTACCAGGTAATGGTGGACTGCTTACGGCAGTTGCCATGATGTGTGCAGGATGGGATGGTTCAAAGGGTAAGAATCCTGGCTTCCCCTCTGATTGGGATGTGCGTTGGGAAGGTTTGTTCCCAATGCCATAAACGATAAGTGATGAAATGGCAGATGCCCCATAGCTGATACAGACTCTTTCTGTTTTGTTTGGCTATGGGGCATCTGTTGTATGATGCGTGTTGTTGAACAGATGAAAATAAATATCGTCTTTGTTGACAAACTTCCTGATAAGACCTTGTTCGTAGAGTTCTTCTGCCGTACCTGTAGATAATCCGTTTGCCTTGTCCATGAGCCAGATAGTGTCAGCTATTTGTAGGGCAAGTTCCAAATCGTGTGTACTGAGGAAGATGGTTTTGTCCATGTCGTGTGCCAATCGTTTGAGCAATTGCATCACATCCACCTTACTGGGGTAGTCGAGAAAAGCCGTTGGCTCATCGAGGATGATAATCGGTGTTTCTTGTGCCAATGCTTTGGCAATCATTGTTTTTTGCTTTTCACCATCACTTAATGCGTGGAAGGGAGAACGTTTCAGCGACATGATGCCTACCATCTGCAAGGCGTTGTCAACAATTTCTTGGTCGTGTTTCTTCAGCGTACCCCAAAAGCCGGTGTAGGGAGAACGTCCCAATCCAACGATTTCGTTGACCGTCATGTTTTGTACGTCAGGCTTGTCAGTCAATACTACGCTGATTAATTGAGACAATTGTTTGATGGAAAGCGTGCCGATGTCTTGACCATTCAGTAAGATTTGTCCACTGATAACGGGTTGAAATGCGGAGATGGTACGCAACAACGTAGATTTTCCCACACCGTTGGCACCAATCAGGCAAGTAAGTTGTTTGCTGAAGATGGCAGCGTTGAGCATAGACAAAACCGTCTTTGTCGTTTTCTTGTTGATACGATATCCAATGGATAAATCTTTCAATACAATGGTTTCCATGCCTTATGGTTTTGTCGTTGTCATAATGATTTCTCGGTGATTCTTGTCTTGTTTAGTTTATTAAGAATCATATTCCATACGCAGATTCTAAGTTTGTCAAGCAGAACGGAAGAGAAAAATACAAGGAGAAGCCATCCTGTAGTGTAAATCATGAAGACAATAGATGACTTTGTGTCAAACCATTCTTTGATGTAATTAGAGAAAAATGTACTGAAGAAATTAAAACTACAATGAACGATATAAACGGCAAAAGAAGAAACGGCAATCCAATTAATGATTTTATTCTTAAAAGAGAATTTGGTAAAAAACAAAAAGAAGTATATGGAACTTAAAATAACCAATGGCGACGAGTAAGCATAATAAGCCCAGCCCCTTCCTGTTCTTGTGATATGAAGAAGGGTGAGGAATGTCAACAACATCGTAATGGTAAAAAATATAAGTAAATCAGAGTACTTATTGAATCGAGTAAATTTGTTGGGATATAGACGCATGTATCTTGCTAATACGTATAACCCCATAAATGAAAGGGGTGAATAGCCATCTGAGAACCAATTGGAATCAGAAATAAGGCTATATCCGTGAACTGTCTGGATAGTAAAGAATGCTATTAAGAAATATTTTATTTGTTGTTGGGAAGAATTATTGATAAAAGCATTAAGGATGGGGGCGAAAATATAGAGTACGATATAACTCTTGATAAACCAATGGTCTTTTATTAAAATAAAAGCTTTAAGGTCTTTAGCATTTAACGCATCTAAGTTTCCAAATATTCTGAGGAATACATACATGATGATGCCAATAAAATATATTTGAAAGATGAGGCTACATAAACGTATGAAATTCGTTTTGATACCAAACCATCCTGAAATGAGAATAAATAAGTTTACACTGATTATCGAAAAGGATTCACTGAAACAACGTAAAAAAGAACTGCATAAATTATAATGGATCTCGGTACTGGTTGGTGGATCTAATGTTCTGAAACTTGCATGTACTACCAATATAAGGAACATTGCAATGATTCTCAGCAATTCAATGTTAGACTCTCGTATTTTTGTCTTTTCCATTATCTTAATTTTTTGCGAAGATAATGAAGATTCTTGGATTATGCAAATTCTATCGTGTTTTTCATGGTGCTTCTTGCATTTGTTTCCAAAAAACAGTAAATTTGCACAATCTTAGAAAAGAATTAGAGACATTGATGATACGATGTCTTGTCAATGAATGAGTTAAATGGAAAATCAAACATCTCCAATCTTACAACTCCAACGACAACGGATGTTGTTAGAGATAGAATATTATTTCGAGAAGGAAGCCTTTCGCAAACAAACCGAGACGATGGGAGTGCAGCGAAAGGTGAAGCGTGGAGATGCTTGGTTTCCCGTGAAAGTGGGCAAAAGCTACTATAATTCATTGAATCAATTGGCGATGGAAGTGTTTCGCACGACAGACCAAGACATTGAGCACAACTTTGAGTTTGGCCGCCCCGTTTGTTTCTTCAAGGTAAAAGAGGGAGAGGGAAAGGCTATTCAGTATTATTCGTTTACCGCTACCGTCTCATACGTGGATGGAGATCGTATGGTTGTAACGGTTCCAGACAATACTCATGTGATAGATTTGCAAGATGCCACACAATTGGGTTTACAGTTGTTTTTTGACGAAACATCTTACCGTACGATGTTCGAGGCTCTCGACCGTGTGATGAAAGCCAAGAACAATCGTCTGGCGCATCTTCGCGACTTGTTTTATTCATCAAAAAAAACAGAGTGTTTTACCTTTGAACCTATGCGGTTCCCGTGGTTGAATCCCTCACAGGAGAAAGCGGTCAACGAAGTGCTCCGCTCTAAGGATGTGATGGTGGTGCATGGACCTCCGGGAACGGGGAAAACTACCACTCTTGTAGAGGCTATCTATGAGACTTTGCACAGAGAGAGTCAGGTGCTGGTATGTGCACAGAGCAATATGGCGGTAGATTGGATTAGCGAGAAACTGGTGGATCGTGGCGTAAACGTATTGCGCATTGGCAATCCTACACGTGTAAACGATAAGATGCTATCGTTCACCTACGAGCGGCGGTTTGAGTCGCATCCCGATTATCCACAGTTGTGGGCAATCAGAAAAGCCATTCGTGACCTGCGAGGACAAAGGAAACGGGGTAGTGAGAACTATCATCAGAAGATGGAACGATTGAAAAGTCGTGCCATGGAAATAGAGATTCGCATCAACGCAGAATTGTTTGGTGAAGCCCGTGTAATAGCATCTACTTTGGTAGGTTCTGCTCATCGCTTGCTGGAAAGACAGAAATTTGCCACCTTATTTATAGATGAGGCAGCACAGGCATTAGAGGCAGCATGTTGGATTCCCATACGCAGATGTTCGCGAGTGATATTTGCTGGCGACCATTGCCAGTTGCCCCCCACCATCAAGAGCCTTCCTGCATTGAAAGGAGGATTGGGAAAGACGCTGATGGAAAGGGTAGTGGAAAACAAACCCGAAGTGGTGACCTTGCTCAAGGTGCAATATCGCATGAACGAGGAAATCATGCGATTCTCTTCTGATTGGTTCTACGATGGCAAGGTGGAGAGTGCCCCTCAAATCAAGTATCGTGGAATATTGGATTACGATACACCGATGGTGTGGGTGGATACGTCTGAGTTGGGCGAGAGAGAACAGTTTGTTGGTGAGAGCTTTGGGCGAATCAACAAAGCTGAGGCTGAACTCACGCTTAAAACCTTGCAAGAATACTTCACGAAGATAGGCAAAGCACGAATCTTGGAGGAACAAATCGACGTGGGCGTGATTTCACCATATCGTGCACAAGTGCAATACCTACGTGCATTGGTGAAGAAGCGAGAGTTCTTCAAGCCTTATCGCCGGTTAATCACCATCAATACGGTAGATGGTTTTCAGGGACAGGAGCGAGACGTGATACTCATTTCCCTTGTTCGTTCCAACGACGAGGGTCAGATAGGTTTCCTTCGTGACCAACGAAGGATGAATGTTGCCATTACCCGTGCTCGTATGAAGCTCATCATCCTTGGTGATAAGACCACGATGGTAAAGCATCCTTTCTATAAGAAATTATATGAGTATGTGAACGGACTAAAATATACTAACATCTAATCATTATGTTGCAACGAGACTATTTCATTAGAATCATAGAGGAGTTTACTGCTGCATTGTCGCATTTCTTTGAGAAGAAAGAAGGCGAGCAACGACAGAGATACTTGGAAGACCTCTATAGGCAGTACGTGGGCGATTACTCCCTGTTAAGAAACTTCACGATAGAAGAAGCTTTCCAATATGCTCGTGAGCAATGGAAGGAGGAGGAAATGGCAGACCGTCTGGAAATGCTGGCAGAGTTGTACTATGTGGAAGGCAAGGAATTGCAGAATCCCCTGCGTGATATGTTGCTCAATAAGGCATACTCCTTATTTGACTATTTGGATGGGAACAGTCATACGTTTTCCGTTACCCGACAACAAAAGATGGCAGAAATCAAACGTCTCTTACATTCCCAAGAAGGATGAAAAGCCTTTGGGAATGAGATAATTTCTTGTTGGTTACTGGTATAGAGTGAAAGTTTTGGCAGATAAATGCACAAAGTTTTAAAAATCAACAAGAAAAAGGGAAAAAATGCGTATCTTTGCACAAACAAACAAAAATCTATTATGAGCATTGTAAAAATCAAGGACAAGACATTTAAGACTTTCATCCCCGAAAAGGAAATCTTGGAGCATGTGAAAGTTGTGGCTGACCGCATCAATGAGGATATGAAAGACAAGAATCCGTTATTCTTGGCGGTGCTGAACGGGTCTTTCATCTTTGCGGCAGACTTGATGCGCATGATTACCATTCCGTGTCAAATCTCTTTTGTCAAGTTGGCTTCTTACCAAGGCACTACGTCAACAGGCAAGATTACCGAGGTAATAGGTATCAATGAGGATTTGGCAGGACGTAACGTTATCATCGTGGAAGATATTGTAGATACGGGACTGACCATGAAACGTATGGTGGAAACGCTCGGTACAAGACACCCTGAGTCTATCCATATCTGTACCTTGTTGGTGAAGCCTGAAAAATTACAGGTGGATTTAGACATCGAATATGCTGCGATGAGCATTCCCAATGACTTTATCGTAGGTTATGGTCTCGACTATGACCAAGAGGGACGCGGACTTCGTGATATTTACTCTATCGTGAAGTAAAGGGTGAGTATAATGGCTTTTTGCCCTAAGTTTCTAAGGTCTTTAATGTCTCTAAAGACCTTCATGCTTTAATAAAGAAAGATTCAAAAAAAGAAACAATGAAAAATATCGTGATTTTTGGCGCACCAGGCTCTGGCAAAGGTACGCAAAGTGACAAGATGATTGAGAAATATGGCTTCGGTCATATTTCTACGGGCGACGTTCTTAGAAGTGAAATCAAGAACGGAACAGAGTTAGGCAAAACAGCCAAACAATATATCGACCAAGGACAGTTGATTCCCGACTCGTTGATGGTTGACATCTTGGCAAGTGTATATGATGGCTTTGGAAAAGAGCATAATGGTGTAATCTTCGATGGGTTCCCACGTACTATCCCACAAGCAGAGGCTCTGAAGAAGATGCTTTCTGAACGTGGACATGAGGTGGCTGCCATGATTGAACTCGACGTGCCTGAAGATGAGTTGATGAAACGTCTTATCTTGCGTGGACAGATGAGTGGTCGCTCTGATGACAACGAGGAAACCATCAAGAAACGTCTTGACGTTTATCATAACCAAACGGCTCCTCTGATAGAATGGTATAAGAAAGAGGGTATCCACTATCACATCAATGGATTGGGTGAGTTGGATCGTATCTTTGGAGACATTTGTGAAGTAATAGATAATATTTAGGAGTTTCTGGAGTTCAGGAGTTACAGTAGTACAGACTTTACCATTGGCTATCTATAGCAAGAATATTGTCTGGACTCCTGAAACTCCTGAATTTCTTGAAACTCCCCAATTCAATAATTCATGGCTGAAAGTAATTTCGTCGATTATGTGAAAATTTTGTGCCGCTCTGGTAAGGGTGGACGGGGAAGCATGCACCTCAAGCATGTGAAATATAATTATAATGGTGGTCCTGATGGGGGAGACGGCGGTGATGGTGGCAGCATCATCCTGCGCGGAAACCACAACTATTGGACATTGTTGCATCTGAAATACCAACGTCATCTCTTTGCCGAACATGGAGGAAATGGCGGTAAGGACAAGTGCCACGGTACGAATGGCAAAAACCTGTATATAGACGTACCTCCCGGAACGGTGGCTTATAATGCCGAAACGGGTAAGTTTGTGTGCGACGTGAATTACGACGGACAAGAGGTGGTACTGCTGAAAGGTGGTAGGGGAGGTCTGGGTAACTTCCAGTTTCGCACGGCTACTAACCAAGCTCCACGGTTTGCCCAACCAGGTGAACCCATGCAGGAGATGTCGGTTATCTTGGAATTGAAGTTATTGGCAGACGTGGGATTGGTAGGCTTCCCCAATGCGGGAAAATCTACGCTGGTATCTGCCCTTTCCAATGCTCGTCCTAAAATTGCCAATTATCCTTTTACTACGTTGGAACCTTCGTTGGGTATCGTAGGCTATCGCGACAACAAATCGTTTGTAATGGCAGACATCCCGGGTATTATCGAGGGAGCAAGTGAAGGAAAAGGATTGGGATTAAGATTCCTGCGACATATCGAGCGTAATTCGTTATTGCTGTTTATGGTTCCTGGAGAGACGGATGACATCAAACGGGAATACGAGGTGTTGCTGAATGAACTGGAGAAATTTAATCCTGAGATGTTGGGAAAACATCGGGTGTTGGCAGTTACCAAGTGCGACTTGCTTGATGACGAACTGATTGAGATGCTCAAGGAAAATCTGCCCGAAGACTTGCCCGTGGTGTTTATCTCTTCGGTAACGGGAAAGGGTCTTGAGGAACTCAAAGACGTGCTTTGGCGAGAGCTGAATAGCGAAAGCAATAAGTTGCAGGTGATAACTTCTACCGACACACTGATACATCGTGATAAGGATATGAAGAGCTTTGCCTTTGAGATGGCTCAAGAAGGAGAAGACGAAGACTTGGAATTTATAGACGATATGGAAATTGAAGATGTTGAGGAGTATGACGATGACTTATCATAAATTGCCCGATGGCGTAGTGGCTTTCAGTACCACTCGCCACGGTGGGGTAAGTCGGGGTAATTATTCGGAGTTCAACATCAATCCATATTGTGGAGATGAACCTGAAGCCGTGCAACACAACACGGCTTTATTGTCAAACATACTGGATGTGCCAGTTAAACATATTGTTTTGCCTCATCAAACACATGGTATAGAGGTGAGAAAGATAACCTCTGGTTTCTTTGAGTTGGAAAAGGCAAAACAGATAGGTTTTTTAGAGGGAGTGGATGCGGTTGTTACTGATATGCAGAACGTGTGTATTGGTGTATCTACTGCCGATTGTATTCCTATATTATTATATGATTCCGTGCATCGGGTGGTGGCTGCCGTTCATGCTGGATGGCGAGGAACGGTAAGGAGAATCGTACAATGCACCGTTGCGGAAATGAACAATGCCTTTGCTACAAAGGGAGAAGACTTGTGGGCTATCATAGGTCCGGGAATCTCATTGCAACACTTTGAAGTGGGCGATGAGGTGTATGAACAGTTTGAAAAAGCAGGCTTTCGCATGGATAATATCGCGAAACAATATCCTTCTCCTTCTAACAGCCGTTCATGGAAGTGGCACATCGACTTATGGGAATGTAATCGGATGCAGTTGGAGGATGTTGGCATGATGCCTGAGAGAATCCACGTGTCTGGTATCTGTACGTATGCACAATCAGATGACTATTTCTCTGCCCGGAAATTGGGCATTCATTCAGGAAGGATTTATACGGGAATACTCATGAAATAATGGCAGGGAACATGAGAAAGACATGGCGACACTTGATAGTGGGTTTAGGAATAATGGGGCTGACCACGGCTTTCTGTCCCGTAGGGCAACCTTTTACGTTGGCTGAACAACAGTCTATACGTGTGGAAACGCCTGGATTATTTGACAGGTCAAACGAATTTAACGTAGATTTCGGAGCCATCACTGCTCATGATTATTCGTTTCCACTGCCTATGGGTAAGGCCGAGCTGAATGGCAATCGTTCGGGATTGATAATCGTCTCATCAAAAGGAGATGCCGTGAAGGTCATGTTTTCTGGTAAGGTAAGATTGTCGAAGAAGATTTCGGGATATGGAAACGTCATCGTGGTGCGTCACGACAATGGCATAGAGACCGTCTATGCGCATAATGCACAAAACTTGGTGAATGTAAACGATCGTGTTCGGGCTGGTCAAACCATTGCTATCGTGGGTGGTGATGGTAAACGGGACTATTGTGATTTCATGATGATGGTGAATGGAGCTTTCATCAATCCCGCTACAATCATCGAAATGAATAGTCATCGCTTGCGTAAGCAAGTGGTGAGGTTTAGGAAGAGGGGAGCCTTGGTTTCTGTTACGGTAGAAAAGGGAACTAACGAGGATGCCCTTGATAAAGATAGGGTGGTAGTGATGAATTTGGCGAAGTTAGCTCCTGGCACGTGGGCGTATCCTTTACCCAATAGCCATGTGATTAGTCCGTTTGGTGGACGACGCAGACATTCGGGCGTAGATATCAAGACGGTAGCCAACGATAAGGTGTTGGCGGCGTTCGACGGAGAGGTGACTCGCTCTGAAATGTATTACGGTTATGGTAACTGTATCCGCATCAAACATACGAACGGGTTGGAGACTCTCTATTCACACCAATCAAGAAACTTGGTGAAAGTGGGACAGAAGGTAAAGGCTGGTCAGGTAATTGGGCTGACGGGTCGCACGGGCAGGGCTACTACTGAGCACTTGCACTTTGAACTGTTTTATGGTGGGAAGCGTTATGATCCTGCTTTTATCTTTAACCATGCCAATCACTCTCTTCAGGATGTTACTATCACGTTGGCGAATGGCAGGATGACTTCTAAAAGGAATAAATAACTTGTAGTCACCAATCAAGAAACCGATGGTC
>DJXW01000042.1:92365-236005 GCA_002449845.1 Prevotella sp. UBA6994
ACCATCGGTTTCTTGATTGGTGACCATCGGTTTCTTGATGAGTTACCGAATGGGATTATGCTTTCCCTTTGTGTCTGTTGGCACGTTGGGTGCGGTATTTGGCTTTTTGTTTGGCTGATCCGCTGCCATGTGCTCCCGTGATATAGGCTTTCTTCTTGGCTTTGGTTTTTACCTTCTCTTCATTGGAGTCGTTTTTCTTTCCGCCACGTCCGAAGTGAATGCCATTTTCTAAAATGCTCTCAAAATCATCCATGCCGTATCATGTATTTTCTTCGTAAATTGCATTCAAATAACATCGATGTCGTAAATATAGTTGTGAGAGGGCATTCTTTAGTGATGGAACAAGCGAATGCCAATAAATGCCATTGCAATTCCGTACTTATCGCAGGTTTCTATCACGTTGTCGTCACGAACTGAACCACCAGCTTGCGCTATAAACTCTACACCACTCTTGTGAGCACGCTCAATATTGTCGCCGAATGGGAAGAATGCGTCACTGCCCAATGCCACTTTGGTGTTTTGAGCTATCCAAGCCTTCTTCTCTTCCATCGTCAGCACTTCTGGCTTCTGCTTGAAGAATTGTTGCCAAGTACCTTCACGAAGTACGTCGTCATGGTCTTCACTGATATACACGTCAATGGTGTTGTCGCGGTCTGCACGTCGGATGCCGTCAACGAAAGGTAAGTTCATCACCTTGGGATGTTGGCGAAGCCACCAGATGTCAGCCTTGTTGCCAGCCAAGCGCGTGCAGTGAATGCGACTTTGTTGTCCTGCACCAATACCGATGGCTTGTCCGTCCTTGACGTAGCAAACGCTATTTGATTGAGTGTATTTCAATGTGATAAGAGAGATGATAAGGTCACGTTTGGCATCATCAGTGAAATTCTTGTTTTGAGTGGGGATGTTTTCGAAGAGGGCAGGATCTCCCAGTTGTATCTCATTACGGCCTTGCTCGAACGTAATGCCAAATACATCCTTGTGCTCGATGGGTGCAGGTACGTAGCTTGGGTCAATCTTGATGACGTTGTATGTGCCTTTGCGCTTTGCTTTCAGTATTTCGAGAGCCTCGTCTGTATAAGCAGGGGCGATGACGCCATCAGAGACCTCACGCTTGATGAGATTGGCTGTAACGGCATCGCAGGTGTCGCTCAGGGCTACGAAGTCACCGTATGAGCTCATGCGGTCAGCGCCACGAGCACGGGCGTATGCACAAGCGATGGGAGAGAGTTCTTCCTGAATGTCATCTACAAAGTAGATTTTCTTCAAGGTGTCGCTCAATGGCAGTCCTACGGCAGCACCGGCTGGAGAAACGTGCTTGAAACTGGCTGCTGCAGCCAATCCTGTAGCAGCTTTCAGTTCTTTTACCAATTGCCAGGAATTGAGTGCGTCTAAAAAATTGATGTAACCAGGACGACCATTCAACACTTCCAAAGGGAGTTCGCCTTCTTGCATGAAGATTCGTGAAGGCTTTTGGTTCGGATTGCATCCGTACTTTAAGGCAAGTTCTTTCATTCTATTATATATTAATAATGTTTGTATTCATTTGATTAGATGCACCCGATAATCTCGTGTACCGATTTGCATCCATGTGCGTCAAGCCAGTCGTTGATGCCATGAATGACCTTGGTGGTGACGGTTGGGTCTATAAAGTTGGCTGTACCAATCTCGATAGCTGTTGCGCCTACCATCAGAAACTCAATGGCGTCTTTGGCATTGCAGATACCGCCAAGACCGATAACGGGAATCTTTACCGAATGGGCTACTTGCCACACCATACGCAAGGCAATAGGCTTAATGGCAGGTCCGCTCAGACCGCCAGTTCCGATGCTTAGCAGGGATTTTCGTTTTTCGATGTCAATAGCCATTCCCATTAGTGTATTAATGAGCGAGACTGCATCTGCTCCCTCATTTTCGCAAGCATTCGCAATCTCTGCAACGTTTGTTACGTTGGGAGAGAGCTTAACGATGAGGGTCTTGCTGTACTTGGCTCTTACAGCTCGTACAACGCTCGCTGCTCCTTCGGGAGTTACGCCAAATGCCATACCTCCTTGTTTTACGTTTGGGCATGAGATGTTGAGCTCAATAGCGGGAATATTCGGGAGTGAATCAATGCGTGAGGCACATTCTGCATAGTCGTCTGGCGAGTTGCCACTCACGTTTACGATCATGTTGGTATCTATATCCTTGATTTGGGGATAGATGTGCTGGCAGAAATAATCTACTCCCTTATTTTGAAGTCCCACGCAATTGAGCATACCAGATGCCGTTTCTGCCATACGAGGATAATCGTTGCCCTCTCGTGGGTGGAGTGTAGTACCTTTGACGATAATGCCACCAAGCGTGTCTAACGGAACAAGGTCGGCAAACTCAAGTCCATATCCAAATGTCCCCGATGCTGTCATAACGGGGTTTTTCAACTTGAGACTATTGATGTTAACATTTAGATTTGCCATAACAATTTTTTGATGTTAAAGACAGGTCCCTCTTTGCAGACACAAAGATTTCCCTCAATGGTTTTCTCTACACAACATAAGCAGGCACCAAGTCCGCAAGCCATGTTGTTTTCCAAAGACACTTCACACTCTATATGAGCTTTGTTGGCGTATCGAGCTACTGCCATCATCATAGGCTTAGGACCACAAGTATAAATCTTATGGAACTGTTTTTTGTTGAGAATGGAGTGGTTTGTTACGAATCCTTTTTCTCCTTCGCTACCGTCTTCAGTAGTAATGAGTACTTCTCCCATTTTTTTGAAGAAATCTAATTCTACAAGGTCGTTTTTACTACGTGCACCTAACAATAAGGTGGGTTTTCCGCCCATGTCTTTGATAGATTGAGAGAGGTATAACAAAGGGGCTACACCAACTCCACCGCCAATCAAAAGACATTCTTCATCGGGGGATGATGGGATGGTAAACCCATTGCCAAGTGGCAAGACGCAATTGAGCGTGTCGTTGACGTGTAACTTGGAAAGACGGCGGGTACCATCGCCTATAGCGGCAACCAATAACCATAACTCGTTGTTGGCATAGTCAACAAAGTTGATGGAGATTGGGCGACGTAGAAAAGTGGTGGGGGAGTCGTCAATACGTACCTCTACGAATTGACCAGGTAACATCTTAGGGAGTGGGTTGTTCTTGTCCGTAAGTCGCAATAGCACATATCGTTCGTTAATATGCTCTATCGAACGGACACATAAATCTAAACAAAACATTTTCATTGCAGTAAGATGAATTATTTTTGCAAAGATAATGTTTTATCTGTATTTATTTCTATAAAAATGTTGATTTTTTACTATATTATTGTTTTTTAGGAACAAATGTTTCCCATGTTTGATCATCATAGAAAATACGTATTTCAGTGATTTGTCTTTGTGGCTTGTCAACATATTTGACAACTGTTTCGGTCTTTTTTATTGGTGTGTTTTGTACACCCTGTTGAAAAAGAGGTTCTGAATCTACATTTTGTGGTGTAGAAGGTACGTCAAAATCCAGAAATTGTTGGGAAATAGGTTTTGTTTCTACGTTTTGATGGGTTGGGGTAGAGGTTTGGGAATCAAGATACATAGGCTCTTTACCAAACATAAGCCAATCTGTGGAGAGATTTGGAATCTTATTTTTGATAGCCTCAACCATATTGAGAGTGGGGCGGGTACGACCGTTGAAGATACTGCTCAATGACGCTGGTGATATTTGTATAAACTGAGCGAACGTCTGCTGAGTCATGTGCTGACTCTCCATAACCATTTTAATTCTATCTTTCATGTTGTTTTATTGTAAATAGTACCCCAAATAGGGGTTTTATCTAAGATTTTACAAAGGTAAAACAAATTTTCCATTTGTGCAACAATTATGAATGAAATTTTTAATTTAATGTTTTAAATATTGAGATTTAAATATATAAATTTATGATTTTAAAATATGAATAAATCAATAAAATATTGTTTAATAAAGAACATCTCAAAATCAATTACAATTTTCAGACTTTAATATAAGAATATAAATAATTGGCTTTCAGTTGATTATGTATGATTTAACGGATAAAAAACAACCAATATGCATTATTTTAGATAAGTAGAACCTATAAAATATAAAAGTATATTCTTATAAAAATGATATAACTTATTGATAGTTAATAACTAATAGTTTTATACGAATGATTGTATAATTATTCATTATAGTTTTGAAGTTCAAATATTTTAGTTTGTAAATCCAAATCAAATAGCAGCGTTACATGTTTATGTTTGAGAAATTTAGGAATATAAATACTGATAAAGCGATTTATAATTTTGAAGTATAAATATTATATTTACAAACCAATATTCTAATAAATATACATTTCAAAACATTTAGCTCATGTTTTTAGAAAAAAGCGCGTTTTTTTAATAATTTCCTATCGATGGTCGATTTCTTTAAAAAAATGGCTGTATTTTGAGCTTAAAAATGGTTTAACTTATTGAAAAACCAATTAGTTAAGCCATATTTTTAACATTTATAAAACTTTCATTCTAGAGAAAAATTACACCTATTTTGTAAAGTTTTCAGTGTAAAATGAAGAATATTAGTTCTTTCATAAGGTCTCCAGCACCCGTATTTGAGTTATCTAACCCCTTAGTTTTAGCGTCAATCTCTCTTATTTTGGAAATTATCTGTAGAGTTTTAGTTCCGCTATAGTTTTTCATGCCTACTATATAGTCTTGCGCAGCCCAACTTCCACGTAGTTCGAGATACTGTGCAAGTGCATAATCGTTCCTTTTATCAGGTGCATAATAAGCAACCATGAGGTTTTGGAAGAAACTAAATATATTTGGCAAAAAAGCGTATATAGAACCTGATTTAGGGTTGCTGTCAAAATATTTGATGATTTGATTTGCCTTATAGACATTGCGATTGATGATGGCGTTGCGTAATTCGAATGTATTAAATTCCTTGCTCACTCCTATCTCACGTTCTACGATGTCTGCCGTAATCTTACGTTTGCCTTCTGGCAGTGAAATCAAAACCTTGTCAAGTTCCGATGCAAGACGGCTCAGATCAGAGCCTATATGGTCAGCAATCATTTGGCATGCTTTATAGTCTATACTGGCTTTTTGGTCTTTAAGATAGTTCTCGATAAAGCCAGGTAGTTCAGACTCGCGTTTCTTCTTGCTTTCATAGATGATACCGCCTATTGCCTCAATCTTTGAGAAAAGGCTGTTAATGCCTTTTTTCTTGCGATCTAAGGCACCGTTCTTGTAACATAGTACGAGGACGGTAGATTTCATCACTTGCTTCTCTGCATATTTCTCGATTGCAGACCAGTCTCGTAGGTTCTGTGCTTCTTTCACCACTACCACTTGGTATTCTGCCATCATGGGGTATCTGCGAGCCAAGTCCACGATTTGTGAGCTATTGATATCCGCTCCATAGATAATGGTTTGGTTGAAATCACGCTCCTCTTCGGGCAAAACGTGATCTGAGATATAATCGGCAATCAAGTCTATATAATAAGATTCTTCGCCCATTAAAATATAAATAGGGGCAAAGTGACGTGACTTTAAATTGCGCATGATTGCATCAAAGGTTTGACTTGTTTTCTTTTCTGCCATTTTTTTATTATCTTTGCATCATGTTGCAAAGATAGTAAAATGATTCCACTCAACCTACCAACTTACCCAATAAAATTATCGGGTACACGACAGAAACCTACCATATTCGACATTTTGCGTCGTAAATATGTTGCCTTAACGCCAGAAGAGTGGGTAAGACAGCATTTCATCCATTTCCTCATTGAGCATAAGGGCTATCCTTCCAGTCTTTTGGCCAATGAGGTGCCGTTAAAGATAGGAGATAAAAGCTTACGAGCCGATTCCGTGCTTTATGATAGAGATATAAAGCCAAGGATTATCATGGAATACAAGGCTCCTTCCATTCCTCTTACGAGCCAGGTACTCAATCAGGTTAGCAATTACAATCGATTGCTTCACGTAGATTATGTAATCATCAGCAATGGCTTGCAACATTTGTGCTGCAAGATGGACTATGCTAATCAGCAATATGTCGTGATGGAGGATATCCCCTCATATCAAGACATTCAATGACTCTATGTATTTATTCGTATAAGTAAAACATCCTGTCCATCATCTGCCATTTCTCATCAGACGTGGCAGATGCGGCACAGTCTTGAAAGATTGCCATGTATTCTTCCCATTCCTGTTGCTTAGGCAGTGTAGCCAGTCGAGCCATGGCAGAGTCCCAATCAAAGTCTAAAGGTGTTTCCACAATCATTACCAGACGTGTTCCAAGGATATAAATCTCCATTTCTAATATCCCAACCTTGCGAATACCATCTAATATTTCTTTCCATGCATATTTCTCGCTATGTCTTTTCCGATATTCTTTGATTAGTTCAGGATTATCCTTCAAATCCATCGTTTGGCAATAGCGTTTTACGGGAATACCATATTCCTTCACTCTAAATCCTTCTGTCATATACAATTCTTTTATAGGTAAAATGATGTGAATATGAATCTCGGTAACCAAACGCTTTTGATTAACCGAGATTCTTTTTCTTATCTCAGGGACAAAGATAAAAAATTATTGTTGAACCACAAATGCAGTGATAAGAAAAATGCTTATCTTCTTTACAGATTGATGAAAGTCTTCATCAATCTGCTGCGATATAAGAAACCTACTTTAACGTAGTCGATATTTTGAAATGGTGGGAAGAAGGTGCAAGTGTTGTCAATCACCTGAAATAAATATTCAATATTGATGATGTATTTCTGGTTCACTTGCAGGAAATGAGAGTCGAGAGATAATATCGTCTTTCCCGTTACGTTTCGCTTCAAGCTCACGGGCTTGTTCCTGTTGGCAATGATGATTTCCCACGTCCTACTCTTGCTGTTATATTGAAACAAGCCAATGTCCTTTAGTTTCACCATTTGGAAGTCTGTGGCATTGATGAACATGAGCAGGTTGTTCTCCGTTCTCAATATCTTTCCGTCTGTTTTGGGTACAGTTGGTGTTGATGCCGATTGCAAACGGCGCATGATGTCATTGAGGTCGTCGTCTTTGATGGGTTTCAATAAGAAGTCGAAGGCATTGTTCCTAAACGATTCCAGCATATAGTCAACGTATGAGGTATATACAATGATTTGGCAATGCCCTTGTACTTCTGCATCCAATCTTTCCATGAATTCTAGTCCCGTCATGTCTGGCAGTTCTATGTCTAAGAATAGCAGGTCTGGTTTCAATTCATAGACTGCTTTCAATCCGTCTTCTCCGTTATTGCATGTGCGTGCGATTGAAATGTGGGGGAAGCGCTTAAGATGTTCTACAAGATTTACAACATCTTCAGCGCAGTCCTCCACCACAACTGTTTTAATGTGGTCATGTTTAGTCATAAGATGATAATCCACGGTATAAAGATTTGCTATATATAATAATAATTTATCGCGTAAAAACGTTGTGCAAATATACAATTAATCTTTGAATCTTGCAAATACGAACATTTCTCAAGATGGAACATAATTGGGAAATTTATGCTTAAACGATGGAAATAATGGTATAACCGCATAAAAATCGTGTATGACTTTTTTTTGAGATTAATGCCCCAACCCACTCGGAACGCTAAGGATAGCCTTACATCCATTTAGGTTTTCACCTTTATCAGTCATGTTTTCTATAGTAAATCTGATTTTATGGCGATGGCGTTCGTTATACAAGGCAATGGTTCGGCTTATAACGCTCAGTCCGGTGCCTGTTCCGTTTGAACTTCTGCGAATGTCAAATCCACGTCCATTGTCTCTCACTTCGATGATGGTGTCTTCCGGTGTGATGCTTACGTCCACATGCAGCTCCTTCTCCCTGTCCAGTCCACGCAGTCCGTGCTTGATGGAGTTTTCTGCCAGTATTTGTATAAACGTAGATGGTACGAGCCTTCCTTGAAGAATGTCTTCGTTTGGTTTCGTTATCGTAAACTTGAAATCCTCGCCCATCGTTGGTGTAGCCACTTCAACATATCTTTCCGCGAAGTTGAGTTCCTCCCCCAGTGTCACAAACATCTGTTTGGTTATCGTCAGTTGCGAGTGCATCAAGTCAATGATTCCATTGATAGCCTTATCCGTGTTCTGCTTGTCGTTCGATATGGCATGGTTCAGCACGTTGAAGATGAAGTGTGGGGCAATGCTGCTGCGTGTGTTGGCAATCTTGAGATTGACAATTTCCAGTTGCTTGTCAACGTTTCTTTTGCGCAAGAACAAGGTCCATGCCAACAACACCAGTGCTGCCAGTAAGATGCCTGCTATGACAATCGTGAATATCAGTTTATTCTTTTCTATCACGGCATTCTTTTCCTCCATGCGCAGTTGGTTATGGAGCGTTAACGTATCCATTGTGAGTCGCATCATGATGTCAGAGGCGCGCATGTGCTCTCTGCTCCTGTCCAACGAATCTTTTCTGTTGGTGTATCTTTGCTGGTAATAGTTGGCTTTCGCCATGTCGTTTTTCTTGGCATAATAGTCGTAGAAATAATGGTCTCTGATGTCAATCATGTTCTCGTCGGCTGTCAGTCCCTTTGGTTCGTTGGCTATGATGTGGCTGATGGTTGCCATGTCTCTCTTCCGTAGAGCATTGCCTATTCGGATGGTGTTGGCATAGTAGATGGCATCACCGATATTGTTGGCACGAAAGAAACTGTCGGCCGGTTCCAGGCTCACAAGCGATTCCTCCGTCTTGCCTAAGTTCAGTAATACGTCTGCCATATTCAGCTTGCAGAGATAGTCTTCAAATCCTCCCCTGCAATCAAGTGCCCCTACTAAACTATCCATCTTCTGGAACACCACAAGTGCCTTGGCATAGTCTTTCTTGAAATACTGTAGGTTGCCGTAGTTGTTCAAAAAAGCCAGCTTCATGTTGGGTTGCATCTTGTCAAATACCTCACGTGCCTTGGCGTAGTATTCTTCCGAAAGGTTATATTCTTCCAGCATCTGATATACACGACCCAGACCTAAATACACAGTGTTATCTTTCTCCTCATTCAGTTTCAGTGAGTCGTTCAGCACCAGTGCCCGTCTGTACCACGCAGCGGCTTCCGGCAATCGGTTCTCCTGTGTGTATAAATCGCCGATGTTGGCGCACATGGATGGCGCATTCTTTTGCACGTCACTTTTCATAAACAAGTTGTAAGCCTTTATGTTGTCCTCATACACTTGTTTGTAGTTTTGGTGGTATAGGTAGTAATAGTTGGCACGTAGATTATATGCGCTTGCTGCAATTCCGTTTACCCTGCGAGTAGGCTTTTGCTTGTTGATAAACTGCATGATTTTTTTGGCACATAGCAAAGTGGAGTCAGGATTGGTGAGAATATACCATCGTCCGAACTCGCAATAGAAATCGTAATATAGCAAACTGTCTGTGGTATTTGCAAGTAGTGAATCTAAGGTAGCCTTGGCTTGTGGTTGTTGCTTGTCTACCATCTCGCAAATCATGTCAAGTTGTGCGTATTCCTCAGCCGTGCGGCTGTCGTTCTCTTCATTTCCTCCATTACATGAGAGGGTCATGGTACCTACGATAGTAAGTAAAAGGGCAAATAGTGACTTTCTTTTCATCGTTTAGCAAGTTTTTTGCAAATGTAACATTTTTTGTTGAATTATGAAAGGAGCTGACGCATAATTTTAGCGCCAACTCCTTTTTTGTTTTCTTTCATATCCTTTTCTTACGTCTCTTTTCTCACAAATAATTTGCCACGCAGAAAATGAATGATCATATTCGCTTTTTACTTATCTAACTCTTATTGTTTGTTTACTACTTTCTACACGTGTCCCATTTATATTTGCATACGCATAAACATAATATGTTGTACCGCTTTTCAACGTAACTTTACAAGTTCCTTTTGTTGTTCTACTTCCTGCTTCAAAATATATTCCAGGCATGTATCCAGATGTTGATTGTGGTTCTGCGCGAACTCCCATGACAGTAACATCTGAAGCATTTACACCACTTACTGTTACAGTTGCCGTATATGTTGTTCCACTTCCAGAAAGACTCAATGATACTTTCGCTTTAGATGACGTTGAATCACCAATAATATCATCATCGTCATTTTTCCCACAAGATATAAAACCAATACTAAATAATGTCACTAATAAAATGACAATCACTTGATGGATGTTCTTTTTGTTCATAATTTTTTGTTTTTAGTTTGTTTTTTAATTAACTTAAATGCAATTACTATCTTATTATTGTCTCAAGAAGTCCATTTTTAAATATAAGAACAAAATTCAATCCATAAGACCATTGTGTTCTATTATTATTGTCTTCGTATATGTTGTTTGCCTTACCAAATGCTAGTAAACATTCATCTTCATTCATTCCTTTGACAGGACGTTGAATATTTATGTCATCCCAATGAGTAATAATTGAGCATTTTTTTTCTGTAATAACATCAAAAAGGCTATTTAACATTTTTGACTCTAACTCTTGAAATGCATTAATGATTTCTTTTTGTTTTTTATTTTTTTCTGGATTTAATTTGTTGATAGAAGAAGTTGAAGAGAAATTAAGGATAGAGTTCGTTTTATATTCAATGTCGTATAAATTATATACTAATTTCCTATCCACTATTTTCATGTTTCCTTTGAAAATATATTGATATTTAGACTTACCAGAAATAATGTAATCTAAAGTAGCATTGAAAGAAAATTCCTTTTTAGCTACATTAATATCAAATAGAGCATCCCTTTCTCGTTCGCATATATTATTGATTACCCACATTAATGCGTTGGAGAAAATTTCATTATCATCAATCGTGAAAGATTGAAAACCTGTAACTACTCTCTTTTCTTCATTCAGAGTAACTGGATATATCTTTTTTTGTTCCACAAATGTCTGAGCATTAATACTACTCATAAATGGAACAAAAGTAATAAATAAGGTAAAGATCTTTCTCATTTTAAAAAAAAGTCTCTCATTTGAGAGACTATTATAATTATTTGATTAAAAACCATAAGAGAAACGGAGGGTTAATAAGCCTACATTGACGGATTGCTCGGTTTTATAAACTTTTACATTATAATTGCAACTGTTATATGCAATTCCTAAAGAAATACGTGGAGTAAAATTGATTCCAGTACCAACTTCCCATGCGAATCCACCTTTATCGAAATCTGTATAGTGACCATATCCACCTGCAAAATTTGCGTATAGAGTAGAATTCCCAAATAAGACAGGAGTTACACCACGAATGCCAGTTTTTGCTTGTACATTAAGAGCTTTTGTAAAATTATCACTTCCTTCTGTTTGTGCACTAATTTTCAAAATATCCCATCCTACATTTGGATGAAACATTTTAGACCAGCGAAATCCTAAATCAAGACCAAATCCTTCAGAATCTCCAGTAAACAAACCTGGTCCTAAATCTACAAAAATAGAAGGAACATGTTCGGATTTTGTTCGACTAATATGCGAACTACGAGAAGAAACAATTTGAGCATGAATTGTACTCAATGATAAGATGCTCAATAAGGTTAATAAAAAAAATTTTTTCATGTCTTTTTAATTATAGTTTATAATATGTTTTTATTTTCTAACGGCAGCAGAAATTTTATCTCGTTCAGAAGTAGTAACTGTTTTTTCCATTTTTATCCATTCGTAATCTGCTTGAGTTGCAGTTTGCCAATTGACGAAATTTGCTGGATAACCAATTATATTTACTTCATATCCTTCGCCTGCGGTTCTAACATTAAATGTTGCTGCAACAATCACGTCACAATCATGTAGTTGAGAAGCACGATATACTGCAAAACTGCGAATATTATTGAGATCGCCTTTCATGTCTTGTTCCACCTCTTGACGAGTTAATTTGATGATTTCGGATACACGTTTGTTAGTTAAAACCTTTAATTCAACTGTTAATGGTTTCACATAAGCATTTGAAGTTACGTCTAATAATCGTGCTTGAGTGTCTTGAAAGCGAAATTCTGATTTTTGGGCATAACAAAACAAACTCATCGCAATTGTAAATACTAATAATAAAGATCTTTTCATAATTTTAATTTTTAATTAATGATGTTTTTTTCTCTTCGTCTATTATAAATAATTCATTTCTTATTATTAAGTAATAAATCTTGTTAGAAAGACTTATTGATAATGCAAATATAGGTAAAAAAAGCAAAGTGAAAAATTTGTTTTTAATATGTTATTTGAATCAATGGGTTTATTATTTGAACATATAGTTTTATTGTTTGAATATTATTATGTTTGCTTGGCAAGATAATCTTTTAGTCGGTGCAATTGTGTTTTTGATAGTAATAGTGGTGGCATATTAGCTGGCTTAAAGTAGATAATTTGTTTATGTAAATAGATTGAGGTTATCGTTAGTGTATTAATTATGTAGCTTCGACCTGTACGTAAAAAAGGAGACGTATTATTCATGTAGAGTTTTTTGATTTCTATTTCATAATCAGATAGACAAGGTAATAATACTTTTATGGTGTTATCTAATAGATGGAACTCGGTAAAATTCCCATTAGCTTTTAAGTATGCCACATTATCTAGATTGATAATATGGAGTTCATCACGTGTATTAATACATAGGTTCATATAACATTTAGTGTTTAAATAAAACGTGTGCAAAGATACATTAAAAGAAATTTCTTTGCAACCCCCATTTTTCACAAAAAGGAACAAGTGCATTTATATCGTGCTTAACCTTAGAAAAATCATGTTCATTCCCATAAAAATTTTTGCGATATTTTTATGAAAATAAGAATGTAGATATAATACTAAGTATTATCGCACTTAGCAATTGAACCTCCAACGGAAACGAACATCGTGTTTGCGAGAGTATTCAATAACTGACAAACACTGATGCCGTAGGCAGTAATCTCAGGGTATAGGTACCGTCGGAATTGCGACGAATCGTACTCATCGTACCATTAGAGTTGTTCCATAGGGTGAGTTTAGATGGAGTATCTTGCAGTCGGAAGATGATAGTGACAGGATGGTCTTCCTTGTTGGCGATGTAGAACAACTCATTATTAGCTATGCGCCGATGGGTATGCACTACTGCGCTATCTCCCTGCTCTATGACTATTGGGCGGGGAATGGCTTCCGCCGAATGAACCACCATGATGCCCTCGGAGCGAAGATGGTTAATCAACTGTCGAGTCTCTTTCGTGATATGTGTCTTGTCTGCTATGACCAATGCACGATAACTCACTCCGTCGGGTGTTTCCAATCTTCCTCCAACAGCCTTTATCCGTGTACGCAAAGCATCTGCAGTACACACATCCCAATCCAATCCGTCGAGTCCTGCTGGCAATCTGCTGCTGATGGTCTTGATGGGTACGTCATCACCAAGAAACACCAGTACGTCAGGGGCAGCTTTACCTTGGCGTAGCATCACCATAGAGCGAGCAGCCTGCTGCCATACAGGTTTCAACTCATGCCAATGGGGATTGGAGCGGTTGATGGCATATTCACGCCCTGCTATATATGGGGCTGACACCGTGGAGTAGGGTATGTGGGGTGTGGCGCACACCACAAACTCTTGGGCTCCCATTGCAAAGGCTATGTTTGCCACACGCTGCAAGTCGGCTGGCGTATCCTTGTATTCGCAATCAGTCATTGCCTCTGCCGATGCTATAGGCTTGCCATAAAGGTGGGCTGCACTGCTGCAGTCTTTTACATCGTATGCTCCATCGTGTTGGTAGGTCCAAAACTCTCCCTGAGGCTTATCCACTGCCTGTTTCACACTGATGGCATCGCCTGTAATGCAGAGCGCATTGCCAATGGCTTGTGCCGTGAAAGTAATGTTGTTTTCGGCAGCCCGACGTTGGAAGGTTCCGAAGTAGTTGTCGCGGATGCAGTCGCTGATAGTTTGTCGATAGTCATAGAGCACTTGGGATGTTCGTTCCACTGACTCCACTACATAGCCAGCCAACACGGGCAGGTATGGCATGAAGTCGTAGCCACGCCGTGCTCTGAACTCCTCCATCATGCGTGGTGTCCAGTTTTGCGAACCACCTTCATGTGAATCCATCGTTACTCCAGATATGCCCTTTACACGGTTGAGAATGGTCTGCACATAGCTATCCCAATGCAAATTGGCAGCCTCTGCCGATAGCTTGTCACACTCGTAGCCCAATAGGTTCTGTCGCCCGTGCTTAGACTTGGCTCCTGTCAGCACCGCAGCCAATCTCAATATCTTCCAGCGTCCTGGTGATAAGGTAGAGAAATCTCTGTCTTTTATTTTACGGATGTTGGCTGGCATGATGACACCCTCATGATTGTAGCTTACAGGAGTGCGTACGTCTTCGGAAAAGTCGCTTTGCAGAGCTGCCAGTTCCTCCCAGCGATCCATTTTGGGTTCACTGCCCAAATGCCACCATCGCAATGTGTCGTTGCCATGATACTTGATTCTCCAGTATCGTCCCTCGGTGGCAGGAAAGGCTGTAGTGCGGATGCGATACCCCCCTTGGCTGTTATACATCGGTTCAAGGGCTACCACGTCTCGCCAAGTCATACTGTCATTGCTCGACTGAAGCACGCCAATATCGGGCAGTGTCTCAAATCCATAGCCACTAAATAGTCCACGGGGGGTATCTGGTCGTTGCATGGCTCCGTTACGTCCTTTTCCACGAGCGTTGTATCTCGCTGTAATGTGCCTCATCTTACCGTCTTCACTGATGGGGATAGCCAATGTTGCAATCTCGCTGACATAACCTTCCGGTCCACTGATATCAAGGTCCCCTTCCATGTTCATACTGCCATCGACGGCAATGGTAAGCACCGCTTCTGCCGACGTTACTCGCTGCATGGCATGAGGGGCATCAATCCATTTACCACCGGCACAATAGCCATTGGAGATATTCACCTCAAAAGAGAGACCGCAACGCAATGCCTCTTGGGCTGCAAACTGCAGGTGATGCCACCACTGTTCGCTGAAAGCATCCTCTGCACCATTAGCTTCAGCATTGCGGGCATGGTTCTGGTCGTAATAGACCACCCCGCCAAATCCTGCTTCGCGCAATGCCTCGACATCGGCAGTTATGCCTTTGTCATCGGTGTGCTCATATCCGAAGAACCACCATGTTTTTATGCGATATTCTTGTGTAGGGTTCTTCCACAGTTGCTTTGCAGTCAACAAACTGTTTTTCGTGTGTGACCATATAAAACAAGGTGTACCCAGCATCAAGGCGAATATCATCGACAGAGTCTTCATCTTTACCATAGTTCCGTGATAAATGTAGTTGTTATCATCTTCTGTTTCAAATGTACACCAGAATAACAGAATGTTGCAAAGGTATAAAAAAAATGCAACACACTATTCATTTGTCATGAAAAAGTGATAAAAAGGGCTCTCCAGATTGCGATATTTTTCACCAACTCCTCCCTTGACCTAAAAAATGCCAGTTTTTGAATGATTTCATAATTAGTTGGTTATTAGAATGTTACATAAAACGACCGAATAAGTATGCACTCAAAATGGATTATTTATGCAGAAAAAACGGTTTTTGGAGCTCTCATAACATATTCTGTTAGCTCGCTAACATATATAGTTACGCCCGTAACATACATAGTTATGATGATAACATTATGTTTTACGAGTAAAAACATGATATTTTGTGATGTGAAATCATCCATTTGGCTTCAGGAATTTCTCTTTTGATTTTTTTTGAGAATTTTTTTTGTCAGAGTTTTTTTATATGAATATTTGAAAACATCGGTATCAACATCTTTTTTTTCGACCCAGTAGATTTTTATGGGGGAAGGATTGAAGATTGAAGATTGAAGATTGAAAATTAAAGATTAAAATACTAACATACAAAAAACCTTCATAATGAATGCACTTGAAGAATTTGACCAAATCCTAAGATCTGGCTATAACAGTGAAAAGTTACGCAACATTAAACCGAAACTGGATAGTTACCAGTTGTCCTGCCCTGAAGAGGAAAAGAGCAAATGCCAGAAGAGGATTGAATTGGCAGAAAGACTGATTGCCGAATGTAAAGAGGTAGATAAGCTCCGTCAACAATACACCTTATTCCATGACTATGTATTAAATCATGGAAAGTCAGGAATTGTTGAACTGGAGTATATAGAGCCATATGGTAATTCCTATGGTGTATGTATAAAGGTTGACAAATACGTGATTGAGCTTGTCCATAAGCCTATGGACAAACCAGAGAAGAACGAGATTCGGACGAAGTTCTTTTTCGACGTTGATGGCTTAAATAAACCATTTATGATTAGAAAGGATGCCGTTCTTTCTGAATATGTCAATCTACAACATAAGCGTAGGGATTATTATTCCACAACTGTCAGGTGGGAGAATTGGGGTGATGTGATGATTAAAGCAATAAAGGCTGTAGAGGAAAATCCTCAAAGATTCCTTCTAATGTGTGAGGCCTCATGCCCCTATGATTCTAATGGTTAGGTCGCGTTTTTAGCTTCTCAAACCATATGGTTTCAATGTCCAAATATGGTGTAATCCACAAAATCAAGGACAATGATAACATGACAGAAGAACAGAGAGCTTTCATAACGAATTGGATAGCCAAAAACGGCCCCGTCAAGGATGAGAAGTGGTTTGAATATAGCGAAGACTACATCGACCGCCTCTATTTCCTAGACGAAGAATCATACCAGATGAAGATATTCCTCAAGAACCAGATTGACGATATGGAAGCCCTACCTCCTGACGAGAAATCTCTCTGCGACGAAGCCTTATCCATCTGCTCCTGCATTGACAAAGCCTGTGACATATTTCTATATGCAACGCCATACAACTGGGAAGCACTGGAATAGCAGCAAATAGCGATTCGCGCCTACTTTCTGCCTGAAAAATTTGCAAGTTTGGTCATATTTGATTATAATTGCATTCGAAAACATTGAGGGCAAAAAGAAAAGTGATTTGAACGTCACGCTGTAAGAGTAGATTCACGGAAATCTCGCAAATAGAAATGGATCTCTACTATGATACGGCGAAGTGATGGTTCACGTCCCTTCATAGGGCGTGAATCGTTTCTGCTGATTTCAGAGATTCAGGCCATGCGAGAGCCTACGTGAAGAATTTGGCAAGAAGTCGGTTCCCGCTCTTTTTGTATATATGAACAATCAATTTTAACTGAAGACATAAATCTATGAGCAAAATATTTAGAATTACGCCCAAACGGGTGAAACGCTCTAATGGGCAGGTGTTGACACCAGACATGTCAATCACCGTGACGACACGTTCGCACACCACCACTCCATTCTACAATGGAGCCGTGGAGATTAAAGAGCAGTACATGCGCATGTATCAGTTTGACTACAAGAAAGCAGGCTGCTCTGTAAATGATTTTGAATTTGAAAAGCTGGATTAAAATGTAAAACAATTATGAAAAATTTATGGTCGACACATGGTGATAGTATCCTCACCTTTCTGTTTTTTGTTTTGCTAATAATAACTATAGTTGTTTATATTTCTGATGGCAACATCTGGTCTGTCCAAATCTTATCCGCCTGCATAGGTGCAATCATCACTATATTAGCGACTCGTTTACTTTTGTCTAAACAAAGTGAAATTGATACAAAAAACAGACAAACAGATGACGAGATTAAGAAGAATCAAGAAAAATATAATGCAAAATTGAAAGTCTACTCTGATTATGTGTCGGAGATGTACAATGCACTTGGTGACAATCAAGTAACATCAGAAGAGTTAATAGACTTGCGTACTAAATTATTTGGTTCTATAGCTTTTTATGCAGGAGAAAACGTACTTGAAGATATTTTAAAAAAGTTGAATGAAATTTTTTTTGAAAAGGGAAATGGAATTTCTCCTGAAGTTATTGAGGGCAAAATGTCACTATTCTTTTCTGGTATCACTAAAATTCTACAGAATGATACTGAAGTGAATAATAATATAAAAGAGAAACCTATGAATAGCAATGACAACCCAAATGAAAAGGAAAAGGAAAAAGATATAGTACAAATGCTATGGACTAAACTTCAAGATATTATAAAAAAAATAGAAGAACAAGAGAAGAAGGAGAAGGAAGACAGAGAGAAGGAGAGGCAAAAGGAAGAACAATATAAAAAGGAGGAAGAGCAATATAAAAAGGAGATAGCTAAAGATAAACAAATCAATGAAAGCCCTAATATTATAATTCAAGATGATGAAATAAATGATGAAGAGAATGGATTGATAATAAATCAACCAAGCGATAATAGAGAAGAATGTTTCCAAGAAACAAAACAAAATGATACTGATGGCGATAAATCTCTTTATTTAAAAGAGCAAACTTGGCATTTCAATGCTTGGGGCGACCCACAATTTAAGCAATTTGAAGAATTGGATAAAGAAGAATATGAACTGTCACTCGTTGAATATGGAGAATATTGGCGCACGAATCTATTAAAACAGGTTGGCAAAGGCGATATTATTATGCTTTTCAGACGAGGAGGCTACGGCTATGTTGGTGCTTTTGAAGCAATTGGAAGAAGAATCTTCGATTTCGAAAAAGGTGAAGAAGATATTCTATATTTCAATGAGCCTGTGAAATCAAGCATCGTGACAACAAAGGACAATAATGATGCATTTGAAGCAGATGCAAAAAAATACGATATTTATGAGAGTAAAAAGGATGGAGCAACTTTATGCTCTAATCTCATAGCGAAATGTATCGCTTACGTGTCTGACGGTGTGGGCAATCCTGGCGGTGTGTATCGTAAGACCATTTCTCGATATGATTCACACTATGCATGGTTGTTAAAAGAAAGATTCCAGAAGAAAGGTCAATGGATTAACGAAACCATAAAATAAAAATCTATTTTATATTATTGATTATGAAACATGTGAATTTTTTTCCTTGGATTGGAGAAAACTACTTTTCAAAAGGATTTAGAGGTAAACGTTTATTAGTGCTTGGTGAAAGTCATCATTGTGGTAATTTATCTGAAGAGAAATGTCCTTCATGTTCAAAAGACTATATGAAATCAGAATGTCATTCCTTCACTGAAGACGTTATTAATGATTATGTATATCACTATAGTGGTCAACCTTACGAACAAACATTCCTATGCTTTGAAAGAGCGTTATATGGAAAAGAACTATCCCAACAAGAAAGGGAGGATTTATGGAATAGTATTATTTTTTACAACTATATTCAATTCGCACAGGAAGCTCCTCGTATGCCTATAAAACCTGAATATTGGGAAGAATCTGGATTGGCATTTAAAGAGATTTTGGAAGAATATATGCCAGATTATATAATAGTTTGGGGGGTTAGACTTTATAAAGGGTTACCAGACTTGAATGGAATTGGTTCAAAATTAGTTTTAAATGATAATAAAAGCATAGATATATGGACTTATACCATCAATGGTAAACATATTCCAGCGATAAAGGTGCATCATCCGAGTTCGCCAACAGGTAAAAGTTGGTTATATTGGCATAATGTGTATAATAAATTTTGGGATAATTATTAAATACCAAATACCTATCTGTGCTCACCTACATCTCCAACACCTTCCACTACAAAGAAGTGCTTTCACGGGTTCAATCCGTGAAGCACATGCTTTGGATTGGTACCGCTGACATCAAAGACCTTTATGTGGAGCTGGACAAAGAGAAAAAGCCATTTTTGGCTCTCATTGCCCAACTCATTCAGCGTGGTGTGGAGGTAAGGCTCATTCATGCAAAAGAGCCAGGCCCGAACTTTCGGGAGGACTTTGACAAGTACCCTGTTCTCTATGACCGTTTGGAACGTGTGCTTTGTCCTCGTGTTCATTCCAAGATGCTTATCTTTGACGGAAAAGAAGTTTATATTGGTAGTGCGAACCTGACAGGTGCAGGAATTGGTATGAAGACCGACAACAAACGTAACTTTGAAGCTGGCATCTTGACAGATAACCCTGAAATCGTTGAGCAGGCCATGAACCAGTTTGATGATGTATGGATGGGAAAGCATTGCAAATTATGCAAGCGTAGAGACTATTGCCCTGATCCAATCGTATGACTTACTACGTAAAATATATTTTCTTCTGACCTCTGCCACCAACTGGCAGAGGTCTTTGTTTACTTTGCATCGAACTTAGTTTTAAACCCTTTAATAAATCACAGTATGGCAACAAAAGTATTAAGCAACGAGTTCATGCAGAAGATCATGAATGAAGAAGCATGGAAAGAACTTTCTAACGACTTCAACTGGTCGGAGACCTTGTTGGAGAAGTATCAGGACAAGGTGGACTGGAATGAAATATCTGGAAACAGAGGCATATGCTGGACAGTCCCTATGCTTCAAAAGTTTAAGCATCGCATCAACTGGGATGTTTTCTCTGACACTATCGGTGAGGAGGCACTGCCGGAAAACATTCTGGAAACGTTCAAGGACAAGTGGAACTGGCATAAGCTGTCTTCAAATGTAGAAGTGTCCTTATCGTACGACTTGTTAGACAAATTTGCAGACCTTTGGGATTGGGAGGAAGTTATCGACCGCTACTGCAATAACTTCTATGAAGGCAAAGGCATCGAGTCTCTTGATAACCGCAATGTGGTCACCTTCTTCTTGTATTATGATGTGTTCTCTTGATGACCGCAACGCGGTCACCACTTATTAACCGTAGTGTCCGAAGGACCTGCGGAAAGTGGACAATCATGGGAATCTGCACCCCGAAGGTGGTGCCCCATGATATATGATGCCCTTTGAATTGGGCGACACCCTTCGGGGTCGATGATGTTATGTCACTTTACCATCCGAGGGTGCTCGCTATGCTCGTACCCCCGGTTAGCAAGCGGTGACGCTTTCAGCGTCATAGGTCTCAATAGCTGAAATGTTCTATTCAAAAATCTATTACCCCTATGAAATATCTACTGCGCCTATTTTTCCGCCCTCATAGCTTGAATCTTAAACACAAAAAAGACGTGCAACTGTCTGCCTCAGTTGCACGTCCGTTATATATCGAATTCGAAATCCTTATTGTTGTGCGGTATCATTTGCGAAAACCGCTTTCTATGAAGAGACTTGTTGCAGCAGTAAGGGCTGCCACCCAAGTGATGATTAATGTTGTCTGCATAACTATTTTCTCCTTTCCGACATTAGGTTCGCGCCTCACGGCGGTCACCTATTCGTCATTTTTATGAAACATTTTGTTATCCTAAAACTCTCAATCTTTTTAGCCTTCACTAAGACCTTACTTCTACTCTGTTATCCTGATTGTAATCTTTACCTTTTCTTTACCTATCTACTTTCTTAATCTTTTTACCTTTGAGTAATCCCTACTCACAATCTTTTTCCTTTTCTAAAGCTCTGTTTTAAAACAATTATCTAACTATGCTTTCTGTACTTTTGACGATGCAAAGGTAATTGGTTTTTCGTTTTCTTGAAACATTTCCACTCCCTTTTTCCACAAAAAAGCCATCCTTCTTGACGTACATCAAGGGTATTGTGTGCGAACACAATACAGATGTTTGATGGATGAGGGATGGATGACGATGTATTTCGCCGTAGGCGAGGAAGAAGGAAGGGAAGTAAGAGGGAGGAATTTGGAGGGAGGATGTATTTTGCCATTGGCGAAGAAGATAGAAAGGAAGTAAGAGGGAGGATGTATTTTGCCATTGGCGAAGAAGATGGAAAGGAAGTAAGAGGGAGGAATTTGGAGGGTGAAATGACTTTATACCTTCATCCTTCTTACCTCGCCAACGGCGAAATACTTCCTCCTTCCTCCTTCCACCATCTTCCTTCTAATTTAGCTCAATCGTTCCCTCTTGTAATAAAGGTGAGGAAACTCTGATGGTGATCTTGCCTTTTTCGCCAGTGGCTTGTACGTAAGCCAAGAGTTTGCCTTGGTAAGCCCGCTGATGGAGGTCACGCAGGTTAGATGTGTCTTGCATATTGCTGTTTTCGAGAGCCAATAGTTTGCCTGCCCCAGTCACCATACAAGTAATGTCGTTGTCGCCCAGTTTCACTACCGTACCATTCTCGTCCACTATCTCGATGGTGATATGTGCTACCTCCCCCTTTTCCTTCAGTGTCTGTTTGTCTGATGTCAGTCGCAAGGCGTATGGGCGATTGCTTGTCTTGATTTCGTAGGCAGCATGTCCTTTGTTGCCCTCTGCTCTCAATGTACCCGCTTGGTAAGGAATGTCCCAATACATCACGCCAGTAGTAGAGTCAACCTTTGCCGGTTCAGTTACGGGAGTGCCATTGAGCGATAAGGTCACAGATGGTTCGTTGGTGTAACATACCACCCTTACCGTTTGTCCATCACGATAATTCCATACGTCGGGTGCATCCGTTGATACCCAGTTGCCCCTTCTGCCACCGTTTCTCCTGCCCATGATGGGATAAGTGCCAAGGTAGCATACAGGCTTGTCGCTCCACAATGATGCCCTATACCAGCCACGTGGTTTGATGAATCCGCCATAGTCGATCAATCCCGCCGATGAGCCACGTGCTGGCCATGCTCCGCTCTCGCCGAGATAATCTGCACCCGTCCAAAGGAATTGTCCGAAGATAAACGGATTATCTTTCACCGCTTTCCATGCGGGTAAGTCGTGCCTGTTTTCCGATCCGTATATTACACGTTTAGGATACGTTTGGTGATCTTTCTGATAACGGTCTTCCGTATAGTTGTACCCCACCACGTCCAAAGCAGTGGGATAAGCAGTCTCGTTACTCATCACCACACCTGCCAATGCACCTGTCACGGCACGTGATGGGTCGATGCTTCTAACGGCGGCAGCCAATTTCTGTGCTATCACCCCTAATCTCTCAGCATTGGGCTGGTCGGGTTTATATCCTCCATACATAGGCTGGCTGATAGACGAACCATCGAGCACGGGGTGCGAATATGGATCGTTGGGATAATCCACCTCGTTGCCAATGCTCCACAAGAAGATAGAAGGATGATTGCGGTCACGGCGTACCATATCCTTCACGTCTTGCTCCATCCACTCCTTGAAGAAGTCAAACGAACCATCATAGCCAGGCTCACCCCTGTTCCATCCCTTCAACCACTTGCGTTTAGGAAATTCCCATTCATCAAACGCCTCATCTTTTACCAACAACCCCATCTCGTCGCATAGGTCGTAAAGCACGGGAGCCTGTGGGTTATGGCTCATCCTGATGGCATTCACCCCAATCTTCTTGAGATTCTCTAACCTACGCTTCCACACGTCTCTCGGAACCACTGCTCCCAGCGCACCTGCATCATGGTGCAGGCAAACACCTTTCACCTTCATCCATTTGCCATTCAGGGCAAATCCCTTGTTGGCATCAAACTGCAACGTGCGCAATCCTGCCCGCATCTCACTACGGTCAATCTCATTACCGTCTCTCATGAGCTTGGTCACGATGGTATATAGATACGGGTCGTCAAGATTCCATCTATGTGGTTGAGGCACCTTCACCTTGACCGTCTTTTTCTCTGCTGCCCCCATCTTCGTTGTGGTACGAGCCACTTGCTTGCCATTGGCATCAATGACCTCTATTTCGGCAGAGAGCGAAATGTTTGCCAAGTCTTTGTCAGCACTCTCCGTTTGCACGTCAACCTCCACCTCTGCTTGCTTGGCATTGATTTTTGTCAGTCGATATGTGGAACCCCATTGAGCCAAGTGAGTCTTGGGAGCCGAGACAATCCATACGTCACGATAGATACCACTTCCCGTGTACCATCGAGAGTCGGCATATTTGCTGTGGTCAACCTTTACGGCAAGCACGTTTTCGCCATTATTATTTAAATAAGGTGTCATGTCGTACATGAACGACACGTAGCCATTGGGTCGTTTTCCCAACAGATGTCCGTTCAGGTACACTTCTGCGCGATTGTAGATACCTTCAAAATAGATATAATATAAAGGCTGATGGTTGGTGGTTTGGTTTTGAAGTTTTTCATCGGCAGTAGATGATGAGGTGCTTCCTCCATCCCCCTTCAATCTTCCATCTTCCAAAAAGAAGTGTTTCCTATACCAAGCAGTTCCGCCAGGTAGGTAGCCCGTACACGAAGCTAAGTGAGGCGACATGATTCCCTCAATGGAATAGTCGTGGGGCAAGTTCAGATGTCTCCACTGCTTGTCGTTAAAGTCGGCATTCTTGGCATTATCGTCGTCTTTTTGCACGAAGAGCCAATCATCGTTAAACAATTGCGGTTTGCCGAAAGACACTTGAGCCACGGCATTGATAGTGACAATAAGTGTGCAAGCTAAGAAAAGTAATCGTTTCATGGTTTGAGTTTATGAGATTATAAAAAATATAGGGTCTTTTAAGGACTTTAGAGAAAGAGGTGGGTAATCAGGATTTTCAAGCCAATCAATATGAGGATTATTCCCCCTAACAGTTCAGGTCTCAGTTTGCTCTCAATACCTTTCCCGAAACCAATGCCCAATAGATGTCCTAATAGTGCGAACAGGAAAGAGCCCATGAAGATAATCGCGAGAGGGCATGTAAGAGAGTGGATGTTGCCATATTCCTTCATACACGCAAACGATATTCCCACTGCCAATGCGTCAATGCTCGTGGCTACTGCCAACGTGAGTTGGGTGAGCAGATGAGAGGGATTGAAATGATGTTCCTCTGGCGGTGCAAACGAGTCGTGTATCATCTTGCCACCTATCGTTGCCAATAAGCCAAACGCTATCCAATGGTCGAAGGCCTCCACGTAAGAGGCAAAATACCTGAATCCCAACCATCCCAAGAGTGGCATCATGGCTTGGAAAAAACCAAACAAGAAGGCAATGCGGAGGATAACGTCCCATTGAGCTTTGCGCATGATAACCCCACTCACGATAGAAACCGCAAAGCAATCCATAGCCAAGGCTATCGACAATAAGATGAAATCCAGTAGGTTCATATTAAGTACCTGTCATGAGGCAGATGAAGAATCTTTTGCAAAGATAGGCATTAAAAATGAAAATATGGTATCTCTATATAGGAAATTGTCAATTATTTGAGACGATTCTGTAAGTAGTATTTTATTATCATACGATTACACATTTTGTGTTACACATTTTGTGTAATCAAAATAATGTTGTATATTTGCATCAGAATTAGGCATTTCTAAATTATGGAGAATCCGTTTACTATTAAGTCGTATGAGTCGAAACATTTGTTCTGCGACCGTGAAGAGGAATTGGGATTGATGTTGCGCAACTGTATCAACAAGACAGATATGACACTCATTTCCCAACGTCGTATGGGAAAAACTGGGTTGATACTGCGTTTGTTTGATGAATTGAAAGATATAGCCCCCAACATTCATACCATTTATCTGGATATTTTCGCTTCACGCAATATAGATGACTTCATTAAGTTCATGGCAGAAGCAGCCATGAAATCATTTCAACCAAAAACGTCAATGGGCGAAAAGTTGCTGACGTTTATCAAATCCTTGCGTCCACAACTCTCGTTCGACAATATAACGGGTGAGCCACAACTGCAAATAGCCTATCAGACTGCCCATGAAAAAGAATATACGTTACGAGGGTTGTTTGACTTCTTGGACAGTCAAGGTGAACATATTGTGATTGCCATTGATGAATTCCAACAAATCCGGGATTATCCGGAACAGAACATGGAAGCATTACTGCGTACATACATACAACAGACACATAATCTGACATTTATCTTTTGTGGCAGCAAGAAACACCTGATGGCGGACATCTTTGCCAATGAAAAGAAGCCTTTCTATAGTAGCACGGTTTTTGTTTCACTCGATAAAATTTCAGAGGCATCGTATTCAGCTTTCATACGTAGATTGTTTAACGAATGTCAAAGAACGATTTCCGATGAGGCTTTGCAATTCATTTTAGATTGGACTCATCGCCATACTTATTATACGCAACAACTCTGTCACACCATTTATGCCAACGGAGAGACAGACATCACGATTCAAGATGTAAAGAAAGCTTGTGAACAGTTGATGAAGCAAGGTGAAGCAGTGTATCTGCAATACCGACAGATGCTGACAGACAAGCAATGGAATTTCTTGATAGCTGTTGCAAAGGAAGTAAGTGTTCGTCAAATTACGGCGGCAGCTTTTCTCAAAAAACATAAGATAGGAACCCCTTCCGTATCTCGAAGGCTTGCTGAGGCACTTTGTGATAAAGGCTTGCTGAATGATGAAACAGACGTGAACGGCACAACTTATTCTGTCAGTGATGTTTTCCTCTCACGATGGATGGAACGGTTGTAAAGTGAAAGTTGAACATTTATTATTAGTTGAAGTTCACAAGTGTTCAACGTGGTAGAATTCAAGGAGTTCAGACAATGTCATGCTTCTCACATTTTAATTAATGCTTCATAAGCAATCGAGATTGTCTGAACTCACGAACTCTACCAACTTGCGAAAGTTGAAGGGAGAAACTTAGGGATAGAAAAGCCGAGTTCCGCTATTTTTCAAACAGTGAAAGTACAAACACCTTGATGACTTTTTCCCTTATAATTTAAATGATACACCAACCAAAATAGGTATCATGTCAAAATCATAACCATCACCAGTGAAGAAAGTTTTTGAAAAACCTGAGTTAATTAGAAAAACCAGTTTGTCAGTAGCATGGTATTGAACACCGGGCAGAATGTCAAAGCCAAAGTCTTTCCAAGAAGGTTTGTTAGTATTTACATATAATCCTCCACGTACAATTCCGATAATGTCAATTTTAGAATCGTTTATTGGACAAATTCCTCTAAAGTCAGCAAAAACAGGAATGATGGGATCTCCTCCTTTAGGAAATTGGCTTCCTGTTGTAAATCCAAGAGAGAAATGTTTAGAAAGTTGTTTTTGTGCCCCCAAATAGACGGCATAAACTCCACTTCCACCTTTTGTGTAAAATTGATAACCAGTTGAAATTTCAACACTCCATGGACGATTGTTCATTTGAGAACTACTCCATGTTCGACTTCTTTGGGCATTGGATGTCATTGTGAATGCAAATGCCAAAATGATTAATAATAATTTTTTCATAATAATTTTTGATAATTTAAATAATGGATTTATTGTTCTTTTATCCTATAATACCGTCCTTTTTTTGTAACCATGACATATTTATCATCAGCATATTCTCGAAGCATACACATGTCAATGTCCATATATGCATTGCTAAAGTCAAAGCAATTCATTATAGTCAAGTTATTCCAACACTTATATTCTTTGTTAGATGGTTCAGACACTTTCTCATTGTAATTGGATACAATCTTAATCAATTCTTTTTCCCTATCAAATAGATAATCATCTTTTTTGCTGGGATTTCTAAGATAATAATATAATTTGTATCTCTCTTTGTTGTGAGTATAGGTTCCTAGCATTTCTATACCTAAGTTGGAAGACCAAGACAAAGTTTCTATGTGAGTAGAATGGAGTTTAAATCTCAAAGTATCTTTATCCTCATTAACCCATGTCCCAATAACAGCTGGAAATGTAATTGTTCTATCGTTAATATATTTTGCAGTATAAATAGGTTTCGTGTTTTTTCCCCATAAGGCTAAACCCGAAAAAGATTCATCACTAATTAAATTAATTTGCCATGAAGCAAACGGATGGTCTGTAGAAAGGATTTGTGTCTTTTCATTATAGTTCCAATGATAAAGATAATCAAAGCAATCATAAGGGTTGAAATTAAAGAGATCAATCGAAGCCCTTCCGTCTTTTGACATAAACAAGTATAATGGTGGAAAATCACTGCTATTAATAGAAGTTGATAAATACCATAAACCAACGAATGGTTTAGATGCTTCTGATATAGTAGATGTTGGGGAATCCTTTTCTTTTACGCTTACATTTTCGTAACCTTCTTCACCGTCACTTCCACATGATGATATAGCAAGTGAAAATAACAGCGTTAAAATTTTAATTGTTTTTTTCATAATGTTAAATGTTTTATTGTGAATTAATTTGTGAGTAATATTATTATAAGTTAAAGTCCATTCGCCAAACATTATAATATCTTTCTTTTGACCCACGTTGCGAAAGGAAAAAAATACTACGCCCATCTGGACTCCAAATAGGTGAAATGTCATTACCAGGATGATATGTCAGTTGCGTGAGGTGAGTGCCGTCTGTTCGAATAACGAAGATGTCGGTATTGTCAATTTGCTCTTTTTCCGATTTGCTGCTACCAGTCACCAATAGCCATTGACCATCAGGAGAAAGTTGTGGCGTAGTAAAACTATTTCCTGGTTGTGCTAATATAACCTCTTCAACCCCAGTCTCATAATTGACACGCCATATTTCACTTTCATTTTTGTCAGTGAAACGGGCGCAATAAATAGTACTTTTTGAACCAGGAATATAACACGCAGTCATGCCACGCGAGTAATTGGAGAACAGATTGGTTGTTCTGTCATAACTCCATAAACTGTAATTTGACATACCTTCACCACGATGGAAGAAGATGGTATTGCCATCTGGGCTTATAACACCACCATAATCATTGTCATTACTGTTTGAAATTTGACGAACTACAGAGCCTTGTTCTGCATCTACAAGATAGATGCCATGGTGTCCGCCTCGAACTTCGGTAAAACAAAGCGTTTTACCGTCAGGACTCCATGAAAACCCTTCAACGTTTGTACGGAATGTTCGTTGTACACTTGCACCGCCTTTGGAAGAACTTTTAATCATGATGTTAGTTGTCTTGTTTTTCTCATTGATATAGCCAATTTTACTACCATCTGGTGAAATGGCAATTTGAGGAATGACCCACCAGTCAAGAATATTTGTCTTCCGTGAACCGAATATGCCTGATGATTTCCTCACTAAAATACCACCGTAATCTGCTACCATGTCAGCGTCCTCAGTTATCTTTTCAAATTTCACACCACCTTCCTCGGGCACAAATACCAAGGAATAGTCAAATTTTCCTTTGCGAGCAGCCTCTGTATTCAAGAAAAGAAGAGAGACCATTAATAGTAAATAATACTTTTTCATTTTTTTGAATAATTAATTTTTTATTAATAGATGTTATGTTACATACAAACACATCCATCTGTAATACCCACTAAATATTTTTAAGTGGATACTACATCAAGGCAACGATAGCAAAGATGCTACGTGGCTTATGCAAAGAGAAAAACCATTCATAATATGGCCGTTATTTAGGGATTCTCTACATGCGATAAGTTCATGATAGACAAAAGGCGGACGTATTTTTCACTGTCCTTATCGCCCCAAGGGAACGGCCAAGTACCCTACGCAAAATAAAAAAGGAAAATATACGCCCGCATACGAGCGTATCTATGAACCCTCATTTTTGCGTATTCTCGCATATAATTGGCCGTTGTTTTGAGGCGAGAATTGAGTTTATAAATACGTTTATTGACTTGAATGTCTATTACTTCTCACTAAAAGCATTGCAAATATACAGATAAATTCTTATTTTACAAATAAAAAGGCAACAAAATTTCATTCTCAATGATTATTTGTATGTTTTATTTGTTGTAATAATATGTTTTTTTAAAGTTATTACATATTCATGTTTTTTTTGATTATTTTTGCAAACATAATCTAATTCAGACAAAGATATGCGACAGAAACTTTTATTATTTCTTTTAATTTACTTTTTATCGACGAATGCGCAGACAGACGTAACGTCTAAAATCGTCAATCCCAATTTCGACGGATTGAGCTTTGCGGGTTGGCAACAGCAAGGAATGCAGTTTCAGACCAATGATGAATTCTCAGGCAAAGCCAACTTTGCATACGTGGAGAGGTGGGTGTCTAAAACGGGTAACCTGCCAGATACGTATATCAAGCAGACGATTACGGGACTGGCAAAGGGAAGGTATATGCTCACCGTCTCGGCTCAACTTATCAAACAAGGAAGTACGACTGCTGCAACGGGTGGTTATGTGTTTGCCGACTGGCAAGAGGTAAACGTTACTACGGCAAAAGACTATACATTGACATTCGATGTGCTGACCGATGACGTGACCATTGGTTTCAAGGTGGAGAACGCTACAGGCAACTGGATGGCTTGCGACAATTTCCGTCTTTCGCTCGTCAGTTCCGACGTGTCTTATATGCGCACGGGATTGAGCAACCTTATCACCAAGGCAAACGGATTGGTCTCTCAGTCGATGGACAATGCGGTGAAGAGCGCATTGGAAACAGCCATTTCCAATGCCAGAAAATACACTTCAAACGGTACGGCTACCAATGTGCAAGCCGCAGCTGCCACATTGAAAAACGCCATGCTGACAGCTGAAAGAAGCATCTTTGCCACTAAGACCTCTACGACAGGTACAGTGCCTACCGTGGTGACCAATAAGAAATATGCGAGAGGAGCCACCATGATATTCGGTCGTTCCTCCGTCACGTCTTCAAACAATATCTTGGAACAAGGCTTTTGCTATAGCAGCACCAACGCAATGCCTACCGTGGCAGATGAGCGTTCTACGAGATACGTAGAGAATGGAGGACGTATCTATTGCATGGATAATCTTACGCCTTCCACCTTATATTATATACGCGCGTACGCGATAACCAATAACTATAAGGTGGGCTATGGAGACGTGATAAAGGTCTATACCTTGCCCAAGGGAAATGTGACGTATGGCTACGGCAACGAAGGCGATGACATGATTAATGCCCGTATCTCGCAGTCGGCTATGAGTGTGGCTGAACTGTGGTCGAACCTGACCAGTATCAACGGAGCTTATCTTAACGTTCACTATGCTTCTGGAACGCCAACGGCAGATTGTTCTTATGGAGGATATATCCGTGTGGGACCCACTGAGAGCTATCAGGCTACGGGAACGTTGCTTCATGAGATGGGACATGGAATAGGTGTAGGTACGCACTCTACCTATACGGGTGATATTCGCTCTGAGAGTTCACGAGGAATCTGGTACGGAAAGCGAGCCACACGTTTCTTGCAATTCTGGGATAACAGCGATGGCGTAAAGCTCACGGGAGACGGTACTCACCTCTGGGCAACAGATGCTGCGCAAAGCTTGTCATATACCATCAACGGTGCTCATGAAGACAATCACTCAGACGCATCTTACTATGGCAATTCGCTGTTGATGCAGGCTGTGGTGGAAGATGGCTTGGCTCCCGTTGGTGGAAACTTGCAAGGTTTGGCTTATACCTTTGAGCAAGAAGACGAGAAGGCTTACTTCATCCGCAACAGTGATGCCAACTATGGCTTGAACTCCGCTTTCCTCGTTGACAATAATGGTACGTTGCAATTGAAGGTGATGTCGAGTAAGGAAGCGCAAAAGTCTTCTAACAATGCGATGTGGAACTTCACCTTTAATCCTGCTACGCAGACTTACCGCATCAAGAACCAGAGTACGGGACGATATGTTTACTATGCTACAGACAATGCCGACAACGGATTCAAGACTACCACATCTACAGCTTCAGAGATAGACCTGCGCCTGCAACTGTCGTTTGTTGACGTACAGATGGAAGGGGCAGACAAGGTGTTCGATTGTTATCATATCATGCGAAAGAACAGTACACCATCGCCACAAGCCTTATGTGCGAAGAATGCTTCTGTGACTGGTTCTACATCTTTCAGTAATACTCGTGCGGCAACGGCACAACGTTGGGTGATTCTTGATGCTGACGAGTTGCAGGAAATCAATCCCGAAGGGTTCGACATCACCCAAGCAATGGCTCCTTATCTATGTACTGGAAGTCTGAAAGATTGGAAAAACGACGGAATGGTAGTCAATTACAGAGACGGCGGTGCGCCTTACGTGAACACCTCTGATGGGGCACGGGTGGATTTCCCATTTATTGAGCGTTGGGTAAGCAGTGGCAACACGTTGCCAAACAGTTCCATTTCTCAAACCATTCGTGAGTTGCCTAACGGAACGTATGACATTCGGGGGTCTATCATTGCTTGTCAGCAATCGGGAGCTGAGTCTGTGACAGGTGTAACCTTCTATGCTGGCAATCAGGAAGTGGCAGTTTCCACTGCCAATGGCACTCCTACACGGTATTCGTTGCGTGTTGTGGTGACTGACGGAACGTTGACCTACGGCTTGAAGGTGGCATCTACCTCGGCTAACTGGGTTGCAATGGATCATCTCTCCTTGTACTTCGTGGGAACAGAAGAGGAGTATTACAGTCTGGCAACAAATGAGAATCCCGTGCGTGTGCCCATCGTCAATCCTACCTTTGATGACAATGATACAAGCGGATGGTCATTGACCGGTAACTGGTCAACTATCAACACCACTTACGACAACTTTAATCCGCCATTTGCAGAGTGGTGGGTGAATGCAGCGGCTCAGGCAGACCGTTCCATGTCGCAAACACTATCTTTGAGGGATGGAAAGTATATGTTACAGGCAGCTGTAGAGGCTGTTCGCCAGGATCAACCCTCTCTTAGCGTGAGTGGCGTGAATCTGAAATTCGATGATACGAGTGTGGCTTGCCATACGGCAGACCATGCACCACAAATCTTCAAAGTGGAAAAAACAGTGGAGGAAGGAGAGCACACTTTCGGCTTGTATGTGGAATCTACTGATGCCAATTGGGTAGCTGTGGATAATTTCGTATTGTATTATTATGGCAATCATTACTTGAAGGGAGATGTGAACAATGACGGGAGAGTGGATATTACCGATGTGATTTGTATGGTGAACCGTATATTAAGTGTTGATGTTCCTGTGTTTATCTTTAAGGCGGCAGACATGAATGAAGACGGAGAAATCACCATCACAGATGTTACGGCATTGGTAAATGCCATCTTGGAATATGATTAGTAATGGCTTATGGACCAATATTCAATGAATTTATTCCCCGAAGGCATTGGCTTTCGGGGATTTTTAGTATCTTTGCAAGAAAGACACATTTTTTATTATGGATATAGAATCAATCAAGGATATTATCAGTAGGCAATCAGGATTGTCAAATACGCTTGGGATGGAGTTTCTTTCCACGCCAGAACCAGATACCTGTAAGGCACAGATGAAAGTAAATGAGTGTAATCGCCAACCATTTGGGTTCTTGAGTGGAGGGGCTTCATTGGCTTTGGCAGAGAATCTCGCGGGAGTGGGGTCGTTGGCTCTTTGTCCTCATAAGATTGGAGTGGGCATTAACGTGAGTGGTAGTCATGTGAAGCCTGTGTTGGAAGGCGACACGGTAACAGCCACTGCTCGGTTGCTGCACAAGGGAAAGACTCTTCACCAATGGCATGTGGAGATTGTAAATGGGGCAGGGGAGCTAATCTCTACCGTGCAGGTGACAAACTATATGATTCAGGCTGGGAAGAAATAATTCTAGTAATACTAGTATATCTAGTACTTCTAGTATTTCTAGTATTACTAGTAATTCTAGGATTTTAAGATAATCAGATAATTCCCTTTACCAAAAACCAGATTACTGGCACTAACAAGGCTGGTAGTAGATTCAAAGTCTTGCAGTCTTTGAGATTCAGCAATGAGAGACCGCTTCCCGTAATCATCAATCCTCCTACGATAAGCAGTTCTGCCATCAGTGCCTCACTGATAGCTGAAGACGAAACATGCGCTATGAGCCAAAACATACCTTGCCAACAAAACAAGACGGGGGCTGCCAAAACCATTCCGATACCGTAGGTAGATGCAAAGATGGTGGAAGAGACGAAATCCAACGTGGCATTGGTGAAGAGAAAGGTATGGTCTCCCTTTAGTGCACTGATGACAGGACCAAGCATAGACAATGGACCGATGCAATAGAGTAGGATAGCGGTGGCAAGACCATCGGCAAGGCGATTTCCCTGATTGCCTTTCGAACGCTTGTCAACGAGTCGTTTAAATCTTCCGTCTATGTCGAGGGCAGTTCCTATTACGCCTCCAATGGCAAGTGATACGATAAACAACACGGGATATTCGCTCTTGGGGAAATTGCTGATGGTGGCGTTTAACCCTATGGCAAGGCTCGCCAATCCCAAGGCATTGTATAGCGTTACTTTGTATTTATCTTTGATTCCCCTATGTAATACCGTTCCGATGATGGTGCCTAAAATAATGGTGCTTGTGTTGACGATGGTTCCTATCATTTCTATATATCACTGATTTTGTGTGACAAAAGTAATGATAATAAATGGATTGTGCAAGTATTTTTGAAGTTTAGTGTTTAGTGTTAAGTGTTTAGTGAAGATATGATGAAGATCATCAACATACACTACACTTTAACACAAAACACTAAACGCTCAACAAATCAATTATTCATCCCAAATGCTCCCTTTCGAGAAAGCTTCTCCGGGATCGTGTCCCTCACCAGGATTCACAGGAACTTCGCCCGTGTCTGGTTCTTCAAAATTTGTTCCCGTGGATTGGGTTGCCATAATATTTTCTTCCATCTCATAGCATAATGCTATTATGGAAGGCTTTTCATACTTGTTTCTCATCTGTCTCCCTTATTTAGTAATGATTATCTTCTTTCCTTTGTGAATATAAATGCCCTTTTCGGTGGGACGTTGACTTAGGCGAACGCCATCCAAGGTGTAATAGCTATCATTCTCGTTAGATGCCTCCACATTGAAAATACCCGTTGTCTGGTCATCAAATACAAAGTTGATAGCTTTACCTGATTGTATGAACGCATCCGTTGGCAATTGTAGGTAAGCCTTACCCGCAGCAAGTTCTCCCGTATTGGAAACCGCATAGAATCCGATACCCGTTGAGCCGTTTGTCAAGATAAAGTTGGTCTTATCTCCATCGGTTGGCTCAATCATGGTTGGCTCCAATACACCTTTCAACATATTTGAATAATACACCTTGGTGCTTGTCGTATAGACGTTATATGAGCCTGGATCACCCATTAATATCACACCTTCGCCAGCAGGAACGTACTTGGCACGCATCAGCATCACGGTTCCCTTGTTATATCCAGCGGCAATATAGGCAGTAAGTCCCTTTGTCTGTGAGAAGTCAAGACTCTTGTTGGAACAGAATGTAGAAATGTTGCGTGGTAGGTAAACACCTTCTACCTCTCCAGTTGGCAATTCTGCTGCATCACCTTTTTGCACTACAAGCATAGGAGATGGCATCAAGTTACCCGTCTGTACGGAAACCGTAACTCGCTTGCTGGCATCCACATAGCCCAATGACATCTGCCATTGACCGTCGGTTACCACTCCCTCATACATCTCATCGCCAACGAACACATACAACCTACCGCTTCCGTTGGCAGTTCCCTTCACCACGCTCGCATCGCCCATCGTGAAGGATGTCAACTCTGGCGGAGTGCTTTGCTTGATGTTATAGGGATAAGACTTTAATTCTGAAATAGCCCATTGATTGTCAAAGTCGAAACCCATACCTTGGTAAGTGGTCTTGCGTTTCAATGTTCGTGCACCATAGCTTACGCCGTTGGAATCATCGTCTTCAACTTCAATGATTTCACCATTATAGACAATAACTGTTGAAAGAGATGCATAATTGTTTGTATTATCAAATCCTGATATTCTATGTGGTAAGTACGAACCGCAAGCAATGGTATCCAAACAACAGACATTATTCGTTATTTTTCTACCATTGGAACCATTAATCCCTGTTCTACTTGGATAACTAAATCCCACTTCTTCTCCAGCAATACCATTGGTATTATTTTGTCCAAAAACATTTCCAGCTACGATATTATGCGTAATACGATATCCGTTTGCCCAATACGAACGACCTACACCATAAAGTAATTCCCCAACAACACCTCCTACTTCTGTACCTATAGCATTGATTATTCCATTGAAGAAGTTATCGTGAATATTTGATATTAGATTACTACTTGAATCATTATAACCAATTGACCCATCGCTTCGAGTATATGACCCATCATAAGATTGTTCTGAACCAATTATACCTCCAACATAATTTGATGCGTTTATATAACAAGAGACGTAATTTCCTATTATATTACAAGATGTATTTGCGTATGGTAGTGATCCAAAAAAAGATCTACCAATAATTCCACCTACATAGTCAGATCCATTGATTGATCCTCCAAGACAAACATTATTTTGAATGTAATATTGAGCGGTAAACAAAGCCGCTCCCACAATACTACCTACACAAGAACCACCAATAATATTGGGGTTAATGATAGTCGTGTTCTTTATCGTTGCTTGACAAATTCTGCCAAACAAACCCACTTCATCTTCACCAGCTCTCTTAATTGTTAATCCCTTGATACTATGATAATTCCCATCAAACACGCCCATAAATGGAGTTGTGGAATTACCAATGGGAGCCCATCCCTGTTTCGGACTTTCCTCCGCAATCCATTCCGTGAGGTCAAGGTCTGCCATCAGCTTGTAGTGAGCTGACAGGTCATTACGTACATCGAAGAGTTCATCTTCGTTAGTGATAAGATACGGGTCGCTTGCCGTACCAGAACCGCTGCCGCCAAATTGGGCTTGCACATTCATTGCGAATGATACCATGAGCATCAATGCCGCAAACTTCTTGATTCTTTTCATAATCATTGAGTTTTATGCCCTGCAACACCCAAACAAGACAAGTGAATAATAATGGTTTGTTTGATTTTAGTATTCCATCATACGAAAAAAGCGCGGGTGCTGTACCTGTTACTCGTCCCGCTCTTCAAGGCGTCTCGCATTGCCCATTGCAGTGAAAACGAGCAACGCAGAAGCCCCACGCCGATATGTATATATAGTCCCCCTAACACACCTATATATAATATAGGCATATTAAAGGCGATACTATAACATATCCCATGGACATCTACCGTTGCTTTGTTTCTGACTGCAATTTTTCAAGTTTGCGAGACTTTGAAGAGCCAAAGAACAAAGCGTTAGATAAACGCCTTTCCATAAAATGCATCCCACCCATCCGACTTCTGCATCAAGTAGAAAGACATCAAGGTAAAGACGATGCAAAAATAGTAAATATTCGTGAATGGTCAAAATAAAATCTACGAAAAAGATGGAAAATGAATATGAGAGTAAACCAAAGTTGAGTAAACGAATATAAAGAGTAAAGAATTATTGCACGAATGGGAAAAAATGTTTAACTTTGAAGCGTTAAACAAATAACTAATGATTTTGATATGAAGAGATTAACGTTATCACTGTTCATTTGCGTATGCGGAATAGCAATGGCTTTTGCCGCTTCTGCTGATTATAATGTAGTTCCACGTCCACAAACCATTACTCTTGCCAAAAGTGGTGAATACTTACTTGATGGAACGAAGTTGGTTGTTTATCCAGCTGGCAATGCGGATATGGAGCGCAATGCTCGTTTTTTGGTGGATTATATCAAGGAAATGACACAGATAAATGTTTCCTCTGCCGTTCAGAATAAGAAGAACGTGAAGGGAAACATTTCATTATCACTCAATCAAAAGATAGCCAACCCCGAAGGTTACACCATCACGGTAGATAAGAAGGGCGTGAATATCGCTGGTGCAACGGCTGCTGCCGTATTCCGTGGCATTCAAACACTGCGCAAGGCGTTGCCAATCGTGAAGGGAGAACCATCGGTTGCTTTGCCTTTTGTGAACATTTCTGATGCTCCACGCTTTGCTTATCGTGGAATGCACTTGGATTGCGCCCGCCATTTCTTCCCCTTGGAGGTGGTGAAAGACTATATTGACATGATTGCCTTACATGGGATGAACAAGTTTCATTGGCATCTGACGGAAGACCAAGGTTGGCGAATAGAAATCAAGAAATGGCCTAAGTTGACTACGGTGGGTGCTTGGCGCTCAGGAACAGTTATCAGTCGTAACACTCCTATTGAAGATGGCATTCGACACGGTGGATTCTATACGCAGGATGAATGTCGTGAAATCGTGAAATATGCCGCTGACAGGTACATTACCGTGATTCCTGAGATAGATATGCCTGGTCACATGCTGGGTGCATTGGCTGCTTATCCAGAGTTGGGATGTACGGGTGGTCCTTACGAGGTACAACGTCGTTGGGGCGTGTTTGCCGACATTCTCTGTGCTGGAAAGGAGAAAACGTTCCAGTTTGTGCAAGACGTGTTAGACGAAGTAATCAGTATCTTCCCCTCAGAATATATACATATAGGTGGCGATGAGAGTCCTCGTTCTCGTTGGAAGGAATGTCCGCTTTGCCAAAAACGCATTCAAGATGAAGGCATCAAGGCTGAGAATGGACAAAGCAAGGAAGACCGCTTGCAAGGATACTTCACCAAGCGAGTGGAGAAATATCTCGCCTCGAAAGGAAAGAAGATTATTGGATGGGACGAACTGTTGGGTTGTGACGTAGATCAAAGTGCTACTATCATGTCGTGGACAGGTGCAGAACCTGGAGCCAAGGGCGCTAAGTTGGGACACGACGTGATTATGACTCCCAATGGTGTGATGTATTTCGATTATTACCAAACCAAGCAAACATGGAATGAGCCATTGAGCATAGGCGGATGTTCCACGGTAGAGGATGTCTATCAGTTTGAACCCGTGGCAGCCGACCTTACCCCAGAGCAAGCCCAGCATATCTTGGGCGTTCAAGCCAATCTGTGGGGAGAGTACATTGCTTACCCGTCACAAATCCAGTATCAAGTATTGCCCAGAATGGCAGCTCTCGCAGAAGTGCAATGGATGCAGCCGCAAGACAAGAACTTCGATGAGTTCAAGGCACGTGTCACTCGCTTGTGTGATATTTATCGCTTGCATCATTGGGCAGTGGCTCCACATCTATGGAGAAATAAATAGTTCAACATAAACATAAAATAAGAATAATATGAATCGGCGTGTATTTTTCGTCTTCCAATTGTTTTGGATGATTGTGCTTGGTGTGCAAGCGCAAATCATGGAACCTGTACATTTTCAATCCCAATTCAAACCAACCCAAGGCGATGAGGCGGAAATCATCTTTCAAGGTACTATCGAACCAGGATGGCACGTTTATTCTACCGACTTAGGCAACGACGGACCGATAGAGGCAACGTTTAATGTAGTCAAGATTGACGGATTGGAATTAGTGGGTAAGTTGAAACCTGTGGGAAAGGTCATCACGAAATACGATAAGATGTTTGGGATGGACCTGAAGTATTTCGAGGGAAAAGCCACGTTTGTACAAAAGGTAAGATTTACTAAACCTGAATATGAGATAGATGCCTATCTGGAATATGGGGCTTGCAACGATGAGAGTTGTATGCCTCCCACCGATGTGGCTATCAAGCAGAAAGGTAAGTCGCCAGTCAAGGAAGTCAAGGAACAAGCCAACTCTCAGGAAGTTGAAGAGAAGGAACTCACCGAACCTCAACCCTCTCCTTCTCTCACGGATACTGTTACCACTACTGCCCTTGTAGCACCTGTTGCTCCCCAAGACTCTCTGTTGAGTGAAAGTTTGTGGAAACCCGTTATCAAGGAGTTGTCTTCCTTTGATGGAAAAGGCTATGGGAAAAACGGCATCTCATGGTGGATGATTTTGTTAGAGGGATTATTGGGAGGTTTCCTTGCCCTGTTTACCCCATGTGTCTGGCCCATCATTCCCATGACGGTATCATTCTTTCTCAAGAGAAACAAAGACCGTGGTAAAGCCATTCGTGAAGCGATGAGTTACGGATTGAGCATCGTTGTCATTTATGTATTGCTGGGCTTGATAGTCACGTGGCTTTTTGGTGCAAGTGCCTTGAATGCGTTAGCCACCGATGCCATATTCAATATCTTCTTCTGCTTGTTGTTGGTGGTGTTTGCCGCCTCGTTTTTCGGGGCATTTGAGATAACGCTCCCATCATCATGGTCAAACAAGATAGACCAGAAGTCGGAGAATACCACAGGACTGTTGTCCATCTTCCTCATGGCTTTCACGCTGGCATTGGTATCGTTCTCCTGTACGGGACCCATCATCGGGTTCCTGCTCGTTGCGGTTTCTACGCAAGGCAGCATCATCGCTCCCACCATCGGAATGTTGGGATTTGCCATTGCCCTTGCCATTCCCTTTACCCTCTTTGCCTTGTTCCCGTCGTGGCTGAAGTCTGCGCCAAAGTCGGGAGGATGGATGAACGTGGTCAAGGTGACGTTGGGATTTATTGAATTGGCCTTTGCGCTCAAGTTTCTATCCGTGGCAGACCTTGCACACCATTGGCACATTCTCGACAGGGAGGTGTTCTTGGCTTTGTGGATTGTCATCTTCGGATTGTTAGGAGTGTATTTGTTGGGTTGGTTGAAATTTCCCCATGACGATGAAGGTCATCGCACCAATGTCCCGCAATTCTTTCTGGCATTATTATCGTTGGCTTTTGCCGTTTATATGATACCTGGATTATGGGGCGCACCATTAAAGGCGATTTCCGCATTTGCCCCACCTATGAATACGCAAGATTTTATTTTGCAGAAGATTACCACGGAGGCACGATTCACGGATTACGAACAAGGTATGGCTGCGGCTCGTGCAGAGGGTAAGCCTGTATTGATTGACTTCACTGGATTTGGTTGTGTGAATTGCCGAAAGATGGAGGCAGCCGTATGGTCAGACGTACAAGTCTCGGATATCCTCAATCATCAGTATGTGTTGATTTCCCTTTACGTTGACGACAAGACACCATTGGCACAACCTATTGAAGTGCAAGAAAACGGACAGACACGCACGTTGGACACAGTTGGAAAAAAATGGTCGTATCTGCAAAGAATGAAATTTGGTGCTAATGCCCAACCCTTCTATGTGATACTCGACAACGACGGTTATCCTCTGGCTGGTAGCAGGTCGTATGATGAGAATGTGCAAGAGTATGTGTCATTCTTGCAGGGAGGAATCAGGAATTATAAGAATTTGAAAAACAATCATGAACAATAAAACATTGATAGATATGAAGTTTCAAAGTGTTATCCGAAAGTTTTTTCCAGTGATGTTGGCAATGTTTTTGCCATCTTGTATGTTTGCTCAAAGTGAGTTATACCCCCATCATTTCGACTTGAAGGAGGTAACGTTGCTTGATGGACCGTTTAAGACAGCCTTGGAGCGCAACAATGATTTGCTTTTGCAATATGATGTGGACAGGTTGCTCACGCCGTTTATCCGACAGGCTGGATTGTCAGACAAGGTGGGTTCTTCCTATCAAGGATGGACGAGCAAGCACCCTAAGTTTGTCAACTGGGGTGATGATAGCTTCAATCTGGAAGGTCATGTGGGCGGTCATTATCTGTCTGCATTGGCTTTGGCGTATGCTGCCACTCCCGATGCTTCTGTCAGGAAAGCCATGAAAGACAGGCTCGATTATATGATTCAAATCCTGAAGGATTGCCAAGATGCTTACGATAAAAACACGGAAGGTCTCTACGGCTTCATCGGTGGACAACCTATCAACGACGTATGGAAATCATTGTATTCAGGCAATCTCTCTGCTTTTAACAGACGAGGTGGTTGGGTGCCTTTCTATTGTCAGCATAAGGTGTTGGCAGGATTGCGCGATGCTTATCTCTATGGTGAGAATACCACGGCTAAAGAACTCTTCCGCAAGTTGGCTGACTGGAGTGTGAACGTGGTGTCTAAATTGTCTGATGCTGATATGGAAGCAATGCTGAATTGGGAACATGGCGGAATGAACGAAAGTCTGTTGGATGCTTATCAGTTGTTTGGCGACAAGAAGTATCTTACTGCTGCCAAGAGATTCAGCCATAAAACGATGCTGAACGGAATGCAGTCGTTGAATACTACTTTCCTTGATGGCAAACATGCCAACACCCAAGTGCCCAAGTATATTGGTTTTGAACGCATCTATGAGAACGATGCTACGGCAACCAATTACCGACAGGCAGCTACTAACTTCTGGAATGATGTAGCCAATAATCGTACGGTTTGCATTGGCGGAAACAGCGTCAACGAGCATTTCTTGTCAAGAGACAATAGCCATCGGTATATCGACCAGTTGGACGGTCCTGAGAGTTGTAACTCTAACAATATGTTGAAATTCTCCGAAATGATGAGTGACCGCACCCATGATGCCAAATATGCTGACTTCTATGAGAACACGATGTGGAATCATATCTTGTCAACACAAGACCCTCTCACGGGTGGATATGTTTATTTCACCACGTTGCGCCCACAAGGTTACCGTATCTACTCACAGGTGAACCAAGGTATGTGGTGCTGTGTGGGAACAGGTATGGAAAACCACTCTAAATACGGGCATTTTATCTATACCCATGACGGAAAGAATACGTTATACGTGAATCTCTTCACACCCAGCGAGTTAAACAACAGTACATTCGGTATTCGCCAAGAAACTATCTTCCCCTATATAGAAACACAAGCTTCAGACTTGCCAACACCATCTACAGCAACGACAAACATAACGTTTACGAAGGCTGGAGCTTATCAATTGGCTGTTCGTCATCCTGCCTGGGCTGGAGCGGAATACCAGATAACGGTAAATGGTGTTCCCGTTGCCCTTAACGTGACCAAGGGCAAGTCTTCATACGTCTTCATTGACCGTGATTGGAAGGTTGGTGATGTAGTGCGGGTGTATCTGCCTATGGAACTGAGGTATGAGGAATGTCCTAACTATACCGACTTCATCGCCTTTAAGTTTGGTCCTGTTCTCTTGGGTGCGCAAACTACGGCAACATCCGCTGATGAGGCTTCTGTTACCAACTTACCATACGAGCAATTGCAGAATGTGTATGGCGGCGAGGGACGTATGGATCATGCGCCGGGAAGTAGGGGTACTACGATGAGCTTGACTAAGTCACCTCTTTTGATTGGCAGTCGTGCGCAAGTTCTTGACAGAATTACCGTGAAAGACCTGCGCCATTTGCGGTTTACCATAGATGCCAGTCGCCCGGATGTGGCTTCCTATACTTGGAAACAACTTGAATTGCGCCCATTCTATGACATTCATCATGCTCGATATATGTGCTATTGGTATCAGCAAACGGCAGAGAACTATGCCAATAGCGATATTGCGGCAAGCGAGGCTGCCAATGAGGCATTGCTCAAACGTACCCTCGATTTCGTGGCTCCTGGCGAACAGCAAAGCGAGGCTGGTCATGAGTATAGCTATAGCAGTACGTCTTCTACGGGTAGCTACAATTCGGAACATTACCGCGATGCTCAGCGCAATGGCTATATTCAGTACACCTTATATAATAATGAGGGTATCAAGGATAGGTTGAGCATTCTTTGCAGGTTTACCACGGCAGATAAGGGACGTATGGCTACGTTGTATGTTGACGGAACAGCCATTGCCGATATTACCATCCCTTCTTCGTATGCGGGTGCGGAGAGTAATGGATTTTACAATATCGAATATCCCATTCCCGCAAATCTGATGATAGACAAAGACGGAAATGCCAAGAAAAAATTCGTGGTGAAGTTGCAGGCTTCTGCCACGACCTTGTGTCCCGGTTTGTACTTCATTCGCTTGATGAGAGACTATGATGATCATGCTTACCACTTTCGGGCAAACGAATGGATCTCTGGTGACAATGCGCGTGTGTCAGCAAGTAATATCTCATACGATATGGATAAAAACTTGATTCATGTGAGGCAAACGGGCAACAATAATATTTGCTTGATGTTGGATTACCAAAACAAGCAATATACGGTAAGCAACACCCAGAAATATTTGGTGGTGAAGGGTACCAACTTGAAAACCACCAACGACGCATCTTACCTGTGGTGGCTTAATGGCATTAACAAGTGGAGCCAAGTGTCGCCCAATATTGTGAGGAGCGTGAATGAGAACGGACAAACTTACCAGGTGATTGCTTGGGACATGACCAAGAGCGGATTGTATGACAACTTCTCTGACGAGCGAACCAACATTTGCATGGGTGCAACCATCTTTGGCTTGACATCTTCAGCCACTAATGGAGCATCGGATATCTGCCTTGTAGATTTCGTGGAGGATGTTCAGAAAGACGTGATAGACGATATCTCCATCCCCACGGCTTATTATAAGTCACGTAATTATTACAATCCAATGGGAATCAAGGTGAAACAACCCACTCGTGGAATTTATATATCGCAAGGCAAAAAAGTGTTAGTGAAATAGCTATGGACAAGAAACATTGGGAACTAAGGAAACTCCGTGAGGCAATAGAACGTGAGAGAAATTGGAAACCTGTCAAGTCGCTTGCCTTAAAGAAGGTGATAGACTACATTCATGGAATAGAAAAACCCAAGAAAGAAACGCTCGACAAGTTGTCTCTATTCGTTGGTTTCCAAGACTGGGATAGCTTCCAAAAAGCTTTGCATGGCGAAGCTGATGCCTCAGAGAACTACGACGACGGTGATGATGATGAACAGGTAATCTCTCACCCCTAAAAACACCAAAAAGGACCATTTCTCAACGGAAATGGCCCTTTTATCGTTTTCAGGTTGAAAGGATTCTTACTTTGTTGACACATTAGTACGCTTCTCAGGAATACGAGCCTTCTTACCCGTAAGTCCACGAAGATAATACAACTTAGAGCGGCGAACTTTACCAATCTTGTTAACCTCAATGCTCTCGATGTTGGGAGACTCGATAGGGAAGATACGCTCTACACCTACGGTACCTGACATCTTACGAACAGTGAAACGCTTCTTGTCACCATGACCGCAAATCTTGATAACTACGCCACGGTAGAGCTGGATACGCTCTTTTGAACCCTCGATAATTTTGTAAGCGACAGTGATTGTATCACCTGCCTTGAATGCAGGGAACTTCTTGCCGGTTGCAAATGCTTCTTCAGCAACTTTAATTAAATCCATTTTTTGTATAATTAAATTTGTTTATCGTTCCAACGCAACATGGCCAATAACTCTTCTACTGCCAGCGGTTACGCCGAAAAGCGGTGCAAAGGTACAAAGATTTTAAGAATTATTCATCCCAAGTGCGTAATAATTTGTTTTTTTAACACAATTATCCTAAATATTTTGTACTTTTGCATGATTACCAATGATTTTCGTATGAAAAATAGACTTTTTTTATGGGGATGTGGCTGCTTGATGCTCATTGCATCTTCGTGTGGCTCTCATTATCAGTTGGCTGATGTCCAGAGAAGCAGGATTCTGATAGACAAGCATTATGATACGCAAATAGACAACGATGTCACTGCTTTCCTCTCTCCTTATCGCTCTAAGGTTGATTCTATCATGAGTCCCGTAGTGGGTAGCATTGCGAAGTATATGGCTGCCAAAAAGCCTGAAAGTGAGATTTCCAACCTGTTGTCAGACATCCTGATATGGGGCGGAAAGGCATACGATGAGCATCCCGACCTTGCCGTTTATAATATGGGAGGCATTCGTGCCGCTTTCGCCAAAGGCAAGGTTACATACGGTGATGTGGTGGATGTGGCTCCCTTTGAGAATAAGATTTGCTTTCTTACGCTCTCTGGTGATAAGTTGATGGAACTGTTTCAGCAGATTGCCAAGCGTGGAGGCGAGGGCGTGAGTCATGGCGTGCGTCTTGTCATTACGAACAATGGACAATTGAAGTCGGCTCTGCTCAATGGGAAGGAAATCGACCCGCAAGCCTCTTACCGTATCTCCACACTCGACTACTTGGCACAGGGCAACGACGGATTGCTGGCTTTCAAGAGCGGAACAAACTTGAAATCGCCCCAAACTGTGGAAAACAACATTCGCTTCATCATCATGGATTATTTCCGTGAGCAAATGAAGATGGGGCAGGTGGTAGATGCCAATACAGAAGGAAGAATAGTTATTAACGACTAAACCATAGATATAGGTATGAAAAAGATATTGTTTGTTTGTGCTATATGTATCGTTTGCATGACGGAAGTCTCAGCAAAAGGAAAAAAGGAACTGACCATCTTGCACACCAACGACACGCATAGTTGTATCATGCCATTGAGTGAGAATCTGGCAGATACGATGTTGGCGGGTAGGGGAGGATTTCTCCGCCGAATCTCCATGTTGAGGGAAGAGCGCAAGAACAATCCCGACTTACTCTATTTCGACAGTGGCGACTTCTCGCAAGGCTCTCCTTATTATACTTTATATAAGGGTGACGTTGAGGTGGGATTGATGAACATGATGGGTATTGACGCTTCTACCATTGGCAATCATGAGTTCGACTTTGGTATCGACAATATGGTACGATTGTTTAAGATGGCAAACTTTCCCATCCTTTGTTCCAATTATGATTTCTCTGGCACTCCCTTGCAGGGTGTGGTCAAGCCATATACCATCATCAAACGCAAGGGCATCAAGATTGGAGTCTTTGCCCTTAACCCTGAGTTGGAAGGACTCGTATCGGAGAAAAACTATACGGGCGTGAAGTTCTTAGACCCGGCGAAAGTTGCCAACGAGATGGCTTCCCTGCTCAAGAAAGAAAAGAAATGCGACGTGGTGGTTTGCATTTCACATCTGGGATGGACAGACGAATCATACTCTGACCAAAACGTGTTCTCCAAGACACGTGGCGTAGATCTTGTGTTAGGTGGACACTCCCATACATATTTCGACTCTTTGCGATACATCAAGGATGTAGATGGCAGGGAGATTCCTGTTGACCAAAACGGCAAGCATGGCATTTTCATAGGTAAACTGACGCTGACTTTCGATAAGAAATAGGATTCATTCGTAAACGTTTACGTTTAAATTTTGGCAGAAACCATTGTTTTTTGTCATCTATCTTTTAATTTTGCAGCAGAAAACAAATAATTGAGAAATTGTTTGAAATTCGCACGATTTTGCATCAAACTATTATAATATTATCTAATCTGCTAACAAATTAAAAAATGGAAAAGAATCTAAAGCTCTTTGCGATGCTGTGTCTATTGGCACTTGGCTCGCTTGCCAGTCCTTCTATATTGCTGGCTGACACAACCGTTACGGCATTGTGGGATTTTCAAAACACGAACCCTTCTTCCCTTTCTGGTTTGAAGATTGAAGGAGCACAAGATCATGTGGTTTCTACCAACTCAAGCATCAACATGTTTGTCATTGCCAAGAGCGGTAAGTTTGCCGTTCGCACCAGTGACGCTCAGTTGAATGCCAACACGTATTTGCGTATTCCTGTTCAGAGCACAAGCGATGTGGTGACGATCGTCTCTTATCCTGGCTATTACAACTATACTATCAATGGTGTTGCTGCTACTGCCAACACCACTAATCACACGGCTACTTCTGCCGAGGTAAGTGCTGGATTCGTACAGATTCAAGCTACTTCTACTTGCTATCTTTATAGCGTGAAAGTGGTTCAGAAAGTGGCTTCAACGACTACTACGGCTTCAGCTACTGGTTTGTGGGATTTCCAAAACATGAATCCTTCTTCTCTCTCTGGACTGAAGATTGAGGGTGACCAAGACCATGTGGCATCTACCAACTCAAACATCAATATGTTTGTCATTGCCAAGAGTGGTAAGTTTGCCGTTCGTACCAGTGATGCTCAGTTGAATGCCAACACGTATTTGCGTATTCCCGTTAAGAGTACAAGTGATGTGGTGACGATAGTTTCTTATCCTGGTTATTACAACTACACGATAAATGGTGTTGCAGCCACTGCCAACACCACTACTCACACGGCTACTGCCGACGAAGTAAGTGCCGGATTCGTACAGATACAAGCTACTTCCACTTGCTATCTTTATAGCGTAAAAGTGGTTCAAAATGGTAGTTCTTCATCTTCTTCTTCATCTTCTTCCTCCTCTACAACGAGCAAGGTTACTGCCCTCTGGGATTTTGCCAACGTGAATCCATCTTCATTGAGTGGATTGGCAATCGAAGGTACACAGGGACATATCCCTTCTACCATTAGCGGTGTCAATATTTTCTGTATCGGACAATATGGCAAATTTGCACAACGTACCAATGATGCTCAGTTCAATGCTAAGACTACGTTGCGTGTTCCCGTGACCAGCACGAGCGATGTGGTGACCGTAACCAGTGACCCTGGCTATCATAATTACAATGTGGGTGGTGTGGCTGCTACGGCTGACGTTACCAATTACACAGCTACGTCAAGCGATGTGTCTGCTGGCTATGTGGTAATCTATGCCACGGGTTCTTCTTATCTCCAGAGCATTCAGGTGGTATTGAATAAATACTCAGGTTCTAGCTCATCATCTTCGTCCTCTTCTTCGTCAAGTGGCTCTGCTACCGATAACACCACTTCCGCAAGTGGTTCGTTCACGGCAGTCAGCCAGAATTATTATGTAGTAAGTGTGGGTTCTGCCAGTGGTTTCCTTTCTGCGTTGAGCAAGGCTAACAGCAGCACGTCTTCTGGTCGTAAGTATATCTTCTTGCCCAATGGCACATACAATCTCGGTACCACTTGCTTGACCGCCATCACGGGCAGCAATATCTCTATCATTGGTCAGAGCATGGACAAGACCATTATCAAGAATGCTCCCGCAGTAGCCAATGAGGGCATCAGCAAGACAGCTACCTTATTGAATAAAGGTAACAACAACTATTTCCAAGACCTCACCATCCAGAACGACCTTGATTATTACAATGCTGGTTCGGCTGGTAGAGCCGTTACCTTGCAAGATAAGGGTAACTATACCATCTGCAAGAACGTGAAATTGGTTTCTTACCAAGACACTTACTATAGCAACAACGCCAGTGGTTCGTTCTATTTCGAGGATTGCGACATTCAAGGAACGGTGGACTTCATCTGTGGTGGTGGCGACGTGTTCTTCAACGAGTGTACGCTGACCGTTAGACCACGCACGGCAAGTGGTTCGGGTAGCTGCGTGATTGCTGCTCCCTATACGCAAAGCTCATGGGGATATGTATTCAATAACTGTACGATATCCAACCAAGCAGCAAGCTACAGTCTGGGTCGCGCTTGGGGTGGAAGTCCTAAGTTGGCTTACATCAATACCACGCTCACCGCTCCTTCCAAGATTATCTCTACTCGTTTCACGGCTGCTGGCATGAATGTGGTTGCCAATAAGTTTGTGGAATATAATTCCATGAACACCAGTGGTTCTACCGTCTCTCCGTCAAGCAACGTAGTGAGCTTCACACAGGGCAGCACCACTAATAAGATGGAGACCATTCTCTCTGCTTCTGCCGCCAAGGGTTATGCACTCAATAAGGTGTTCACCAGTTGGTCTCCTAACGAAGATGCTGCACAACTCAAGGTAAGCTCTGTTTCACAGAGTGGCAGCACCATCAAGTGGTCAGCAGTATCTGGAGCCAGCTCTTACGCTATCTTCAAGGATGGTACGTTTGTGGCTATCGTGGGCAGTAGCACTACTTCTTATTCTATCAGTGCCACAGGTACATATACCGTGAGGGCATCTAACCCGATGGGTGGCTTTGGTACGGCAGGTAGTGTTACCGTATCAAGTCTCTCTTCTTCATCCAGTTCCTCTTCTTCTACCACCTCTTCCTCTAACATGAGCAGCTACGACAAGAATGCTCCCGTGGGTTGGGGTACGGTAGGTGGTTCTATCACTGGCTCAAGCAATAAGAATTCCGTGACGGTAACCACGGCAAGCGAGTTCCTCAGTGCAATGGCTGGCACGTCTGCCAAGACCATCTACGTGAAGGGTACGTTGACGTTTACAGGCAGACAGACCATCAATGGTGCACAAAACAAGACGGTCTATGGTCTCTCTGGTTCGTCACTCTCTAACACCACTCATACCTCTACCGTTGCCAATACGGGTATCTTGACCTTGAAGAACTGCTCTAACATCATCTTCCGCAACCTTACCTTCAAGGGGGCTGGCGCATACGACGTGGATGGTTATGATAACCTCACGCTTCAGGGTTGCCAGTATATCTGGATTGACCACTGTGATTTCCAAGATGGTGTAGATGGCAACTTGGATTGCAACAATGGCTCCGACAATATTTGTGTTACATGGTGTCGCTTCCGTTATCTTATCTCTCCTTGGACTGGCGGCTCTGGCGGGAGCAGCGACCACCGTTTCTCTAACCTTTGGGGAAGTGGCGATAGTGCCGCAAGCAAAGACCAAGGTAAGCTTCGTACAACCTTTGCCAACTGTTGGTGGGATGAGGGATGCCGTGAGCGTATGGCCCGCATCAGGTTCGGACAAGTACATATCGTGAACTGCCTCTATTCAAGTAGTGTAGCCAACTACTGCGTGGGTGCAGGTTACAAGAGCAATATCTACGTGGAGAAGTCGGCATTCACAAGTTCAAAGGCACAGAAGATTCCTTGGAAGAATTGCGCTACAAGCAGTGGATATACCGATTATAATATCACGATGACGGGCAACTCTGGTGCAAGTGACACGCAGTCTCGCAGTGGCAGCAATAGCTACTTCAATCCATACAGCTATTATAGTTATTCGCCAATGGCAGCCAGCAAAGTACAGAGTGAGGTTTCTACCTACGCTGGTGCTACGCTGAGTGTGACGGCAGGTAGTGGCGTGAATGCCAAGAGCTCGTTCTTCGACGAGGAAGAGGCAATGGCTGAGGTGACAGCTCTCAATGAGATAGATGCCGAGGCAGAGGTGGTGAACACAAGTATTTATTCAGCCAATGGAACGGAGATTCCTGCTTACAACAAAGGCTTGAATATCGTGAAGACCACACTCTCCAATGGTAAGACCATCGTGAAGAAAGTGTTTATAAGATAATTTAAGTTTTAACAAAAATCAGTACGGTATCTGAAAGCGGATACCGTGCTGATTTTTTAATCTGTCTTACGCAGCTTGCCATCGGGAGCCTCGAATTTGAACTCGTGAGTGACACTCACGAGTTGAATTCCATCTGAGTTGAGTTTCTTTTTCAGTCATCGCCAGTAATTGTCAGCCTTCACATAATTCTCTTCATCGTTGATAGCACGTACGATGTCTATAGCTGAAAACCACCATTTGCTATTCTCTTCATCCCAAACTGCTCGTACCTCTCTATCGTTGAAAAATCGTATTGAGTTCTTGCTCATATCTTCTTCTTGAAATAGCCCTATTTTATTTATCCACAAACTCGTGAGAGATAACCAGTTACCTGATAAAAATCTACTTGTTAACAAGTTTGTCAATTATGTCGTTCATCTTTTGTCTGTTGATTTGTCGTTCAAAACTAATGGGTAAAGATGGATTATCTTTTGAAATTTGCTCAAAGAAAATCTTTGCGCAGTCAATCTTTGCACTTTCCTTTGGTCTTAAGTCTGTTTTCTGATTGACATCTTTCGTTTCAATGACAACATTCATCTGCATTGTACCATCTTTCTTTTTGACAACATACATGAAGTCTGGAGAATAGGTTTCATCCGTTATGGTTGGAATGCGAATGCTACTATTGGGAATCTTACCATATACAATAAGTTCCGCCACATCAATCTTATCCAGTATATTTGTTCTTTCCAATGGAGAATCAAAAGCAATTGGTTCATACAGGTATTCTGGAGGAGTTTGGGAGTTGTCTGTCTTTTTGCCAATTCGCCCCATAACCACCTCATCTCTTACACTTCCATCGGCATTTGTGAGAGCTGTGGTCTTGGTCGTGTAATTTGCCTGCTTGTATGAAATGCAGCCTCCAAGGTGCTCGATTTTCCAGTCACGGAATCTTCCTATAAGTTGCGACAAAGTCAAATCATTGATAAGGTTATCGTTAAATCCTTCATGCTTTTTGGCGTATTCACATATTGCTTTATGTATCACATTAATAGAAATGGCAGTTCCTTTACTTGCTCTTTTCAGGAATTCGCCGTAAGGCATATCCCTACCATAGAGCATATAGGTGACATTCGCCTCACTCACAACGGTGGCTCCATTATGGTCAACCTGAATCTCAGATCGTTCAGATGATGCGGACATTCTTGAGAATACACCTTCTTCTAATATAGCAGGTAATGCCTTTTCAATATCTTTGTCTATGTTCTTTTGATAGAACATCAGGTACTTCTTATTGATTTCTTTCCACAGTGATTCAATCTTCTGGTAGTTGGGCTTGCGAATCTTCACCATCAGTCGATTGTTGTTAGCATTGCGGTCAATGACACGGTTTAGGTTCAAACTATCAAGATTAAATTCTGGATATTCATTTTTGAATTCCATGATGGAGTCGTCTTTCACAATGATGTCAGTTCCTTGCATATCTACATAGCCTTTTGTATAAAGTTCATTAAGCAACACAAGGAAATTACCCATGCCTCGCGAATTGGCAACACGATCGAGTTCCTCACGACTTATAACAATATGCTTAGTATCCTTCTTTGCTATATCACCATTTATCTCACAAACCAGTTTGTCAGCAAAATCTTTTTCCGTGAAATCAACGATATAGTTCAGCATAAAGTCCGTGCTGCTTGTCCTGTTTCCATATTCATCAACAGGCAGACGAAGTCCACGCCCCACTTCCTGCAATTTACTGATTTCGCTGCCGCTGGAACGTAACTTGGCTATGGTGAATACGTTGGGATTGTCCCAACCCTCTTTCAGAGTCCATTTTGAGAACAGGAAACGGCGTACGTTCCAATTTCCATTCTCATCCTTGAATGAAAGGAGTTTTTTCTTGTTTCTTAGGATGTCGTCTACTTCCTCCGCTATAGCCTCGTCACTGTCGTTATTGTCTTTTGCAAAATAACCAGCCCTACATCCTGCAATATTCTGAAGGCTGGCTTTCAGATAGTCAGTATATTCCTCTGAATTATTATCATTTTTTATTTCTTCTTTTAAATAATACTCCAGCCACTTGTCGAAGATATCGCGAAGCCATGCGCCATTGCCTTGTTTGTCACCTCTGAATGAAGCAATGTTGTCGATAAAGAACAAGGCCAGTGTCTTGATTTTGCTTTCACGGTGAAACAGCAGACGCTCTGTCTCAAAATGGCGCTGTATAGCCATCCTGATCATATTTTCCTGATACGATGTTGAATAGATGTCTGCCGTAAACTCATCCCCCACATGTTTGGTCTGTCCGTTTGACAATTCTACCTCAAAGTTGCTAATACCACTGATGGTGATACCAGAAAGATGCTCACTCATTACTCCCAACGATTCATCTTTGTGCAAGACAAAACGTTGGCTATGATCTTTTTTCGTAAAATGAAGTGTGATGCTCTCTTTGCCATCTATGCTGACTACTTTTACTTTCTCGTTTTCTGATGTTATGGGATTAAAATGCTCCTTGGCTACACCCTTAATCAAGTTTTGGTTGAAAGCATCGCAGGCTGTCAGGTTATACAGGAGATTCAGATAGTCCTTTTGCTTCTCTTTCTGTCTGACCATTTTCCCTTGCTTATTTGGTTTTAGCACAGGTACAGCAATTTCTGGGAAAGTCGCACCAAAGCGAATGATACACTGAGGGGCTATTTCGCTCAGAATACGCTTGTAGGTGGTGTTGTTCCGCTCAAAGCGATGTGGCTCGTCAATCATCACAATTGGGCGTGTAGCCTTGATAGCATCTAAAGGACGAACAAAGCCTTGTACGGCTATATCGTAGTCCTTCTTGTCCAGCAATTTCCCTTTTTGGAGCAGTTGCTGATTAACCACAATCACATATATTCGATTCTTGTTTTGGCATGAGCCATTTATAAAGTCACGTACAGAAGAAGGGAAATAGTTATGTCCTTTCTTCTTTTTCTTCAGGGCTGTCACTTCGCACAGTTCTATTTCGGCTCCGTAGCCTAACGTGTCTCGGAAATGCCTCTGTACGTATGGGTCACCAATAAACTGAACGGCACCAGACTTGACTGGCAGTGAGTGAACGATAACAACGAATTTGTTGAATCCGTATCGCTTGTGGAGTTCATAGATGGAGTGTGTATAGACGTATGTCTTACCCGTACCCGTTTCCATCTTGATGTCAAGATTCAGTACGCCGTTCTCTGCCGTCATCACCTTACGGTTATATGGCTTCAGTTCCTCCGTGTTCTCTATCCTGCGGAGTGCCCACTCCGTCGCTAAGTCCTGCTGGTCGATAAGCGGGTTCTCGTATGGCTTCAGTGGAGCATCCAAGTGTGTCTTCTCGAAAATGCTGCCCAGCCTGTCAACGGGTATTTGCTGATGTGGCAATCCTGCTTCAAGTATTATGTCCATACGTCTTAATATCTGATGTCGATGTTTATCTTTATTTGTTTCTCGCCCTCGTTCAGCAGCGGCAGGTTCTTCTTCAGCGCATCCGTAGCACCGAAGTTGAAACTATAGCCAAAGAGCACCACGTAATGAGGCCCCCAATCCGACTGGTCGCCATATTTATCCACTAAAGCAGTAATGGCTTCGTCGCTCATTCCTTCGTCTGTCAGATAGAGGTGGTCGCCACACTGATAGGCAGTATAGTCTGCCAACTGCACTACGTCCATCTTGGCATTCATGCCGTAGCCATCTCGCACTTTCCAGGTTTCAAGCACTGTCTCCCTGCCGAATTCTTCCAAGATGTTGTTGGCAAAGCCAGACTCACGTGGGTCAAATTTCTCTAACTTGTCCAATACATCTTCTGTAACCTCTTGTAAAGTGTAATGTTTGAAGCCAATTCCACCCTTAAAATGAGGATTTTTCTCTGTTATCTGCTTCGCTGCACGTTTTAATCTTTCAAATCCTATGAAATCTAATGTGTGTGGGTAATGATTCTCATCCAAAAAACTAATATCACGCTCTAATGTTGCTTTTATCGAACCTGTTGAACTTTTCACCGACATATCTAAATCCTCTGGCAGTTGAACCATTATAAAACGATTATTTTTAGTTGATGCTATATTGCTTTGCAATACAGCCTCAGCTGTTGTTGCACTACCTGAAAAGAAATCTAAAATGTAATTATTATCGCCTGCTATCAGTTGAATCAAGTAATTTAAAAGAAATACTGTTTTGGGATTCGAGAATAATCCCCCCATTCCAAGTTTTTCCAGATCTTCTTGTGTTGACTTGAATTCATTGTCAAGAAGGTCTCTACGGACATACTCTTCAATAAGTATTGAACGAAGTTTCTTTCCTTCAGCTATTCGTTGCTTGAACTGAACGGACCAAGTGCCATCTGTTTTCTTTATAATTCGAGTATCACCAGCAGCCTTATCCTTCAAATAAGTTTCTTCACTTTTGAACCAATTACCATCAAGCATAGTACCATCTGGTGCTTCAATCTGATAAGGTTTAGTACCTGTACATGAACGTGACATTGTGTCCCAAAAGAATTTTCCAATATTATCCTCTTCTTTATATCGCTTCAAATACTCTTCTGTATATGGTATGTAAAGGCTACCCAGTTGCTCTGCATCACGAGCATAAGCTAATATATAATCATTTTCGACGGCAAAAGCGTCAGCAGCAGAGCCGCCACCACTTTTGGTCCTTCTTGTTAGATTAGCTAAAAAATTCTCTTCACCAAACACATAATCGCAAAGCAACTTCAGATTTGCCTGCTCGTTGTCGTCAATCGAGATAAAGATAACCCCATCCTTCGACAGCAATTCGCGAGCTAACTGCAAACGGGGCGACATGAACATTAGCCAAGCCGAGTGTGTACTACTGCCACGGGACGTAAGGTCAAGAATGCGCTTTGCCTCATCCTCGTCAATACTCAGCTTCTTCTCCAATTCTTCAGGGGTAAAGCGGAACTTATCATTATAGACGAATCCGTCGGAGCCAGTATTGTAAGGAGGATCGATATAAATACACTTTATTTTTCCTGCATACGATTTCAGCAGGTGTTTCAACGCATCCAGATTGTCGCCACTGATATAGATGTTCTCGCTGTCACGGTTTTCAGGTTTCTCATTATGTTCAAGGTCTGGCTCGATGACCGTTGTGGTATCAATAGAAGCTATCAGGTTTGCATAGTCCTTACCGAGGAAGTCGAGTGAATATCCTTCGTTGCTGATGTCCACCTCGTCCTTCATCATGTCCTTGAACCTTTCTATGTCAAAGGCACCCTCTGCTGTGAAGCATCCTGCAAAATACTCTTTTAAGGCCTCCAATTTCTTCAAATTTGGCTTCGTTTCCATGTTTTTTTCAATTATCTGTTTTATCATAATGATATACTATGAACTTTTACCACCTATATTTTATATACAAAGGTAAAAATAAATAATATAAAAGCCATATAATAACTCAAAAAAAAGTGGAATTTGGGTATAATTAACAAAAAGCATAGAGACAACCATAAGTGACACATTTCCAATAGTTGTTTTGTGAAAATGTTGAGTGAAGTATAGCTTTGACTGTTTTGTTCTCATAGTTGCGACGACATATCTCATGCTTCTTGTTTTTTACTTTCTTACTTCTAAATTTGTCCTATAAACTGATAATTTACCCCCTAAAATACGGGCATTTTTTCAAACGAGTTGATACTTGGTGGAAAAAAAGCTTATTTTTTGGGGTGTTGTTAAGAGGTTCATTATCAATGATTTGTGATTGTATGGTGTTGAAGGTTGGATGAATTTACTTGTTTTTGACTCCAAAAAAGGTACTTTTTGGGCTTTCATAACATACATAGTTAGCACTCGTAACATATATAATTACGCTCATAACTCATATAGTTACGTTCATAACATGCTATGTTACGATGAAAAACATGGTTTTTCGGCTGCTTTAACCCATTTTTCCATTCTCCCAATTCTATTTCACAAGAAAATCCGAACAAAATTTTGTTGGAATAATTGACAATGGACAATTCATAATTCACAATTCATAATGGACAATTCACAATGGATAATTCATAATGGACAATTCATAATTCATAATTGATAGTTAATGGTCTATGGATTTAAGGATGAAAGGATGTTCTTTGTTTACACCAATATAAAAACGTTTGTTATTACTCTCACACCTCACTACTATTCTCTTGCTTCTCACTCCTCACCTCTTACCTCTCACTTCTTTTTACTAACTACCCTTGCCTTTTCCAAATAATTGTTTAACTTTGCAACCATGAAATTCGATTTGATTAGATGCTATTTCATCATTAGCAAGTTGTAAATAGAAGAAATGAAGAAGAAACGAAATCCAATAGTAATACCAGAAGGGGCGGGAGAGGTGCTGCTCCATGCTTGTTGTGCACCTTGTTCGTCGGCAATCGTGGAATGGATGCTGAATCATGAGGTGCGCCCCACCATCTTTTATTTCAACCCCAACATCTATCCCCGTGAGGAATATGAGATACGCAAAAACGAAAGCAAACGACATGCAGACAGCTTGGAAATCAGGTGGATAGATGGCGATTATGACCATGAACGGTGGTTGGAGACGATCAAGGGAATGGAGGGGGAGCCTGAACGTGGCGCTCGTTGCATTCGTTGTTTCAAGATGAGACTCCTTGCCACTGCCCTGCAAGCCCGTGAGTTGGGCTTGCGATACTTCACCACTACGCTTGCCTCGTCGCGTTGGAAGAGCATTGAACAAATCACCGAAGCGGGATTGGCGGCGCAAAATGCAGTGGCAGATACGGAGTTTTGGGCGCAGAACTGGAGAAAGGGTGGATTGTCGGACAGGAGAAACCAATTGCTGAAAGAATATGGCTTCTATAATCAACAATATTGTGGTTGCGAGTTTAGCATGAGAGCGAATCCTGCACTTACAAACGAGATTGTAGAAAAAAGTGACAATGATGCTTGTTGTATCGATAAAAATTTAGTATCTTCGCACCGAAATGAAAGATAAATAAGAAATGAGTAAGTTGAATTTGGAGACATGCACTCGTGAACAATTTATTGAGGTTGTTAAGGCTGCAAAAAAACGCAAAGAGGCGTGGGAAACAAAAATGAAGGCTGAAATGGAGGAACGAGCCAAATTGCGTGAGCAAGTTCGAGAGTCGCATTATTATGACATAGAGTCACTTTGATGTTATGAATGAGTTGAACTTGGATAACATCAATTTGTTTGCCTCATACCCCGTGTGGCAAAGAGGAAGTGTTTTTGTGTTTACTACCGATACAAACATAGAGTATTCTGTTACTTTTGACGAGGAAGAAAGTTTTGAATATAAATCATATTGGTTTAATTTGACTAATTTAAGCCATAAAAAATCACATGGAGATATAAAAATTGCTCAAACAGTAATTTGCATTATTGAGGAATTTTTTCGTGTTAATCCAGATATTTTATTGTATTTATGTAGTACGGAAGGAGAACAACAGGCCCAGCGCTCACGTTTGTTTCTTCGTTGGTTCAATGGTTATGAACAGCAACAAAAATATTATATTAAAACTGCAATAGTAAAGGGAGAGGGACTTTCAGAATATGTGTCAATTATACTCCAACGATCTCACCCTCATTTTGATGTCATAGCTCGTCGTTTTGACGATGAAACTGATTTGTTTAATAATAATAAGTGATAGTATTGCTTTGTTATAAATGAAAGATATTAAGAAAATTGTACTTACGGGAGGACCTTGTGCCGGTAAGACGACGGCTTTGGTAAGGATCATCGAGCATTTTTCAAGTCTCGGTTTTAAAGTGTTTACTATTCCTGAAGTGCCCACCTTGTTTACACAGGCAGGGATGGACTATCTGACGGACAACAAGGGTTTTTTCTATGAAGGAGAGAAAGCCACGTTAGAGATACAACTGGCTTTGGAAGACCGCTTTATGCGCATGGCAGAACAATGTACGGAACCAACTATTCTGGTGTGCGACCGTGGTACGATGGACATTTCCGCATATATGAATGCCGAGTTGTGGGAAGACATCACCTCAGCCGTGGGTACGAGTACAGCGGAATTGCGTGCCAGGTATGATGCCGTGCTACACTTGGTGTCGGCAGCTGATGGTGCGGAACAGTTTTATACCACCAGCAACAATGCCTCACGTAACGAGAGTGCTGACGAGAAGGGGTTGCAGATTGCACGTATGTTGGACAAGAAAGTGATTGACGCATGGACGGGACATCCTCATCTGCGTGTCATCAACAATCATGTGGATTTCAATAAGAAGCTCAACAGGGTGCTGAAAGAGATTTCCAACGTATTGGCTTTGCCACAACCCATCGAGGAGGAACGCAAGTATATCGTGAAGTTGCACGGAGATATACCCCATGCCATCGTGAGTGAGATAACGCAAACCTATTTGGTGGCAGAGCCAGGTTGTGAGGTTCGTCTGCGCAAACGTGGGTGGGATGGAAAGTATGTGTACGTACATACCACCAAGAAGAAAATATCTGAGTACGAACAGATAGAGACGGAGCGACAGATTAACAACAATCTATATCAGTCGCTCTTGCAACAGGCAGACCCATATAGGCAAACCATACACAAGATACGCAAGAGTTTTATATGGAAGGGACAGTATTTCGAGTTGGATACGTACATGAAACCCATCAATAATTTGATGGTACTCGAAACGAAAGGTATTACGGCTGATGAGGCTGTGAAGTTTCCACCGTTCCTGGAGGTAGAGAAAGATATTACTGGAAACGTAAACTACTATAATTACAACATTGCGTTGAGAGGGTAGATGTTTAGAGGTGAGGGGTGAGGGGTGAGAGGTGAGTTATTTAGAGGTGAGGGGTGAGAGGTGAGAGAATAGCCACGGCTGCTTGATTCTCAAACGAGAAGACTAATCTCTCACTTCTCCCCCCTCACCTCTCACCACTAAATATCTCACTTCTTCTTATTCGCTTTCGCCTTGGCTTTAGCTTCTTTCTTAGCCACTTTTGCCCAATACTTAGCACCTTGAGCTTTCAGATTTTCGGTGAAAGCCTTAGCTGAAGCATTTGTCAGAGCTTCGTTTTCTGGTGTGGCAAATGCGTGACGATAGCCCTTGATTTCATTCCAATGGCCACGTGTGAAGTCGGGAACCTCTACGGGCATGTTGCCATGATCCATGGAGATAGAACCCAACTCTGCCAAGCAACACCATTCAGCGAGGTCGTAAACATCCATATCAAGAGGCAAGCCATTGCGCAAGCAATATACAAACCTGCTGTCCATCATGAAGTCCATACCTCCATGTCCACCAACTTCCTTTGCCTCTTCGCCATATTTGCGAACGATAGGACTGGTGTATTTTTCTAAAAGCGCCTTGGTGTCTTCTTGGCTTAAATAACTATGAGCGGAAAGGTTCTCATGGTTAGGCTTTACGCCAGCATCCTGCATATCCTTTGCAGAAAGAGCATATCCCTCCACAGGATACTTATTGGCAAAGCCAGTGGTACCTGTGAGTTGGTACATACGATTGTAGGGTTGTGGAGTCATCACGTTATGGTGGATTTCAATCACCTTACCCTTTTCGGTAGAAATCAGCGTAGTGGTGTGGTCGCCATTGCGGAACTCTGGACAAGGTTTTCCCGTGCGGTCTTCCACTAATTTTTTTCCATTGAAAGATTTCGTATCCATTGCCACGAGAGTGCGCATACGGTCGCCACGGTGAATGTCAAGCACCTGTGCTACTGGACCAAGACCGTGAGTGGCATAGACATCGCCACGGAAATCCTTGTTGTACTCCAGTCTCCAACCTAACTTATCGTCAGCACCCGTCTTCCAATATGCACTCCAGAATGGACTGAGCTCATGGCGATAAGCACCCTGCACGTAGATCACTTCGCCAAACAAACCCTGTTGTGCCATGTTAAGTGAGTTGAGCTCAAAGAAGTCGTAGCAACAGTTCTCCAAGATCATGCAATGCAGACGCTTTTGCTCAGAGAGGTTAATCAATGTCCAAATCTCGTTCATATTCATGGCAGAAGGCACTTCGATAGCCACGTGCTTACCGTTTTCCAAAGCCATCTTGGCAACGAGGAAGTGGTGAATCCAATCGGTGGCAATGTAAACCACGTCGATGTCTGGGCGCTTGCAAAGCTCCACGTATCCGTTTTCGCCAGAATAGATATCGGCAGGAGGCATACTGGCATTGCGGAGATATTGCTGACAAGCCTCAGCACGTTTTTGCTCATGGTCGCAGAGAGCCATGATCTGAATGCCAGGAATGTGCGTCCAACGCTCTACGGCACCTGGACCACGCATACCCAAGCCTACGAAAGCCACGCGCACGACATCCAGTTTAGGAGTGACAAGTCCTAACACAGACTCTTGTCCTGGTTGACGTTCTGGAACGTTCGTGATAATGGTTCCGTTTTGGATTTTGTAAGGCCAATCGAAAGCCCCAGCCTTGGGCTGCTGAGCAGTAGTTACCTGTGGCAATAGCAATGCCACTGATACCAATAAGGTAGAAAATAAGTGTTTTGTCTTCATTATAATAATAATTTTAATATGATTTATAAGCTAATGAATAGATTTTGCACAAAGATACAACTTTTATTGATTATACACATAAAAAAACTCGTTGAATTGAAATTTTTTATGAAATAAGCATTATATTTGCAAACAAAAAGGCTAATAATATGGTGTCGATAGCATTGGGATTGCTCATTCCCTTCTTAGGTACGGTGATAGGGTCGGCATTCGTTTTCATGATGAGAAATGGTATGTCAGACCATGTGCAGAAGTCGTTGCTCGGCTTCGCATCGGGTGTGATGGTAGCAGCATCCGTGTGGTCGTTGATAATCCCTTCTATTGAAATGTGTGACGACATGGGCAAATGGTCTGTCCTGCCTGCTGCCGTAGGGTTTCTGTTGGGTGTATTCTTTTTGTTGCTGATCGACGACCTTACGCCTCACCTTCATATTGGCACGAATAAGCCAGAAGGTCCCCGTTCGCACTTGTCTCGAACTGCCATGCTCTCATTGGCGGTAACTATCCACAATCTGCCAGAAGGAATGGCTGTGGGCGTGGTGTTTGCCGGTGCCGAACAGGGAAGTGCGGGAATATCCATAGCGAGTGCGTTGGCAGTTTCGTTGGGTATTGCCATTCAGAACATCCCAGAAGGAGCCATCATCTCCATGCCGATGTGTGCAGCAGGCAACAGCAAGTGGCGTTCGTTCATGATAGGAAGCATGAGTGGAATCGTAGAGCCGTTAGGTGGCTTGTTGGTGGTGTTGTTGGCTTCAGCCATTACACCCGTGTTGCCCTATATGTTGGCTTTTGCCGCAGGTGCCATGTTGTATGTGGTGATAGAGGAACTGATTCCAGAGGCATCAAGCGGAGAACACAGTAATTTTAGTACGATAGGTTTTGCCATCGGGTTTGTGCTGATGATGATATTGGATGTGGTAATGGGTTAGCGAAACGATGAAAATGCAATTTCTTGATAGGATTGGCATATAATTCGAGTATTTTATCTATATTTGCAACGTAAACATTTAAAAACGAGAAATATGAAAATTGTAATCTTAGGATTGTTTGTTCTTTTGTCAGTTGCCTTGATTGGCTGGATGCTGGCAGAGTTGAAAGCGAAGTTTTGTCAATATGAACCTACTGACGATGAGGTTGAATCAGAGCTGCAGACCAACGCTCGGTTGTTGAAAGACGGATGGAAAGAACTTTCTATCAAAGACGTTATCAAGACCATTAGCACCAAGGGATTCAGTGCTAACTAAAAAACGACAGACATGGGCTACATCGAGAAAAACCTGATGGATGGTGAAACGGTTATCTATGAGGCTCGCCAGCATTGGATTATCTATTGGCTTCCTGCATTGTTGGTCATTGTTGCCATCGTGCAATTTGTTATTCCTACCGAAAGCGATGGACTGATGCTGCAATGTTGTTTCGCCTTGCTGCTTCTTCTGGCTGCCTTGATTTGGGCTTTGAACATTCATGGGGGAAGGAAATACCTGTTGACAAACAAGCGACTGATTCTCAAACGGGGGATTGTGAAACGCAATTCGTTAGACTTAATCCTCCGTCGTTGCGAAGGAGTAAGCATCAGCCAGAGCATCATGGGACGCATTCTCGACTATGGTACGGTGATTGTTTCAACGGGTGAGGTGTCTAATAGCTTTTCGCATATAGAAAATCCCGTGAAATTTTCTTCCATGATTAATCAGCAAATCGCTGACGTGAACAAAAAAGTTTAATGATGGAGACGACGTTTAACCAATTGGTGGCTGAAAGCATCCGCACCCATTGGAATCTGAATGCACTGTCAGACTATAAAGGGGGCACGCTCACTTACCACGATGTGGCAATGGGCATAGAGCAGATACACATCCTCTTTAAGCTGGCGGGTATCAAGCGAGGTGACAAGGTGGCACTGTGCGGACGTAACAGCTCAAATTGGGGCGTTGTCTTTCTCGGCACGTTGACATACGGTGCCGTCTGTGTTCCCATCCTTCATGATTTCAAGGCAGAAAACATCCATAACATTGTCAATCATTCGGATGCCAAGTTGTTGTTCGTGGGTGATAATGTTTGGGAGAACTTAGACGAACAGTCCATGCCCAATGTCAAGATCATTGTCTCTATCAAAGATGGTACGGTGTTGGTGTCGCACAACAGGAAATTGTCATTGGCGAAAGAACAGGTCGTTCAACTGTATAAGAAGAAATATCCTCGCGGCCTTACACCCAACGAAATCAATTATTATAAGGAGAAAGCCGAAGAACTGGCTTATATCAGCTATACATCGGGTACCACCAGCTTTTCAAAGGGTGTGATGGTGCCATATCGGAGCTTGGTGTCTAATCTTGTCTTTGCCAAGGAACATATCGAACTGAAAACTGGCGATGGGCATGTATGTATGTTGCCTATGGCTCACGCTTTCGGTCTGCTGTTTTCATTTCTCTTTGAGTTTGTGCAGGGTTGCCACACCCAATTTCTCACACGCACTCCCAGCCCCAAGATTATCTTCCAAGCCTATGCCGACGTGAAGCCGTCGCTCATCATTACTGTGCCGCTTATCGTGGAGAAGGTAATCAAGAAGAATGTGTTGCCCAAGTTGGAAGAGCAACCCATGAAATTCATGTTGAAGATTCCCATCTTACGAGAGCGTGTACTTGCCAAGGTGCGTCAGAAAATCGTTGACCTCTTTGGCGGTAACTTCATTGAACTGGTGATTGGCGGTGCTGCATTGAATGAGGAAGTGGAAGAGTTTATGCGCCGTATCAAACTGCCTTATACCGTTGGTTATGGAATGACGGAGAGCGGTCCGCTGATTGGCTATACGGGATGGGAGACATTCAAGAAAGGTACATGTGGAATCCCCGTTGACAGGATGCAAGTGAAAATAGACTCAGAAGACCCTGCCCAAGTAACGGGTGAGATACTTGCCAAGGGTGATAATGTGATGTTGGGTTATTACAAGAACCCTAAATCTACGGCGGAGACCATTGACAAAGAAGGTTGGTTGCATACGGGCGACTTGGGTACGATAGACAACGAGGGGAACATCACCATTCGTGGACGTTCAAAGAATATGATTCTTGGACCGAGCGGACAGAACATCTATCCTGAGGAGATAGAGGAGAAACTGAATAACCTGCCATACGTGGAAGAGAGCATCGTGGTGCAGAAAGAGGGTAAGATCATCGCATTGATTCATCCCAATTATCAGGATGCTATGGAACGGAAAATTTCGAATGAGGAGATGGATAAGATCATGAAAAACAATCTGAAGACACTAAATACATTGGTGGCAAAGTACGAACAGGTTACCGATTATAAGATTTTCCCGGAAGAATTTGAGAAGACACCCAAGCGTTCCATCAAACGATACCTATATCAATAGATTGTTTTTATCCGCTTGAACCATGAATAAGAATGATTCCGTCAGATTGTTAGAGTTGCATGACATCAAGCCAACTGCCAATCGCATCGTCGTGGTGAATGCCTTGATGGAATGCGAACGTCCCATGTCACTTAGTGAGTTGGAATATAAAATTCTGACGATTGACAAGTCGGGCATCTTTCGTACATTGACCATATTTAAGGAACACCATTTGGTGCATGTCATCGAGGATGGTGGAGAAGGCGTGCGATACGAATTATGCCATAGCCATAACCACAAGCATGATGACGATGTACATGTGCATTTTTTTTGTGAGCATTGTCATAAAACCTATTGCTTTGAAAACATAAAAATCCCTCAAGTAGATTTACCTGATGGATATGAAATGACCACCGTCAATTATGTCATCAAGGGTTGTTGCCCTGAATGTAAGAAGTGAGAGAAAGAGAGGTGAAGGGCGAGAGATATCTTACCCCTCTGACTTTCCGAGAATCTTAACAGTTATATAAAGTTAAAATGATGAAGTAGGAAGGTAAAAATATTCATTGCTTGTCGTTATATATAATATAAGGTGAAAAAACAAATAAGGAGGATTATCATGAAAAAACTATTAACTCTTACCATATTCCTGTGCATGGGAATGATGAGTGTAAATGCTCAAACTTTTCACTATGATGTCAATAATGATGGTGACGTGAATATCAACGATGCCGTCTTGGTGGTGAACCAAATTCTCAATGCACGACCTACAGGCGAAGCCATAGACCTTGGTTTGCCCAGCGGTACGAAATGGGCAAATTGCAACGTGGGAGCCATGAAACCAGAAGAACACGGTGATTATTACGCTTGGGGTGAGACAGAGGTGAAGGAAAGCTATCCCCAGGATGATTACTTCAACGATTGGCGAATAAATTCACAAATTGAGGAATTCTCCAGTTGCATCAGTGGCACTCAATATGATGTGGCACACGTGAAATGGGGTGGTAACTGGCGTATGCCTACCGAAGATGATATCGATGAACTGATTATGTTTTGTTCGAAAGAAAGGACCGTTATCAATGGTGTGGAGGGATGGAGTTTTACGGGACCAAACGGCAACAGCATTTTCATTCCTCTATCTGGACAATTCATCGAATCCTCTGTGAGCTATCTTGAAAGAGGGGGTTATATTTGGTCTGGAACACCAAATACCAATAGCTCTTCTTATAGCAGTGCAATCACCTTGCACCTTGGCAATTCAGGCTTTGAACCAGTAAAAAGTTATCGTCTCGGATATATAGGGCTACCTGTTCGCCCAGTAATGAGTGACTATTGGAATGAGTTTTCATTATCTATTAACTCGCTGAAGATGAGCGTTGGAGGAACAATTGTTGTTGATATTGAAAAAGGAAGTGGTCATTATTCAGTCTCTGTAAGTTCTGATGCTGCATCTGTTTTCATTCAGGATAAGTCAATCGTATTAAAGGCAAATGCTATTGGCTCAGTGGAAGTTATCGTAACCGATGAGAAGTTTAGGAAAGAGCAGAAAATCAATATGACAATCATTGACTTCGGTCTATCTACAGCCAATGCGATAGACCTTGGTTTATCCAGTGGACTGAAGTGGGCAAGTTGCAACTTGGGCGCTACAAAACCAGAGGAATTCGGTGATTATTACGCATGGGGAGAGACTGAGAAAAAGGAAAGCTATGACTGGAGCACATATATCCATTGCGACGGAACGGCAAAGAGTTGTCACGACCTTGGTGGCGACATCAGCGGTACTTCATACGATGTGGCACATGCAAAATGGGGTGGTACGTGGCGAATGCCTACCAATGAGGAGATGAAGGAACTGATAGATGAATGTAAGCATAAGTGGGTTCAGGTAAATGATGTTTATGGCATTAGATTTACGGGTCCCAACGGCAACAGCATTTTCTTGCCAGCCACTGGGTATCGCAATGCTGCAAACTTGCAAAGTCAAGACAACCAAGGTTGTTATTGGTTAGGTACGTCACTTTCCACTTATAACTTTTTTGCCTATTCTTTGAAAATCAGCAGTGAGGTGGTCAATACCAATTCCATGTATCGCTACTACGGGCTTTGTGTAAGACCTGTCACTGAATAAGTAATGAATTGAAAAACAATAAAACCACAGTACCAAAGAATCGGCACTGTGGTTTTTGATAGATATATCTACTACATAAACGTTAGTAGAAAGTTATAATTCTTTATCTTTTGTTCTTTCCCCACAGTTTACTCATGTCTTCAAGAGTCTTTCCCTTGGTTTCGGGAACGAGTTTCCAAACGAAGATAGCGGCAATTACGCAGATGATTCCGTAGAGTCCGTAGGTGAACCAGTGTCCGAAGTCATCGCCTTCTGTGAGATGCATGTTGAACATCGGAACGAAGGTTGAGCTGACGATGAAGTTGAAAATCCATTGGAAGGCAACGGCAATGGCTACGGCTCCGCCACGAATGGTGTTGGGGAAGATTTCGGCAATGAGTACCCATGTGATGGGACCCCATGAGAACATGAACGAAGCGGCATAGACCATGATGGAGGCAGCGGTGATGAACTCAAGTCCTGCATGTCCGAACGTTACGGCAACGCCGAAGGCACCAATAGCCATACCTAACGAACCGTAGATAAGGAGTGGCTTGCGTCCCCACTTCTCCACCGTGAAAATAGCTACTAAGGTGAAGAGAATATTCACGATACCCATGAAGACGGTGATGACCATCGGATTTTCCATGCCCATGTCACCAAAGATACGTGGAGCGTAATAGAGCACGGCGTTGATACCTACAGCCTGTTGGAATACGGAAAGCATGATGCCGACAAAGATACATAACGCTCCGTATGTCATCAACTTCTCGGTCTTTACGACCATGGTGTCCTTGATGTCTTGCAGTATCTGGGCTGCCTTTGTAGAACCATTGATCTTGGCAAGGATGCTCTCTGCCTTTTGGTCTTGTCCGATACTAACGAGATAACGCGGAGTCTCTGGTACGAAGCAAATCAACAATGCGAAGAGACCAGCGGGAACGGCTTCACTTCCGAACATATAGCGCCAACCCGTTGTTACTGTCCATTGTGCGGCAGGGTTGATGGCTGCAAGACCTTTACCCATTTCCTCAACTAACGGTTGGATATGGTCGCCCAAGATGAAGAAATTCACAAAGTAAACCACCAACTGACCGAAGATGATGGCAAACTGGTTCCATGAAACCAGCATGCCACGGATATTAGAGGGAGCCACCTCTCCAATATACATCGGGCAGATAGCAGATGCAAGTCCTACACCGATACCACCGATGACACGATAGATGTTGAACATGATGAGCAATGAGAATGTGGGATTACCATGCTCAAAGAACAAGAACTCTGGTTCCATGCTTCCCAATGCGGAGATGAAGAAGAGAAGTCCTGCTATAATCAGCGATTTCTTACGTCCCAGGTTGGTGGCAAGGAAACCGGAAATAGCCGAACCGATAATACATCCGATCAATGCGGAAGCTGATGTGAAACCGTGCCATCCGTCGGTATAAGCAAAGTCTTTCGCTTCCATGAAGAAAGCCTGAAGACCTTTCTCTGCGCCAGAGATGACTGCGGTGTCGTAACCGAATAGTAAGCCGCCCAATACAGCGACCATCACAATTGAAATTAAGTAGGCTCTTGAGCCTTGGTTGTTTTGTGACATGATATTAATGATTATAGATTAAAGTTCTACCTTCATGGCTTTGCCATTGTATTCCACCATCTTACCTTGAGGATTCTCCAAATTGAGTTGTTGTGCCTTGCCCTCTTCGATCAGTACGATGTTGAATCGACGAGTCTTTAACATACCATTGAAAGAACCATAACGTTTGCCGAAGGAAACAGTACGTTTGGCATTGTCAAAGTTAATGTCTATGGTTGCATACTTACCCTTTTCGTAGTTGTAGTTGGTACCTTCGTCTTCATAGAGTTGGAAAGAACCGTCTTTGCCACTATATATATATAGGTGTATCAACTCTGCTGGCTTCTCATCGCTCCATTCCATAGCAGGACCGAAGGGGATGATTCCACCCTCTGGAACGAATACAGGGATGCGCTCGTATGGAGCACTGACTGTAATGGTTTGTCCTCCTTGATAATGTGTACCACTATACAAGTCGTACCAACCGCACTTGTTGGGCAAGTAAACGTCACGACTGCGAGCCTTGTAATAACCCACGGGACAAGCCATCAATGAAGGTCCAAACATCCATTGGTCTTTGATGTCATTAACCTTTGTATCGTTGGTGAAGTCCATGACGAGTGCTCGCATGAGCGTATAATCCTTGAAGTGCGCCCAACCAGCCATTGAGTACATATAAGGCATCATGCGATAACGGAATTGGTCGTACCAAACGATAGTCTTGTAAGCAGGGTGATTCTCTGGTGCAATGTTCCATACCTCACGGAGTGGCCACTGGCCATGAGCACGATACAAGGGGATGAAACATCCAAACTGGTTCCAACGTGTCTGCAACTCGCGCCATTCGGTGAGGTCAGCAGTTTCTACGCCTGTCTTGTCGAAGATCTGTTGTGCCTTAGAGAAACGATTCTCCACGGAGAATCCACCCTGGTCCATTCCCCAGAAAGGAATACCTGCCATAGAGTAATTCAAACCGGCAGTCATTTGTGAGCGCATGTCTTCCCATCTTGTACCGATGTCACCACTCCATGTAGCGGTAGAATAACGTTGTTCGCCAGCAAATCCGCTTCTGGTGAGCAAGAACACTCGCTTGTTGTTGTTCACAGAGCGTTGACCATTGTAGATTGCGTCAGCATTAACGATGCTATAGGCATTGAAAAACTCTGTAGAACTGCCAAGTGCGGTAGGGCCAGAGAGAGCCTTGCGGTACCACATGGGAGTGCAGTCGCGCACGTTGGGTTCTGATGCGTCCATCCACCAAGCATCAATACCCTGATTATATTTGGTAAACAATCGCTCGTTCATCTGTCTCCAGAACATCTTTCTGGCGTTGGCATCGTAAGCGTCATAGAAAGAACCACGGAATCCTAACCAGTCGTGAATGTCGTCTTTGATGGCTTGCTTGTAAATCCATCCCTTAGCATCCAGTTCCTTGTAATTATCTACAGTATCGTAGAATTTGGGCCATACAGAAATCATGAATCTACCATGCATTTGGTGAACGCTATCGAGCATGGCTTGAGGATTGGGGAAACGAGAAGCCTCAAACTTATGGTCGCCCCATGAGTCGAGCTTCCAGTAATTCCAGTCTTGTACAATATTATCAATAGGAATATGGCGGTCGCGGAATTCCTTCAGAGTCTCTTCTATCTGAGCAGCACTTTGGTAACGCTCACGACTTTGCCAGAATCCCAACACCCATTTGGGATAGACGGGAGCCTTACCGGTAAGCGTTCGGTAGCCAGAGATTACTTCATCCATCGTAGCACCTGCAATGAAATAGTAATCCAAATCACGGTTCATCTCGCTCCAGATGCTCAGGCGGTTCTGCTCTTCTTCAGTTTGTGGAACGGCAACACGCAATCCACAATAGCTGACACCACCATCAGGATCCCATTCAATGCGGATAGGTGTGCGCTTTCCCTTTTTCAAGTTACAGGTAAACTTCCACGCATTGGGATTCCATGCGGTGCGCCAACGCTCTTCTACCACTTGCTGATTGTCGATGAATACCTTCATGTAACCAGCATAATAAAGATTGAAATGGTAGTTGCAATCTTGTGGAGCCTCGATATATCCCTGATAGGTAACGTGAGCACCTTCTAAGTTGAATCCCTTTGGCAATGCGTCAATGCCTAAATCCTTTGCATGTTCGGGATTGATTTCGGGAACAGCATGTTCAAAGTATATACTGTCTTCAGCCCTTACGATAACCTTTCCTACTTTGTCAACGTAAGTACCGGTCAAGGAACCCTCTTTGCCATTCTTGTCGAACAACTTGAAAGCTTCATGTAATTGTAAATAGCGGTTGGGATTTCCAAATCTGCAATAGCTATATGAATCCCACAAGATGCCATATCCCTTGTTGCTTAAAACCATTGGGATGCTCACCTTCGTGTTGTATTGGAACAAATCTTCGTTCTTGCCCTTCATGTTCAGTTCTTCTGCCTGATGTTGGCCGAGACCATAGAAAGCCTCGTCGGCTGGAGAGTCAAACTGCGTGTGCCAAGTCCATCCGTTGCGTTGTGCATCGGTAAGCGTGCCCACACCAATCTCTCTTTCTGGAACATAGAAATGCTCAAAGGTCTTTCCGCCTTTCTGGATTTCAGATAGAAGTTTCTTTCCGTTGGCATCAAAAAAATCAATGTGTCCAGTAGTGGAGTTTACAACAGCCTTGACGGCAGAAGTCTTTACGATGACATTGCCGTTGCTTTCGGTAACGTCATACTTGGCTTTTGAGCGTTGTGGAACAATCATCAAACTCGTTTTCGTTGGGAATTGCCCTTCTGGAGTTGCTCTTACACGAATAATCTTTTCGTTAACAACTTCCAGTTGAACCAATTTTGCCGATTTAGCCTCGGGTTGAGTAGGATGAATGGTTACGGCATTGCCACGTTTCTCATAATTACCTGCAAAAATGCTTGTAGCGCATAAGCAGAAAGCAGTCAAAAGTGTAAAATGAATGTGTTTCATGATATGTATTATTTTACGATTACTTTGATGTAGTTATTAAGTTCTGGCAAAAAAACATTACACTCTTCTCTGTTTTTAAATTTAAGCAGAATGTCTCCAATAGCTTTATTAGCTCCAGTTAGAGGTTCTATTATATCGCCTTTCTTAATATATATGGATTGCTCTAAGAAATGCTGGGCCTTGAACGTTTGTTCGTAATCAATGAATTGGTAAACACCTTTCTCAGCTGAGTGTAGAGTATATCCCATGTAACATGCGTCATAAAGTGGCATTTTAATCTCAGGGAAAGGGTCGTTGACAGCCTTACAGATTTCAGCCTCAATCAAGTCTATTCCAGTTCCTATTCGTTGTATTTCTGCTATTCTGTTCCCTCCAGCTCTTGGCGACACTTCTATGATATATGCTTTTCCATTTGTGCAAATGCGAGTCTCAATGTTATATATACCCGTTTTGCAATTGAGTAGGGTGAAAAGACGTTGCAGTTCATTGGTCAAGTAATTTTGGTGAGTTTGTTGCATGGTGGTTGGCCATATCCTCATTGTTGGGACAAATGGATTGGCTGTTTGTGGATCAAATATTTGATCAGAATAATCAACGTAAGCCAGCTTGCCATCTACTGTAAAACAATCTGAGGTGGATTGGTATCCCAAAACATCAAGGTAGTCTTCGATAATGAAATGTTTACTATGCGAAAACTCTAAGGCATAAGAAACTGCATCTTTTAAATCTTTGATGTCGGATACTTTACTAATACCTTTGCTCCCTGCTGAATCTACGGGCTTTACAATAACAGGCCAATTGAAAAGATGCACGTTGTCAGCTGCTTCCTCGTAAGATGAAAAGCCCTTGGCATTGGGTGTGTTAAAGCCGTGGTCTCTGAGAAATTTACGAAACAAAGACTTATCTTGTAAGATACATGCTGATTGATATGAACATTGGAAAGGTAGTCCCATTTGCTCTGCCACATACGCCGCAGTCACTACACCGGGATCTACTCCGTATGAGACAATGCCATCTATTTTAAGTTCTTTTGCCAAGTGTAATATCGCATCTTTATCAAGGATGCTGACATTATGGAATTCGTCGGAATATTTATGTGCTATGTTCTCTGGTAGATAATCTACCGTTATCACATGATATCCGTGTTGGTGTGCTACTTCTATAGCTGCCACGGAATAATAGATTCCGCCAAGGAACATGATTTTTTTTTGTTTCACTATTCTATAATTTAATAATATATGTATTTATTCGGCAAAGTTCGTTAAAAAAATTTTTATTACCAAGAAAAAGGATAGAAAATTGTATTCTTATCACTTAACAAGTGAAGAAGAGAAATAATTGTGAGGGAATGGATAGCTGAAATAAAAGAAAATGGCAAAATTCACTAATAAATGTAAAATTCTTTGTCGTTATTAAAATTATGCCTATCTTTGTAAACGTAATGTTGCCAATGCATATTTTTTTATTGCCTAAATTTTTATATGACCAAACAGAAGATTATTATAGAAAGAGAGTTGATAACTAATTCAGAGTCTATTCTTTGGCAACTCATTAGTACAGCGGATGGGTTGGCGCTATGGGTTGCTGATGATGTGAAATTACACGGAAAGACGTTGGAGTTTACGTGGGGGAACGTGTGGAGCCATCATGAAATTAGGCAGGCTGAAATATTAGAGAAGAAAAAGAATAAATACATCCGTTTCAGATGGATAGATGAGGTGGATGACAATGCCTATATTGAATTGAAAATATTACGTACTGACCTGACAAATGACTTTATCTTGTCTATTACCGATTTTGCATTGCCAGAGGATGTGGAACAATTAACAGGTCTTTGGGAAGATGATCTTGAAAGATTGCATCGAGCAACGGGAATGTGATGAATCTTTCAGCTGTTTTAAAAGAAACATTTATTCTTTCTGAGGGGAAAGTATATATTCTTGATATTTTTTGTTATCTTTGCATCCGAATTCTCTCACCTTATTATATATAATAGGTAGGATTATAAAGTGATGCCATGTTTCGAATCAAGAAATTAGATATCTTTATCACGAGACAATTTGGTCTTTTGTTCTTCGGAACGTTTTTTATTTGCCAATTTGTCTTGATGATGCAATTCTTATGGCGATACGTTGACGAGCTCATTGGAAAGGGCTTGTCAATGGAAGTCATGGCTCAATTCTTTTGGTATATGGGGTTGATGCTTGTGCCTCAAGCGTTGCCTCTGGCAATTCTCCTTTCTTCCTTGATTACCTTTGGTAACTTGGGTGAAAGTAGTGAGTTGACCGCTATCAAGGCTGCCGGTATTTCGCTGATGCAATCGTTTCGCTCGTTGATAGTGATTTCCATCCTCGTGAGTTTGGCATCTTTCTATTTCCAGAATAATATCGGACCGACGGCAAACTTGAAAATGGCGCAATTGCTGATTTCCATGAAGCAAAAAAGTCCTGAGTTAGAGATTCCGGAGGGAAGATTTTATGATGGAATACCTAATTGCAACCTTTTCGTGCAAAAGAAAGACCTTGAGACGGGTAAGCTCTATGGCATTATGATTTATCGGATGACGGGCAGTTATGAAGACCAAGCCATCATCTTAGCCGATTCTGGAATGTTGCAATCCACTGCGGAAAAGAAACATTTGGTGCTGAGTTTGTGGAGTGGAGAATGGTTTGAGAACATGCAATCTTCAGAACTTGCCAATAGTGCTTCCGTTCCTTATCGCAGGGAAACATTCATCGAGAAGAAGATTGTCTTGGATTATGACGGCGACTTTAACATGACTGATGCAGGATTGTTCTCTGGCAATGCCAAAGGTAAGAGCTTGACGCAAATCAGTCAGTCCATTGATTCAATGAACCACACTTTTGACAGTATCGGAAGGAATTATTACCATCAGATGCAGCGTTCGTGTTTAGACATACAACCAGTGTCAAAAAATGATTCCTTAGTAGCGTTGAAACGAGTGAAAAGCGAGAAATTAAATATAGACTCGGTTTTTGCCAAATTGTCTGAAAGAAAGAAACAAGAGGTAGTGAACAGGGCGTTGAATAAGGTGCAGTCGCAAGTAAGCGAGTTGGATTTCCAAAGTATGTTTACCAGTGATGCCGACCGAACCATCCGCCAACATTACATAGAAGCCATCAACAAGTTCACGTTGGCGTTGTCTTGTCTTATCTTCTTTTTCATAGGTGCCCCTTTGGGTGCTATCATCCGAAAGGGAGGATTGGGAATCCCCGTCATCATTTCTGTGTTAGTATTTATTATCTTCTACGTACTTGACAGTATGGGATACCGTATGTCGAGAGATGGTGTATGGACGGTGTGGTTTGGTAAGGCGCTGGCTCCAGCCGTGCTTACGCCCGTTGCCGTTTTCGTAACCTATAAGGCAAACAACGATTCCGTGGTGTTCAACTTTGATGCTTATCGCAACTTCTTTATGCGATTGTTGGGATTACGTCTCAAACGACACGTGGCAGGAAAGGAAGTAATCATCAATAATCCGGATTATCTTGCCGATAAGGTGATTCTTGAACGAATTACGCAAGAGGTAACGGAATACTCCAAGGTACACAACTTACACAAACCAGCCAACGTTATCAAGGTATTCTTTAAGTATCAGCCCGATCATGAAATAGAGAGAATCGTGGAAGAGTTGGAATCTACCATTGATGATTTGGCTAATACGAGAGATAAAGTGATACTGACGGAATTAAACAAGTATCCTGTTGTTTCTGAAAAGGCGCACACGCGACCCTTTGAGAGAAAGTGGATGAATATCGTTGCGGCAATCATCTTGCCTGTTGGCATATTCTTATATCTGAGAATGTGGATGTTTAGATTGCGTCTGTTACACGACTTGCGTGTCATCAAACAAACAAATGAGGCGATTTGCCATAGAATAGATCATATTGTATAACTCGTCTGTGGCGAGATAATACGGTAATCCCATGAAATGGGGTCAATAAAAATAAAATAGTAAATGGAAAACATGAGTGATTTCAAACTTAGTAGCATTGAGGATGCCATAAAAGATTTTAAAGAAGGTAAATTTGTCATCGTGGTGGACGATGAAGACCGTGAAAATGAAGGCGATTTGATTATCGCAGCAGAGAAGATAACACCCGAGAAAGTGAATTTCATGTTGAAAAACGCTCGTGGCTTGTTGTGTGCTCCCATCACTATACAAAGATGCGAGGAACTGAACCTGCCTCGCCAAGTGTTAGACAATACCTCTATCCTCGGAACTCCGTTTACCATTACCATTGATAAATTAGAGGGATGTGCCACGGGTGTTTCTGCTCATGATCGTGCGGAAACCATCAAGGCGTTGGCAGATCCTACGTCAAAACCAGAGACATTCGGCAGACCAGGACACGTGAATCCTTTATATGCCCAAGACAATGGCGTGTTGAGACGAAGCGGTCATACAGAAGCTACCATCGACTTGTGCCGTATGGCTGGATTGTACCCAGCGGGAGCCTTGATGGAAATCATGAACGAAGATGGAACAATGGCAAGAATGCCCCAGTTGCAGAAAATGGCAAAGGAATGGGACATGAAGGTGATTACCATTAAAGACATGATAGCCTATCGCCTTCAGAAAGAGTCGTTGATTGAGGTGGGTAATGAGGCGGACATGCCTACGTGCTATGGACATTTTAAATTGATTCCTTTCCGACAGAAGAGCAATGGATTGGAACACATGGCATTGATTAAGGGTGAATGGACAGCTGATGAGCCCATTCTCACACGTGTACACTCATCGTGTGCCACTGGAGATATCTTGGGAAGTATGCGTTGTGATTGTGGTGAACAATTGCACAAGTCTCTGCAAATGATAGAAAAGGAAGGGAAAGGAGTTCTCATCTATATGCAGCAAGAAGGAAGAGGCATCGGTTTGATGAATAAGATTGCCGCTTATAAGTTGCAAGAAGAAGGACTGGATACGGTGGAAGCCAATATTCACTTAGGCTTTAAGCCCGACGAACGCGATTATGGTTGTGGTGCGCAAATGTTACGACATTTGGGAGTACGCAAGATGCGACTGATGACCAATAATCCTACCAAACGTGTTGGACTTGAGGCTTATGGATTGGAAATAGTGGAGAATGTACCTATCGAAATAACACCTAACCCATACGACTATCGCTACTTGAAAACCAAGCAAGATAGGATGGGACATGAATTGCATCTTGAATAATTGAGTACATTTTGTATGGATTGTATGAAATAAATCTTGCAGTTTTTTCGTTTTAATGAATAAAATGATTACTTTTGCAACATTATTTGATAATAAGTTATAATTATGGCACAGTTATCTGACCGATTAAATAGGCTTGCACCGTCTGCCACCCTCGTAATGTCTCAGAAAAGTAGTGAGATGAAGGCGCAGGGAATAGACGTGATTAATATGAGCGTTGGAGAACCTGATTTTAATACTCCAGACCATATTAAGGAAGCTGCAAAGAAAGCCGTTGACGAGAATTGGTCGCGTTATTCACCCGTTCCTGGCTATGTGGACTTGAGGAAGTCTATCGTTGCCAAATTGAAAAACGAGAACGGTTTGGATTATTCCATCAATGAGATATTAGTGGGCAATGGAGCCAAACAATGCGTTTGCAATGCCATCATGGCATTGGTTAACGACGGTGATGAGGTTATCATTCCCGCTCCATATTGGGTGAGCTATCCACAGATGGTCAAATTGGCTGGTGGAGAGCCTGTGTTTGTCCGTGCTGGTTTTGATCAGGACTTCAAGATGACACCCCAACAATTAGAAAATGCCATTACCCCCAAGACCAAGATGCTTATCTTGTGCTCACCCAGCAACCCAACCGGTAGCGTTTATTCCAAGGAAGAACTTCAGGGATTGGCTGAGGTCATCAAGAAACATGACGACTTATTTGTGTTAGCCGACGAGATTTACGAACACATTAATTATATAGGTACGCATGAGAGCATAGCCCAGTTTGAGGGAATGAAGGAACGTACTATCGTGATCAATGGCGTTTCCAAGGCGTATGCCATGACGGGTTGGCGCATTGGATACATGGCTGCACCTGAATGGATCGTGAAAGGATGCAACAAGTTGCAAGGACAATACACCAGTGGAGCATGTTCGGTTAGTCAGAAAGCTGCCGAGGCTGCCTATACCATGCAGCAAGAATGCGTGGAAGAGATGCGCCAGGCTTTTGAGCGTCGTAAAAATCTCATCGTAAAATTGGCAAAAGATATCCCTGGACTGGAAGTGAATAACCCCCAAGGTGCTTTCTACCTCTTCCCCAAATGTAGCAGTTTCTTCGGAAAACGATGTGGGGATAGAGTCGTCAATAATTCTACAGACTTGGCATTATATCTCTTGGAAGTTGGTCATGTGGCTACCGTCAGCGGCGATGCTTTTGGCGATCCTGATTGTTTCCGCATGAGCTACGCAACGAGTGATGACAACATTTGTGAGGCGATGAAAAGAATCAAGGAAGCATTGGCAAATTTAAAATGATTTGTGACAAATGGGGCTAAAATCAAAAGGAGAGGCAACGAAATGAAAAAAAAATCCGTTAAAACTTCTTAATTAGCCTCATAGTTGTCTTTAAATTATTATCTTTGCGAATTGTAAAGGCCTAATAAAACGGAACAAATCGCATTAGTAAATAACAAATATAGAGTATTAATAACTTAAATTTATTTTATAACCAAAAATTAAAAATTTTCAAATTATGGCAACTAATCAAAAGACAGCCAGCCCTGCAAAGAAATCACAGGGCTTCACGGGAGTAAGAGGAGCGTTTTGGATCATCGTTGTATGCGCCGTAGTCGCATTCACTTTGTTCTTCATGTGGTTCGGACATGAGTCACACTTTGCTGACGCAACAAAAGAGCAACCCATCGACGTTTGGGGTACAATCTTTAAGGGAGGTATCATCGTGCCTGTTATCCACACTTTGCTCTACACGGTTATCGCTATGACTATCGAGCGTTGGCTCGCTTTGAAGACCGCATTTGGTAAAGGCGCTCTGCCTAAGTTCGTTTCTGAAATCAAGGCTGCCTTGAATGCTAATGATTTCGCTAAGGCTCAGCAACTCTGCGACAAGCAAAGAGGTTCTGTAGCTAATGTAGTAGGTGCTTCTTTGAGAGCTTACAAGGAAATGGAAGCAACTTCTGGTATTAAGAAGGCTCAGAAGATCGCTAAGATCTCTCAGGCACACGAAGAGGCTACTCAGCTTGAAATGCCTACTCTGACAATGAACCTTCCTATTATCGCAACCATCGTTACCCTCGGTACTCTGACTGGTCTTCTCGGTACTGTGGTCGGTATGATCCGTTCATTCTCCGCTCTTTCTGCTGGTGGTGGTGCTGACTCAGCTGCACTGTCACAAGGTATCTCTGAGGCTCTTATCAACACTGCCTTCGGTATCGGTACATCATGGTGTGCTGTTGTGGCTTACAACTACTACACAAACAAAGTTGACAAGCTCACTTTCGCACTTGATGAGGTTGGTTATTCAATCGCTCAGACATACGAAGCAAACCACACAGAAGAGGCTTAATTTTTGCTAACCCTTTAAAACGTTTATCACTATGGGTAAAGTAAAAATTAAGAAAAGCGACGTCTGGATCGACATGACACCTATGTCGGACGTGATGACCTTGCTTCTGACTTTCTTCATGCTGACTTCTACATTCGTTAAGAATGAGCCAGTGAAGGTCATGACACCAGGGTCAATCTCCGAAATCAAGGTGCCAGAAAATGGCGTACTGACGATCGTGGTTAGTCCAGAGATGGATGCCAAAGGCAATCCTACTGGAGAAGGCCAGGTCTTCATGAGCATTGACAACACGGATCAGTTGGGTAGAACACTCGACGAAATGACGAGTACATTCTCTGTCAACCTGACTCCGAAACAAATTGAAACTTTCAAGACCGAGGCTATGTTCGGTGTACCTATCGATGAATTGTCGGCTTATCTGCAAATGAACAGCCAGAATCGTGCTAAGTACATCACGACGAAAGGTATTCCTCTTGATAGTATAGATGGTGGCATGAGCCAATTCCAGCAATGGGTGAACGCCGCTCGTACAGTTAACCAGGACATCAAGATTGCCCTGAAAGCTGATGCAAAGACTCCGTACAAGACCGTGAAGAAGGTCATGAACGAGTTGCAAGACATGGACGAGAGCCACTACTATATGATTTCTCAACTTGACGCAGGTAAGGCTGCTGGTGCTTACGACTATATTAGAAGTGTAACGGGAGGTAAGTAATTATGGCAAAGAAAAAAGAAAGCAAACAAAAGAAGATGACCGTCAGGGTCGACTTCACCCCGATGGTGGATATGCTCATGCTTCTCATCACGTTCTTCATGCTCTGTACCTCTTTGAGCAAGCCAAGTACCATGGAGCTGACCATGCCAAGTAATGATGAAAACCAAACGGAAGACCAGAAGCAAGAGGCTAAGGCTTCACAGACCGTGACCCTCTTCGTTGCTGCTGACGACAAGATTTACTACTTGGAGTATGACAATGACGGAACTGCCCACGAACTTAAGGAAACTACTTGGGGCGATGCGGGTATTCGTGACGTACTTCGTAACCACGTGATTGCAGACGGTACACGTCCTGTCAACCAAATCTTGTTGGCTGTTGAACGTTTGAAAAATGACCGTAAGGCCAATCCTCTCCAATACAATGACAGTACTTACCAGAAAGAATTGAACAAAATCAAGAAAGGTGAGCTCAAGGAAGGAAAGGTTAACACTCTGACTATCGTTATCAAGCCAACTGACAACGCAACGTTCAAGAACATGATTGATGCTCTCGACGAGATGCAGATTTTGAGCATTGGAACATACGTGATTGACAAGCTTACGCCAGACGATGTGAAACTCCTTGAGGAGAAAGGCGTGAAATTGTAATTAATTTAATAATCAAACAAGCTAAGAATAAATGGCAAAGATTGATTTGTATGATCCTAAATGGGTCGATATGGTATTCGCTGGAAAGAACCAGGAATACGGAGCATACCAACTTCGTAAGGGTACTTCCAAGCGTAACATCACGGCTCTCTTGATTCTGCTTATTACCGCTGGGCTCATTGGTGGTGTCCTCGCATACAAGGTGCACATGCAAAAATTGGATGAGGAGAGACAAGCCTACATGGAACAACTTGAGTTGTCAAAGCTCCAGGAGCAGGCTAAGAAAGAAAAGAAGGAAGAGCCGGTTATTAAGGCAAAGATTGAACCTAAGAAGGTTGTAGAACAAGTTCGTGAGACACAGAAGTTCACCGCACCTGAAATTAAAAAGGACGAACTCGTAAATGAGGAAAACATGGTGAAAGACCAGGCTGACCTCGACGAGAAGGTGGCTGTAGGTACCAAGGACCAGGAAGGTACTAAAGACCGTACCGACGTGGCTATCCGTAACGATATCGCCGTGAACACGAATGAGTCTGAAGAGAAGAAAGAAGTGGCAAACAAGGTATTCGACGTCGTAGAGCAGATGCCTTCATTCCCCGGTGGAAACGAGGCGTTGATGAAGTTCTTGTCTGAAAACGTGAAATACCCAGTTGTTGCACAAGAGAATGGTGTACAAGGTCGTGTCGTAGTGTCGTTCGTTGTCGAAAGAGACGGATCTATCACCGACGTGAAGGTTGTACGCTCAGTTGACCCATCTCTTGACAAGGAAGCTACCCGCGTGGTAAAAAGTATGCCTAACTGGATTCCTGGTAAGCAGAATGGTGCCGCAGTACGTGTGAAATACAATGTACCTGTATCCTTCAGATTACAATAATCATGAACACAAGACTATCTTTTAAAATAGTTGTACTCTTTTTATCATCCCTGTTCTTCTTCTCCTGCGGGAAGAAGGACAGGGGTGGTCGTACAGACACCAAGACTTCCGGCGAAATCTCGTTCTATGCTGACGAGAGTTTCAGTCCAATCATTGAGGAATTGAAAAAACAGTTTGAGTTTCAGTTTCCTCAAGCTAAACTTAATCCTATTTACACCAACGAGAACGAAGGATTCAAGCAGATTAAAGACCTCAAGACTTGTCTGTTCTTCACCTCTCGTGCCCTCAAACCTTCAGAGGTTGCTTACCTGAAAAGCAAAAGGCAACTTCCAGAGGTGTTCCCCATCGCCTATGATGGCTTGGCTTTGATTGTCAACTCCAGCAACAACGATACCTGCATCACCGTGAAAGATGTGAAGCGTATCCTGAGTGGTGAGGTGACCAATTGGAACCAAATCGTGAAAGGCTCCAAAAGGGGAGATATAGAAGTGGTGTTTGATAATAAAGAGTCGGCTACTCTGCATTATGTGGTTGATTCACTCCTTGATGGCAAGCCTATCAACAGCCCTAACATTGTGGCTTCTAAAACCAGCAAGGAAGTGGTCGATTATGTTGATCAAACACCTAACGCCATCGGTGTGATTGGGTCTAATTGGTTGAACGACCGACGCGACACCACCAACACCACCTTCAAGAAGAATATTCATGTAATGTCGATATCGATGACCGACCAGGCTATGCCGTACAACAGTTGGAAACCGTATCAGGCATACTTGCTTGACGGACGTTATCCGTTTGTAAGAACCATATACGCCATCTTGGTGGATCCGCAAAGGGCATTACCGTATAGCTTTGCCAACTACGTGACTAATCCCAAGGGGCAACTTATCGTCTTCAAGTCTGGCTTACTGCCATTCAGGGGAGACATCATTATCAAGGATGTAAAAGTTAAAAAATGATACCAACTTAAACTTTTTCGTTTTTCGTTAAGTCTTAGTGGTATAGAGAGTGATAAATTGGAATATTAACAATGTAAACAATTTAAATCTATGAAAAGGATGAAATATTTATTCGCAGGCATGTTTGCCTTGAGTGTGTCCTTGGGTGTCAATGCCCAAACAGTTGATTACAAAGAGGCTCTCAAGCCAATCACTACTGCTCTGGAATCTTCTTCCACCGATCCCAAGGAGTTGAAGAGTTTGGTGAAGTCTTACAAAAAGGAATTTAAGAAAAATCCCGCTGCTATCGTGGCTCTTGGATATAGTTATTTTGGAATCAAAGACTATACATCTGCTACTGAGTGCGCTGATTTGGCTCTGAAGATTAATAATAAGTTTGGAGATGCTTACGTGCTGAAAGGCGACATCTGCTCTATTCAGGATGATGGTGGTGGTGCTGCCACATGGTACCAGAATGCCATGACGCAAGATCCCAAGAACCCCAATGGCTATTTAGGATATGCTAACGTATATCGTAAACGTGACCCTCAAGGTGCTGAGGCTGCTATCAATCAACTTCGTCAGACTAATCCCGAATTCCCCGTTGACGCAGAGCTCGGTCATTTGATGTTCAATGCCGATAATATGGATAAGGCATTCGATTATTATTCTAAGTCAAATATGGACAAGCTCTCTGAGGGTCGTCTCGCTGAGTACGCCTTGGTTGCTGGTTCTGTAGATAAGAAAGACAAGGCTCTTGAAATTGCTAAGTTCGGATTGGGCAAATTCCCAACATCTAAGGCATTCCTCCGCTTGGCTATCATCAACTCTGTAGGTACAGAGAAGTATGACGAAGCTGTCAACTTTGCAAAGAAACTCATTGCTGAGGAAGGTGAAAACAACTCTGGTGACTTGATTTATTACGGACAGGCTCTAGCTGGTCTTGGACAGTACGACGAGGCTATCGCTAAGTTTAACAAGGCTATCGAGGTTGATTCCAAGAACATTATGCCTTACCAGCATATCTCTGAAACCTACGCCAAGATGGGCAACGAAGACAAGGCTATCGAGCACAGTAAGAAATATCTCGAACTCAATCCTAATGCCAAGATTTCTGAGTACACCAAGTTGGCTGGCATCTATATGGCAAAGATGAAGAAGGGTGAGAATCCAGAAGAAAACTATGCCAATGCCATGAGCGTTTATGATGGCGTTGCTGCTAAGTATCCTCAGTTGAAGTCATGGTCTATCTACTCAAAGGCTAATGAGACCTTCAAGGCAGAGATGGACGAACAGGCTCTTAACCTCTATAACGAGGTGGTAAATGAACTTGAGAACAAGGCTGATCGCGACCGCGACGAGACCAACTATCTTGCTACAGCTTATCGTAATGGTGGTTACATTCTCTGGAGCAGCAAGGGCGATACGGATGCAGCTCGTCCATACTTCGAGAAATTGCTGAAGATTGACCCAGAAAACAGTCTTGCTAAGAAGTATTTCGAGGCTGAGGCTGCTGCCAATGCCGAGGCTGCTGCTGCAGCAGAAGGTGAGGCTGCACCAGCAGAACAACAAGCAACAGAATAAAAACCATTTAAATAGATTTTTCTTTAAAGGGGATATGTCAAAAATGGCATATCCCCTTTTTGTCAAGTAAACTGACAATTTACCCCATAATATACGGGCGTTTTTTCAAACGAGTTGATACTCGCTCGAAAAAATGCCATTTTTTAATGATTTTACAAATGACTCTATATCAATGATTTACGATTTATGGTCCTTAGGATAGTATAGTAATATCTATGTATTTACCTCAAAAACACTACTTTTTGAGCTTTCAAAACATATCATGTTAGCACTCGTAACATATATAGTTACGCTCGTAACTCATATAGTTATGTGTCTAACATGTTATGTTACGATGAAAAACACAGTTTTTCGCCCATCTTTATCCATTTTTTCGTTTTTCCAATTCTATTTCGCAAGAAAATTCGAATGGTTTTTTGTCTTGAAATTTCGGCCTAATTTTTTAATTGTTAATTATCACCGTGTAGAAACGCCCTATGATAGTTATGATAGAATCCAAACTATATTCGTCCATAATTTATAAAAAATTGATATTAACTGACATACTTCTCAAATAAATTCATTAATTTTGTAACCATAGAACAATCTAACAAAAGAGATTATGCCCGAAATCTGCAAATTCTTTGGAATTATTATCAGCCTCTACTGGCGCGACCACAATCCGCCGCACATTCATTTCACTTATGGTGAATACGAATGTACCATCAGCGTACTCGACCGCGTGGTGAACGGCAAGGCTCCTTCGAAGGTTATCGCTAAGGTGAACGAGTGGATGGACTTGCATGAGGCCGAAATCCTCACACTCTGGGAGAAAGCTCAGAAGGGCGAGAAGCTGGGAAGAATAGAACCGTTAAAATAATTGGAGGACACAGACATGCTTAAAATTATCGATGTAGATTATGTGAAGGACTACGAGCTGCTGCTCACCTTCAGCGACGGTACTCGCAAGCTCTGCGACCTGAAGCCCTATTTGACAGGCGAGGTCTTCGGTGAGCTGCTCGACCGTGACAAGTTCATCCAGTATGGTCTCACGGGCTACACTATCGAATGGGCCAATGGTGCTGACCTCGCCCCCGAATTCCTTTACGATATTGGACGTGCTGCGTAGTTTTCACAAACAGATACAAAACGCAAGGCGAAAATACAAGACCAGTCTAATTGCTATACGAAAGTTGTCTATTCTTCATCATGATTAGGCAACTTTCAGTTTGGAGGAATAAAGATGAAAAAACGCCTACGGATGGTTTATAGGCTTGTAATATAAATTATTCCAATGCGTATATATTTTCAGACTTCATGAAGAGCATTTCATTCACTTTTTTCCCTCAAATATTTGTTACTATCTTAAATTAATAGTATATTTGCCTGATCATTCTAAACTACTTAATTATGAAAAAGATTGTTGTTTTCTTATCATTTTGGTTGCCATTGATGGCAACTGCAGGTCCTATAGACGTTCAATCGGCTAAGAGGAAAGCTGGGACTTTTTTGAAAGAAAAAGTCAGCTCTATCATCGACAAACCCATGAATCTTGCCTATAGGCAGCCTTTACCCGACAATGAAGAACAGACAGCCTTTTACGTCTTCAACTCGAGTGATGGTAAAGGCTATGTCATAGTAAGTGGTGATGACCGTACGGAGCAAGTGCTAGGTTATTCTCCCACAGGACACATCGACCCAGAGGTGATGCCCGATAACATGAAGTTCTACCTTGGTGAATTAGCCAAAGAAATGGCAAGTTTGCAAAGCGATGCCACTGGTAGCGTCAGGAAGATAAAAAGACGTGCCCCCGTCAAAAGGGCCGTTGCCCCCCTCATTACTACACATTGGGAGCAAAGAAGTCCTTTCAACAACATGGCTCCTTACGTGGTCAAAAGTAATGGCGACACTACGCGTTGCGTAACGGGTTGTGTGGCGACGGCTATGGCACAGGTGATGAACTTCTACAAATACCCTGATGCCACGATAGCCGACTTGCCTGGCTATACATCAAAGAGTAACCGCTTCAAAATAGACACGATACCCGCTGGCACGACAATAGACTGGAGCAACATGGTAGATACCTACGACAACAACTCCACCACCGAACAATGCGATGCCGTAGCCAAACTGATGTATCTGTGTGGCGTAAGCATGAAGATGGACTACGGGACGTCATCATCCGGAGCAGCGATAAATATATCTTCCAACACATCAACATTAAATGACGTCTTCATCGATTATTTCGGATACGACAGTCAGGTTCAATTTTGCCAAAAGAAAGATTACAACTCCTTGGCATGGTTCAATTTAATCTATGAGGAGTTGGCAGAGGGCTACCCAATATACGCCTTTAATGATGTACACGCTTATGTAATCGATGGTTATGACGGCGACAATATGTTCCATTACAACTGGGGATTGGGTTCTCTAACTGAAGGCTATTTCCTACTTTCTGCTGTCAATGAATACTATTCTGACGGCACCACAGGTACAGTCGCGAGTTATTCTTCCGGTCAGAATATCTTAACAAAATTGAGGAAACCAACAGGGGAAAGCCCGACGATTGAATCTACGGTCAAATTGGAATCATGCGTCAACGACAGTACGTTGAAAGTGCAGGTGACTCATCCTGCCAGACTAGCAGAGGAAAGTGCTTATGGCATCGGTTACATAAAAGAAGACTTAAGTGTAGTTCCCATCAATGTAAGCTATGAAGATTGGATATACCGTGAGAATGCAACTATTACTTCAACACAACCTTTCACAATCAGAGGTCTCTCAAAAGGTAACTATAGGGTTGTTGCCATCAAAAAAAATGAGGGTAGCAGTATATGGAAGGCAGGTGAAGACCCAGAAGTGAATTTTGCCAATGTAATCATCGATGATGATGGAACTATCACCACCACGATGCATGGCTATAGCACAGACATCAAGGTTGACACGATGATTTTTGTCAACGACCCCACCTTTGGCTCAAACAGTGTAAAGGCATACATCACCAAGACGACGGATGACGGAAAGACTTTCGACGGAGATATTACCCTATACTCTATCCAGAAGAAAGACTTAGGCAACGGTTGGACAAGCACCTCTTACCGTACAATTGACACCAAAACAATTATTTTGAAAAAAGGTGAGACTAAATGTTTAGATTACAACGTGTTTCTCAGCGGCAAATACTACGGAGCATCTGATGTTGACTCCCTTTTCACATTCAGGTTTGCTCATGGAAGTACCGCAGACAATAAGTTAGGCGACTTCAAGGTGTTGGTGAAAAAGTCACCAAAAATCAGCAAGTACCTCGCCATGACCATGAACCCCACCATAGAATCCTTCAACACAGAGGAAAAATACCATTACGGCAAGTCGTTCAAGATGAAAGTACAGGTCATCAACGAAAACGACAGCGATTATATAGGAGGTGTGAGAGCGAAGGTTACGATAGGTAACAAGTCAACAAGTAGTAGCAGAAACATCTACTTGCCAGCAGGCGGTCAGACAGAATTGGAATTTGACATGTCGCCCTCTTTCACCACCAGCAACTACAACGTCACCACCTGCAAGTTGGAATTGAGCAATTATTGCTCTGACGGTGTGCTATCATTCAACGAGATCGTGCGCTCCACTTTCGAGCCATTGATATTCACCCTCCGACCTGGCATCGAGGTATTTTACGACAACGGCACCTCGGAATGTTTCGAGGCACAACCCTCATTCAATACCCCCGAGAATGCCACCGCCATCGACATCAGAAAACAGAATGTGCTGACAAGCCTTACCCTCGCCAATCCCAACTGTCTTGTCTTCACCGATGACTATTCAGGCATTCCCTCTGGAGTGACCACCAACATTGTGAAATCAGGAAAGTCGGACAATATTACGCTCACTGATGGCTACAGTTTCGCCACACCAGAGAAATTTACAGCGACCAACATATCCTACACACGCACATTCACCAAGGGGTATCGTGCCGACGGCACTGGCTGGACAACCATCTGCCTGCCCTTTGATGTTGAGAGCGTCAAGGTGAAAAATGGCAGTACAGCGACCACCATCGACTGGTTCCACAGCAGCACTGACACAGGTAAGTCGTTCTGGGTGCGTGAGTTCTCTGCTGACGATGCACCGATGATGCGCTTCACCCCTGCCAGCAAGATGCTCGCCACACATCCATATATCATATCGTTCCCAGACGGCAATAGCGGCATAGGCAAGACACTCACAGGCAAGCCTGTGACATTCTACGGTTCTGAAACTGTCATCACCCCAACATTCCATAGCCAAATTCTCGGTTATACATACCGAATGGTAGGTAAGACTTCATCAGGTACCGTGAAAGTTGGCTTCGGCCATAACGATGGTGACACACTGTTTGTCAAGAAGTCACCACTGACGGTACAGCCATTCAGGGCATATTTCTATCCTGTGACCACGGGTGCCCAATCACGAGTCAGGCTCATCCTGACAGGTGAGAGCGAAGAGGTAGGTGATGACCCATTGGAGCAAGAGGAGGAAATGGAATTAGTTGACCTCGGCTTGAGCGTGAAATGGGCAAACAAGAACCTGGGTGCATTGACAGCCGAGAGGCCAGGACATTTTTTGTCATGGGCAGAACTGACCCCAAAAATCAATTATTACTCCAACAACTACAACGGTTACTCTTACCAGACTGGTTCCAACATCTCCTGCACCGAATACGATGCAGCCTACTCACAATCGGGGGGCAAATACCGTATGCCTACACGGGCAGAGATGCAAGAACTGATAGACCGATGTACCATTACCAACGAAATAGTCAACGGTGTTGACGGATTCAGGGTCACAGGACCAAACGGCAACAGCATCTTTATGCCGGCATCTGGTTATAAAAGATACAATGACTATCTTTTCTCATCCGACAACTCCCAAAACAACAGATGTGGCTTCTATTGGACATCAGAGCCTTACGGCTACAATGCATCTTCATACGCAAATAGTTTGGTTTTAGGGTCAGACGGCATACGCAAGATCAGCAATTCCTATCGCTATTATGGTCTTGCCATTCGCCCCGTGGAGAATCGAAGTACAGTTCTTGGCGACCTGAACCATGACGGATATGTAAATATCACCGACGTGGTATTGTTGGTGAACTATATTCTGGGTACGGATGAAGGAGTTGTAATAGAGTCTGAGGCTGACATAAATGGTGACACCAGTGTGAACATTACAGATGTTGTTGCTCTCACAAACATCATTTTGGGACAATAAGGCCTATCATCTCAACATATATAACAGAAAGCCATTCCTTAGCTCCATTTGGAGTTTAGGAATGGCTTTCGTTTAGCTAATGAAGAACTTTGGTTCTCACGACTATTCACTGTCAATTATTCATCATCTTTAAGTCTAAGCACTCCAAAAATATTTTTTCACTTTTTCCCTCAAACATTTGCTACTATCTTAAAATAATTGTAAATTTGCAACGGAGTAAATGTGGACATCCGCACACACTCCAATCTTTTTATTAATTTGAAGCGTTATGCTCTTTCTTGCAAGCTGAAAACCTGAGAAATTTTCAATCATTGCAGAAATGTTGACGGGGTTTGTGTGTACACACAAACAACTGAGATAAGAGAGGTAAAGACATAGCGGCTTCACGCTTTAGCGTGGAACTGCTGTATATTTCATCTTTCTTATTTCGGGTAATTCTCAGGACCCTCAGCTTGAAGATGTGGACTTACGGTTCCACGCTTCTTGCATGGTTAACCACGATGTCCACTTTCGGACAGACACTTCATGGCTATGGAAATTTAATATTAACAATAATACCATTGAGCTATGAGACAGAAACTATTGCTTACCCTATTCGCACTATGCATACCTTGGTGTGCATGGGCGGATGTCGAAATTAACGGCATCTATTACAACTTAGTACAAAAGGCGAAAATAGCCGAAGTGACGAACGGAGGAACGACAGGGAGATACAGTGGTGACATTGTTATTCCTGCAAGTGTGGAATATGAAGGAGTGACGTATTCAGTGACAAGTATTAATAGCAATGCATTCCGTGAATGTTATTATTTGAACTCTGTAATAATTCCGAACGGCGTTACAAGTATCGGCAACTATGCGTTTTGGTCTTGCTACAGTTTGACATCTATTGAAATTCCGAACAGTGTATTGAGCATTGGTGAATCTGCGTTCAATGGCTGTTCCAGTTTGGCGTCCGTGGAGATTTCAAATAACGTGACAAGCATAAGCAGTTTTGCATTTAGAGGTTGTTCCAGTTTGACATCTGTGGTGATTCCCAACAGCGTGACAAGCATTGGGAGAGATGCGTTCTGTCGTTGTATCTAAACGGGTATAAACAACCAGGAATAACTAATACTAACTATTTGTAAAACGCTCATTTTCAGTAACTTTTGATTTTTAACACTTGATGACTGGAATTTGGTAGTAACCGAATTTCAGTATATTTTTGCAACGTATTTCTACCGCGAGGAATTTACGGGGCCTTGAAATCGTCATTCTGCGGACTCAGTTGACAAAGGGTTACGACGGGATGCAAAGGATGACAAAACGGGACGGACGGATTCGGAGAGAGTCACGATGCGGACGGAGTTGACGACTGGCGACAATGGTGCATGACGGTTGACTCAACGGTAGGGAAAGAGAAAATGTACGTTGAACCATCAAAAGTGACAAGAAAATGAAGCAAGTTAGAAAGTGCAAGTATTGTGGTAAGGAGTTCGTGGCAAGGAGCGGAATGCAGAAGTTTTGCTGCGAGGAGTGTCAGACGAAAGCAAAAGAGGCTCGTAAGAAACGGCAGCAGGATTTCATGAATGCCGTAGAGCCTGTGATTGACCTGCAATGTCAGGAGTATCTGACGTTTGCCAAGGCTGCGATACTCATGGGGTGTTCTCGGCAGTACGTTTACAAGTTGGTGAACGAAGGGAAACTGGCCGCATCGAGAATCAGCAACAGGATGGTGTTTATACGGAAAGTTGATATAGAGAAGATGCTGGCAGTGAATCCGTATCATCGGGTGTTGCCAACGAATAGGCCGAAGAAGTCCACACCCCAAACGACAAAGAAAACTAAGGCAAATGACATGACTGCTCAGAACAATGCCCAAGAATCAGAAGTGCTTGATTACATTTCCGGCGAGGAAGTCATGAACATCTATAAGGTCAAGAAATCATGGCTCTATACCTCGGCGAAGCGGAACCAAGTACCAGTGTGCCGGATTGCTGGGATGAACTACTATAGTCGTAAGCACATGGATGCATTGTTTGGCAAGTCGGCTGATGTGGAGACCGTCAGTGAGTGGTTAACGATGAAGGAGGCTCAGGAACTGTTTAGAATGAGTGCAGCCTCAGTCCGTTCCAATGCTTACCGCCATCATATTCCGACAAAGCGTGAGTATGGCCAGACCTACTACTCCAAAGACCACTTTGAGAAACTAAGACGCACAGACCTCATGAAGGATGACAGCTACTACACGGCGAGAGAAGCGGCTGAGAAATACGGGATGAGTACTGCCAATGTCGGCATTATTGCTAAGAAGAGTAATATCGTCACTGTCAAGGTGGGCGTGAAGAACCTGATACCAAAAGTGGACTTCGACAAGGTAATGGCTGAAAGACTGGCCCAATTTGGTAGCTACTCCCTTGTATGAATAACTAAGTAAATCCACCGATTATAAACAATCAGAATGGGCATTATCATGGTCAGCACCTCACCAACTAACATTATCTGTCAATTATTGACGTATTATGCGAAATAATGTTGATAATCGGGGAATAATGAGGTAATTTTGACCCCGTGAAGAAACGCTTCACCAAGAATATTCATTAAAATATAATAAGGTATATGAGTAACATTTGTAAGACCGTGACCCTCCGAACACGGAAAATCAAAAACGGAGAACAATTGTCCTTTTACTTGGACTATTACCCTGGCTACAGGGACGAGAGCACAATGAAAGTTATGCGCCACGAGAGTCTCGGCATCTATATCTATGCCAAGCCGAAGTCGCAGCGCGAGAAGGACTACAACGACCGTATGCGCGAAAAGGCCGAAGCCCTGCGCTGCCGTCGTTTCGAGAGCATCGTCAACGAACGATACGACTTCTTCGACAAGGAGAAGATGAAGGGCAGTTTTCTCGACTACTTCAAGGACAAGGCGTACAAGAAGAACACGAAGTGGGAAAACGTCTACCTGCACTTCAAGCAGTTCTGCAACGGCAAATGCCGCTTTGATGAGATTAACGTTGACCTGTGCAACAAGTTCAAGGACTACCTGATGACCGCCCACCAACTCAAACACACGGAGTACACCTTACATATAAATAGTATAGCGGGCTACTGGTCAACCTTCCGTGCCGTGCTTCACACTGCCTACCGAGAGCACAAGATAGCCGAGAATCCCAACGGATTCTTGGAGCGCATCGACACCATCCCCACGGAAAAGGAGCATCTTTCTCGTCAGGAACTTGTGAACCTTGCCAATACCCCCTGTTCCTCTGATGTGCTGAAGAAGGCCTTCCTCTTTTCTTGTCTGACAGGTCTGCGCAAGAGCGACATCAAGCAGCTGACCTGGGATAAGATCCAGCCCTACGGTGATGGTGGCATGTACGTCACACTACGTATGCAGAAGACGAAGGAACTGGTGAACAACCCCATCAGCAACGAGGCTCTGGAACTGATTGGCTTTAATGACGGCGATGAAAACCGTAAACCGACAGACAAGGTCTTTGTCGGCTTCAACGACAGCCTCACCCAGGCCCCGCTGAAGAACTGGCTGAAGGAGGCTGGCATCACCAAACATATAACCTATCATTGCAGCCGCCATACTCTCGGTTCGCTACAGGTTGAGGCTGGCACCAGCGTTTATACCGTCCAGCATATCCTTGGTCATAAGAATGTTTCTACTACTCAAATCTATGCCGCGATGGCCGACGAGTCGAAGCGCGAATCAGTTGACAAAATTACACTGAAATCCGCGAAAATTGCCCAAATGAAGGCCGTATGAGTCGTAAAAGTGTTAAAATATGACTTTTTATTTTTTTACAGCAAGAATATTTTGGAAAAAATGTACTTTTGCGGCGATAAAAACATGTGTAACAATTAAAAATTATAAGAAATGAATAGAAAATTAAAAAAACTGGAGATTAGTGACATAGCCATATTCGTGGCTATTAGTGTGTTGGTTCTTATTGTGTCGTATATGTTGGCAGCCCAACTATACGACAAGAGCCATCTCATTCCTTATTGTGTTCTTGTTGTGCTGTTCTTTCTTTTGCTGGAATCCGGTGTCGCATGCTGTTACTCCTTTTTGGACAAGTTGAGCAGTCTGGCCGTCAGGAAATCCAAGAAGGATGCTGCACCTGCGCCAAGTCCGCTCACCGTGAAAACGACACAAGAGGAGCTGGAAAGACAGAAGGAAATCTACAGGAAGAGCGAAGCGGAGAGCATCGCAGAGACTGAGGAGTTCAAGCTCAGGAGAAAGAAAGCAATACAGGACTATGTCAGCTGGGCTGTGGCTCCCATTCTGGAACAGGAGGACATGCAGGTGTTCTGGATTGAATACGAGGGATGGATAGACAGTGCTTCCTACAAACCTATTGGACGTAGCTGGAAGTGGAAGAAAGACGTAAATGTCAAGTATCTCGACATGTGTCACCTGACATGGAACATCGCCACACGTATGGGTATGAAGAACGGCTATGGAACCAATGCCTGCGCCAGCTTCATCAAGAAAATGTTCCCAGACCTGTGCGCCAACGTGAAGGACACGACACTTTCCCAAAATCTGAAAGCTGACGGGAAAAAGGGCTATGTAAAGATAGACGAGCCAGAAGAATCAGATCCAATAGCCTTCCACTATCCTGATTCAGATTCCACAGACACGGAGCATAAAGGAGAATAGGCCTATCCGGAATTGTAGCTCTTAGCGACGAAGCCGCCGTACCGACCAGATAATGGTTAGTACGGCGGCTTTGTCTTTCCATATGCCTGCTGACTCACAATAACCGTCACCAACTATCCAAGTCCGCCATGACACCATGTACGACACCTCCCTTTCCCTTTGGCAACCATTACCTGTGAAGCGAAACCATCCATAACCACAAGCAATTCCATTATACCATGATTACTGACGCATTACGCCTGATAATATTGATAAGCGGATGATAATGTCGTTTCTTTGCAGCCGAGACACAAAAGTCTCAGCGTGTAAATATGCTTAATGATAAATTATCATTCGACGACCTTCCACAGGTCGTTGCCGAGCTTCGGGATGAAGTCATCGGCATGAAGGTACTGCTGTCTGACCTTCAGAAAGGACAAACACAGCAAAAGATACAGCGCGTGCGTCGCACGATGAATGTTGAAGAGGCGGCTGACTATCTCCGTATGCCCTTGAACACCCTCTACATGAAGTTGCAGAAAGGTGAAGTGCCAGGATCGAAGCCTGGCAAGCGTTGGGTCTTGTTCAATGACGAACTCGACAAGTGGCTGGAGGTGAAACGCAAGAATGCTGTACCCCTTACCACAGAGGAAGAGAATGATGCCATCCTTTCGTCCCATCGTCGTAAACCCAACAAGCGTGACTGGTAACATGTCTGACATGACTGAGTATATAATGTATAGTGTGTATCAGTTGTATGCACTGAAGACACTGGCTACAATGTCCACAACGTATCTGGTTGCAGCATTGGCTACAGTGTATATGTATACAATGTTTACTCTGGCTACAGTATATACAACGATTACAATGTCTGCAATGTGTATGTTGTCTGCAATGAAAACAATATATACAGAGTATTCAACGAATACAGTATATACAAGAAATACATTGTCAATAGCGTACAAACTGTATTCAGGATATACAGAGTTTACAAGGTCTATAAGGTAATAAATAACATATTAAATTTGATTTAGCTATGAATAAGATTATTTTATTTACGAACATTAAGGGAGGCGTAGGAAAGACCTCCTGTTGTGCGCTCTTTGCGCAGTATCTGTGTGAGAATGGTTATCCCGTGAAGGTCCTGGATGCAGACATTCAAGCCTCCTTGTCCCGTCACAGGGAGAGGGAGCTGGCTGCCAACCCGGATGCGGCTATTCCTTGGGAAGTGAGTACTGTTGATACGACAGACCGCCAGAGCCTGCAGTCCTCCATCAAGGAGGCGATGCAGTTTGACGGTGTTGTCCTCTTCGACATGCCGGGAACCCTCAATGCCGCCAACCTCGACCTGCTGTACAAGGCAGCGGACCTCGCCGTAGTGCCTATCTCCTACGACTTCGACACCATCGATGCCACGGGTATCTTCATCAAAGTCATCAAGGGGGTCAAGAATATCAGGCTCGTGTTCCTGCCCAACCGGATCAACTCTACCGAGAACCGTGCCGACGAGATGAAGCAGCGTGAAGAGACGGTAAAAATTCTTGGTAGAATCGGAAGGGTAACGCCGAGGATCAAGCAGAGTGTAGTCATCAAGCGTTACTCAACCATTTCCGCACTTGACAAGTACCAGAAGGCTGCCGTCGAACATGCCTTTGACGCTATTGTAGAACAAATAAAACAGTAAACGAGTATGAGTGAGCAAGTGTTTCCCTTAGACGGTTTCAATACCCTTGAAAGTGATGTCAGAAGCATCACCCAGCAGACCAGACCAAAGGAGCAGAAGAAACCACAGGAAGAACAAAGGCCCGAAGAGACCAGTGTCATCAAGAGAGCCTGGCAGCACTTCACGGTCATCTTAGCCGTTGAGATTGTGGTCAAGATAAAGGCCATCGCCCGAATTGAGGGTTTCTCCATCCGCGACGTGGTGGAGAAGTTCCTCAGCGACGGAATTGCCCGTTATGAGCAGAAGCATGGCACAGTCACTAACCGCAAGAAGAGCATCGATGAAATTCTGTAATGACGAGCTACAATGTACGACATTGCCGATGCTCGGGAAATCTCTCCGGGTATCAGAAACGTCAGTCAGAATCGAAACATGCGTGCAGATATGCCAGTTGGAGTTTCGTGCTACCAAAATCGCTATGGCTCTTTTGGCAGACGAACCGAACTGGCAATGCTCGCAGGCTCTCATTGAGGGAGGCGTTCGCAGGCTCACACCTTTAATAATTGTATACTTATGACAGTAGACAGAAACGTAACAATGATATTCCAAGGCTCGCAGCTCATAGAGAAAACGAGACCTGAGAAGGGCTTCTTCATCAAGTCGAAGAAGCGGTACCTGTCGCCCAAGGACGGCAGGGAACACAGCAAGTTCTCATGGGAACCCGTAACGGTCGGTGACCTGTGGGTGGATGAGACTGACAGGAAATGCCAGATGCACTTTGTCGTCTATCGGAATAGCGGCAGCATCGAACAGGTTGACCAGCCTATGAGCCGACAGAGTTACACGTTGTTTGGCAGTTACAAGCTGGATGCCCATCGCGTGGACCTGATCGATAAGGTGCTGCGTAAGAATCGGACGGGACTGCGCATCCGCAAGTGGACTGCCACAGAGATGCTGCACCTGAAAGTGACGAAACGACTGATGGATGAACTTCTCGGGAATGCGGAAAAATGCGGACAGAATCTTTCGCAGTATTGTACGAAGCTCCTGAGCGGCAAGCATCCCCGTGCAGCGTTTACCGACGAAGAACTGGACCTGCTCAGGAACCTGAAGAAGTCACGTGGCGACGTGCTACTCCAGTTCAATGCAATGGTGGCAGAGTTTGCACATAAGTCCGACGAAGAACGTTTCAGGGCTGTCATCCACGGCAAGAGCTTTGACTGGTGGCGCGAGCACCTTATCACAGCCTTGGAGTTCTTCGACAGGATGAGGGACAGGACGTTAAACATGGGAGGTTAGCGTATGGTCATCAAGATGGACACGATAGACGGGGCGCATGCCGCCAACGCCATCAACTATGTGCTCGACAAGGAGAAGGCAAGGAAGGAGGACAAGCCGGTCTTCCTCGCCGCCAACAACATCGAATTGAATCCGCTGACGGGCAAACCCTACTCGCCCGTAGAGGTGCTGATGGACATGCAGCTGCTGCAGGCGGCATCCAGGCACAAGGCAGAAAAGCCGTTCTGGCGTATCGAACTGTGTCCTCCGCCGGAGGTCTGTCAGGACTGGACGATGGCGCAGTGGGACAGATTCTGCAAGGACTGCGTTCAGGTGCTGGACACTACCCACTTCAAATGGGAGCCGGTGAAAGGCAAAGACGGCAGGCCAGTCATCGACAAGAGGACGGGTCAGCCCAAGTTGAAGGTGAGCGGCAGGCATACAGAGCTGGCCAAAAGTCAGTATGTAGCCACTGTACACTTTGACACGGGCAAGCCGCATGTACACATTGTGGCCAACCGCCTGACGATGGACGGTGAGATGCAGGACACGCACAAATGCAAGGAGCGGGCGAAGATGGCGGCAGACATCATTGCGGAGAAATATGGCTGGACGAAGGCCGAGGAGAGGGAAAACAAGCGGATGGAGCGGATTCACTCGGCTGCGATGAACGTGCTGAAGGGAATGAACGCTTGGGACATCGAGACGTACTTTGCCGGGATGCGCAGGAACGGGTTCGAGGTGGAGCCGACATACGACTCGAAAGGCGTTTGCCGGGGGTACTCCGTCGGCGAGAGGCTGTACGACCTCGACGGCAACTACTCCAGTACGGTGATGTACAAGGCTTCGGCCAGAGACTTTGGGCATGGACGAGATCTGACGGTTTCTAAGTTGTATGGCACTTGGCAGAAGCTGCATCCTGAGAAGGAAGAGACGCGGACGGAGAGCTATCATTGGCAGAAGAATCGGCAGGACGAAGTGATTCCGCAAAAGCCGGCGAGGTCTTCGCAGTCGGATGATGACGATGAATATCTGCGACTATTGAGGATTAAGGAGGCGGTAGAGAGGAAGAACGCTGAGAAACCAGTGGTTCCGACACCCGTGAAGCAGACGGAGCCTGCTCCCCGTAAGTCCACGGAGGCTGAGAGTGACCGTCGGACAGCCATCTGGCTTGCGCTGAATGCCATCAAACGCTTAGTGAAGAGTCCGTTCAGGACAGAGTTTAGCCCGTTAGATAGGGAGGACATCCTGCCAGAAGGCATCGTAGCTAAGGCCATCGACATGGGAGAGCGCGAAGGTTCTTCGTTCAGCGAAGAAAACCTGAAGAGTGCCGCAATGGAACTGCTTGATCAGTTTGAATGTAGTGCCGAGCGTGCGGGTGATGCAGCCGAAGTTATGCTTGACGTCGTTGCTACCCTTGCCCTGCCGGAAACGCAGCCGTCCCTTGGAGGCGGTCAGAGCAATAACGACCTACCTAAAAAGAAGGACGAGGAATGGTATTGGTGGAAGAAGAACGGATTCATCAGACAACAGAATAATAGAGGACGAAAGAGATAGTGTTTTTTATGAGAAATAAATACGACAGCATGCTTCCCTCTGGCGATAGTCAGATGCAGGGAGGCAACAGTGAGACTGGGGGACGGCAAGAAAGCCCCCGTAAGCAGGAGAAGCCGCATACTATCCTGCAAGTTATTAACAAACTGAAGGCCCTTTTTCATGGTGGGCAGAAGCACACTGCGCTCTATGACCAGAAGGAGTATGAGCGTGGTGTAAAGGCTGTGATGAAAGGTAAGTCCCTTGTGAAATCAACCAATGAGACCATAGAAATGCTCAAAGACCAGCAGACGCTTCTGGGCAGTATTCCCCTCGATGCAATGAGGAACAACAGCAACAAGCTTGTCAATCAAGACATGGACGCCGTGCCGCTGGAAGAGATGAACTTATATGCGGAATGCATCCTGCGTCAAGTGGCTGAGAACATGCACGACTCGAAACTCATGAGCCGCTATGTCGAAGAACTGACGAAGAAAGACCGCGAGAAATGGCAGCAGTCTCAGGTTTGCATGGCAATGATGAAAGGTGGCGAGACTGTCTGCGAGTATATCGAGGCCAAAGCCGAGGAGCACCTTATCCGCCTGACCTCGCGCATGGAGTGGTTTCCCATTGCCTACCATCTGGCCGACAAGGCGGCCCTGGTCGTCTTTCCAGTCCTTGCCTATTACACAGGCATGTACCACCTGAACAACACCATGACGTTCCTTTGGGCGATGGCTTTTATGCCAATCTTTGTCTTGTCAGCAATTTGGGGCATCAATGAATTGGCAGCGTACTTGGAACGCAGAAAGAAGAAGCAGAAGTCACGTCGATAAGGCCATCTGCATTTAAATTCTCTGTAAAGAAACGAGGGGCAAAGCCAGCCCCTCGTTTCTTCTTGCACTTATTGCACTGAAATATGTGTCAGATGTCTTTGAGGGAGGGATATAATACATATCCTCATTATAAACAATAGGTGTCCTCCCCGTATCTTAGTTCTTTCAATGTTATTCAGTTTTCAAGATCCTTTATCCTTTTTCTCAATTCTTGTTCTACTATATCATTTCTATGGCATAACATATAAACCCCTTCCTTAAACCATCGACAATTCATATAGAATAATTCCGAGATAGCTGTAACTGCCAAGTTAATATACAGGGGTCCTAATCCTTCCGAATTCTCAAAAGAACATATCTGGTAGTATGCCAAAACGCCTCCAATGATAAGAATAATCAAAGGTATTGACAAACGGAATACGGTTTTTCTTATTAGTCTGTTTCTAATTTCTTTACACCATTGAATTACAAGAGCGTTCTTATATTGTTCTGTATGCCTTGAGGCTTCCTTCAATCCATTTTTGTAGTCATTTATTACTTCATCTTTCTTTGCCACTTCATCCTTTAGCGTGATTTCAGTCTCTGTTATTCGATCGTTAATAAACAATCTAAGTTCGTCATCTTTCGCACCGTGCATCATCTTTTCATGAGCTGCCCAGACAATTCTCTCTGATTGTTTTTCTGGTAGATTTGAGATCCTGTTATTTAATTCATACATTTGATAAAGTTGACATTGTGTAAACGTTTTCTCTGACGGAAACAAATCCAATCGAATTAAATCTGCATATAATGACATGTAATCAGACGAATCAGTCATTGTATTACCATTTGCAGCGAGAATATTAAGTAATGTTTCTACTCTAATTGAAATGGGTAGCCCGTTATCTGTTGGTTTATTTTGAGAGTAGGCATTTACAGAAGTTTCTTCTGATAGGATGAAATATTTGCCTTGTTTACGGAGAAACTCAGCTCCTTCGATAAGTCCTACATCATGAATGGTTGCATTTTCTAATTTTTCTCTATTTTTCAATGCAAAGTATAGTTTTTGAGATTTTTCTTTTTTGTCTCATCTTTTTGTGCATTTTCTATTGCGTTTTCTAATGATTTGCTGTGGTCTAGCAATTCTATTTTTAACTTATTTGTAACATACGGTGGTAGTTCCCTTAATATGTCGAAGAAGGTCTCGAAATCTTCTTTTTTTGTACACTGACGTTCAAGTGCACATTGGGTGAATGAGTCATTAGGGATTTTGGTAGCCAAATCTCCCATTTTCTCAATATTCTTTATGGTCGATTCTCTCTGAATATCTATTCTACGTTCATATTCTGATTTCGTTATGTATAAAACATTCACGCTAATTCCTAACTGCTCAAATGCTTTTTCAAGTTGTTCATATGATTTAATTTTATCTTTGGCACCAAGTGCTATAAAAATAAGAACATTTGTGTCTAATAAGCAGGTGCTATTTGAAAATGATTCAAGTGTTAGACTATCAACACCTTGGCGATTACTAATTAATAAGGCGGAAAACCTTGAGGTGCCATGCTCCCATAGATAGGCATCAACATCAGAATTGCGGGTTGTCACAAATGTAAAAAATCTATTTGTCAATTCTGCTTCATCCCTTTTATCAAGATTAGGGAAAGTTCTTGTCCTATTTATTAATGTTGACCGAATACTTTCTCCAAGGTTCCTAATATGCTGACTTCCTGCAAGTAAATCAGAAATCCATTGATCTGCATATATTTCAAAGAACTTAATTGTTATATCTTGAAACCATTCTCTAATAACTTCACGCTCGGAATGCATACCAGAGAAAAAAACGTCCAATATTATTTCAATCCTCTCTTTCGATGTCTCTATCGTTTTCTTTATTCTCTCCCTTTTCGATGATGACAGGCAATACTCTCCTTTTTTAAAGGCAATTTCTTTTCTTTCAACCAAAGTATCCATTATGGCATCAAAAGAGTCGCTGGTACTTATACTCATATGAGTTTGTTCATCGATCATTCTTGCAAACTCATCTTTTTTAATAGGTTTGTCACAAGTATAAAGGAGTTTTATTAATAACTGAGCAATGGCATTATTTGCTAATGTCTTTGAGGATGCGTCAACATGAACAAAAATAGACTGTAATATCTTCTCCATAAGTTTATTTATTTTAATGACTATAAAGTTGCAAAACTACTTCGAGACTCGGCATAGTGTCATATATATAGAGATTACTCCTCCAACTTCTCTTTCAACCCTTCCGCTCCATAATAATCAAGTACATAAAGGGGAAAGGCACTGAGCACGGCAACCATCGGGCATTTATGGTCGATGTGCTTCTGAACCTGTTTGTCGAAGATGGTCTGCTGCGACTCCACATCTTCAGGCAGTTCAAACCGGTCGTTCACCAGATAGTTCATCTTTGACACATGCGCACGAATCAGTTCCTGCCAAACCTCTTTGGAATAGCTGTTGATGTTCGTCAGTTGTATCCTGCAATCTGTCGCTACGAACGTCTTGTAGTGAGGATCGTTCAGGCATGCCTCCACCTCGTCACAGTCATCCTTGTACGGACAGTTCCTGCGCTTGCATTTCACGGTTAACGTCTTGAAACTCTCCATGTCCCGATAATGCCTGATGGCCTCTACCATCGGATAACTGACGTAGAGCATACCGTTCTCCGTTTCGTTATCAAAGAATTCCAGCATTTCACTGAGTTTGTCATCATCGGCCTTGGTAGCATGGGCATCATAGTCGAAGAACAGATAGATGTAGGCAAAACTGTCACGATTATACCCATTCAGACGTTCAGCGTTCTTCTGGCTCCGCTCTTTCAGCAGGTTCACGATGTCGAGCGCGAAGTCCTCATTCTTCAGTTGTTCGTATAACTGGTATATCTCAGCATCATAGATTGTTTCCACAGCAATCTGCTTGCCTAGAAAATTGCGTTCGAGCATCTCCACATACTTCGGTTCAGCCTGTCCGCCCTCAAACACAAATAAATGAAGCTCACTGTTCGACATAGAATGCGCCTGCTTTATAAATCTTCTCTATGTTATGTGCCTCCCTAAGTTCCTTCTCTGTACATTTCGGCAACGGCAGAATCCGGCTGCTGTTCATCAAGAAGTAGCAGTCGGGGCGCATCAGGTCATTGCTCATAATCGATGTGTTGTGGGTCGTTACCACAAACTGCACCCCAGCCTCTTTCAACTTGTTGATGACCATTCGCGACAGCTCATGATGATAGAAGGCATCAAACTCGTCAATAAACACAAACGACACCTCGCTCTCCAGTATCTGCATATACCAGCAGTAGAACAGCATCAATGCGCTTGTTCCAGTTGACATGATTTCCGAGAAGAAAATTTTCTTCTTGCCGAAGTCGAAGGCCAGTGTCTTTTCACCCATTACATCAACTACGGCCAGTTTGCATTTCACATTGGCTTCGTTCAAGAAAGCCTCGAAGTCGCTCACCTTTCCTCTCTCAATGATGTCTTTCTCCAGCGTTCCCTTCCTAGTCTCCAGTCCGATGTAGGTTCTATCTTCCAAAGAACGGAAGAACAGCATGTGCTCCACAAACGTGAAGAAATCCCTAAAGACACGATTGATGTCATTGTCGGCCAGCATCGAGTTGTTCTTCACAAACTTCAGCACCGACAACTGCCCATCCTTAATCTCCTTGTTCAGTGTCTCTGTACCCTTCAGCGAGCATATGAACTTCGTATTGCCGTTGGCCCTGTCCATCGAAATCAGCTCCTTGCCGTCAATACAGAAGCGCTCATTCACCATCGTTTTATAATCCGTTTTACTATAGGCATAGCTTACCAACTTACCGTCAATCATGAACTCATACTCAAACGAGGCCATGTTGCTGTCGTTCTCGGCATTTGTATAGTGCTTATACGGAAATTCCCATCTGGCTTTATCCGTCAGATGCTCGATGATGTCAAGAATAGCCCAGCCCAAGTTCGACTTACCCGAACCGTTATAGCCGTAGATCATCGCGTTGTTCACGATGCCGTTCTTCACGCACTCGGAGTTGAAAGTGTAAGCCTTTGCCGACGACAAATCAAACACAAACTCATCCTTAAAACACTTGAAATTCTCAACCTTGAACCTTCTAAGCATAATACTAACAGTTTTGATGATGCTGCAAAAGTACAAAAAAAAACGTTTCTCCGTAACTTTTCTACGGAGAAAATGCAAAACATCAGCAAAATTTAATAATTTTTGAGGTCTCAACGCTGTTTTTCTGTAATTTTCCTACAATCATGCACTTTCTTTTTCCACAAATTACGTTAATTCTCCATCCCCTTTTCACCCAATCTCACCAAAATTCACTATCTTTGCATCCGAAATTCAAACTACAGTGACAGCAATGACACCAAACAAGCAATTCAACACCTACAAGGAGGGACTGGACCTGGAGTTCCTGCGGGAGTACTGCATGGAGCACGGGGAGCGGCGCGTGATGGAGCGGGGCGAGACGCTGGAGGAGGCGGGCGAGCCGGCGCAGTGGGTGGCCTTCGTGGAGCGGGGCTGCTTCAAGTACATGGTTCACAACGACGAGGAGGGCAAGGACTACTGCACGGGCTTCGCCTTCGAGGGCGAGTTCGTGGCCGACTTCCCCTATTGTCTCGACGGCGACGTGTCGGAAGTGAGCATTGAGGCTGACATGCCCTGCGAGGTGCGCATCATCAGCGGACGCGAGCTGCAGGCACTGTTCGACAACGACCCGAAGATGGCGAAGATGGACGTGAAGATACTCAAGAACCTGTTCAAGATGGTCTATGGACGCGACCTCGACCACTACCGCTACACCGCCCGCAGCCGCTACCGTCGGCTCATCGACCGCTGTCCGCAGGTGGTGCAGATGCTCTCGCTGAAGGACATCGCCTCGTTCAACAACATCACGCCCATCTACCTGAGCAAACTCCGCAAGGAGATTACATTCGGAAAGACATAAAGCCTAACAGTCTTCCCATCATACTTTTGGCTCAAAAGACGCTCAACTGAGCCAAAAATTTCTTGAATTTCTAAAACTAGTTTTAGAGATGCACCCTCGGCGACCTGTTTTCGGGCTTCGCCGAGTTGTTTTTTACGCCTTTTTTTGTTATTTTGTAGGCAAAAAACTGCAAAATCATGAGCGTATGAAACAAAAAACACATTATTCTGAGGCCCAGGCCTATCTGCGCGACTACTGTCTGCGCCATGGCAGGCTCATGCACTTCTCGCATGGCGACATCTTTGAGGCCGAGGGAACCGCTGCCCGCTTGTTTGGTTACATTGAGAGCGGAAGTTTCCATTACCTTGTCCGAAATTACGAAGGTGGCGAGAGTACTGTCCAGACCGTCGCTGCGGGCGACCTTGTGGGCTGCTATCCCTACTGTCTCGATGGCGATGCCGCTCCCGTCACTATCCGCGCCGACAAGTCCAGCACCGTCTATGTCGTCGATGGTGCAGACCTCAATGAGCACTACCGCCAGAGCCAGGCGGCGGAGCGGATGGGCCGCGACTACATGGCCTACCGCTTAGAGCAAGTCAAGTCACAAATCTACGGTCACTATTGTGAGAAAGGAGTCCGCGACGTATGAAACACACTCTTATTCTCCTCCTGCTGCTCACCCTCTGCGCCTGTTCCAACCCTCAGGAGCAGCCCCGCGACAGCATCGACCTCACCGGTGCATGGGTGCTGCGCCATGTGGAGTTCCCGTCGGGCACGGAGGAAGACCATTCCATGCAGGGCGAGGGCACGTCATGCCTCATCTACGACCGAGAGAACAGACTCTGCGTGTGCAACATCTCCACCACGCCCACAGGTCTGCTCATTCAGCCAATCGGTATCACCACCGTCACGCTCGTTGACAAGGGTGGCGGCGAATGGCTCTACTTGGAGGACGGCGACCCGCGTCCGCTGCAAGTATCAGACAGCACCATCACCATCCAGCGCATGGGTGTACGCTATACCTACTCCTGCGCTGACGACATCTACAGCGAGTGGGGATGACTTTTAAAGCTACCATATTGTGGCGATGGTGATGAAATGATGCATCTTCGCCCTCTTTTTGTAACTTTAACACCATAATCGCACCAAGATTGCGAAATTATTTGTAACTTTGCCCCGCAAAACAAAGAAAGGACAAACATTATGGCATTGGAAATAGCAGCAGTACCAGTATTGACAGGCGAGGCATCCGACCGCTTCGACCTGATGATGGAGCAGAGTGAACAGCGTCGCGGCTCCGTCGATTTCAGCCGTGAGATTAACGAGGCTCGCGCCATCCTCTCAAAAGCCAACTTTTAATCACCGCCCCAACGCATGAGTTTCCTACAAGACCAGTGCAGCTTCGGTTTCTATAACCGCGAGAAAGCCGACACCAGCAAACCTTTCCGCTGTGGTGATGATGACTTAGACGAGTTCTTCACCAACGATGCATTCTTGCAGAGCGACGAGTAGCTTTGCAAGAATTATTGTTTTACGCTCGACGACGACTCTTCGGCCATCGTAGCTGCCTTTACGCTCTCTAACGACAGCATTAAGAAGATTCCTGGCTCACGAAAGAAGAAAGTTGAAAAGAACATCCCACGTGAAAAGCAGTATAGCAGCTATCCCGCTGTGATGATTGGCCGTCTCGGCATTAGCGTCGATTTCCAGAGCCAGCACTTGGGCAGCGATGTGCTCAGTTTCATTAAGGCTTGGTTTGTGGATCCGCTCAACAAGACAGGTTGCCGCTTCCTTCTCGTTGACTCCTATAACAAAGAGCGCAATCTCGCCTTCTACGAGCGCAACAGCTTCAATTACCTCTTCAGCACAGAGGAACAAGAGCGCGAATTCCGTGGCATCAAGCCCGAGCGTCCGCTCAATAGCCGTCTGATGTACTTTGATTTGATTGAGCTAATAAAGAAGAAATGATTTGAACTATTTCCATTTCAGCGCTCGTTCAGTAGGACGCTCCACTCTTCGTCTTTGATGTAACGTGGTGGATAATAACATTTATAAATACTTTTAAAACGTAAAAATTATGGCTATAACTCGAATTAAGACAGCTCTGTTTTTTTTAGCATTTTGCATAATGGCTGCTAAAGCACAGTTCTGCCCCGATGACAATCACCCTCACGCCATCGACTTAGGATTACCAAGTGGAACAAAATGGTCTTGCTGCAATGTGGGGGCTTCTTCACCATCTGAATATGGCAACTATTATGCCTGGGGTGAGACGAAGCCGAAAAATGAGTACACTTGGGAAACGTATTCGCTTTGCTTAGACTCCTCACATAATATTGCGGAGGTCGGTCCCATCAGTGGATCGTCGTACGACGTTGCTCACACTAACTGGGGCAACGGATGGCACATTCCATTATATGAGCAGGCTTGGGAACTTTATCAAATGTGTTCTGTCGCTTATGAAAAAATAAATGGCGTGTCTGGCATAACGTTGACAGGCAAAAACACGAATCGCATCTTCTTGCCTCATGCAGGACGTTATGAAGGTAGGGAAGTGCTATATAGTAGTGCAGGCGACTCCTATAGTACTGGCTATTACTATAGTGATAATTATGATGAATACGAAAGAACTAGTGCAAGTCTTTTTGTCGCCGATTTTTACCCGTGGTTCAGCTGGGCAAGTGGGTATATTGGTTATTCAGTCCGTCCGATTTTAAATGGAACCCCAGAGAATACGAAGACCTACAAGGACATCATCAAAGAGCATGGCTTCAAGCCGTGCGTGGCTCCTCTTCTGACGACCCAATGGTGCCAGGAAGGTGCTGAGAATTCAAAATATCCAGATTATTACAGTACCCGTCCGGCAGCCGGTTGCGGCCCCATAGCCCTGGCTCAAGTGCTGAAATACTGGAGCTTTCCAAGTCATGGATTTGGCAATAATTATTATGAGTACGGTGGTGCCGAAGGTACGAATGTGTTATATGGTGATTTTGAAAACACATATTTTGATTGGGAACACATGATTCCCCGTTATAATTCCAACAAAGAAGCCACTCAGCTTGAGATTGACGCGGTGGGCAATCTACTGGTCAACATAGCCGTTGCCTTAGAACTTAAAATGTCGAGCAGTGCCACCCAGATAGAATATATCCACACGGCTTTAAAGAAATTCTTTGGATACAATCCAAACATGCGACTACTGAGGCAGTGTAATGGGGCTTACACTATTGACGAATGGCTGACCATGATTTATGAAGAACTTTCCAATGGGCGCCCTGTTCTGATAGGTGGTACTAACGCTGGTGCCAATCATATATTTGTGGCTGACGGGTATGACGAAGAGGGCAAGGTTCATTTGAATTTAGGACATGCCAATCGCAGAGATGAGGACGATTATTACGACTTGGCAGTGATGTATCAGACATACACACAGAACATGCGTATGATAATAGGCATTTGTCCACAAGAACTCCCTGCTCCGATTACTTCTGTCAACGTTGCTGAGGCAGGAACATTGCGTGAAGCTTTAGGCGGCAAACGAAATGCGCAACGGGTGACCAGACTCAAGATATCAGGCAACATCAACGCTCGGGACATCTCTTTCCTCGACACCCTGACCTGGACGACCACAGGCCAGTTGTCATACATTGATATGTCCGACTGTACTATTGAGAAGAACAAACTGCCCGAAAGGGCATTCTACGGAAGTAGCTCTGAAGCCAACTACACCCTTCAGGAAATCATCCTGCCAAACAACTTGGAAGAGATAGGTAGTAACGCTTTTGCTTACTGCCGAGGATTATACAAAGTAGTACTTCCTCCTACGTTAAAAAAAATCGGGAGTTATGCTTTCTGCGGATGTAGATATCTAAGTGAAATCACTATACCAAAGAGTGTCTTTATTATGGACAACAATCCTTTCCTTTACGACAAAATGGACAATATCGTCATAGCAGACGGGAATACCTATTTTGCATTAGAGAACGGTGCCCTTACTAATGCCGACGGCAGCGAGTTAATATCGTTAGCTTTAAAGCCGCATGGTGATTATCATGTGTCCCCAAGCGTTAAGTCCATAGGTGGATCTGCCTTTAGCGATGGTTTGAGAATGACCTCTATCTCTTTCCCTACCTCGGTAAAAACCATTAGCAAAAACGCAATCCGAGGTAAAAACTCACTAAAAGACATCTATTGTTACTCGACAAATCCCATGCAGGCTCCGAGTGCCACTGATGCCAAAACATGCGTTATACACGTACCACATGGATGTAAAGACAAATATGCTCAATATGGATGGGATCAATTTTCCGCAATCGTTGAAGACATAGACATCGATGCTTCCGTACAGACCTTGTATGGCACTACAGGCACTACTGCCGAATACTACAAAATAAATGGTGTCAAGACCAGCAACCCAACCTCAGGCATTTACATTCAAAACGGCAAGAAGATTATGGTTTCTCCAAAGAATCATCATAAGTAGTGTTCACTGATTAATTGATGGTCACTTGGAATATAGGTCTCAGACCTAACCTCCAGTTGATTTTCGAAGTTGCTTTAATTATTGTTTAACATAGATTGAAATTTGCTTACAAAATTACACAAATCCTCTTTCAACCGCCTGTTTTAACTAAAAAACAATAAAAAGGTGGCAATTGTCAGTTCCCGAAAATTCTCTTAATGCTTATCAATCCAAGGAACCTTGGAGTGGATTCGGCACGATACAGTCATTGACAGATGATGCTCAGAATGATTCCATTCTTATAGATGATATCTATTATGTATTTAATAAAGATACTCAAACGGCGAGGGTTGTGGACATTAAATCTACTAGTATTGTATCTGATTATCAAATTCTTGTTACGGACATTCAAAATGTTGGTATAAAAGAAGCTGGGAACACTGCAACTAATGGTACGTTTACATTCACGGCTGTTAAGAATGATGGATCAACAAATCCTGCTTTTAGCACTACTGGCAAGGATTTGAGATTGTATGGCAAGAACACGCTCACCATCACTAACTCTGCTGTTAACATGACAAAGATTGTCTTCAACATTTCTAATCAAGGAAAAAGAAGACTTGCAGAGGTAACTGCTTCAACTGGAACAATTGTCACACAAGCTTTTGGTGACGAGACCGTAACGTGGACGGGTAATGCTGCTGAGGTGTCGTTTACCGTTGGAGAGAGGGCACTCTATGGTTCTGATGGTGAATCAAAGGCTGGACAATTTTGTTTCACATCAATTGTTATTGAAGTTAATACAGGTGATGTAACGACAACAAGTAATTTAATCATCCCTGCCAGTGTGGAATATGAAGGAAATACCTATCAAGTAACTGCTATCGAGGATAAGACTTTCCAAAATTGCAGTGGCTTGACTTCGGTATCTATTCCTGAAAGCGTAGAGACGATAGGCGACTATGCCTTTGATGGTTGTAATAATATGACTCAGGTGACCGTTGCATGGCTGTCGCCACTTGCCATTAATAGCACAGTATTCCCAAACCGTGCCAATTGCACGTTGTATGTTCCCCAAGGATGTCAGGCAATATACCAAGCAGCTGACTATTGGAAAGAGTTTAAGGAAATCATAGACCCAACCATTGATGATGATGATTCTGTGGATGGTATCTATTATACTTACGATACAGAAAAATATACAGCTACAGTAACTGGGGCAAAATCAGACTTGCAAGAAGTGAATATTCCCGATAATGTCACGTATGACGGTAGGGTATATACCGTGACGAAAATAGCCAGAGCAGCTTTCCAAGACCACGACATGGCTGCCGTCATAGTCCCATTCACGATGAAGGAAATAGGCTATGATGCTTTCCGTGGCTGCAAGAATCTCGTATCGATGAAGGTGCGAAGCTATTATGAATATATGCAGCAATTAGTCTCGCCGTTAGTAGTGCAAGAAGGTGTAACCAATGTTGATGTGGACGGTACGATGGATCCTGCCAGCAAGGGTGTGAACCGTTCGTTAGCTGTTATGGAAGAAGAAGCGGTTTATGACTCACGCAACGACTGTAACGCCATTATTCACAAGGCTACAAATATGCTAATGGCAGGATGTCAAACTACGGTCATTCCAGAAGATGTGGTGAAGATTGGCGACCATGCCTTCTACGGACAGACCAACCTCACGTCTATTTCTATACCTTCATCCGTGACTATTCTCGGAAGTGGTGCTTTCTATGATTGCAAAAACTTAGAAAGTGTGGTATTGAATGAAGGACTGGTGACTATTGGAAGTTGCGCGTTCCTCAATTGTGAAAAACTAAGCTCTATAAAGATACCAATAAGCGTGAAGAAAATTGATGAGTTCGCATTCGTCAATTGTAAGAGTCTGAACAAAGCAATTGTGTCAGACCTCAGTGCTTGGTGTGCTATCTCATTCATCAATCGAGATTCCAATCCAATATTTAGGTCAGGTAAACTTTATAGCGATGAGAATACGGAAGTGAAAGAATTGGTTATTCCTGAAGAAGTGACAAGCATCGGTAACTATGCTTTCTATAATTGCGATGGAATAACTTCCGTCACCTTGCCATCTTCGTTGACAAGTATAGGCAGTTCTGCTTTCTATGCTTGTGACAACATCACTTCGGTCTCTCTTCCTGCTACCGTTACTGCAATCGGACAGGACGCATTGATGGGATGTGACTTACTGACAACCATTACTGCCTATATGCTCGTTCCGCCAACGCTTACTGCGCAATTCGCCAATGCCGAAAAGATTACCCTTTACGTTCCAAGAGGCACCAAAGCATTATACGAGGCAGCCGACTACTGGAAGGATTTCATGGAAATCATAGAAATGGAGGAGGTTATCGACGTGACGGATATATCACAGTTAGATGTTGCCATATACACAGACAATGTAGAAATAAACAAAGGGACGCAAGCAACTCTCTCAGTGAAGATGAAGAATAATGTGGTTGCCGAAGGTTTCGAGTTTAACCTGCGTCTGCCTGATGGAATGGACGTGGCTTTAGACCAAGATGGATTCCCGATGGTTGCCTTGAGCACGGAAAGAACCAATTCAAGGAAGACGAATACTTTTGAAACCGTTATTCAAAACGACGGAAGTTTGCATATCCTTGGAGCATCTACCAATGGATCGACCATCAGTGGTAACGATGGTGAGATTGTCCTTGTGACGGTGAACGTTTCAGATGAGATGAAAGAAGGTTCCTATCCAATTGTGATAGAGAATATAGTCATTTCTGACGAAATGGCGAAAGCGTATGAGGTGGAATCTGTGACATCAGCTATAACGATAGTTGACTATACCGCAGGTGACGTGAATATGGATGGAAAGGTAAACGTGGCAGACTATACCGCCATTGCCCATCATATCATGGGAAATACGCCGAACGTATTTAATAAGAAAGCTGCTGATGCCAACGGTGATGGAAAAATAAATGTGGCAGACCTAACCGCCGTGGCACACTTGATTATGTATGGTTCTGTGGAACGCCCCAAGTCATTGCCTATGGCAATAATTCCCGAATAAAAAGAGATACGAATGAATATACAAATCAAATCATAAAAAGTAACAATCATGAAAAAGTTATTATTTTTAACTCTTGCGTTTTGCCTGTCATTCGTGGCATTACAAGCTAATGCGCAAGACACAGACATTAAGAATTACAACAATATCATTTACATTGAACCAGTGTCGGTCAATGCTGGAAGTACACACACACTTTCAGTGAAGATGAAGAACTCAATGGAAGTGGAGGGCTTCCAATTTGACCTGATTCTTCCAGAAGGGATGGATTTCGATATTGATGAGGACGGCTTCCCCAAAGCTTACCTTAGTGAAGAGAGAACAAATTCAAGGAAGACCAATACCTTTGAGAGTAGTGTACAACCAAATGGATGCTTGCGTACTTTTGGTGCATCATCCAACGGTTCTGTCATTGACGGAAATGATGGAGAAATAGCTCGTATAACAATCAAAATAGCAAGTTCACTACCTGAAGGTGACTATGTGATAAAGATGGAAGGCATTGGCATTTCTGATCATGAAAATGCACAAGACATTGCCGATACAGAGAAATTCCAAATGACGATAAAGGTATTGCCACCTCTTGACACTCGTACTGTCCTTGACGAAACTTCTACTGTATTACCAGAGGCTGCTACGGGGGTAGATGTGCGCGTGAAGAGAAACATTACAGCCAATGCTTGGAACACCATCGTCCTGCCATTCGCCATGACGAGCCAGCAAATGACGGAGGCTTTTGGCGATGGTGTACAATTGGCTGACTTTACGGGATATGAGTCTGGTTACGATGATGATGACAATGTAACTTCTATTAAGGTGAGTTTCTCCAATGCTTCTTCCATTGAGGCAAATCATCCTTATATCATCAAGGTGAAGGAACCTATTAAAGAGTTTACCGTGGATGGTGTAGATATTGATCCAGAAGAAGAACCTATCAATGCCGTTGTCAAGAGAACAAGAAAGCAATGGAGCGAGATGGTGGGAACATACATTGCTGATACAGAAGTACCCGAACAGACGTTGTTTCTCAACGGCAATAAGTTTTGGTATTCCACGGGCAATACGAAGATGAAAGCTTTTCGTGCGTATTTTGACTTCTATGATGTGTTGGCTGACGTAGAGGCTACCAGCGCAAAGATTAGCTTTGTAGTCAACGATGAGGCAACAGACATCGTAGGCGTTTCTGCTCCAGAATATGCGAATGGGGAAGTATATACTATCCAAGGTATTCGTGTGGGCAAAAACATTGACACAAAAAAACTGTCTAAGGGTATTTATATCGTAAATGGAAAGAAATATACAGTAAAATAAGGAAGGTACAATTCACATGAAAAAGACATATCAAAATCCACAAGTTATCGTATGTGACAGTTATGCCATCGAACTCATGCAAGCCAGTGGCGTATATGGTGATGGAGCTGCAAGTGACATTACATACGGTGGCGTTGAAGAAAATGGAAAAGAGCCTGAGACAAAGTCTATACACGAAAGTGTATGGGATGAGTAGCCCGAATGATTATAAATATTTAGTACTTAGAAAGGAGAATGCCTGAACAGGCATTCTTCTACCTAAAAAGTGTTTGGAAACATTCAAAAAGTGTAGAATTTAGTGTTTCCAAACATTATTTTTGCCCTTTTTTGATGTTTCCAAACATTTTTATTCTATGCAGCATATTAAACAGGAAAATAGTATGGACGATTGTACTATGACAAAGGTGAATGGTTGTGAAGAACTATGTCTCCCACAACCATTCACCTATTTATTTGTAAATTATTTGCTATTTTTTATTTTCCTTTTGCCAACAATTCAGGCGTGAGCTTGGGCATGGCACCGTTTTGCGTACATACGAAGGCGCTTACCTCTACAGCCAACTTGTGAGCCTCTGTTACTGGCTTGCCATTGAGGATGGCAGCACAGAAAGAGCCTGTGAAGGAGTCGCCCGCTCCAACGGTATCAGCCACTTCCACCTTGGGTGTCTCTTGGAACGACATTTGTCCTGGCGTGAAGACGTATGAGCCATTGGTGCCACAGGTGAGCACGAGCATATCGAGATTGTATTTGCCTAAGATGAGCCAACACTTGTTCTCGATGTCTAATCCCGGATAGCCGAACATCCTGCCAATGAGAACCAATTCCTCATCGTTAATCTTGAGGATGTTGCAACGGCGCATAGACTCTTGTATCACCTCCTTGGTATAGAAGTTTTGGCGAAGGTTGATGTCGAATATCTTGACGCAGTCATTGGGTGTGAGGTCGAGGAATCGGTGGATGTTCTCACGAGACACCACGTTGCGCTGTGCCAAAGAACCGAAGCAAACGGCACGGCAGTTGCGTGCAATCTCCTCAATCTCTGGAGTGAGTGGAATGTTATCCCATGCCACGTTTTCCTTGATGTCGTATGTGGGTATTCCCTGTTCGTCGAGTTGAACCTGTACGGTACCAGTGGGGTAGGGAACGCGAGGCATGAAGTAGTTCAGCTCATGATCTTTCAATGCCTCAATGGTTTCCTCTGCCAGTTTGTCTTCTCCCAAAGCACTGATGGCAATGGTGTTGTCGCTACCTAAGAATTGTCCTGAGTGATAAGCGAAGTTGGCAGGTGCGCCACCCAGTTTCTTTCCTTCGGGAAGTACGTCCCATAGGGCTTCTCCGAGACCTACTACATAACGTTTATTTTGCATAGCTTTATGTTTTTATTGGTTTTTGGTAATTTTTATTGATAAAGGTTTGATGTCGTAAAAGATTCTTGTAGCCTTGAGATTAATGCTTGATTCTTGGAATATACGTGAAGAGATAAGCTACGCCCACCGCCATGACGATAACGGCACCAGCCTGTCCTACTGCATCACTGGCAAATCCCATCAGCAAGGGGAATACCGTACCGCCAAACAATCCCATGATCATCAACCCCGATACCTCGTTTTGCTTGTCGGGTACAGAGAGCAATGCCTCAGAGAAAGCCATTGAGAAGATGTTGGAGTTGCCGTAACCTACCAATGCGATAGCAATGTAGAGCATAGTCTTCGACTGTCCGCCAAACATGATAGCCATGCTGACTGCCATCAACACTACACTGAAGATGAAGAAGATGCGTGTCTTCATCACACGAAGGAAGAATGAGCCAGTGAGTGCGCCAATGGTACGGAAGATGAAATACAACGATGTGGCAAAGGCTGCCTCGTTGAGGGTCATGCCTACACGCTCCATCAACAGCTTGGGGGCAGTGGTGTTGGTACCTACATCGATTCCCACATGGCACATGATGGCGAAGAATGAGAGAAGTACGATGGGCTTGCCCAACAAACGAAGACAATCCATGAATGATGACGACTTGCCACCAGTGATTTCCTCTTGGATGGGCGTGAACCACAGCAACAGCGTGGCAAGCGTGCCTACTACGAAGTAGATGAGGAACAACACACGCCAATCAAGACCGAAGGAAGGAATGACCTGTGTAGCTCCCCACATGGCAAGATAAGGAGCGAGGAATGAGGCAATCGCCTTGACAAACTGTCCGAATGTGAGCGTAGAAGCTAAGTTCTTGTCGCCAATGATGAGCATGGCAAGAGGGTTGATGCTCGTTTGCATCAGGGCGTTGCCAATGCCCAACAATGAGAAGGCGATGAGCATGATGGCAAACGAATTGCCAAACAAGGGGATAAACAACGATACAACTGTCACCACGAGGGAAAGCAGTACGGTGTTCTTGCGTCCTATCTTGTTCATCAGCATACCCGTGGGAACGCTGAAGATGAGGAACCAGAAGAATACGAGTGAGGGGAAGATGTTTGCAACGGAGTCGGTGAGTCCGAGGTCTTCTTTCACGTAGTTGGAGGCAATGCCCACGAGATCCACGAAGCCCATGCAGAAGAAGCAGAGCATCACGGGGATGAGATAGATAGATTTATTTTGCTTGCTCATAGTTGTATGTTACTTGATTTCGTAAATGGTAGCCTTTCCGCTTTTTACCTTGATATTGTTATATGGTTCAGAGGGGAATACGAGGTTGGTCATTGCCATCTTTCCATCGGCATCAATAGCCTCTATGCTGCAACGGTCGATGAAGATGCGCAGTTGGTGAATGTCACCGTAGGTAGGAGCCACGGTTACCACGGGGAATGCCTCGCTGAAAGAAACATTACCACTCTTGCTACGATCCATTGAGAATGTGCCGTTCTTACCATCGTAGCTCATGACAACTTGTTCGCCCTTGGTATTGGAAAGCACGATTTCGGTCTTGGCTTTCATGTCTATCACAACTTCGCAAGTCTCACTGAGTTTCTTCACTTTCTTGCCACGAGCAGAGAGCAATTCCTTAGACGGAGTAACGCTGCAATATGTCTCACCTTGATATTCAAAGAGATTTAAGTCGCGAGGCACCGAGTTGGCGCTGCGGAATTGCATGGTAGGTACAGAGTTGGCATATTGCCAGTTGCTCATCCAAGCCAAGGCAATCTTTCTGCCATCGGGAGCATTGTCGAAAGTAACGGTGGCATAATGGTCTTTACCATAGTCCATCCATCGCGTATCCTTATGTTCACAGGTAAATTTCTTACCGTCAAAGTCGCCAACGAAATATTGTGTGGCACTACCGCCGAATGGTCCACCTGGGTTGATATTGCAAATGAGCATCCATTTCTGCTTGTCAGTTCCACGTACTTGCAGTTTCATCAAGTCAGGACACTCCCACACGCCATCGTGGTTGCCATATCCCTTGCCAAAACTACTCTCGTAAGTCCAATCCTTGAGGTTGGGCGAAGAGTAGATGCGCATTTCCTGACCTACTGCCAAGACGAGGTTCCATTTCTGAATCTCCGGGTTCCAGAAAGCCTTCGGGTCACGGAAGTCTGGTTCGTTGGAAGTGAGAATAGGGTTAGAGGCTTCCTTTTGGAAGGTTATACCGTTGTCTTTCGATACAGCCATCGACTGCACCTGATTTTGTCCGGCTGATGTGTAGAAAGCCACCACGCGGTCGTTTTTCTTGTCCACCACACACGAACCGCTGAAAATCGTACCAATGGCATCTGGCTCAATGGCTGTGGGTTGTGCTTCCCAGTGAATGAGGTCACGAGAAGTGCTGTGTCCCCATGTCATGTTCTCCCATTGCGAACCGTAAGGGTTCCATTGATAATATAGGTGATATACACCATCCTTATAGAACATACCGTTGGGGTCGTTCATCCAACCATAAACGGGTGTGTGATGGTAAAGAGGACGGAAACGCTCTCTGTTGGCGGTGTCAAACTCATTGGATTGCTTCATCTCCTTCCAACAGGCAAAGTCCTTGATGGCTCCCTTGGTGCGTCTGTCTCCGTGGAAATTGATGTCAAGAAGCACGTTGTTGCTTCCAAATCGCTTGATGTCAACGGGTACGAAATAGTCAACCTTGTCAACAGCCAACTTCACGTTGAACGTTTGTCGCTGTTCGTTGTTTACGATGATGCGGATGTTGGCTATTTCCTCCTTCTCTTGTACGGGCAGCAGCAAGTACTTGCTTGTTACACCGATTCTTTGAATGGCGTGGCTCTCACCCAGTATTTGTGGAGCTTGGGCATTTGCCGTCATGGTCATCAGCACAAAGGCTATTAATGTCAATAATTTCTTCATTCTTTCAAGTTTTTAGTTATCTGTTTGCAAAAGTACGTTTAATAATCGAATATCGTTGTCATTTATGTTTCAAAAATTACGAAAATTCGTTCATTGTAACATACTTGATATAAGTTATCCTGAAAAACAATCTTCACCTAACACAAAAGCAATGGATTACTTCCAAATCCTATTTAGTTTACGAATCTGAGCCTTGCATTCTGCACCAGAAACAGATAGCTTGTTGTAAATCTGTTTGGGGAACACGAGATTGGTCATTGACATTGTTCCGTTTTGCGTGAAAATCTCTATAGAAGATTGGTCAACGAAGATGTCTAATGTGACACTGTTTCCTGTAGTGTTCAGCGGAGCTTTCATGGAAGGTATGGAGAATGTTCCATTAAAGCTGCTCTGTCCCGTAGCACTCGTGCGATGTACGGTGAGAATCCTGTCAGAAGCAGTGATGTCTATCACGAATTTCTCATTATTGTCATTGCCCAAGGTAATGGTAGAGTTTTTGTCAAGTCCAATGTCGAGACGCAATTGATAGGCATCTTTCACGTTGAGCGTAGCACTTGCGTTTTGCCACTGATCGGCAATCTTGTCGATTTCGTTTACTACCACATTGGTGAGCAATGGCTTTCCGTCATACTCAATGAGCTTGAGCTCACGTGGCAAAGTCATAGCTGACCTCCAAGGCGAACAAGGCACGTCTCCTGCATATTGCCAGTTGTTCATCCAGCCAATGAGAATGTGTCGGTTGGGGGTGTTCGACCAAGTAACACCTGCATAGTTGTCCATACCATAGTCGAGCCAAAGGGGATAGTCAAGATTGTCTGCCGTGAATGTCGTTCCATCGAAGTCGCCGACAAAATACATGGTGCCTGAGCCTAATATTGGACCGCCAGGGTTCACGCTGACGATGAGCACCCATTTCTTGCCTCCCTTGTAGTCAAGTTGGATGAGGTCAGGACATTCCCATTGCAGACTGGGACGACCGGAGAGGGGTACGAAGAATGTGCTCAGGTGTGTCCAGTTCTTTAAGTCGGTAGAACCATAAAATTCAGTACCCATCTTCCATCCCTTAGCCAATGCCATAATCCATTTCTTACTGCCTTCGTGCCAGAATACTTTGGGGTCACGCAAGTTGTCATCATTGTTTTTGATGACGGGATTAGCAGCATAGCGAGTGAAATTTTTTCCTCCGTCAGTGCTGTAAGCCAGTGATTGCTGTTGTGCAGTACCTGCCGACGTGTATATTGCTATCATGGCATTATTGCCAAATCCTGCCGTGTTGTCCTTGTCAATCACAGCCGAGCCGGAGAAGATGTCTCCCAGTTCGTCGCGGGTCATAGCCACAGCTTTCTCTTCCCAATGGATAAGGTCGGTAGAGGTAGCGTGTCCCCACGACATATTGCCCCATGAGTTGCCTTGTGGATTATATTGGTAGAAAAGATGATATACACCATCCGCGTAAACCATTCCGTTGGGGTCGTTAATCCAGTTCTTGTTGGGTGTGTAGTGAATCTGAGGCCTATACTGTTCGGCGTATCCACTGCTTTCCGTTGGCTTTTCCGTTGGTTGTTCTGGCTTGGGGTCATCGATGAGTGGATTGTAGTCTTGCTTAGGGTCATCACTACCACATCCAATGATGGTAACCGCCGTTAAGGCGATCACCATCATTTTAGATATGTTTCTGAGTTTCATGTTTCTTTCAGTTAAACTATCGGGATTATCTTGTCTTCAAATATTCCAGAGAGTTCTTAGCCAACTTGAGCACATTGTCTTGATAGATGTTGTTCTTCGGATTTGCGCTCTTATCGGGAGTTCCATCAGGATTCTTCATCGAGAACTCGCAGCCACCGTTACCGATACAAAGGATAGTACCCTTGAATTCAGTATTGCCTTGCTGTGCTTCCCATACATTCATTTGGCTCACCCAGTCAATTTGTGAATCCCATGTGCCCAATGGATAGATACCGAATGTTTGCGTGAGTTGGGTATAGCAGCTCTCCTCTTGGTTGCCAATGCCCGTGAGCATTGAAGGAAGGTTGAAGAACAAACAGTTGTGGTCTTCCGTCCAACCTGGTCCCTTGAATGCGATGAGCTTGGTGCGGTCATTAGATTCCACTTCCAGTCCCTTATAGATTGGATGTGTAGAGTGGTCTTTTGAGAAGCGCGAACCTGGATTCAATTGAACAGCCATCTTCCAAATGTCGTTGTTGATGCCTCCAAAGCCAGTACCGATAGCGTGGTCGTTTTTCTTCATGTCATCAAGGTTCAGTCTGCCTAAGTGTCCCACGTATGTGGTAGCGTGGCTCCAAAGCAAGAGACTTCCGCCATCCTTATACCATTCCTTGATGATTGGTGTTGCACCTTCTACCACTTCTGGTATGTTCCAAACTGCATCTTCTCCTACACCTTCTAAGTCGCGCAACCAGAACAATACGCGGAACGGATCAATGTCATCCACGCTCTTGATGTTGCCGAAATAAATGTATTGTGCTGTTGGATACGTACTTTGTAACCACAACCAAGCTGATGCCTCGTCGTCATCACCGTTTTGTATGAGTTCTTCCGGAGTTGGGTAAATACTCAAGAAACCGATAGCAGTTTTACCGATGCGGAGAGAAGACTTGGTAGAGAGTGAAGTACCCTTCTCGTTCTGGGCGGTAAGTGTCACTTCCCATGTGTCACCAGTCTCTACGTTCTCGATGGTATAGCTGGTAGCGTCGCCTCTCAGGGTTTCGTTGATGGTTCGCTTGCCATTGGTGGCAACCAGTTTAATTGTAGAGGCATCTTCCGCACGGTTCCATTCCACCAATGCGTCGTAACCGCCAGCCTTGTCAACCTGACTCATCTGCACGCCAGAGATACTTGTTGCTCCTTCACGGGTGAATGTCTTCACCACGCCTTGGGAGAAATTAGAGCCGTCGGTGAGTTTAAACACATACTCAAACGGAACGTTCGTGGGAACATTGGCTTGCGTAAAAGTATTGCCGCTGACAATCTCATTGGAAGAAAGAGTACCGTTGCGATAGATGGTCACTTGCATCTTCTCGCTTTGTGCTGGCCACGTCCATGTATAGTTGTCGCCGTTGAGCGCACCTGTTATCTGTGAGGCATCGGGGGCTTTGAGTATCATGGAACTACGCTCGATGTCCTTGTCTTGGCAAGATGATACTACTGCGACAATCCCGCAGCATACAATGCTTGCAAAGAGAAATTTATAGATTGCTTTCATAACTTTCATTGATTACTGTATTACTGTTTCCTTATTAATAGTTTTTGTTCTGGGTATAGAGGCCAGGAACGTAGAAGAGTTGGATGTAAGGAATGGGGAAGTATTCATTCTTGTCCGCCGTGAAGTGAGCGTCTTTGTAGTATTGGGCGTATGTTTGTCCGTCGTACACCACATTCTGCTCTTTCTCAAAGAATGCGTTCAATGTCTTAGAGGCAATACCCCAGCGACGCAAGTCGAAGAAACGACCATCCTCCATAGCCAATTCCAGACGACGTTCCCATTGCAAGCACTTGCGAGCTTGTTCCTTGTTCTGGAAATAAGAACTTGGATAGAGGGCAATGTCACATTGGTCGGCAGCGTAAGCGATATGCTTAGATACGGAGTTCTTGGCACGTTGGCGAATATCGTTGATGATGGAACGGGCCTCTTCCAATGCTCCTGTTTCGATGAGAGCCTCGGCACGCATCAGCATCACGTCGGTGAAACGCAACACGTAGTCGTTCATGGCGAATGCCTGCCAGGGATTGTCATAGGTCTCACCCTTTGAGCGTTGTGGCACTTCCTTCAATGATGCGTAATATCCGTATGTGTTAGGAGTACGACTGTTGTCCTTCGTCATGGTATGTTGCTCTTCGTACTTATATGGGAATGTAGGCATACCTACGGTGTGGAAGAGACGTGGATCCCATTTCTGACTTGTGGGTACTCCGTTGATGGGGTAAGCAATCTCGTTGTTGTAGGTGTCGAACATAGGCAGACCGTCCTTGGTCTTGAAGGCGTTTACGAGGTTCTGTGTTGGCTTGTGGAAATCCCAACCGCAAGACCATATACCCCAACAACCATTCAGCATGTTGCTCCAGTTGGCGCGACCGAAACGGGTGTTGTCGTCTTCATAACCTGAGTGCTGTACGGCAAAGACGCTCTCTTTAGAGTTCTTGTATTCAGGAAGGAAGATGTCTCCATAGTCTTCCAAGTAACCATATTGCGAGTTCTTAACCACTTCCGTGTATTTTAATACCTCTTGCATGTATTGCTGGTTGATGTGGCTTACACCAGTGTTAGCTTCGTAACCATCACCCCATGCCATTGTCAGATAGCATTTTGCCAAGTAAGCGGCAGCAGCAATCTTGTTGGCACGTCCCTTTTCAGCTTGAGTTACAGGAAGAACGTCATAGGCAGCCTTGAAGTCCTCGATAATCTTGTTCATCAATTCTTCGTGCGTGAAAGCATCGTTACGAGTTTGTTCCTCAGTATGGTTGCGGTAAACTTCTTCGTCAATCCAAGGCACTTGGTTCCATATCTGAACGAGCTTGAAGTAGAAGTGTGCACGCAAGAAGCGAACCTCACCTTCGCGTTGTGCCCTTATGGTTGCATCAAGAGCATCTCCGTGGTCAGCCAATGAAACCAATGCACGGTTGCAACGGCTTACTGAACAGTAGAGATGATACCACATTTCGTCCATGTGGTCAGGTGTGGAAGCAGTCAGTGTTGACCATACCTCGAAAGGATGGTAGTTGGTGTCAGTTGTTCCAGAACCGCCCTTCATGGCATCGTCACTGGTAACATCGCCGTATGGCCACATGTTGAATGGATAGGTGTACCAATCGTCACCGAGTTTGGCGTATGCAGCGGTCACCATTTCGTTAGGTTGGCTCATTGCCAGGTCTTCACTGATGACACCTTGAGGCTGAACATCGATGAAATCGTTGCAACTGGTAAATGTTGCTTGGGCAGCGACACCAACGAGAATTGCACAAAATGCTTTATATATTGTTTTCATACTTATATCAATTTTCATTTGTCATTTTATATTAGAAACCAACCTGAAGTCCAAGTGAGAATGATGTATTGTTAGGATATGCCCAATTTGGATTTTCTGGGTCTGAGCAAGTAAGGCTGCTGCTCTTGATAGTCAGCAGGTTGTGTCCGGATACATATACGCGTGCGCTGCTCATGAGCAATTTCTTCACGATGCTGTCTGGCAGTTTGTAGCCAATCTGCACTTGGCGCAACTTAGCGTATGAGCCATTCTCTACAAAGTAAGTAGAAGCACGACCTTCGTTACCTGTGTTGTTGGTTGTCAATGCAGGGATAGAAGACGACGTGTTGGCAGTTGTCCATGCACCGAGCATACGGTTACCCTTGTTCGAACCAGCGTCGGTAATGCTGTAGAAGTCGGTTTGGAATTTCTGGTTGTTGTAAACGTCTTGTCCGGCTACACCTTGCCAGAACATGGTAAAGTCAAAGTTCTTGTAAGTTAACTCTACGTTCAAACCCCATGAGAAGTTGGGTACTGGGTTGAAGATCCAAGTTTGGTCATGCTCATTGATGACACCGTTTCCGTCGAGGTCAGCATATTTCAGACCACCCACACGGGCATTCTCTTGTCCGCTTGCCAATACTTCTTCGCGGTTTTGGTAGAGTCCGTCAACTACATAACCTACGATTGAACCGTAAGGTTTCTTGGATTGTACGAGGTTCTCCTTCGATGTGTGTACGTATGAACCGGTAGTTGTCTCTGGCAGATAAGTTACCTTGCTGCGGAAGAAGTCCAAGTTTCCGTTGATGTTGTACCCCAATCCGTAGCTGGTTGTGTGGCGGTAGCCAACTGCAAATTCCATACCCCAGTTCTGCAAGCTTGGACCATTGAGCCAAGAAGCACCACCTTCACCTACTGAACCAAGGTAAGCTGGATTAATCAACATATCCTTCACCTTCTTTACGTATGCGTCAACTGTACCGTAGAGTGAGTTGCCTAAGAGTGTGTAGTCGATACCCACGTTGTATTGTTCTGTGGTTTCCCATTTCAAGTCGTTGTTCTGAGCTTGTGTAGCACGGAATCCTGATGGGAGGATACCACCTGAGCCGTCTGCTCTGAGGTCGTAAGCGGTTGACTCGTTGCGCTCACCGCCGTAGGTAGCAGCATAGAGACCGTAACGGGCATAGTTGGAAATGGCTTGGTTACCGGTTTCTCCCCATGATGCACGAAGTTTTAAGTCGTCAATCCAATTTTGGTTCAGGTGTTGAGAGATACGATAACCGAGCGTTACAGCTGGGAACGTACCGTAGCGGTTGTTCTCTCCGAATCGTGAAGAACCGTCGCGACGGATGGTGAAAGAAGCCAGCAACAGGTCTTTCCAGTTATAGTCAATCTTTCCGAACAATGAAATCAGGTGATAACCCTCGGCGATACCACTGGCACGTTGTGTACCTGTAGCGGCATTGGGCCACATATATTTGTAGTTCTCTAATGCGAACATCTGTGCATAACTTGAGAAGTCGTCACGGTTCTGTGAGTGCAACTCAAGACCTGCCAGGATATTGAACGTATGCTCAGCGGCAAGCGTGAAGTTATAGGTAGCCGTGTTAGACCAAGTCCATTTCATGTCGTTGGCTTGTGATACAGTAGTAGAAGGTGTACTGTTGTTTACCACGTCTGAATGCCATGTGTAGGTTACAGCATGTATAAATCCTGCATCGTAGTCGATACCGAAGTTAGAGCGAAGCAGCAATCCCTTGATAGGTGTGATGTTCACGTAGGCATTACCGAAGATACGCCAGATCTTCAGACGGTTGTCACGGTTGTGATAGAGCTCGCGCAATGGGTTCTGACGGTCACTCATACCACCTACAGGACCAGAGAATGTCACTCCGTCTTCCTCGTAAACAGGTACGGTAGGAGCCATCTTCAACGCATTTTCCAAGGGTTGGCAATCCACCTGGTTAGAATAGGTAATGGTGGCATTTTCTCCTACGGTTACGATGTTGTTAATCTTGTAACTGGTGTTCATACGTGCTGAAATGCTCTCGAAGTCGGTATATTTCAAGATACCGTTGGTCTTCTTGTAACCCACTGAGAAGAGGGCAGACGACTTTTCTGTACCGTTAGAGATAGACAGGTCATAGTTTTGTGCGAAGCCCGTGCGTGAAATCTGGTCGAGCCAGTCGGTGTCAGAGTAACGCATGGTGCGCTTCGAGTTGATGTAACCATCGTAAAGACCGTTTACGGTGTAGTTGTTGTACTGGCCTGTAGCTGGGTCGTAAGCACGGATAGGCGTACCAGCTGGTGCATTGAGGTTCAGACCGTAGTTAGAGGCGTAAGCCACGGGATCCAGTCCGTCGTTCAAGGCTGCCTGAGCCATTGCTGTTGCATATTCTGCTGTGTTGGCCAGTTTCATCATGGTTTGAGAATTGTAGAACTGCGTGGTGAGGTTGGCAGAGAAATCTACCTTTACCTTATCGCCCTTCTTTCCGCTACGTGTGGTGATGATGATCACACCGTTGGCAGCACGCGAACCATAGATAGAGGCTGATGCGGCATCTTTCAATACCTGCATAGACTCGATGTCGTTCATGTTCAACGTGTTCAGATTGGTTGTCGTAGGCACACCGTCGATGATGAACAGAGGGTCTTGTGATGAGTTGAAAGAACCGATACCACGGATGCGAACCCTACCAGCTCCCACTGGTGAACCGTCGCTTGTAATGGTCATACCTGGCACCTTACCTTGCAAGGCACGCATGGGGTCAGTGTCTGATGACGTTTTCAGTTCTTCAGTCTTCACCACTGCTACCGAACCCGTGAGGTCGGCTTTACGTTGTACTTGATAACCCGTAACCACCACCTCTGCCAGTTCTGCGGCATTGTCAGACATGGTTACTTGCATTTCTTGTTGGGCAGGCAGTTCTTGTTTCTCGAATCCGATGTACGTGAAGACAAGTGTCTTGCCGGCTTCAACCTTCAACTTGAAATTACCGTCAAGGTCGGTAATGGCACCGTTGGATGTGCCTTTTTCCATGACCGTAGCACCGATGATGGGCTCACCCGTTCCGTCCACGACGGTACCGGTAATTTCCGTTTGCGCGTACATTATAGTACTCGCAAAGATGAGCATTGCGCTCAGAAGCAATCGTTGTAGATGATTCATTTGCTTTTGCTTTTAGTTATTACTGTTGTTGATTAAAAATATGTCGCAAAGTTAATGTTGATAATAAGTTCAAGCTATCATTTTTCGTTCTTCTGCTCTCATTTTTGTTACGATGTAACATTTGTTTCAGTGAATGAACGATTTTTGCAAGTCGTTCTGTTACGCTCGTTATACCTTTGCGCAGAGTTACCAGACACGCAAAAGGTGTGGACGAGACATTTCACTTTCGAACCAGGTCTGCGACAACCTTTGAATAGATGAAACGTCAGTCCACACCATTATTATATATATAAATAATATGGCTGGTTTCTGAACTCTCCATTCTCTTCCCAAGGTCGCAGTTTGGTTCGAAAAGAGTCAGCAACTCATTTGATATTTCCCACAATGTTTTATTCCTCTGTCACGTCAAGAGGTTGATTCTTTTGCAAAGATAATGAAATAATTCGAGAAATAGAAAAAAGATGCAAATTTTTTACATGGCTCATGCCTCTTACTTCATGCTTCTTGCTTCTTACTTCTTACTTCATGCTTCTTTTCACTATTTCCTCGTGTCACCCGGCACCTTGCCATATTCATCCTTGTAGCACTTGGTGAAGTAGGAGGGAGAGGTAAATCCCACCTGATAGGCTATCTCGCTTACCGACAAGTCTGTGGTTTGCAACAACTGATGGGCTTTGTTGAGGCGAGCCTTGCGCAAGAGGTCAACGGGAGAACAGCCCGTGAGGGCTTTCACCTTACGGTAGAGCTGCACCCTGCTCAATCCCAGTTCGCTGCCAATGGTCTCCACGCTCAGTTCGCTGTCGGTCATTCTGTCTTCCACCACCTTCTTGAATCTGCTGATAAATGCGCTCTCCCTCGTTCCCTCTTCGGGCATGGGGGCGGTAGGCTTCGCCTTTTCCGTTTGCGGTGCTTGTACGGAGGGTGTTCCCCAAAGGTCTTTCAGCAAATGGCGGTTCCTCAATAGGTTTTCTATTCGGGCTAATAGCAAGTCGGGTTGGAAGGGCTTGGTGATATAGGCATCTGCGCCACTCTCATAGCCTTCTATTTGGTGGCTGTTGAGCGCCCTTGCCGTTAATAAGATGACGGGTATATGACTGGTAATCTCTTCTTTCTTGATTTGTTGGCAAAACTCCAATCCGTTCATCACAGGCATCATCACGTCTGAGACGATGAGGTCGGGCACCTGTTCACGTGCCACGTCAAGTCCCTTTTGTCCGTCTTCTGCCTCAAACACCTGGTACTTGCCTTGTAGGATGGTGCGCAGGTACTCTCTGATGTCGGCATTGTCATCCACGATGAGCACAGTAGTATCTTGTGTATTCTGCGAGTCAGAAGTGTAAGCAGGGGCAGACTTGTTTCCTGTTTCTTTCTCAATGAGATGGTCTTCGGTCATTTGCGCCTCGTCCTTCTCCTTCAATCCACCTACCTGCACCTCCAGCATCTTGTTGATGAGTTGAGTCAGTTGGTGCGTGTTGCGTCTTACGATGGCAAGCATGTTAGCGGTCTCCTTGCTTGCCTTCTGCAAGTCGTCCGTCTCTGCCAGTTGTGTCAGCGGACCTTCAATCAGTGTCAGCGGAGTGCGCAGCTCGTGGCTCACTTGCGTATAGAAATTCAGTTGCTCGCGCGCCATCTTCTCCCGTTCCGTGTTGATGCGTTTCCTCTGTCGTTGATACAGGTGTAAAGCGAAGACCAGCATCAGCAACAAGACGATCAAGCCGATAGACAGCAACGTAAACATTCGTTGGTTAGCCAGTTGTTGGAGATAGGTGTTGGCGGTGAGGTGCAGTTGTTCCAAGTTCTTCGACAGCCGAGTCACCTCCTCGCTTTCCAATTGCAGCACACGTGCATTCTCGTTGGTCACAAGAGCCGATACCAGAGATGTCTCCTTCTTATACGGTTTGCCGTCGAGGATATCGAGAGCCAGTTGCAGCAGTTGGTCGCCGTGTGTGGGATAGATATATGATGCGGCGAGCAGCGAGTCACGCACCTGTTGTATTCCCCCGTTCTCGCCAGGCAGTCCGTCTATGCCGCAGAAGAGTGGGAGCGATTTTCGTGTTTCCATGAACGCCTTTCGTGCACCGATGGCAGAGCGGTCGTTCATGCCAAACACCAAGTCGATGGGTGTATTGCCGTTTCTCGTGTTCCATTCCTTCACGATCTTGTATGCTGTCGGTTCCGTCCAGTCGCCTTGTAGTGTGGCAACCACCTGAATATGTGGGTAATTTCTCAGTGCATCTCTGAACCCATTATGTCGTTCTATGGCGGGAGAAGACCCTTTCAGTCCCATGACCTCCATCAGCGTACCGTGTTCCTGTAGGCGTGAGGCAATATATTCGCCCATCAACTTTCCCATCTCGTAGTTGTCAGCCCCCATGTAAGCGGTATATTTGCGAGAGTTCGTTTTCCTTTCAAACACGATCACGGGTATTCCCTTGTCGAACGCACGGTCGATGGCTGGTGAGATGGTAGCCACTTGGTTAGGAGCCACGATGAGCAAGTCTATCCCCTCGCGTACCAGACTATCTATTTGCTGCACCTGTCGTTCGTCGCTGTCGTAGGCAGCAGCGAATATCAGTTCCACGTTTTTGTGGAAGTAAGCAGCCATTTTCAGTTCTGTGTTTTGCTTGTCTCTCCAGATGTCGTCAGAGCATTGTGAAACGCCGATGCGGTATTTCTTCTCATTCGTTGAGCAGGAAGAGAAGAGCACCAGTAGGGTGAGTGTTATGATATAAAAGATTCTTTTGTGCATTTCAGGGTTGTTATATCTCATCCTTTGTTTTGCAGACAAAGGTAAACAAAAAATCCGAAACATCAAAACATAAACCCTTAAATCCATCAAATGTTTGAAAAGAAGAAATCAAAAAAAGTTTCTTGTTACATTCCAAAATGATTGTTCTTATTGGAAAAAAGAATATGGAGAATGGCAAAAAGAGGAGAAATAGATATGAAAAAGTTTAATCTGCGTCACGGATTAATAAAACTACGACGCAGTTTTATAAAACTACGTCACGGTTTACTTAATCTTCGACACGGATTTAAAAATATATGATTTAGTGGGTTAGAAGCAAGAGATATGTCTTGGAGATTAAGAAGCATGAAAGTTAGAAGCAAGAAATTAGTAGTGAGGTGTGAGAGATATGTCTTGGAAATTGAGAGCCAAACAGCCGTGTTGATGGGAAGATGCCGTTAGGCATCAGATGTCCGTAGCCAGCCATTGATAGATTTATCTCGATTTATTTGTGTTGATAAGGGGAAATGCCATAGGCATCAGATGTCCGTAGCCAGCCATACAGCCGTGCCCATAGGTACGGCGAAATGGCTGGGAAAGAATACCGCAAACGAAGAACCTTGCCTTTAGGTAAGGGACAATCTTAAAAAATCGCCTACCTACAGGCAGGCTTTCCCCCCCCACAATTCTCTCTTTCCAGCCATTTCGAAACACCTAACGGCGTTTCTGTATGGCTGGCTACTGACATCAAATGCCTAACGGCATTTCCCATGCACATTGCCTACTAATTGGAACCGTTCAAATGTTTGGATGAACGACCCCAACGGTATGTTCTCATGCACATTGCCAACTAATTGGTATCGTTTAAATGTGTCCTAACGGCATTTCCCATGTGCATTGTCAGCTAATTGGTACCGCTCAAATGTAGTCTAAGGATTTAAGGATATAAGGAATTTCGGTGCAAGCACCGATATGTTAATCCTAAAATCCTTGAATCCTTAGACTTTTGAATGATGAATATTTTGATGACGAATAGGATAGTATATGAGTTGTCCCCACAGAGCCCCGATAGGGGCGTTAAGAACACAGACAGGGGTGAAGCGGAGCGAAACCCCTGTAAAAAGGAACCACCAGCAAACAAAGTACCGAAGGTACGACAGAAATTCTGTCGCCCCAGTCGGGGCTTGCAATCTGCTCATACATCCTACGCAGGGGTTTCGCTCCGCTACACCACCTGCCTGTGTTCTACCGCCCCTATCGGGGCTTACTGTAACAAAGATAGTGATATATGAGTTGACTCGCAGAACCCCTATTGGGGCTTATTGTAACAAAGACAATGATACATGAGTTGGCTCACAGAACCCCTATCGGGGCTTACAATGACAAAAGCTATGAATATGTTGTCAACAAGTTGTTGGCATAAAAAAGACGGCTTATCCCACAATGGGACAAGCCGTCTGTCTCTTTTCTTCGTAAGAAGGATCTTACGGCAGACTAATTGCTTCGTTAGGACAAACGTCTGCGCATGTTCCGCACTCTGTGCAAACATCAGGGTCGATAGAATAGATGTCACCTTCGGAGATTGCTCCAGCTGGACATTCATCAATACATGTACCGCAAGCAATGCAGTCTTCACTAATTACGTAAGCCATAATTTTGTTCGTTTTATAATTAATAATTCTGTTCCAATCTGTTAGGCGTAATACCTAATTTTATTGGTTGCAAAGATACATTTTTATTTTCAAATACCTACATTTAGGTATATGTTTTTTTGTTATTTATATTTAGTCTTAATAAATTTGGATGCAATAAGAAAGAAAGTTTCACGTTTATATATATGATGAAAAGAATAATAGAGATAGTAGTTTTCTCTTTCTTGGCTGTGATGTCTGTACAGTCTGTACATGCGCAGGAGCGTACCGTGCAAAACAGACCATATACCGACTTGCGGAAATTCCACTTCGGGATTCTCGTAGGTGCGCATTTGCAAGATTTGGAGTTTGTGAATGTGGGTCCGCAGGTGGTTACCGCTGAAGACGGTTCCACGGTGGACGCTTTGGTGACGACCGACCAAGACCGCTGGGATGCTGGCTTTACGGTGGGTGTGTTAGGTGAGTTGCGACTCAACACCAATTTTCAGTTTCGTGTTGCGCCAGCCATGTATTTCGGAACGCACCACTTCACGTTTCATAACTATAAAGACCTGACACCAGAGGGAGTGGCACGGCAAGAGCATCAGGCAATGAAAGTGGCATATATCTCTTCTGCTTTCGACTTGATTTTTGCCGGTCCCCGATTTAATAACCATCGTCCATATATGATGGCTGGCATCAATCCCGTGATAAACCTCAGCAACAAGGATGACGATTTTCTCAAGCTCAGACGTACCGACTTGTTTCTTGAGTTTGGTGTGGGTTGTGATTTCTATTTGCCTTTCTTTAAGTTGCGTCCTGAATTGAAATTCATGTATGGATTGACCAATTGCATAGATAAGTCGCATGTCAATCAATTGCGCGACAGGAGCAAGATTCCTTATACTCAATCCGTGAATGATGCAAGGGCGAAAATCATTGCGCTGACGTTCTATTTTGAATGAGAAGCAGGAGATTAGTAGTGAGAGGTGAGGGGTGAGAGGTGAGAGAAATGTCTTTGTGATTGAGAAGCAAGTAAGATGCAAGAAAGTAAGAAGCAAGAGATATGTCTTGAAGATTGAGAAGTAAGCAGCCATAGCTATTGTCTTAACTCCTTAACTCCTTAACTCCTTAACTCCTTGACTCCCGAACTCCTTAACTCTATCTTCCGAAATCTCCTTTTAGTGTTCTTTTGATGCGACGGATAGCCTTTGCAAAGAATGAATTGATGCGAGCGTAATAGCGCATGAAGGCGTTTCGGGCTTCCTTGTTCTCTATGATGGGCGAAATCTTGACCACAGGCAGCGGCTTCATCCATAGGTTGGAGTCATAGAGGTTACCACTTCCACAGTTGGTGCCACTCCCATCAAAACCTTCGTTTTGAATGAGCGATTTCCCCACGTTGAGCGATAGGATGTCTGCGAGGAACAAGGAAGCATTCCATCTGATAGCCCAAGAATTGTTCTTCCCTTCAATCTGTCTTCTGAGCATCCTCGTAAAGCCATACTTCCCGTTGAAATCGAACTGTCGGTTCAGTTTCCGTCTAAGCATTTCGTCGAGCAGCTCCTGTCCGTTGGGATTGAAGTGTTTCCACGCCCGTTTCCATGTAGCCCATCCCCAGCTACCCGTAAACTTGATGAGGAACGTATCGGGGAGAGAAGGATCTTTGGTGAAGTCGCAAGCCTGGATATGTCCTACCTTTTCCTCATCCTTATAGGTCTCTAACGCATCATTCATGAATCGGAGGAAGTAAGGAGCGGTAATCAGGTCGTCTTCCAGCACGATTACCCTGCCATACTCATTGACCAAACGAGTCACGCCATCAATGATGTTTCGGGCAAGTCCCCAATTTTCTTCCCTTTCCACGAAGTGTATTTGCTTGAATCCAGAGATGGAATGGATAAATGTCCTTACCTCATCCACGAGAGGCTTTGCTGCCTCGTCTTTGGCAGCATCAGAAAAGATATACAGTTCGCTATCCTTCGCCAAGTCGTTGGAGAGTAACGACTGCACGCTATTTCTGACGTGTTGCGGACGGTTGTAAACAAACAATAAAATAGGAGCCAGTGTCATGATTCGTAATTTTTGATGTCAACATGTTTAGAAATCTCCCTTGCCTTTACCACTTTCATGGTCTTCGAGAGTAAGTTGAATGTCAGGCAAATATAGGTGAAAGCATTGAGCCACTTACCTTTCACGAAAGAAACGACAGTCTTTTTGCCCAATGCCAATACCCCCATGCAAAACGCGTTGAAGAAAGAATAGTTGATGTTGGTGTATTCAGACAGATGATACACCCGTTCGCTTCTGACGAAGTGTGCCCTTTTCACTTGGCGAAACTCACGGTCGTGATAGCCAAAGACGTTAGGCAAATACCCAATCTTGAAGTGATAGTAAGTCATACGGTTGGCAAGGTCTTTGTCTTCGCCATAGTGATAGAAGATAGGAGCGAAGAAACCTGTCTTCTTCAGCACCTCCGTTCTGATGAACCAAATGGCAGCGTCGATGAACGGAACTTCAACGATGTCGGCATCGGGAATAGCGTTTAAATGGTGTAATCCCGTGTAAGTGGCAAATCCCTTTTCAGGCTTATCCCCATTTCCCGTGAGGTGGATGGGAGAGATGATGCCATATTCAGGATGCTTGATGCTGATTGTAGCCAGATGTTCCAGCGTGTTGGCATCAAGCCACGCATCTTCGTTGAGCAATAAGACCGCATCGTATCCATGCCTGATGGCATAGAGAATGCCGATGTTATTCGCCTTGCCAAATCCTAAGTTAGCATGGTTCTCGATGAGTTTCACCTGTGGGAAACGTTCCCGAATGGTCTTCACGGTTTCGTCTTGCGAATCGTTGTCGAGAACCAGGATGTCTGTGGGGTATCCTGATTCTATCATGCTATTCAGACATTTGTCTATCCAAGGCATGAAGTTGTATGAGATGATGATGGTGAGTATTTTCATTTCTTCTCTATCATTTCTAAAGGAGTTCTGCCGATGGCGGCAGCCGTCATGCTATAGGTGCTGCACGATGAACCTAATATACGTTGGGTGGCAGCCAAAAGATACATTTCCACGAGTGCGTCTTCCATCCCCTCCAAGTTGCCACGCATGGCTTTGTTGGGAGAGGTGATGATTCTGTCTCCAAAGATTCCTTTCATTTCAGCCTTTACTTCCTCTGAGTCGGTGGCAAGATAGAATTTGGTGGTGGGTGTTTCAGCTTTCATGCGCTCGATGAAAAGATGAGTAGGACTGTTTTGAATGGACCGAATGTTATCCGTCCTTCTGACGTGAACCCCTACCGTTCGCTCACCAAACAACCCTTTCGTTTGGTTGATTCTCTCCTGCAATTTCTGAATGGGATGGTAGATGTCGAAAGAGTCTTCGGGAATGTCTTTGGAGATGAAATACACGTCGGAAGCCAACCAGACATTCCTGCCTTGGCTCCATTGCATGAAATCGAAATCGTTATAATAGGCTTTCGAGGCAGCCAGTCGGTCGAGACACGCATCATAGTGCATTAGCTCAAACCACTTAGGGACAAAGAAGTTCCGCTTTCGTGGAATGTCTCTCGTCAATTGATCCCACCAAGTAGCCTCCCGTAGTTGGGTCTGTGCCACATCTAAAGGTTGGAACAATTGGTCGAACCTACACCCTAATCCCCAATCCTGAAACCAGATGATTTCAAGGTTGGTCTGTGTGGCATGTGCCATCTTGATGGCTGCTGCCATGGATTTCATTCTGTTGCCAAGTCCGCCGGCGGGGATGAAGGTAATCATACTATTCAAAGATAATGAGTGGATGGATGTGTTAAGGTCTTGCCTTCTTTCTGATGAATTGCAAACATTCGTCGAGAATCTTGGCGTGTGCCATTTTCATCACCACGAAGTACAACACCGCGGCAATGATGATTCTGCTGATGAAAAGAATCCAGAGATTTTCGACAGACGACGTGAGGTAATGGGTAACCACCATCACGCCCAAAGCAATCAAGGCAAAAGGGATGATGTCTTTGAGAAACATCGGCAGACTATACCCCGTAAGCCTTTGCGTGAAATGATGCCACACCAATACCCAAAGGCAACTCAATGAGACGAAGCCCAGCACCATTGTGTGCATTCCGTAACGGGAGAGGGTTACCATCAGGATGATTTGCAATATAGCCAAGGTGAAGGTACACCAGAAATACGTACCCGACTTACCCTTGCTCACAATCATGTTAGAGAGTAATACCGTGAGCGGAATGGTAGCCCACGACACACAGAGGTATTGCATCAATTCAGCCGAAGCCAACCACTTCTCGGTAATGGCAAGCACGATAAACTCCTTGGCAACCAATGCCAGTCCGAACATCAGTGGAAACGTGATGAAAGCCGTGAAGCGCATCATCTTGCGCAACACCATGAGTTGGCGTTCGCGCTCGTCGTTGAGTCCAACCAAGATGGGCTGAGCTACTTGTTGCACCATTCCTTGCACCAAGTAAGCACACTTGCTGCTCCAGGTGTTGGCTTGCGAGTAAGTGCCAGCCACTTCCTTGGAGAAGAATCTGCCCAAGAGAATGTTCAACACATTATTATTAATATGTATAGCCATGTTGGTGGCGAGCATCTTGCAGGAGAAAGGAAACATCCGTTTTACGGGACCAAAGTCAAGCTCCATCGTAGGTCGCCACGGTGAATAGTGCCAAACCATGAGCGTATATAACCCGATGTAGATGATGTTTTGCGTGGCAAGAGCCCAGTACCTGAATCCCATCCAAGCCATCGTAGCCCCGATGATGCTGGAAATCAAGACCGAGAACATACCAGCCTTGGCTTGCTGCTTGACCTTCAGGTTCTTGAACAACACCGCCGACTGAGCCGTACCCAATGCTGCAAGGGGAATGGTGAGAAACGCATAACGACAGAGACGGGTAAGTTCTGGCTCATGGTAAAACCTCGCTATCAGAGGTGAGGCGAAGAAAAGCAAGACGTAAATGCCGCCTCCCACGATGATGTTAAACCAAAACACGGAATTGTAATCACGATGTGCGGGTGCTTTCATGTTGGTAAGAGCCACGGTGAACCCACTGTTCTGCAATTCCTTGGCAATGAGCGGAAAGATGGCAATCATAGTCATCATGCCGTAATCGGCTTGTGAGAGTAGTCTTCCCAAGATGATGCCAAACACTACGCCAATCAATTGCTGTACGCCATTGTTGGTGAATCCCCAGAAAAGTCCTTTTGCCGTTTTCTCTTTCAGTGACTCTTGTTTCATGTACACATTTACCTTTCGTGTAGTGCTTGCAAAGATAATGGATTTTTCCCGTTTTGCATGATGTTTTTCCTCTTTTCTATAGTGATAATGATAATTATTTACAAATAATACGACATTTTCTTGTGATATTCTCTACTAAATCGTATCTTTGCGAAGAAAGAAATATTTGCAAGATGTTGTTATGAGTTTGTCTGTAAAAAGAACTGGCGATGTGGTGACCATCTACTATGGGGGAAGGTTAGACTCCGTGGCTACACCGATTGTGCAAGAAGACTTGCATGAGTTGCTTGCCAAAGAGGGAGACATAGAAGAATTGGTGTGGGATGCGAGCGAAATGACTTATCTTTCAAGTGTGGGGCTTCGCATGTTGTTAAGTATGAAGAAACAATATCCCAGTTTCCATATTGTCGAGGCAGGAACAGATGTTTACAATGTCTTGGAGATGACAGCCTTTACGCAAATCATTCCTACGGAGCGATTACTGCGTAGGTTGAGCATTGATGGATGCGAGATTGTAGGTAGAGGAGGAGTAGGGACAGTCTATCGGTTGTCAGACGATACGATTATCAAGGTGTTTCGCAAAGACGTAACGATGGACGTATTGTACACCGAAATGAACATGGCGAAAGAGTCGTTCTTATTGGGAATGCCCACAGCCATTACTTTCGACGTGGTTCGTGTGGGAGAGCAATATGGACTGGTGTATGAGTTGCTAAAGGCAAGGACGTTGAGTGACTGCATCAAGCAAAATCCAGACCGTATCGACGAATATGCCCGTCTTTATGCTAATCTCTTCAAGCAAATACATGCCATAGAAGTAGGTAATGATAGAATCATCAGAAGTGCATACGAGAATGAGAGAGAGCAGTTGGAACACATTCGCCGTTATTTCGATGACGAATCGGTGGGTTTGTTGATACATATCCTAAAGTCTATTCCCAAGGGCAACCGGTTGTTGCATGGCGACTTGCAGACAAAAAACGCCATGTTGCAAGATGGTGAGTTGATGCTGATAGACATGGGCGAAGTGGGGTACGGACATCCGTTGCAAGACCTGGCACATGCCTATTCGTCATTGATGTCTTTCATTGGCAACTATGAATTGGTTATCGGATTTCCGCGAGAATATGGCAAATTGATTTGGGATGTTGTCATGAATGTATATTTCGAGGGAGAAAGTGTAGAAACCATTGCCCATAGAAGGGAACAAATCAAGGTAGCTTCGCTGGTGCGCAATTTCGGATGGCTTTCTTTATCAGATTCTTTCCCTCCAGAGGTCATTAGGATTTGTCAGGAACAGTTTGAGAAAAGGGTGAGAGGCCAGAAAGAATATATATATAAGGTGTGTGAAACTTTTGCAGATTGGCAGATATAATCCACTTTAAGCAGGATAATCGCAATTAAATAATCTTAAAACAGTTAAAAAATCTCAATTTGAAAATATTTGATGGTGTATGTTTTTCAATACGCGATGAAAAATGTGTACCTTTGCAGTCCGATTATTATTGGGGGATACGCTTAGAGTCCCCAGTACAGGAGTGTTAATAGCTGTGTCTTTGGCCGGGCATGGTGGTTAGTGAATCGCTTGTACAACGTGATAAAAAGGAAAAAAACGTTTTTTAGTAGTAAAATTTAAAATTTAAAATGGACACTTTAAGTTTCAAGACTATTTCCATCAACAAGGCAACAGCCCAGAAGGAATGGGTGGTAATCGACGCTACAGACCAAGTAGTGGGTCGTCTTTGTTCAAAGGTTGCTAAGTTGCTTCGTGGAAAGTACAAACCTTCATTCACGCCGCACGTAGATTGTGGCGACAACGTAATCATTATCAATGCCGCAAAAGTGGTATTCACAGGTAAGAAAGAGACCGACAAGCTCTACACACGTTACACGGGTTATCCAGGTGGTCAGCGTTTCAACACTCCTGCTCAGCTTCGCACTCGCAAGGATGGCGCAGACAAGATTATCCGTCATGCCGTGAAGGGTATGTTGCCAAAAGGTATTCTCGGTCGTAGCTTGATGAACAACCTTTATATCTATGATGGTACAGAGCACAACCATGAGGCTCAGAAGCCCAAGGCTATCAACATTAATGAGTACAAGTAGGATTGATAATAAAGAAAAGTAATTAAGATATGGAACAAATTAATGCAATTGGTCGCCGCAAGAGCTCAGTAGCTCGTGTATATCTTTCAGAAGGTACAGGTAAGATTACGATCAACAAGAGAGAGCTGGAAAATTATTTCCCCTCTGCTATTCTGCAGTATGTGATAAAGCAGCCACTCGCTCTTCTCGGCGCAGAAGGTAAGTATGATATTAAGGTAAACCTCTATGGTGGCGGTTTCACTGGTCAAAGTCAGGCATTGCGTCTTGCTATCGCTCGCGCACTCGTGAAGTTGAATGCAGAGGATAAGAAGACATTGAAGGACGAAGGCTTCCTCACACGCGACTCTCGTGCTGTTGAGCGTAAGAAACCAGGACAGCCCAAGGCTCGTCGTCGCTTCCAGTTCAGTAAGCGTTAATTCATATTGGCTTGTCTGTGGGCAATCATGTGCATGAACTCTTTGCTCCAAGACGATGTCATGTTGAAAACTGAACGGTTTAGTATCTAAACTGGCGGGACTCTATAAGATTACCCGATGGTTGATTCTAAAATCATTGTGAGTGAAAGACTTTAAGTTTTTAATGACTCACGCAGAATTAAAAAGAAAGTAAACAATTTAAAAAACAAGAAACAAAAATGTCAAGAACAAATTTTGATCAGTTGCTTGAGGCAGGTTGCCATTTCGGTCACCTTCGTCGCAAGTGGAATCCAGCAATGGCTCCTTACATCTTCATGGAGCGCAATGGTATTCATATTATCGATTTGCACAAAACGGTAGCTAAGATTGACGAGGCTGCTGAGGCTTTGAAGCAAATTGCCAAGTCAGGAAAGAAAATCCTGTTCGTCTCTACTAAAAAACAGGCTAAGGATATCATAGCCGAGAAGGCCACATCAATAGGAATGCCTTACGTTACCGAGCGTTGGCCGGGCGGTATGCTCACCAACTTCCCAACGATTCGCAAGGCTGTGAAGAAAATGGCGAACATTGACAAACTGATGGCTGACGGTACATTTGCCAATCTCTCTAAGCGTGAGTTGCTGCAAATCACACGCCAACGTGCAAAGTTGGAAAAGAACCTCGGTTCTATCGCCGACTTGACTCGTCTGCCCAGCGCACTCTTCGTTGTTGACGTGCTGAAGGAGAACATTGCCGTTCGTGAGGCTAACCGTTTGGGTATTCCCGTATTTGCAATGGTAGATACCAACTCTGATCCTAACGACATCGACTTCGTGATTCCCGCAAACGATGACGCAAAAGACAGCATCGAGGTGGTGTTGAACGCTTGCTGCCAAGCTATCGCCGAAGGTCTGGAAGAGCGTAAGGCTGAGAAGGCTGACGAGAAGGCTGCTGCTGAACAAGCTGAAGAAGTAGCTGAGAAGCCACGTCGCACTCGTCGTGCTCGTAAGGAAGAGGCTCCAGCTGCTGCCAAGGAAGAGGCACCTGCTGCAACAGAAGCTCCTGAAGCAGAGTAATCAAATGAATTATTAACATTATCATAAAACGAAAGAAACATTATGGCTTACAAACCAAATATGGAAGATATCAAGAAGTTGCGTACCATGACCGGTGCAGGTTTGGCTGACGTAAAGAAGGCTCTCACCGAGGCTGAAGGCGACTTCGACAAAGCGAAGGAATTGCTTCGTGAGCGTGGATTGGCTATCGCTGCAAAGCGTTCTGATCGTGAAACATCTAATGGTTGCGTACTCGTGAAGAAGGTGAACGACTTTGCCGCAATGGTTGCTGTGAAGTGTGAGACCGACTTCGTTGCCAATGGTGCCGACTTCATTGCCATGACTCAGAGCATCCTCGATGCTGCCGTAGCTGCTAAGGCTAAGAGTCTTGACGAGGTGAAAGCCCTGAAGCTGGCTAATGGTGATGACGCTGCTTCTGCTGTTACACAGCGTTCTGGTATCACGGGCGAGAAGATGGAAATCGATGGTTACAACTTCCTCGAAGGTGAGAATATCTCTATCTATGACCACATGGGTCGTCACACATTGGCTACCATGGTTCAACTCAATAAGGATAATGAGGATATCGCTCATAAGTTGGCTATGCAAGTGGCTGCCATGAAGCCAGTGGCTCTCGATGCAGCAAGCGTAGATCCAGCAATCCTTGACGAGGAATACAAGACCGCCGTTGAGAAGACTAAGTTGGAGCAAGTACAGAAGGCCGTTGACGCTGCTTTGAGAAAGGCTGGCATCAATCCTAACCTCGTTGACAGCGATGATCACATCGAGTCTAACATGGCTAAGGGATGGTTGACACAAGAGCAGGCTGATGAGGCTCGTCAGATCAAGGAGAAGGTGAGCATAGAGAAAGCTGCTAACTTACCTGCTCAAATGATTGAGAACATTGCCAAGGGTCGTGTACAGAAGTTCTTGAAAGAGAACTGTCTCGTTGACCAAGAGTTCCAATTCGGTGATGGCGATAAGGAAACCGTTTCACAATGGCTCGCTCGCCAAGACAAAGAGATGAAGATTGTTGCTTACAAGCGCTTCACACTCGTTGCTGAATAATTCGCAATTTATTTTATATAAGAAAGGGAACAATCCAAAGCGGTTGTTCCCTTTTTTATGTATTTGTTTAGAAATAATATAGATGTTGGCACAATGACGCTGAAAGCGTTACCGCTCCGTAACCGAGGGTACGAGCGTAGCGAGCACCCCCGGATAGTGATATGCATAACATCATCAGCACCCTAAAGGGGGTGCACCTGCTATCCAAATGGCAACCCCGTCAGGGTCGAAACAATCACTGCCATTACCAACCGAGGGTACGAGTGTAACGAGTACCCTCGGTTATTGAGCGAAGACCGCGCTGCGGTCTCTTACAACAAATATGTGCCATTTGCTATATTATTGCCATTTGTTTTGCGCTATTTCTTGATGATGGAGCGGAAGATGAACCAGATGTGCATGACTACGGTTTGGAAAAGACCGTAGTGACGACTCATCAGGCGAAACCGTTCTTTCAATGAGTCGCGATGGTTCTTGTCAGTCAGTCCTCCTTCCAAGTAGTTGACCACCACTTGATGAACGTTATGTAGTGGTAATTGCATCTTTTCAGCCTCTTTCATGATGCGTATGCACCAATCCACGTCTGCCGAGAAACGGTATTGTAGGTCGTATGCTGTGTTCTTGGCAAGGTTTGTTCTGACGTAGAATGCCTGATGGCAAACCAACATACCCTGTTTGAATGAACGCCACGACAACTTTTCTGGTGGTGATAATCGGCGATGGCGCACGAAGTTGCCGTTCATGTCCACAATATCGGTATCACCATACAATACTGCGGGCAAAGACGCATCCTTTCCCAAGCTATCGACGATTTGCCTCAAGGTGTTCTCCGTGGGAAAGGTATCGCCAGCATTGAGAAACAACAGATAATCGCCCGTAGCTTTGGCAATGCCTTTGTTCATGGCATCATACAGTCCTTTGTCGGGTTCTGACACACATTCCACCGTGTGCCTGTTGCCGTATTCCTCGTTAAGATTCTTGTATTTCTCTATCTTTGTCAACGTGTCATCTTTCGATTTCCCATCCAAGATGAGATGTTCTACGTAAGGATATGTCTGATGGAGAACGCTTGTGAAGGTGCGTTCACAGGTATCGGCAGCGTTGTATGTGCAGGTGATGATGGAAAATGTAATCATGGTCTTGGCTTATACTTCCTTTCTTGATAATTGCTCATACAGTTTGATGTATTTTGAGGCAATGACATCGCCAGAATATCTACGTATCACCTCGCTTCGCAACGATGCTCTTTTCTCCTCGCTATGGTCTTGCGTGAATGCCCATTGCAATCCCTCTGCCAGACTCTCTGCCGACAAGCGTCGTGCAAGGTATCCGTTTTCTTGATGGCGGATGATGTCGGCTTGTCCGCTTCCGTCAAACGATACTGGCAAACAACCGCAAGCCTGTGCCTCAATGAGTGTTTGCCCGAATGTTTCATACTTTGATGAAGATACCAATGCGTCGGCGGCAGAATAGATTCCCGAAAGGGCTTGTTCGCTTTTCTGATACCCCATATATAAATAAGGTGTAGGCAACGTCTTCAAGATTCCTTCGTCCTTGATGCCGCCAAACAAGATGAGCAATATGTCTTCCCGTTTGAAGCCTTTCTGGGAGATGAGTATTCGCAGGGCTTCGCACAGGTAAGAGAATCCCTTGATAGGGTAGTCGATTCTTGCCGCACCAAACACGACGACATGTTTTTCCTTGATGGATAGTTTCTTTCTCGCCTCTGCCTGAGGGATGAGGGTAAACTTGTCGCACGTCAATGTATTGGGAATGGTTTCTATGCGCTGTCCTTGTAGTAAGGCGCTCGCTTGGGCGTTTCTTGCCAACCAACTGCTGACGGCTACGTAGCAAATATGCTGACCGTCTAACATACGTTGCTTGCGATGGAAAACTCTTCGGGATAAGTCATTGCTCCACCTGAGTTTCAGAAACGGGCACTTTCCGCAAGAAGTGGTAAACCTGTTGCATTCGTGAGCATAGTGACAGATGGCAGTCAGTGGCCACATGTCGTGCATCGTCCATACCACGGGCTTCCCCGATGACAGAATCTTTCGGATGTCTTTCAGCGAGAGCATTCCCTGGTTAATCCAATGCAGGTGTATGATATCAGCCTCTCTGAACTCCTGTGTCTTGGTAATGTCAATGCCCGTGTTGGCAATCGATACGGCGAAAAGATGGCGACGGCTCAATAGGTTGTTTACCCAAATGACGATTCTTTCCCAGACGAAACGAAACTCATTGAGCACCCTGCTGCCCGTTTCGCTTACATAGAGAGCGTCAGTATTTTTTTCCATGACCATCATGCGCACCTTCACCCCATTTTTGATGAGCGCTTCGGTAAGTCGGTGGGCTGCCACGGCTGCGCCGCCCTTTTTATCGCTGGTATTTACTATAAGTACACGCATGTAAAGTGTGATTTTCTGTTGATGATACAAAGATAACCTAAATCCCCATAAAAAACGCATAAAATGGGTAAATATTCATTGTGTTCGGACACAAATACTTGATTTACATCAAGAACAAGATAAAAATTCAGAGAAAATGCATAAAAAAACTTGTGGGATGAAAAAATCGTCGTACCTTTGCATTGTCAAAAGGTTAATAGATTGTTTAGGTTAGTAGTAATAGATTTAGGTTTTTAGTTATTAGGTTTAAGGTAGATTAAACGATTGTTTAACAGGTGACAATGGTGACCGTGAGGTTCCCATTTGTTTCGAAAGGATTTTTAGTTAAACATAGGTTACGTCGCAGTTCGCTGAGAATTGCGGCGTATTTTTTTGTTCTTTTTTCGCTCAGCATGAGCCATCATACCTCCTGCCTCTTATTTTCTTGCTTCTAACTTTCTACTAAAATTCTTTGTGGTTTCATTATTTTTTTGTTAACTTTGTGACCAGATCAACAACCAAGATAGATATGAATATGGCAGTGCATGACAATTTCAAACGCTACGAAAGCCCAGAGCAGTATGCAGAAGCTTTTCAGCAGATGATTGATGCTCGTGAAAGATGGCGCGAACAGGTACGCGAGCAGGAGGCCAAGATAACACAATGAAACTCTCGGCTTACATACTCAATCAGCGTTCACCCTACAAGTTAATTCAGTTGGGTGAACTTACCTTTCGTTTTGTGACCGATCAGCAAATTCGCTACACAGTTGGATTCTATAAAGACACTATTTTCATGGACGATGGTGCCTACCATTTCTTTATCGATAACAGCGAGAACGAACATGGCTTCTATGCCCCGAAGATTCTCGAAGTGGTGACGCCACAATTGTACGCACCGAGAGAAAAGTAATTATCAAGGATTTCGCATACTTGCAAAAGTTGAGTCATTGAATCATACCTCTTGCCTCTTACTTTCTTACTTCTAACTTTCTTTTCCTCTTATCCTCCAATAGATTTGATTGAATAATCCATTATTTTCTTAAATCCGTGTCGAAGATTAAGTAAACTACGGCGTAGTTTTATAAAACTGTGACGTAGTTTTATTAATCCGTGACGCAGATTAAACTTTTTGAATAACTTTCTCTCATTTGATAAATTACTATCACTAATAATAAATCATGAGAAATCTACAAGAGAGAATTTAACTGAAGCAGAGAAAGAACTTTTAGCCTGTAATAGAAGTATAATGCTTTAATAGTACCAATAGATGAAACTGTAAAGAAGTACCTCGTACTGTTACCTTTTTTGTTAATTGTACTCAAATTCTAAAAATTTATCACGTTATCTTGCAGCTGTAACTTCATTTATTGTTATCTTTGTATTCAAAACCTGATAATTCAAAACAAGAATAGTTAAAACATACGGCATTCTTACCTAACTCAATGGCAAAAACAGCAAAAAACATACTGACTTTGAATCATGAGGAAGCGATGGACTTCTTCATGAAATCTGAGCAATATCATGGATTTGAACTATCGGAATACTTTACGTTTGATGAAATTCTAAGTTTGTTTGTGAGAAGGTCGGAACCATTACCTATGAGCCCCCTACATCTGCTCACCCCTCTCTTTGATGAGAAGTGTAATTTTTTAAACTTTGAATTATGAAAATTAATAATGTCACAATTCCACAATGGCTTGATAAAATTATATACGACGACTTTGATGCGGTTTATGAACCTAGCCCTGCAGAAGTTGTATATAATCCGGATCAGCCTTATGATTTTGTTAAGCTGTATCTTGGAACATATTTCCCGAGGAGCTATGCGGAAGCATATGGAATAACAATGCAGGTTCTTTCTATTCAAGGTTTTTTAGACCATTATTTAGAATTGGAGGAAATCAATTTGTTTGATTTTTGTTGTGGTACTGGCGGTGAAATTATAGGCACTATAGTGGCTCTTCAATCCAAGCTGCCTAATCTTAAACGGGTTAATGTAGATGCTTTCGATGCAAATGTTGATGCAATTCGCTTTTTATATCATCTTATGTCATCAGTGAACAATGCATCAGAAATGAAAGTGGAAATCCACATTAACCCCCAATGTATCTTTATTGAGTCTGAACGAGAAATAATGGATATTGTTAGCCTTTCTAATGTTCAATATCATTTTATGATGTCATTCAAGGCTATTAACGAATTTGTACAGCATAAAACATTTAATACAAATGCATATGAGCTTATTGCATCTCATCTACTACCTTTACTTTCTCAGTTCGGCGTTTTTATAATATCAGATGTGGCAACCAAGTTAAATGATAGTACAATTTTTTATCCACAACTGATGAATATTGGCTTGAATCATTATATTAAAGAAACATCACAATATAAAAGTAGTACTGGTGCGATAAAATCGCGT
>DJXW01000031.1 GCA_002449845.1 Prevotella sp. UBA6994
AAATTTATCGCACCACTAATAATATAAAAGCATCATACCATCAGCTTGCTTTGAACATGAAAGAGCATGTAAAGGATGTTATATGCAAGACATTTTTTATGTAACTCATCGAAAAAAGAGTTTAGATGTAAGTAAAGTTGCATATAGGGTATTATGTAAATTGGATTTCGCCACAGAATTACTGTATAAAAAGTCGAAAACCTCCTGTCGAGCAACAAACCAATTGGCAGATAAAAATTCACCTTATAATAATTAATATGGCATTAGACAACTTAACTCCAGATCAACATCAGCAGATAATAATCAACATGTCTGCAGAAAGAACAGCAGTTGTTAAAGGCATTGCTGGTTCTGGGAAATCACTGACTTTGCTAAAAAAGGCAAAACAAGTATCTACTCTTACTAATTCGTATGCCATTATTGTTTATACGAAAACATTGAAACAGTTTTTCGTTGATGAATTGGCAGAGATAGGTCAGACCAAAAACCATGTATATTACTTTAAGGAGTGGCAGAAATCCACTAAACCAAATTACAAGTATATGTTTGTTGATGAGTGTCAAGACTTTAATGCCGAAGAGATTGCAGACTTTAGAGCACATGGGCAGTATTGCTGGTTCTTTGGCGACACATACCAATCGATTATGGAATTTGATAGCCATACAGTACAGTCAGTTGAAGCAACTGCAAATCAAATCGGCGTTCATCCACAAGATCTTTGTATTAATCATAGGTTAACAATAGAAAATGCAAAAGTCGGCGAAGCTATATATCCCAATACCAGGTTGTCATTTGCCTGTATAAAGCATGGACCAAGACCAAGATTGATAAAGACTGTAGCTCAATTGGATAAAATTATTGAGCTTATAAATGGTGGTTTGACAGATGTCGGTATTCTTGTTTATTACAATGGTCAAGTTACATCTATTAGGGACTATTTCCTATCGAAAGGGATTCCTGTACAGTGGAAGACACAAGACGAAATGGATATTGATTTCAAATCAACCAGTCCTAAAATAATAACTTGGCATTGTGCAAAGGGGCTTCAATTTAATGATGTATTTATTCCTTGTTGTGGTAGGGATGAATATAAGCAATATGTTAGTTGGCCTAGAGATCCGATGACAGAAAAGATTCCTGCTTTATATGTGGCTACGACACGCCCACTTGAGAACTTATATTTGATTTATTCTAATAATTTGGCTCCAGCCCTACCTAACGCATCTTCCCCTATTTATGCAGGAAATGCAGAAGCGACTACTGGACCCTTCTAAAAGCATCAGAATATGAAATTCTACATAGCAACATCAAATCTTAATTTGGATAATATACTCCAGTCTGAGTGTATTCTCCCTCCCATACATTATTCCCGTAGATGCTCAGGCTATAAGACTTATGAGCAACTGGATGAATTACGTTCTATTGAATCGATAGTCCTTTTTAAATATCCAGTTAAGTTTAGCATAAACGATATGGGGAGATATAACTTCCCAATGTTACTTGAGTTCGAAGATGATAGCCAAACATGTGACTTTTCTGATAAGGAAATTCAAAGTGGTGTATGCTTGTGCGGCCATAGGCTTAACATAACTCCTTTGAACTGTAGAATATACTTTTTCAATGAGAGAGCATATAAGTTGACTTTGGTTAACACACAGAGTAGCAAAGCAATTAAATATTATAATGAATATAAAATCTATCCTTCAACCTCCATGTTGAAGCTTGAAGACATGCCCATAATAGAATCCTCAGCAAATGAGATTTCTAAATTTGAAGATAACATTCTTGACAAGCAAAAAGGGCTTCTTTACGCTTTTCTTTTAGGCAACAAGATGTCCGTTGATCGGAATTTGGCCAGGCAACTTAGAATAACTCAGGAATTATATAATATTCTAACAAATCTTATTTCCTCTCCTTCAAATTATAATATTTTTAGCATCCACCTGTCCAGTTTAATCAATGATTACAAGGACGTTGATCCTATTGAATCGAACTATTCAAAACTGTTTTATACAAACTTTGATAATGCCATAGGCAAAAGATTTCTTTTCCTGAAAGGATGTCTAGTAGATTTCCTAAAGAAAATTGATTGCTGGGACATGGTGTTTGAAGCACTCTGTAAGAAATGGAATTGTTCATTTCTTCCAGACATTTCAAAATTAAGAACTGAAAATGACTTTTCGTTCTTACGCAATGAAATTGAACGAAGAACGCGAGTGACCCAATCTGAATATTCAAAAAACATTCCAAATGAAAACTTGAGCAATATTCATATTTCGGGTGACCATGTCACGTATTCGGATGCGAAACTTATTAATGTAGTCATTAAACACATAATAGAAAACTCTGTAACCCCAGAAATTCTTTCTGCTAAAAGGATGGAGTTTTATATGGCAGTGATGACAGAAATTGTTTCTATTCTTAAAGAAGAGATAGGGGAGGAAAAATGGCAAGGGTCGCTAGAGAAAGCATATGTTAATAGGTTATATGCTTTTATAAATGACCCAACTTTTGCTTTTAATATTAATAGTATTGATAATGTCGAACTCAAGTCCATTGCCGTATTTATATTAAAAGGCTACAGCTTCAAAGATTGTGTGGCTTATTTAAGACTTAACGAGATAGAAGATTACCGTTATATTCTTGCCTTATGGGGATGTTTGTGTGGCTATATGGAGATGAGCAAAGATGCCCTTTCTGAGATCTTGACGATGGAGAATTATGAATTAGTATACAAAAAAGTATTTGGAACAGAATTGGCAGAAATAACTCAAGCCACTATTACTTCATTTACACAGGAAAAATCTATAGATTATAACCTCCTTCATCAAATTCTAGGAGTATTTAAATATAAAGAATCAGAGTTGTTAATCGATAATATATCTAAATGCAACCCATCTGAAGACTCTATTGAAAAGTATTTAAATGAGATATTGAATAGGAGTCCTTTTAAACGAGCCGGGAAACAATGTGAGAATGCTCGCCTTGCATTGAAAATTTATTTAAACCGAGATAATAAAATTGATGTCACTAGCATAGTAGAAAAAACCACATTGACTAAGGCTGGGAAAAAAGCTGTCTGCACTCTTTTAGGCATTGATGAATCCCAAACAAATAAAAAGGGTAGAAAAAAACCAGAACAGCTTAATTTGTTTGCAGACACTGATATAGAAAAAAATAAAGAATCAGTCAAAGATGGCAAAGGCCTTAATGTTATGACATCGTCATATAAAGGTCAGATTATCTCTACTCTTTCGGATGAAGTATTTCCTAGTATTCCTATAGTAAATCAGATCAATTCTAATGTTCATAAAAGACTTGAACAGAACTGGAAGTTTACAGGATTGAAATACAAGAATGACAGACGTGAACATATAAGATTCTTTATTAATTTGTGCAAGAAAGAAGGACGTGGTGATTCACAAAAACCAACATCTTTGTTTAATGTGTTTACAACTCAATTAGCGGAACAAGTAGAAAGAGAACTCTTAGATTACTATGGCTTTAGATAAAATCATTATTAAAACTGAATCTGGTGAGAATATTGAAGCTATAGCTCCTGTGATAATCTCAGCCAGTCGTTCTACTGATATTCCTGCCTTTTATGGGGGTGTGTCAAAATGCAAATGCCATTTTGAAAATCTTACAGATTGAAACTTTCCAATAAGAAAAAGCCATTTCAAAACTCATTTCGAGTCAAGAAATGGCTTATTCTTTGCTTTTAGAGGGCACTCAACTTACAGATTGAAAGTTGTTAGGTTGTGGATTTGTATTTTGACACACCCTCTAAAGGGTATTGCGCTTGGTACAATCCATTCAACCAACAAAAAATGTATATCTCTTTTGAACGTTGTAGGGTGATAGTGTTCTGGACAAAGAATCCTGCTCCTGTCATTCCTTATCTGCCAGAACTGGACAAAAGGGGTATTCATTACTATTTTCAAGTAACGCTGAACGATTATGTGAAAGAAGGATTTGAATCAAATGTTCCTTCTGTAGATAAACGCGTTGAAACTTTCAAGAAACTCTCTAGTCTTATAGGTAAAGAGAAGGTAATTTGGCGATTCGACCCTTTAATCATTACACCCGGTATTGGGCCAAGAGAACTGCTCACAAGAATTTGGAATGTTGGAAATAAACTGAAAGGATATACAGATAAGTTAGTGTTTAGCTTCGTCGATGTAAAGGCTTATCGAAAAGTTCAGAACAACCTCGTCAAAGAGACAATGCTTTTTACTAAGGAGGATGTAGAAAATGCAGAGGCCAATCATGCACAGCGAATCGAAATAGTAGAAGGCCTAAAGAAGATTAGAGAAGCATGGCATAAGGAAGGATGGGACGTTGAGATGGCCACATGTGCAGAAGACATTGACTTGGAAGCTTACGGCATAGAACATAATCGCTGCATTGATGGCGAGTTGATGAAACGCATATTTGCAGATGACAAGGAACTTGTTTATTATCTTCATACCCTGAAATGGCCTGAGAAAGATATGTTTGGTGAGATTCCTCCTATACCACAGAAACCAAAGAACGTCAAAGATTCTGGTCAACGGAAGATATGCGGATGTATGGTTAGTAAAGACATTGGCATGTATAATACCTGTCGCCATTTCTGCGTTTATTGTTATGCGAATACAAGCAAGGAACTTGTTCTAAAAAATGCGCAAAAGCATAATGATGATAGCGAAAGTATTATAGAATAAATTGCTCAATAAGATGGAGTATTCCAAGAAAATAATCAATTCGCTTAAGCGATTAGGGGAGGGGAATATAATTCTTGATATAGATAGAGATCTGTTTCTCCCATTCTATCCTCATAGTCTTTACCAATTGGATAGTTTTATCAATTTCGAAATGCTTGATGACCAAACGCTTCTGTTAGTGTTCGTTGGCTTAGTCAGGATAGAAACTGAAATGAAATTTAGACAAGGCTCCACTACGCCAGTATGGAGGATCTATGCTATTATAGAACAACGTAGATTAGATCCACATCTTTTATATGCAAATTGGGCTTTCCAGTATGCTGATAACGAGTATATCCCTTTTGGATTTGGAAATAGAAAAGGATGCCTTACTGCATTCGAATACAAAAGTTATCCTGTACCAAACATAGATGAAGACATTACAAATCCTACCGAGTTTAGCGACCACGAACGTCGTTTTGTTTATTCTGGTCTTGTTTGCCCTTATTGCGGCAATGCTACAAAACAAACTGATAGTGCTGAAATATACCATGGAATCTCCTATGGTATAATATATTTGTGTAAACCTTGCAATGCTTATGTAGAATGTCATAAAGGAACTACTTTATCAATGGGCAGGTTAGCGAATTCTGATTTAAGAGAAGCAAAGAAACGAGCTTTTCACTATCTTGACCAATTATGGCAACTAAAAGTATGTAATCGTCCAACAGTTTATAAATGGCTTTCAGAATCTTTGGGCATAAATCTGGATTTTGCTCATATTGGAATGTCTAATCTAAAACAATGTGAGAAGATAATAGCTTTAAGCATTCAAAGAATGAAAGAAATAGGGAAAGAACCTATACCTTATAAAGATGTAGGAGGATAGGAAGAGAACCTATATGGAAAAAGTTATGCTTTAACTCGAATTACAAAAATATCTATGTAGTGAGATACTACAAATGAAAACTCAACAATAATAGAGGAGTCACATAATCTTAACGTGAGTTCGACGAATTATTTTGCAAAATAATTCGTCGAACTCACGTTAAGATTATAATCCGTTGTAAATATACGACAAATAACTGAAACGAACAAATTTTGGAGCAGTGAATACAGAGAATACTTGTGGTATTTGTCGAGTTGCGACAAAATTCGATATTTCTAAAAAAATAATTGGGAAATAGAATTATTATTCATAACTTTGTAGCGTCTCGCCTTTAGAATGACTTGCTAAAGGTGAGGCTCTGCGAAACGCTGAAATGCGCAGGAATACAGGTATTTTCTTAACATGAATAATAGCATAAGTAATGAACAGTAAGAAAAATAAGCTGAGGTTAACCCCTTGGTGGAAAGGATTTCTCACCAGCATTCTTGGTACAACTATTTCTATAGCACTAACCTTTGGAACGACAGCTCTCTTGAATAGATATAAGAAAAAGGAAGCTCAGCGTTTGACAGCTATGATGGTGATAGATGATGTCAACAAGAGCATCGAAACGCTGAAGAATATTCGTCAGAACGAACTGGATGGATACAACGCCGCCATGTATATGATGACGCATTTAGACAGCATTTACTACGTTCCTATAGATACTGTCGAATTGGCTGTCAATTATTTGGCGGAGGGAGTGGATGTAAACTCAGAACAGACGTTTAATGAGTCGGGTGAGAGAATGTTTCATAGCACACAGGAGGCATGGACAAACCTGAAAGATGTGACGTTTATCCGTAATGTGGAGGATTTTTATATGATACGCAACATGTTGAAGAATGTTATGGCAGAGAATCCTTTTTGGAGCAGACCTGTTTCTAAGGCAGAGAGCGACTCTATCCTGACATCAACAGACCTCTTGGATGTGGAAGAAAAGCGTATTTCTTATATTACGAAGCTACTAAAGAGTTTTCGTTGCCGTAAATTTTTGAGCAATTACTCGATAAGGCTACAGGCGTACGACCAGCTGATAGAGGATTGGGTTAATGTGAATGAGGAAAACAAATTCTTGATGAACATTACTGACGAAGAAATGAAAGAGTTTGTGGAGAGAACTACAAATAAAGCGCACCCTGTGGAAGAGAAAGAAATCATTGGAACGTGGAGCCGTTCGGCAGTTGAAGGCCACTTTACGGAATTTGAATTCAAGGCAGACCATACGTTCAGTCTATTCGATTCGCAAGAGATGCGTCAGCAAATTGGTGAAAATGGAGATATTCCAAATGACAATGAATTGACAGGTGATTTCTTCATAGAGATAAAAGTCTTTGGAGAATGGCATATAGAGGGCGATTCGTTGATTATAGTGTATCATCCGTCAACGGTCCGTGCTAATCTGAACGATGATCAAGTGGTTTATACGAAAGTGGCTCTTGATAAGTTTAAGCAGATAAAACAGAAGGTGAGCAAGGCAGCAGAGATGCGTAATAAAAAAGCCTATGGTTACAATGGAGGACGACAATCCAGAGCTGCCAACATTGATATTACCGGTAACAGACTTGAACTGATTACTTTTGACAAAAAAACGTCACATTACAAGAGAAAAAAGTGATGGGATTCATCACTTGAGCTGCGATTTCGTGCCCGTTCGTTTTGTTATGTCCAATATTTTTATGTAAATTTGCACATAGATAGATGGTTTATGAATAAAACATTAACAATAACGACAGTAACGGTGACAATCATAATTCTAATAGCTATTATCATGATGATGAATACTAACGACAATCAACAACATCAGGCAATCGTGAGACCTGCCACGCAGGCAGGACGTTTCTACGAAAGTAATCCCGAATTGCTCAGTCATGAGGTGGACAGTTTTCTGGCTTTACATGCGAACGATAGTATTGACGACCGTGTGGCTGCAATCATCGTTCCACATGCTGGTTACTATTTTTCTGGGAATGTGGCTGCATCGGCTTACATGAAACTCAATCCCAAGAAATCATACAAGCGAATCTTCCTTCTCGGTCCCAGTCATCATGAATGGTTGGATGGTGCTTCGGTGAACGGTGAGGTTGATTACTATGCCACACCACTGGGTCAGGTGAAGGTGGATACAGAGGTTGCTACCGACTTGATAGCTGCCGACAGTGTTTTCTCCTATCGTCCTGAAGCACACGATCGTGAACATTGCTTAGAGGTGCAATTGCCTTTTTTGCAACGAAGGTTCAGCGATGTGCCTCCCATCATTCCCATCATTATCTCTACCAACGACTTCAACAAACTGAAACGGATTGCCGACGTGTTGAAACCTTATTTCACTGACGACAATCTTTTCATCATCAGTAGCGATTTCTCCCATTACCCTTCGTATAAGGATGCTTACAAGGTAGATGCAAGGACGGGAAAGGCTGTAGAGAGTGGTGATGTGGAGACGTTTCTTGCTGCCATTGAAGCCAATTCCAATAGTGACGTGCGCAATTTGGCAACCAGTGCTTGCGGGGAACTTGCCATTGCTACACTCCTGTTGATGATTGATAAGAACTATGAGGTGAAGCATCTGATGTACCAAAACTCTGGCGATATAGACCATCATGACCATAGTAGGGTGGTGGGTTATCACTCTTTCGCCATCTTGAGAAAAGGAGAAAGAGTGTTCTCGTTGTCAGAAGAAGACAAGATGATGCTGAAAGACATTGCCCTGACCAGTATCATGGATTCTTTGGATGGTAAGCCAGTCTCTCACTCTTCCAGTCTCTATTCTTTAAACCGTAAGCTCGATGAGAAGTGCGGTGCTTTTGTAACACTTCGCGAATATGATTATCTGCGGGGTTGCATGGGGCATTTTGGTGAGGATATGCCTCTCCGTGAGGTAGTGGCAGAGATGGCAAGGTCTGCTGCTTTTGAAGACCCACGTTTCCAACCATTGCGTCGTGCAGAACTTGATGACATCGACATCGAGATTTCTGTCCTTACACCCATGAAGCGCATCAATAGTATTGATGAATTTGAGTTGCACCGACATGGTATCTTTATCCGTAAAGGTTATCTCAGTGGAACATTCCTGCCCCAGGTTGCTGATGAAGTGAATTGGACAAAGGAAGAGTTTTTAGGACATTGCTCTCAAGACAAGGCAGGATTGGGTTGGAATGGGTGGCGTGATGCCGAACTGTTTGTATATGAGGCCATCGTGTTTTAAAACAAGATGAAAGAGTGCAGGTATTATCATCGTTTAGACCATGACGTGGCAGGATGTATCCTTTGTCCACATCATTGCAGGATAGCAAACGGAAAGACGGGCGTTTGCCGTAGTCGTCGCAACTATGACGGAACACTCGTCAGTGAGGTTTATGCACAACCTTGTTCGTTGGCTATCGACCCCATCGAAAAGAAACCTTTGTATCATTTCCATCCAGGTACGCAGTGTCTCTCCATTGCTTGTACGGGTTGCAACTTTCGTTGCTTGAATTGCCAGAACCATGAAATATCACAAGTGACACCAAACGAAGTGGGGCATTACAACCTTTCACCTCAAGAAGTGGTCGATCTCTGCTTGGAACACCATTGCCCAGGCATAGCTTATACTTATACAGAACCTCTTACTTATATAGAATATGTGGCAGACACGGCTCGGTTGGCTCACGATAAAGGACTTTGGAACATCCTCGTAACGGCAGGATACGTTTGTCAAGAGCCTCTTGCCGACCTCTTGCCTTTCATTGATGCTGCTAACATAGACTTGAAATCATTTAGTGATGATATTTACCAGCGAGTGAGTGGTGGTCATCTTTCTGTGGTGCTTGATACGATTCTTGCCATGCACGATGCCGGGGTGTGGATAGAACTTACCTATCTCCTAATCCCAGGTGTCAATGACGATATGGATATGATACGTAGAATGTGTCAGTGGATAGTGAAAAATGGATTGGCTAATTCTCCGCTTCATTTCAGTAGGTTTTTCCCCCAATTCAAGATGAGAGACATTCCACCTACACCACTTTCTACCTTAAAAAAAGCACAACTGATAGCCCAGGAAGAAGGCGTGCAACATGTGTACTTAGGCAATGTGTGATATAAGGGGGAACGCCAAGAAGATATACAAGAACGATAAATGATAAAAAGATAAACCATGCCCAAAGAAAGGAATAAGGCAGATGCTTACCGCAAGAAAGCATACGAGGGAGATGCAAAGTCGATGAACAACCTTGGTGTGTGTTATGAGCGAGGTTATGGGGTGAAGATGAATCTCGAGATGGCATTTGAATGGTACATGAAAGCAGCTCAGCTCGACGATGTCTATGGTTGTTTCAATGTTGGCGAATGTTACTATCATGGTAAGGGTGTAGAGCAAAGTCATGAACACGCCTTTGAGTGGTATATGCGGGCAGCCAATAAGGGCGATATGCAGTCGCAGGTGAATGTGGCAAATGCCTATTATCTTGGTAGTGGCGTTGCCGTTGACCATTACAAGGCTTTCCTTTGGTACCGTGAGGCAGCTTTCCAAGGCCATATCCTCAGTCAGAAGAATGTAGGGGCGGCTTATTGGAATGGTGACGGAGTGGAGAAAAACTTGGAAGAATGTGTCTTTTGGTATGAGTTGGCTGCTAATGGTGGCGATGCGCAAGCACAGTTTGCCACGGGTTGGTTCTTAATGACTGGTACAGGTGTTCCCAAGAATGAGCGCATGGGATTAAGGTGGATTCACAAAGCCACGTTTCAAGGCTATCAACCCGCTATCGACTATTGCAAAGAGCATGGGCTGAAGTGGTATTAAGTCTGTCGGGCTGCTTCTTTTTCCTTCTTCCGAGCCTCTTTCTGCTGTTTCTTCAATAGCTTCTTTTCCTCTTTCAGTTGTTTCTTCTCCTCCTTTTGCTGTTTTTTCTCCTCTTTCAACTGTTCCTTTTCCTCCTTGGTCATTTTTACTTTGTCTTTCTTGCTGAAGATATTATGCAGTTTGATGTGAGTCTTGATTTTCATTTTGTGGAGCGAGTCGGTATTGGTAAACGAGAAGTCGCAGAGCAGGTCAATGAGTTTTCCTTTGTTGCTGACACTGCCTTGAGCTACGGCACCGTCGCTTTTGATGCTGGTCACAATGTTTTTTAGCTTCAAAAACTTGTAGTCGGTTTCCTTGATAGTTGCATTTACCTCACCTATTGGCAACTTTCCGCCCCTCATCTTTCTCACCAAGGCTGTTCGCTGCTTGGAGAAGTCAAACTTGAAATCAGCCATGCAAACCACCTTCTTGATGTCTTTCATGCCTATCACGTTGCCTAAGCGGAAAGAATCCGTGTTGACCATTCCCGTAGCATACTTGCTGTTTCCATCAAGCGAGAAGTTGAAGTCCATCGGTCCAGCCACGGTGTGTATCTTTCCCCTGAACATTTCCTTTCTCCATAAAATGTCGAAAGACCCATGATAAGAAATGTTTCCCAAAGCCTCAAGTTGTTTCATCATGAATTTCTTGGTGGGCAGTTGTTTGAGTATTTGTCTCACTTTGGTTCCCGTTGTCGTCATCTTCTTTACGTCGAAATGAATGTGCAACTTATGCTTACCCTTTAAGTGATGCAGGTTTCCCTTAGCCTCGATTCTCAGTTTCTTGTCGTAGGTTGCCACATGTATGTTTCTGAAATGTATCGAGTTGTCATCACCGCTCATCTTCGTATGTAGGGAGAGAGGCATCTTGAAGTCTTTCAGTATGGGAGCAAACGGGTGGGCGATGTCTGTCAATATCACCTTGCCCTTGATGGTAGAGGTGTAGTAGAAGAGTTTCTTCCCCATTTTCTTGTTGGGTAGTTTTACGTGAGCATGGGCAAAGGTAAGTTTCGTGTTTTTCAAGTTGATGTGAACATCGTTCAGTTGCATCCTTTCCTTGTTGCCCACGAAGTCAAATTGTAAACGTGGTATATAGAGACCCGAAACATGGTCTTTAGCATCGCAAGAAACCATCTTTCCGCTCACTGAATCTTTGCCTTGAATATTGATTTCTATTCGAGCATTTGCTACGATGTCCATGTGCCCCGTGTCAAAATACCCACGGTGCGGTTTTCCTAACCTCTTCAGAGGTTTATGGTTGTCGATGTGCAGTCGCAAACTGTCAATGCCTATCAGGTCATTCTTTCCTTTCTCACGAAAGTCTATGCGTTGCAAAGCCAACTGTTGACCGTTATATGCAAGGTTGATTCTTTCAGCGGTCAACTTATCCAGTTCAAAAGCTAATTTCTTGCCGTGTTTCTTCTTCTTGTCATTCTTGAAAGCATCTATCACGAATTGAAAGTTACTCGCAGAGTCAGGATGTTCTTTAAACAATTGTGCGTTTACCCCACTGATGTTTGCTTCGGTAATCTTCAGTTCATCGTGTAGCAGACTCCTGAGGTTGACGGCAACACCCATAGATTCTATTTGGAGCATTTCACGTTGCTGTAAGTCTTTTACATCCACATCGTCCAACCTTACTTTCTGTTGAAACAAGTCAATGTCTGCATTGCCGATGCTCACCTCCGTATTCAGTTTCTCCGACAAGAGCTCGGTGGCATACGCCAGCAACCTGTTTTGCATCGTGTCTGAGTTGAGCAACACCATCGCCACTACCAATAACAACACTGGCAAAGCCATGATGCAACCCAAGCCAATCAATATATTTCTAACTGTTTTCCTCATTCATGTGCAAAGTTACATTTATTTCCTAAAAAAAGAAATAGAAACGCCACTTTTTACATTCTATTTTATTTTGTATGAAGGCAAATTAAAAAAGAAAAATACTTGCAAACATAATGATTTCTTCATACCTTTGCAATGTCCTAAACATCATGATTATGCCCAGTAAAAACATTTTTGCAGGAGTTGGCATTAGGTCAGAATTTGTAAATCTGATATATGACGAACTGATGAAACGTGAATTTGTCAGTTATGCTGATATACTCGCCTTGTATTGTGGCAGACCAAAAGACTATTATCATAGAATAGCGTGCAATAGCGAACCAGGCTATGGTGAACTAAAGAAAGCATTCCCAGAAGTATTGAAGGCATTGGAGAAGGCTTGTCCTGGTAGTATAAAGGATAATGGACTAAGCAAGGGTAAGGCGTATAGATATATCGGTGAAAGCAACGATCCATTGGAACAAGAGCGTAAGGCTGTTGTTCAGAAATCGGTAGAAGATTATGTGACATTTTGCAAAGCTTCTGCAGGTATCTTACCGGCAAGTTGGTTTTCTGCGTTTTTTGAAAACACCCAATTGTTACTTGATACAAATAGAGAGTCTGTCAATGGGGATATGCGTATCAGTTCAAGCATGGAGCAAAACCTTACCAATATTCATCTTCTCCCTGTATTCTTTAAGGCTATTACCAACATGCAAGTTCTCCAATTCGATTACCAACGATTCGGACAGGAGCCATTCACATTGACCTTTCATCCTCAGTTCTTGAAAGAATATAATGGTCGTTGGTTTGTATTCGGAGAGGCTGACCGCGAACCGTGTCACGCTTATAATGTGCCATTAGACAGAATCATTGGGGAAGTACTCACCGTGAAAGATATAGAATACATTCCAGCTCCCAAAGGTTATTATCAACAGTTCTTTAATAATAAAATAGGTGTAACCCATGAGAAAGGAGCAAAGGTTGAAGAGGTTGTTATTCGCTCAAAAACAGAATACCAACATGGTCTATTGTTGACCAAGCCCCTGCATCATAGCCAAAAAGAAACGCTTCCTTTTGGGGAGCATGATGGTCAATGGTATGGTGAAGTCGCATTAACGATTGAACCCAATCGCGAATTGCGTGGCAAAATACTTGCGTATGGACAGTATCTCGAAGTGATGGAGCCTCTGGCTTTAAGAGAGCAAATTAAGGAGATTCTTCGAAAGCAGATAGAGCAATATTAACGCTTTCTTTATTTGAAAACAACTTTTTTATTAAAACCTTTGGAAATACAAAATAAAGTTGTAACTTTGTATGCAGAAATAAGTCCTTTACAACTGAAAGGCTACGTTGACGTAGCTCACTAGTGTAGGTTGTACGGGGCTGTTTCTGTTTTTTGATGTTTGGTAAACTTCTCGTTTTTCGTGAAGAACTTAGGTACAAAGTTCCAGTGCAGATATGGTCGTTCCCACAAATCTTCCTTTTTAGTAATGGGTGTTGTAACACCTATGTTGAATCCTGGGTGTAATGTGCATATCGTCAATGAGTAATCTCAATCTTACATTCTTTCCTTTTGGATTGCTATATATTAGTCCAAAGTCGTTTTTAATGAATTGATAATATAGTTTGGGATACTCTTTTCTCCTTTGTTCATTTGTTAAACCGTATGCCTCAAACTGACGATGACGGAAAAAGATTCTAATTTTGGCTTTCCCTTCGTTCAACAAATCAAACAAAACGTCCATAATATTCTCGTAACGTTCCTCCGTATAGTCGTTCACTTTCTGCCACTTAATCTCTTCGTTCTCAAGTCCAACATCTTTAGCAACAGCAGATAGTCGTAAGAGCACCTCTTCGTAATGCTCTGACTGGATAAGTATGCCCCCATAAAAGTTGGCATAATATTTACCAGATGAATCACTCTCGTCAGTCCAAATGTAATACATAGTATTTCGATTTGTTTGCAAAGATACGAAATATATTCAAACGATGGGGGACATTGGGACTTTTTCTTGCTTTTCATGTTTCTTTTGGCAGATTTCATATCTTTATTTATAAATGTGTATCTTTGCACTATCTAAAAACCATATATATGTTAGGGTAAACACCTCTATTTTGACAACTTCATTATCAAAAATTGGTTCCAAGAAGAATGGAACCGTTAGGAAGATGGAAATATTTGTAGCAAACATAAACAGGTAGTATCTTTGCAACGCATTTGAGACACAAGTGCAGAAACTTAGTTAAATTGATGTAATTTAGAAATAATCATGAGTTTAGTAATGGTTTTAAATTGATTTTTATATCCAAACTGATTATTTGTCGAAGTAATTTTGTATATTTGTGCCAGAATTAAAATAGTTGAAGAATGAAGAATTTGAATAGACTAAGACAACAAACAGTTTTGGCAAACTTATTAGTTAGTAGCTGAGCAACTTGGTAAAAATTCTATAACCAACAGCAAGTGATGTACGAATAAAGCTCAACCAGATGTACAGACACCAGCAATTAATCTCACGACTTTTAAAAAGTGTCAAAGTGTTAATAGTAGTCGACTCTTTAAACACAAAATATTATGAATAGTTTACAACAAGAATTTATAAAGGATTATAAAGAATCTATCGCAAAATACAATAGTTCCAATTTTGTATTCTATTTAAGACACATGCGTCCCGCGCTTGAACGTTTCTGCAAGTTAATTATATATGACGTATTGACAAACAACTCCCTTTGTGACGACTTAATCAATGGAAATAAACAAATTAATTGTGATTGGAGAGCTGGCACATGTGAGGTACAGAATATACCTTGCGAATCAAAAGAAGGCAGTAGCCTAGCAATGTTGGCAAAATGTGTTATCTTTTATAAGAATCAGCATCTTCTATCTGATGAAAAAGTAATGAAAAGATTGAAGAAATCCATTGATAGCACTTTTAACGAGATTATCTCTCGTTATGGAGAAATTAGTGGTGAAGGTAGTCATTCTGCATCCGATGAAGATGCAAGAATTAAAGCAGAGGCTCTCGAAAAATCCATTTGGATGTGGATAAGGAACCTAAAGAAAATATTGAGTTCGAATTTATATAACTTTTTCGAATCTCTTCCAAAACCAGAAGTTGGCAATAGTGAAATTGGAACAGAGCAAGTGTTAAACGAAAATAATGACTTTGTTGTCTTAGATGAATTAACGAATCGCTTCGAGCAATTACCTGGCGTGAATTACATTGCCTTATTACCCGAAATCCTAACAGACAAGTTTGGCAAGCCATTATCCGCTAACCAACTGAAAGAATTTTATCGTATACAATGGAATTTTGTTGTAGATTTGAATAAAAAAACGGAAGATGGATTATTTGAGCAAGCACCATCAGTTCAGAAATCTTCTTTAAGGATTATTACAGACAACATAAGTGAAGTATCAGGAATCTCTAATTTGACAAATTGGTTGTTTGCTAAAGGACGTGTGGATTTAAGCGGATTTGACGACACGAAGACTTTAAGAGATACTCCCAAACTTTTTGAAAATGTTTTTTCAAAAATTGTAAGGACAGGATTGACTAATGACTACTTGATTTTTGATTTTTGTGGTAGTAGTCCTAAACTGACTTTTCGTCTTTTTGAAAAGTTGGAAAACGTTTTTGGAAATTGGGATGCTGTACAGGAACGCTGTAAGATTATTTCATTCACTAAGGACTCTTCTTATCAAGAACGTCTGAGAGAGTGGAGTGATGATTATGGCGTACAAATCTCTTTTATTGATGCTACGTTTGGAGATTTTGTCCATCACATAGCAGACATAAAACCAATTCTTGCAGAGTCTAATCCGACAAGGCTTTTAGTTCGCGGTAATTCCAAAGATTTGACGGAGTCAAGGGAAAGATATAGGGCCGCTGGCATAGAGTTTTTTAGTCCCACTCAAACAAAAGAAGAACGGAAATGGGACTTTTATTCGGGTGCAGAAATTACTTTGGAAGAATTAGATAGGCAATGTGATGTACAAAGGACTCTGTATCGCATTGTAAAGCAACGAATTTCTGAGATTATTCGAACAACAAGAAGAACATCTGTATACACATTACGTCATAGACCTGGTAGTGGCGCAACGACTTTAGCTAGGCGATTAGGATATGACATAAAAAAAGAAGATGAAATTGGTATCATTTCATGCACTGTTGTTGATATAAGAAATTGTAGTAATATTCGGTTGACAGAACAATATTTGCGCCAACTTTCTGAGGAAACTGATAACACTCCCATTTTGGCGATTGTTGAATCTAAACGTGTTGGTCGTGAAAAGTTTGACAATTTAGTGAAGAGGATGTCTGATGCGGCTAAGAAAGTTGTGTTTTTTTATGTTGAACCTTTTACAGGTGCAACATATCATCAAAAGGAAAATGTTGCATTACTAGAATCCTTTCTTAGAAATGATGAGCTGAACAGATTTGAAGAAAAATATAAACAACTTGGACTACCAGAACGTCTTTTATCTGATGCGAAAAAGAATAATAGCTCATTAGAAGTCATTGATTTCCCACTTATGCTCAAGGATAATGAGACAAGTAACAACTTGTCATCATATGTTAAAGAGTGGATGGATACACTTCCTGATAATTTAAAAGAATTTTGTGCTTATGTGGGTTTTGTATTTAAATATTCTGATTTGGGAATAAATCAAACATTGCTAAAACCTATATGGGGGGATACAATGCATCCTTCTATTCGGTTTTATAGCAAAGAAATTCAAAAAGCTCTTAAGAAATTGCTCATCGAAGAGTCTACGGAAGACGGAACACCAACAGGAATTTGGCGTCCTCGCTACAATCGCTTCTCTAAGTTCATACTAAGTGCTTATAAAGTAAATTGGGAAGCAGGTCTTTCAGATTTTGCAAAGAACTTTATTTCACTTTGCCAAAAAGCAGGTGAACTCGGTTCAGATGACAAAGACATGTTGTATAGTGTGTTTATTATCCGCAAAAATGCAGATTATCGAGCTATCGAAGACAAAGGGAATATCAAGAACAAATTCTCTCTTCTTGTTAAAGATTTAGATGACACAGAACGGGCAGAATCTCTTTTTTCCGCATTAGTGAAAGCTTTTCCAGAAGACTCAATATTTAGAGGTCATTTCGCTCGATTCCTATATGAAAAGACTTCAATAACAAAAGAAATCGAAATAAACGATAGATTGTTTGCTGATGCTCAAGATAATCTAAATCAGGCATTTGATTTGACGCCGAATGATTCTGATTTGCACCATATGCAAGGGATGCTTTATAGACGAAGGATTAATGCGCTTGCTAGGCAGTTTAATCGTGATATGAATGAAGATCCTGACTGTGTAGATATTCGGGAAATAGAAGATTGTCTAGTTGAATGGACAGACTCTGCATACGATGCTTTTGAGAAAAGCATCCAGTTAAGTCCCGCTAGTCCCTATGGCTATGCTGCTGAAAGTCAATTGTTTAAAGAAACAATTATGTTAGGCCAAAAATTGCTTGGCTGCAACGACTATCTTTTCTGTGAAACAAATCCCATCTATTCAGATTATACAGAAAAATTAGGTAACATTCTTGACTTATTTGAACAAATCTGCTATACTTTTAAAAATGATGGGCTTACACAAATTATGAACTCCTTACCAATCTACGAGTCTGTTCGACTATTCCATCAAAATCTTGTAGGGCAGAATCGAGAATCAATTCAACGTTATCGTACTCGGTATAGTTCAGAGTCTGGAGAAAAGAAACTTTTATATGGAAGTCTACTTGTGAAATCAATTATTTACAGTAGAACCAAAACCAAAGATACAAGAAGGGCTTATAGCAATTTAACAAATCAGGAAAAGAGAGAGATAGAAAGTGTTTTGGAATATCAAAAAAACCAAGGAGATGTAAAAAGTTACGAAACACTCTTTATGTTAAAATTATATAGTTCTGAAGAATTCTCTCTTGATGAAGCTATTGATTTATTGAAAGAATGGGAATGCCAATATGTAGATGGCAATAAGAGCGGTTGGGGTTATTTAAATGCATGTTTCTATTTGGCTGTATGTTATTGTGCAAAATCTATACAGGGTAAGGTTCAAAACAAAGAATTGTCATCTTTGGCTATGACGTATTTTAGCAAATCGGAAGAGTTTGCAAAGAAATTTGACAAAGGTACTATTCAGCCTCAGTGCTATTTTGGTGAGCGTGAAGACATTCATTGTATTGTTGACAAATATCGAAAGGATGTAGATGCGAGTACTATAACAGGTGTTATTCACAACATTAAAAATAATAAAGGTATTCTTAGAATGCAATGTGGAGTGGATGTTACATTCAATGCTAAGGGATTTGACATAATACGAGATGAAGGACAAATATTACGAGGTGTTTTAGGCTTCTCGTATAGCGGTCCTGGATTATATGACTTTAGACTAGATACAGATGCAGGTTTATCTGGATTAGCTTTAGACATACAAGAAGAAAAGGAGGTTTCTTATAAAGAATTAGAACAATCATATGCGCCTACTGAAGATCTTGTTGAGGAAAATATCATAGAAGAAGATAAAACCGAACAAAAGGATGGCTTCAAACAAATAGGATACCTGGATTTATCAAAATTCTCTTCACCGACAAGGATTAAAAAATCTCCAAAAGACAAGTATTCTTCAAACAATAATAGCAATAAAAAAAATTGCTTAGTTGCAGGAAAAGATTATGAAGGTATTATTGTTATGAGTGGTAGATTAAAAAAAGTTGAATTCAACGAATATCCTTATCCATTAAAGATTGAAGATGTTGAAACAAATGAATTCTATGAGGATGAAGTTGTTATATTTACGCTTCAATCAAGGCCTAATGACAAGGATTCAAGTAAAACTTTTTGGTATGCAACTAATCTACGTATAAAAGAACAATAGTTGTAAAGGCGAAGTTTTTTAGACAGAGATGGCTGTGCTGCTCCATTTGCCAATATCATATACTATCATTTGAGAACTAGAAGAAATAGTGTGCAAATGGGGCAGGACTTGATATCGTGTCACCTAATGAGGTGAGAGATATATTCAAGCAGCGAGTTGAAGATTTTGCAAAACTATACGAATAGCGTATCATCTGAGGCATAATTCTTATAAGCAAATGGTTCCAAATACAACGGAACCAATGTTCTAATAACAATTCTTTATTTCACGAAGAAAAGTGTATATCTTTGCAGCGTCAAGCCATCGACACTACCACGATGATTGATGCTGCAAACTGTTGGTAGGATTAAAATCGAAAACAATGAAAAACAAGAACACACAAAACGAAATGAACAATTCAGGAAAGGAAAACAAGAAGATGATGCAGAAAGCAAACCAAAAGCGTATTCAAGCTGAAGCTAACGCTCGTAGAAAGATTGCAAAAAGTTGGGTTCTTCTGGCAAAAGGTGTCAAATACAAAAAGGCTGCCATTAAAGAATCATGCGACCGTTTGACTCAGATTTTAGAGGATGAACTCTTTGACGGCATTCTTCTCAACTTACATGGGCGCAATGGCATGAAGTCCTATAGTTGCCAAAAGCGAATCCTCCGCCGCATAGTTGAAAAGCGTCAAGCTCAGTCAGCACATCGTCTGGTCGGCAAAAGTGATAACAGGTTTGCAAAACAAATGCAACTTCACTGCGCAAGCCGAAGTCTAAAACAATTACAACAATATCAACTATGCTCTTGATATAAAAAGGCATTGGTTCTCATCAAACAAATGGTTCCAAATAAATAGGAACCAATGTTCTTATCAAAGGATTTGAAAAACAACAAAAAGAATTGTATTTTTGCAAAGCAATTCCGATAGAGTTGTTTTTAATAAGAGAAATAGAAGCTAAAAGTCAAACCACAAAAAACGAAGAAAGCTATGATGAACAAATCGCTTCAACTCATTGCATCAAAAAGCCTTCCTGCCCTCTCGGGCGAGTCATTAACCTACAATGCTGCCAAGAACGTTTTCCTTACACTTGGTTACACCAGTGCGGCAAACAATACGTATTTTAAGGCAATTCGCTTTTCTAATCGTCTTGCGGTGTATTATGACATAGGTCAAGGATATGCACGAACGTTCCTCAACGGCATTACCTTGTTTTGTTGGAATGGTAAAAAGGCACATATCATTGCCCAAAAGTTCTGGGGAGGTGCTAACTGGGTGGATTTCTCTGAATACTTTGCTAAGCAACAAAGTATCTTGATGCTCAAGGACTTCTTGGCTGGACAGCTCAAAATGCAAGGAGCTCATGTAAGCGAACAAGAGATACTTGCTTTCTCTCGCAACATGATAGAGGAAACTCAACGTAAGCAACTTGCCTAAGTTGCTTACGACTATGCGAAATGCTTAACGAATATATTAACCCTTAAAAACAAACAAGACTATGGCAACATTGACAAAAGCAATCAACAAGAACCTGTTTGACAGCATCCTGCCAACATTTGGTAATCCACGTGTTCATATCCCAGTCTGGGATGAAGGACAGAAGATGTTTATTTGTGACGAACACGAGAGCAACAGCGGACATCGATACTACATTGGTATTCGTTTCTGTGACCGTATTGTAATCGTCGAAAAGGTTGGGCTCTATCATAACTGGACCTATATTGACAGCATTGAACTCTATGCCTTCAATGGTCAGAAGATGGAACTGATTCAGAAACGCGACTACGACAAGGAGTATCGCAACGAAGCATTTATCCGACAAGAATCAGAGCAGATGGTGAAAGATTATCTGACTGGCGTGATGAAAGCTCAACGTATCTACATGTCAGCAGAACAGATTGCGACGCAAGCTTCTGAATTCGTCAACGGATGCTACAAAAGTTTCCTTGCCCCCGACTTCAACACTCGTTTAACCCAAATACTTCCTAAAATTGAACAGCGATAACAATGGAGAACATGATTGATACAGAGAACAAGCAGCAGGTGATGGCTTATGATTTGATAGCCAATACCAACAGTAGTTTTTTCCTTACTGGTAAGGCAGGAACAGGTAAGACAACATTCTTGCGTAACGTGCAAAAGATGGTAGATAAGCAGTTCGTCACATTGGCTCCTACGGGTGTTGCAGCTATCATAGCTGGTGGCGATACCATTCATTCGTTCTTCGGATTGCCGATGGAGGTATGTACACCTGGAACAATGGGCAAGATGAGTGAGGCAAGAATAATGACGTTGATTCATACTGACACCATTATTATAGATGAGGTGTCGATGGTACGATGTGACATCATGGATGCCATTGATTACACCATGCGTAAAGTGCTTCGATCAACTCTGCCATTTGGAGGAAAGCAAGTAATCTTCGTTGGTGATATGTTCCAGTTGCCGCCAGTTGTCAAGCAGGGCGCAGAGCGTGAACTGATGCACGACCTCTACCATACCGATGACTTCTTCTTTTACAAAGCAGATGCCATCAAGCGAATGCGACTTGTGAAGATAGAGTTCCAGAAGGTGTACCGTCAGGAAGACAAGGATTTTCTGAATATCTTAGAGAATGTGAGAATGAACAGAGCTACACCCAAGAATCTGGTGCATCTGAATGAGCGTGTCTGTCAACCAACAAAGGAGGATGGGATGGTAATTACGCTGGCATCAATTAACAGAACGGCTGACAATATCAATCAACAGTGTCTGTCAGAGATTGATGCAGAGGAGTACATCTATGAAGGAACGGTGCAGGGGAAGTTTGATGAGAAACGCTTCCCTGTAGATATGAACCTAAAATTGAAAGTGGGTGCTCAAGTGATGTTTACTCGCAACGACCAGCAAAAGCGTTGGGCAAATGGAACCATAGGCACTGTCGTCAAGTTGACCAAGGATGAAATACATGTAACTATTGAAGATGGAAACACCTACGTTGTGCCTAACTGCACATGGGAGTCGTATAGCTATGAGTATGACAAGGATGAACGTAAGATGAAAAAGGAACTAATGGGAACCTTTACGCAGTATCCGTTGCGATTAGCTTGGGCCATCACCGTGCATAAGAGTCAGGGCATGACTTTTGAAAAGATGTATCTTGACCTGAGTCGTGGCATGTTTGCAGCAGGTCAGCTCTATGTGGCATTGAGTCGTGTGCGTTCTCTTGGTGGCTTGTTCCTCTCACGCCCTATCATTCCTCAGTATGCCCATACGAGTCGGGAGGTGTTGCAATATGCTAACGACTATAACGACGAGCAAGTGATCAACAGTGAAATCGAGAGTGGGAAGGCTGTGTATCAGTTGTTGGCTCATCATGACTACGATGAGGCTGCAAAGCAATACCTGCTATTAGTGCAGAAGAAGGCAGAGGCTGGTGACATCAAGGAGGCGATGCAACAAGCCAAGCGATTTCTTGATACCGTTGTCTGTGATGAGCAGCTCTATGGATGTATAGATAATGTGCCAACTCGACTGAAGACTGTTAACCATTGGGCATCCAACTTCCTTGTAGCCTTGCTTAGTCTCTATGCTGGTGAGTATGAACAGGCTTTAGCGTATGTGGATAGCGTGTTGACACTGCATCAATGTCAGGAGGCTCTCTATGTAAAATCACGTTGTTTGGCAAAACTTGAACGTTATCAAGAGGCGGATGCGGTGAATGTGCTAATGGGCGATGTCTTTGACATGTCAACACCTGATGCCAAAGTGTTATACATGATAGCTATGCTCAATGAATTGTATATCGGTGACAATGGTCTGAACTTGATGCAGGAATTGATTAAAGCCAAACCGAAATACGATAAGGGTATCCTGTCACTTCGCTACCTGATGAAACGGAAAGGATTGGAACTTATGAAGAAATCAGATGTGTCATGCGAGTTGGTGGATGATTTCAATTCGGATATTGCAGAGGAGGAGTTTGTACAGATATTGCGAACGGCTCGCAAGAAAACACCCAAGGCGGTAGAATGCTTGTTGAGACTGATTAAAAAACAGGAGTATGACTAATATACAATGAAATATTCCTACAAAAATTTTTCGTGAAAAATCTCAAATTAGATGTGAAGGAAGCAGAATTGTTGTGTTTCCGATGTGAAAATATGGTTTTTTACTCGTAATATATATAGTTATTGTCGTAACTATGTATGTTACGAGCGTAACTATATATGTTAGCGAGCTAACTATATATGTTATGAATGCCTAAAAATGATGCTTTTTCTGCATAAATCCATCCAATATATGTGCATAAATATACGGTCTGATTTTTAATGCCTTGTAAATCATGTGGTTAGGGATAAGCCAAAAAATAGCATTTTTTGAACCGACGGAAAGGTTGATGGAAAATATCGCAAAATAGAGAGCCCTTTTTGGCACTTTTTATTGACAAATAGGAGGAGTGGCTATTTCAAGATTTTGTCTCACGACTTAGGTGCTTAAACCCAAGTCGTGAGACAAATCAAGTATGTCTTTTTGCTCAGAATCTTTCTTTTTATCTCTTGCAAGGCGACTCGTCACCATACAGGAAGGATGGCTGGTAGCCACCAGCGTCGATGACGATTTTCTCAAAGACAATAGCTGGGTCTTCGGGATGAATGGTGAGCGTATGAACGTCTTGATGGGGGAGGGAGAAGGTACGAAAGGTTTCAATCACTCTCCTTGCCACGGTGGGATAGAAGATGGAATAGATGTTTTCCTTTGCCTCGTTCAGACGGTCGTTGAATACCACTCTCTGCGGCTCACCGTTGTCGAGAGATACGGTAAATGCCAATCCTCCCTTATTGAGATAGTCGAGGGTAGATTTCACAACGACATATACTTTTACCGATTCTGGTTGCTTTCCATTCAGTGAGAACTGATAGGTGAGGGCAGCATTTCCCGTTTGTTGGGTATAAGGCATCAATGCCAATCCGCTGCGCGTCCTTCCCATGTATGGTATTACCGTCCATGATGTTTGGTCGGTAGCGGTAGCCGTGTGGTAGTGCTCAGCCTCCATCACCACCATTCCATTTTTCTCTGTGAACGAATATCCACCGTTTCCATTTTCCACCTTTCTTACCTTAGGCATTCTGTCGGCAGGGAAATTATCGTTCCACGACGTATATCCAATGTGTTTTTGCGTCATCATCCCGTTCCATTTGCCGTTGGCAAAGTCGTGGTTATAGGCAGCGCAGAGCAGGGAGTCACGCACGAATGCCTCACGCACCCTTTCAGCCCAGATGTTGGCATCAGGATTGTTTTGTGCAGCCAACGAGAGATTCATGGCTTGCGCGTAGTACATTTGGTGAACGTTAGACATAGCCTGTATGGGGAACAGGATGATTTGTTGGTAAGCATCGCGATACTGTTGGGGTAAGGTAAGATATTGGCGCAGAGCCTCCGCTTCCAGTCGCATATATTCGTCAGCCACTTGTTTCCATTCGCCTGTCTCTACGTTATACGTTTTAGCATCCAACATCTCTGCGGTAGAACGCCCGGCATATTTGTTGCAAAGGTTGAGGATGCGTGCAGCTTCTGCTGCCTGCTCCTTGCCAAACTGTTGCTCACAGAAACGCAGGGTATGGTCGGTGATGTTGTTGGCTTGAAATTCTCTTGGTTTCCATGCCATGTCCATAAACATCGTGATGGGATACTCCATGGGCTTGAGGTCGCCCACGTTGAGAATCCACATGCGCTCAATACCATAGTCGTAAGCCAAGGAGAGCTGTTCCCACATATTTTGCGTAGGAGTAACGTTCAGCCATTTCGTGTTGCGAGGAGCGCCAACGTAGTCAACGTGGTAATACAATCCCCAACCACCAGGATGCTTGCGCTCCTTGGCATTTGGTACACGCCTGACGTTGCCCCAGTTGTCGTCGCAAAGCAAGATAAGTACGTCGTCAGGCACACGCATACCCTTGTCGTAATAGTCGAGCACCTCCTTGTACAATGCCCACACCTGTGGTGTTTTGTTGGCAGGTTTTCCCGTTACTTTCTTGATGATATTGCGTTGGTTTTCCACCACCCGTTGCAGCAGTTTCGTGTCAGCCTCTTCGCTCATGGCTTCGTCACCGTCGCCACGCATACCGATGGTAACGATGTCGTCAGTGCCTTTCATGCGCTCAATGCCCTCACGGAAGAACTGGTCGAGCTTCTGTTGGTTGGTCTGGTAGTTCCATGCTCCCCATTCCTTTCGTTTGCGAGCATATTCCTGGTGGTTACGTGCCATTGGCTCGTGATGGGATGTGCCGATGATAATGCCCATCTCGTCTGCCGTCTTCGAGTTGAGTGGGTCGTCAGCATAGAAAGCCCAACTCCACATGGCTGGCCAAAGGAAGTTGCCTTTGAGTCGCAATATCAACTCAAACACCTTTTCGTAGAAACGGTGGTCACCGTAGTTGGTGCCAAACGTATTCTTCACCCAGGAGGTGAGGCATGGAGCCTCGTCGTTGAGGAAGATACCCCGATAGCGCACGGCAGGTTCACCGTCAGTATATTCTCCACGCTTGACAAACAACTGCCCATGTTTCTCGATGGGTACGTCAGCCCAGTAATACCAAGGAGAAACGCCTATCTGTTGTGACAGTTCATAAATGCCAAACACGGTGCCTCGCTTGTCGCTGCCCGCAATCACCAGTTGGTTGTCAATGGTCTTGATGATGTATTTCTCCGTCTTTCCCTTGAGGTCGTTAAGGAGTCCTTTCTTCACCCAAGAGTCGATGAGGCTATTGCTGCCCACCGTTCCCACTACGATGGCAGATGCAGGGTAGTCTTTCGGCAATGCTGTGATGATATTGGGTTGATGTCCCGTTACTTGCTGCATGTCTTTTTGAAAGGCATTCAAGGCACGAGTTACACACGAATGTTCCTTTGCGGATAGGCAGAGGGGCAATTCGTGTATGGGAAATACATTCTCTTGTTGGCTGAAAACCACAAACTGTGGTGCAGCCAATAGTTGTGTAGTTGTTGCAAGCAAAAGCAATGCAAGTGAAAATATTTTTTTCATGGTATAGTGAAGTTTATGTTTATCAGTGAACACTAATTAGACCAACGTTCAAAGATACGAAGTTTTTTTGATATATTTACAATTGTGTATAACTTTTTATTTGATAGAGACAGAATAGGTTTTTCCTGCCGTGGTAAGGATGTCGTATTCGTAAACTTTGCCAATGTCGATCAATGGGAAGGAAGACAGTTTGGAAGAAACAAGGGGAGTCTTGACTTCAGCCTTCTTGAGCAATGGGTTATCTACCTCACCCTGTGCCTCTTTCAGTTGTTTCCCCTTCAAGGGAACGTATGAACGTAGGCGAAGGGTTCCGCCGAGTTTAGAAGTGATAGTAGCCTTCTTCAACTGTCCATTCTCCCAAGTCATGTTTACTATGAATCCTCCACGTGTACATAGTCCTTTTACACTACCATTTTTCCATGCGTCAGGCAAAGCCGGCAAGAGATGTACGGCACCATCGTGACTTTGCAGAAGCATCTCGCAGACACCTGCAGCACAACCAAAGTTGCCATCAATCTGAAAGGGTGGATGAGCATCAAAGAGGTTGGGGTAGGTTCTACCGTTGGGATATTGGCGAGCCATGTTGTCATTGGGCAATAGATGAAGCATGTTTTGGATAATCTTAAACGCATGATTGCCGTCAAGCATCCTTGCCCAGAAGTTAATCTTCCATCCCAAGCTCCATCCTGTAGCCATGTCGCCTCGTTGCTTGAGGGTATTGGCAGCAGCGGTGAAGAGTTTGGGGTGAGAATAAGGAGAAATCTGGTTGGAGGGATAGAGCCCATAGAGATGAGAGATGTGACGGTGCTCGTCTTTGGGATCGTCAGCGTCGATGAGCCATTCTTGCAGTTGTCCATACTGCCCAATCTGCATGGGAGGAAGTTTGGCAATGGCTTGACGAAGTTGATTCTGGAAATCCGTATCGTTGACGTTCAGAATCTCTCCAGCTTGGAGAGTGTTAGAGAGTACGTCAAATGCTATCTGGTTGTCCATCGTAGAACCAGCCGTGACGGTAGTTCCCTTCCCTTGCGGACCGTGTTCGGGAGAGACGGTGGGAACCGTCATCAGCCATCCCCATTTGGGATGCACCTGCATATAGTCCAGAAGGAATTGGGCTGCACCTTTGAGAATGTCGTAATTCTTTTTTAGGAAATCCTTATCGCCCGTATAAAGATAATGCTGCCAGATGTGAGTGGTGAGCCAAGAGCCACCTGTGGGAAACATTCCCCATGTAGTACCGTCAACAGGTCCTGCTATGCGCCAAAGGTCGGTGTTGTGATGAGCAACCCATCCATTGCAACCATACATTTGTTTGGCAGTGACGGCGCCAGTTTCGCTGAGGTCGCGTATCATGCTGAACAATGGTTGTTGTGTTTCAGCAAGATTACTTATCAGCGCAGGCCAGTAGTTCATCTCAGCATTGATGTTGATGGTATATTTCGAGTCCCAAGGTGCATTCATCTTATCATTCCACACACCTTGAAGATTGGCGGGTTGTCCGCCAGGTTGTGAGGAAGAAATGAGCAAGTATCTGCCATATTGCATCATGAGCGATACCATATCCATATCATTGCCATCGGCAAAGGCAGCCAATCGTTTGTCAGTTTCTAAAGAAGAAGCCTTTGATTTGGCTAAAACGAGAGACACACGGTCGTATTGCTCACGGTATTTCTTGATGTGGTCGGCAAGTATTTGCTTGTAGCTTTTGCCCATGAGAGAAAGGAGTACCTCATTGTTTTTTTGTATCGGGTTACCACTCACGTCATGATAGTTGACGTAGTTGGTGGCAGCAGTGATGTAAATCGTAGCAAAAGAAGCATTTTCCAAGCAAACAGACTTTTCTTTCCCCTTCAAGTCTCCGTCAGATTCTATATATATGTGTGATTCAGCTTTCAGTCCTGCCTTGATGCCTTCTTGGTCAACACCATCCACCGTTACCAAAAAATCATGATTGTCTAAGCCGTTTGCAGGTCTTGGGACCAATCTGCCTTCAAATGCTTCTATGTGATGTTTCAATGGACTATCAAACGTCAGTTCAAATGCCAATGCCTTTTTTTTATCAGCCGAAAGACGAATGATAATGGCATTATCGGCTTGCGATGCAAAAGCCGTTCGTTGGTATTTCACATGATTGTAAATATATGATGTGGTGGCAGTGGCATTGCCCAAGTTTAATGCTCGTTGATAGTGGGTTACGTCTTGATGCCCGAATTTCATCTTCACGCTTCCCAAAGGTAAGAAACGCATTCCATGAGGACCTTTGACGAAATACTTATCTAATAGTGCATGAGCTTCCTTTTCCTTATCGTTGAATATTAGGTCTCTCACTTCCTGTAAGTGGTCCTTCGATTCAAGGCTATTGTTGTTGTGAGGCGAGCCCGACCAAAATGTCTCTTCGTTGAGTTGGATTTCTTCCTCGTTGGTTCCGCCATATACCATCGCTCCTAAGTGGGAGTTGCCGATGGGTAACGCTTCCAACCAATGTCGGGCAGGTTGTGAATACCACAATTTATGTGATTGTTGTGCCATTGCCGAGCAGATGACATGTGAGAATGCAATCAATAATAATAGTCTTTTCATGTTTGTTCAAAGATTGATGGATAGTTATAAATGGATGCGAATAGTCTTACCTTGGTAGTTGACGGTCTTTGTCTGACCGTTATGAAGTCTCACGTGGAAAACCCGCTTTTTGGACATTCCTTGATAAGTTCCTTTACGTTTAGCTATCGTGAGTTGATGGCGAGAATCGTTCCACTCGAACGTAATCTCACTACGCTCACCTTGTTCGTAACGGTTGTTGAAACCTTCATCCTCATAGAGTGTGAATGTAGCATTCTCGCCTGGGTAAACCCGGATTTCCAAAGGAGCGTCTGCATACTGTGAAGCATATTGCTTGTCGATACTCATGGGAAGGATGCTGCCAGCCTTGACAAACACTGGGATGTGAGAAATATCAATATCAGTGGTAACGGTCTGCCCACCATCATAATGCTTACCCGAACGATAGTCGTACCATCCAGAAGGGTGGACGGGAAGATATGTGTTCCAAGTAGCATGGGGAGCATTCTTGTCCATTGCCTCCGTTACAGGACTCACCAAGAGCGACTTTCCAAACATGTACTCATAATTCTGTTGTAGGGCAGTATTGTCGTGAGGGAAGTCGAAGACAAGAGGGCGCATCAATGTACTTCCAGCCAGTGAGACCGAAGCTGCATTGGAATAAATATATGGTATCAGGCGATAACGCTCTTGCAAGCATTGAGAGATAATGGATTGTGCCTCGCTACCATATCGCCACGGTTCTGTATCGCTCATGTAACCATGCACACGCATCAAGGGCAGATATACGGCTGTCTGTATCCAGCGCAACATTCGTTCAATGTATTCAGAATTGTTGTATTGGTCTCTTGGACGGAAGAAGCCACCTGCGTCATACGTCCACCACGGTATTCCTGCTGCTTGCAATCCCAATCCTGCTGTTATCTGATGGCGGAATGTTTTCCAATCGTTGCCCACGTCTCCCGACCATAGTGCAGCTCCGTAACGCTGAATACCAGGGAATCCACAACGTGTAAGAATCATCGAACGCTTATTCGGTGCATCTTGGCGCAATCCCTCGTAAACGGTTTTATTGACAAGGAGAGGATAGACGTTTCTAACTACGTCGCCATCCAATTGTCCGTTCATCACCTTTCTGCCTGTTAGGTCATCGTTTTCTGGCTCGGTAGCATCTTGCCACCATGCGTCTATGCCCAATGGCAATAATCGCTGACTGAAATTCTTCCAATAGGCAGAAGCTGCCTGTGGATTGAAGAAGTCTATCCAATCAGTCTGTGGAATGTAGTAATTATCGTGGAGCATTTGCTTGCCCACCTCAGAGTTTTTGTCAATCTTCGACCACACCGACACCATTAGTCTCATGTTCATTTGATGCAAGCTGTCGGTCATGGCTTTGGGCGATGGGTAATGTGTCTCATCAAATTGCATGGAGTTCCAACCATATTTCCCCCAATACTGCCAGTCTTGTACTATTACGTCGATGGGCAGATGTTCTTGGCGGAATCGGTTGGCTGTGGTCAATATTTCTTCTTGTGAATGGAACCGTTCCCTGCAATGGATATAACCCATAGCCCAGATGGGCAGCAGAGGCACGTTGCCCGTTACTTCACGATAAGATGCGATGATGTCATCTGGTTTTCCCACGAAGACGGTATAATCCACCGCATCAGACACAGGTGAATGAAAGACGGTTTCATCTTTCACTTGGTGATAGTATAGAGTAGGGCGGTCGCCATTTGACAATTCAGCCGTAAGATGATGCTTGCCCTCTTTCAGGTAAACGATGGTAGAAGCTGTGGGCGGCAACCAGAGGTTTTGCATGTCTATCACAACTTTCCCGTCAATGCTTAGTTGATGTCTGCGAGCCATCTTCTGTCCTACGTCTAACAGTAGTGCATAGTTGCCTGGTTCGGTGATGTTGATGTAGGCATCATAGATATTTCTTTCTCTTACTTCCTGTTTTCCTCCCTCAGTAGAGGTGACGTTGACCGTTTCGCGTCCACTGCTTCCCTCTTGCTTGACAAATGATACATACTGACTGGATGGATTAAACTCAGTCAGTCCGTAGTTGTTCCATAACAATCCGTATCCCTTGTTGGAGATGATCATTGGGATGGAGATTTGCGTGTTGACTTGTGTCAAGCGACGAGAGAGTCCTCTCACGTTATGATAACCGTCTTGGAACTGTCCGAGTCCAAAGAGATATTCATCCTTCGGAGACGAGATGGTGAGCGTAGCTTGACCTTGTTTCCATTCGTGTGAAGTGGCGTAGAAAACCACTTTACCATTCTTGTCTTTCACGTAAAGGCGTTGGTTCTCGTTGTCTATCTCAACCGAAATGTCATGCTTTACTTCCAGGTCTTTAACGTAAACCCATTCAGGAAGATTGTTGTTGACATCTTTTTCAAGATACTTGATTCTTACGGCGTTGTTTGCCAAGTAAGTCAGTTGGATTGTACCCTTGCCAAAGGGTAACTGTTCTGCTCGTAAAGATAAGAGCATTGTTAAGAAGAATAATAGAAAGAATGATTTTTTCATATTGATTTGATACGCTAAGATTATTATTTGGCAACGATGACAAACCCACCCCGTGGTTGGCAATCGATGGATTCGGGAATGGCATCGATAGTTTTGATGTCCCATTTATTGGCGTTGGGATTTTGCCTTGTTCTTGGTTGGTCGGCAATCATGACAACTTTACTTGAGGTAATGAAGTCGTGAGGGAGGAAAAGAGTCTTTATGCCGTCTGTACCGTTAATTCCAGCAATAAACCAAGTGTTCCCATGACGACGAGCCATGACGACGCTCTCACCAGGGTATCCTGACAACAGTCGCGTTTCATCCCACGCGGAAGGAAGAGTGGAAAGAAAATCCTGTATCTCTTGTGGTTGGGCTAAATAACTTTCTGGCTTGTCTGCCAAATGTTGCAATCCTGACTCGAAAAGTATCGTAAGAGCCAGTTCATGTGCATTAGATGTAATGTGCGGATGTTGTGAATCGCTAAACGTACATGGCGTATAATCCATCGGACCAATAACATTTCTGGTGAAAGGCAACGTGGCATTGTGGGAAGCAGCCTTGCTTGTAAAAGTTGGAACATTGTTGTACCACTCTGCTCCATACACTCCTTCGGTGGATAAAAGGTTGGGATAAGTACGCTGCCAACCTCTGGGAATCGTTGCTCCGTGAAAGTTGATTAACAAGTGATGTTTTGCCGCACATTCCAACAAATCGATGCAATAGTCCATATTCATCTGGTTGTCACCAGAAAAGAAGTCTATCTTTACTCCTGCCACTCCCAAACGTTCACACCATGAAAATTCCCGTTCACGATCCTCTGGCTTATTCAAACGAAACTTTGGTCCTGGGGCTCCGTTAATCCATCCTACGGAAGAATTATACCAGATTAATGGTTTTATACCTTGGCTTTTAGCATAGTTGATGGCATCCTCTATGCTCTTTCCGTCTTTCATTTCGTCCCATTCAGCATCTATTAGCACATAAGGTAAATGTAGAGTTACCGCCATGTCAACGTACTTCTTGATGATGTTGAGGTCATTGCTTCCGTGATTATATGCCCAATAAATCCATGACACTACTCCAGGATGAATCCAACTGGTGTCTTGAAGTTGATTTTCATTGGAAACATCGGTAATCAATGTCGATTCCACAATGTCTGCCAATGTTCCAATGATGGCAACACGCCAAGGAGAATGCCACTCTCCAGTAAGTTGGCATTCGTTTTGGTCAGGACAAACACGATACAACTCTTTGTCTTTGTCGTTTCTCAAACAAGAGGCACTTTGTTGGCGCTCGATGTTAGCTTCTGAAAGTAGGGCAAACACTCCATTTACAGGTTCTATCAACGAAGGATAACCCCATCGGTTGTTTTCTCCATTCCTTCTTGAAGGTGGAGGAGTGCCCGTTGTAGAGAGAGGGAAGAATCCTTCATAGCTATCAGTCCATTGTTGTATCCATCTGCGAGTTCCCTCTGATATGCGGTAGGTAGTAAGTTCTTTGGTAATTCTCTCGCCTTGTAAGCCAGACAACTCATAGCGAAAGGCAATCCCGTCATTGTATAGTCGAAAGACTAATCGTACGGTTTTTTCTTGCTGGTCTTGATAGAGACATACGTATTCGTTGGCTTGGTTGTTGCATAGGAGGCGTTTGCCAGCTATCATGTTATAGCTTGTTTGTATGCGAGAAGACTTGGAAATCTTCTTGAGCGTCAAGTGCTGTCCTGCGGATGTGGTTTCCATTCCCACTTCTGATAGTTCTAACACTTGAAGCTTATTCCAATATACGACGTATCCTTCTCCCTTTCTTTCTATCGTCAGTTTTTTGTTAGGCGATACCATTTTCTTGTTTTTTGCACTCCATCCACAGAGTGCTATCAACCATGTCATCAGGAGAATCAATGTGAATTTTTTCATACGGGTAGGGTATCTTGTTTTTTGTTTATGATGATGCAAAGATAATAAATATTACCGTATTTTTCCTTATGAGATGTAACAAATGCTATCGGGAATGTTACATAATAAAAAAGGTTCTCCGAAGAGAACCTCACTTACGTATTCAAAGAATCGTTTGTATGTCTTTAATGACAAGATGATTAAAGTTTGTCAATCCATTTCTTTACTTTCTCCTTGCCATCACGAACTTCATGGCCATAGATGGAGAAACCCTTGGTGACGTTAGCTTTCGGGTAAGCCTTCTTCACATCCTCTACACAGTTGCCCAATCCGCTGCCCTCATGGGTGGTGAAAGGAATGATGGTTTTACCTGAGAGGTCGTATTTCTTGAAGAAGGTGAACATTACCTGTGGATACGTACCCCACCATACAGGACCGCCGATGAATATGGTGTTGTATTGGTCAAGGTTGTCTATTCCTCCTTCAAAGGGAGGCAACTCGCCTTTTTCCTGTTCTTCTTTGGCAAGGTCGCACAAGGGCTTGTAAGCCATTCCGTCATACTTGTTGGTCTTGATTTCAAATTGGTCGGCTCCCGTAAACTCTGTGATATAATCGGCTACGATTTTCGTATTGCCTACCTTGATGTTTCCCACGGAGTAGTTGTCTCCTGCATGTGAGAAGAATACTACCAAGATTTTACCACCGTCTTTTTTCAAGGAAAAAACTTGTTCTTCTGTCTCATTTTGTCCTTCTTGTCCTTCTGTGGTGTTGGGAGCAGCTTTGCCAGTACATGCGGTTGAAATAAGCATGCTCAGTGCCGATGCGAAAAGATACTTCAGTGTTTTCATGATTCTTTCTGTTTATATGTGATTATATGTTTTGTTATTATTTCGTTTGCAAAGATATTCAAATCTCCCGTAATAAATGTTACCTATATTACGGGAGATTTTACCAATTTTGTAGAAAGAGACGTGGCTTAGGGATGAGGGGCTTCTCTCGTCACTTGAATAAACACGGGACCTAAAAGCCCAGAGGGTAAAAGGGGCGAATCTTTCTCAAAAAACTTGAAAGAGACCACAGCCTTGCGATGTTTGGAAGGACGAGGCTGATTAAGGCGCAACCAGTCGGGTACACGTTTCATGAATCTACCTGCTACAGGCTTACCTGGAGCGTAATCATATACGAATGGCTCATCCCATTCCATGTCGTCTTCCCATTGTTCGTCGCCAATCATACGGTTTGGCCATAGGTTGGTAACGGCAATCTCCAATCGGTTTTCTCCTTTTATGATATAAGGAGTAATGTCACAACGGAATGGCTTCTTCCAAAGATGAGCGACGGGCTTCCCGTTGATACTTACTTGTGCGAGATTCTTCACAGTACCGAGATGCAAGACGTATCGAGCCTTTTTGTCAATGCGTTTGATGCGGAAAGTCTTGTCGTATGTGGCTGTCCCCGAGAAATACTTGATACCAAACATCTCATGCTCATTCCAGGGCAATAAACTGTCAATGACAATGCTATTGGGAGCATCCCATCCTTCGGGGAAATGAAGAGTCCATTGTCCTTGAAGAGTGAGACGTTCTTTTTCGTAACTTGTATAGGCAGTGTCAGTGCTTTTTTGTTGGGTGGTGGAATTCCTGAAGATGATGAATACTGCCTGGTGTTCATCGAAAGGTAGGGTTAGTTGTGTTTTCCCATTCTCGTAACTCCATGATGAAGCATTGTGCAATTCTCCCGTTTCGGGCAACCAAATCTCAGGTTGATAACCTGTAGTCTGGATGTTGATGGTTGCAACAAAGGCAGAATCGAGCGAATTGGCAATAAAGTAAATGTGTGCATTGGCTTCTTGGCGATGAGTCCAAAGCAGTGCGTCTTTCTTGTTGGTATTTACTGAATAGGTAAGTGATGGAGTGGGGCAGGTGAAATCATCAACCCATTGTCCACGTTGCAATAATGCTTGGCAGCGTGAGAAATATTGGAATAAGAGTTGTGCGCCTCCACTCTTCCACCATGTCTGTCCTGGAGTCCACCACGATCCCCATTTGCCAAATGTCATTCCTGGTACTGCTTGTGTCCATGGATTTTGTGCGCCAGCATGAAGCATGAGATGGTTTACTCCAAGGCTGAAAGCACGGTCTGCCAAGACCTTCTGCGAGGCTGGGTCTTCTTGCCAAGCTGCCAATGGCCAACACGTGAATCCTTCTGCATAGATGTCTTGTAGTTTCAATCGATGGGCTGTTCTTGTATGGCGAGGTAAACTGGGCCATCCCCAATTAGGCTTGGTCCAAAATTCGGTGCAAAGCAAATCGTTGGGTAACGTTTTCGCTATTGCTTCAGTGTTGATGGGATTGAAGGGCTTTGAACTGTTGGTTCCGTAGGGTTGGTAAAGCAACTTTAATCCATGTTGATGAGCCAGTTCTGCCATGTATCCATAATAGTTTTCGGTAAACAATTCAGTGCCTGTCTTGGCGAAGTCTGCAAAGAATTGTTTTGAACGTTCCGTGCTTTCTACCGTGATGCCTGTCATGACTGGCAACCATTTTAATAGGTCGTATCCTCGTCTATGACTAAATTCCTCGGGCATCAGAGGTGTCCACGATTGTCCTCCTGCCTCATAACTGTCAATCTCGATACGTTGAAAAGTAGTACCGTTTTTACTCTTCTCCAAGTTGAGCAATAATTGTGGATAACTATTCCAATAATGATTTACGGCTTCCTTGCTCATCTTGTCGCATTCCAGACCTACTCCTCCAAATGGTGCAGTCGCCTCGTTGGTCTTACCATTGGTGGTATAGCCAAAGCGTATGATGCGACATGCTTCTCTCCTGTTGGAATGTATTTCATCGGTAGGAGAAAATACTTCAATGTCTGATAATTTGACGATGCTGTCTGTTGGCATTACCAACACGACAATATCTTGATAGAAGTTCCAACGTGGATCCACCTCTGGTTGGCGTGGTAGGATAAACTTCCTTGTCTTTCCCTTTCGCATGGCAGGAATGGTGTCTTCTGTCCATATCAACTTCAGCATGGAATATTGTGGCTCAACGGAGGGATAGGCACTTGATGACCAACCTGGGCAGTTGTGCGTTCCGAAGGAGAGTCCTAATCGTTGACATTCATTGATGGCGTGACGCATGAGTGCTTTCCATCTGTCGGAACCGATGGCGTTTGTCGTGTCACGGATAATACCTTGCATCGGTCCTCCCACATGAAACTGCTGTACGCCGCCCAAGCCTGCTTGTTGGTAAGCCTCAAGGTCAGATGTGATACCTTCTTTAGAAACCAACCCATCCATCCATTGCCAGATGATTATTGGCCGTGCTTCTTGTGGAGGATTTAGGAATGCCTCTTCAATGCTTTGTGCCAATGAGGTCATTGGTATGAGTAAGGAGATTGCTAATAAGGCTGAAATCTTTTTCATGGTGCTTACTTGGAAGAACGTGATTGTTTCTTGGCAAACTGAGCTGCACGTTGAGCTATGTTTTCGCAGAGCTGATGGCGATAGAGCCAAATCTCACGTGAGTGGTAATTGCCTTGTTTGCCGATGAGAGGCAACACATAGTCGGTGGCAGTAAAACCTTGGACAAACAACAGATTGGTTGCCTTGTCAATATGAATGGTAAGAGTGTCTTTTTTCTGCTTGTCTATAGGAACAAAGGGAGATGGCTCGGTGATGAGAGTGGCAGCTTGTCCGTCTGTGCGCCAGTTGACGGGATTGATGGCTATGGCACTCTTTTCCCAACCATTCATGGCGCTATTGGCATCTTTTACGGAGTTGTAGCAGATGGTAACTCCCGTATCGTCAGCACTGCGAGCGGCAACGATATGTTTGTTTGCATCTAACATCTCCTGTGAAATAGTAACTCCTAATGCGTAGGCAGCAATCATCCTCTGATAGGTGTTCTCATCCATCTCTTTCATTAGTTCCAACATGATTTTCGCTCCTTGGCTGAAGCCAGCTAAGATAAACGGGCGACCGTGGTTCAGGTTTTTCAGATAATAGTCGAAAGCTTTTCTCACGTCTTCTAATGGTACAGCCATGCGCGCCTTGGCAAGATTTTGGTCAGTGAAACTCTGAAGAGAACATTGCCGATAATATGGCGAGTAATAATTGAGCTTTCCGCTAATCAACGTATCTACACCTAACATTTCACTGTATAACGGACCACGTACACTATCGTTGTAAGTGTTGGCATAATGGTATGTAATACCGTCGTTAAGCGAATAGTCTCCTGTTTCTGTAGAGATGATGTAGAATACGTCAGCCTCACTGTTTCGGTCGCTCACGTACCATTGTGATGATTCACTGTAGTTGGGAGCCGTTGGCAATACGTCTCCTGTTGGTTTCAACTTGTTTTTTCCACGGCATTGGGTAAACGCAATGGTAATTGCCAAACAAAATGCAAATAATAATACAGTCTTTTTCATTTTCTCTTTGGTTGTATTTATGACCATAATTGATGCAAATATAATTGTCTTTATGAAGTACGTCAGAATTTATCTTGTCAACATGAAAGAAAAATCCTTGTTTGTTTTCATAACCTGATGCAAAGTTACTATTTTTAGATGTAAACTGGCATTTTGAACTGAAAAATAATTATCAATTAATATGAATAATATGTGATTTTAAGTGAAAATATTCAGAAAATGCAGGACAAAATGATGTTTGTGTTTTCTTGCGAAATAGAAATAGGTGAGCCGAAAAACAAGTTAAATCGGACGGAATATTACATTTTTCTCGCTAACATATATAGTTATGACCGTAACTATATACTTTACGAGCGTAACTATATATGTTACGAGTGCTAACTATGTATGTTATGAAGGGCGAAAAAGTGGGCTTTTGGAGGTGAAAATATGAGTTTTAGAGTAAGTAGTTTATGTTCTTCAATTGTAAATTGTTGATTATGAGTTACTTAGTGTGATGCTGAAAAATGGGCATTTTTCCGTCCAAGTATCAACTCGGTTGAAAAAATGCCCGTATTTTGAGGTCTAAATTCAGAATTTCTATGACAAAAATAAGAAAGATAATCCCCCCATAATGCCAAGTCCTTTATTCTTGTCCATCATTGAGAATGATGTTCAAAATACATGTTGTATTGGACTCAGGTATTTAATGCCAAATTGATGGTAGGTATTTATTTCCCAGCTTCTTTCATGAAGAAGTCGGTCATTTGCTTAAACGTGTTTTCGTTAAATGTTATAGGACCATGCTGACCATTGGGAACTGTCACGAAGTTCTCTAAGCATCCCACTTTTTTCAAGGCTTCAGAGAAATATTCACTTTGACAATGAGGAACGACGTTGTCGGCATCTCCGTGGAAAACAAGGAAGTGAGGACATTTCTCATTGACGTATGTGATAGGACTGATGAGAGCTACCAAGTCTGGATTGTCAGCTGGAGTACAGCCCATAAGGGCAGCCTCTGGCGATTTCTCATCTTTCACCGTTTGGCAGTTTTCCATACGAGCCATGTCCACTGGACCAAACCAATCCACCACAGCATCTACACGGCTCGAACAGTTGAGATTGCCACCTACATTTCCTTCAATGTCAATGGTGGTTTGTCCCACTTTACGTGTCTTCATGTCGTTTGTCACACCTGCCAACGAAGAGAGATGTCCACCAGAAGAGAACCCCGTAATACCGATAAAAGATGTGTCAAACTTGTACTCCTTGGCATGAGCACGAACAAAACGTATGGCAGCCTTCACGTCATGAATCTGAGCGGGAAACTTTGCATCTGCACTTGAACGGTGATTGATGCATACCACGGCAAAACCAGCATCTGTCAGGGGCTTGCCGATAGAGAAATACGTGGCTCCTTTCATGTTGTTTGAAAACCATGCACTACCATAAATGGCAATAATAACCTTATACTTCTTTTGATTGGTCTTGGGAAGATAAATATCTAAACGATGAGCTTCCATATCATCGCCGGCGTAGTTGATGTCTTTCCAATCGGGGTTGGTGGTAGGCATTCCGAATACTGGTTGTTGTGCCAATATGCAGATGGTGTTGCAGATAGTGATAAGAAATATAAAAAGTCTTTTCATTTTAATGGTGGTTTTTGAAGGTAAAGGTCTTTAGGGGCACAATTGTAATATACCCCTAAAGACCTAAATGATTTTATTTAAAGAGCAATTGCGCCATTTGGTAAAGGCTGCGACGCCAAGTGAGAAATTCGTGAGCCGTATTCTCAGAAATATAACCATGTGCGTTGAAGCCGGCAGCCTTCAAGTCATCAACAGATTTCTTGATGGCATCAGGATTTTCCTTGCTTCCGCAACTTTGGAATATCATCTTCACTTGGTTCTTGTCCTTGATGTCAGAAGGAGCATACTGACCGCCGCTGAGCAATCCATAATAAGCGAATACCTCTGGGCGACGGAGCGTGATGGTCTTGGTTTCCATTCCGCCCATTGACAATCCTGCCATCGCACGACTCTCTTTCTTGGGAATCGTCTGGAAGTTGGCATCAATGTAAGGAATCAGTTCGTCCACGAGAACTGTCTCAAACTCCTTGGCAGTGAACTGGCGAATGCCGCCAAAGCGAATGTTATTGGTCATTCCGTAAGTCATCACGATGATGAAAGGCTTGATTTTGCCGTCTGCAATCAAGTTGTCCATGATCAGGTTAGCATGTCCTTGGTTGCTCCATGCCGTTTCGTCTTCGCCCCAACCATGTTGCAGATAGAGCACGGGATATTTCTCCTTTTTGTTCTTGCCGTATGATGGTGGAGTATAGACGAAGGCGCGACGCACGCAATTGGTACTTTTAGAGGGGAACAACACCTGTTGCACGTTGCCGTGAGGAATGTCATAGCGCAGGGCATAGAAGTCCTTGTCGTGTGCGGGAATCTCTATACCGCTCTCCCAACGTGTAGAGCCATAGAAATTGCATGTACCAGGGTCATTGAACGTACCACCGTCGATGTTGATATGATAGTAGTGGAATCCCTCGTCCATCGGTCCTTCCGTTGTACCAACCCATGAATTGTCGTAAGTCTTCTTGAGTTTCGTTCCTCCACGTCCTCCGAGTCCGAGACTCACGGTTACCTCCTTGGCATCAGGTGCTTCGATGCGGAAACGAGCATAGCCCTGAGAGTTCACTTGTGGATATTGCTGTCCTGGTTGGTTCAGTTCTGATGGAACGAAGTCTTCCTTCACGCCGGCTTGCTCTGGGAACGCCAAGTCTGGATTGAATGGTGGTCGTTGCTGTGCATTCTGACGATTTTGTCGTGCGGGGCGAGCAGGGCGTTTAGGCATTTCCCAAACAGGGTCCTTCATGTCCTTGATGAAGTTGTAAGCCATCTTAGGCTTGTATTCCGTATCGAAAGGCAGAGGATAGTTGGCTGCTCCAAGCCAAGAATCGCGGTCGCCAAGGTTCCAGAAGGTAACACAGTCGATTACATCCTTATGTTTGCGAAGCACGCGGAACACGCGAGCGTATTGGTCGGCAAGGTGTTGCTTGACAGAATCAGTCACGTTGACACCTTCACGGCTGAAGCGCAATTGTCCACCCATTTCCTCGTTCACACGAATGTCGAGCTCTGTCACGTGGATGTGCTTGACAACGGTCTTGTAAAGGGCAAGGGCATCGTCAATCTCTTTCTCGGTGGGACCATAGATGTTGTAGTGTCCCTGCATTCCGATACCGTCGATGGGAACGCCAGCCTCCTTCATCTTCTTCACCATATTATAAATGCGCTTGCTCTTAACAGGGTCGCATTCGTTATAGTCGTTGTAGAAAAGCAATCCCTTGGGGTCTGCCTCACGGGTGTATTGGAAAGCCTTGGCGATAAACTCGTCGCCACACAATTTATACATCACCGACTGGCGGTATGGGTCTTCGGCTTTGGCATCATCAGTCATTGCCTCGTTTACCACGTCCCAAGCATATACCACATCCTTGTAACGGTTTACCACCGCATGAATGTGGTTGCGCATACGTTTATAAAACACTTCCTTGGTAGGATTGTCCTCAGTCATCCATTTACCGATTTGCGAATGCCACATCAGACAGTGTCCGCGTAGCTTGATACCATTGGTTCGGCAGAAATTGGCGATACGGTCAGCATTTTCCCAATTAAATTGTCCTTCGCTGGGTTCGGTAGGTTCAGGCTTCATGTCGTTCTCGCAGGTGATACTGTTAAATTCCCGCTTGATGAGAGCCTGTTGCTCTGCGTTGGTCACGTTACGTTGGTTAACGGCAACGCCAATCAAGAAATAGTCCTTATAGGCATCTTTGAGTCCTTGAGCCCATATAGACGTGCTACTTGTTGCAAGGAGCAACAATGTGAGCATGGTTTTACTGATACTTTTCATAAGCTTTTAATATATTGTTAGTAATTTTTTCCTGGAATGTTATTTAGCTATCCACCAATCCAGACGAACCTCTTCCTTGGCTTGGTCAAAGCAGAAGTATAGGTCGTGAGTGCCATTGGCATTCTGAACCTTCGTGGAGAAAGAGCGATACTTGTCAACAGAGCCTGTGGAGTTGATATTCACCGTGCCAATCACGGGTCCGTCTGTGCTGTCAAGACGAATGGTGATTCTGCAACCACCAGTGGCAGATGCGCAGAATGACATTTGCTTGGCTCCTTTCGTTCCAAAGTCAACACCTCTCAGGCGGATATATTCTCCATCATCAATATGAGTCACGTACATATTCTTATATCCAGTTGACGGTAACATATCTTTCACCACACCCGTATTGGCGATTCCCATCTTGGCAGACTTTAACCCAAAGCCCCAAGCCATCGTCTCTGCCTCAACTCGTTGGTAGGGATTCAGCGCATGGAGTTGGCTGAGTGGTTGCTGGTCTAACCAATAAGGCACTTCGTCGATGGTGCCTTCAGCGTTATAGTGGATTTCCGTGGCACTTACCGACCTACGCTCATGATGAACAAACGTTTCCAAGTGCATCAGGTCATAGTTTTGCCCGAAGATGTAACTATGTCCTTTGTAATCCGTAATACCTGGGTGATTGCCACGGTCACGTTGGGTAGGACGCATGATATATCCCTTGCTCTTCCACGGACCTGTGGGAGAGTCGCTCATAGCATATCCCAAAGCCTCTGGGCAACAGGTGGTGGCGTAAGAAAGGTAATAGTGACCGTTGCGCTTGTAGAACCACGGTCCTTCTTGGTAATGGTCAATATGGTAGTCGAGTTTGACAATGTCGCCTTTCACGGAAATCATGTCATCATTCAACTTCACGTAATAGGTGTTGGGATTTCCCCAATACATATATGCTTGTCCGTCATCGTCAACAAACACCGTGGGGTCTATATCTTCCCAGTGTTCTTTTTGCCAAACCAATGGTTGTCCCAGTGGGTCATGAAACGGTCCGTGGGGAGAGTCGCTTACCAATACGCCGATACCATGACCGTGGAGTGGGGCATAGAGATAATACTTGCCGTTGCGCTCCACGCATTGGATAGCCCATGCTCCATTGTCTCTTGAACGCCAAGGAAAATCTTTCAAAGAAGCCACGGCTCCATGCTCAGTCCAATTGACCATGTCGGTAGTTGACCAAAGCAACCAATCATACATGAAGAATCCCGCCGAGCTTTTCTCGTTGAGGTCGGGAATGTCTTCGGGAGAAGCATCGTGAGAGGTGTATAAGAATAAGGTATCGCCCACAACCAATGGAGAAGGGTCTGCTGTAAACTTGGTTTGGAAAAGAGGCATGTTGCATTGTTCCAATCCTCTCATCTCCCACCAGTCGAGATTGAAGAGCTTAGGACCTTTCCTTCCCGTGAAAGAGAGATATACGTCATGCGTTCCCGAAATCACGCTTCGTACATCAGCCGTTAGGGTTTGCCATTCTTCCCATCCGCCAGTACCAGGAACATCAAGGCGAACTAGCAGTTTGCCTTGCAAGCTATCCAATCGTACTTCTATCGCCCCTCCGCGCAAGGCACTTGACACGCGGGCGGTGAACGTGCGAGGAATCTTACTGCCGAATTCTACGGCTTGCAACTTGATATAATCTCCGTTGTGGATATCTGAAACATAAACACCCGTCTTGGCATTCTGCTCCGTCTTGATTCCCTTGGAGAAAGCCATCGTCTCTGCTTCTACCCGACGGAATGGATTGAATGTACTTACTGGATTTACGCCCTCATTGGTAGGTAAGATAGTGGGGAAAGAACCATCTGCATTGTATTGAAACTCTTCTACGGCAACGCTTCTGCCGAAACCTCCACCGCCAGGCAACTTACCTGTGTGATAGAAGAAATAATGATGATCTTTGTAGTCGGCAACGCCACAATGGTTGGTAAACGAACCAGTATCGAAGAGAGGCATGATTTCTCCCGCATACTTCCAAGGTCCGGTGGGAGAAGGAGCCGTACTGTATGAGATATGTTCAGGAACGCCACCTGCCGCATAAAGCAGGTAATAAGCCTTGTCGTTGGAAAGCGAGCCCTTCTTCTGTTTGCCTTGCGTCAGAGGCTTGGGAGCTTTCATGATCCACGGACCTTCCACGTAAGAGTCTTTGTATTTCTTGTCTTTCTCTCGTTCGTTCATGGCAGGCGAACCAAAAGCCTCCTCCGTCATAGGCAACATTCCCACTTCTCCCTCGTAGGAAATCATGTCACGATTGAGCTTGAGGTAATACACGCGTGGGTTTCCCCAATACAACCACGCCTGTCCGTCGTCGTCAATGAAAACTGTAGGGTCGATATGATCCCACGAACCATTCTCAAACAGAGGCTTACCGATGGCGTCGCGGAACGGACCGATGGGCGAATCGCCTACAGCCACGCCGATTGCCATTCCCTTTGACAATCTGGAATGAGCGCAGATATACCAATAGAATTTACCGTCGCGCTCAATGCACTGACTTGCCCAAGCACGGTCGTCAGCCCAAGAGAAACTCTCAAGAGCCAATGGTGAACCGTGATCGGTCCAGTTGACCATGTCTTGTGTTGAATATACTCTCCATTCTTGCATCCAGAAGAAATCTGCATGGTCTTCATCGTGTCCCGTATAAACATACATGGTTCCGTCATGAACCATCGGTGCGGGGTCGCTGGTGTACCATGTTTGCACGAAAGGATTCTGTGCCAATACTGAAGTACTGGCCAATGTGAGAAATATGGATAATATGCTTTTTCTAAACATGAGGTTTATGTTTGTTAAATGATACGTTTGTGCTTTCTAAAGATATGGTTTACGTTGGTAAGAGAATATGTCTATATCGACGAATCCTCCCGTCTTCTTTGTTGAATAGTTGAAGATAGCGTAGCGAGTACCCATGAACAGTTTGCGATAGTCGAACCGCATTTGATAATCATTGCCTATTTTCTTCCATTCTTTCCCGTCAATACTATAGTACATCTGAGCTTTGTCATGATGAAGACGGAAATCACCATCAATTCGTAACCATACAATTTGATTTTTTATCGTTGTTTTTTCGATTTCATTCACGTCAACGCTCTCCACCACTTTATGCTTATCTGAAAGTTGAACCACTTGTTCAGACATGGTCAGGGTGAAGGTCTTGCCTTGTCGTTTGATGGTCAATACGCCCGAATGACCGTTGAAAGCAGCAAAGCCCGTACAGTCTCCGTCTTTCATGTGGGACAAATCCAACTTGACGGAAGCACTGCAGGCTGGTCCTTCCATGCGTTGGGTGATGGTGTTGGGAGCCATGTAGAGATTGTCAACTACCTTGCTCGTCTTCAATCGCAGAAATCCAGGACGCTCAGACAATGACCATGCTTGGTCAATGGGATTGTGATTCCATTGCCAATGCAAGTCTAATCGAGAGCGAGAGAAATCGTCGCTGACAACCAATGACTGGGTGGGTTCACCGCTCTTCAGTCTTCGTACATGTAAAGGCACATGTCCTTCCTCGTCGCCTAACATCGGCCAACCATCTATCCATCTGCAAGGCATGAGCGTAAGCACACGTCCTATGCCGCCACGGTCTTGGAAAATGATTCCATACCAGTCGCCATCAGGAGAGTCAACGATGGTTCCTTGTCCTACATACGGAAATCCGCCAAAGTCGGATTCGAGAATGGTCTTCTTTTCGTATGGGCCGAGAATATTGTCTGAACGATAGCACACTTCGCGTCGATGTCTTCCAGGAGCCCATACGTGGGAAATCATCAAGAGGTAATACTTTCCGTTGTGCTTGATCATACGACTGCCTTCCAATAGTCCAGTCTCGTCTTTCTCACGTTCAAAGATTTTCCTGTCAGAACCTTCTATTACGCCCGAAAGGTCGGCTTTGAGTTCGCAGATATTACCCGTTCCGTAAACCACATACACACGGTCGTTGTCGTCAAAGAACAGGGAAGCGTCGTGGAAATGTCGCATACGAGAGTGGATTTTCCAAGGACCAGCCGCATCATCTGCAGTCATGATGTAAGTGTCGCCACCAGGATTGTCGTTGGGAGCAAAGAGCGCATAAAACTTACCTTTGTGGTATTTGAGTGAGGTTGCCCATTGTCCACGTCCGTAAACCGTTCCTTCCTGGAAATCGTATTTCGGAGAGTCGGTAAGCTTGTCGAACAAATAACCGATGGTTTCCCAATTGGCTAAATCTCTTGACCGCATGATGGGAGCACCAGGCATCATGTGCATGGTGGTAGTAACGAGATAGAAATAGTCGCCAACACGAATCACGTCGGGGTCAGGAGTGTCTGCCCAAAGCATGGGGTTGGTAATGGGAGCATTGACAGAAACGGTTGAGTCATTGCTTCCTTCCGCTTTCGTATTGCTGACAACATCTGTAGAAAGGTGTCCTCCTATATTGCAGATGGTTATCAATGCCAAAAATACAAGATGGTTCATGATAATATTGTTATATGAATGAAGGATTCCACATTATTTCTCAGGGAGGAGAGGTTCGCCCATTTCCGAATTTTCAGCATCTTTGTCATCGAGTTTGAATAGCATGAATTTCGTATTCTCAATCGTACAGGTTGTCCATTCACCTTCTTCTGCGCCATTGGGGTTCCCATATTTTGCAAAGTTAGTCCAAGCCGTCAGCATCTTCTCTGCCAAATCCCAGTCGCCCTGTGTCCATGGTCGCCAACAATGCTTGAGCGACTTGAAAACAAACCATAGGTCAGAAGAGTGGAATGCTCCTTTCAGACGGTCAGTAATTTCTGGGTGTTTGCCATCGTCAGGCAACGGACGGGCGAACTCGTAAGCCCATGCCTTTCCGCCTTTGCTGTTACGAACCTTGCAAAACTCAGCAATGCCAGGTCCCATTGCTCCCATATCATTGAGCGTGTAACCAATCATATAAGGAATGTCGGCTATGGTTCCTTGGCGTGTTGCTTCATCAAAGTTTTTAAGGCAGACATAACCATCTACGATGGGGCGTTGCATGAGGAACACATCGGTTTTATTGACCATATTATATAATGAGCCAACGGTGTAGAGAATCTCTGTAGAGGCAGCTCTTAGCTTGGAGAGATCTGTAAGTCCAGCCCAGTCCATCACTTTCTTCGTTTCCGCCTCAGCTTCTTTTAATGAGGGATTGTATGTGAAGAACTTGTTGACAGGTGTGGCTGGCTTGGCTTCCTCACCGCCTTTGGCAGGAACGTTGATACCACCGCCACTCATGATGATAGCTTTGTGAAAGAGCCCTCGTGCCAAGGGCGACTCGCAGAGAGTACGCACGCTTCCCGCTCCAGCACTCTGACCGAAGATGGTAACGTTATTAGGGTCACCACCGAATTGCGCGATGTTTTGCTTAATCCATTTGAGGGATTGTATCTGGTCGAGAATACCGTAGTTGCCACTTACGTGATTGGCACTTTCTTCCGACAGTGCAGGATATGTCATGAAACCAAAGATGCCCAGTCGGTAATTGATGGAGACAAGTACCACATCTTTTGACGCCCATTCTTGTCCGTCAAATTCTGGTTCAGAACCCCATCCTTCACGGTATCCGCCTCCATGAATCCATAGAGCAACGGGCAGTTTCTTGTCTATATTGCCAGGAGCCTTTGTCCAAACATTCAAGTAAAGACAGTCTTCGCTATAAGGAGCCTCATCTCCGTATCCCCATTCAGAAGCATAGAATCCTGGATAATGTACGGCTTGGTAACCTGGATGCCCGAACTTATCGCAAAGGCGCACACCTTCCCATGCAACGACAGGTTGTGGTTCTTTCCATCTCAGTTCGCCAATCGGAGGTGCTGCGTAAGGAATACCACGAAAGACATATACATCTGGATTCTCTGCCTTTACGCCTTGAATCTGTCCACCTTCAATTGTCAAGATGGGACAGTTGTCTTCCTGTTGAGAACAAGAACATACAACGAATAATGATAATAGTAATAATAGTTTCTTCATTAGTTTATAGTATTAATTGTTATTATTTCTTAGGGAATATTACTTGATAGCAACCACTAAGATGCAGGAATGCAAAGAGGCGAAGCAGTCCGTCGTAATAAGCATCGAAGTAACCATCTTCAAATGGTTCGTGTTTTGCATTCCATAAAGCATCGACAAATTCCTTGCTTTTCTCATGGCTGCACATCATTGAAGCTGATGCAATGGTAGCAACAAGTCCGATACTGTGACGTAACTTGCGAAATCCTCCTGCTTGTAATATCTCATCGTCAGCAGGAAGAGAACCGTCTATCCGATATTGGTCAACAAAGGTGCTGACACCTTGACGATAGAAAAAGTTCTGAATGCGTTCTCCATATTGCTGTTGCCAATCTCCATCAGCACAACTCCATTCGTAGTCGAGTACAATGTTCATGGGTACACGCCAAGAGTCGTAACGGAAATTAGCACCTCCATTACGACGACCTCCAAAACCTTGCATCAATGTTCCGTCATAATTGCACATGTCGGGATTGAGTCCTGTTTGTGGATGTATGGCTTGGTGTAAGAATTCCCTTGACTTGATGGCACATTCATTCCAAAAGTCAGCCCTTTCGTCGTCAGCCCATTTTGCCCATACTTCATAAAAGGCAGGTATGTGATATGAAGGGTCAGTAAACCTTTGTCCAAAACCCTCTGGGGTAAAAGTGATGAGTTTTGTTTCAGGATGTATCAGGAAACTCTGTCGTGGTCCTCTTTGTTGCCCCATTGGTCCAAAGTTCTGTGGCGGATTGTCTGAGTGAATCTGCCGTGGCATGGTGCAATTGAGAATACGTTGAGCTTCGGCTTTATAGTTAATTCCAGTATCATTTCCCCAACGGTTATAGGCAAAGAGCAGGGATGTGATAAAATAAAGTTCGCCGTCAGAAGCGGCTCCTTCACTGTTGTGTGTTCCGTCGGTTTTGCAACTCCATGCAAAATAGCCCTCTTTTGGTCCTTCTTGATGTTGCATGTAGTGTCTGGACCATCGCCATAAGCGGTCGAAAATATCCTTCTCGCCCAATTGTACAGCTATCATCATACCATACGACATTCCTTCCGTACGTACGTCGTGGTTCTTGATGTCGGAGATATATCCCATGGAGTCGCCCACTTCAAAATATACTTTATTGGTTCCATGAAAGACATCATTAAACACTTCCTTGACTTTTGCATCCACGTCTTTTTGTTGATAACCCATTTCAACAAAGAGGTTACGGTATTTTCTTGTTTCAAAGGCTCCTTTCTTCCAAGGTTCGAATGCGTGAGTTCCAAGTGACATCAATATAAAGAAAGATAGTATGATGTTTTTTCTTGTAATCATAAACATTATGTGGCGTTTGATAAGGATTGGATTAATGGTTGCGGAAATTCCATTTGGAATTGTCAGATGAGAAATCGTACTCTGCCAAGGTTGGTGTACTATCCCCAGCAGAATAGAGAACTAAATGTTTGTTGATTCCTTCCTGTCCCGGAATGACTTTCGGCATGATGCGGAACGTTCCGTCAATGAGTTGTTCTATACGCCATAGTTGTTCGTCAGCTCCCGTGTAATGGGGAACGGTAATCACTTCTTTGTCAGAGGTAGCCGCAAGAGCACGCTCCGTACCTTCTATCGTAATCTTGAAATACGGTCCGCCTAAGTAACCACCCTTTTCAGGAACGGGAGTAACGTTCCATCTTTGGTGTGGGCGAAACATATAATCGCCGATGCGAGCTGGAATGTTGCCTTGAGGCCAAGTGCCAATCACTTCTTCCAAGGTTTGGTTGGGTATAGGCTTTATGGGTTTCTGCATCTGTTCACGGTTGAACCATGCTTGACGTTCTTGTTGTATGCGAACGAAATCCACTGCTAATTCAAGCGCATAGCCTCGCCGTTCCGATTCAATCTCAAATGTTCCGCCTTTGAATGGTTCAGCGGCAACGGGCCAATCGTTTTTCCATAACAAAGGTCTGATGCCAAGCACGCTTCGTCCACCTTGGTCAAAGTCGGCTTCATAGTGACAAGACATGATTTCCACACCTTCATCAATCACGGTACGTCCGAAGTGTCCAGGACCACATACACGGTTGCCTGCGGCAATCACCATCTTGCCTCCACCTTGATACATGTCTCTTCCTACATTATCTATATATGGACCTTCTACGCTCTTGGAACGACCTACCACAATATTATAGGTTGAGTTGACACCATCACAACACGTGCCGTGCGTACCCAACAAGTAATACCAATCATTGCGATAAATCAAATCAGAGGCTTCGCAATCAATGGCAATGTCTTTCTCTATGTTTCCTTTCACTCGTTCTCCCGTTTTCGGGTCCAGTTCGATGAGGCGAATCGTACCGAAGTAAGTGCCGTAGCTCACCCAGAGTCGCCCAGTGGTAGGGTCGAGCAACAAACCTGGGTCGATGGCATCATTGTCTTCCATTCCGTCAGAAGAACAAACCTCTATGGCTTGGGTATATTTGAAATCGGGCGAATGAGGGTCAAGGGTTTTGTTCCACATGGTAAGAATACGACCATGATGTCCGCCACCCAGTCCTCCTCCAGTGGCTCCATATATAATAAGGTATCTATCTCCAATTTTCAATACATCAGGGGCAGCTCCTCCACCTGGGCGTTCAGCACCATCGTGCCAAGTCCATCCGTCTTCAGAGATAAGACCTCCGCCTCCTGTACCAAAAGTATAGTATTTCCCGTCGCATTCTGCAATGGTTGATGGGTCATGGATATATGGTTTCCCAATTTGTGCTGAGGCTGAATCACAATAAATGGATAATAAAAACAAGCACATACCTTTTGCAAAAAAATGTATCTTATTCATGGCAAATTCATTTTTGAGGGTTTATGGTGAAGTTTCTGACGGGATTACCCTTCTCATCAACGAAGCGGGCACAGAAGTCGCTCATTCCTGGACCGTTGATGATAGCGGTGCGTAGGATGTTACGACCTTTCTTGAGGGTTAGGCGGGAAGACATTCCATCGTCTTTCACCATTCTGCGGTCGCCCGATAGCAATAAAACTTCTTCGCCGTTGAGCCACCACATAGAAGCAGAGTTGGAACCTACGGCAAGACGCACGTTCTCGATGTCTTCAGGACAGTCGATGATGGTCACTGCCCAAAACAAAACTCCATAGATTTGTTGTCCCCATTTCTCGGCAAAACGGAAAAGCTTGACGTTGAAGTTCTCACTATCAAGTGCGTGCCAGGTCAATGTCTGCTTTCCTACTTTCACCTTTTGTCCATCTTTGGGTAGAATGGTAAACTGGTTCTTGAAATATGATTTGTAGAAGTTCTCTCTCAAGTATGTGTCGGTGAAAACCGTGTTAGAGCGATTGGGCTTGTCAATGGGTTCGAGCAACATCCATCTGCGTATGAAGCCTTCCGCATCGGGTTGGGCGACTTGCGACGTAGCAGGACTGAAATACTTGGGACGGTTCTTGAACATAAGCCAATCTACGCTGACACCTTCTCCTTCACAGGTGAGTACTAAGTCGGTGACTCCCTTTGGCGTGTATTCCAATGGCGCGGTCAGAGTCAACCATTGTCCACTCATGTCACGGCGGAAAGGACCTTGTTCGTTCTTCACCGTTATCTTGATTTTGGCTATTACCTTTCCTTTGTTGCTTTTCTCACGAACGAAAAATTCCGTGTTGGCATTGGCTTTTGCACTGACAACCAAATATCCGTCGGTGATACAATCGAAATCTACTTGGTTATACTTTATCCAACTTCCTTTTTTGGGCAACGATGCACCCTTGCCACGAAGATAGTTGGTCGTATCTACATACTCAGTAGTGACATCAGTACTGGAAGAACTAAACCTGTCTATTTCCATTTTTTCCGTAGCGCGATTTATCCCAACGCCTCGCATGGTTTCCTTTACTTCCTGAATGGTTCCGTCGGCGTTGAAGAACACCTTTTCTATACATACGGAACGACGTTTGTCATCAGATGGAGAGAAAAAGTTGGTGTGATAGAAAAGATACCATTGTCCTTTGTATTCCACGAAACTATGGTGATTGGTCCAACAACCATTGTCGTGTTCAGCCATGAAGATTCCTTTGAAATCCCAAGGACCAAGAGGATTCTTAGACATGGCGTAGGCAAGGGTTTCCGTTCCCTTTTCTACACGTACCCACGGGAATGTAAGGTAATACCAGTCGCCTCTTTTGAATACGAATGGTCCTTCCTTGAATCCGTCGGGCAATCCTTCCATCGTCTCTCCACCCACGAGCATAGTTGGACGATTGGCATTCTCGTTCTCTCCTTGCCTTTGTGGGAAGGTCACCGACTTTAATTCGCCATCGAGTTCTTTCATGTTGGCTTTTAGTTTGGCTCCTCTGATGCCCATACCCGACCAATAGATATAGGCGTTGCCATCATCGTCAACGAGTACGGATGGGTCGATTCCCGATACACCCTTGATAGGCTCTGTTTCACAGGTGAAAGGACCTTCCGGATTGTCTGACGTTGCTACGCCAATGGCAAATCCACGTCCATTTTTCGGTGCATTGGGAAAGTAGAAGTAGTATTTGCCGTTTTTGTAAACGCAATCGGGAGCCCACATGGAATAACCGTCTTGTTTTCCCCAAGGCACGTTGTTCTGCGTGACAATCATGCCGTGGTCAGTCCAATCTGTCAGGTTCTCTGAAGAAAACACATGGTAATCTTCCATGCAGAACCAATCTTTCCGTTGTCCTTCGGGCGGAAAGATGTCGTGCGACGGGTATATATATATCTTACCGTTAAACACGCGAGCCGTGGGGTCTGCCGTATATAGATGACGGATAACGGGGTTTTGCGCCGTTGCCGTAAGAAAGGCAGACGCACACACAGAAAGTAATAGTAATTTGATAGGATAGGTCTTATGTTTCATGGAATGTTATTGCTTGATGGATTGATTTGTGAAATCTCAACATGATGAGTGTCCGTATCTTTTCCCAAGAGAAACTTGTCGATGAATGCTTCCACTTCTGGATATTGCTGTTCTGGCAACACGCAATGGGGATGTCCGCCTACGATGGAATATCCCATGCGGTCTTCTATGCCAAATGTCTTCCATACCTCACGGGCGGCTTTTGCCGATGCGAGCGTAGCGGGGTCTGCCAACCATTTGTAATCGGGATTTCCTAAGATGAGGAGAGCTCTCGGACAAACCATTGCACACAGTTCATGATGGTCGTAGGGCATCCTGTAAACGCTGTCGCCAGAGAACTGGCTGCGCATACTTTCCAAAAACCAGTGGTAGTCGGTCTTTTCCAGACTCTCCACACCTTCCAGTTGATGTGATACACGCCAGGCTGCTGCTCCTCCGCCACCTGGTTCTTGAGGGATGGTCAGAGCTACGCGTTCGTCGAATGCTCCACAATAGAGAGCCATCTTTCCTGCGTATGAACAACCCGTGACACCGATGTGCTTCATGTCAATCTTCGTCTTCTCTTCACCCAATAGTTGTAAGCCGTCTATCATTCGGCTCAGTCCCCAAGCCCATTCACTGTAGGCACCATTGGCAGATAAATGAGGATAGAGGCGGTCAAAGTTGTGTTCGCCTCGTTCCTTGTGTTTGCGCCATTGTGAATAGTCGTTTACCTGAGCCTCATGGAAGATCATGGTGGCGATCGGGCGATTGTCGAACATGCGCTTGGGCAATGAAATGCCACTTGTGCCAATCATCAGGGCGTAGGGTGGTTGTCCCATCTTAGGGTATTTGATTTCAGAGTAGAGCACGAGCGTTTGTCCGTTTATCTTGACGATGACCACCAACGTGTCGCCATTCATCCATGCTCGTATATCTTTCTTGTTGACGGTAGGCTTTGTGCCAATCCCATAGTGCTGAATCTCAGCGGCAATTTCGTTTCTCCTACGTTCCCATTGCTTGAATGATTTCACTTGTCCGTTGCCGTTGCTCCATTCCAATGGATTGGGCAAGTCTTTGACGACGGGCAATTCATCCCAACTTGGCAAGAGGGGTTGGCGATATTTGCTGCCTGTGTTTTCAGCCGAGTAAACCAGAGGAATGGTCTCTTTGGTTTTGGCGTTGACAATAGCAGTGGGATTTTGCGCATTTACCATACCGCAGATAGCAAGGATAAACAAGAAAATAATAGCATATTTGTTCATGGTGATAGATTTTTGTTTATGTTGCAAAGATACGATAAATTTTTGACAAACTCTACACTCTTGATTAGATTGTTGGACGCTATTTTTTGAATAGGTGGGGAATAAACTGGCGGAAGCATCTTCTCCAGGTCAACCATTCGTGGTGAGTACCTTCCGAAACGTAATAGTCGGTCTTGATGCCTGCGTCTCGAAGATTCTTCACCAATGCTTCCGTACCAAAGTTTTCTTCGCTTCCACAACTTAAAAACAGATAGTGAATCTGCTTATTAAATTCTTCCGGGCGTGTGAAGATTCCGTTATAGGCAGTCTTAACGTCCAATCCAAAAATAGCTCCGCTGAATGCACCCATGTAAGAGAACTTGTTCATGTGATTGAGAACCACGTCGAATGTTTGGTGTCCGCCCCAAGAGAGTCCAGCCATTGCTCTGTTGTCACGGTCTGTCTTCGTGCGGAAGTTGGCATCTATGTATGGGATGAGGTCATTGATCAATACGGGATAGAATGATGCTCCATAGTCGCTGAATCCTTGTCGATTGCTGCCGCCACCTGCAAAGTTGAAGGGAGCCTTGATGTCTCCGCTTTCCATTACTACAATCATCGGCACCGCCTCGCCATTGGCAATGGCATTGTCCATGATGTGTTGCATGTGTCCTTGCTTAGACCATCCTGTCTCGTCTTCGCCCATACCGTGTTGGAGATAAAGCACGGGATAGCGTTTCTTCTGGAATTTCTTCAGTTCATATTCGGCTGGGGTATAGACCATTGCGTGTCGCCATTCCTTCTTTTGTTCCGACCAGTAATAAATACTGCGTACTTGTCCATGTGGTACGTTCACTTGTGGACGATAGTAATTGCCTTCGTCGCCTTCTGGAATCTCAATGCCACCTGCTTCTCGATTGCATCCGAAGAAAGTCTCCGTGGATGGATCGATGAAGTTCACGCCTCCAATATTCATGAAATAATAATGGAATCCCACCACCAATGGGTCGGTGACAGCCATCCAAGCACCTTTCCCGTCGGGTTGCATGTCGTATTTCTTGTTGCAAATGTCAAGAACCACCTTCTTGGCTTCTGGCGCAACGATGCGGAAATAAGCACGGCGTTGCTTGTCTATCTTTGGAAACTCATTGCCGGGAACGGTAGTCTCTGCGATAAAGGCATCTGCAGGAACTTCTATCGCCTGATGGGTTTCCATCACGGGGCGCACAGGCTCATAGCCTAACAGCTGAGCCATCTTCTCACCATACCTGCATCCCAGTTCGCGGTAGCCTGCCGCATCAAAGTGTAGGCGGTCTGGACCATTGGTGCAACCTTCTGACGAAATCACCTGGGCTGTATGAAGAGTCTTGGGCAACTCGTCTATTTGCTTGTTCATGGCTATACATTGTCCTTGGCCGTTGGCTTGCACCACCTCGCCAGCTAACAGAGGCACTTCCTCTGGTTTCAGTTGCAGGTCGCCAAGCAGTTGGTCATATACCTTTTGCACTTTGTTAGCCCATTCCTTGTCTCCTGTGTTCGATTCGCCTTGGTGCATCAATACTCCCTTGATCACACCGTCCTTTTGCGCTTTCTTCGCCAAGTCCACCAGTCGTTGGTAGGGGTTGTTGCCGTATGCTTCCAGCATTCCCTTCATCCATCCTGGAGCGGTTTTCACGTAGTTGGAAATCTCATCGGGCATAAATCCCTCAATCTTGATGCCGCCAATGGCAACGTGAATCACTCCCACTTTGATTTCCTTCGGCAGCGATGCAATCATCGTCCTACCGAAATAGTCGGCTGGGGTCAATCCGTTGTTAGGGCGACAGAGTGGTGGTAATGCTTCGCACCATTCTCCCATCTTCCTGCCTCGTTGAGGGTCGTCAACGGCGGGCATCAGTAAGAAACGGGGACCAGGGCTAACCATGTCTTGGGCTTCAGGACGTGCTGCCCCTTCCATGTTTGATTGCCCGAAACACAAGAAAATGTAGAAGTTAGGATCTACTTTTGCATGGGTAGGTGTCTGAAATCCCCACGCCAAGATGAAAGCCATCAAGATACTCCTGATTATCTTCCTTGTTCTAATACCGTTATTCTTTTGTTTCATATTATATATATATTGATTAATTGTTTCCTGTTCAGGTTGATATATAATAGCCTGAGTCTTCACAGACTCAGGCTTACCCACAAACAATGTTGAAGTTACTAATTGGTGATATGTTTCATTCAGTGTTGGTCTTAATGTGAGTTGTCGCTGAGATTGAATCTCTGTGTATGACTGCTTTATTTTTGCTTTTGCAAAGATAGGTGTTTTTTTTCAACGTGTCTTTTTTATGTGTTTCGTGTTCTTTCCTTTTTGTAACAACACCCTTTTTTTGTGATAATTTTATAATAAATGGTGCTCTTTCGTTACATTTTTCTATCTTTTGTTTGAATCATACGATAAAAATAAAAAATGCAGGAGACTAACTCACGCTGACCTCCTGCCATAATACTAACCATAACTAACCTAAAAAATGTGGTGCAAAGGTACAACCATTATTTTTAGAAAACAAATATTTTTGTAACATACAATTTTTTTGTTGTTACAGTCTTGGTGATTTGAGAATAATGTTCTATCTTTGTCAAGTTTTTGTAACATTTCTAATCATGAAACTTAAATTACTGACCTTATTGTTTGCCTGTTTATGTGGGCTGAATGCTTGGGCGCAAATGGGTAAACTGTTCAATGCCGACAATCAGTTGTCGAGCAATTTTGCCAATTATGTGTTTCAAGACCGTGATGGCTTTATCTGGGTGTCCACCCGTAACGGACTGAACCGTTACGATGGCTACAAGTTTCGTATCTTCAAGAAAGAAGATGAGAAATGTGGGTTGACCAGCAACTACGTCAATTGTATCAACCAAAGTCAGAACGGCACTATTTACGTGGGTTGCCACAACTCCATACAGATATACGATGGTTCTCGTTTCCATGAGATGAAATTGTTAACCGATGACGGCAAACCGATTTACTCTTTCGTGAATAAGATTGTGGAAACCAAGGCTGGCGAGATGTTGGCTTGTACCTCTGGCTATGGAATCCTGAAACTCAACGAGAAGGACAACACCGGTAAGATTGACAAGGCCTTGACGGGCAACCAGAATTATATCAGGACCTTGTTGGAGGATAGTCATGGACGGTTCTGGATGATGACGGAGAACAATGGACTCTTTCTCTTGCAAGGGAAGAAACGCGTTCCTTTCTTTACCGACGAAGAGAGCCGCTCGTCGTTGTGTGACATTCGGCAAGACCGAAAGGGCAACGTCTATGTGGCTGTTCGTGACATGGGTGTCTATCGGTATGATGAAAACCAGCACCAGTTTGTCTTTATCCCCAAGACCGCCGGCCTTCCCATCTCCGCTTTTAGCATTGACCGTGACGACCATTTGATGTTGGGATGTGACGGAAAGGGAATATATGAATATCAACCGCAGACCGACAACCTCGTCGATAATCCTTTTTACAGTAGGGACATCGACTTGACAAAGGGAAAGGTGAGCTCTATCTTGGAAGGTCGCAACGGCAATATATGGATTTGCCTCCTTCAAAAGGGATTGTTCATGCAGCCACAGGCGAAGGGACCATTCGGATATATGGGCGAACGACTTGGCGACCGCAACCTGATCGGTAATAATTGTGTTACCAGTACGCTTATCGACAAGCGTGGCAGGGCGTGGGTAGGAACAGACAAGGACGGTCTTTACCTATTGGATAAGAATGCCCAAATGGTACGTCATTTCACCAATTGCCCCAGTACCATACTCTGTATGGCGGAAGATGTGCACGGACATATCTGGATGGGCTCGTACAACGAGAGCTATGGTTGGTTAGACCCTTCCACGGGAGCATGGCATCCTGAGACGGTGGGATTTGGCAGTAAGACGAATGTCTTCGGATTGGCGGCTGCTGCCAATGGCGACGTGTGGCTGGCTTCAATGGGCAATGGATTGGTTCGGTACAATGTGCTGACGGGTGTCTCTACAAGGTTCAGCATGAAGCCTGGTGCCGACAACGACCGAACGATGAACAGCTTGCCAAATAACTATTTGAGTAAGGTGTGCCTCTCCGACGATGAGCAGAAATTGTTTGTGGGTAGCTCCATTGGTCTGTGTTGCTATGATATTGCCAAAGACAGTTGGGTGACAACCTTTGGCAGCAACTGTCCTAACTATGGCATTTTCTCTCGTTCCATCTATGCCGACAAGAAGGGTAGGGTGTGGCTGGCTACCAATGAGGGACTCTATTGCTATGATTTGAAAACCAGGAAAGATACCATCTATACCCTTCGGGATGGACTTCCATCCATCGGAATCGCCTCTATCGTATCAGATAAGCAGGGCAATCTCTGGGTGGGCACTGACCATGGATTGTGTAATTTCAAGCCAGGTGGCTCCAGCATCAATTACTACGTGGACAATGGCTTGCAGGGTAGCGAGTTTTCTGATGGTGCCGTTTCTATTAATAACGAAACGGGAATGTTACTCTTCGGCGGTACAGGTGGCGTTACGTGGTTCCTGCCCTCCGACGTGAAAACGCAGACGTGGAATCCTAAATTGCAAATCACTGGCTTTGTCATCGGCAATACTCCCGTCACCGCTGGAATGAAGTCGGGCTCATATACGATTACCGAGAAGACGGTCATCAACTCTGATAGGTTCGATCTGTGCTATGAGGACAATTCTTTCATCATTCAATTATCTACTTTTACTTATAACAACTCTGAACACATTACTTATTTATATAGCATCAATGGAGAAGAATGGATCAAGTTGCAAACAGGTGTCAACGAGATAGCCATCAGTCATCTTGCACCAGGAACATATCGGTTTAGGGTGAAGGCAATGAGCAATCAGTTGGAAACAGATATCAAGGAGTTTGTCGTGAAGGTTCATGCACCTTGGTATGCTACTTCATGGGCTTTCTTGTGCTATCTGCTCTTGGCTGCATTCGCTATTTATGCCATCTACCGCCATCTTCGCAGGAAGCAACAAGACCGTATGCGTCTGCAAGAACATATCCACGCCGAGGAACTGGCGGATGCCAAACTTCGCTTCTTCATGAACATCAGTCATGAGATACGTACACCTATGACACTTATCGTCACTCCGCTGCTCTCGCTGATGAAGCAAGACGATGACCCACAACGGCGCGGACTCTATGAGACTATCCGGCGCAATGCTGAACGTATCTTGGGATTGATTAACCAGATGATGGACTTCAGGAAGATTGACAAGGGACAGATGCAGATGCGTATGTGCGAAACCGATCTCATTGGCTTCGTGGACGATATCTATACCTTGTTTGCACAGCAAGCCAAGATGAAGAACATTCGGTTCATCTTTGACCACGATTCTGATAAGTTGCCCGTATGGGTGGATCGTAGCAACTTCGACAAGGTGGTGGTGAATATCCTTTCTAATGCCTTTAAGTTTACGCCTCCTGGCGGCAACATCCGCATCCATATCACACACGACGATACACACGCCAAGATTGCTGTTCGTGACAGTGGAGAGGGAATACCCGAAGATAAGTTGCAGCATATTTTCGAGAGATTCTACCAGTTGCCTACCACTTCGTCTAAACGTGTGGGAACGGGAATCGGACTCGATCTTACCCGCTCGCTCGTAGAGCTGCATCACGGTACCATCGAGGCGCATAACAACCAAGATGGCAAGGGATGTGAGTTTGTGGTGACCATCCCTTTGGGCAACGCTCATTTGCAACCAGAGGAAATGATGACCGAGACGCAGGAGCCGATACAGATGATTACGGCAATGGAAGAGGAACTGACCAACTCTCTCGCCAAGGAGACGCCTCTGAAGATGAGCAATAGACAACGGCTCGTCATCGTGGAAGATGACGATGAGATAAGGAAGTATCTCATGGATGAACTGGGCTCCGACTATGACGTGGTGGGATGCGAGAACGGACTGGTGGGACTGAAGGAGGTCTTGAAGTCATCGCCCGACCTCGTCATCTCTGATGTCATGATGCCTGAGATGGATGGTAACACGCTTTGTTCCAAGATTCGCTCTAATCCTTCAGTAAGTCATATCCCCGTCATCTTGCTCACGGCTAAGAGCCTTGACGAAGACCAGTTGGAGGGTCTTGAGACGGGAGCGGATGCGTATATCGTGAAACCGTTCAACATGGACATCTTGCGACGTACCATCATCAACCTCATCAACAAGAGCTATAACCTGCGAATGAAATATGGCAGGAATGACCAACTGGAAGAGAAGGTGGACGAGATACAGGTCAAGTCGCCTGACGATAGACTATTGGAGCGTGTGATGAATGTCATCAACAAAAACTTGAACAACTCTGACCTGAGCGTAGATCGTATTGCTGATGAGGTGGGCATCAGCCGCGTCCACTTGCATCGTAAGATGAAGGAACTCACGGGACAGACACCGCACGACTTTATCAGGAATATCCGACTTAAACAGGCGGCTCACTTGCTTGCCAACCAAAACATGAACGTCACGGAGGTGATGTATGCGTGTGGGTTCAACAATCCTGCGTCTTTCTCTACCATCTTCAAGAAATTCTATGGACTGTCGCCACGCGACTTCATGAAAGAACATACAAAGGAGTAAGGAAATATCATGGGGGGATTTGTCAAGAAAAAGTGCCGAAAAGAGCTCTCTAGAATGCGTTATTAGTCACGAACCTTTCCTTTGGGTAAAAAAATGCACTTTTTTCGTCTATTTTATAACATGCTGAATGTCAGTGTATTATAAAATAGACGATTATTATTTGCTCTAAAAAAATATGTTTTTCGTCCCTAAAAGCATCATTTTTGGCTTCATAAAGCATAAAAATAGGGGTGCTAACATATATAGTTACGTTCATAACATACATAGTTACGAGCATAACTATATATGTTAGCACCTGTAATGTATCATTTTGTGGGTGCAAACATGCAATTTGAGTGCAAAAAACATGTTGTTTCACTCATCCAAACGCTCATTTGAAAATTTTCCAAGAATTTTTTTGTATGAATATTTTCCTTGATTTATTTGTCTCGATGGAGGAAAAATGCCGTTAGCATTTCCCACGTACATTGCCAACTAATTGGAACCGTTCAAATGTAGTCTAAGAGTCTGCCCCACAAAGCCCCGATAGGGGCGTTAAGAACACAGGCAGGGGTGAAGCGAAGCGAAACCCCTGTAAAAGAAGTCATCAACAAACATTTTTATGTGATAGCAGAAAAATCCATAAAAAAGCATGGCTCTTTCGTGGAAATTATCTATCTTTGCCATTGAAAAACACATTATATGAAAAAGAATAAACCATATCCTCAAATAGAAGAAGAGAATAACAGCACCTTGAAGGCAAAGGAAGTTTTAGACGTTGCCTATGTTGATACGATTGAAGAAGTGAAGCAGGATCGTGTTCCAGGACTTCCTCAGACTTGGGAAGAACTGGTGGATTGCATTGCTGAGGGTGAAGAAGCCTATGAACGTGGTGAAATCATTTCTTGGCAAGTGGCTACACAACGTATCAAAAAACATATCAGTAACTATGGTGCATAAGGTTGTTATCCTTGAGAAAGCCTATGCTCAGTTTCAATCTATCTGTGACTATCTGGAGAATGAATTTGGTGAACGTGTGGCTGATAAATTTGAACAAGAAGTAGAGAACTGCGTTACCAGACTCATGTCTTTTCCCGAAAGTGGGCATGTTGAACCTATTAAGAGCAATTACACTTATCGTTCGAAAATAGTAGGCAAGTACAATAAGCTTTATTACTTTTTAGACGGTAACACATTGGTAATTGTTGCTTTTGCCGATATGCGGATGCATCCAAACAATATAATGAAATCTGTTCTTGGCAAAAGATAAACGAATCAAAAAAGACCGCAATTGCGGTCTTTTTTGCTATTGGTATGATGGATTGCTTATCCTCTTTTCTTATTGTCGTCGTACCCATGTACAGGATAGTCGAGGGTGTAGTGAAGGCCTCTGCATTCCTTGCGCTCCAAGGCGAAGCGGGTGATGAGGTAGGCGGTGTTGATGAGGTTACGCAATTCGCAGATGTCACGACTGGCTTTCACGCGTTTGAAGAGACGTTCTGTTTCCTCATACAACATATCGAGGCGATCCCAGGCACGATGCAGACGAAGGTCGGAACGCACGATACCCACGTAGTTTGACATGATGGCGCACACCTCCTTCACGCTCTGCGTGATCAGCACCTTCTCCTCATTGGTCATGGTACCCTCGTCGTTCCACTCAGGCACCTTCTCATTGAAGTCGTACAGGTCGAGATGTTCGAGAGAGTGCTTGGCAGCTGCATCCGCATACACCACTGCCTCGATGAGCGAGTTGCTTGCCAAGCGGTTTCCGCCATGCAAGCCCGTGCAAGAACATTCGCCTATGGCATAGAGTCGTTGGATGGAAGAGCAACCATTCAGGTCAACCTTGATGCCGCCACACATGTAATGGGCTGCGGGGCAGACGGGAATGTATTCCTTGGTGATATCGATGCCAATAGACAAACATTTCTGGTAGATGTTGGGGAAGTGGTGTTTGGTTTCCTCTGGATCCTTATGAGTAACGTCAAGACAAACGTGGTCTAATCCGTGAATCTTCATCTCCTTGTCGATGGCACGAGCCACGATGTCACGTGGTGCGAGAGACAGACGCTTGTCGTATTTCTCCATGAAGCTCTCGCCGGTGGGCAATCGCAAGATGCCACCATATCCGCGCATCGCCTCTGTGATGAGGAAGGCAGGGTGCGTTTCTCCTGAGTGATACAATGCGGTGGGATGGAACTGTACAAACTCCATGTCAGAGACCGTTCCCTTGGCACGATAGACCATTGCCTCGCCATCACCCGTGGCAATCACGGGATTGGTGGTGGTTTGGTAAACGGCTCCACATCCACCCGTACACATCACCGTGACGCGTGAGAGATACGTATCAACCTTCTGCGTCTCTGGATTGAGCACGTAAGCACCATAGCAGTTGATGTAAGGAGTGCGGCGTGTCACCCTTGCACCCAAGTGGTGTTGGGTGATAATCTCCACGGCGAAGTGGTTCTCCTTGATGTCGATGTCAGAATTGTGCCTTACCGCCTCCATCAATCCCCGTTGGATTTCTGCGCCCGTATCATCAGCATGGTGAAGGATGCGGAACTCCGAATGGCCACCCTCACGGTGAAGGTCGAACTCCCCGTTTTCCTTGCGGTCAAAGTTAACGCCCCACTTCACGAGTTCCTCTATCTGCTTGGGAGCATTTCTTACCACCTGCTCTACGGCTGCCCTGTCGCTGATGAAGTCGCCGGCAATCATGGTGTCTTCGATATGTTTCTCGAAATTATCTACCTTGAGGTTGGTTACTGAAGCCACGCCGCCTTGCGCGAAGGTAGTATTGGCTTCATCTAATGTGGTTTTGCAAATCAGGCAAACCCTGCCCTTCTTGGCGCGAGCCACTTTGAGTGCGTAGCTCATGCCCGCAACACCCGCACCGATGATAAGAAAGTCGTATTTAAAAATCATAATCGTTTGATATTATGCAGCAAAGTTACATTATTTTTTCGTAACTTTGCACCAACAACGATAGTTTTTTTCATTACGTGTGTAAGATGTCGTTGTATGATGTATGAATAGCATGACACATTTATTAATATATATGAGAAAACTTTTATGTACGCTGGCTTTGCTGCTGGTATGTTTGGCAACTGATGCCCAGACCACTGAGAGAGAGCAGAGGTATCGCCAACAAGTGACAAGCAGGTTAGACAGCTTGATGGGAGACACATTATTGCAAACCACCCAGTTGGGCTTGATGATATGGGACCTTGACGCAGACACGGTGGTCTATCAGAAAGGAGAACAGCAACGATTACGTCCAGCATCCACGCAGAAGGTGTTGACCGCCGTGACCGCCATCGACAGGTTAGGAGGCGACTATCAGTTTAAGACCGAACTGCGCTATACGGGTGAGGTGGTTAACAGGGTATTGACAGGAGACGTGTATTGCGTGGGCAAGTTTGACCCCTGTTTCAACAATGAAGACATGAATGCTTTCGTGGAAAGCATTCGCCAATTGCAGGTCGATACCATACGCGGACATATCTATGCCGACAAGAGTGCGAAGGACATGAATCTGCTGGGCGAGGGATGGTGCTGGGATGACAAGAACCCTGTGCTCTCTCCGCTGCTCTACCAACGCCAAGACCATTTCGTGGAGGACTTCATCAACCAATTGCACCAGCAAGGCATCGTTATCGACGCATACAGCGGTACCAATCAATGTCCTGCCAACGCCCTGTTGTTGTGTAGGCGCGTGCATACGATGGATGAGGTGTTGCTCACGATGATGAAAGAGAGCGACAATCTCTATGCCGAAGCCATGTTTTACCAGTTGGATATGATTGACGGTACCCATCCTGCCACTGCCAAGGGAGCAGCCGAGGTGGTGAAGAGCCAGATAACACGATTGGGGAAGAATGCCAATACCTTCAGTGTGGCTGACGGGTCAGGACTGTCGTTGTATAACTATACGACAGCCGAATTGGAAGTGCTGATGCTCAGACATGCGGCACGCAACAAATGGATAGACATTCACCTCAGACCCTCATTGCCCGTGGCAGGCGTAGATGGTACGTTGGAGAAAAGAATGGTGCAGTCGCCAGCGAAGGGAAACGTGCAAGCAAAGACAGGAACCGTAACGGGTGTCAGTTCGTTGGCTGGCTATTGCACGGCTCCTACGGGTCATCGCCTGTGCCTCTCTATCATCAACCAAGGAGTGAGGTCGATGAAGTTGGGGCGTGACTTCCAAGACAAGGTATGTGAGATATTATGTTCTAAAATCAAATAATTACGCTGATGGAAAAGATAGGTATATGGGTGCAAGACATCTTGTCGTGGATGGGATTGTCGGGTAGCATGATGATGATTGTTGCCCACATCCTGATGGTGCTGATAGCCGTGGCAGCAGCTTGGTTGAGCTATAGCGTTTGCAGGAGAGTACTTATCCCCGTGGTTCGTAAGCTCACGATGAAGACAGAAGTGTCGTGGGATGAGGTGCTGCTGAACGAGCAAGTGCTGAAGTCGGCTTGTCAGATAGTCCCTGCCATCGTCATTTGGGATGTGCTGCCGATGGTGTTCAACCAGTTCCCGTTGGTGCAAACGTTGTTGGAGCGAGCCACCGCCATCTACATCACCGTGATGGCTACCCGAACGGTCATCGTGTTTATCAATTCGTTCAAGGCATTGGAAGGAGAACGTCGCACATCTACACAACAGTATTTCCATTCGTTTTGTGGTGTATTGAAGATTGTCATGATGTTTATCGCGGGAATCGTGGTGGTCTCCATCGTACTCAACAAAAGTCCTATGACCCTGTTTGCAGGATTAGGTGCTACGTCAGCCATCCTGATGTTGGTGTTTAAGGATACGATAGAAGGACTGGTGGCGGGCATTCGCCTGACGAGCAACGAAATGGTTCATAAAGGCGACTGGATTACGGTGGACTCTGCCAATGCCGACGGTATCGTGGAGGAGATGTCGTTGACCACGGTGAAGATTCGTAATTTCAACAATACCATCTCTACAGTTTCACCACAGACACTCATCAATGGTTCGTTTAAGAACTGGATAGGAATGCAGGAGAGCGAGGGTAGGCGAGTGACGAGGAGACTGTACTTCGACTATCGTAGCATTCGATTGGCTGACGAGGAGATGAAGAAGCACTTAACCACCAAGAAATATTGCGACAAGGAAGAACTGGAAGGTGACCATGTGAACCTAACCCTATACCGTGCATATATAGACAAGGCATTGGCTAAACGACCAGAGGTGAACAGCGACATGATGCTGATGGTAAGAGAGTTTGAACCTACACCCAACGGCTTGCCCGTAGAGTTTTACTTCTTCTTGAAATCCAAGGAATGGAAAACATACGAGATGCAGGCAGCCGAAATCATGGAGTGGGCGATAGCGGTGGCTCCAGAGTTCGGACTGAAAGTATATCAGAATCTGACAGAGAAGTAAAGTGTATGAAACGATTTGCGGGATGTGGCTCAGCCACATCCCGCAAATCGTTTATGAATAAAAAAACTTAGTTGATATTAGAAATTCACACCAAAGTTTACGAGCAGTCCACTACTGTGAGCAGAGAAATTGTCGTCATCGCTGATGTTGGTTACGCCCAACTGATAAGCGATTTCTGCATAGATGTTGTTATACTCAGCACCACATCCTAATCTCAAACCCATGTTGAAACGTTTCAAACCAGGCCAATTACGACCGTAATCATCAAAAGAACTGACTTTATTGCCATTCCCATCTTTGAATTTTCCAGCAATACCAAAACCGAATGCAGGACCAAAGAAAGGCAATACGGCAATTTCATCAGATACTTGGAAGCCATACTTCACCAAAAGGGGAATCTCCAAGCTGTTGTATCCTACAGAAACTTTGTCCTTTTTTGCTCCACGCTCTGTATAGAAAAGTCCACTTTCTACAAATACAGGTGCAGTTTGGGAAACACGTAGTCCGATAACAGCTCCGATGTTCAATCCTACTTTCGTACCTAATGGATCGATAACAGGAATGTCACCTGTAATGGTTGGAACCGTAAAACCGATGCGACCACCAAAATATAGGTTGCTCTTATCAATAGAAAAACCTCCAGTATGGAATTGGGCAAATGAAGGTGCAGCTATCAATATAGCTACGATCGCAGATAGAATTTTTCTCATTTTTATTTTTATTTATAAGTTTAACATGTAAATTTTTTGCAAAGGAACACTTTTTTTCTGAATATTCAAAGTTTTTTCCCAAAAACTTGTTTAATTGTTATAATTATGTTTATTTTTGTGGATGATTTAAACAATCGGAAAATAATGATGACTAAAAACAAATACTATACGAGATGGGTGGCATTGCTCTTTTCGGTCACTTGTGTGATGATGCAAATCAAGGCACAGATAGAGACTGGCAATTCTATCCCCAAAGACTCTACCAACTGGCCCGTGTTGACAGGCTCTGCCGACAAGGTGACAGAGAAACGAATGAACAAGGGTCTTGTGACCAATGCCCTGCAAGCCATGAGTGGACAGACGGCGGGTGTGAACGTGTCATCTACCGGTGCTGACCGTATGGCAATGCTCAATGCCGTGCGCGTGCGTGGTACTACGTCTATCATCGGCGGTAATGACCCGTTGGTCATCATCGACGGAGTGTCATCAGACTTGGCAACGCTTTCCAATATCTATCCAGCCGACATAGAGAGCTTCACCATCCTGAAAAACGCATCAGAGACGGCTTTGTACGGTTCGCGTGGTGCTTCTGGTGTGATTGAAGTGAAGACCAAGAAAGGACACGGTGGCAAGTTCCATATCTCTTACGATGGTAACGTGGGCTTTCAGACGGTTTACAAGAATGTGAAGATGTTGCGCCGTGAAGGATATATCTCCACCGCTCAACGATTGGGCGTGTTTTACAACGACGGAGGATATGATACAGACTTTCCCAATGAGATTACCAGAACGGGATTCGTGCAAAGCCATCACGTGGCATTGAGCGGAGGTTCGGACCAGTCGAACTACCGTGCATCATTGGCTTTCATCGATCATAACTCGGTAATCAGGGTGAATGACTACGAGAACTTGATGGCAAAGATTGACTTGACGCAAAAGGCTTTCGACGATAAGTTGATAGTGGACTTGGGTGCGTTCGTTTCATCGCAACTCAATAGTAGCATCTTCGACGTACAAAAATTGTTTTACTCGGCAGCCACGCAAAACCCTACCTTCTTTTTCGACATAGATGCAAGAGGGCTATGGAAGAAAAATGACAATGCCTCGCAAATCAATCCACCTGATGCCCTTTTGAATCAGAAGAACGATGAGCGCAGCTATAATTTCAGTACACACTTGGCACTGAACATCGACTTGGCTAAGATGATTCATCTGAAAGGTTCTTCTCTCAATCTCCATCTGTTTGGCTCTTACACGTTCAATTCCACCGAGAATGCCAAGTTTACACCTACGTGGGTGGGAGACAACGGCAAGGCGTACCGTGGTGAGCGGAAGAATGAGAAATGGTTGGGCAACATGATGCTCGACTATGATAAGAAATGGGGAGCTCATCACTTGGAGGCAAGACTGCTGACCGAATACCAGAGAGACAAGAAAACGGGATTCTGGACAGAGGTGAAAGACTTTACCACCAATGATTTTGGTTACGATAACTTAGGCGCTGCCGCTACCATTCCATACGGTGGGACGGGCAGCGACTTCGACAAACCGTGGTTGGCATCAGTGATGGGAAATGTGAGCTACAGTTTTGCCGATTATGCCAAGTTGACGTTTACGGCACGTGGCGATGCTTCGTCTATGGTGGACAAACATCATAGATGGGGATTGTTTCCTTCTGTATCTGGAGAGTGGAACGTGATGAAGACATTCCCCCAATTGGCAGACCATCACATCTCGTCGCTCAAGACACGATTGGGATATGGTGTGTCGGGTAACTTGGGAAGTATCAGCAGTTATTATTCGCTCCTGTTGCTCAGGCAAATAGGGACAGTGTTGGTAGATGGCTCTCCCACCGTGACGATGGGCTTAGTGCGCAATCACAACAGCGATTTGAAATGGGAGTCGCGAGCTACGTTTAACGTAGGAGCGGAATTGGGATTTTTCGACAATCGCTTGGTGCTGACGGCAGAGTATTATTTCTCAAAGACACGAGACATGCTTTATTTCTACGATGTACCTGTACCACCGTATGCCTTTGATAAGTTGCTGGCAAACCTTGGCACTATGTCGAACAAGGGTTTTGAGATGGGTGTGGGCATTACGCCAATCCGCCAAAAGGACATGGACCTGAACGTGAATGTCAATATTTCTTGGCAAAGGAATAAGTTGATTTCGCTGAGTGGCAATTTTAACGGCACCTTCATGACGGCTGCCAATATCACCAGCATCGGTCATTTGTATGGTGCAGGCTTACATGGTGGCAACAACAATATTGTTTACCAGATTGTAGGGCAACCCTTGGGCGTGTTCTATCTTCCTCATTGCACAGGGCTTGTCAAGAACGAGGACGGTAGCTATTCGTATGGGATAGAGGACATTGACCATAATGGCAAAATCAACATCGAGGACGGTAGCGACCGATATGTGGCTGGTCAGGCTACTCCCAAGATGACGCTTGGCTCGAATATCTCGTTCAGGTACAAGGCTTTCGATATTTCCTTGCAGATGAATGGTGCCTTTGGCCATAAGATTTACAACGGTACGGCATTGACATACATGAACATGAACAGCTTCCCCGATTACAACGTGATGAGGAACGCACCTGAGATGAACATCAAGGACCAGACGGCTACCGACTATTGGTTGGAAAGGGGCGACTATCTTAATTTCGATTATCTCACGATAGGATGGAACGTGCCGGTGAAGTCGAAAAACATCAGTTCGCTACGCCTGTCGTGCTCTGTGAACAATTTGGCTACCATCACCTCGTATAGTGGCAATATGCCTATGATCAATAGTTATGTGGTGAATAGCACGTTGGGTATTGACGATAAACGTAATTACCCAGCCTATCGCACCTATAGTTTCGCATTAAGCATAGCGTTTTAGGATGGAGGAAGTGTGATGGAGGAATTAGGAAGTGATATGATGTATGAATTAGGAATTATGAAGGAGGACGTGATATGATGGAGGAATTAGGAATTGTGAAGGAGAAAGTAATGCATAATCAAAATGTTGGAAGTGGTGAAGGATGTAAAACTCAAGGGAGTGTTTCCTTCATCCTTCGTAACTTTATACTCGCTGCTAAGCGACACTTCGGCATTCTGCCATTATCCATCGTACTTCTTTTCACCCTCTCTTCTTGCAGCGATGAAGATCCGCACGATTATTTGGAGGAAAAGGAGGCGTATGCAGATGCCAAAAGCCTTTATGTCAATACGGTTGCCACATTATATAATTATATAGGAGGCAAGGATGACTCGCAAGGATTGCAGGGTACGGCTCGTGGAGTGTGGGACTATAACACGTTTACCACTGATGAGGCAATCTCACCTACACGCGGAGGCGACTGGTACGATGGCGGATATTGGCAAAACCTCTACTTGCATCAGTGGACAGAGGATGATAATGAACTCTACGACATGTGGAAATACTTGTATAAGGTGGTAATACTTTGCAATGGGTCGTTGGCAACTCTTGATGCTCATGATGATCTCTTGTCGGCGGAAGAACTGGAAGCATATCAGGCTGAGGTGAGGGCGATACGAGCCATGTATTACTATTACTTGATGGATCTCTTTGGCAGAGTTCCTCTCGTGGTGAAGAATGGTGTAACCGTGAATGACGTGAAGCAAGCCAACAGAAGTGAGACTTTCTGGTTTGTTGTCAAGGAGTTGCAGGAGGTTGCACCCTTGCTGGTAGACGCACATAGTAACCAAGAGGGCAAGTATTATGGTCGTGTTACACGTCCCGTTGCTTATTTCTTGTTGGCTAAGTTGGCTCTAAATGCCAATATATATACCGATGACAATTGGACAGATAACATTTTCTTGGATGGTAAGGACATTGACTTCCCTATAGGGGATGTTCACATGAATGCTTACGATGCTACCGTGGTTTATTGCAACCTATTAGATGCATGTGGTTACCGACTGGCTGATAATTATGCCGACAACTTTGTAGTGACCAATGAAAACTCACCAGAGAATATCTTCGTGATTCCAATCGACAGGTTTTTGTACACGAATGTGTTTGAGAACATTGCTCGTTCGTGCCATTACAGTCATGGTGGTGCGCTCGGTCTCAATGCCTCTAACGGACCGTCTGCCACGTTGACTACCGTGAATACGTTCTATTATGGTTCTAATTTCTTAGACAAGCGATATGCAATCAATTTCTATAGTGATACTGTTCGCGTGAAGGGCGAACTCATTGTCTTGGATGATGGCAAGCCTTTGGTGTATATGCCTTTGGCTATCAAGCTCGATGTTACGGGTTCGCCGTATGAGAAGACGGCAGGTGCACGTATGGCAAAATATGAGGTGGATAATACCAAGTTGGATAAAAACGACATCGTACTCTTCCGTTATGGTGATGCGTTATTGATGGAGGCTGAGGCTCTTTTCCGAAATGGGAAGAGTGGAGTTCGTGCCCTCAACGACATACGTAGAAGAGCTGGAATGCCAGAAGTTGCCGAGATGTTTGAAGATACGAAAGAGTATCTTCCTTTCCTTCTTAGCGAACGCTTGCGCGAATTGGTGTGGGAAGGTTGGAGGCGACAAGACCTCATCCGCTTCGGACAGTTCCATGAGGGGTACGACATGCGGCCAAAACTGCCAAATGAAGATACTCGCTACACGACAGTATTCCCCATTCCACAAGCAGCACTTGAGTTGAACCACAATCTCACGCAGAATCCAGGGTATTGATGAAGGAGAGAAATTTCTTCGTCAAAATTTGTATGTTATAGATAAAATATGTATTTTTGTGCAATAAATTTTAAAATACTTGAAATATGATATAACCAAAAAACATGAACCAGTATAGGCAATAAGATGTTGCTGTAACTGAAAACGATAATTGAAAGAAGCGAAACTTCTTTGTGCATTGTTCTACCATCTACGAATCCGCCAAATTCGATACTCAGAAGAAATGCATGACAGAAGTCTCGTCCTTTATGGGACGTAGACTGTCTGATGCTTATCTGGGTGAAGGTACTTGGCGGTCCTGTAGATGGGTAAGCAGACAACCCTAATGATAGTCTGCGTCTCTCTTTTTTTTATCTACAAACGCCAAGATTTTTTATTTTTAGTTGACGAGTTAACATGATAATGAGTTGACGATTTATTCACCCTAAAAACAATTTTTATGAAAAAGCTAAAACTTCTGCTTACACTTATTGCCGTAAGCATTGGCTCATGGCAAGGATCATGGGCAAGAACCGCTCCTTCTCTTCCAACAACGAAAACATTGGAAAGCGGAAAAGTGTATTATCTTTATAATGTAGGAAGCGACAGGTTCCTTACATACGATCGAACAAATGGTGGTAGTTGCCCTTGGGCAAGAACAGACATGGGTAGTGCTGTCAAAATCTCTGTGGTTAATGGTACGCAGTATTCCTTATATTTCGTTGATGCAAAACGTTATGTGTTAAGTTATGGTAGTGGCGATTATCTATATGCGTATGAAAGTAGTAGCCAACCCACCTCTGAAAGTTATCGTTTTACCATCAAGGAGATTTCTGGAGGATATACCATTCAACGAGTTTATCAAAGTAACCAAAATGAGTATATTGGTTATGATGGTCGTAATACTAACTTGATTTATAATAATCTCACTGATGGAAATATCGTTTGGCAATTGATGGACGAAACGGAAACTGCTCGTTTTATAGCCAAACGCAACCTTTATCGAGCCTTGGAATCGGCAGAGGGATATTACACGGGGAAAAATATGAGGACATTTATAATAACGCGTCAAGTAGTAATGCTGCTTTGCAAGAGGCAGCTGATATGCTAAATGAGGCAGTGAAAGCCAGTGGTACGGTACAATTGCCAGAGTGGTCAGATTATAGGATTATGTTTGAATTGAAGGATAAATGGAACTATTCTTCTTATGGATTTAGCACAGGATATATTGGTGTAGGAAAAAGTATGTTGTTGACGGCAATTGTAGATGTAAATGATAATGCTACAATGGCATTTAACTATTATGAAGAAAATAAATCCGAAAGCTACAATGATCAGATGGAAGTTTATCTTGATGGTGACTTACAATATGTTGTCAATCGATATGAATATAATGATCAAAGGTATTTCGTTGAGATGGAACCTGGAGTCCATGAAATAACATGGAAATATAAAGTTGATGGAGATGAGAATATATTGAATATAGGACATATTTATAATATCGGTATCTGCAAAACCCCTACGATGTATGTTAGTTTGAAAGAACCAGGAAGCTTGGGTACTGAAGTGTTGAAAAACACGGAGCATATAAAGAATGTACGTAAGTTGGTGGTAAGAGGTGAAATGAATGATGATGACTGGGATCGCATTGTGATGATGACGAGCTTGTTCTCTCTCGACCTCACGGATGCTATAGCAGCTGAGGTTCCAGATGAAAAGTTAAGCAAATATTATAACTCAAGCCTATCATTCCTACATGAGGTCAAATTACCAAAGACACTGAAGAGGATTGGTAAATATGTATTCTACGGTACATATTTAGATGCCATCTCTTTCCCCGATGAGTTGGAGACTATTGATGCTTATGCATTTTGTGGTACTCGAATCAAGGAGGCCATCTTACCAGAGTCTGTGACGATGATAGGGAAATCCGCCTTCTCTGCCAACCAATCTTTGGAGACAGTTTCTTACCCAGCAGCTGCACAGACTGTACCAGATTATTGTTTTAGCGGATGTAAAGTTCTTCAACCATTTGATTTGCCAGAGGGAATCGCTTCTATTGGTTGTCAAGCGTTTTATCAATGTTATTCATTTGATACATCCATTCCATCAACGGTAAGTAACATAGGCTATGAGGCTTTTCAAAATAGTGGAATAACAAATGTTGTTGTCAATGAGAGTACAACTATTGATAATTACGCATTCAATAATTGTATAAATCTAACCTTTGTGGAATTACCAACTACCATGTATGATGTGCCGTATTCCATGCTGTCATATTGTAGCAATCTTCGGGATGTGTATTTGAAATCACCCACGGTGGCAAAGCCTAATTCCGTATTCTATAATAATACAATGCCAAACATTACACTCCATGTACCTGATTATTTGGTGAACGCCTATAAGCAAGACGACTATTGGTATAATTGTAACATAGAGGGATTCAATACCGCCGAAGTACATGACTGGCAGGTATTGCAACTGCTGAAGATGGGAGCTGGGGAACGATTCCAAGGTTCTCCCAATGTTCATATAAGTGAGCAAGGTAGTTGGACATTGAGCGGTGATGATGCCATGACTCTCAACGACTTCTCTACGGTACGTAATGGAAATTCACTTTCTACTTCAACTCTGTTGTTGAGTACTTGTGACAATATTCGCATCTTAGGCAACTACGTACATAAGTATTATACGGAAAGTAACATGTGGTATTTTGTCACCTTGCCATTCGACACGAAAGTAGGAGATATAGAGAGTACTGCCAGCTTTGCCGTGCGCTATTATGATGGTGCTAATCGTGCCAAGAATGGTACGGGTGGTAACTGGAAGAACTATTCCAAGGATGACATCATTCCTGCTGGTACAGGATTTATTTTCCAAACCAGTAAATCTGTTTGGTCATCATTTAAGGCTCAGAACAACGATTCTAAACAGTTTGTGTTTGCCAATAAGGAGTTTGTGAAGTCGCTTATCACCAATAAATCTGACGTGACTGCAAACAAAGGGTGGAACCTTGTAGGCAATCCTTGGCTCACCTATTATAATATACATAAGCTCAATTTTGCCGCTCCTATTACCGTATGGAATGTAAGCAACCAAAATTATTCCGCTTATTCTATTATCGATGATGATTATGCCATAGAGCCTCTGCAAGCTTTCTTCGTGCAATGTCCTGACGAAATCAATTCTATTTCATTCCCCATTGACGGACGACAGCTGACCTCAACAATAGAAAGCCAGAATGCTGTGCGCCGTAGAAACATACAGTCAGAACGTAAGTTGGTAGACATAGAGTTGTCTAATGGAGAGATGAGCGACAAAACTCGTTTCGTGCTCAACGAACATGCGTCTGTAAACTATGAAACCAATTGCGATGCTAGCAAGTTCTTCTCCATGAGTGCAGAGGTTCCACAGATTTATACTGTTTACGAGGGTGTGGAATATGCCATCAATGAACGCCCGATGGCAGAAGGTGTGTTGACCTTAGGCGTAAAGATTCCTGCCGATGGCACATACACCATTAAAGCTATTCGTAATCAAGTGGGCGACGTGATTTTGCTTGACAAGGAGACGGGCGTGCAAACTCTTCTCAACAATGGCGAATATACGTTCAGTGCCAATGCTGGTCAGACGGAAGACCGTTTTGAGATTCGTTTCTCAAGCATCATTGCTGACTCCATCAACAAGGTGGAAGGTGAGCAAACAAACGAAACAGACTATTTCAACCTGAATGGTCAGCGTGTGTTGAACCCAACCAAGGGTGTGTATGTGGTGAAAGGCAAGAAAGTGATCATTAAATAATTGCCATTGCCTATGAAACGAATCAGGTATTTGTCTCTGCTGATGCTGTTATTGTGCAGCATCAGCACATGGGGGCAAAATGAGTTTAACCCCACTGACCCACCAGAGCCAGGCTTGCCTCCTATGAAATTGGAGATACAGGTTGTGCCTTCTGATGCTGGTAGCGTGTCGGGTGCAGGTAGGTAAGTGGCTGGTACGAAGGTGAACCTGCGTGCTTATACCAATACGGGGTTTGTATTTGAGAAATGGACAACTGCGTCTGGAGAACTTGTATCTACTTCTTCGTCCTTCACTTTTACGAAGGGGGAGGGACATGAGAAATTGATTGCCAATTACGTGTTTGCGCCAGATGCTCCTGTTGAACCAGCCGATCCCGCTACTATTATGTACTACCAACTGACTCTCAACGCTACGGAAGGTGGTTCGGTGAGTGGTGGTGGTCGTTATCTTGCAGGTAAGGAGATTACGTTGAGTGCATATTGCAACGATAAGTTTGATTTTGACGGATGGTATGACAGTGATGGGGGATTGCTCTCCAAGAGCACATCTTACAAATATACCACTACTGACAAGCATCGTACCTTGACAGGGCGTTTCGTGTTTAATCCCGACAGTCCTAAGGAACCGAGTGAGCCAACCTTGAAGCCCAAACACAACATCAATGTAGTGGCAAATGAAGGTGGTTCGGTGAACATCAGTCAAACACGTTTGCAAGAGGGCGAGAGCGTGACACTTCGTGCCTATTATAACACGGGATATGTGTTCGACGGCTGGTATCTGAATGGTGAACTATATACGAAATTGCAAGAATTCTCATATACGGTAAGCAATCAGAGCGTTCAGAACTTCGAGGCACGATTCTTGTTTGACCCAGATAGCCCGAATGAACCCAATATGCCTACCAGTACCAATCATGCTTTCTTCCTGATGAACAAGGTGACGGTACCAGGGGCGATGGTGAAATATCCCATCTATTTGTCCAATGTACGTACTATTGGGGATATGACATTCCAATTGACGTTCCCAGAGGAACTGAAACCCGACTTGACATCTGTAGAGATGTCGGGTAAGGCAGAGAGATATAGTGTCTCTTGCAGTGCCGTGGATGATACCACTTACGTATTCTCGCTCATTGGTGGACAAGTGCCAGCGGGTAATGCAGCGGTGCTTGTATTTACCGTGCCTGTGCCGGAAAAGACATCAACGGGCAAAAATTATCAAATCAAAATCAACCAAGTGTCATTAACAGAGGAAGATGGTTCTACTATCACTGCATCTACACGCAATGGTAGGATTTCAGTATATAAACTGGGAGATACCAATGGGGATGATGAAGTTAACTCTGCTGATGTATTAAACATCGTAACGGTGGCTTTGCAAAAGCCAACTGAAATATTCATTGAAGAGGTGTCAGATATGAATGATGATGAAGAGTTTTCTTCTGCTGATGTACTTGGCATTGTGAACATCGCATTAAATGAAGAATAAAAAAAATGAAAAGAATCATATTGTTATTTATATCGCTTAGTGTCTTCGGCTTTTTAAAGGCCGAAGACGTATTGCAGGTTCGTCCTGTAAATGTATCTGCTGGTTTGACAGATGAAGATGAAGTATGCTTGGAAATAGCCATGCGTAACTCTTCTTTTAATGTAGCTAATTTGCAGTTTGATATTTTGCTTCCTGAAGGAATGGAAATTTCCTATTGGGATTATGGAGAGCGCATTCCCTTTACAAAAAAAGGTCGTAGGATAGAGTATGATTTCGATGCTCAATACAATAAGTTGTCGTCTGGCTATACGCGTTTCGTGTTTATTCCAGGTGGTGAGATGCGTCCTATAGAAGACAATGATGAAACGTTGATTTATTTGTATATTACTACGTCAGAAGACATGAAACCAGGTGTTTATCCTATTTATATGACTAATATTCATTTTGATAAGAGCGTTAAGGAGACTCTCAAGATATTTGATGTAACATCGTATGTCACGATAGGCGAATCCTCACCAATGAAAACGGAGGAAAACGTAGATCTTGGATTTCTTACGGGATATGTTCCGTCTTTCGTTGTTGACGCATTGAGTGATGAGCTTAGTGAAAATGAGAATCTTTCCATGGTGAATCTCTCTGGCGTGGAAAATTTGGGAGGTGAGTTGTCTTTGGCAGAGAACCAACTTTGGTTTACAAGTAATGAGGCATCGTTGAATAGGGAGTTTCCTGCCAATCAATGGTGTACGGTGTGTTTGCCATTCGCATTGTCTAATGAAATGGTTACTGGCTTAAATGAAAATGGTGTTGAGGTGGAAAAACTGACGGAATATGATGAAGTTGCCAATGAGGTGTATTTTTCAGCAGTTGACGAAATGGAAGCCAATGTGCCGTATGCCATTCGATGTGCCACAGCAATGACTCCGTTTAAAGACTTGTCTGGTATAAGTGTAACAGAAACTCCTATCGCTCGACCTGTTGAATTGGGTCGTGTGTCTATGCAGGGAACATATAAGACTATGGTTCTCAATTCTGACAGTGAGACCACTTACTATGCGTTTAATGCGGCTGACGGGGAATTTGTACGTATAGGAAAAAATGCAAAGACTGCTCCTTTCCGTGCTTTCTTGACTCTTACCGGTGCTTCTTCAGCTAAAAACATCAAGGTGATACACGGTGATGATTTCAGTACGAGCATCGTTAATCCTATGATTTCTACTGATGACCATTCTGTGTACGACTTACAGGGGCGTAAGGTGAATGGACAATTGATGAAAGGTATTTATATTGTTAATGGACAAAAACTCGTGAAGCCATGAAAGAAGAGTATCAAAAGCCAGTGATAGAATTATGCCGCATTGACATTGAAGATTTGTTGATATCATTGTCATTGGAACCTAAAGACGACATCATTGTTGGAGCCAAAGGCAACGATTTTGAAGAAGAACTATCCCAAGATGATGCCATTTCCATGCGGCAGTCTGTATGGGATGAATAATGCTTGATGGTCTAAGTAAAAAAATAGATATTTTGTCTAAGGATTTTAAGACTCAAGGATTTGAATTATAAGTGATTAGTCTAAGGATTCAAGGATTTAAGGATATTTTGTGTAATCTCTTTTTACATTAGAAAGAATAATCCTCTCATCCTAAAATCCTTAGACTTTTATAAACGTCAAGTAAATCACTCGTCCATTTGGAACAATGGGTCTTCGGGCATAACCATTGTTGGCTTTTGGTTGTATTGTTCCAGTGTCTCTGCTGGTACATACTGCTTGTCGATGACGAGGCGGAAAAAATACTCGTTGAACCAGCGGTTGGTCATAATCATGTAACCATTCACGCCACTTGCCGAGCCCCATGAGTTTTCTACTTTCCATTTCTTGGGATTACCCTGTGCATCAAGGTCAACGGCAGTGAGCGTCATGGCATGTGTAGAGCCACTGTCGAACGTAGCAATGCGCTGAGCCTTATCCATTCCGAAGGTTGTTCCGAAGAGTGACTCATAGTCGTAGTTCTCCGTGTCTAAATATCCACGTTTGCGGTCCAGTTGCTTACCTACGTCATAACTGGTATAAAGTTTTCTTCCATCCTTGAGAGATGCAATGGCGAGCTTGGCAATGTCTTCCATAGGCAGGTTCAGGTATTTCCAGTTGTGTCCGTCGTATGTATGTCGGTCATATTCCACCTCAAACGTCTTGTAATAAGGGCGACGAGGATCGTTCATCACCATGATAAACGTGCCGTTGATAGGTCCGCCAACGGTAGCCTGATAAAACTCTTTCGGAGTGTATGTTTTCGTTTCTCCAATTGCCTTTCCGTTTTTATTTGTAAAGGTGTAGGTGAACTGCTTCACGGGTTCGCCTAATGTCAGGCAGAGCATATCGTATATGGTACATAACATTTCGCCCTTTCTCTTTTGGATGGCATTTGTCTTTTGTTTCTTGGCAACCATGTCGCGCAGTTCCAATCCAAACTCGCGCAACTTACTGGCAATCAGTCGTGATGCTTTACTGGTGTTTTCTGCGCTATAAGTCTCAGGTTGTGCGCTCATGGGCACTAATCCGTATTTCTCTGCCAAGTCGGAAACACCGCAGAACGTACCACCGTCATTCAAAGGATGATGGAAGAAAAATTGTACACGAATATCGTCAATGGGTTTGTTGGCGCAATCTATCACGCCCTGCAACATCAGGTTGGCTTTCTCCAACTGGTCATAGAAGAACAGGTAGTCGTGAGAAAACTCCACGGAGAGCGTGTCTTGGTGAGCTTTGGCAAAGTTGGCACGTAGCACGTTCAATCCAGAAAACATCCAACAACGTCCTGATGATTTCTGGTCGTGTATGGATTGTTTGGGAGTCTCGATGCTAAAGACATTGTCAATAGGTCCTTCGTTGGCGAAATTCTTGGCTAAGTTGTCGATGGCATTAGATGCGATAGCATTAAACAAAGCCTTGTTTGTTGGCACGGTGCTGTGAGCTTTCTCCATTTGTTGCAACATTTGGGCAGAGATGCCACCTTCTCTTGTCTGTGCGGGAATGACCGTAGAAATGGTGAGGCACAATCCCATGATGATAGTCTTCTTGTTCATTGCTTGTAATGATTTGTAGTTTTGGGCAAAGTTACGAAAAAACACTG
>DJXW01000035.1 GCA_002449845.1 Prevotella sp. UBA6994
CGATGAGGCGCACGCTGATCGTCTCTGGCAGCATCTCCTCATTAGCACCGCGTGCAGGAGCCTTCATGCGCACTGCGGCGTAGTTCTCAGCACCGCCCTTGTACATCAGGTAGGCACGCATGGGCTTGATGAAGACATATTTGCCCACCTTCACGAACTGACCCTGGCTGATGCCGTCCTCGGTATCCTGTGCAGAGAAGCCGTAGATGCCCGTGGGAGCTTCTTCCCATTCCTTGGTCTCGTAGGTACCTGTAAATGTCCAGTCGTCGCTCGTGGTCTCACCTGCCTCAATGGCGGCAGGGATGGTGTAAGTGCCGCTGAAGTCAACGTCGCCCGTTGTAGAAGGCATAAACAGATACGGAGTATTGGCGGTCAGCGTGGCGGCTTCCACCTCAGTCATTTCGGCTACATAGTCGTCGCCGTCCTTGTTGACGCCCGTGAAGGCGTAGAACTTCTCGCCGCTCTTCTTCACATATTCGAAGGGCAGGCAAACCGTCGATGCCTTGCCAGCAGTGAACGGGCGCTTATAGGTCACGTCAACGGTCTTTCCCGTGTATGAAGACAGAGCAGAGGGAGCCTCGCCGTCTGTCAGCTCCACGGTAGGGGTTGAAGCATAGCCATAGACCTCAATCTTGGTCACGCCATACTTGCCGATTGAATTTCCATTGACTTTGGCATCAAATTCATCCAACTCATAATCAAACATCATTGTTGCCTGAAAAGGGGCTTCGGAATCTTCGGCGCTGCTCTCATATGTGTAAAACTTGCAGCTTGTGATTGTGTAGCCTTCAACTGCAGTAACGGTTAATGTAGCTCCTTCTTCATACGAGTACCACCCCCAGAAATCGTCATCATTAAGGAATTCCCCCCCGCTGAGAGTTACGGTAGCAATGTTGTTAAAGGTCTTGCTGCCGCTCTTGAAACTTGCGTTTTCGCCAGTGCTCTCTATCGTCGTGAGCAACGTGGGAGTCTGCGCCCATGCGCCCGTCGCTGCCATCAGCAGGAGGGCAAAAATTGAAAGTAATTTTGTTTTCATGTGTCTTTGTAATTTTAAATTAAAAAATTATAAATGAATACTAAGAATTATTTCTTCAGTCTGTCGCTGTCCCTGCCTCCGTTATCAGACAGGGACAAAAGACTTACCAGCTTCCCCTGCACGGTTACAGGGAAAGCCGCATTTTTCGGTGCCTGGTGCGCAGAGGCGCACCATGAATTGATTGGCTTTTAAAGTTATCAGAGAGAGAGAGAGAGAGAGAGAGAGAGAGTAGCAAAAATATTGGAATAACCAAGGAAATGGGTCATTCTTTGTGTTGCGTTGGCATTATTTAACGTCTCTGTGTGGGGCATAAAATATTTTAATAAGGTGAAAACTGCGATTGGGCGGAGCCGTCAAGCGTGCTTGAATGGCAGAGCGTAAGTAGTTTAGCACAATTCCATGTGCAAAAATACAAAAGTTTGAGAAAAAACAAGCATTTTGAACAGAAAAAATGAAGAAAAATTTAATTCATAATTGACAATTCATAATTCACAATGCACAATTCACAATGCACAATTCATAATTCACAATGCACAATGGATAATGCACAATGGATAATTCATCATTGAAGATTGTCATTATTTGTTTGTGCACCTATCTACCACGATGGCTATGGCTCCATCACCCGTGACGTTGCAAGCCGTTCCGAAAGAGTCCATCGCTATGTAAAGGGCAATCATCAATGCCTGTTGCTCCGCATCAAAGCCAAGGATACTTGCCAAAGGAGCCAATGCAGCCATGATAGCTCCACCAGGAACACCTGGTGCTGCCACCATGACAATGCCCAACATCAATATAAAGTTGAGGAAAATGCCAAAGTTGGATGGAAGACCGCTCATCAGACAAATCGTCAGGGCGCAAGCCGTAATCTTCATGGCAGAGCCCGACATGTGAATAGTGGCACAAAGGGGAACGGTAAAGCCCGCGACCCCTTCAGAAACGCCATTCTTCAGTGTTTGCTTGAGCGTCACGGGAATGGTGGCGGCTGATGAAGACGTTCCCAATGCGGTGAGATAGGCAGGCAACATGTTCCAAAGGAGCTTGAAAGGATTCTTCTTGACAACGAATCCTGCCACGCAAAACTGATAGACGAGTATCAGGACATGAAGGACAAATATCACGCAGATGATTTGGATAAACACCAACATGATGCGGTAAGCCTGTCCTGTATAGGTCATCTGTAAGAAGATACCGAAGATATACAAAGGCAACAAGGGGATGATTGCCTTGGAAATGGTCATGGAAATCACCTTTCGGAACTCACCAAACATATTCTTCAGCGTGGAAAGGTCGGCGTAGGCTATCGCCAACCCCATCATAAACGAAAATATCAGACCGCTCATCACGTCGATAAGGGCTAGTATCTGTATGGAGAAATAAGGTGCAATAGACACCGCTTCCTCTACCTTGGCAATATGCGCCGTGTTTTCCACCATTGCAGGAAACAACCACCGTCCCGTGCCGTATGAAATCAATCCCGACATCACGGTATCTACATAGGCAATGGCAACGGTTATCAACAGCAACCGACCAGCCGAACGACCGATTTCGGCTATGGCTGGGGTCACCAATCCCACAATGATGAGAGGAATCATGAAACCCAAGAATTGACTGAAGATGGCATTAAACGTGATGAAAACTTTCACCCACGGCAAGGTGAGCACATTGCCAAACACAATGCCCAGGATGATTGCCAAGATGATACGGGGCAACAAGCCTATCTTCAGACGGGAAATCATATTCTGTTGATTTAATTTCTTTGGAGTTTCAAGGAGAGTTTTTGAGAGAGTTTTTAAGGAGTAAAGGAGTAAAGGAGTTCAGTAGTTCAGACAAATGTCTTTACTCCTTAACTTCTGAACTACTGAACTCCCTTTCACTCCTATTACTTGCGAATAACGAATAAGGTCCTTTAAACTATTCTTTATTCAATATTCTCTTAGCCATTGCGCGACCTAAAGCTTCACAGGCAGCCTTGCTCTCGGCAGAAAGCGCCTGCTTCATCTCCACGGGTTCGCCTACAGCCTCGAAGTGGAGACGAGTATCATTCCATTCCTTGATTTTCTCTACTGCCTTGCTTGCCCAACTATAACTTCCAAACCAACCTAACAGGTGGTTCTTGATGTCTTTTCCAGCTATCTCGGAAAGCAGCACGTCCATCTCGTGATAAAGCCCCGTATTGTATGTAGGTGCTCCCACGATCAATCCATTGTAACGGAAGATGTCGCGCAAGATATAAGAATGGTGCGTCTTTGACACATTATATATTACTATATTCTTCAAGCCCTCCTGACTGGCGGCACGTGCAATCACCTCTGCCATGCGCTCGGTATTGCCATACATCGTACCATAGCAAATCACCAAGCCAGGCTCGGTTTCGTACTTACTCATCTGGTCGTACATACCCACAACCTTGTCGATGTAATCATGCCATACAGGACCGTGAGTGGCGCAGATATAGTTAATCTTCACACCGGCGAGCTTCTTCAGGGCATTCTGAACAGGTACTCCATACTTGCCGACGATGTTAGAGTAGTAACGAACCATCTCCAACCAGAACGTGTCGCAATTGATTTCACTATCTATCACGCCGCCATTCAATGCACCAAAACATCCGAAAGCATCTCCGGAGAAAAGGATGTTGTTGACCACATCCAGCGTGACCATCGTCTCTGGCCAGTGAACCATGGGCGTAAACACGAAGTTGAGCGTGTGGTGTCCCAATTCGAGTGAGTCGCCATTCTTCACCTCTAATTGATTATCCGCAATACCATAGAAGCCCTCCATCATGCCAAAGGTTTTCTTGTTGCCGATAATCTTGACGTTTGGGTAATATTTCTTCATCAGAGCCAACGACCCGCTATGGTCAGGCTCCATGTGGTTGATGACGATATAGTCGATGGGACGGTCGCCTATCACCTCACGAATGTTTTCGAGACATTGCGTGAAGAAATCCACCTCCACGGTATCAACCAAACAAACCAAATCGTCGTCTATCAGGTAAGAATTGTAAGAAACGCCATTGGGCAATGGCCATAATCCCTCAAAAAGATTTTTGTTACGGTCGTTTACGCCTACATAGTAAACTTTGTTGCTAATTTCTATCATCAGTACACTTGATTTTATATTATTTTGCAAATATCCGAATTTTTACGCACATAGCAAAATGATTTCCCAAAAAACATTGCATTACATTTTGATATTTGCGCAAAAATATAGAAATTTGCAAACTGAAACATAAATACTTTTTTGAAATGCGTAAGGTAATAGGAATAGGAGAGACCGTTCTCGACATCATATTTAAAAACGACCAACCCATTGGGGCTTATCCTGGTGGTTCTACGTTTAACGCCATCATTTCCTTAGGACGTTGTGGCGTAAACACGTCATTTATCTCTGAAGCGGGCAATGACCGTGTGGGTAAGCAAATCATCGACTTCTTAAAGGAAAACGGTGTTGACGCTTCGGGCGTGAGCCAATTTCCCGACTCGCAATCGCCCATCTCACTGGCTTTCCTCAATGCCAACAACGATGCGGAATATCTCTTCTACAAAGACCATCCGCACGACCAATTGGATTTCGTCTATCCTGACATTCAGCCCGACGACATCATTCTCTTTGGCTCTTACTTTGCCGTGAATCCCGTGATTCGCCCGCAAGTGATGGGACTGCTGGATTACGCCCGCAATCATGGTGCCATCATCTACTACGACGTGAACTTCCGTCCTTCTCATCGACATGAGGTGATGAAACTCACACCCAACTTGTTGGAAAACCTGGAATATGCCGACATCGTGCGAGGCAGTCATGAAGACTTTGAAGTGCTTTACAAGATGGAAGACCCCACGAAGGTGTACAACTCGGAGATTTCTTTTTATTGCAAGAAGTTTATCTACACCCACGGCAGTCAACCCGTCACGCTGAGGGCTGAAGGTGGATTCCACAAGGAATATCCCGTGAAGCAGACACAAACGGTCAGTACCATTGGCGCAGGCGACAACTTCAATGCGGGCTTCATCTTCGGCTTGATGAAATATGGCATTACTCGCAAACATATCGAAAACGGACTCTCTGAGGAACAATGGGACAACATCATCGAGTGTGCCCAAGCCTTCTCGGCAGAAACTTGCAAGAGCCTTTTCAACTATGTGTCTGTAGAGTTTGGCAAGCAACAAAAGGTATGAAATACCAAACAGCAACCCTAAGCAACGGGTTACGTGTCATTCACTTACCTTCTTCCCTACCCGTCGTTTACTGCGGTTACCAGATTGCCGTTGGAACACGCGACGAACAACCTGGGGAGGAGGGATTGGCGCATTTCTGCGAACACATCACGTTTAAGGGAACAGAAAGGCGCAGTTCATTACAGGTTCTGAATTGTCTGGAACGTGTAGGGGGAGAGTTGAATGCCTATACCACCAAGCAACGCACCACTTATTATTGTGCCATCTTGAAGGATTACGTGGCAAAGGCGGTTGACTTGCTTACAGACATCGTGTTTCACAGCACTTATCCACAGAGTGAGATTGACAAAGAGGTGGAGGTGATTTGCGACGAGATAGAGAGTTACTATGATTCTCCTGCCGAACTCATCTACGATGAATTTGAAAACATCATCTTTCACGGACATCCGTTGGGACACAACATCTTAGGTACTTCCCAACGTGTGAGAAGCTTCACTTCCGAAGATGCCCTGCGGTTTACACGGAAGTATTATCGTCCTGCAAACAGCATCTTCTTCGCATACGGAGACGTTGACTTCAAACGGTTAATACGACTCTTAGAGTTGAGAAACCGCAACGTCACGAATGGGGAAATTCCTCTCACGCCACCCTTCCAAGTGCCCAATGCTTCAACGTCACAAACCATTGTCCGTGAGATGCACACCCATCAGGCACACGTGATGATGGGTTGCCAAGCGTATGACATGCACCATCCTCACCGAATGACACTCTATCTGTTGAACAACATCCTTGGAGGACCCAACATGAATGCCAAACTGAATCTTGCATTACGGGAACGACATGGATTGGTTTATGTCGTGGAAAGTATGACTGCCAACTATAGCGATACGGGATTGTGGAGCGTGTATTTCGGATGCGACCCACAAGACGTGGAGAAGTGTTGCAGATTGGTGCGCAAAGAACTGAACAACATCAAGAGGAAAGCCATGAGTCCATCACAACTCAAGGCTGCACAACAACAAATCAAAGGACAAATCGGTGTGGCTTGCGATAACAGATTGCAATTTGCTCTCGACTTTGGCAAGGATTACCTGCTCTATGGATGGGAAAAAGACATTGATTCTTTCTTCCATCAAATAGACAGCATCACCGCGCAAGACATCCTCGAAGTAGCAAATGAGCTTTTCAAAGAGGAAAAGCTTACCACGCTAATCATCAAATAGAATCCCTAGGATTACCTAGACTTTCTAGGATTACTAGGATTTCCTAGGATTTCCTAGGTTTTCCTAGGATTTCCTAAAAAAAGAGGAGATTCTCTTTTCCGAATCTCCTCTTTCTATCTTTTATTTCACCATCTTCTTCCCATTGACGATGTAAATACCCTTTCCTGTTGGTAAATCTCCAGAAATCCTGCGACCTTGCAAATCATAAATGCCATTCACTTGCTGCTCTTCGTTCTCTTCCATTCTCACGTCATCAATGCCATCAACGTAGGTATTGATCTTTCGCATTTCCTCCTCAGTGAGAATGAGCCAACGTTGCGTGGTGGCAGAATTGGCAAGGTTGAACGTGGCTTGTCCCACCGTTCCCGACGCATTAGCCAACATACAATTAGGAGACCATTCGGTAATGGGATGAATCATCCAATAGCCACGATACTTCTCTGCGGTTACATCTACACGACCGCGCATCAGATGCAACCAGTCATTGGCGATGGGCGACGTGCGCTCTGCTACCACGAAACGAGAACCGTTGTATGTAATCAACTTACCCGTTGCGGCATTGCGTATGGTGTAATATTGGTTGGATGGCTCGAAAGAAAGATACCATGCTGCTGAGTCATTGGCGGCAGCCTCATCACTACTCATCTGAACCACGTTCAACATTCCGTTCTTCCCTTCCTTCAGATAAGACGTATATAATCCACGTCCCTCGTTCTCGTTCTTCAGATAATATTTCACGTCATCCTCATGTTCAAAAGAATAATAGGGTTCTGCAAACGTGGAATAATTATGTTCCAGTCCATCCTCTCCCAAAGCTTGGCAAATCAACGCATTGGCATAGTAGAGTGCTTTCGTGCCATTGTCTTCGTTGGCACCATTGATACCGTATGGCCACATGTGCTGATAGTCGCCGTTCAAACGTGATCCATTGGTGTTATCCCAGAAGTCGAGGAATGCGCTCACGCGGTCGCCCAACCATTGTCCTGACCCCACGGTATTGTTATTATAGTTTTGCGTTCCCGACCTCATGACGGTCTTACTCCATTGTGTGGAATAAGGAATCACGCCCAGTCCATGCTCCATCTCGTGCATGATGGTTCCCGTGCGTTGGTAAGAGGCATTGGCTCCCATATTCATCCAAGGATTATCAGCATAGTAGCAGTCTGCGGTAGGCGTACCAGAGCTATAGCCAATGCTGAATGCCTTTCGGGCAGATGTCAGATTGTTGAATATCTCACAAGCCTCCGTAGCGGCGGCATTCACGCGTTTGTTGGCAGCCTCATCGCCACCATTGTTATACCAATACGTGATATTACCCTTGGGGATGGTATAGAATCGGATGACGTCGCCATATTTCACCCTACCCTCTTTGGTCTTGGCGTAAGCACGCATATAGTATTTCGTACAAGGGGTGAGGTTTTCTATATAGTATATCTCCCCGTGATTGTTCAGGTACTCCGTGGAGGTATTATCTTTTATGGTAGGATTGCCCTCCGTATTCCAGCACAGTCCTTGTTCGGTGATTTCATTCGTCGAGAATCCACTGGTGGAGAGACGGGCGAATGCCATCGTTGCGCCACGTGCAAAGCGTTTCTCCGTAACGACACTCTTGTTGGCATTGTTCCAGTTGTATTCATCCAACACCACCATCAGCAAACGCACATGCTCGTCCATTGCCTCAAACGAAGCCGTCACATCATCATAAATGGCTTGGGCGGCATCAATCTCTGCCTTCAGGTCGGATGCTCCGATACCCGAACCATCTCCGTATGCCGCATTTGCCTCGTCGATATATTGTTTCAGAAACGCTTTCTTTGCCTCTCTGTCAATATCTCCCACAGGCGTATCGCGCTCTATTTTCACGAAATCGAGAATCAGTTGGGCATACACACCAGCTACGGGCGACTGGTTGGCAGCATATCCAATCTGTATCTTGCCCGAGACTTGTTGGGCTACGGTGAACGTCAATGTATCGGGAATCCATTCGCCTTGTGGAAACTTGCGAACCTTGCTCTGGGTACGTTTGCCCGACGTAGGAATCCACGATGTCTGGTTGTAGGCATTCACTTGGCTGCTCGCATTGTAATAGGCTGTAATCATCCTATAATTACCTGCCGGCAACATGATGGTCTGTGCATACAACTGGGCAGAATTGAAGCCGGGAGACATCACAAGGCCGCCACCCTCTGACTGACCAGCAGAGTTAACGGTGGGAACAGATAATCCTGTGAACGTCTTCTTGGTACCAAACTGATACACACCAGCTATGACATTGGTCTTTGATGGGTCAACCACCGTCCATCCGTCAATGTCGAGCACCTCTGCTTCCACGTCTCCCTCGTCTTCAATGGTATAGTCGAAACGAGTATCGAAACTCGCATTCTTCAAGTAGATGTCCGTCACGTCGTAAAACGTCTGTGCCTCTATGCCTGAAAAGCCCTGACACACTAACGCACAAGTCAATAGTAATGATTTCATTCTCATGCTTTTATCATTGATTAAGTTGATTTGTTCACAAAGGTACACCTTTTTTGTCATAGACTGGATATTTTCCTTGTTTTTTTTCGGAAAAATACAGAAAATATTTATCTTTGCACCAATTAGAACATTTTTTATCAAGTAAATCATTACAGTCAATGAAACATCAATTACTATTATCCTGCTTATTGGCTTGCGGTGCTTGGCAAACTGCTCTTGCCGATGAAATCGACGTGGTATATATGCTGACCACTCTCCATACGGGTACGACGAAAGAGGTGATGCTCACCAACGACAATGTGTTTGTGGGTCCGAAGCTCAAGGGTAAGGACCATCTTTTTGTATGGGGAAACAACACGTATTCATCCGACCAGATTCAGGAGATTCGATTTGAGAAACGTACCATTGATGCCATTCTCACCGTAGAGGCTCCCACCGACAGGAAGGAGGACGACAATGCCGTTTATAATCTCAACGGACAGAAGGTGTGCGACATCAGCACGTTTGAGTCGCAGTTCATGTCTCTTCCCAAAGGCATTTATATCATCAACGGCAAAAAGGTCATCAAAAAATAACTGAACCATGAGAAGATTATTATTGATTTTGCTGGCAACGCTTGGTTTGCAACACGCAACAGCTCAAGATACGATTTGGGTGAAATACGACAATCGCTTAAAGCCCAACAAGGCTTTCTCTATCAGCAATGCCGACTCTATTGAGTTCAGGATGCAAGAGCGGGACGGATCTGTTCCCATCATGAAGATTTACAGAAGCTCTGTCACTCGTGGCTACGTGGAATATCGCCTTGCCACTCTTTTCGGCTCCGACGGCATCGAGAGCGGTAGCATCATGATGAAAAATCCAGGGCGCATTTTGTATAAGCCCAGCACTTACTCTAACGTTGACTATACTGACGATGCAAGCAGATGGAGCTTCCACCGTTCCATGGAGAGTGAGCATTTCGTGGTGTTCTGGGAGAAGGGATTTGGCAACGACCCCACCAAGGCGGGCAGCTATCGCTTCGACCCGAAGGCCATGCTGGCAAATGCGGAGAATATCTGGAAGAAATATGTGGATGAACTGGGATTTCTCGTCCCTGGAAAATCTACCACTGATACATATAAAATAGAGATGTATGTGTTTTACCAGACGGATTGGAAAGCGGAAGGCTCAGGCGTAGATGCCAAGGTTGGTCTGCTCAACGTCAATCCCAGTGCCATCTCTTCGCGCGGAGGCATGACCGTTGCTCATGAGATTGGACATACGTTCCAATATTTGGTGAGCTGCGACCTCGGACAACAGCATGGTTACAACTATGGCTATGGCGCAAATGCTTCTGGCGGCAACGGCTGGTGGGAGAGCTGTGCCAACTGGCAGGGATATAAATGTTATCCTGAACGCCAGTTTACTGACGGCGAATATTTTGAGGGACATCTCCCTAAACATCACTTGAACATCCTGCATGAAGACTGGCGTTATGAAAACTGCTTTGTACAGGATTATTGGTGCATGAAACACGGACAAGACTTCATCGGTAAGTTGTGGCGACAAGCCAACAAGCCCGAAGATCCTATAGAGACTTATAAACGACTGAACAAGCTATCACAGGAGGAACTCAACGATGAGCTGTATGAGGGCTTCGCTCGCATGGCTACATGGGACATCGACGGTGTGCGCGAGGCTGCCAAGCACCGTATAGGTCAACACGTGGCTCACTTGCATCAGGCAACGGGCTCTGCGGGTACCTGGGAGGTGGACTCTGCCTATTGCCCGCAAAACTATGGATATAACATCATCAACCTCAACACCGCCAAGGCAGGCACCATCGTAAAGGCTCATTTCAAGGGGATAGCAGGCAACAAGGGCTATCGTGCCATCAACGTGAACAAGGCGGGATGGAGATATGGCTTCGTGGCGTATAGCAACGACGGCACTCGTACCTACGGCGAAGTGGGACGCGACAAGGAGGGTGACATCTCGCTGACCATTCCCGACAATTGCCACCGTCTGTTCTTCGTCGTGATGGGTGCGCCTACGTCTTATTGGAGACATCCTTGGGACGACAATGCTTCTAACGATGAGCAATGGCCCTATCAGGTGACGTTTGAAAACACCAACCTCTTCGGTGAGTTTGGCGATTATCCCGACGACTACGCGCGTTGTGATACCACCGTCTATATTGATGCAGAACTGGAATACAGCGGTAGTTATTACTCCAGTACGAGGGTGCAATACGACATGGCTGCCGTAAGCCAGGCGCTCGGATTGAGTACTGCCCAGATGAAAGCCGTGGGTCGCACAGCCTCGTCTAATCCCCGATTCGTGGGTATAAGCGCAAACGGCAATATCACTACAGGCACAACCACCAGCACCAGTTCCAACACCTGCTACGGCCATTGGTTTACCACCGCAGGCAACGTTTGTGGATATGACAATTCTGCTGCCATCTTTGCAGAGTTTTATCCCGACAGATACGGTTGTTACGTAGGTCAGTATCCTGGGCATTTGGTTCGGGGCAAGACTTATACCATTCGCCAAGCTATCCAATATACCAAAAACGGAAAACAATATACTGCAACGATGGTGGTGAACCTAAAGGTGAAGTGACTGGGTAAAAAAGAAGCATGAAGTAAGAAAGTAAGAAGCAAGAGATATGTTTAGGAGTGAGGAGTGAGGGGTGAGAGGTGAGAGATTAGTCTTTTTGATTGAGATTCGTGATTGAGATTTCAGCAGCCGTGGCTATTCTCTCACCCCTCACCTCTCACCTCTTTTTCTCTTTTCCTTTAAAAACACCAATCACAAATAAAGAATCGCCTCATTGCCCATGTTAAATAACAGATCGAGAATGCTGAGATTGGGGATGAAACCGTATTTCTGTTGATAGACCTGATAGTAGGGTTTTGACACGAAGTCGGGGTCTGGCTGTGGATGTTTGGGATTGATTACCGTGCGGAAATCCTTGGAATATTGAACATTCATCTTCCATTGAACATTGAACATTGAACATTGAACATTGGCTGGCGCATCGGAGGAATGGTCAATGGTCAATGGTGAATGGGCAATGGGTAAAGAATGGGCAATGGGCAATGGACAATGGGCAATGCTTAACAGTTCACACATTTTTTCCATGATTTCCCAGTTGAAATCCCAGAGGAATTTCCATTTCTTCTCAAAGAAGGGGCGAATATCATCAGCGTAATACTCGAAGAAGGGACTCTCACCATACGCCGATTTCAACGCATTCCAATGCAAATGCCGCCAATTGCCATGATTGCTGATGAGAATATCCTTTGTACATTGAACATTGAACATTGAACATTGAACATTGGCTGGCGCATCGGAGGAATGGTCAATGGTCAATGGGGAATGGTCAATGGGTAAAGAATGGTCAATGGGCACCGTGAGTGTTTGGGTGCCCTGTGTGGTAGCGATGATGCAACGATTGCGGTAGGTCTGCTTGATAAATGGCTCACAACCATCTATCAAGCAATCAAACCGATTCAGCTTTTGATACCACTGAATCGGTCCGAAGTATGTGGTGGATAAAAGACACTGCATCCTCTTTCTTTTTTTTCATTGAACATTGAAAATTGACCATTGACCATTCTTGCGATGAGCCAGCCAATGGTCAATGGTCAATAGTCAATGTTCAATGATTAAAGGTCATCATTTAATGTTATCTACGAAATTGAAAAGTCGGCTCCACCTGATACCACCCAATCCCTTGCGGTCAGGGTCGTGGCTCCACCAGATGAAGATGGGCTTGCCCACGATATGGTCTTCAGGTACAAATCCCCAATAACGGGAGTCGGCTGAATTGTGGCGGTTATCACCCTGCATCCAGTAGTAATCCAGTTTAAACGTATAGCTGTCAGCCAACTTGCCATTGATGTAAATCTGTCCGTTTTTCACCTCTAAGTCGTTTCCCTCATACACCTTGATAGGACGTTCATAGACGGCGATATTGTCCATATTGAGCTTGATGCTCTCCCCTTTCTTAGGAATCCACACGGGACCATAATTGTCACGAGTCCATCCCGTGCAAGCGTTCTGCGGATATAAGTCGCCCGTGGGAGCATCAGTATTCAGGCGGATGCTTTCCACGATGTCTGTGCGAGCCTTGAGAGCCTGCACCGAAGCCTTTGTGAGCGGCATATAGCCATTTTGATTCAAACTGGTAAGGTCTTCCATCGTAATGCCCAACTCCTGCATCAATTCGTCGGGAATGTTCTGCCTGAGCTTCACATAATACGTATATTGCACGTTGTCAGGTTCCTTATTGGGTTTACCGTCAAGATAAACAATATGGTTTTTAATCTGCAAGGTCTGTCCCGGCAATCCCACACATCGCTTGACATAATTCTCACGGCGGTCTGTGGGACGAGAGTCGATGTCTCCAAACTGGTTGGGGTTATTGGCAACATACGAGCGACCCAACATATAGCACATCTTATAATAGTCGTATTGCTGTATCTTGTTGAGGTCTTGCACCTTGACGGGCTCTCCCACCTGCTGCTCGTAGATCTGCTGGCCAAACGAATATACCATATTGTAATATTCCGTCTGATAAGGCAACTCCGTACAGATAGTATCGCCAGCGGGATAGTTGAACACCACGATGTCGTTGAGTTGCACATTGCCCAAGCCCTTTACACGGCGATAGTCCCAATGTGGCCAACTGATATACGACTTGGTATTGATCAATGGCAGGGTGTGTTGCGTGAGAGGCATGGTGAGCGGTGTTTGTGGAATGCGAGGACCATAGCTCAACTTAGACACAAACAGATAGTCGCCCGTAAGCAACGATTTCTCCAACGAACTGGAGGGGATTACGTAGTTCTGGAAGAAAAACAGATTGATAAAATATACTGCTACCAAGGCGAACACCAAGGCATCAACCCATGACATCACCACCCGCACGGGTGTCTCTGCATCTTTCCACCATTGCCAACGTATCTTCTTCGAGATGTAAACATCGTAGATGAAAGGCACTACCAAGAGTCCCCACCAACTTTTCACCCAATATAAGAACAAGAGATAAAGGACAAGCACTGCGATGAACTTTGCCCATTGTACCTTCATGTTCAAACTTGCTTTCTTCTTGTCAATCATTCCCTAAAACTTAAACATATCCGAAATTGTCAACAATCCTTGATGTTGCGCCGTATATTCTGCTGCCAATACCGCACCGAGGGCAAACCCTTTCCTGCTATGTGCATCGTGGGTGATGGTAATCTTGTCAGCCTCGCTGTCGTATTCGATAGAGTGAATGCCTGGCACTTCGTCACGGCGAATGCTCTCTATGGCAATCTCGTTGGGAGCCACGGCATTGCTGCCACTCACCGTTCCATCGGCAAGAAGTTGCTCACCTTTTACCCATGCGTCTTTTCTATCCAATCCGTCGATGATTTCTTCTGCCAAGGTAATGGCTGTTCCGCTGGGCGCATCCAACTTATGCACGTGGTGTGTCTCTTGCATCTTCACGTCATATTGTGGGAAATTGTTCATAATGTTAGCCAAGTAGCGATTCACGGCGGAGAATATCGCTACGCCTATCGAGAAATTGGAAGCCCAGAAGAGCGTCTGCCCTCCTTCAGTACACAAGCGTTTTACGTCTTCGCCGTGTTCCTTCATCCATCCCGTAGAACCAGAAACCACTTTCACGTTTTTGGCAAAAGCCTTCAAGTAATTGTCGTAAGCCGCCATCGGAGAAGTAAACTCAATGGCTACGTCTGCTGATGCAAAAGCATCCGAATCAAAATCCTGCTGATTGTCAATGTCGATGATTGACACAATTTCATGACCACGGTCTTTGGCAATCTGCTCGATCATCTTGCCCATCTTGCCGTAGCCGATTAATGCTATCTTCATAATTACACTTAATAAATTGCCACAAAGGTAGCGCATTTATTTGAATAGACCAAAAATTTTATGTAGAACTAAGTTTATCTGTGGTTTCTTTAAGAGAAACTGACAGTTTTTAATAGAATTACATCTTATATATATAATGTATAAGAACCGCAAACATAGTATTTATCGGTTGCAAACATAGTATTTACCTTTTATATCATTAAAGTGACTCTCACTCTAAATCAATTCATGGCTGATTGTTGCCAACCAGCCATGAATGAATTATTGATTATCTAATCACGAGAATCGGATTAATATCCTGGATTCTGCCAAGCAGCCTTCTGATCATCCGACAAGTCAGAGCCATCAGCGTTCTTCAAGCCATCGATGAATGACTGAGGAATTGGACGATAAATGTGATAGTCTCTGATGCCTGCAGCTGCTTCTGGATTGAATGCCTTTGCACGAGCAACCAATGTCTTGGTACGAGACAATGTCTCCCAACGCTGCCATTCACCAATTAACTCACGAGTGCGCTCGTTCAAGATAAAGTTGATGGCGCGTGCTTGCTGTCCACTAACACCTAACTTAGATAGAATGGCTTCATCCTCTGCTGGCAGATTATCCCAAGTCCAATTGGTCAGGTCAGAAGCTGCCGTAGTAACAGGTTGGTTAGGATTAGACAGATAATAGGTATTCATCCACAAGTTGGAGTTGGTGTAATTAGCTGCTGCGGTACCAGTATTCAAGGTGTTTCCCTCGAATGCCTTAGAACCATCTACATAGTAAGAGCGGTTTTCACCATTCTTCCATTGTGCACGGGCGCGGATAACGTCAACGTCCTTCTTGGCAGAAGCGTAGTCGCCCAAACGAGCATAGCATTCTGCACGAACAAGATAAGTTTCACCCAAACGAGCCATGATAACATCACGGAAAGAGTCACCCTTCTCAGCCTGACGTGTTCCGTCAACTGTCTTGTTGATTCCTGCGAAGAAATTACAAACTGGTTGGCTCTTGAAGTTAGCTGCTACATATTGACCATTTTGGTAAAGAACGGATGAGTTAGGAACCCATTGTCCTATCTTGGAAGTCAAGTTACCTGAAGTGGCAGTCTGACGATTGTCAACACTCCACTCTGGCAAACGACCTGCATCATCCTTGAAGGTTGGATTTTGTGTATAGGCACCGAAAGTATAGCTATCATAAGTGTGATCATCCTTTGTGTTCAGAATCATCACGATACCGGGGTCACCAGCTTCTACGCCAGCTGCACCCTTATCAGCCACGTTGTTGATTCCGAAGACTGTCTTGAAGGTCTTCCACAAACGAGCATCGTTCACGTGGTCATAAGCTGCGTACGTGTATTCTGTAGGACGGCAACGCTGGAAGTCCATGTCACCAATCCAAACACCACGCTTCACCCAACCTCCTGAGAAGTTGGAGAACTGTGGACAGAAGTAGTTATAAGTACGGTTACCGAAACGACCTACCGTAGCACTTGAATTGTTGAATCCAGCAGCCATCAGAATTTCACTCTGTTCCTCAGTAGCACAATCAACACCTGTCCAGTTTGCATACAAGTCGCTGTAGTTAGGACTCAACGAACGGGCATTGATGGCATAAGTACAAGCTTCGATAGCTTCACGAAGGTCAGCTTCCTTAGTGCTGCTATTGAAAGCGTCGCAACGCTCAGAAGCACGGAAAAGAAGTGCCTTTGCCAAGAAATGTGCAGCAGTAGCCTTTGTCCAGGTAACGCCCTTACCGTATGTAAACACTTCACCTTCGAAAAGACCGTAAGCCTTGCGCAAGTCTGAAATCACTTGTTCCCAAGCCTGTTCCTCAGTTGCTTGCGTGAAGTTACGAACAACGCCAACGGCAGGTTCCAACTGAAGCACAGGGCGACCATATTGTGCGGTCAAACGATAATAGTTATAGCCACGCAAGAAATAAGCATGAGCCAAACAACGATTACGCACCTTCTCATCAGAAATCTTGTCGGCATTTGCTATAATCGTGTTACAAGAAGCGATACCATAATAGAGTTGATCCCAAAGAGCTTGTGGAGCAGGACAGTTCTTGTTGGCAGCACCAGTAGCGGGCGTACAAGCCACTGCACCGAAACGATTGTCATACGTATTCCAGCACTCTGAGGTCAAGTCATTGGCATTGGTAAACTCATCTGTACCATATAAGGTAACGGCATAAGCCCACTCATATCCAAAGTGCCAACGGATATTCCCATAAAGGGATACCGCCAAGTCTTCCAATCCTTGTTCTGTCTCAAAGTATTGGGTAGAGTATTGGGTGGTCAATTCCTCATCCAAGAAATTGCTGGAACAAGAGGTCATTCCTGCCACCATTGTCGTGGCAAGCAGACCGCTAATCATATAATGTTTGATATTCATAATTTTCTCTTTCTTTTAATGATTCTGTTTTCTTTTCCTCATCAATTAGAATCCAACTTCCAATCCAAATACGAAACTACGGTTGAAAATGGTTCTGCCAGTATCAAGGTCAAATCCATGGATTGATTGCTTCAAACTAAATGGATTGATTACCTGTGCGTATGCTTTCAGGTGGTTAAAGCCTGCCTTATGGATGATATTCTTCGGGAAGTTGTAACCCAAAGAGATATTACGAACCTTCAGGAAGGAAGCCTTTTGGTAACCCAGCAAACTTGAGAAGTCGTCCTTAGAACCAGATGTGGCCTGTCCTAAGATAGGTTTCTGATAGTCAGCACCTGTATTCGTCGGTGTCCAGTAGTCAATTTCTCTCTGGTTGCCATGAGCTGTCTGAGCCTCACCGCCAGTGTTGAACATATAACCCATACGACCGAACATCTGAATACCGAGTTCAATGCCTCTCCAAGAGAAGGTGTTGTTCCAACCCATCGTTGTGCTTGGGTTCTTACGTCCCAAGATTACGCGGTCGTCTTGTGTCATCTTATAGTCACCGTTGGTATCGTGCGGACGAACGTTACCAGCCTCGAAATGATAACCGTTGGCATTCCACTTAGCCATCTCGGCTGCATCGCTTTCTTGCCAGAGACCATCGTTAGCATAACCATAGAATACAGACAGCGACTCACCGATGAACAAGGAGTTGTCAGGCATGTCGTTCTTACCGTAAGCCAATTCTACAATCTCGTCTTTCTGGTAAGCAATATTGAATACACTCTCCCATTGGAAGTCCTTGGTTTGAACTGGAATAGCGTTCAAAGTGAATTCAACACCATGGTTCTTGCTCTTACCCACATTGGCAGTTGTGCTTGGGAAACCAGTCAGCGTTGGAATTGTCACACCCATAATCAAGTCGTTGGTACGTGACCAGTAGAAATCTAAGCTACCGAAGATGCGACTGTTCAGGAATCCATAGTCGATACCGAGGTTCCATTGCGTGGTCTTCTCCCATCCTAATTCTGGGTTGGCCATTGTCTTCTGATTGGCCGTATAATAAGGTTCATTGGTTGTATAACCAATCACGTTATCCCTGCCGTTGAAAGGCAGATAAACTTGTTGGATATCACCCTTGGTCTCATAAGGTGCTACAGATGAGTTACCTGTTACACCGATACCCAAACGGAGTTTCAAGTTGCTCAGCCAAGAAACGTTCTTCAAGAAATCTTCCTCACTGGCGCGCCATGCAAGAGCTGCTGATGGGAAGAAATCCCACTTATGACCATCTGCCAATTGAGATGCACCATCCCAACGACCGCTGACGGTCAGCAAATAACGCTCATTGAAACCATAGTTCAAACGAATCATGTATGATTCAAGTTGGCGGTCTTGAAGACCAGAAGAGATGCTGGCCTTATTATCGGAATTCGTCACGTCAACCGTATTGAAGGCATTCCAGAGATAAGAATCCTTAGCGATGTTCTGAGCCTGCATGCTATTTGACTCAACATTCCACTTAGAAGCTGTCTGCAACAATGTAACACCTACCTTATGCTTCTCGGCAAACGTACGGTCGAACATAATCATATTGTCCAATGTCCAAGAGAAGTCTCTACGGGTATTCAGACGCGCGAAGTTCACACCTTCAGAACCATCGGCATTAATCTTGTGGGCAGAGAATCCATCGATATAGACACCCTCACGCCAATGGCGGAAGTCTGGACCAAAGTTAAGCTTATAACGCAAGCCCTCTACTGGTGCGAATATCTTACCGAAATCAATGGTAGCGGCAAAGTTACCAAGAGCACGGAATGTCTGTGATTTCTGTTGTGAGTGATTCCACTCGTTCATGATGGTGTAGATACCTGATTCACCACCTGGATTAATCACTACATTACCATTGGCATCGTAAGGAACGGCGATGTTGTAAATCTGTTTTGCCGTACCATAGATAGCATCGGGCACAGAACCAGAACGGCCACCGAGTGTAGACATACCGTAGTCTTGCTCAGACCATGTTCCGTTGATAGATGCTTGGATAGAGAACCATTTCGTAGGATTGATGTTCACGCTGATTTTTCCAGTGTAACGATCGTACCATTGACCTTTCTGAGTACCCTTATTACTTAGGTAACCGAAAGAAGCGTATGCATTCATAGCTTCAGAACCACCACTTACTGCCAATGTGTGCTCATGGGAAATGGCTGTCTGCGTTACGAAATCTGTCCAGTTGGTATTGGTAACCTTAGAAGGATCCCATGTTCCACCAGCCCATCCCTTGAGGACATTGTCACGAGAGGTTTGTCCATCCAATGCGCTGTCGAAAAGTATCTTATCATTCTCAAGGGTTGGAGAGTTTGGATGTGCATAAGTAGTAGGATCAAGGTTGTATGCTGCCCAACGACGGAAATCAATGAAATCTGCTGCACTCATGGAAGGCGAGCGGTCAACGATATTGGAAACAGTTAATGTTCCTGTATAGTCAATGCGCATCTGACCGGAACGACCTTGTTTTGTAGTAACAAGAACAACACCATTGGCACCACGTGAACCGTAAATAGCGGTAGCAGAAGCATCTTTCAAAATGTCGATGGTTTCAATATCACGTGGGTTCAAGGTTTCAATGGCAGAAGCAGACATCAAGGGTACACCATCCACTACATAAAGTGGCGCATTGCCTGCGGTGAGTGAACGCTCACCACGAATGCGGATGCTTCCCAAAGAACCAGGACGCTCGTTGGTGGTAATGTCTACACCAGCTGCCTTGCCTTGCAAAGCTTCCAAAGCGTTGTTAACAGGACGTGCATTCAATTCTTCGGTACTTACACTTGCCATAGCACCGGTAACGTCGCTCTTCTTCTGAACACCATAACCAACGACTACTACGTCGTCAAGCATCTGACGGTCTTCTTGCAAAGTAACGTTAATCGCATTTTTACCACTAACGGAAACAGATTGTGTCTTGAAACCGATATAAGAGATTTCAAGGTTGGCATTTCTCGGAACATTGGGTATCGAGAAATTTCCGTCAATGTCGGTCACGGCACCTGTAGTGGTTCCTTTCACCACAACACTTGCCCCAATGACAGGTTCACCAGTAGCATCAACTACTTTACCACTCACATTCCCCTGTGCCCATGCCATCGTGGAAGTGACGGCGAGCATCAAGAGAAATAGGAATCGTCGTACGCTTGTACTGCGATTCGCAGAATACATTTTTCCAATGTCTTTCATCATTGTTATTTTGGTTAGGTTTAAAAATAAATTAAAACTTGTTTGCAAATATAAAGAATTTTTTCTTTTCAACAATACAAAAATCAAAAATTAAGCCATAAATCTCAAAATGTACTTGAAAATGTTACATAGTTTCTATCATTCTACCACTACCACATCTTCAATTCGCTCGTTTTTCACGTCATCCATCAGGATGGCAGGACGCTCTTCTGGCTTGATTTTCTCAAATCTGATGTGCGAAAGATTCAACCCGTCTACATGACGGGCATACAATCCGTATGAAGGAGTGGGACCTGCCCAGCGCGGTTCGGGATAATTGGTGCCTTGTTCACGATACTCCTTGCCTTCGGGCATCATCTTGCCACCACCGCGGTATTGCACGTAGATATTGCTCAATGAAATATTGCGCAAAGGATAATCTTTCATTCCTGTCACGATGATTCCCGCCAATGAATCTACATCGGTGGCGATGACGTTGTTGATGGAGATATTGCCTCCGTATGAGACATCCGTGCGTTCCTTCGGTCCACGGTTACGACATCCTGTAGTGATATAGATGGGATAATGGTGTACATGCTCCATAGAGATATTGCTCACCACGATGTTTTCCATCCTGCCTTGGTCAACCTCCTCGAATGCCAAGCCACTACTCCACATACACGTGCAATTGGAAATGGCAATGTTGCGATAGCCACCATTGCTCTCCGTACCCAACTTGATACGTCCGCAAACCCAATTGACTTTCTCAGGAATATAAGTTCCGTCAAGGAATGTACCTAATTTATACCCCGTAACGATACAATTTGTAATAGTAATATGCTCGCAAGGAACGGGCTTCTTCAAGGCATACGAACTTTTCAAGACAATGGCATCATCGTTGGGTGTGTTCACTTTCGTATTGCTCACCGTGAGATACTTGCAGCAGTCGATGTCTATACCATCGCGATTGGTGTCGATGGTAACATTGTCGATGGTACCTATCTCACATCCCGTAATGATAATGGCGAAGTGACCACCACGGAAAATCGTAATGTCGCGAATGGTCACGTTTCTGCAAAGCTTCAAAGCTATTGCCTTATCACCCGTGCCAATGCTTCCGCCTTGTACGTTTCCAGCCTTTTCGGTATCTCGCTTAGTTAGTCCCTCTCCGTCAATCCTTCCACGTCCTGTAATGGAAATGTTGTGTTGCCCTTCTGCCCAAATCAGGGAATTATGGAAATAAGTGTGTCCGCCATCCTGGTATTCGGGCGCGCCAAACACTTCACTCTCGTCGTAAGCTTTCATGGAAGCAGGAGCAGCCAAGATAGTTGCGCCAGGTGAGAGGTGCAAATCTACATTGCTCTTCAAGTGAATGCTGCCACAGAGATAAGTGCCTGTTGGCAAAAATACTTGTCCGCCACCTGTGGCAACGGCAGCGTCAATGGCTTTGTTGATGGCTATGTGGTCAAGCGTTTTCCCATCGCCTTTGGCACCATAGTCTTTCACGTTGAAGACCATTCCATTGGCAAGGACATTGTTGCTTACCAGCAAAAAAAGAAAAACAAGGAGAGTATATGATTTTTTCATTGCTACAGATAGATTAGTTATTGTTAATATTTTTAAGTTTCGCATGGGCTCAACTTCTTTGTGGTTCAGGAGTTTCAAGGAGTTAAGACAAATGAAGAGAGGTGTGCTCAATTTGGCACACCTCTCTTATCAAGATAGTCATTATTTATTCCAACGTGGGTCTCCTGCCTTAGCTTTGGCTGCTGCACCGTCAGGATTGAGGGTAAAGTCAGCCTTGTCAGCATTAACGAAACCTGGATCAGCAACGGTACCATTCTCGTCGAACCAACTGATGGTAGCGTCTGCTCCAGCTCCTGCGGAGGTCAAGTTTTCACAATTGTAGTAGAAGTTGTTGTTCAACGTGGGCTCTGGGTCAGTTGACTTCTGGTTGGTGAAGCCACGCTTGTTGTTGGTTCCCACTACAATGTTGTTAGTGAAGTTAATCTCGTTGCCAGCGAAGCGAACATAGAGCAAACGATAGTTGGCTGCTCCAGCACCTACCTTGTACAACGTACATTGGTCAACGGTAACCACTGGACCAGGTACACCTGGGAATGTACCGGAAGCATCGTCAACACGGATAAAGTCGCGAGCCGTAGCTACACCATAGATAGTGCTCTTGGTCAAGTTGATAGCTTTGGGATAACCCTTACGGCTGTCGATGAAGTCGCCACCTGAACACTCAATACCATAGATGATACAGTTATTGAACGTAATGCTCTCTACGGTAGATTCCACATTCAAGTAAACCAATCCCTTACCGTCTTCACGACCTGTAATAGTACAGTTCTGCACATCTAAAGGACCGTATGTAACACTGGCAGTCTTGAAATTGAAGAGTTGGTCGGTTGTAGCATTATCTGAACCATCAACAACAAGTTGGCTCAAGCTAAGCGAAGCACCTTCATTGATTTCAAAACGTCCCTTGATGATAGGTTGGTCAGTAGGATAGATACCCTTGATGGTCATGCTCTTGTTCACCTTAACGGCACCCATCAGACCTTCATCATTCACATTCAGTTCATAAACGCCACCATAAACGGCGATTACCGCATTGTTAGGCAATGCCTCATCTTCGATTACTTTCTTCAAGTCTTCTCCCTCGCGAACGAGGATAGCACCATTAAGGTCTGCGATAGTCGTGAAGTTACGGTTACCACACTGCTTACCATTATAATAAAGGTATGCGGTGTAAGAAGTTTCAGGAGTCAGTCCCTCGATGATAGCCTTTCCTGCTTCTTTCTCTTCAGCAGAGATTTCGTGGGTAATATCGCCGATGACAATCGTTGATACATCGAAGCCATCTTCCACTTCCCAACTCAAGGTAACACTGCGGTCAGCAATGTCGGCAGGTTTTGGATTCTTCAAGAACTGCTTGGTAGAGGTCTTGAAGTAAGCACCATTCCATTTAGAGGTACGGCTATCCTCGTTTTCGGTAATAGCTTGAACATATACCGTATATTGGGTATCGAAGAACAATCCATCCACCGTGAGAGGAATCTGGCTCTCAGTAATACCCGTGATAGACTTTGCAGGTGTACCATCAATTTTGTAAGACATGCTGTCTTCTGCGAATATCAACAAGTTGTAGCTTGTAGCCTTGGCAGAAGGAGTCCATTTAATGGCAGCAGATGTCTCCTGCACATTTGTTGCTTCCAAATCGATTGGCGACAAGTTACGAGCGAGAGTATAGCTTGTAATCTCATCACTTTGGTCGCTACAAGCGGTCAGAGCTGCCGTGGCAAGCCCTAACACGCATAATGAGAATATCTTAAACTTTTTCATTGTTTACTTGTTATTTTGATTAGTCAGACAATTGACCATAATTACCATCGTTGTTCAGCATACCATTGCTATTGGTGATGAATACTGTCCAGATGGGCCAGAGGCAATTCATACTGGGTTTGTCAACCACATAAAGACCATTGATAATATCGTCAGTGATACGTGGCAGGTTGTTGCTCAAGAACCAACCCTTGCTTTCAAAACCAGCGTCTTTCATTTCCTTACCGTGATCGTCGGTGTCACCATGATTCAAACCATAGATAACCAATGTCTCACCATCTACAGGAGAATCGAACACGCGAGCCTCTGAAGGAATGGTCATACCACTCTCATAGAGTCGTACATAAACCTTTTCGGGCAGGTCGGCATATTCGCCTTCGCGCTTGGCAAGACGTTGCAATTTAGCTTTTGCCTCAGCCATCTTCTGGTCGATAATACCCCAGCGAACGAGGTCGGGCTTACGAAGCACCTCACCGGCAAACTCGAAGGCACGTTGCTCTACGATACCATCAAAGAAAGCACTCTTGCTTGCCGTATATTTAGATTGCAAAGCAGCAACCTTTGCGGCAGGAAGCGCACGGTCAAGGATTGGCTTCATGTATGGCCATGCAGCAGCAGGACCATCCAATTCGTTGATAGCCTCGGCAGCCATCAGGTAAACGTCAGCCAAACGCATGTATTGCCAGTTGATACCATCGTCATTGTCGGAGGTCACGTAACGGTTCATCCACTCATAACGCAACTTACCAAAGTACATTGCCGTGGGGTTGCTCATCACTTGAGGAACCTTATACACATTATAATCTTGATCATTGTAATGAACCACATAGTCTACACCGTCTTCCTTTGCACCCCAACGATAGGGAATACAAGTAATGTCACGGCGAACATCATCAACGTCATAATCATAGAACAACGTAGGAAGCGGACCATTCACACCACCACGAGCCTGCTTGGTATATTGGTCAGATACTTGGTGGCGAACACCCCATGTGTAAAGCACACGACCACGACCATCAGAGAAAGGAATCTCCCAAAGACTCTCAGCACCAGCAGCAACATTGTCGGTACAGAGGTTGGTGAAGTTTGTCTTAAAGTCGCCAAGCGTATTGCGACCGCTGTTAATCACGTCAAGACACTCTTCCTTGGCAATCTGATACATCTTCTCAGGTGCCAGTTCGGGATCTTTAGAACGACGGTAGCCATCGCCACGAAGTCCGTAACCACCGGCATAGAGGGCGATACGGGCACGCAAGCCTTTTACGAAAGCTTTGCTCACACGCTCAGTGGTACGAGTGATAGAGTTTTCGTTTGGCCAATAGCAATAGGTCTCTGCCTCTTTCAAGTCAGCCAACAATTGCTTGTAGATAGAGTCACGATTGGCACGTGGCTTATAGAGATTATCGGCATTGTTAGGCTCGAAACGAGCGGGAACATCACCCCAAGCCTTAATCAAGTCGTTATAGATAACGGCACGCAGCGTAAGGGCCTCACCCAAGAGTTGAGCCATGTTAGGTCTGCTTTCCACTCCACCATACTCACGCAAGCCCTTAATGGCAAGATTGGCACGCTCAATACCTTCATAAAACTTTGCATAGGCATTGGTGGCATTGTTCATCTGTGAGTTTTCAGGTGTGGTATTGTAATTGGCAAGTGCATACTTGTCAGTCAGACGCTCAGAATAACTGGGCGTGTTAATCCACTCCACGTCAGAGTTGATACCGTAGTAAGGCAAGAAACGTCCACGATAAGAGTTGGTCTCACCAAACGAAACGTGGATAGACATAATCTCTGCCTCTGCCAACGAGTACGTAGCGAATACCGAAGACTCGTCGAGAGAAGAGATAGACGGAGAGTCCATGTCGCAAGAAGACAATCCCACAAGCGACAAAGCCATGATTGATAATTTAATATAGTTCTTCATTTTCTTTTTCCTCCTTCATATTAGAAATTCAAATTCAGACCTACAACGAACTGGCGGCTACGTGGATAACCAGAGTAGTCAACGTTCGGGGTCAGATTGTTCTTACGGATACAGTCGGCTTCTGGGTCAGAGCCAGAGTAACCAGTGATGCAGAACACATTGTAAGCCGTAACGTAGAAGCGCAGGCTATTGATGCCAGCTTGTCTGGTCAATGTCTCAGGCAGAGTATAACCCAATGTCAAGGTGTTCAAACGCAAGAATGAAGCATTCTCAATTGCCCAATCTGTCAAGACAAATCTGGACATATAGGGGCTCCACATGGTAGTGTTTGCGTTCAATGCAGCCAACGCAGTGGGATCTGTAACAAACTCTCCAGCTTCGTTTACGTAAGTCCAACGCTTGCCAGAAGCCATGTCGGTACTCAAGTTACGATATTGTGAGAACTTGGTATAAGATGCAGTGGTGTACTCAATCTTATTGGCGTTATACACCTTATTGCCAATGCTGAAGTTGAAGTTGGCAGCAAGGTCGAAGCCATAAGCACGTGCATTGAGAGAGAAACCACCAACAAAGTCGGGATTGACATTGCCAATAGTGGTAATATCCTTAGCATCTACCGCACCGTCTTCATTTACATCTTGCAGTTTCATAGAACCTGGGCGAATAGTACCGATAACAGATGAACAATCAACTACACCTTCCTTGCGTATCCATTCCTTCTTTGCTTCATCATAGCCAGTGAAGTCGGAAATTTCGTATCGTCCACCATGTTTGTAACCAACGATTTCACCAACGGCGTGACCAACGGCAATGCGGTAGTCGTTACCGATTTCGGTAGAACCCCAGTTAGAGTTGGTCTCAAAGTCATTGATACCCAATTCCTTGATTTCGTTCTTGTTGTAACCGATGTTACCAGTGAAGTCGATACCCCAGTCTTTCTTATTGACAATGTGGTAAGTCAAAGAAACTTCAAAACCCGTGTTTTGGGTCTTACCCAAGTTACGATACTGTGTGTCATAACCAGAACCTGATGTTGGGAACTCAATCAACAGGTCTTTCGTGGTGTTGATGTAACCTTCAATGCTACCATTCAACTTACCACCAAAGAGTGTGAAGTCTAAACCAAGGTTACGAGTAATCGTAGTCTCCCATTTCAAGTCGGGATTTGCCATTACCTTAGAAGGAGCCCAGTAAGTGGAAATACCATTCACCCAAGAAGTAGCTTTAGGGCTGTACTCTTGAACGAGCTGACCTACAGGAATGTTGTTGTTACCAGCTGTACCGTAGCTGAGACGGAGCTTCAAGTCGTCAAGCCATTTCTGTGTACCTTTCATGAAAGGCTCAGAAGAGATACGCCAAGCAATAGCTGCTGAGGGGAAGTAACCCCAACGGTTAGACTTAGAGAACTTAGAGCTACCGTCGGCACGGAACGTAGCACTCAACAAGTATTTGTCTTGGAAGTTATAGTTGGCACGACCGAACCAAGAAAGCAACTTGTCATCGGCACTATAGAAGTCTTCTATAGTATAAGGAATACCCTGAGCTGTCAATTTCCAAGCTGTCTCTGCATCATAGTCGGTTGGGAAGCCGTGAACCTCATCGGTGATGGCATGTTTCTTGGTAATCACATACTCATGACCAGCCAACAGGTTCAGAGAGTGAGGACTGTCCTTTCCGAAAATATTCTTGAAATCGTAGCTTACCGTATTGGTGTTGCGGAAACGATGACGCATGGTGTTTACGTTGCGGATAGCTGGCTTACCCAGATTCTCCTTGGCAGGAACATTCTTGATGTAATAAGCGGAAGCTCCCCAGAAACGCTGAGAGTACTCATCGTAAGTGTCATAGCCAAACTCGGTCTTCAATTTCAAATCCTTGTAAACTTCCCATCCGAAAGAACCAGCCAAGTTCAGGTTACGACGCTTTTTCTTTTGGTCGTTGTCCTTGGCGGTGGTAATGGGATCATAGAAACTTGAGCCTTCCAACTCGTCTGTACCGTCAATGCCTTTCATGGGCAGTGGGGTATAAAGTACGGCATAACGCAAGCGGCGGTCTGTATCGTAAGCACCGGCTGCCTCGTTAGCACCACCACCGAAGATAGAAGTATTCGCATAACGAGCTTGGAAGTCGAGGGTGGTCTTCTTTGAAGGCTTGGTGTTCAATTTCAAAGAGAAGTTGTCACGCTTGAAAGAAGAACCGTACATGATGGCCTTATCGTTCATGTGAGCGTAGCTGAACGCATACTTGATGTTTTCAGAACCACCATTGATGTTGATGTTGTGGTTAAAGGTGTGGCCTGTACGACCGTATGCAAGGTCTTGCCAGTCGTTGCCCTCAACGCCTTGGTAGAGGTCCAAATCCTGATAGTTACCAAACTTATCAGTATAATGGTTAATCTTGCTGGCGTCACCGTTGTTATACAACAGTGCATACTCATATTGCCACTTAGCATACTCGTATGTGTCTAACACATCGTATGTCTTGGCAATCTTCTTCCAGCTGTAATAAGCATTGTAACTCACCTTAACCTTACCTTCCTTACCACTCTTCGTGGTTACCAAGATTACACCGTTAGCACCACGGCTACCGTAGATAGCGGTAGAAGAAGCGTCTTTCAACACGGTGATATCTTCAATGTCGTTGGCAGGAATGTCGCTGATACCATCCACGGGGAATCCGTCAACGATATACAGAGGGTCATTGGTCTGTGTGATAGAACCACCACCACGCACGCGAATCTTCACCTCTGCGTCAGGAGAACCTTCGGTGGTTGTTACCTGCACACCAGCCATCTTACCAGTCAGTGCCTCAGAGGCATTGGCAACGGGAACGGCTTGCAGCACTTCGCTGTTTACCGTGGCAACAGAACCGGTCAAGTCCTTTTTCTTCACCGTACCATAACCAATGACTACGACATCGTTCAAACTTGTAGCCTCGTCTTCAAGAACCACATTCACACTACTCTTTCCGGCAACGTCAATCGTCTGTGTCTTCATACCCACGTATGAAACCACAATCTTCTTGCTATTGCCCTTGAGACTCAAAGAGAAGTTACCGTCAATATCAGTCACCGTACCGTTGCCCGTAGTACCCTGTTCCAGGATAGTAGCTCCGATAATAGGCTCACCGATATTGTCTGCAACATTTCCCTTAATCGTCTGCGCTGATATGGTTCCCGCAAAAAACAGGCACAGTGTCATCAGCGCCATTCGAAATTTCTTCAAATTACCAGACATACATTCATTTTTAGATTAATAAATAGATTATTTTGCAAAATTAAGAAATTTTAAACGATAAAACAAATAACTACTTGGTTTTTTGCCATATAGCCAAATAAATTCAAGGTTTTTACGTGATACGATTACACTTTTAGCCTCGTATGATGTCTCTACATTTCTCTAAGATTCCTATCAGTTGATCTACCGTCTCTGCCCTGAGCATGTCTATACGTGTTGACCTGAAATTAGGAATACCCTTGAAGATAGGCGAGGCAGCCAGATGCCTGCGTGTATGCAAGATTCCACGATATTCGTCAATGCGCTCAACGTTGATGCGCAATTGTTCTTCCAAGATGTCTATCTTGTCGTCTGTGGTCAACGAGTCTGCCGATCCTTCTTCGCCTCTTTCAATATAGTCTTTCATTTCCTTGAAGACCCAAGGTCTTCCAAAGGTCGCCCTTCCTACCATCACTGCATCTACTCCATATCGGTCAAAGGCTTGCTTTGCCTCTTCAGGAGAGGTAATGTCGCCATTGCCGATAATGGGAATATGCATTCGGGGATTGTTCTTCACCTCTCCTATCAATGTCCAATCGGCTTCACCCGTGTACATCTGCGAACGAGTTCTGCCATGAATGGTCAAGGCTTGAATGCCACAATCTTGCAATTGCTCGGCAAGCTCCACGATAATCAGGTTGTTCGCGTCCCATCCCAAACGGGTCTTCGCGGTTACGGGAGTATGGACTGCCTTGACCACCTCACGGGTAATCTCCAGCATCAAGGGAATGTTTCGCAGCATTCCCGCTCCCGCTCCCTTACCGGCAACCTTCTTCACGGGACAACCAAAGTTGAGGTCGATAATATCAGGGTGGGCTTGCTCCACAATCTTGGCAGCCTCTACCATCGACTCCACATCTCTCCCGTAAATCTGGATTCCCACCGGGCGTTCCTCATCGCTGATAGTAAGCTTGTTCATGGTTGACTGGATGGAACGCACCAATGCCTCGGCACTTACAAACTCCGTGTAAACCATTGCCGCACCATATCGCTTGCACAACTTGCGAAAGCCGATGTCGGTAACATCCTCCATAGGAGCGAGGAAGAGCGGATATTTCCCGAATGCTACGTTGCCTATATTCATCAATAAACTAAGGTGTATGTAATTGATTGACCATTCTTATCCTTGACGGTCATGGTCTTTACGGAACCGTCGGCATTGGCGGTTGTTTCCACCTGATAAGAATTATACCTGCCCTTAGCTTCGGAAATGACACTCGTGAATCGTGCCATCCTAAACATGGAAAGCAACATATACGGATTACAATTGTCAACACCCTCCAACAATTGGTTTACGTCTAAATTTGTCGCGCAATTGTTTACACTTCCGAAAGATAGTGTATAGGTCTCGTAAACATAATGATTATCCGAATAATGATGGTATATAGCCATGCTATCTGCCACATGTGCCGCATCTATCGTCAAAGAGCCTTTTCCGTTGTAGTAAATTCCATATTGCGTATAGAAAGGTCCGCATTGGTCGAGTAGCTTGAAGGCATTCTCGAAAGAGACGGGATAGACCTCGTTCATATAGAACGGACGGTATTCCACGATGTGACTGATAACCGCCGATTTACTGAGGCTTCCATTCACATGGCATTGCATCGTACCGTTGGTATTGGTCAAGTTAGACAAGCAGTAAGGATCATAAAACACATTTTTCACTCCGTTGAAGCTAAGTGCATGATAGACACCTTCCTGCACTACGTTGTTCACGGTATAGGTGGTGTCCTTATAATGAAACTTACTTATTTCGCTGACCGTTACCTTTCTCTCTTCATCAATATAGGACAGGTTTAAGGTACGCTCAGTTTGCTCACCTTTTATCGAAAGCGTCAATGGGCGCGACTGAGCATCGTATGAAACGTTGATCTCACTACCATCAGAGCCCTTGATACTTTTCACTAAGGGTGAGCTACCCAACGACCCGTCTATCCTACTGGCATATTGCTGATAGGAAAAAGAGGAATAAGCCCTGTCGGGATCTTCAGAATCAGTAATACGGAAAACGGTCATACGCGCACTTCCTGTCTTGTTGGGGGTAATGCTGACCCCATAACGACAAATCATGTTTGCCTTTCCGCTCATTTCTCCCTTGATGGTAATCCATGAACCATCGCCTTGGTGGGTGGTAATACGCCACGGACAATTACTGGCAAACACCAAACTGTCTTCAACCTGGTTGGCATAAAGGCACGAAAGAGCCATGTTGCCCGTTACTGGCTTGTTGATGGAAATGACGTATTGTTTCAATGGTTCTGCCTTTTCACATGCTGCCATCAGCAGACTTATTCCAAGGCAAACAAATAATGACTTAAAGACTTTCATATTGTTTTATTTTACTATTTTCATACTTCTTACTTGTCCGTTGGAAAGCACTTCCTTTCTGATATAGATACCTGATGAAACGGGAGCTTGAGTACCCAAACAACTGCCGTTAACATGGTAATACCTTACTTCAGAAACACTTCCTTTCTCTGTATCTCTTGCACTTATATCTGTCAAAATATTTTCAACATCTGGAACAATGACTGGCTCTATTCCCTCACGAGTGGGAACCACGGGGTTAATCTTACCGTCTGCATCAAACGTAAGCTTGTCTATACATACTTCACGATGAATGCCCGGACCATTGTTCAAGTAGTTTTTATTGATGCGGTGATAAACGATGTACCAATCATCCGTACCAGGAACATTCACGATAGAATTATGCCCCGTACCGTAAATCTTGTCATTGGGTTTCTGGATAATGACAATGGGCTGATTTGCAACCTTGATGGGGCCTGTGGGCGAGTTGCTCGTACCGTAAGCCACATGATAATTGGCTGCTCCCGTATCGTCAACGCTCCAAAGGAAATAATAGATGCCGTTGCGATAGAACACGTATGTGCCTTCACGATAGGCATAATCAGACAAGGAACCTCCCACTGGGGTGATGTTGTATTCCTCTCCTTCCACGTTCATCATATCCTCACTGAGTAGGCGATAGCACATCTTTCCGTTTCCATAATACAGATATGATTGTCCACTGACTGGATCGGTAAAGACATCAGAGTCGATCATCTGCCCAGCAGAAGAGCTGGTAAACAAAGGTGTTGACTTTGCCGTGAACGGACCCGTGGGATTCTCTGATGAAGCCACACCTAACGTCTTCTTGCCCAATGACTTATTTTGCCCACTGAAATAGAAGAAATATTTCCATTTGCCATTTATCCATTTCTCCTCGATACATGGAGCCCACGCATTACCCGTTGACCAAGCCACATTACCACCATTTCTTAAATTGAGAATGGTTCCCTCATTGGTGAAATGTACGAGGTCGGGTGAGGAGAACACGTCAAACGTATAGCCGCCCCATCCTTCATAACCGTCGGTGGTAGGATAGACATAGAATCTACCCGTCTTATTGGAGAACAGCACCTCTGGGTCAGCATGGAAATCGGGAATGACGGGGTTGGCATTCTCCTGCACTTGCACGGTATAGGTCTTGCTTTCCATTCCATTGGTCACGGTATAGGTTACGGAACCACGGGAGAAGTCTTGTTCTCCTACTGGTGTGATGGTTGAACCTACGGAAGCTACCAACTGAGGATCGAACGAACGTATGTCTGTGCCTGGCTCCACGGGGATGAAGATATTATTGTAGTTTATCTCCATGTCGTTTTGCTTGATGCAATGATTCGTTGCGCCAGTGATGTCAATATCCACATAACAAGGGAACGCATTCATCAGCGTTTCTGTCTCAGCCTTGGTAATGGGAAGTACCGTTCCATGTCGAGGCGTAAATGCCCCAAAAGTGTAAGTGTTTTTCACAAACTTAAAATTGGATAAATCCTCACTCGTACAGAACTGGTAATAACCACTGGTGTAGCAATCGTACATCAAGACCCAAGAGTCTTTATTGATCAACTTAAATACGCCTGCACCTTCTACAGACACCGACGTTTGTTGCAAGGCACTCGATGGTTCTGACCATTGACTGCCGAGTGGTTCGCCTGACCTTGCGGTAAGATGTTTGGCGGTTACCTTACAGATGGCTCCCTCTCCTTCTGTTTTGTAAAAAGCATGGTAAAGGGAATCAGACTCATCATAGACAATGTCCATGTCTATGGTAGATGAACCTCTGTCGTAAAGGTAAACGGGATAGCCTTCCAAATCGGTAAAGTCTTCGTTAGCATAGCAATAATACACTTTATCGTATGGAATGGGGTCCTTGCTGCCCGTACGCATGGAGAAATACACCATATATTTCTTTGCTTCCGGATCCCAAATGGTTTCGGGAGCCCAGACACGAGTCAACTTATCCGCAAAGTCGGAGTGGGCAAATCTCACTGGGAAATGAACGGTGGAATGAGACCAGTGAATCAAGTCTTTCGACTTCATCAACACGATGCCTCGGTTGCTGTCCCATCCTTCTCCACTCCTCATATCGGTATTCACCATATAAAACCAACCATCTTCTCCTCGTAAGATATGAGGGTCACGAACTCCACCCTTGAGAGAAATGCTATCGGCAGCTACTACCCTTTCGCCCCAATTCAGCGGCGTGTAATTATATCCATCTTGGGAAAGGGCATAATAAATATTCTCATTGGAATTAGAGGGGAAATACACGAAGAGGTAGTTTTCGTATGGCTCTTTTCGTGAAACACATACTTCAAATTCTTTCGTGGCTTTCTCGTTGCCACGCATAATCGTTGCCTCAAGTGTCACTATTACATTCTCGTTTTCTGGTTGCTTCATCACCCTACCCTCATTGCTAAGCCACTCTGGTTGAGATGATTTCCAGAAAATGGCGGAACCTTCCTTGCCTACCGTGGGAAGAGTGATGTGCTCATATAAGTGGTTGATTTTACCATCTAATTGCAACCATTCGGTGTCACGTGAAACAATTTCTTCATCGGAAAACTCTGGCAATACGCCCACGTTGAACGTGCGCACAACTGTCACTTTTCCACTGGTTAATGTAGCCGTAAGTGTAGCTAAAGATGTGGCAGAACCGTATGGCGGACGATTAATGTGTCCGTCATTCGTGATGATACTTTCATCGCTGCTCTCCCACGAAATCTTGATGTCGTTCCATTGAGTGGGCAATGTCACATCGTTCATGATTGCGCTCATATCGGGCATGGTGAACGATTGCATCAGTTTCACCAACCGCAATGAATCCTCATACTCGTTAAATTCATCGCAAGAAGATTTCAAGCTGACAATAGTCTTAGAGTCAAGGGAATAATTGTAGATACGGAAATCGCTATACTTGGCGTTTTTCAAAAAAGCATCGCCATCGTAACAACTCTTACCTAAAAAGTTTTGTGTGGTTTTACCGATTTGGGCAGGACGAAGGTTAATCTTCTCTGAAGTTGACTTACCATCTATAAATATACGCGCGTAAGAAGAGCGTTGCATCACGATGATATTATACCATCTGCCTTTTTCAATCAAAGTATTGGAAACAAAGGTTTCCTCACCATCGTAATTAGTCTGTGTAATGGCAAAGCGAGAGTCTTTGGCACTCAAGAAAAGATAGCCATCTGATGATGATTTAGCGAAACACCAGATAAAATTGCCATTTTGGGAGATGTCAGTCTCTTCAGGAATGAAGACATTGACTGAAATGGCATAGTTGTCAGTTAAGGAACCAATCACGTTGCCTATTTCTTCGCCAAATTCAAAATAACCGTTGTTTGCTCCTAAGTCAAGTATTTGTTGATGATGATACATAGACAAAGTGGCACCCGATTGCAGTTTGCCTTCGTATTTGCCAGTGACATCATTTGTTGACGAGAAGTCAAAACAAACCACTAAGCTGTCGGAAGACGCTCTCATTCCGACAAAAGCAAAAATGAACAAAACAACAAAAACAACTCTTTTCATGACAATCAGACAAGACACAAAAAAGTGAAGAGAAACAATCTACTCTTTACAAGTAAATTATCACTCTTCACATGTATAATGTTTAACCAATAATCAAATTATTCTTCGTCCCAAACACTGAAACTTTTTGCTGCTGGGTCTTTAGTACCTTCTTCATCAACACCGCCATAGCCGATGCCTTGATCTGGTCCAAATACACCACTCACTTCTTGCATAATTGCTTCTACTTGGTAAGAAACAAATGTAATTGTCGGAATAATATATACTTTTTTCATAATTCATCAATTTTTATTTTTTAACAACTTTCTTACCATTCACGATGTAAACACCACGCTGGAGACGGCTTGCATCTTTACCAACATTCATACCACTTACAGAGAAAATATCATTATTGGATTCTTGCGTATTCACGTTCACAATAGAGGTAGGTGTATCGTCTATAGTGAAAGAAATCTTAGCAGAATTCTCATAACTTGCCAAATAATCACTTAATTTAAAGTAGCCACGGAAAGCTTTAATCTTTGTATTACCATTAGAATACCAGAATTTATTATCTGATAAGAACAAACATCCATCCTCCACATCAGTATTTGCCTCATAAATACCATACATATAACCAGTCTTCTTACCAGTACTTCCAGTATTTCTTACACGTACTTGAGCTTCATCAACTAATATATTAACACCTTTAACGCTAAATTGATCAATATCAGAAGTTGTCTTTATAATACAAGGATGATTAGCCTCAATTGCAGAAATCGAAGAGAATGAAACATTAATAGTGGTAAAATCACCATCGTCATTCTTTATAACACTCCATCCCGTGAAATCTGCAAGTTGCACATCATTTCCAAAGGATGCCTTCACTTGTTCTTCTGTCATATCAAATGGCAAGCAAATAGTACTCCACTCATTGGCTTTGATAGTACGATGAACGCGAACATCAACATTTTCTGCATCTTCGGGAGCGACCTCAGCTGTTTCAAAAAGATCAATTAAACCAGCATTCTTGTCAATCGTGAGTACACATTCAACTGGCCCAACCTCGATTTTTTCAACATTAGCATTAGGATTTACTAGAACCGCATGCTCAAAACATAAAGCATAATCACCTTCTTCATAATCTTCGGGAACATTTATGGTGATACGTGCCACTTCGCCATCATTACCCTCAAATGCCCAAGGAAGACCTGTAGATGGATTTTTCACCAATGTACCACAAAGTACTTTCAAACCTCCATCAGGCTTCAAAGCAGAACCGAAGCTACTCGTACGAGTAGTTTTAGTACGCTCTTCACTTAACTCAACCATGAGAACTCCATCTTCATCTTGGGCAATTGTAATTCCTTCTGGCAAACTTAAATCAAATTCAAAAGTTGAAACATCAAAACTAGTGTTCTTCATACGTATAGACAACACCTTTTGTTTTCCTGGAGCAACCGCAATAGGTTCTATATAAAAACAATCATTAAGGTTATCAATGTTCGTTGGGGTATCCTTTCTTGGGCTCTTCATCGCGGACTTGCTATTGTTGACCGTATTTCCATTCAATATGATATTGGCAACGCCAGCAAAGTCGGCAGCATCAATTACCTTATCATCGTAAACATTCGCAGCTACCTTTATAAACCTTTCAGGTGTGTTTAACAAAATACTATTAGCCACAGCATTATAATCAGCTGCATCAACAGCACCATCAGCATTCACATCACCCAAGATATAAGACAAAATCTTAAAGGCAACATCCGTTAAGTCATATTGAGTACCATCATTCCCAGCGAATATCAACTTATTAACATTGGCATCATAACCATTGCCATCATACTCATTGCTAATTGGCAATAATTCGTCTGCTTTGACAGTAAATTTCAACAAAACTCCTTCATCATCCGTAATTGGCTCATTACCCGTACCCGTTTCACCACCCCAAGAATACGTAGCAAAACGACTGTGCCCATCACCTAAATCATTGTTATTAATAATAAATGTATTAGGAGTAGAACCATTTACAGCACTATTCAAATCCGTAGTAAGTTTCTGTGGAACTTGTAAATCAAATTGATATGCACAAATCTTCTTGTTATCAAAATGATACTTCACAATAATCTCGGCATTTCTACCAGGACAAACTCGTACATCTTCAATTGTCAGATAGTTGTCTGCAGAGGCATTAAAAGCCAAAGCGACCATTGAAAATAGTAATAATAATTTCTTCATATCGATATTGTTTTATATATTATTTCCTATGTTTAGTCACACATTAATTCTTATAGAAACCGTATGAGGGCACTATATTCCGTGGCAAAAATACAATAAAGATTTGAAATAACAAAAAATATAGAATGTTTTTTTTCATTTGCACCAAACAAATTAACATTTCGAATGGCACAACCTACATTCCCAAAATGTTTTATATAAAGAAACCATCGGTCACCATGCAAGAAACCATCGGTTACATATATGGTGACCGATGGTTTCTTAATATGTTACCTATTATAATAAGGTATGGTTTATTGAATGACGTATTTCTTGCCGTTGACGATATATATACCTTTGGCGGGATGATTCACCTTTTGTCCTTGCAGGTTATAAATCGACGAATGGTCTTGTTGTCTATACACAATGGCAGGAGCCTCGATTCCGCTCGCAATCATCTCATCGAAATCAAAAACACGATTTTCCATCTGGTACAAGGCAGACACATCCTCGTAAGAGAGGATACGACTGAACATCATCAAATCGTCAATGCAAATGTCGGCTGAACCCTCCTTCGTACCATAACCGAAATAGAAGTTGCGGCAAGCGGGAATATGGTCGAAAATGAGATTGAAGTCGCACTTGGATTTGGTGTTGACCGTTGTACCATTGATTTCACCCGTATAGACCATCGTAGATTTATTGGAACGGTTTACATAGAGTTTGATGCCGTCTTTACGAGAGATGGTTACCACCACGTGGTTCCAACTACCCACAGGCAACTGTGAGGAGAGGTTGCGACTATCAGGATTGTTGATGTCAAACCAGTTGCCCTCATTGTCTATAAATCCAAAATAAGAATTACCCGTCATGAAGAAGCGTTTCACGGGATTGAAATTATAGAAACTGAAAATGTCGTTTACCAAGTCGTCGGTATTACGTTTCAGCCAGAACGAGATGGTCATACCCTCTTCGATGGAACCCTGATAGAAGGGATTGTTGATCTGCACATAGCTATTCTTGCCATTTGCCCCCTCATACTGATGGATGAACTGTCCGCTTCTCTCATGATCGGAAGTGAGAACAGGTCTTGCCCCACCTGACAACATCTGAAGATAAGCACGCTGGTCATCATTGAAGCTATTCACCAAGGGTTGCTTGTCGAAGCTATAATACGCCACCATGTCTGACGAGAAATCACCAGAAGGAATGGTATTTGCCTTTGCCCTCACGGTATAAGTTTGTGACCAATAATAATTACCGCAAGTGAGCTTGCCCGTAAGCGTGATGATCGAGTCTGCCTCTAAGTTTGCGGGATTGTATTTGCCATCCTCATTGATAATATCAGGCGCACTGGAAGTCCATGTCAACTCAACATTATCTTGTAAATTGAAATCGTAGAGGTTGATATTGCTGTTGATAGACTTATAATTAGATACAGGAACGGTACTATTGTTGAGCGTATAGGCAAGTGCGTAATCATCCCTCATCTTATAAGCCCAAACGTTTAAGCCCGAGTTGGCACATACACCCGTAATGGCAACAGCCTTGATGGTGGTAGGCTCTAACTGCTGCTCTACCACTACGCCCTTATACGTGCTGCCATTGACAGTGAGCGTGATGTAAGAAGTATTATCTACCGTGCTCCACTTGCCGGAATAGTCGCCACTGATGGTTCCATCTGCATTCAGAACCACCTTGACAGGCGTAACCTGTGCCTTGTTTTTATGGTCGATTCCATATTTGTGAATCATCAACTGGTAAGTTCCCAAAATTTCACTATCCTCAAAGTGTTTGCGAGAAGCGATAGAGTCGTTACCAAATTTCTCTCCGTTATATTCAAAGGGAGCAGCAACAAGCCATTTGTCTTCATTGAGGAACAACTGATGCACACGTACCTGATGGCCTTCGCCAAGGTTGTGGAAACGCGTATGATAAACGAGGTATGTGTTTCCGTCGGCTGCGTCGATGACAGAATTATGTCCTTGTGCCGTTTCACCAGCATTGCCAACGGTGGTAAAGCCCCACTCACCGTATGATCCAAGCAGTTTCTCGCCGCGTGTGTCAGAGTTTAATCCGTAGTTGAGAGCATAACGAGTAAAAATGGCACTTGTGCCTTTGGTGTCAACATACGGTCCGTCAGGATTCTTGCTTCTGAAGACACGCATCTCGTAACCACCGTCAGACTCCAATCCGCCGTAAGTGACGAAGAGATAATAGTAATCACCAATATGCTCGATGTAAGAACCCTCGCCAGACACATACCATCCGCCAGCCACTTTCTTTCCGAAATACGGGTCGCACGTTACAGATTGTGCCTTACTGGCATAATCACTTCCATAGACAGCATCATAGTCGCGCAAGCCAGTTTCGGGATTCAACTTGAGCATCCATATACCTCCCGACCATGAACCGTAAGCCATCCAGAGCACACCCTCTTCATCGTAGAACACGCATGGGTCGATGGCATGTGGCCAGAAACTACCCCAACTGTTTCCGCGATTATATCTCTCAGGCAAACTGCTCAACGAGCCAAGGGCAAGTTGCATGTCGGTTTTCTGATAAGAAATGTTGGCATTCGTGTTATTGATAAAACCAGTGACAACGACGGGACCCTGATACACATACGTGCCATCAATCCTATCAGATGTCAGCAAGATAATGCTCGAATTCCACGTAGGACCGTTGATGCTTAAATACATGCACCACTTATTCATCACCTTATTATATATAATGTCAGGAGCCCACATATTTCCGTCAACGGAATAGTTGCCGTATGCACCAGACCATCCTACCGCATTGAAATTGGGGAATGCGACTTCCTTACCACCTACGGTAATCTTCTTCACCTGTTGGTTGACAAAAGCCTCACTGTTACTGACGGTACGCAGAGAGCCGTCAGCACTGACCACGCCCCACGGGGAAGAGAAATGAGACCAATTCTGCAAGTCTCTGCTACGTGCCAACCCATGATGAGTACCGAAAATGTAATAAAGATTATCGGCAGGGTTGAAGACAATGGAAGGGTCGTGTACACTGACACGCTGCATGTTAATGTTTCTGTACATTGACTTTGCTGCGGAAGACGTAATTTCAGTCTGCGCAAATGACGTGTTAAACGAGCATACGATCAACAGCATCACGAAAAGGAAAACTTTTTTATTCATTTTCAGTAAAGTTACGGAAGTGATTGTGCAAATATAAGGAAAAATATCGATAAAAACAAAGTGTTTTACATATTTGTTGTAATTTTACAATATTATCTATCAATTATCCCCAAAATCATTTGGAATAATAATAGATATTGCTTATTTTTGTGGTGAAAATCAACAACTATTAATGATACATACCATGCAAGACGTACAATTCAACCAAATCTTGCCTCAATTCAAGATTGAGGGCACCATTGAAACGGTAAAACCTTTAGGTAACGGACTTATCAACGATACATACCAAGTAATCACCCAAGAAAAAGACAAGCCAAATTATGTGTTGCAACGTATCAACGATGCCATATTTACCAACGTAGATTTACTGCAACACAACATTGCACTGGTGACGAACCATATCCGCAAGAAACTGGAAAAACAAGGCGAAACGGATGTTGACAGGAAAGTGTTGCAATTCGTGGAAACAATGGATGGAAAGAACTACTTCCTTGATGCAGAACACCGCTATTGGAGAATGATGATATTCATCCCCAATGCACAGACATTTGAGACCGTTGACACGAAATACTCTTATCTTGCCGGCGTTGCCTTTGGCGACTTTGAACAAATGCTAACGGATTTGCCAGAGGAACTGGGCGACACCATCCCCGACTTTCATAACATGGAATTTAGGATGAAGCAACTTAGGGAAGTGGTAAAGGCAGACCCTGTTGGAAGGGTGGAAGGAGTGAAAGACATCCTGGCTATTTTTGAAAGAGTCGCAGAAAGAATGTGCCAAGCAGAAAGGTTACACCGTGAGGGAAAATTGCCAAGGCGCATTTGCCACTGTGATACGAAAGTAAACAATATGATGTTTGACGCTAATGACGGGCATTTCCTGCTTGTCATTGACCTCGACACCGTAATGCCAAGCTTGTTCTTTTCTGACTATGGAGATTTCTTGCGCTCAGCAGCTAACACCACGGCAGAAGACGATCCTAACATGGACAACGTACATTTCAACGTAGAGATATTCAAGGCATTCACCAAAGGATATGTCGAATCTGCGGGGAAATTCCTCACTCCTCTTGAGATAGAACTGTTGCCATACGCCGTGGAACTGTTCCCCTTCATGCAAAGCGTAAGGTTTATGTGGGACTATCTCAGCGGTGACCATTACTGGAAGTGTAAGTATCCTACCCATAACCTTGACCGCTCACGCAACCAGTTGAAACTATACGAGGAAGTGTGTAAGCACGAACAAATGATGAAAGACTATATTGCAACACTGCCCATCCCAACAAACTGATTGATGGGCAGTTGTTTCAACACATTTAATTATTTTTTACTATAATAAGGTGGGGGATTTGATAAATTTCCCTTAATTTTGCACGCAATATACATTTTTACTGATATGAGAAGATTATTATTGTTTGCAATTACCATTGTGTCTTTTGCTACCATACATGCGGATAACGTCGATAAAAACACAGCATTCGAAACTGCCGTTTCGTTCATGCAAAAGAAGAACCCCGCCATAAAATTCAACAAAAACAACGGTCGAAAGATTGTTGGTAAATCTACCAACAATACGCAACCATACTATGTTTTCAATGCCGAAAGCAACCAAGGATTCGTCATCGTATCAGGAGACGACCAAACGGAACCTATCATGGGTTATGCGGAAGAGGGCTCTTTCGACTATGATAACATTCCTCCAGCTCTGCAATTCATGCTGGATCTCTATGCAGAAGAACTGGATAGCTTGAACCAAGAGGAAAACCAAGACAACGAGAGCACAGGGAATACTGCCTCTAACCCGAAAAAAGTGGTTTCATTGCCAAGAACATCCATCGAGCCATTTTGTACAAGGATGTGGGGACATGCCACACCATACAGTAATCTAAGTCCTATTTATAATGGAGCAAGATGTGGAATTGGTTGTCTACCGGCGGCAGTGGCAATTGCAATGGGATACTTTAATTGGCCACAAAAGACTGCGGAGATTCCCGCTTACACCACTTCCACCTATAGTATCCGCATGGATAAACTTGAACCTTGTGAACTGCAATGGGACAACATGTTGGACGGATATGACATTCCATATACATCAGCTCAGGCAAAAGCAGTGGCAGAACTAATGTTATACATTTCACAATCTATGCAAGCAGACCATGGCACAGGTAATGCATATATATCATCTGCCGTGAATGGATTAATCAAGTATTTTGATTACGATCCAGCATTACACCATGTCTATTCAACAGATTTTGACTACATTAATGACTTCACACATGTAGTTTACAATGAATTACATGAGGGTAGGCCTGTTTTATTTGATGGTTTTTCTTTGTCAACTCCTCTATGGAACCCTGCTGGCCATGCTTTTGTATGTGATGGATATGAGAAAGATGATATGTTCCATATCAATTGGGGATGGAATGGCTATTGCAATGGTTATTTTCGCCTAACAATGCTCAACCCATATAAAACTACACGAAATAGAAATTACACGAAGAATCTTGGGGCATTAATTGGAATGCAGCCAAAAGGATGGAAAGAAACCTCTACAACCTCTTATACAGATGAAGATTTGTCATTACAGTTCATCAGTATTACTCCCAATGAGAATAACATTAGAATAACTCTACAAAATGGCAATGACGCAAAATTAAGTTTTGAGAGTGCCATAGCCTTATATGACAACGACTTAAACTTTGTCAAACTCATTTCCAATATAGATACAACGACGTTCAACAAAAGTGGTTGGAACTATAAAACATATTCTTCAATATCTTACGAAGGAGTAAATGACGGAAAATATAAAGTGATTCCAGTAAGCCGCATTTGTGGAGAAGAGAAATGGCATTTTAGCAGAAGTATTGGAACTTACGCTTATTTAGAGGCAAATGTAAATGAGGGAAAAGTTACATATTCTCCAGTAGAAACAATTGTAGTGAACTCTTTCTCTGTTTTGGAATCTGACCAAGGAAATGGCATTGGCGCACCTCAAACAGCTATTCTGAATGTCACCAATAACTCTTTTGTAAAATATGACAAAAATATATATTTAGTTGCTAACAAACAATTGAATATGATTCATGGATTGAGGATTCCCATGAATTCTACTGAGGAAATTCAATTTGAGTTCGTACCATACGTTGCTGGTAATTACACATTGGAAGTATGTAAGGATATGGATGGCGATTTCCCCATCGCTTCTACAACCACTACCGTCAGCGATCAAGTTAACTATGGTAACGAAAGTAAAAACTATAGAATATTATCTGCTGAGATTATAGAAGACAATGCCAATGTAAGTGGAAATGTTGGATATGTCTATACCGATAAATACAAAGTATCTTTCAAAATTACAAACATTGATAGTTTACAAACTTTTAACGACTTCGTTAGATTCTCTATGTCAATTAGTAAATCAACTGTTTCTGCTTGGGAAACTTCTGTTTTACAACATATTAGATTAGCACCAAAAGAAACGAAAGTATTTACATTCGAGTCAAACGAATTGTCATGGACCAATAAAGAATATGTGTATAGAATCATGACTAAATGGAACTCTTTTGCTTCTATGGATAATGTTGTCGATTGGTCAAAAAAAGGAACATATCAAATTTTAGCCACTCCTTACACCATAGCACGTGCAAATGGCGTAAGATATTGGACTTCTAATGGTAATATCCAAGGACAAATGAGGATAGATGGTGATTCTTTCCAAGTACCGGAAGATGTGGTTGCAATCAGTTTTGACAACCCAGACTCCAGTACATGGCCAACAACAATCATCCCCAACAGCAACCCTAACACACTATATTATTTCAGTGGAAAAGGTGACTATAGCTATTTAAACAATGTGATTTACGAAGGTAAGGCAGATAGCATCAAGTTTGTAGATGGTTATCCCGCATTAGTTCCTGAAGATTTTAAAGCCAATAATATCAGCTATACCAGAATCTTCGACAAGGGATGCGAGGGAAAGAAAAACACCTATAATTGGTCTACTATTATCTTGCCGTTTGATGTACAAAAAGTTGTCAACACTACAGATAGTATAGACATTGACTGGTTCCACAACTCCGAAGAGCTTAACAAAGACTTTTGGTTGTGTAAATATCATGGCAAGGAGAATTATGAGCTATTATTCGACTATGCTGACGAGTTTAAAGCAAATACTCCTTATATAATTGCTGTATCAGGCGATGAGAGAATAGATGCACCAGGTATTGTAGGAAAACCCATCTTATTTAGTTCTGATAATGTTGACGTAAAATCAGGAACGTTATACCAAGACACCGATGACTTTGACTTTGAAGGAACTACGACGGGCACAAGTATCAATGATAATTTCATCTATACACTTTCTGACAATGGAAGTGGTAATTCTTTTGAATATGCAGGTACAGAAGCTACAATCACTCCATTCCATGCATATTTCATTTCTGACGTTTCTCCAAACAACTATAACAATAAATTGAATATTCTCATCCTCCATGAAAACCGTGAAATGACTGGTATCGAGGATAATTACATAAACAAGACTCAAGAACATGCCGTTTACGATCTTTCTGGAAGAAAGGTTAACAAAAACCAACTCCAGAAGGGTGTGTATATTATTAATGGCAAGAAATGGGTGTATGCTAAGTAAGTGATCAGTATTATTATTTGTATCATGTCGCCTCTGATATCTATAATTATACCTGTATATAATGTTGAACATCTTTTAGAAAGATGCTTAAATAGTATTATTTGTCAGACATGTACAGATTTTGAATTGATTCTCATAGATGATGGAAGCACTGATAATTCTGGTCTTATCTGTGATTCTTATAAAGAAAAGGACAATAGAATACGAGTTATTCATCAATATAATGAAGGATCAAGTTCTGCAAGAAATAAAGGAATATCTATAGCCCAAGGTACCTATATAGTTTTTATAGATTCAGATGACTGGGTAGAACCAAATTATCTCCAAACAATGTTAGATTGCATGATTACGAATCATGCTGACATGGTTATTTCTGCATTCTATTTAGACAACAATGATAATAGTATAATTATACATAACAAACCAGAATCACTTGAAAAGGAAACCATTCTTAATGGTTTCTTTTCTAACAAACTCCACGCTGGCTTATGGAATAAAATGTTAGTTCGTAAAGCAATCATTAATAACCACATTTTATTTCCTAAATATAATTATTATGAAGATATGGTGTTTTCCACAGAATACACAATAGCATCAACATCAATAGCGTATTGTGAATATCCTACTTATCATTATGTCTATAACCATTTGTCAATGACAAACAGTTGTGATGAAAATAAGAGATATAAATTATTCCAAGATTTTGCCAACAACATTATATATATCCAAAATCTTCCTTATATTAAACATCTAAAAGTGTTTAATGACAACCTTTTTTTCTTGGTCAATTTTAATAAAAAAGGAATCATTAAAAACGTATCAAGCAAAAAAATCCTAAATTTAGTAATGAATATCATCCCAGAATCAATTAATTTCAGGAATATTCATAAAATTTCGGATTTCCTTCTTTTCATATCATCAAGATATCACATTTACAAACCTTTTAAATTATATTTTACTATTAGATCTCTTTTTCATTAAAGTTTCATTTATTAAGTCTTTTCTGAAGAATAAAATAATGTCTAAAAAGGAACATTATCGTTTTTCTCTTCCATCTGGCTCCATTACAAAACTGATTATAAAAAATATCTTCTGAAATTGGCGACAAGGATAAATATAGTTTCAAAAAACACCATTTGTCTTTTTTCCACATTTTTCTCATGATGTCAATTAGAGGGTGTTTAATCTCTCTCAAAATGTAATTATTCTCACAAGACAAATTAAGACAACGTATGGCAACTTCAGCTCGAACTTTATTTTCATCATAACTACCACAAAAATTTGAGGTTAGTGAGGTGTTTCTTTCACAAATGACATATATAACATGACTATCAATTATGATATTTGCCGCATGACAACCAACAGAAACTGAAAAATAAAAATCATTGGACCATTTAGTTTCATCGAACCTAATTCCATGTTTCTCAACCAACGATTTCTTTATCATCTTGGCTATAGGACAAGGAAAATATGAACGTGCATAAATGTCACTTTTAGGATAATTATGAAGAAAAGGACGATGGCTATTATCTCTTTCAGATGGAATCGACAAATTATCTGACAACACACTTCTATAATCAAAGATGACTACATCTGCTTCTGAATTCAGATAAGAATTAAGAGTTGACATAAAGCCATTTTCAAAAAAATCATCTGCATCTGCAAAGAGTATCCATTTTCCCCTCGCATGATCAAGTCCCACATTTCGTGCACGGCCTGCACTACCTCCTTTTACTGTTGAATAATATTCCAGAAATGGGCGTGATAATTCAGGATAAGTCAGTTTGTACGTTTCTGCATTAGGGCTACAATCATCAACAACAATTACTTGTATATCTTCGCGAATAGGTATACTTTTCAAGCACCTCATCAATAAATCTGGTATATTATAATGAGGGATAATAATTGTAAAGTTAATTTTTTCCATTAAGAATATTATAACCTTCCATCTACTATTGTTCTATCCAAAAATGACTTCACATCAAAGATAACGGATTTATCCTTAACCAACGATTTGACATCCAAATCTTTAAATTCACGATGAGCAACGGCAAGAATAGCAGCATCCACTTTCTCCTTTGGCAACTCATTAATCAATTCTATATGATAAACTTTTCTAACCACCGACGGATTTGCCCAAGGGTCATAAACTATTACATTCAAATTGTACTCTTTTAATGCATTATAGATATCTATTACTTTCGTGTTACGCACATCAGGACAGTTTTCTTTGAATGTAAAGCCTAATATTAATATTGTAGAATTAAGTACTTGGACACCCTTTTTAAGCATATATTTGACTGTTTGCGAAGCTACATAATCGCCCATACCATCATTCATACGCCTTCCTGCTAAAATAATCTCAGGATTATATCCATGTCGTTGAGCGCATTGTGCTATATAATAAGGATCTACGCCTATACAGTGACCACCTACAAGACCTGGTTTAAAGTGGAGGAAATTCCATTTGGTAGCAGCAGCCTCTAATACATCCGTGGTATCTATACCAATCCTATTAAAAATCTTTGATAGTTCATTAACAAATGCTATGTTTATATCTCTTTGGGAATTTTCAATCACTTTAGATGCTTCTGCCACTTTGATACTTGAAGCCCTATGTGTTCCTGCAATAATTACACTCGAATAAATACGGTCAACCTCATCCGCAACTTCTTTAGTAGATCCAGATGTTACTTTCTTAATTTTCTCTACGGTATGTAACTTGTCGCCTGGATTAATACGTTCCGGAGAATATCCTGCGAAAAAATCCTCATTAAACTTAAGGCCACTTGTACGTTCAATGACTGGAATACATTCTTCTTCAGTTGCACCTGGATATACTGTTGATTCATAAACAACAATATCACCTTTTGAAATGACCTTTCCTACAGTTTGACTCGCATTATACAAAGGTTGTAAATCTGGATTATTATTAATATCTACTGGTGTAGGAACTGCAACAATGTAAAAATTACATTGCTTAATCATTTCTATATTAGTTGTACACACAAATCCGTTTTTAATTGCTTCTTGGAGCAACTCATCTGAAACTTCAAGAGACGTATCATGACCAGACATCAATGTATCTACACGATTTTGATTCATATCAAAACCTATCGTAGGATACTTTGTTGAAAAAAGACGAGCTAATGGAAGTCCTACATATCCAAGTCCAATGACACATATTCTAACATTGTTCAACATAAAATTACAAATCTGTTTTATATATCGTGAAAAATATTATTTCATAAACTTACAACTCACTTTCTCTCCATTCCCATCTACCGCCTTGGCAATGAAGAAGCCTGATGGTAGTTCTGAGATATTCACATTCCCAACACCGCCACGAATGCCAACAACAGTTGACATCACAAGTTGGCCACTTGCTGTAAATACCTCTACCTTCGCCATGTCAGAACCTTCCGTTTTCAGGATAAGAGTTTCGTTGCCATATCTGATACGGAAATCATTTGATGAGGCAATGAGAGAGTGCTGGATACCCAGTGTTTCATGGTTCATCACTTCCGCATACGATGTCATGAGATTGCGCTTGTTTATCGTAGGCATACTAAAGGCATAAGTATCCTTTCCACCATCGGGATAACGTCCCACGGTTGTATTTCCATCGTGCAATCCATAGTATAAAGTATCAGTCCAGCTTTTGTCTGACGATGTCAGAGCAATTACGCCACCGTCTCCGCTAACCTTAAACGATGCGTGTAATGCCTGATTGGTGGTTGCCAACTTGTCACACCAAATAAGCAGATGGCCATGAGGTGGAATCTTGGTAGATACATTTGTCTGCTCCTTTGAAATCTTGTATTTGGTCAGATTATCCAAGTTGTCTGTCAAGTACATTCCTTCCACATCCACTTCCTCATCAGTGGTGTTATAAAGTTCTACCCAATCATTCTTCTTCCCATATTCATTGATAAAGACAGAATTGCTGCCACTCACCTCATTCACACAAACTGCATGAATGCCTTCATCTGCCAATTCCACTTTTGTCATGGGTTTATAAGAGGCAGTCAACTGTACGCTTCCTGATGGCAGTGTTATCTCTGCATCCGTAGAATAATAATCAATGTCTTGCGAAGAGACAGCCCCTACGAGTTGTGCATCCCAATAGATGTCCGACGAGGTTGCACTGCAATTGTGCACTTCTACGGCAATCATGTTATTCCCTTTGTTCAATAACGAAGCAGGGATAGAGATAGTGCCCTCAAATGGCACTTGATCGGCGTATGTCGTAGAATAAGTATTAAAGCTAATGTTTCCAGTAGGCATATTAAATCTCTCCACTTCCGTTCCGTTTACATATAATACGAATCCGTCATCCACTGCATAATTCAGCGTGAACGCATCGTTGGAAGCAGGTTTCTCAGACAGCGTAAACGATTTACGATAATAAGAAGTAGGATACTTGTTGCTCGAATTATTACCATAAGAGATAGTGGTTGCCACGCCATTCATCTTGAAGCCCAATGGTGCCCGTCCACTGTTCCAAGCATTTGTAGAATAATTCGTTGCATACCACGATTTTCCGTCAAGCGACCCCTTATCATAATATGTCCAAGTACTTCCCTTGTCGAATATCGCCTTTGTAGCACCAGTACCAGCCATCCATCCTTGGAATGTATATCCAGCCGGAGCTACGGCTTTCAGTGTTACGGGGGCAAAGAGGTTTCCATTAAACTTGCCCGTAGGAATGTCTATGCCATTAACCTCTATGCGTGCATCAGCCACATTACTGCCCAACTGCACCGATTGTGAAGGCACTTGATTGAGGTTGAAAATATAATAATTCCTGAGTGCAGAAATCATCAAGCTGTTTCTGCCACTGATCGTATTCTTCAGTGTGTTTCCCATGTTCCACACGTTCCAGTCTCTTCCCTCTAACGCCATGGCGGGCTCGCAAATGGCTACCAGCGAGTCTATCACTTCATAACACCTATTGGGTTCAAACACACTACCGCACACAATACAATACGTATCAATGAATTTCTTCTTAAATTCTGCATTTTGCAACAATTGTCTGAACAGTGTCACAAGTGTATTGTCGGTTACGATGCGTGTGTTGCTAGGATATAACACATCGAAAGCATAATTATATTCCATTCCGAAGAACCAGTCAAATTCGTTGTTGCCATTGGCAAACGAACCGTCAAGGTCGAATACCACGAAACGGAACCTTCCTCCATCTTGATAGCGGAAAGCCTTCACGTTATTACGTGTCCAATCCGAGCCGCCCAGATAAAATCCCAGAGCCATATAAGCAGCGTATTCATCTATGTCGAGCAGCTTCTTGATTTCCTCATACGTTTCGCCATTGGCAGCATCTGCCGAAAGTGCCAACAGTTGTTTAAACGCTTCATCCGTTCCACATCTCTGTACATAGAAAGAGTCTGGCGAAATCTCAAATTGGTCTATCTCGTCGTCATCCCATCCATAGTTAGCATATACATAATGTTTATTATTCGGCTCTCGAATGTTCAACATTCCGATGTAATTGCCATTGATAAACTCATGAGCGGGACGGAATGACTGACCATCTACGTCCATGCCAGAAGAAAGGATAATGCTCTGCAATGCCCCATCTTTCAATCTATCGTAATTGTTATTGCCGCCATTCCTCACCTGTAAGGTACGGTTGCGGATATAAGGTTTCTCTGCAAAGAATGGATATTCGAGATTCTTGTTACCGCCCAGTTCCTTATTACCTTTCAACTTAAATGAATGTGGATTCCACGCACGGCTCCATCCACCACACATTTCCAGGTTCACGTCTTGGTTCAGCACCATTCCGTCCTGCGGAGTGATATACGAGAAGTTTACGGGACGTTCCCAATCCATGTTCCAATTACATTTCGTAGATTGCCCATTACCTGGTCGTCCATTGACTCCCCTCACATATACACCAATCGAATCGTCATACAAGAAGTCGGGATCACTGATGACCGATACGATGGGCAACGTATAATCTCTGTCTTGGTAAAGATACGACCGTGACGTTACTGGCGAAGCCAAATAGTCATCGGCAAACAAACGGAATCTGTAAACCGACGTATATGATACGGCAAACTGCCCGGTACGTGAGATCTCGCCATTGGTCAGTGTTGGCAACGTGCCATCCATGGTGTAGCGCAGCGTACAACCAGCTGGAATCTCCACGTTCACGCTCAGCGTTCCCATAAACAATTGCGAGGGCTGATCTACCTTTGGCGCACCTAATTGCAACTGTGCAAAAGTAGAAGTGTTGTTGCTCGCTTCTGGTGTTGGGTTTGAAGTATTCGACCATTCCTCTCCCCCATCAGTTGTACGCGCATAGCTCACACGTTCCATGCTGGCAGGATAATCTTGTTGTACCAGTAGATTACCCTTTGCGTCGCTGATATAGATGGTTCCGCCATCCGTGTCCAACTTAAACGACGTGTTCTTTCTGTTCAGTGTACCACTGTCAAACCAAACCAATCGATAGCCATGTGGTGGGATAATGCCCATATTTCCTGGTGCGCGCCATTGTTTCAGGTTGCTCGGCGTATCGCTAAAGTAGAAGTTGTTGATACCTACAGCCTCATCTGTTGGGTTATACAGTTCTATCCATCCGTCGAAGTTGAAGGCAGGACTAATCCATTGGTCCACGTTAGAAGCCATGATCTCATTGATGACCAGCGACTCCTTGGTAGCTGGATTACTCGACACTTTCAAGATGACATTGGCAACCTTGTTTGACCCGTCAGTTGTACGTGCCGTAATCCTTACGTTACCTTCAGTCAATGCCGTAATCATTCCCTGGCTATTGACCGTAGCAATCCGTTCATCACTGCTACTCCAGTTAAGGGTTTTATATGTCGCGTTTTCTGGTAAGATGGTAGCTATCACTTGGTAGGTCTCACCTATCAACAAATTCAAGATGGAAGGGGTAACCGTCAATTTTGTGACAGGAATCACTTCTCCATAATACTCTATCTTGAAATTGTCAAACAAGCACCAGTTATCGTTCACAAACTCCCTGTTTCTCAAACCGATAATCAAGTCACCACCATCGTGGTCAAACTCTAACTCGTTCCAATAATAGCCATCCCTGAACGCATGGGTTCCACTCTCCATCGTATTGGGGAAATAGATGGTAGTCTGGCTCCACCACGAACCCGTGGTATATCCCCAACAACTACCTTCCAAGTTTTCCGTAAACGATTGTGAATATACGCTTACCAACTTTTTCTCGTTGTTTCCGGCATAGAGATACCCGGTGACATTCTCCGTCCCGTTCAGATAATCCTGGTAACCGTTTTGGTTGTCCTTACAACGAAAATACGACTGTACAGATAGCTTGTAATGCCCTGCCGACAGATTCATCAGGTTTTGGTGGATGTCAAAGGTAGAGTTCCAAAACTCCATCGCGTCAATACGGTTGTTGCACGCACCATTGTTCCACGAATACTCCCACCCTTGGTTGCTGTTCCCGTCAAAGGTGTAATTGGTAATATACTGGTCGGTGATGTCTATCCAACCTTTGTCGGCATTTGCACTCTTCGTGCCCAATACCGTCAAGATTACCAATGAGAAACAAAGCCTCAACCACTGGGACAATCTCATCCCCCATCTGTCAGCAAAGCCTATCATGAATATTTATCTGCTAAAAGGATTATGCGTTATATTCCTGCCAACTCTTGATCTGAATGTCTTCCATCTTCATCGCACAGAAAGCCTCGATAAATGCCTTGGCAAGTCGTACGTTTGTCATCAATGGGATATTATGGTCAATGGCTGCCCTACGAATGCGGTAGCCATTGGTCAGCTCACGCTTGGTATGGTTCTTGGGTACGTTGATGATGAGTTCCAACTGGTGGGATGAAATCAAATCCATCACGTTGTTATCTCCTTCTTCATCGGGCCAAGCCACTGCCGTTGCTTTCACGCCATTGTCGTTAAAGAACTTGGCTGTTCCTCTTGTGGCATATATTTCGTAACCCTTTTGAGTCAGTTCACATACAGGTTCCAACAAGTCCACTTTACCTTTCGCACCACCCGATGAAATCAATATTCTCTTCTTGGGCAGACGATAACCAGTGGCTATCAGAGCATTGAGCATCGCTTCATTCAAGTCGTCACCTAAGCAACCTACCTCACCCGTACTGCTCATGTCAACGCCTAACACTGGGTCGGCATTTTGCAAGCGGGCAAAAGAGAACTGTGAAGCCTTTACGCCAATCCTGTCAATATCAAACTCTCCCTTCTCTGGTTTCTGATAAGGCACATCGAGCATGATCTTGGTAGCTGTCTCAATGAAATTGGTCTTCAGTATCTTGCTCACGAATGGGAATGAGCGACTGGCTCTCAGGTTGCACTCTATCACCTTCACGTCACGGTTCTTGGCAAGATACTGAATGTTAAACGGACCGGAGATGTTCAGTTCCTTGGCAATCTTATTTGAAATCTTCTTGATTTGTCTGATGGTGGAGAAGTAGATGTGTTGTGCAGGGAATACCATCGTAGCATCTCCTGAGTGTACACCCGCATATTCCACGTGCTCAGAGATAGCGTATTCCACAATCTCACCTTTGTCTGCCACGGCATCAAACTCAATCTCCTTGGTTTCGGTCATAAACTTGGAAACCACCACGGGATAGTCTTTCGATACCTCGGTAGCCATTTCCAAGAAGCGCTCCAGTTCCTCATTGTCGTAACATACGTTCATGGCTGCACCGCTCAATACGTATGACGGGCGCACCAATACGGGGAAGCCCACCTCGCTCACAAACTCCTTGATGTCGTCTAACGACGTGAGGGCTCGCCAAGCGGGTTGGTCAATGCCCAACTTATCCAGCATGGCTGAGAACTTATCGCGGTTCTCGGCACGGTCGATGTCCACGGGAGAGGTTCCCAAGACGGGCACGCCCTGACGATATAGTTTCATGGCAAGGTTGTTGGGGATTTGTCCTCCCACTGACACGATTACGCCACGAGGTTGTTCTAAGTCGATTACGTCAAGCACGCGTTCCAATGACAACTCATCGAAATACAACCTGTCACACATGTCATAGTCGGTAGAAACGGTTTCTGGGTTGAAGTTGATCATGATTGACTTATATCCCAACTTACGAGCGGTATTGATGGCATTCACGGAACACCAGTCGAACTCTACGGAAGAACCGATGCGATAAGCACCCGATCCCAATACCACCACGCTCTTCTCGTTCTTGTAATACTCTATGTCGTGCTGTGCCGTAGGCGTATCGTAGTGATAAGTGAAGTAGAGATAGTTAGTCAGTTCCGGATGCTCACTTGCCACCGTGTTGATACGTCTTACGGCTGGCAAGATACCATGTTGCTTACGGTAGCGACGCACGGCAAGGTTTTCATTGTACATATTGCCCACTTCTGGTTTCAGCACGAAACGGGCTATCTGGAAGTCGGAGAATCCCGCAGCCTTTACTTCCAGCATAAATGCATCTGGAATTTCCTCCAAACTATTATACTCCTGCAAGCGATGTTTCAAGTCAACAATACGCTTCAGTCGCTCAATAAACCACTTGTCGATATGGGTCAGCTCCTCTATCCTCTCAATGGTATAGCCATCTTCCAAAGCCTGTGCAATGGCAAAGATACGGAGGTCTGTCGGGTTCTCCAACGCATCGTCAAGGTTCTCGAAACGTGTATGGTCGTTGCCCACAAATCCGTGCATACCCTGCCCTATCATACGCAAGCCCTTCTGAATCATTTCCTCAAAGCTTCTGCCGATAGACATGATTTCGCCTACCGACTTCATGCTGGAGCCAATCTGACGTGAAACGCCTGCAAACTTGGTCAAGTCCCAACGGGGTATCTTGCAAATCATGTAGTCTAAGCTGGGTGCCACGTATGCGGAGTTGGGTGTTCCCATCTCACCTATCTGGTCGAGCGTGTAGCCCAAGGCAATCTTTGCTGCCACGAAAGCCAAGGGATAACCTGTAGCCTTTGATGCCAATGCCGATGAACGACTCAAACGGGCATTGATCTCAATGATACGGTAGTCGTTGGTCTTGGCATTGAAAGCAAACTGGATGTTACATTCTCCCACGATGCCTAAATGCTTCACGCAACGGATGGATATTTCTTGCAACATCGTTACCTGCTCTTCTGTCAACGAACAGGTAGGAGCCACCACGATGGATTCTCCTGTGTGAATGCCTAATGGGTCGAAATTCTCCATAGATGCAACGGTGAAACAACGGTCATTGGCATCGCGTATCACCTCAAACTCTATTTCCTTCCATCCCTTCAACGACTCTTCTACCAATATCTGTGGGGCGAAAGTGAAAGCACTCTCTGCCAACTCAATAAACTTCTTTTCGTCTGGGCAAATACCTGAACCTAATCCACCTAATGCGTAAGCCGAACGGATCATGATGGGGAACCCTATCTCACGGGCAGCCTTCAGCGCATCGTCCATGTTCTCTACGGCGTGGCTGACCGGGGTTTTCAGTTCTATCTCGTCCAACTTCTTGACGAAGAGGTCACGGTCTTCGGTGTTCATGATAGCCTCTACCGACGTGCCAAGCACTTCCACGCCATACTCCTTGAGCGTACCGTTTTGGTAAAGCTCAGTACCGCAGTTCAATGCCGTCTGACCGCCGAATGCCAAGAGGATACCGTCCGGACGCTCCTTCTTGATGATTTCCGTCACGAAATATGTAGTCACTGGCTGGAAATAAACCTTATCGGCTATACCTTCCGACGTTTGAATGGTAGCAATATTTGGGTTTACCAATACCGATGAGATACCCTCTTCACGTAAAGCCTTCAACGCTTGCGATCCCGAATAGTCAAATTCTCCTGCCTGTCCAATCTTCAAGGCACCACTGCCTAATACTAATACTTTCGTGAGTTTCTTCTTCATGATGTTATTTTTTGTATTGTAAAATGGTACTTTATACACTTTAATTAATAAGATTTTGCAAAATTACAAATAAAAATTGAATTTAATCTACAAAATGGGGCAAAATGCTATTTTTTTCTAAAAAAAATCGACATATCGTTACAACCTATTATTATTTTTATTATATTTGCGACAGAATAAAACTTATATCGACTTTTTCATTATTAATTATAAGGGAGGAAATAGCTATGGTAAAACGAGTGAAAAAAGGTCATGAGCAAGATGACCATGAGTTCGACAATGTTTACAATTGCGATGCCGACGAGAGATACGATGGCGTGGATTCTTCCATTTGGTATAACTGAAAAATAATCGGGTGGCAAAACCACCCGATTTTTTTGCTTTGAAGAGGGTTGAAGATTGAAGGTTAAGATTGAAAATTGAAAATTGAAGATTGAAGATTGAAGATTGAAAATTGAAAATTGAAAATATCAATTGTGCTTTGTGCATTATGAATTGTGAATTGTCAATTGTGAATTGATCATTGTGAATTATGAATTATTATCATTTTTCACTACAAAATCACATCTTACTTTTCTTGCAAAATAGAATTAGAAAGATGGCAATATGAATTAAAACAGCCCAAAAACATCTTTTTTCACGCTAACATATCATGTTTCGACCATAACTATATATGTTACGGAGCTAACTATATATGTTATGAGCCTAACTATATATGTTTCGGATGCTAAAATTATATGTTATCAACGCCCAAAAAGTGCCTTTTTTGATGCAAAATCATGGGTTATTTCTCCGCTTTCTAATAACCATAAATCACAAAACACTGATTATCAACCGCTTATCAAATCATTAAAAAAACGGGCATATTTCCAACCATCTCCAAAGTTTTTTGAAAAAACGCCTGAAAATAGGGGGTAAATTCAGAAAATTCACGACAAGACAAGAACAAGCACCTTCCATTATCAAATGGAATGAATTTGTCCAAATCATCTATAGAGAGCAGAAAAAGGGAGAGCATCACTCTTAGCAGAGAATTCCTAATAACATGACACCTAAAATAGTTGCTTATTCCGCTAAGAAGAGCGAAAAACAATTGGTTTAGCGGAATAAACGCATTTTTATTCAAAATTTAACATTTGAATAGTTGTATTATGGGAAATAAGGATTACCTTTGCACAAGTAAAATAAAAAGGAGGATAATAATATGATTATGATATGTTTTTTCGATTACATCTTTTATAGGACTTACATTGCTTTTAAGAAACGAGGAGAAGAGCAAGTTATTGGACCTACTATTCATGTAGGAAATTGTTTTGGAGGGTTGTTTAGTCCTATTTGGTGGGGGGGGGTCTATGTAATTGTAGGAAGAAACCCTCCTAAAATGTATGTATTTGTTATAGCGTCTCTCATCTATCTTTTATTGTTTATAAGATACAAGAAAAAGTATAACCAAATCATACAGAAATATTCAAGATCAAAATATAACAAAACAATCCCTGTATTTTTAATATATTGTATGGTAGCTGTTTGTGGTTTGTTAGGTATTATACTGACTGTCTTTTTGGAACGGTTTTTTTTAGAACCTTTTCATCTTGAAGGCATATTGGGAAAATGGATAGTTTTGAAGTAAGTCATAAAGACCACATAAAGTATATTCAAATATGTGCCAAATAATTGGAAGAAAACAAGAAATAGCAGAGCTAAATCGAGCCTACGAAAGTGGTAGAGCCGAATTTGTTGCAGTGTATGGTCGCCGTCGTGTCGGTAAGACATTTCTCATTAATGAAGTGCTGCGTGACCATATAGCCTTTCGACATACAGGGCTTTCACCTTATGACCGAGAGCGTAAAGTAACGCTTCGTGACCAGTTACAGAACTTCCACTTCTCCCTAATCCGTTATGGCATGGAGGGAGGAGAAGCTCCACGTTCATGGATGGAGGCATTTTTTAAACTTGAACTTTTTCTAGAGCAACAGGACAATGGAACCCGTCAGGTGGTCTTCATCGATGAACTACCTTGGATGGACACTCCTCGCTCAGGCTTCCTTACAGCCCTTGAAGCTTTTTGGAATGGGTGGGCTTGTAGCCGTCATAATATATGTTTTGTCGTTTGTGGGTCAGCAACCTCTTGGATGCTTGATAATCTCATCAACAACAAAGGAGGGTTGTATGGCAGGTTGACCTGTGAGATACATTTATATCCTTTCAACTTGCATGAGTGCGAAGAGTTTTTCCTCAGTCGTAACATAAAAATGTCTCGTTACAACATTACTCAGGCCTATATGATTTTAGGTGGAATTCCTTATTATCTCGATTTTTTCAATTCGTCAATGAGTCTGGCTCAGAATATTGATGCTTTGTTTTTTTCTCATAGGGCAAAACTTGGTGACGAGTTTGACCGTCTTTTTAAATCCGTTTTTGACCATGCAGACACATGTATGGATATTGTCCGTTTTTTGAGCAGACGGCATGGAGGATTTACCCGTGATGAGATTGCCAGACAGATTGGCAAAAATGCAAATGGAGACTTTACAAAAATACTCAAAGCCCTTATTGGCAGTGGCTTTATTTCCACCTATATACCTTATGGAAGCAATCAGAGAGAATTTTTGCGCTATAAATTATCTGACCCGTTCTGCTGGTTTTGGATTCATTTCAAGGAAAATCGGCATATTGATGAAACAGACTATTGGATGCATCACCTTAAAGAGTCGGAGATTACATCATGGCGCGGAATCGCTTTTGAAGAGGTATGTCTCCTGCATATAAATCAAATTAAACATGCACTGCAGATTGCAGGAGTTTCTTCTCGTGAGTCTTCTTTTGTCCTTCATGGAGATGATGGCGGGGAGGGTATGCAAATAGACCTGATTATAGATCGTGCAGATGATGTGGTAAATGTCTGTGAGATGAAATTTTGCAAGTCTGAGTATATTGTTACAAAAGCATATTCAGAAATAATCACTCGCCGTGTGGAAGCCTTAGAAAAAATTTCACCATCAAAGACATTCCACCCGACACTTGTCAGTGCTGCACCAGTTCATCGTAATGAATACTCAGACATATTCTTTTCTCAGATAACCATTGATGACCTTTTTATATAACTCTAAATGTAAAAAGTTGAAGGTCGTCATCAAGGAGATAAAAGTTGAGATGTTCCTGCAGAAACTTGGGTATGGTATCAATTTCAGACAATAAAGATGAACAAGGAGAATAAACTTTTACTGTATAAGGATGAAAAAGGCAAAGTAAATGTGAATGTTCGCTTTGCGGATGAAGATGTGTGGCTGACAAGAGAAAAATATATGTTATCAACGCCCAAAAAGTGCCTTTTTTGATGCAAAATCATAGGTTATTTCTCCGCTTTCTAATAACCATAAATTACAAAACGCTGATTATCAAACACTTATCAAATCATCAAAAAATGGGCATATTTCCAACCAACTCCAAAGTATTTTGAAAAAACGCCTGAAAATAGGGGGTAAATTCAGAAAATTCACGACAAAGAAATCACCATCATACTGCCATGTATGATGAAAGTGAAAAGTCGCAAGACCTGCCTGCCTTGCGACCTGGAAACTATTATTTATCTAGGCAGCGATATCATTCTCTGAAATATAATTCTTATGTGACTCTATCTTATCAAGGTAAGACTGAAGCTGTTCAATAAACTTTTTAGCTTCATCACGTCTTGAACATAAAGAATTATACTTGTCACGTTCAACATCATATTCTTCTTTAAAAGCAGCATACTCAGGGTGTTTTTTGGCAAAACGAGTATTACATTCTTCATTTTTGACACTATAGGATTCGTTTTTGAACTTCTTCTCATTATTGATGTGGTTATACATTTTCTCACGCTTTTTATCATACTCATTTTTCTTTTGGCTGATAGCATCCCAAATAGGTTGTTCCTTTTCTATCTGAGAAAGAAGCTTCTCCAACGTAGTTTTCTTCGTAGCAATGGCTTTCTCCAAATCAACAGAGACAGATAGATTGCATTTCATGATCCTCTGAATGTATGAATTCACATTATTGGTAATAGCGACCAATTTCTTCAATTGATCTAAGAAATCCAATGCACCAGAAATCTTTTCTCCCTTAAAAATAGTAAGTTCATCGCCTGTAATCACAACACCATTTCCAGGATTGAAGTAATTCTCCAAAACCCTATAGCCAGTTGTATTCAAAATGGTTTCCAAACCAGATACCATCTCTTCTACTTCGTTCAGAATGTTTTTTTGAATAAAAGAAGCGGGATTATCCACAGCAGTATTGTAAACATCTGCGGTAAACGACATCGCTTTTATCCATTCGTTGTTTTTAAGATGGAATCGCCGGGTATAACGGATTATTTCATACGTACTTGCCTTACGATAATGAACCCATTCTGAGTAGGGAAGAATCCCAATGCCTTTATAATGTATCTGTAAAAAGAAGTAGCTGGCACGTCCATACCCAAAGTTCGTCAAAAAAGCCACCTTAATGTCATCATTAAGCTTAAATTCAGGTGAAGCCCATCCTACACGACGATGTGAATAAGCTAAGACAGATGGATCCCTCCCTAATGTATAATACAAGTTTTCCAGTGTTGCTGGAAGGTCGCGATTTTTTATCCTACGATAATAGTTTTTTCTTTCCTCACGTACATATCTTTCTTTTCCAGAAACGTCCTTCTGTTTGTCGAAGTCAGCAATCCTTGACTGGTAGTCTGCAAAAGAGATTTTTGGTAAGCATGGAATCCATTGATACGGATCCGACAAGAACGAACAAAAGTCAAAATCAGAAGTAAAACGATTCAAAGAAGAGCCCTTTACATAATCTTGAAGTTCAATAACTGTACGGTTGTCATTGTCCGCCATACGCTTTAATTCATCCAGACATTCCTGATAAGGCGATTTCAACTCAATAAAATCAACCTTCACTCTGTCTTCATTCTCTACTTTGCGAAGAACGCACATGTGCGTTTCATTCACCTTAACATTGTTCATATTCATAATAGTTACCTTTTAAAGATTTTGTTTGTTACACACTATAATACCCCCAATTCGGAAAAAGTAAACAAATATGCGAAAAAAATTATCAATGTTTACTTTTTACCTTTTTAGGGTATATATAACTGAACATTAAATAAAAAAGAATTATGGAAACTATTAATTTCAAAAAGAACAAAAGGCAAAAAACTTTCGGCCAACAAGAGCGGTATTCCCATGTAACAAAATCCATTTTCAATGAACGGCTGAAATGCAAGGACGACGTTTGGCTTCGCAACATTGATATTACCACAGAAGATCCCAAGATTGTTCGCAAAGTACGTCGTATTATTGAGAAACGTATGTGTCAAACCTATCACAAGCAACACAAAGGCGTATTTCACGATCATGGAAATCAAAGTAGGCACAACATGAAGCGAGCCGTATCCTATGAACTATATATAATAGGACAGGTGGAGAACGTAAACAAAGTTAGCAGAGGAAATTCTACTCATTGGAAGCGTAAATACGATCCCAATACTGGAAAAGTGGTATTCAGAAAGAAAGTTGGCTATCATTCGATAGAGGAAGCAAAATCGTCTGCCATTAAACTTGTACACGACAAGCCTTGGTGTCACAAGACCGTAAACGTGTATAAATGCGCCCATTGCAACAAATACCATATAGGTCACGAAAGCAAGTTGACAACAAACCCCATTTCCAGTATTTCGCCCTTATCCATTGCCTAATTGCAGTTAAAAAAGGTTTAAGATGCCTTTATCTCGCTATTTCTTTCTATTTTTGTCAAAAATCAAAGAGATATGAATAGATTCGCGCTCATATTTGCCTTTATGATAGCGTTTCCACTTATAGGCAATGCTCAACGAAAGCGTGCTTTTATGGTGGGTATATCCAAATACCACACAAATGGCTATAAGGTTTGGAATAATATTCATGGCGCAGAGGATGTGGTGCTATTGAAACCAGAGTTAGAGAAGAAAGGATTCAAGGTAAAAGCATTAACCAATGAACATGCCACATATCAAGGAATCCTCAATGCACTTAATAGTTTCATTACTGCCTCTAAAAAAGGTGATGTGATTTATCTCCATTTTTCTTGTCATGGTCAGCCTGTAGAAGACGGCTTAAACGGAATGGCAAAAGAAGAGAAAGATGGTTGGGATGAAGCCATTGTTCCAATAGACGCGGGCAAAGAGTATAATTCTATTTACAAAGGTGAAAAGCACCTTACGGATGACGAACTAAACGGCTATATCAGCAAACTTCGTAAAAAGATTGGTCCTAAAGGTATGCTTTATGTGGCAATGGATGCTTGTCATGCTGGGGAGTCATCTAAAGGAGGATTGGAAACAGAGAGAGGAACAAAAGACGGTTTAACAAAAACGGGGGAACCATACATCCCTCCCCAGACAAATATTAAGCATTTTTCTATAACTCAGTCACCACTCATGGCACCCGCATTATTTATAGAAGCTTGTAAATCTTTTCAAAGGAATACTGAAGTTAGGATAAAAGGAAAAGAATATGGATCCTTGTCTTATAATATATGGCAAGCCCTAATGGGTATGACCACATTAGATAAAGATAGCAAAGAAAAGTTTAAAACCCAAATAGAAGCATCTACGAAAGTCAAAGGCAGATGGCATTCTCTAACCCAAGACCTGGTTTTTGAAGAATAATAGTTGAATATGGATAGATTAGAAGAAAGAGTATTTGAGCAATTCATAAGGAAGTACGAGCAAAGGACGGTGAACTTCCTCTCTTCCAGATATTCTGCCCTATCTGGAGAGAGTATCAGAGACATCATTCAAGATTCGTATATAACCTTGCATAAGAATATAGAAGCCCAAAAGGTAACAAGCCCTCAGTATCCCTATTTCCTTAGAATATGCATCAACTTGTCACTCAAAGCCATAGGCAAACAGGGCAAGCACATGGTCTTAGGAATAAATGAAACAGATATCCAGCAGAAGGATATGGTATCAATGAAAAAGGTGGAGAGTATTTTACAGATTGGAGATGAACAAGAATCTATCATCAAGGAAAAGCAAAAAATGGTTCACGATGCATTAGGGAACATGGCTACTAGATGCAGGGAGTTACTTTGGAGTTTCTATGCTGACGAATTAAGTTGGGCCACAATAGCAAGTCAATATGGTTTAAAAAATGCAGATACGGCAAAAGCCCAAGCCTCAAGATGTCGTCAAACATTCAAAGAGAAGTATAACAGTTTAAAAGTGAATTTCTATGGCAAACATAGATAATAGTGAAAGAATAGAAAGATACCTCCGTGAGCAAATGTCACTAGAGGAAAACGAAGCATTTCTAAATGACCTTAGAAATGACAAAAACCTTCGCGAAGAGGCTCAAATGATGGCCTTGCTCATTAAAGATATGAAGGAAGAACAGGCTAAAGAAGATGCAGAAATCACGGAAAAGGTTTTTGCAACCAAGAAAAAAGTCAAGAATAAAAGTATGGTAAGATGGACATTGTCTATTGCAGCTGTATTCCTCCTTATTTTTGGTGTAACTACTTTGTGGAACAAACAAAGCAAGCAAAGCGATACAGAAATTTTATTCGCTCAAGCTGATGCCTTATTCGTTCAATACTACTCTTATGACATAACATCACCTAGAGGTGGAGATGACGATGCCATCAAGCAGGAACTTGTGGAACTATATAATAAGGTGGGATCCGACAAAGACATTTCTCCCGTTATTTCCCGTCTGCAGACCATCTATGACAATGTCCAGTCTCGCAATGAAGACTATCAAGATTATGGCAATTCTAGTAGAGAAATAGCATGGTATTTAGCATTAGCTTATATCAAAGACCATAATCTTGATAAGGCAAAAGAGTTGTTAAAACCATTAGCTGAAGAGGGAATTGCAGAAGCTATAGAACTATTAAATAAAATACAGAACTTATAAATTACAAAAGCGTGAACAAAGCAGCAGATTTAGCAAACGGATTTTTGCATACTACGAAAGCATTGGACGAATTGGAGTCTTTTGTGCAAACAATGGATAAGATTTTTTCAAGCAACCAACCCATAGCCCCATCAGAAGTAAAAGATGCGATAGACTTCATAAAAGACACTTTAGAAAGTCGCCTTTCTGAGTTTGATGCATCCGACGAAATTAAAAAGCAGATAAAAGAACGTGAAAACAACAAGATTAACGCTCTCGAAATCACTATCGTTTCAACTCTTGAGGGACAAAACAGACTTCATGGGCTTTGATTGCTAACGAACTGCCATTCTGGCAGTTTGATTGAAGGAGAAGTTCGGGCATAGAATTTGCTTTAATTGGGTATACAGAGGCAAGTGTGCCTTTGGAGATAGTTCTCGTTAGGCAATGGCGCAACATTTAACTTAAAAAATAGTGGAATGGTTAATTTCTTTCGTAGAAAGTAAAGCTATCTAGAGGACACTTAGTTGTCCTCCATTTTTTTATCAAAACCATCCAGCAAAATAAAAGCAGCCCAGTATTTTGGAGAGTTATAGCATTGCTCGCCATTAGCGTTCCTATACTCTCGAAGATTCTTTTGAGCATTCAGCAATGACTGGTGTTTACTCTGACCAGAGAGGAGATTTTTATAGAACTGAGTCATCAATATCTGAGTTGCCTTGTCGTCAACCTCCCACAAACTCATTAAGATTGAGTTTGCACCTGCTTTCTTGAAACCCCGTTGGAGGCCAAAGACTCCTTCGCCTTGCGAAATGTCTCCTAATCCTGTTTGACAAGCGGAAAGAACGACCAAATCAAGACCATGCAAATCTACACCCGCAATTTCCTTAGCCGTCAAGATACCATCTTCAACATTGTCTGGTAGTGTATCACCTTCCAAAATATGATTTGCACCAGCCATAATCAAACCAGAACGTGTAAGTGCCTTATCTTCTTCCGATGCGATGTGATTATCTAATTGAAGAAATTTATAGTCTGCACTATCCACCTCTTCCTTTGTATAATAGAACCCATGTGTAGATATATGCAAACAGCAGAACTTTCTTCCTGAGAGAGCTTTAAATGACTCTTCCGTTCCTAATGATGCCGTATCCAATAAGCATATCCATTTTGCTTTACTTAGTTCTTCTGCTATTTTATCAACTTCTATTTTAGTATGCTCAAGATACCCTTTCCCTCCACGTAGCCCCATACCTCGCACATCAGCATGGTCTACAAATGTTTCGTCTAAAAGGGCTAAACTCCTTTTCGTGTTTGCAGTGTCAGTTTTTGCATAATAATCCAGGCCACCATATAGTACCGCATTAGTGTTTTTTTCTGATTTGTATTTTGTAACTAATTCGCGTGTCGAGGATAATCTGTAAATATTGTAATCCTCCATTCCTGGTAAGTACTCTATTCCCATGTTATATAGAGCACTAGATGGCGAAAAGTAAATATCCTTTATACCTTTCAATTCTGCCATTATTGGGGTCCAAACAAGTTTGGCCATTTCCTTACATTGATAATATGATGTATCGGGAATCTGCTTTAATTGTTTACTTTCAAATAGAACTGTCATTTGGGGATGTTCTGAATCTTTACGAAGAGTAAGTGCTGCATACACTGATTGGCTGCTATTCCATATAGGAAATTCAATAAACTCTATTGCTAATTCGTCTTCCTTCAAAGCATTACGTACATCTGTCCAACTAGGAAAATATGTTTCCAATGCTCTAGTAGTATCAAGATAAGTAATAAATTCTCTTTGTAGTTGCACAATTTCCCAATACTTATTTTGCGAAAACGGTTTATGTGTCTTTATCATGTATTGATATGAACACATTTCTCTATTAATTCGATTAATATAATTCAATGAAATTGAATCATGCGTTGATCTTATATACTGTCGCAATCTGTTCCCCGCAGTCAAACGGAATTCTTTGGTAATTAAGGCACCATTGTATGCCATTTTGTATAAATCTGGAGTATTAGTTTTGTATGCGAAATATGGTATATGAATAGTCAGAACTGGTGAATAAGCCACATCAAATGCTTCTTCGTAATATGCCCCAGGTTTTATAATTGTTGGTTCTTTAATTATACTTTTTAGTCCTTCAATACTAGTTTTATAAGAGTTCTTGCACCAAGATACCAAAGCATCATTATCACTGAGAACGTAAAAATAATAAGGATTATTTCTATCATGTTTTACTGCATTGATGATATCTCCTTTATGATAGTAACAGTATCCAATGGCTCTAGTTAGTGATTGCTGTATAAAATCTACAAGTGTTACAGATTGCTCTGTAGAAAGATAATCATGATTTGCCCAAACTTCTTGTATCCATTCATTTCGTCTTGCTTTATACATGCTATCAATAGTTAAATATTGCATCAGGGCAATATCATAATGACGATAGTGATAATTAAAATCAGCAATCCTTTGCAAAGCACTTGCAAAAAACCAGGAATTCGGGAAATTCTTTTTTGCTTTATCCCTAACCTCCTTCCAAATATTTATACTAATATGAGTTTCGTATGTGGTTTTAGTGAAATTGATATCGAGATCTGTTGCGACGTTCATCAGACGTTCTAAATATTGCACCCCATTAACATCATAAATGTGGCTACATACATCAATTATTTCTTTGTCGAGTTCTGGAATTTCCTGCGTTTGTTTATCCATTATCAAAGCTTTCCTATATAATGTCAAAAAGTTTTCGTAACATTTGCTGTACTTTCCATATTTTCTTATCTTTGACATTAAGGTCTCGCATTTACTAACGACAACTGGCAGGTGTTTCCCATTCATATTAATACTTATATTCCATAGGGTACTATTAATTTCATCCAGTTCTTTCTGAATTTCATCATCTCCATGGAAGTTGAGACAATTATAGATATTTTTAAAATGCGACAAAACGTTTTGATCATCAGGTGACGCATTCATAAAGAAATTTTGAACCCGATATTTTGATATGATTTTCCTCATTATTTCATTTTTTTCCTTTGGAGAACAATATGACCAACTCATTTTTAAATATTGACTTAATAAATATGCAGCTCTGCCGTATTTCCCTAATGAAATTAGAGTGTCGATATGATTTTCAAAAGAAGAAAACAATTCTTTGTATGGTTTGGTCACTTCCCTATTCTGAAAAGGAATAGAGAAGCTAATATTATGTGAGATAAGATTTATAATGCCATCCGTTGAGTAGATGGGTTCAAAATGTTCCTCAAACTTTACTTGGACACCTCCTTTAAATATTTTACGTGGATGACGATTAATAGGAAGAGTTGTATAAATAATGTGATATTCCTTATCTTTTGCTGTTAATGATTCATCCATTTTACTTCTTACCCAACATCCGTTCCCAAAAGGAATAAAATAACCTCGTAAAATCGTACAGTCATCTTTGAATTCTATTGATTCGTAGAACCATTGGGCCCACTCAAAATTATTGGACACATTAAGCTTAACCACTTGTGCAAAAGCGCATGAAGGTAAGAGCAAAAAATATATAAGGAATGTTCTAAAAATTA
>DJXW01000040.1 GCA_002449845.1 Prevotella sp. UBA6994
AAAGCACACGGAAACGTCACGGAAGAAGAACACAAAAGGCCGTTGCTCAAGTTAATCAGTCTGAGCCTCTTCCTGACGTTTCATTGTCTGCCCACAATCTAATTCCCGCTAAAGAGCCAGCCCGAAGTCTTTCTACGCACCGGGATGAGATGCGTAAAAACATTCGGGCTACATTCGAGAACAGTAACACTTTTATTGCACAAAATACCGTAGAACTATGAACAAGATAAAATTCTTATTATTCGTCGGGGTGGCAACTTGCACTCTCGCAGCCCATGCTCAGCAAAACATTGAGCGCTTGCTTCCGTCCTTTGCCACGCTGGAGAATGTCAAAGTGACTGAATCGATTGACAATGGCGTTTGGTCGCAATACGAAGCTCCATTCTATTCTGTTCTAATAGAGAATGCCCCAATAGAAATGATTCCCACTTGGCTTGTAGATAGTCTTATCACAGCTTTTGAGAAAGAACTTCCTCTCGCCACCGAGAGCGACCGCTATCAGAAGCATAGCGAACAGGGCGACACGCTTTCCTTTACGTTAGCTTACAATGGTACGATCAATCCAGCCGAAAACAAATCCCGTCTGAACGTGATGAACCATCATTATAGCCAGCGTATCACGGCAGCAGCTGCGCTTGACATTGAAAACAAGACACTTCGTTTCCACTATAATAAGATTGGTAAAGTGAAAGGGCGCATTTGGGCACCAACGGAACATCACCACGGCTCGCTCCTTGACATCTTTCATGAGATTGCCCAAGATGGTCAATCAAAAGTTGTACCTGTGTCATACGACATCAACGATGGTAATGGCAGCGGTGATTGGGAATACATGAATAGTCACTATGGTTATGTTCGTCGTCATGGAAAACGGATTGAAGTTCCTAAGGACAAAGCTGACGATTTATTTCAGCGTTTATTTGCTGCTATAATTGAGTCTTCACAAACTCAGGATACCTTTTCCTGCTCACTTACATGCAATGAAGCAAATATAGCATTTGGAAAGCAGTGGAGCGGAGAAGTTTTCTGCCTGCGTCGGCTGAAAGATGGTCGTGTGTTCATCCTTCATGTCGAGAAACCAGACAAGCCATGCGACTTAGCTATTCCACATAACTGGCATGAGGTTGATAGAATTTCCCGATTGAAATAGTACACATTTAATCACACCCCATTTATGAATATAAAAGTATTCGTACTGGCCGCTTTGGTCAGTATAAGCCTGAACTATGCCCAAGCGCAAGAGAGCATCCAGCTTAAAGGACGTATCATAGACTCAAAGACCCGGAAGGACTTGCCTGGTGCAACAATCCAACTGATGACAACGGACAGCATCGTAATCGACCAACAGACCCCAAGCCACCATTGGGTGAGAAATGGGCAAGAAGGTTACAGCGCAGACTTCTCGTTCACAGTGCCGAAGCAAAATGCAACGTACATTCTCCGTGCCAGTTATCTTGGCTACAAGACCGCCTGTGTGGACTATACCATCGGCGACATCAAGCGGCGCGAGTTCTCACGAGACGTGCCACCTATCGCTCTGCGCGAAGAATCCAAGGTGCTGCAAGAAGTGTCGGTAACAGCCTCGAAGGTGAAATTCTACAACCGTGGCGACACCATTGTCTATAATGCTGATGCTTTCGTGCTGGCCGAGGGGTCTATGCTTGACGCGCTGGTGCGACAGATGCCGGGCGTGGAAATCAAAAGTGACGGACGTATCTACCACAACGGGCAGTTTGTGGAGAGCCTACTGTTGAACGGCAAGGACTTCTTCAAGGGCGATAACAGCGTGATGCTTGACAATTTGCCATCATACACCGTGAAGCAGGTGGAGGTCTATGACAAATACGGCAAGATGAGCGACTTCCTGGGCGAGCGGCGCGAGAGTGACAAGCGTTATGTAATGGACGTAAAACTGAAAAAGGAGTACAGCATTGGCACGCTGGCAAACATCGAAGGTGGCTACGGTACTGATGAGCGTTGGCTGCTCCGTCTCTTTGCCATGCGCTACACCGACCACTCACGACTGGCTTTCTATGGCAATGCCAACAACCTAAACGACCGTCGAAAGCCCGGGCAGGATAACAATTGGACACCCGATCAGATGGGACAAGGTGAAAGCCGCGAACAGCAAGCGGGCATCGACTACACCATCAACGACCGCAACGGACGCTTCGAGGTAAACGGCAACGTGCAAGTGAGCCACAGCGACCAAGACCTGACCACCGACCAAGACCGCGTGAACTTCTTGCCGCAGGGCGACACCTACGAATACTTGCGCTCCGCGGCCCGCAACAAGGACTTTAATCTGCGCACCTCGCACAACATCGACCTGACGCGCAAGAAGGTCTATCTGCACTTCGAGCCTTCATTCAGCTACAGCCACTACGACCACAGCGGCTCGTCGGTCAGCGCAGCCTTCTCGGCTATGCAACACGACATGAGCCGCAGTCTGCTTGACAATCTATATTCGCTCGATGCGCAGGATACCATCCGCCGTGCCCTCATCAACCGCTACAGCAAAGAGACGCTCAACAAGGGGTATAGCCTGAACGGAGGGCTGACAGCACAAAGCACCATCAAGTTCAAGAGCAGCAGTGACTACCTCAACCTGACGGCAAGCATTACAGGAGGCAGCAAGAAATATGACTACTTCAACCGCTACGCCATCCGCTACGGAGCGGACGGGCTTTCCTCAAACGCGGCCAATCAGTATTTCAAGAATCATCCCGACCGTCAGCTGGGCTACCGTGCCTTTGCCACTTACCATTTCCGCATGAGCCAGACCACCGAGTTCTCCATCGGCTACGGCTACGAACATCAGCACCATGAGCGTAATTCGTCGCTCTACCTGCTCGATACGCTCTCCACTTCGACCATTGGCGTGCTGCCTTCCGTTGCAGAGTATGAAAGCCAGATTGACCGCCGCAACAGTTATGCCAGCACCTACGACGAGGGGACACACAACATTATTCCTGCCATAGAGTGGACGAAGCAATATGAGAAAGGAAAACTATATTTCATGGCCCGCATTTTCTTTCAGCCCACCCGCCAGCGGCTCGACTATGAGCGTGGCGACGTTGATACCACCATCGTGCGCAACTCCGTAAAATGGGCTTTGCCCTACTGGATTCTGAACTGGACGAGCAAGGACTACTCCATCTCTTCCCAACTGGTGTTCAACGTACAGAGTCAGACGCCCGACCTCGTGAACATGGTCAACGTCATAGACGACATCGACCCGCTCAACATCCGCCTTGGCAATCCCAACTTGCACAATCAGCAGACCTACGAATTGAAAGGGCTCATCCGCAAGAGCAACCGCCAGCGACAGACCACGAAATCGCTTCGGCTGGAGTATAGCCACACGGCAAATGCTCTCGCCATGGGCTACAGCTACGATGCTGCCACGGGCATACGCACCTACCGCGCCGACAACGTGGACGGCAACTGGATGACTGCTGCCACCGTAGGTTACGAGACACCGCTCGACAAGAAACGTCGCCTGACGCTCTCAACGAACACCCGTGCCGAATACCGCAACAGCGTCGACCTCATCGGCGAGAGCGCAACAGGCAGTAATTTCGCCCCTGTGGAGTGCGCCGTCCACACTACCCACCTTGGCGAAGACCTCCGCCTAAACTATAAGGTTGGCAGTTCCTCGACCGTCGGAGTGAAAGGTAACTTTGCATGGTACAACACCAATAGCGACCGCACCGACTTCAGCCGCATCAACGCCTTTAACTTCAACTACGGAGCCATTGCCATCCTCCAACTGCCTTGGCATCTCCAGTTGGCCACCGACCTCACCATGTTCAGCCGTCGCGGCTACGAGGGTAGCAGCATAAACACCGACAACCTCATCTGGAATGCACGCCTGTCGTACACCATGCTCAAAGGCCGCCTCACATGGATGCTCGACGGCTTCGACCTCCTTGGCCAACTCGACAATGTCACCCGCGTTGTCAATGCCCAGGGGCGTATCGAGACTTATACGAATGTCTTGCCTCGCTATGCACTCTTGCATGTAGTTTATAGGTTCAACAAACTGCCGAAGAAGAAATAACACGCCAGCTTCTATGCGTGTGCCTACCCGCTTAGGGCAAGTCAAATCACATATCTTTTATTTCAAAAACAATCAAAGAGCATGAGAAAAAAACTCATCACAATAATCCTCGCACTTGCCGCCATGACGGCAGAAGCGCAAGAGACAAAACAACCACGCGACTCCGTTAGAGTCATCGGAAGAGTGGCCAATATGCTTACGAGTCAACCCGTGTTCGACGTCGAATGTGAACTGATGTGGGCAGCCGACAGTTCGCTCGTTGATACGCTCCGCACGGTCACGGGTGACAGCAACAACAAGCCCGCCTCGTTTGTCATATTCCACATCAAACGTCCCGGCCGTTACATCTTGCGTATGCGGAAGGACGGCTATGAAACCGCCGACCAGATGTTCGAAGTAAAGCGTTTCTACAAGGACGAGGAAACCGTGGACCTAATTGACAAACTTTTCTATATGCAGAAGGAGCGTAGTGTGTCCCTGAACGAAGTAGTGGTGAAGGCCACGAAGGTGAAGTTCTATGTCAACGGCGACACGCTCGTTTACAATGCTGATGCTTTCGAGTTGGCCGAAGGCTCTATGCTCGATGCGCTCATCCAGCAACTGCCTGGCGTAGAACTGAAAAGCGGTGGCGACATTGTAGTGAATGGCAAGCATGTGGACGCCCTGCTGCTGAACGGCAAGGACTTCTTCAATAAAGACCGTCGGCTGATGCTCGATAATCTGCCGTCGTACATGGTGAAGAAGGTGAAAGCCTACGACCGTAGCAACGAGCAACTGCGCATGGCCGGACTGCCCGACGATGGCAACAAGGAGTTCGTGATGGACGTACAGTTAAAGAAGGAATACAGCATCGGATGGATTGCCAATGCCGAGGCTGGTGCTGGCACCGATGACCGATGCCTTGGTCGCCTGTTCGCCCTGCGCTTCACGCCGAACTCGCGCTTATCTTTCTTTGCCAATGCCAACAACGTGAGCGATGACCGCAAGCCCGGTCAGAACAGCAACTGGAGTCCGCTGCGTCAGGCTACTGGCATCCGCTCCGTCTATGATGCGGGCTTCGACTACAACATCGACGAGAAAGAAGGGCATTGGAGTACGAGCGGCAACGTGCGCACCAGCTACACCGAGGACGACAGCGAGCAGCACACGTCCAGCGAGGACTTCCTCACGGGCGGCGACACTTACGGACGAGCCTACAACAAGCGACACACCGACAACTTCAAGGTAAGCACCAACCACGAGTTCAATCTCTATCGCAGGAACAACGTGCTCAGCTATCTCGGCTTGCGGCCCGACATCAGCTATAGCCGTCAGCACAGCCACGGCGAATCGGCTTCGGCTGTTTTCGACGAGGATGTGGCCGAACAATGCGGCAAGGCGTGGATTGACAGCATCATGACTCCAAACGCTGGCTCCCTGCTATTGCCCCATGCCCTGAACAGGAGTATCTCACGTGCCAAGGGCAACGGTCACAGTCTGAACACGGGTCTTGATGCCAATGCCATCTTCCGCATTCCCCACAACAATCGATTCCTCTTCAACGCCTCCGGCAACATCAGCTATAACGACGAGAAACGCTATGCCTACGACCATTATCAGCTGGACTATCCACGTAGCGGCACTCCTACCGACCGTCGCAACCGCTATGACCTGAACACCAATCGCAGCCTGAACTACGGCGGCAGCATCGGTGCACGAAGAACCGAAATAGGATGTCTGCAACTCTCTGCCAACTACATTTATTCACATGTCAATAAAGAGACCAACCGCTCGCTATATCTGCTGCATCTGCAGGAGGGCTTTGATGGTGAACTGGGGACGCTTCCATCTGCCAACGACCTTTACAAGGCGCTCGACACAAGCAACAGCAACCAGGCCGAGCACACTGACGACATCCACCGGCTCCGTTTCGGCTACGACTACAACAGTTCCCGCCGCCACTCATGGAATCTGATACGGCAGTTCAGGGGCAATGTCGAAGTCCGCTTCGAGCACAACCAATTAGACTATCAGCGCGGACAACTTGACACGCTTTTCCACCGCCATACGGCCTTTATCCAGACCGATGGCGACTGGCGAATCTTTACACGTGACCAAAAAAAGGTGTTTGAGGTCAATTTCAATACCCGCATCTCCGCCCCCGGCATGACCTATCTGCTCAATATCCGTGATGACAGCGACCCTTTGCGCATAGTGCTTAGTAATACCCATCTGAAGAATCCGCAGCGTTATCACCTTGGCACGTCCTACCGCCGCGTCCTTTCTGGCGAGCGTATGTGGAATGTCTTCGGCTCCGCTAACCTCGCGCCCCGAGCCATCGCTATGGCCACATTCTACAACAAGCAGACAGGCGTCCGCACCGTCACACCGCAGAACGTCAACGGCAACTGGGATGCCCACCTTGGCGGAGGCTATAACACCCCGCTTGACCATAGGCGACTTCTGTCACTCTCTACGAACACCACTTTCGACTACCATCACAGCGTCGACCTCATCAGCACCACCGCCACTGCCCCCGCGCGCAGCATCGTCGGCTCCTATTATGCCAACGAGACGCTGAGCCTGACCTATCGCCCTAATGCTAAACTGCAAGTCAAGGGCATAGGCAACCTCCATTACCAGCACTCCACCAGCGAACGCACGGACTTCGAGACCATCAACGTCCTCGACTTCGACTACGGCCTCACCGCCCAAGTCGAATTGCCGTGGAGCCTCCAACTCGCCACCGACCTCACTATGTACTCCCGCCGTGGCTACGCAGACCACACAATGAATACAAACGAATTTGTCTGGAATGCTCGTCTGTCCAAACGTTTCCTTCACGGCAACCTCGTCTGTATGCTCGACGGTTTCGACCTCCTCGGCAACCTCTCCAACGTCCGCCGCACCATCAACGCCCAAGGCCGCACTGAGACGTGGAACAACGTCACGCCTCGCTACGCGCTCTTGCATATAGTTTATAGGTTGAACAAGCAGCCAAAAAAGAAATAACCTCGCCAGTTTCTATGATTGGTGCTTCCCCGTTTGCTTGTCGCGACGAGCGGCGGGGATGTGAGTATTGGGGGCTAAAACGAGGTTTTTGCATCACTATTGTTTATCTGACGCTTTAAACGTCTGGGATTCAAGCAACCCTCCATGATGGGCTTCCTCCCATGTGGCTGGAAGAACGAACCACTGTGGCAATAGATATTGTATGCAAACCGAAGGCGGACAAGAATAGAAATGTGGCATCCTTGCCCATCTTTTGAAAAAAAGAGTCTTTCATTTAAATCTTTTTCGGACTTTTCGAGTCTTTATGTCAGATGCATCTCAAAAACGTAAAGACAATGAATACAGAAAACAACATCACAATGAAAGAACTCGCTGAATACTTTCGACAGGAACAACCACATTTATTGAGGTATGCCTGCTACCGCCTTGGTGATGCAGACGATGCGAAAGATGCGCTGCAAGACGTTTTTCTTAAAATCAGCGCAAAACTTTCTGACGAGAAGAGCGTTGAAGTAAGAGACTGGCGCAACTATATCTTCCGTACACTCTCTAACTTGTGTTCCTCACGGCTTACTGCATTGGGAAAACTCAGGACTGTACCCTTGGATGCCCGCCTTGACATTGCAGACATCCCAACGGAAAACAACGAAGCAGACTACCAACGTATTGCCCATCTTCTTGCAGAAATCCCAGAAGAACAGGCCGAAGTCATACGTCTTCGAATATATGGCAACAACAGCTTTGCTGATGTAGCCGAGATTCTTTATTTACCTCTGCCCACGGTGAAATCCCGTTTCCTCAATGGGCTGGAGAAAATCCGTAGGGCTATGAAACAAACAAGTCATTAACATTTAACAGTACATTTTATTATGAATTGCAAGGAATTTAAAGATAAAGTGGTTGACCTTTTTGACACCACAATCGATATGCAGACTCAAGCAGAATGTAAGGCACACATGGATGAGTGCCCCGAGTGTAAAACCTATTATGAAAATTTGGCCAAAACGTTTAATGCACTACAACCACAAGAGATGACAGCAAAGTCATCTGTCAGCACCACAGTCCACAAGCGGCACCATCTCTGGCGTTACATTGCTGCAGCCGCCGTGTTCCTCCTGGGATTCTTTATCGGTTGGAGCCACCTTTTTTCTACGTCTGCTGTGGCCGAAACTCCACGCGGCCAGCTCTTTGAGCAATGGATTAAAAGTGTGCAGAATGTGGGCAGTTTCCAAATGACAGTCTATGCACGCACCACGCCTAATGACAACTTTGCCTATTTCGATCCAAAAGCCGACTTCGTGAAAATAGATGTCGGACTACTGAGACAGAATGACAGCGTGTTCTATCGTGTAGAGAAACAGAACGGGCGTGCTATCGTATTCGACGGCCAGGACCAGCATATGTGGATACCCAATGCGCTCTACGTAAAAGGACCTCGTGCAGCCAATTTCCTTGAAAACTTTGTCAACCTGCTCTATCCCGAGCGTCTGCTGGCTATGCAGAAATCTGCCATCGATTTTTCCAAGAAGAACGAAGTGATACGCACAGAAAATGATTCGACCATTACCCTGACATTCAAGGGAACGGGAAAAAACAGTGACCTGCAACAGTTGCTTGAGACAGGAAAGATGGGTGATTATGAGGTGGAAGTAGAAAATGTATTCACAAAAAACGACGGGCTGCTGCGCTTTGTCAAGCTATGGGTTGTCAATGATGGCCAGAAGACCCTCCTGCTTCATATCGACAATACCCAATATAACATTATGATGAGTCGTGCCAATCTCATTCAAATCCCAGACGCTCAATGGACGAATGTAACAGAAATGACAACTCCGACTGCTGGCGACAGACTCAGCAAACTGCAAAATGAGACTGCCACACAAGCCGCCCAGCGCATACTCCAAGCCATCATCAGCACCGACAACAGCCAAGCCAGCGAAGCACTTATATATTATAAGAGCGTGCTCCCCGCGCTGAGCGAAAACATGAAAAGATGTAAAGTATCTGACTTCAAAGAACGTCGCGACGGCGATTATGTTGGCACTTATGTGTTCTACACCTTGACGCATCCTGATGGGAAACAAGAGCAGAAGCACATCGCTATCAGGAACGACAACGAAAAGCATATCTGGATAGCTGATGGCGGGCTATAGTTAATGGCACCAGTATCATTGAGTGATTAATATTAGTGATGAGTGTTGAGTGATAAGTGTTTAGTGATGAGTGATGAATAGCAATGGTTGCTTGCTTCTCCATCACAAAAGGCATATCTCTCACTTCTCACCACTCATCATTCACCTCTCACATCTTAATCCTTAATCAGTCCTTTTTCCATCAAGACGGGTAGGATGTTTGCAGCCGATTGACGACCTTTCTTTTTTTCATAAGCCTGATAGCGTTCAAGCAAAGCCTTATCGTTAGCCAGTTCTTTTTCCATGAACTCATCAGTGATGCGAGTAACAGCAATTTTGCCCTTGGCATTGGCTCCTCCCTCAAGGATATAGCATCTATAGCTATTCAACTTATCCATGTTAAGCCAAAGACCCTCAGAAACCACGAACGAAGGAGCTGCAACTGGGAGAGGCGCAACCACCGTAGCCACGTCGCCAGCTACGGCAGCCAGCAATGCAGCACCATTAATCCAGTGAGCCACCACACAAATCTTCTTCTCAGCATAGCGATAAGCCTGAGCGTAATTGCTTACATCAAGTGGAATGTCATTGCAACGAAGATTACGGCAATTGACATAGAGATGTCCGGCATATTCCACAGCCAACACATCGTTTTTCAGAATCTTGTCACACTCTTTGTCACCAGTCTTCAAAGTGTACTGGTCATCATTAAACTTAAGCTGGCACATCTGCTTGGTCTTACCCGCAGTGAGAGAATCAATGGGAATCCAACGGTTTGCAACGAAGTCTTCATACGTCATGCAATACCTGACATTCTTTTGTGCCTGTGAGGTCAATGTACCGCAGAAGAAAAGGATGGCGGTAATCATCCATAATTTCACCTGTTTCATCATTTCTGTTTTTTGTTAAACTTAAAATGTGAGTTAGTCTTTAAAGACTTTACAAAAATACAAATAAGTTATATACCTATGGTAAGTTTAACAATTCTTAACCTACAAACCACCTTTATTGCCCTATAAACAGAAAAAAAAGATGATTTTTCTTTATTCTGCAAAATAATGACTAACTTTGCGACACAATAACAATCATGATACAAATATGACAGATGAAGTAAATTCATTATACACAAGACATGGCAATAAGCCATGTACGAAACCTGCCGAGGGCAAGCTGGGAATACTTATCGTAGGCAACGGTGCCGTTGCCACCACGTTTATGACAGGCGTACTGATGACTCGCAAAGGACTGGCAAAGCCCATTGGCTCCATGACGCAGTATGACAAGATACGTGTGGGACATGGCTCCGACAAAAAGTATCTCAAGTATGCCGACATCGTACCCTTGGCACAGTTATCAGACATCGTGTTTGGATGCTGGGATGTATATCCACAAAATGCCTACCAATCAGCCATCTATGCAGAAGTGCTGAAACGAGAAGACATTGAGCCCGTGCGCGACGAGTTGGAAAAGATAATACCAATGAAGGCAGCCTTTGACCACAACTATGTGAAGCGACTCTCTGGCGATAACGTGAAGGACTGTCGTGACCGATGGGACATGGTGGAACAACTACGGGCAGACATCAAAGCCTTTAAACAGAAGAACGAATGCAACCGAGTAGTAGTGTTGTGGGCAGCATCCACAGAAATATACGTACCCATCGACCTGCAGACACATGGCACGCTATCAGCCCTGGAAGATGCCATGAAACGCGATGACCGTGAGCACGTGGCTCCCTCAATGTGCTACGCTTACGCAGCCCTGACAGAAGGATGTCCATTCATCATGGGAGCACCTAACACTACCGTGGACATACCTGCAATATGGGAATTGGCAGAGAAAATGCAGATGCCCATTGCCGGTAAGGACTTCAAGACAGGGCAGACATTGGTAAAATCGGGATTTGCCCCGATTATCAGTACACGCTGCTTAGGACTGGATGGATGGTTTTCTACCAACATCTTAGGAAACCGTGACGGACTGGTGCTTGATGAGCCGGAAAACTTCCGCACCAAGGAGGTCAGCAAGCTCTCTACCCTGGAAACCATCTTGAAAGCCGAAGACCAACCCGACCTTTACAACGACTACTTCCACAAGGTACGTATCAATTATTATCCGCCCCGCAACGACAATAAGGAATCGTGGGACAACATCGACATACGTGGATGGATGGGCTATCCCATGCAAGTGAAGATTAACTTCCTTTGCCGTGACAGCATTCTCGCAGCCCCAGTATGTTTAGACCTATGCTTGCTCATCGACCTTGCCCAGCGAGCCGGTCGTTGGGGAACGCAACGGTTCCTGAGTTTCTTCCTGAAGAGTCCGATGCACGACTATACAAAAGGCGAGAAACCCGTCAACCACTTGTATCAGCAACATACGATGCTGAAAAATGCCATCAGAGAAATGGGAGGATATGAAGCAGATGAGGAGATTGACTAATCAAGTCAATCTCCTCATCTTCATATAACAGGCTATTTATCTTTTTCTCTTTTTCGTAGCCTCACGTATCAGTTTCCACTCACGAGGAGTGAAATCAGAGGAAGATGCTTTCCAAGAAGCATCAGGCATGTACCACCAAAGTTTATTGAAATAGGTATTCAACCTTTTGTTCTTGAACACATAGCCACGATGGGCATAGGGAAGATTACGCAAGATACGAGTATCTTTCTTCTTGTCATCAAACTGCCACATTCTGTATTGGTCGCTACGGTCATAGAAAGAACCCAGCACGGCTTGTTCGTTGAAACTATACATCACGTCGGCTGACACAATCAGTAAATTTGCACGAGGCACAAAGTTGGTGGAGTGCCATTCAAGCGTTCCGTTACGCAGAGATACCTCCAGCCATTCACCATCATACGGTCTATTTACCTTGTGCATCTTTCCCGTTCCTTCGGCAATCTTGAATGATGCTGCGGCAAACAGCGAGTCGGCAAAGCAGAAATGTTTTGCTGTGTTCTCAGCCTTGATACGCAGAGTGAAATCATCAATCTGTCGGTTAGCCCAACGCATGGCTGGTTTGAGCCAATAAGGAATCTCGAATGTACGCCCCACTCCATAAGACAGACGATAACGATAGGTATGATGAACCTTATTGATACCCTCCTTGAAAGAAGCTGTGAAATAATATGCGTATGCAAAAGGCATGATGCTATCAGTCTTTGCATCACGAACAAGGTGCAGTGCAATATCGTCTGCCACCTTCCATTGGTTTAAATCGATGGGCGCAAAATCTACTTCATCAATGCCAGGAGCGTTGACCACGGCATTCTTATACGTCAGCGGTGTGCCGTTCATCGTCACCGTAAAATCATAAATGTATGGATGCTTGCCTTCCTTGTTGAGTTTATCCTCAAGGTTGTATGGAGCGTCAGCCTCGAATCCCATTTCCACCGTCTTGGCTTTCCCATGATTCATAAACTCATACTGTACGTCAATGTTGGCAAATCCGTCGTCGCCAATGTTAATAGTCAGTACCTCCTTAGCCACGCTGATGTCAGTTTCCTTGATAGGCACCAACTGGTTGCCATTCACGAATACTACACCGTCATTGCCTTTTGCCACCACAGCAAACAAGCACAATACTGACAATAAAAACCATCTAATTTTCATACTTTTGTGTTTTATATCAACATTCATTATATAATCAACAAAGATAAATAAGAAACGAAAGAATTCAGAAAATATTGAAAAAAAGACAAGTATTTGTTATTTTTCCATGAACATGAAGTTTTTTCAAAAATTTTGTGTAAGTTTGCAAAGACAAATCATTACTATATAATATGGATATTACCGAACGGTTTTTAAACTACACAAAATTTGACACACAATCGAGTGAAGAATCAGAAAGCGTACCAAGTACTGCGAAACAATTAACATTTGCCAAATATCTCAAGGAAGAACTTGAAAATGAAGGGCTAAGCGAGGTGGAAATGGACGAGATGGGGTATATCTATGCCACTCTCAAAGCAAACACCAAGAAGAAAACACCTACGATTGGATTTATCTCACACTATGATACAAGTCCTGATTGCAGCGGAGCAAACATCAAACCACGCATCGTCAAGAGCTATGACGGTGGCGACATCACGCTGAGCGAGGGAATCATCTCATCGCCAACCAAATTTCCCGAACTGAAAGCTCACGTGGGTGAAGACCTCATCGTGACAGACGGCACCACCCTGCTTGGAGCCGACGACAAGGCTGGCATTGCAGAGATTGTGCAAGCCATGTGCTGGTTGCGTGACCATGACGAGATTAAGCACGGAAAAATCAGAATAGCCTTCAATCCCGATGAGGAGATTGGCATGGGCGCACACCATTTCGACGTAGAGAAGTTTGGTTGTGACTGGGCTTACACCATGGATGGAGGCGACATCGGTGACCTGGAATTTGAGAATTTCAATGCTGCAAGTGCCAAGATACATATCAAGGGTGTGAGCGTGCATCCCGGATATGCCAAGGATAAGATGATCAATGCCAACCGACTGGCTGGAGAATTTATCGCTATGCTTCCTGCTGACGAGACACCAGAGACCACAGAGGGCTATGAGGGATTCTATCACCTCTTGGGCATCAATGCCAACATTGAGAATGCCACGCTCAGTTACATTATCCGTGACCATGACAGAGATCGCTTTGAAGACCGTAAGGATTTCATTGAAGAGTGCGTGAAGAAGATGCAGGAGAAATACGGGGAAAACGTGATTACCGCAGACATCAAGGACCAATACTACAACATGAAGGAAAAGATTGATCCGAATATGCACGTGATAGACATCGTTCTGAAAGCCATGCAAGAAAGTGGCGTTACGCCAAAGGTGGAACCGATACGCGGCGGAACAGATGGTGCTCAATTGTCTTTCAAGGGTCTGCCCTGCCCCAACATATTCGCTGGAGGAGTAAACTTCCACGGACCATACGAGTTTGTTTCCATACAAGTGATGGAGAAAGCAGTAGAGGTCATTACAAACATTTGCAAGATAACAGCAGGATACGAAGATTGACAACTAAACTATGAGTGAATTACCCAGCCTTATTAACGACTTAGCCCTGATACTGGTCGTTGCGGGAGTTGTTACGTTGGTGTTTAAAAAGCTAAACCAACCATTGGTATTGGGATACCTTGTGGCAGGATATTTAGTTTCCCCACACATGCCCTATACCATGTCTGTGGTTGATGAAGCCAACATCCAGATATGGGCAGACATCGGGGTGATGTTTCTCCTGTTTTCATTAGGACTGGATTTCTCATTCAAGAAGATTCTCAAGATGGGCATGTCGCCTATCATTGCCGTGACCACCATCATCTTCTCAATGATGACACTGGGCATATGCGTAGGCCATGCTTTCGGTTGGGCTAGCATGGATTGCATTTTCCTCGGAGGAATGCTTGCTATGTCGTCCACCACTATTATATATAAGGCATTCGATGAATTGGGGTTACGCCAACAGCGATTTGCCAGTTTGGTGATGAGCGTACTCATACTGGAAGACATTCTCGCTATCGTGATGATGGTGATGCTGTCTGCCATAGCCGTGGGAAATAGTCCCAACAGTGGACAGATGATCAACAGCATCTTGAAAATAGGATTCTTCCTTGTCTTATGGTTTGTGGTGGGTATATTCCTAATACCCATTTTCCTACGAAAATGCAGAAATCTGATGAACAACGAGACATTGCTCATCGTAGCATTGGGACTTTGCTGCCTGATGGCTGTCATCTCAACGAAAGTGGGATTCAGCAGTGCTTTTGGTGCATTCGTCATGGGAAGCATCCTTGCCGAGACCATTGAGGCAGACAAGATTATTCGGTTGGTGGAACCCGTGAAAAACCTATTTGGAGCCATATTCTTCGTATCAGTGGGAATGCTGGTTGATCCTAACATTTTGATTGACTATGCCCTTCCCATTATCCTATTGGTCATTACCATCATTTTGGGTCAATGCCTTTTGGGAACATGCGGATTCATGTTGAGTGGTCAGACTTTGAAGACCGCAATGCGATGTGGATTCTCCATGGCGCAGATAGGTGAGTTTGCCTTTATCATCGCATCTTTGGGATTGTCATTAGGCGTAATCAGTGATTTTCTTTATCCCGTAGTGGTAACGGTTTCCGTGATTACCACATTCCTTACTCCATATATGATTAAGGCTGCCGAGCCATGCTATGAGACCATAGAGAAGAAGCTGTCTAAGAAATGGATACGCAGGTTAGACCATCTGGGAGGCACAAGAGAATCTACCGTACACGAGCTAAACGAATGGAAATCGCTATTTAGACAACTGGCAATATTCACGGTCATTTACTCTATCCTTTCGGCATCGGTCATCACGCTGATGTTTACAATGTTCCTGCCTATGATGCAACGACTGATACCCAACGAGAACCTGAGTTGGTTGGTGAATGCCATCACAGGCTTGGTGACTGTAGCTCTGATTTCACCATTCCTCCGTGCCATGGTGATGAAGAAGAACAAGAGCCCTGAAGTACGTTCGCTTTGGACACAAAACCGCATGAACCGTCTTCCCATTATTTTCTCGATATTGGTAAGAGTTGCGATTGCAGGAGCATTTATTTTTTACATCTGCAATTACCTCACCCGTTTCACCAATGCCTTGATGATAACAATTGCGTTGCTGGCAATCGTAGCTATGGTGATGTCGCGTTCATTAAAGAAACAAAGCATTGCCTTAGAACGCAAGTTCATACAAAACCTACACTCACGAGACATTGAGGCACAGGTACATGGCAGAAAGAAGCCACTCTTTGAGGGAAGACTACTCGACCGCGACATACATATCAGTGAGTTTGACGTTCCTGAAAACTCAACATGGGCAGGAAAGAAACTCTCACAACTACAGATAGGTAGTAGATTTGGAGTTCATGTAAGTAGTATTCAGCGTGGTGTTCAACGCCTGAACATTCCCACGGGACATACTGTCATCTTCCCTGGCGACCGCATACAAGCCATTGGCAATGATGATCAACTACATCAGTTCGGGGTAGCCATCAGGACAGAACAATTTTCTGAAGACCCAGAAATAGAGAAGCGCGAGATGCACTTGAGAAAGATGATTCTACACGGGAACAGCGAGTTTATCGGCAAGACATTGAAAAACAGTGGCATTCGAGACAAATACAACTGCATGGTAGTGGGCGTGGAAGAAGGACAAGAAAACCTGACCATGATAGATGCAGACCGACAGTTTATGGCTGGAGATAATATCTGGGTGGTAGGCGAAGAAGAACATTTAAGGAATTTGCTCAATGCTTGACAAGACTACACCGTCAAGCACTAAAGAATTCATCAATACCATCTTACCGCATTGCTGTAACCGCTACGCTTATCGTACTTCAAAGCATCGGTAAGCGTACTTGCATTGCATCGGAACGTGAAATCGTAACTGGTATATGGTGCCAAGACCACCCTACAGCTCATGCTAAAGCAATGTAAATCACGTTGCAAACTGGCTGATGTCATACAAATAGACTTGTTATCGAAATCATAACCGCTATTAAAATGAATATCCCATCCGTCACTGATACGGATATTTCCACTTACGTTAAGCGTCTGCGAGAACTTATATGGATAACGCATCGTCTTGGTATTAAACTTTCCACTGGTATTCTCACGCAAGGTGATACCATATCCGAACGTGATTGACCAAGGCATGGAAAAACGCATGTAACCATCCTCATCTGTCTCTGCCTTTCCTGATCTTTTCTTTGCTCCATGCTGCCCCTTAACCATCACGTCGTCAACATTGCTTTCCATATTGGTATCTACTCCCTCGTCGTCATTCTTGTTGTTCTCTTTCTCTTCGGTATCATCACCCTTACCAAAAATTTTTTTTATCTTTTCTGGTGTCAGAGTATATGAAATATTCTTGGTTATACCTTGGAAACGTCCGAAACGACCTCGGCTCCATTCGGTATGAGTACCAATATAGGGACGACCGTTTTCATCGAGATCGTATGCATAGGTGGCAAATATGGCTCTCATATTGAAAGTATAGTTTTTCCACCATTTCAATCGGATATTCATATCCAAATCACTCCACGGACGATCCCTGTCACTCAAATTATAAGACATATTGATTCCCAACTCATCTATCAAGCTAATCTTCTTAACGCCTGTAGAATCCTTGTCACTATTGATTTTCATCTCTAAGTTGTTGCTCAAATCGAGAGAGATACGTCCCGTCCTACCTGTACTGGGTCTTCCGAACAAACCATTTTCATACGGAGAATAGCGCACCAATGACACGTTGCCATCAGCATCTGTCTTTTGGTAGGTATCAAAATAGCCATAACGGTCGGCACCGAAGTCTGGCGTGTAGGTGAAACTAATCTTGGGTATGAAGACGTGGCGGATAGTTTGAACCTTTTTACCAAAAATCTTTGGGTTGGGAGTAAAGTAACCATACAACGTTGTGGAAGCTCCTAACGACAGGTTCCAATCGTACACATTGTAAAATCCATAAAGAGTATCTGCCACTTCCTTTTTAGCAACAGGATCCCACTTTTTATGAATCTTATTGGTGTACATACGGTCTGTGAAATTAAACGACGGATTGATTTTCAAGTAATTAAACAACGTAAAATTAGCAGTAACAGGAATCACGTGAGACATTCCGTTTCGCCAATCCTTAATCAGATTGGAACGCAACAGCTTTTTCTCATTGGTATTGATAGAATTAGAGAGACGACCAGTATATTGGAAAGAGATCTTCTCGTACCATCGCTCACTGCCCACCATGTGTTTACGTCTGAATGGATAGATACGACTCAATGAGATGTTCATGTCTGGCAAAGTCATGGCAATACTTGAATCGCGCATATTTTGCAACAACGACGTTTCAAGAGATAACGACAAACCTATACTGGAAAAACTGGTGGACCAGTTTACATTTGACGTTCGCGTACTCTGTGTCATCAATTGCGGATTATACATACTCGTCAAGTTATTACGCTCATAATTCTCGGAAGAAAAATTCACACTTGCTGTCAACGTACTGAATGGATTGGCTTTTGAGTCTTGACGATGGCTCCACAATAACTTGAAACTCTCCCAACGGGATTGGTCTATTCCTTCGTCACCTGTCTTGGTATCTTGATAGCTGATATAGAAGCTACCACTGTATTTATATCTTTTATGGTAATTGCTGGCGGCTGAAAGTCCCCATGAACCTTTGGTGAAAATCTCACCAAGCAACTTCAAGTCCCACTTATCGTTGATGGCAAAATAATAACCTCCATCACGTAAATAGAATCCTCGATCGCTCTCATCTCCATACGTGGGCATGATAAAACCACTACTGTAACTCTTGGTAAAGGGGAAGAAACCATACGGGATGGCTAAAGGCAAAGGCACGTCTGCCACAACCAAATATGCAGGACCAAACACCACGTCTTTTCCTGGTCGCACCTTTGCTCTCGACAGGGCAATATAAAAATCGGGATGTTCCTCATCGCACGTCGTATAGGTACCATGCTGCAAGAACACCTCTCCCTTATCGTTTCTCTTGGCTAACTCACTCGTAAGAAAACCCTCTTCTTGCTGGGTATAAACATTAGAAATCAAACCCTTTTTGGTCTTGAAGTTGAAAGAAATCGTATCATTCTCATACGTATCGTTTCCCATCTGAAACACTGGAGTTCCAGAAAGTCCCTTTGGTGCAAGCGTATCTGCCACACCAGTAGCGTGAACCAAACTGCTGTCGAGAGTCATAAATACCTTTTCGCTCTTCAAGTCCATGTTTTGGTATTTCACGTTTGTAGAACCGTAAAGGTAAGCCGTATTCGAACCAGCAATATATACGATGGAGTCTGAAGCAGTATATTCAACAGGAGATTCAAGTCCGTTTTTCTTTTGTCTGTACATCGAGTCTCTCATGATGGAATCATCAACGGCCTTGTTGTGATGATAAATGGCCAATTGCAGGGAATCCATCTTCGTAGTATCCACTTCTACATGTCCAATAACGGAAGAATCTACGGGAACGCTATCATTCACAATGCTTGCTTCCATCCCTTTTCCCATCACCTTCTTCTTGGGAAACATTGGCACAGAAGCATTCGCCATTACGAAAATAACGGCAAACAACAATAACATTATGAATGTTTTTCTTTTCATTCAATCGGCAAAATTACACAAAAAATAGCATATTACACCGATAAATAGATTATTTAACTGAAAGAAATGCCATTACTCTCCAATAATGCCCTTATTTTTGAGCATCTCGATAAAGTCATGGACTTCTTGTGTGGCTAATTCAAATGAAACGGCAAACTCCTCGGACAAGTGTTTTGAGATGATTTCCTCATCATTGCCTTCGTTGATTTGATTAATGATAAACGCACCCGTCTCATTCATCTTATAGGCATGTACCACTTGTTGGGTTTTCTTATCCTTGACAACGGCTACCACCGTTTCTCCGAGTTCTTGTAAATCTATCTGACAATTAAGTTTCATTTCTACAAAAATAATATCATTGTTGTTTTGCCTTATACAATTCATACTGATAAAGCATCGACCGTTTGATGTCTATAACATGTTCTTTCCTATTGGCATCAGTACATTCCATGTTGTTGGCACACATGGTAAGACGTATGCAATCGGGATAATACGGACAGGTAGCACAATGCTCTGATTCGGGCAATTGCTCTAAATAACTATCATAAACCGCCTGATCGATTTCGTCAGAATCAATGTGTCCATAAAGATGCTCATCCGTTTGCTGCTCGCATCTACCCAACTTTCCATCTGGCGTTATCAACACATCATGTACGCTGTCTGCCATACATTTATGTAAGATCAACTTATCAGAAATGGTACTTGGACGGATAAATCCCAATTCTTCTAAACGGTCGTATAACATCACACGCCTTTTCAACAATTGCATTTGGGAATCTTCTGTCTTCTCAAACATAGAAGTCTTTCCCTCATGGTAATCATAAAGTGCATGAGTATATACCCTAAGTCCTTTGACTCGCTGAAAGCGGTTACCCAGTTCTTCTACCAATTGCTCAGCATCGTCCATATTCCTCAAGGTGACATTGATACGAATATCAACGCGAATACCTGAACGAAGAAGACATTCAATGTTACCAAGCACACGTTCGTAAGCATTTACACCTTTATAAATATAAGCCTTGCTTCGATTATACACATTCTTAGTACCATCCAACGTAATCTGGACAGACTTCAAATGCCATTTTACGGGAGCTTCTGCAGCAAGCTCTTGGGTAAACAAGTAACCATTACTTACCATGGAAGACTCAAAATCCACGCCTTCCTGAGACAGTCTTTTACAGATGATGTCTATTGGAAGGAGATTAAACAGCGGTTCTCCACCAAACCAATTGAGCTTGATTTTCTTGTCGGAAGGACAATTCCTAACAATAAAATCTGCCACCCTATTAGCCACCTCTTCCGTCATAGACAGTCGTGTGCGTCCTTTCTGATAACAATAATAACAACGTGCATTGCAATAAGAAGTGGTAAGAATAGTGAATCTGTTGATGTGATGTTCAGAGGAAGTTGCAAACATCCTTGCTACCGTTTTCAATTGATGGCATAACTTACGGTCATCATGCGAAATCGGCACCAAGAACATTCTTGCAACCAACTCATCCAAATCAGTAAGATGCGTAGCCTCTTCATTGTCCAAGTGAATTAAGCTTCGCGTTAGTACATTATAAAGCAACAACCCGTCAGCAACGGGCTGTTGTATAATATAATTCAACAAGCGGTATTGTTCACCAGCCTGCCTTTTAGGTTTACTCAAAAATTTATCAGCAATCGTAATCGTTGGACAGACGATTCGCATAGTCTTGTGAGTTCCTATGATGGTTTCCTTTTACCGGAACCAATTAGTCCTCCCAAATGTTAGAGCCACCTGACTTGCCCTTGAAGATGTTGCTGTCATCATCCTCTGGGATACCTGGGTCATCGCTGATATGATGCTCACCAGGACAAAGGCTGTTTGCTGCACAGAATGCAAAAGCACTCAATTCAACCTCTTCCATCATTGGCTTGGTATAAACTTTCTGTTTCATTTCTTTACTCTCCTATTATTTGAGTTTAACTATTATTATTTCAATTCCAAATTTGATGCAAAAGTACAATATTTTTATATTCCAAACAAATAATATCAATATCTTATTCCTCTATTAAACATTTTTTAAGAATTCCAAATTGATAAAATAGTTACTTCACCGTCACTTTCTTTACCGTTCCATCGTCCTTTTTAATGATGTTTACACCAGGACGGAGGTTGGGAGTAGGTCTGCCGTCAAGCAGATAGATGTTGGAGACTTTGGAATTGGCATTTGGTGTACTGATACTTAATGCGGTTTCCGAGTCCATGATGCTTTGGAAAAGATTCCAGCCCTCGGTGGCTTGATATTGAGCCAACCTTTCCTCTGGTACGATGAGCGTAGCGTTCTCATACACGGCTGCATCGAAGACATGGGGATTGAGTACCCATAATTCGTCTTGGTCAACCAAGGAAACGACTGTCTTGATATTGACGCAATCCACAAAAGCACTATCACTCAACTCATGCACATTCTTGCCAATGGTGACTTTCTCCAATGACAAGCAATCCTTGAATAAATCCTTGCCAACCTTTCCGCCAAGCGTATCTGCAAAGTTGATGCTGATTTCTGTCAAGTCGGTGTGACCGGCAAAAGCGCCGTCAGCAATACCAACTACACGATAGCCACTGATAGAATCTGGAATGACAATCTCTCCGCTTTCATCAATACCCATGTCATTGATTTCGCAAGTACCATTTTCAGCATCGTTGATGGTGAACGTTACCGTCTTTCCATCTTCGGCAGCAACGGTGAAGCTGTCACCAGCCATTGGTATCTGGCGAACGGTAACATAATCGGTACAGGCACCATAATTACTTCTGATACGGAAGGAAGTCTGACGACCCTCTGGGTTAGGCTCGTTGAAGGGTTCCACCTCAAAGGTCATGCGAGTGGTCTTGTCCTCTGTATCTTCAATCTTCTTGACCGTCAGCCATGTTGCTGACTCATCTTCCATTTCCACGAAATATGCGCCTTCAGTATCTTCACCCACGTAGTAAGGTCGAGAAGAACGGAAAATCAAGGCAGAATCTTCAACCAGTTCCTCACCTTGTTTATAAGAGACAGAAACCATGCCGCCACGTGCAGGTGCTTGCATGGACACGAGAGAAGTGTCTATCTGTGCCACATCAAACATACCCATCAAATAGATCACAGCTTCCCAATAACTTACATTCTTACCATCGTGGTAAGACCATGAGGTTTGCTGGAGCTTTCCATCCTTATCATAGCCCTCCGTGCGAGTGATAAAATCTTCGGTTTCCTGTTCGTACAGTTCGGGCAAAGTTACCCAAAAGCCCATTTGTTCACACTCTTCCAAACCTTCCACTACGATAAAGAACTCATCATCCAAGATAACAGGACCCTCATCGAATGAAAAGACAGGACTGGCGTATGTGACATTATCCTTGGGATCTTCTATCCAACTTGTCACATCGATATCAGCCTTTGTGATACGACCTTTGGCAACGGTATTGCCATAGGTGGTTTTGTCGATACGCACCGTAACCTCCTTGCCTTCAGGAATCATACTCTTTGCAATCTGGTAAGACGAGAAAGGTATTCTCAAAGACACAAGACAGAAAGGAGCCGCTGGTTTCTGGTAATGTTGTACCAAGGTATGATACAAGAAATCCTCCTTCACACCGTCACCATCTAAGTCACGACTGCCCTTGAAAGGGAATCCAGGGAAATCAGCCCATCCCACGTATGAGCCTCCGATAACATAATCGGTCTTGGTGAGATTATCCACTATGTCTTTCGTGGCTACATTGCCATCGATGAAAACTTTGCCAGATGCCACTCTACCAATGGCGAACGTATCTTTACCTACAGAAATCTGAGGAATAGGGAAATAAGCCGTCTCACGCTGAGCGGGATAGCTGACTGTATATGTGGAAGTGCCTTGACTGACGGTTTCACCATTTACCGACCAAGAAGACGTTGCCGCATTGGTACACTTATTGGTGAAAGTCAAATCTGTGAATGGAGGAACCACCAGACTTGCCGTAGGATTTCCGTTCTTGTAATACGTGCCCTCTGGCTTAGCATACCAAACGCCCTTGCTGAAAGCAGAAGCCTTCCTTTGAGTGCTTCTCATGCCCTTTTGAGTGGGTACTACTTCACCTGTAAACTTTTTCAATTGGTTGTTGTATATGCCGTTTCCGTTGAGAGTAGCGGAAACAGCCAACCTGTCGCCATTATTGTTAGATAAACCAACTGTTGACCAAGAAAACAAAGCCAACACCAAAAGACTATGTTTAAATATCTGATACATATTGTTTAAAGTTACTAAATACCATGTTTATCGGCTGCAAATGTATGCAAAATATATGAGACAACCAAAAAAAGCCAACAATTTGTTTATGATATGCTATCTGCAAGCTTTTGCATCCGCTCTGCCAAATGGCGGCAATCATCAAGTACATTCCAAATACCATCTTCCGAAAGCACGCCACACTTCAAATCCGAAGGCAAATGTCCAGCCTCATCATCTGCAAAATCTTGTTTCCACAAATCGCTTCCATAGTAATCTTTGAGTGATTGAAGCAATGGTGCGACAGTCTCACATTTGTCTATGGCAGCAGAGAGTTCGGTCACAGACTGCTTAACCTGCTCCAAACCCTCCTCCATCTGTTTGATTCTTTCTATTTGTTTCATTGCCATCATCTCCTTAACACTTTCCTATTGCCATCTACCACAACGCCGTATGAGGATTCTGATGCCTTTATGCCATTGAGAGTGTAAGCACGATTCTCTGCATTGGGAATAGTCAGGGAGGCAGAAGGAATGGCCGTAGGTATATCCTCAATGGCTTCGTATTCTGCCATTGCCTCGGCAAAACGAGCATCAAGGTCTGACAGACGATAGAGCCCGTCGGCATTGGCAGACAAGCCCTCTACGATGACGGGCATTACCATTGGCGGAACGTCTAAAGAGAGAAGCGTGCGTCCTTGCAACTGGCTCACCTTAGCATATACCAGGTTAATGGCAACATAATCATCCTTACCGTCGTTCCATTTCTCAAAGACCAGTTTTGAGCCAATGGGCGTATGCCACTCAAAGGCGTTTTCCGTTTCAGGAAAATGGAAGCGAAGGGCAGCACCGATGCTTGCCAGATTAGAATCGTGACCACAAAGGAACATAAACTTACGGTCTGTGCGGTTCAGTTCCTCACGAATGCGGTTCACCAATGGATAAGCAAGATTGACAGAAGCAGCATGGCTGGTGAAAAGCAAACCATCGTAAACCTCCTTGACGCTGCAGATAGCACGCCATTGTTCAGCAGAGAGTTCGTGACCAAATGCCGTCATACTCTCCGTCTCATAACATTGCAGAACCAGAGCATCGGCAACGCTGTTTGCCAGTGTATAGCCACCTGTCATACGTGGCTCGTCACCCTTTTCTATCTTAAACTGAGTATCTCCAAACCAGAAATGCAATGAATCGCCAGACTGAGCGGCTGGCGAATGTTCCATATCTATCACCTCCTCGATGAGAGACAGCGCAGGTTGTACACTCTGCATCCATGCTTGCGGACCGCCATGAATGGTCTTCATTTCGTCAAGAACCTGCTGGCGATAGGTATCGTTCATCTTCGTGAACTGTGGGGTGAACACAGGATCCATCTTGTCCTCATCATACTTGTGGGTAATCTCTACGTTGGCAAAAGGTAAGAATCCAGCCGAGAAATACTTAGCCGTGGCAAAGGTTCGCTGTCGGGAGTTGGCATAGAACAACACTTCATCACCGTTAGGTCGGTAATTGTCTGGCAACAACCCTTCATTCACTATCCACTTACGGAAAAACTGTCCCATCTCTGTCTCTAAGACGCCACCGCGCAACGACAGTTGGCTGCTGGGTGAAGTCCATTTGAACCACTCGTGGGGAGAAACCCTCTTATAAGCAGCCCCGCCCGACGACAACGGTGATCGGATATTGTGGCGGCTCATCACCACCACTTCTTTCAGATCATATCTTGTGCGGAAATCATCCGTGCGTTGGATTTGCGCCCATACGCTCATGGCAGTCGACATGATTGCCATGACTAAAAGAGTCTTCTTAATCATATTCTTCTTAATTTTCAGATACACATTAAACAATTAATATTTGATGCAAAGATATAAAATAATTTGAAATATCATCGTTCCAACTGGATAATTCATGTTGAACAGCTATATAATCTTTGCTTTTTATCATTTGTCTCTGTCTAACACGTCGCAGAATAAGTTTCATTGATTCCCATTGTATGGAACCAACGGTTTCTGGCATAGTGACCGATGGTTACTTGCATGGTGACCAATGGTTACTTGCATAGTGACCAATGGTTACTTGCATAGTGACCAATGATTACTCTACTCTCACTTCTTTCTACTAACATCCCTTGCTTTTTCCAAATAATTGCGTATCTTTGCAACCATGAAACATATCCTGTATGTCATATCGGTATTTCTCGTGGCTACGGTGCTTGCCTCTTGCGTTGACAACGAGGCGATGCGCCAGAGGCTCAGCTACGTGAGCCAGTGCAACCGTGCCGACACGGTGTTCACCGAGGCATGGCTGCCAACTGTAGATTCCTTGGTCAATTATTTCGACCACCACGGCAATGCCAACGAAAAGATGATGGCACATTATCTGAAAGGACGCGTTCACCATGACATAGGGGATGCACCGCAGGCCCTTGCGTGTTATCGTGATGCAACGAATGCAGCTGATACTACCTCCAAGGATTGCGACTTCAAGACTCTAAGTAGAGTTTATGGACAAATGGGAACATTGTTTCTCAGTCAACGAATACCTGAAAAGGGAAAGGAAGCCTTCTTGATGGCTCGGAAAAATGCCTTTCTTGACAAGGATACACTTTCATCACTCATCTTTTATAGTAGAGTTTCTAATATATATCACATGGAAAATCTATTAGATTCAGCATTATGGATTTGCCTGTACACTGATAAAGAATTGAAGAAGTTGGGGTATCAAGAGATAGCAGCTTCATATATTTTGACTGCGTATGATATATACATTCGTCGAGGCGACTTGGTAAAAGCAAAGAAATGCCTCGATGAATATGAGCATTATTCTGGTTATGTAGATAAACATGGAAATGTGAAAAAAGGGCTTGAAGGTTATTATTATTTCAAGGGAAAGTACAACGAAGAGATAAACCGCTTAGATTCTGCCATTTTTTTCTATCGTAAATTATTGAATTATTGTAAGGAAAACAGGGATTTATTAGAATATTCCTTTTCGGGAATGTTGTCTGCATATTCCAAGATAGGATTGGCAGACTCTGTTAAGAAATACGCTGTTTTATTTGCTGAGGCCAACGACTCCTCTACCATACGCCATTCATCGGAAGAAACCATCAGGATGCTTTCGTTATACAATTATAACGAGAAGCAAATGCTCGTCGCCCAGAAAACTTTAGAAACAGAAAAGTATAAAATTGTTCTGTATTTTATTATTGGTCTCGGTCTCCTTTCCCTGATAGTGTCAGGCCGAATATGGAAATTGCATGAACAAAGAAACAGGGAAAAATTATTGAGTTGGAACAAAAAATATTTTGAAACCCTAACTAAATATCAAGACATCAAGAAAGATCTCCAGCTTTCTTATAAGAACCTTGAGCTGTATAAAGTGGAAAAAGAAAAAGAGATAGAAGAACTTAGAAAATCGTTGTCTATTTTTGTCGAAGATGAAACAAATCCCGAAGTTTGGAATCTCGAATTAATAATTTCATCCGCTGTCATTGTAAAACGAATGCACAAGTTAGCTTGTAAGGCTAAACAACCTTCCGAAGTCGAATGGGACGAATTACGACAATTATTACACAAACATTTACCATCTTTTTACCTCTTGATAATGGATGTCAAATATGGTCTATCAAACAATGAGCAAAAAGCAGCTATGTTGATAAGACTTCGATTTATTCCTACAGAACTAATGGCTCTTCTTAATCTTTCCAAGCAAAGAATAACTAATATCAGGAGCAACATCAACAACAAAGTGTTCCATGTTAAAGGAACAAAGGATTTAGATGCGAATTTGATGAGACTGTAGAAAAAGTTCTCTTTTTCGCATCTGTTTTCATTATAGTTAAGCAACAAGACTGATAGTCATGAAAAGTGTACAATATGTACTTTGAAAGTGTACTAAGTGTACTATTTTTTCTTGGAAATCATAACTTTAGTTAATATCTTTGCAGCAGTGATAAAAAAATGAAGTTATGAAAAAGATTAGTTTATTATTTTATTTTATTATTTCTTATGCGATGTCATTTGCCAGCAATGACAACACTTCACTGAATTTACAAGTAGGTTACATTGACCCATCTGTTACAAGTAATGTTCCAAAGACTCCGATTATTCCTCCCTCCGTCTCTCTCGACGACCACACCTTGTACTTCGACACCCCATGTGATAGTTGTACTTTGAACATCGTGGAAGAGAACGATGTGGTGGTTTATACATTGGTGATTCCCACGGGTACTACTTCGTTGGTACTTCCGTCAACCCTCTCTGGCGATTATACCATCCAAATCATCCGTGGCAACTACCTCTTTTATGGCACGATTATCCTGCCGTAAATACTTATAAACATTATATAATGTCCTGATGAGGATACGTGCCGGCATGGCTTGGTCATATGGAGCTATGGTTAGCACGTATTTTTTGAAAATGAAAAACATCTTTATTAAACTTTTTATTAACTATTTAAACAAAGCTATTATGCCTACAAACGTAACATTCACAGACGGATTTAGACAAGCCAACTACTTTGTCAAAGAGTTATATATTGGAAGTAAATGGAGACAAGACCTCTACCCAAGTCGTATGATTCTGTGGCAAGCCCGGAATCAAAATCATCCCGATGGATTTCTTATCTCCATAGGTTTAGAGTATGAATATAATGGTCAAACAGGCATGAAACATGGTTTCTTGTCAGTGGACAACAGTACGACAGGCCCCATTAAGTTTGATTCAAAGGGCATATTCAAAGGAGTTGATTGCTATATCGTTGTGGATTGGTCAGTATTCTTACTCGATCCAACCTTAACGGACTTGATAAACGGTGAGATATGTTTCGGAGCAGTAGTGGATATGAATCTTGCCACCAATATAGAAAACTCACCCACCATCAAAAAATATCTCTATGAGCAACGGATGCTCAATCTGGCACCAGAAGACGTTCCACCATGCTATTTCGATAGACAGGAATGGACAGCCATCACTTCAAACCATACGGAAGACGTTAATGACTGGGATGATTTCGTACAGGCCGTAACTAACCACAATCCCGTAACAATAAACTTGACGAATGATATTGCCATAACTGATGGCAGATTGAGAGACCAAACACAGGGCGTTCCTTTTATTGGGCTGGTTTCATTTGGTTATGGGAAAAAAGTTGTCATTGAGGGTAATAATCACAAATTTTTCGATTATTCCAACCTCATTACGGGGGCAACGCTGGTAAACGGTAGATACTGTGTTTCTTATCAGAATGACGTGACGGGTAAAGAGACATTCATCACTTCTGCAGGAGTGATGCATACATTGGCTAAGAGCAATGTTTACAAGGCACGTGGTTGGATTGTCCCCAATGACAATAGTAACACGTATGGTCTTTTGTTGCCCGATGAACTATCCCTTATGAGCCAGAACCCAGAAAACCATGATAATGTATTTGTCTGTTACAGATTGTCGTACCATAGATACATGCGCAAGATTACGTATCTTAGCCAAGGAGCGCTATTCTTCGAGGCTGGTGGGAGCGAAGATGGTACCAATGATGAATATTATCGCAACACCTTAACACCTTACACTGACTTTTATCTGGTGAATTATGACGGTGACAATGAGGGAATTGTCATTAAGGGAGGAAATCTATATTATCCCTCTGAATTAGGAAACATCAGCCAATGCCTTTGGGATAATGTTCTCTACAATCGTAGTACGGCAAGGATTGAGATTAACAAATTGAATGTTGTTGGAGGTTTAAGTAATTGTATCAGGAACGAGTCAGAAATGCGTCTTTGTGAATGTGATATAGCTAATGAGACGGGGGACGGTATATCCAATTACGGGAATCTATTCGTTGAGGGAAACACGTTCCACGACATCAAAGGTTGCGCTTTGCGTATGGAGATTCTATATTATGATAATAATGGACATGGACCCTATATGGAGGTCACACACAACTCATTCAGGAACATCGGGCACTATGGCACCAACATGGCTGCCGTATGGAGTTCTGCCAAAGCATATATTGCATACAATGAATTTGTTGACACAAACTATTGTGCTGTCAGAATAGGAGGGAACGGAAACTTACTCAGCAAGACATGGCGACGAAATCTTGTGGAACATAATTTCATTCACTATACCCCAGAATGGATTACAAAACGGAAACAGCTCGGTCTGCAAGACTCTGGCGACATCTATGTTGTCGGAAACAATGAAATGGCTATCATTCGCTTTAATAGGATTATTGGTGCAGGAGGATTGGGAGATTCAAACCCCAAAAGGAAAAACAACGGCATCTATTTGGACTATTGGACATACAACGTACAAGTTTATGGTAATGTAATCACGGGTACAGAAAACTACTATGACATTGACTGTCGAGATTGTAGTCTGGAAGAAAGATACAAAATTCCAAATGTTCTGGCAAGCGGGGAATACTCCACTACCAATATCTTTATAGGATATAACGTATGCGATGGCTTTGTAAGGATTCAAGAGAACACCGTTGATGTATTGGATACGAGTAACGACTTGGATGATTCAGGATGCAAATTTGTCAATAATTTCTCACTCTGCAAGTCTATTGATCCAGAGGTAGAAAATGATGTGGCTACTGGTAATACATACAAAGGGATAGCATTTTGCAAGGACAGCGACGGCATCATAACTGACGAGACGGGTATAGTTGCATCGGCAACACTTATCAAATTGATTGATAGTTGCCCTATATTGCCAGAGCTCCCTTCTGATTAACATGGGATAATATAAGAAAGTTCATACCCTAATAACCATGAGAAGTAAGGAAGACATAAACAGGTTGTTGGATGAATTATTGAAAGCTGTAGATCAAATTTCGATTCTGTTGAGAACTCTCAAGTCCTATTTTATTATAGAAGAAAACAAAGGACACCAAAAAGAGTTCTTCTGCAGTGATACCTTTGCCTATTTCCAAGCATTTACAAAGGACGGTTATTATGGCAAATTGCCGACAGACAATGAATGGAATACGTTGGAAGGACTCTTTCGTGTAGCTTTCCCTCGGTATCACCAGTTTATAGCTGTAGACCATCATCTCACGCGCGACCAGTTACGCCTATGCTTGCTCATGCGCCTGTCATTTTCCCACTACGTAATGGCGCGTATTATGGGCGTGGACAGTAAGAGGGTGACCAGATTAAAAGCCCAAGTAAATTACCGTCTATTTTCGGAAAGATGTGCAAGAACCCTCGAAAACAACTTAAAACTCTATTATTAATGAAAGGCAAAAATGTAACAAATTGTAATTATGTAAGCGAGTAAAGAACATGAAAGGATTTTTAGCCATTATAGCATTAGCATCTACTTGTTTAGTACAAGCGCAAACGGTATCAATTGAGACTTTACAAAAGATTGGCTTGCCCATCGTAATAGTAGAAACCATTGACGCAGAAGAACCTACATGCGAATATCTCACCATTGAAGATGGATTTCCAGGCAATTCCATTCGCAACGCTACCAAAGTGCCTGGCAGAGTTTACGTGATTGAAGGAAAAGACACCATCTACGATAGTGGGAACTACGAAAAAGGCATTAGTGGAATGACCATCAAGATACGGGGTAACAACAGTGCTTTTCATGCAAAAAAGCCTTACAAGATCAAGCTACAAAAGAAAGCCGACATGCTCGGTGAAGATGATAAATACAAAGACAAAGACTGGGTTTTGTTGAAGGAGAGGAATACTTCTTTAAACTTGATGGTAGGGTTGAAAGTCAATGAATTGGTAGGACTGCAATGGACTCCGAGATTTCGTTTCGTCAACTTGCTTTTCAATGGCGATTATCGAGGTGTGTATATGCTCTGTGAATCCGTAGATCGCAACACCGACTGCCGCCTCAACGTCAACAAGGAGGGCTTCATCTTTGAGTTTGACCCATATTGGTGGAACGAGGACCTGTGGTTTAAGAGCAACGTTACCAATAGAAGATACACCTTTAAATATCCCGATGCTGAAGATGTTACCACAGAGCAATTAGACTATCTCATCGATTTCATGACAAAGGTGGATTATTCATCATACAACGGTACATACGAACAGTACATCGACATGGAATCATTTGCATCATGGATATTAGGACACGACATACTCGGTACATACGATTGGTACGGCTCCAACATCTATATGACAAAGAAAGACACGTTAGATTCCAAACTGATGATGGCAAACATGTGGGACTTCGACACCATAGAGATGACACTCGACACGTTTTCTCGCGTTCACATATATGAAGGCGGATTCTATCCTCCTATATTGTTACGTAGCAAGAACCAAGCTTTTACAAACGCTTATCTTGCTCGTTGGGAAGAGCTCAATCCAAAGTTATTCGATGAAATGGAAAGTTTTCTGAATGATTTTGCCCAATCCGACATTGCCGAGGCATTAGAAAAGTCAATTTTTTGGGATGAAAGAAGATGGAACACGAGTGGACCTGCAATCGCAGATGTTATAGCCACAAACCTCGAATGGTTCAGGACACGTCAGAAATGGCTTGAAAAAGCCATTCCAAATGAGAGTGTCTTATTGGGGATTCCTCATAATTACTTGGAGCATGAATCAAACCATCAAAAGTACTACAATCTTAATGGTCAACGTGTTTCAGAAAACGCCAAAGGCATAATCATTACCAAGGGTTTCAAGTATATCAATAGATAAAGACTCCATAGGAAACTACCTAAAAACTATTAATGAAGAACGATAATGACAAAAAAAGTGTAGTCAAAATGTAGTTTATTATTTAACGAAATATTTGGATGAAAACAACAATAGATGTATATTTGCAGTGTAATAACTATTTATTATTAACTTTAAACATGTAAAGTGATGAAAACATATCAAACAATCCATTTAATTGCAAGGCATGTTTGTAAAGAGGTTTTTGCCATTTGTCTGTTCCTCTTAGGAGGCGTAGCCAACGCATGGGCATCTGAGAGCCGTGACACCATCAACGGATTGGTATATACCCTCGATGAGAATACGATGACGGCACAGCTCACAAGTGCTGCCGACAAGAACATTACGAATGCCAACATTGTAGAGAAGATTGTCAACGACAAGGGTACATTTCGCGTCACCGCCATCGGATATAGGGCTTTATTCCGTTTGGAGAATTTGGAGAGTGTCACAATACCCCCTTCCGTCACGACAATAGGAGAATATGGGATATGCGGAAACCCATGTCTGACTACCCTTACCATTCCATCAAGTATAACAAAGATGGAAAGTGGCGCATTAAGCAGCAACACCGTCTTGGTCTCCGTGCGCCTATCCGAAAACCTGACAGAACTTCCTGATGGCTGCTTTGCATTTTGTTCCATGCTGAAATCAATCAAAATTCCCCTCAAAGTAAGACGACTTGGCAGAGAATGCTTTACCGATTGTAAGAATCTAAAAACGGTAGAGGTACTTTCTGAGGATTTTTCAATTGATGGACTTTGCTTCTTAAGGTGTCATTTAGAAACCTTCGTCAATCATTCAAAGACTCCACAACCTGCCATCTACACTGAGACGGCTCATTATGGGGATCCTCCACAGTTTACAAACCACGGTCAGAACTTATACGTACCGAAAGAGTCAGTCACGGCATATAAAAATGCGGAATTGTGGAAGGACTGGTGGGTGAACATCAAACCGTTAGAGGAATATGTGGAAGAGGAGGATGACAGTCCATGGTCATTGGAGAAGCAATCTGACGGCAGATATTACGTGGCAGGTATGTATTTCACGTTGGATACAGAGGAAATGACGGCATCGTTTGTAGGTGTTAACACTGGTTTTTACAGTTTAGGATTACCTGGCGAGGGGGATCCCTCTCAAATGGTGGGATATGTCAATATCCCTGGATATGTCTATTACCAATCAAAAGAATATACTGTAACAAGCTTAGGTAAAAGTTGTCTATGCGGTTATATGTATTTAAATACGGTCAGGATTCCATCCACGGTACGGGATATAGGTGGTGGCTGTTTCGTCCAAAGCGGGCCTGCCAACCTCATCATACCCGAAGGTGTGACTGTTCTTGGTAAAGGGTGTTTTGCATCAAGTTTCATCAGTAAGATAGATGTTGCCTCATCCGTTGACACTATGGGTGATTATTGTTTTCAGGACTGTATGTTTTTGTCCAGTGTAATCCTCCGCTCTCCTAACCTCATGTCTATCAGTAAGGGATGTTTTGAGGAGAGTTACCGACTTTCAGAATTGGTCTGCTATGCCAATCAGGTTCCCACATTGGAATATGATGGAGCCAACAGCCCATTCTATCACACGAATGCGGGTGAAGGTACGCTCTATGTACGAAAAGAATTGGTGGAGACTTTCAAGGCTACTCCTGGTTGGAACGAATGGGGAACTATTTTACCGATTTATGCATACGGAACGGTGGACGCGATTGGGAGAACCGCCATTGACGAGAAAGATGCTGCCATCTACGACCTGCAAGGCAGGAGGGTAGAAACACCGCAGAAGAACAGGTTGTATATCAAGAACGGGAAGAAATTCGTTGGAAATTGAAAATTGAAAATTGAAAATTGACCTATGACCGTTGAGCATTGAACATTGAACATTTTCAAGGGGTGAGTAGTTTCTGCTATTCACCCCTTGATCCTCAAGGCATATTTCTTGCTTCTTACTTTCATGCTTCTTAACCTCGAATGCATCCCCCTCGCCTCTCACTATTTAAAACACCCTCACCCCTCACTTCTAATCTCCTGCTTCTTGCTTTTAACTTTCTTGTTTCTCAATCTCCAAGACATATCTCTCACCTCTCACCCCTAAATAACCTCTTCTTCTTTGTAATATCCAAATAATTGCGTATCTTTGCAACCATGAAATAACGCCAATAAAAAGATGATGGCACATTACCTCAAAGGACGCATTTTCCATGCCATAAAACTCAGCAACTAATTATATGATTTATTTTAAATTTAATAATACTGCAAAAGGTTTATCAAGAAGTAATCATAGAAGGATATCATGGCAGTTCATGCACCGTTTTTTTGAATGGATTTTACCAAAAGCAAATCCTGATTTCGATGGTCTTTTTGATAAAGTTAAAACTTGGTATATTGAATATGATGAAATTACTCAATTTGCAATACGTGAAGTTGGGGTTGATGATAATAATAATGTGATTGTAAAAGCACCATGGAAAAATAATTTAGGCTTTTGGTTGGATGAAAGTTTAAAATATGAAGATTATATATTGTTTAATATCACACAAGTTACATCCGTCGAGTTTGAATCTTTATGGAAGGAAGAATTGATTTGATAGCTTATGCAAAAGATAATCTCCGTTTTGCTTTGTCATATTAATAGATAGTCATGGAAAAGATAACATTATATAATTTTTCCGAGAAGTATAATTTTAAGATATAACAATTTAATTATATATTTATCTATAAAAAAAGAATATGAGTAATAATGATAAACCAATTAATAACAACATTGGTAATATGGATGTATTCAACAGTTGGGGAGTAAAGACAAAAGATGTTGTAGTAAGGATACCCTGTTATACAAGAGAATCTGGTGTTTGTTTCTTCTGGGAATCTGGTTATGCAATTAAAGTGGAGATATTGGGTGATGCTATAGGAATCACAGCTAACAGGGAAGGGTTGATTTCTTTGGCTTCTCATTGTTTGAATTTAGCGCAAGATGCTATTGCACCTTTTGGTTGTATGGAATTTGATGAATTCAATAGTCTTGAGGAAGGTTCTTTACCTTTAATTCTCCAACGTGATGACTCTCTTGGAAGTAATGACATAAATGAAAACGAGAGTATTGGATAAAGTCTCAACAGAGTGCTCTCGGATATCAAGAATTAGACCAGATTTCGTGGATTAAAATTCAAAGACAATTTATGAGCTGAAGCTTTTCTATCCTCGTGGAATTTAAACGGGGATGAAACAACTTGCTAAAATAAAGAAGTATATGAATCATACAATGATTTTCTTTCGCATTTACTGATGGTTTCTTTTGGAGCGACAAAGATTATTCATTTTTTTTCATTACCTTTGCCGCATAAAAACCATGATATGTATATAGACAGGAAAACAGGACTTGTATTGGAAGGCGGCGGAATGAGAGGCGTTTTCACGAGTGGCGTATTGGATGCCTTCATGAAATACGACTTATACTTCAACTACGTAGTGGCGGTATCAGCTGGGGCTTGCAACGGAATGTCGTATATCAGCAGACAGCCTCGACGTGCCAGATTGTCGAACATCGACATGCTGGCCAAATATGACTATATCAGTCTGAAAAGTCTGTTGAGACAAGGGAGCATCTTTGACCCAGACATTATCTACGACCGTCTGCCCAATGAACTGATTCCCTTTGACTGGAAAACATATTTCAAATACAGCAGCACGTTTGAGATGGTGACAACCAACTGCCAGACAGGAACAGCAGAATACTTGTCTGACGACCATGACAAAGATAGAAGCCTGAGCATTGTGCGGGCTTCCAGTAGTCTGCCCTACGTGAGCAAGATTGTGGAAGTAGATGGAGTGCCGATGTTGGATGGTGGAATCATAGACAGCATTCCCGTGATGAGAGCCAAGGAAAAGGGATTTGAGAAAAACGTGGTGGTGCTAACGCGTAACAAAGGCTACAGAAGTACGGAAAAAGACCGCAAGATTCCCGCCTTTGTCTATAAGAACTATCCACGGCTGAGAGTGGTGTTGAGCAAGCGGGTAAAAGCATACAACGACCAGTTGGACATGATTGACGAGTTGGAGGCAAAAGGAGATATTATTTGCATACGCCCAGAAAAGCCATTGGAAGTGGGGAGAATAGAAAAAGACGTTCAAAAACTTGAACGTCTTTATGAGGAAGGGTTTAACTTGGGAGAACGCTTTTGCAAAACACTTAACAACTTTATGCCTCAGAAGCAAGCTGATATTTAGGTGATTCTCCGTATTTGTTGGGATTGGGTTTTCCATCCATGAGGCACATCACTACAATCACGATGTTAAAGACTGTATCGAGCAAAGACAAGTACATGATATACGGATCGTTTACCAATGACTTGACAATTGACTCGGGATTGACGTTGACACTTGACAACTCAAACATAAAATCAGAATTGACAAGGTAGGCATTGCAAACAATGGAAACGATAAAAGCTAATATGACCCACCACTTGCTGTGACCATTGTCTTGCAACCGTCTGATGGTAACGCCCATTGCGAAAATCCATAAAGAAGAGTTGATAATTGCGGCGGTTACACTCGGCAGGAAATACGAAAGGAATAATCCTAACACATAACAAACAAGATAAAACACAAACATAAACCACCAAAATTCTGACCGACGACTTCTGCCCTTGAAATCAAACAATCGGCTACATGCCAACTGAACGGCCTCCTTGATTCCCAATTGTGGGGTTGCTACATATTTTTCCATATACTAACAATAATTGAAGATTAATATCATAGGGAAATTTACTTTTCCAATAAATCAGGACGAAGGCGCTTGGTACGTTCCATTGCTTGGCTAAACTCCCACTGCTTAATCTTTGCCTCGTTACCACTCAACAAGACATCGGGAACCTTCCAACCTTTGTAATCAGCAGGGCGTGTGTAAATGGGAGCAGACAACATATCGTCTTGGAAACAATCAGAAAGTGCACTTTGCTCATCTCCAATCACGCCCGGAACAACACGAACGATAGCGTCTGCCATTACCGCAGCCGCCAACTCGCCACCTGTAAGCACATAATCACCAATGGAGATCTCGCGAGTGATTAAATGTTCGCGAATGCGATGGTCGATACCTTTGTAATGACCACAAAGAATGATTAGATTATTTTTCAGGGATAATTCGTTGGCTACATGCTGTGTAAACTGCTCACCATCAGGCGAGGTGAAAATCACCTCATCATAAGAGCGCTGTTCCTTTAACGAACTGATACATCTGTCAATCGGTTCACACTGCATGACCATGCCAGGAAACCCACCGTAAGGATAATCATCCACACGTCTCCACTTATCTAAGGTGTAATCTCGAAGATTATGCAAATGAATCTCGGCAAGTTCCTTTTTCTGAGCACGAGCTAATATAGACTCTTGCACAAAACCCTCGATCATTTCTGGCAATACCGTAATAATGTCTATTCGCATCATAATGATATTAAAAAAAGTAACAACTTTCCAAAATAGTCTTCTAAGAAAAGAAGTATTTAGAAAAGTTGTTACAAGATGGATTATATTCACGAAGGTCCAATGACCAACGTTACAGTCGCAAATGAATTATTCAGCCTTTTCTTCAGTTGCAGGAGCCTCTGTCTCAGCTACGGGAGCTTCAGCCTTAGGAGCTGAAGACTTGCGGCTACGACGAGTCTTCTTGGCAGCCTTAGATGCCTTAGCCATGTTCTCATCGAAGTCAACAAGTTCGATGAAAGCAATTTCAGCGGCGTCACCCTGACGTGTACCAAGCTTGATGATACGAGTATATCCACCTGGACGGTCACCCACCTTAGGAGCAACAACTCCGTACAATTCCTTGATAGCTTCCTTGTTTTGCAAATGACCGAAAACTACACGGCGAGAGTGAGTGGTATCATCCTTAGAGCGCGTAATGAGTGGCTCTACAAACATTTTCAAGGCCTTGGCCTTAGCGAGAGTCGTAGTGATTCTTTTGTGCATAATCAGCGAGATAGCCATGTTAGCCAACATTGCCCTGCGATGATCTGCAGTACGACTCAGATGGTTGAATTTCTTATTGTGTCTCATTTTTTGTTTTTACTTTTTGCGACAAGAGATAGTCTTTACTCCTTGTCGAGTTTATACTTTGAAATATCAGTTCCAAACGACAGATTCAGACTCTCGAGCAAATCATCAAGCTCTGAAAGCGATTTCTTTCCAAAATTGCGGAACTTCAAGAGGTCGGTCTTGTTGTATTGAACCAAGTCGCCGAGTGTTTCCACATCAGCAGCCTTGAGGCAGTTGAGGGCACGAACACTGAGGTTCATATCCACGAGCTTGGTCTTCAACAACTGACGCATGTGCAATACCTCCTCATCAAACTCTTGGTTGGTATCCTGATCGGGATTCTCTAATGTAATCTTCTCGTCAGAGAACAACATGAAGTGATAGATAAGAATCTTTGCAGCCTCTTTCAGTGCATCCTTTGGGTGGATGGAACCATCCGTAGTAACTTCGATGACGAGTTTATCATAGTCGGTTTTTTGTTCAACACGATAAGGCTCGACACTATATTTTACGTTACGGATAGGGGTGTAGATAGAATCGATTGGAATTACGTTGACATCTGTGCAGAATGTGCGATTTTCATCGGAGAGGACATATCCCCTGCCTTTGTTAATCGAAAGATCAATCTGCATGGAAGCTTTTGCATCTAAATGACAAATCACCAATTCGGGGTTTAACACTTCAAATCCAGTCAGATACTTACCGATATCACCAGCCTTGAACTCAGTGGAGTTCTCAACGATGATACTAACTTTCTCATTCTCGAATTCTTCTACTACTTGCTTGAATCGAACTTGTTTGAGATTCAAAATAATGTTGGTAACATCCTCTTTTACCCCAGGTACAGAGGAGAACTCGTGCTCTACACCGGCAATTTTTACCGTGTTGATAGCATAGCCCTCAAGAGATGAAAGAAGAATACGGCGAAGAGCATTACCAATGGTAATACCAAAGCCAGGCTCCAACGGACGAAATTCGAACTTACCGAACTTGTCGTTAGCTTCCAACATTACAACTTTATCAGGTTTTTGAAATGCTAATATCGCCATGAATTATGATTTATTATTTAGAATACAACTCAACGATTAACTGTTCCTTAATATTCTCAGGAATATCGGCACGATCGGGCTTGTGGAGGAATTTGCCACTCTTTGTCTGATCATCCCACTCTATCCAAGGATATTTACTGTGATTATATCCTGCAAGGGCAGCGTCAATAACTTCGAGTGACTTAGATTTCTCACGAACGCCAACAACCATACCTGGCTTAACAGCGAAAGAAGGAATATTAACGACCTTGCCATCAACTACAATATGCTTGTGACCTACCAACTGGCGTGCAGCAGCACGAGTAGGAGCAATGCCAAGACGGAACACGACGTTGTCGAGTCGACTCTCAAGATTCTGCAGCAATACCTCACCGGTAATGCCATCAGACTTAGCGGCTTTGTCGAACATATTGCGGAACTGACGCTCAAGTACGCCGTATGTGTACTTGGCTTTTTGCTTCTCTGCCAACATGACACCATACTCAGACATCTTACGACGACGATTATTGCCATGCTGTCCAGGAGGGAAGTTTCTCTTGGACAAAACTTTGTCGGGGCCGAAGATGGGTTCACCAAATCGGCGTGCAATTTTAGATTTCGGACCTATATACTTTGCCATAATTAAAAAATATGTCTTTTGTTAAATGAAAGTTGATGTTTACGCTCGACAAACACCATGTTTAAATGTCGTAGAGGTAAGCTATCAACTTGTCAACGTTAATTATACCTTACGACGCTTTGGAGGACGACATCCATTATGTGGTAATGGAGTAACGTCAACGATTTCGATCACTTCGATTCCTGCGCCATGTACGGCACGGATTGCAGACTCACGTCCATTACCTGGACCTTTCACGTATGCCTTAACCTTACGAAGACCTAAATCATAAGCTACTTTTGCACAATCTTCACCAGCCATTTGGGCAGCGTAAGGAGTGTTCTTCTTAGAACCACGGAATCCCATCTTACCAGCTGAAGACCAAGAAATAATCTGACCTTCGCTATTGGCCAATGAAATAATAATGTTATTGAATGAACTGTGTACGTGAAGTTGACCAATAGCGTCTACTCTTACGTTTCTTTTCTTAGATGTTGCTTGTTTCTTTGCCATAATCTTAAAGCTTAAACGTTAAATTACTTTGTGGCCTTCTTCTTGTTAGCAACGGTCTTCTTCTTTCCCTTACGTGTACGAGAGTTGTTCTTGGTACTTTGACCGCGTACGGGAAGACCGATACGATGACGTATTCCACGATAGCAACCAATATCCATCAGTCGCTTGATATTCATTTGGATCTCTGAACGGAGATCACCTTCAACTTTGA
>DJXW01000011.1:0-622 GCA_002449845.1 Prevotella sp. UBA6994
CGTTTACCAATTTGTAAACGTACTGACGGGAGCATCCCATGAGGATGGCAGCCTTGGAGAATGTAAGATACTCCTGGCTGGCGATGTCTATAACAGGCTGGACAGCCTTCAAAAAGTCCTGTTGTCTCTTCTTGCGCTGAGCCTTTGCCGCCTCAGCACAATGTTCCGAACAATACCTCTGCGAGCCGCTGTTACAAGTGAAATCCTTGCCGCAGAAGGCGCATTTTCTTGTCTTTCTCATTTGACTCCTTTTTATGTGGTTTTACAATCAATTTCATGCAAACCGCCACGGAGTGAACTTTCGTCAACCATTGACAATCCTTGTCAACTCATTCCACGATGTCACGTTCTTCAAATGAGGTCACTTCCTTGTTCTTTTCCCTCTCGTTAATCTGTCAACCGTTGTACACTCTTGTAAACCTTTGTCAACCCTGTCCACGAGATGGCAAAATAAAAGCTCTCAAAATTCTCCGCGGTAGAAATGCGTTGCAAAGGTAAGCGGATTTTTGAGAACCACCAAAAAGCAAGTCCGAAGTGTTAAAATCTAAAAGTAGTTGATATACAGAGGTTTAACTCTATGTGTTTTTCATTGTTTATGGTTGTTTAGAGGTCTCTAAATACA
>DJXW01000011.1:739-1299 GCA_002449845.1 Prevotella sp. UBA6994
CATATAAGGAATGCGAACCTGTCAATGGTAGTGACGGAATTCGGTATGTTAATAGAGTTAAGGTTATAGCAGCCATAAAAAGTCGAGGCGTTAATGGCAGTGATGGAATTAGGAAGACTCACTGTTTTCAGATTATGGCAACCATAGAAAGCTCGTCCTTCTATGTTTGTTACGCTTTCGGGAATGACCAGGGAAGTAATTCCCTGGCAGCCGCAGAATGACTCTTCGCATATGAGAGTGACGGAATTGGGAATGGTTATATTGGATAATTTCTCACAATTAAGGAATGCATGTCGACCAATTTTTGTGACAGAATTGGGAATCGTGACGGAGGTCAATTCGCTGCACATCTCGAACGTCGCCGCTTCTATGGAAGTGATAGAACTCGACAATTCTACGGATTTCAGCCCCTTGCAGTAGGCGAAAGCATAGCCACCAAGGGACGTGACGGAATTAGGAATCTTTATTGAGGTCAATCCATTGCAGCCAGTGAAAGCGTCCGATTCAATCTTGGTGACGGAGTTGGGGATAGTGATTGAAGTTAGCCCAGAGCAGTAAGA
>DJXW01000011.1:1374-105242 GCA_002449845.1 Prevotella sp. UBA6994
GTATTTGTAACTTGTTGTTTACCAATTTATTTTGATTAAAACGGTAGAAAAGTGATTGCATGGATTTAATGAGGAAGAAAAAGACGAAGTTTTAACGTTTTTAACTTTTGTAAACCAAAATGGAGGTGGTGTGCAAATTTTGTGCAGAAGTTATTCTTGCAAGGAATAACTCTGGCTATCTCCGCTCTTTTGTTGCCTACAAGGCACAAGAACTCTTAATAATTTTAAAAAAACACATTCATAAATGTCTTTTCTGAATGAAAGTTCTTTTGTTGTCGATTATTTTGTGTATCTTTGCGTTCAAATTAAAGATATTTAAAAATGAAAGATTTGAATCGCATCAAAGTTGTACTCGTCGAAAAGAAACGGACGGCGAAGTGGCTTGCAGAGGAACTTGGTAAAAATCCGGCTACAGTCAGCAAATGGTGCACCAACGTTTCACAACCTGACCTATACACATTAGACAAGATTGCAACACTGCTTGATATTGACAAGCGAGAACTCATAACAGGTAAAGATTAAAACTATGACAGATATTGTACAGATTCAAGAATCAGTGTATGATGCAATTCTGCGACAGGCTGTCGCAGTTATTGACAGGACAAGAGCAATGGTGGCAACAACGGTGTGTTCCGCCATCGGTTCCGCTCATTGGGAAATAGGAAAAATACTTCACGACAAGAAGATTGAAAGTAAGCATGGAAGCGGTGTGGTAAATCGTTTGTCCTTTGACTTAAAGCAACGTTATCCACAGATGGGAGTTTCTCCAAGAAACCTGTGGGACATGAAGAAGTTTTATGAACGGTTCTGTGGCAGCGATCCAAAACTGCGACAAGCTGTCGCAGTTTTACCATGGGGACATACTCTGACCTTGATGCGCAAGTTTGGAAACGATGATAATACCATATTATATTACGCGCAGGAGATTACTTCAAAAGGGTGGAATCGTGAACTTCTTTCCAGTGCCATCTCTTTGCAGATGCACAAGAGAAAGAATGAGCCATCGGACAACAACTTTGAGCAGACACTACCTGCCTCTCAGGCAATGTTTGCCAATGAAGTGTTCCGAAGCGGTTATAATCTGGGATTCCTTGGGGTTAAAGACCCCATCTTGGAAACGGAACTTGAAGCCCGACTGGTAGAGAAGGTAAAGCAATTCCTTTTGGAACTTGGCAAAGGCTTCACTTATATTGGTAATCAGCATGTACTTGAATATAATGGAAAACGAAGCAAAGTTGACATGCTTTTCTTCCATCGTGGACTACACTGCCTTGTTGCCATTGATTTGAAGATTGGTGAATTTAGGCCAGAATATGCAGGTAAAATGAATTACTATTTGTCACTGCTCGATCGTTTGGAACGTAGGGAAGACGAAAACCGTTCTGTCGGCATCATTCTATGTGCCGAGAAAGATCATGTGGAAGTCGAATTGGCGTTAGAAGAGATGGGCAAGCCTATTGGTGTTGCAGATTACCAGTTGATTGTTCCACAAGAGGAGCTAAAGAAAATAGTGGCTGACGAAGTGGAAGCTTTTGGTAAAGAGCTTCCCCTTCATTCTGAAATTGAGAATATTACAAAACAATAACGCTGGCAATACCACAAAGGAACAAACTATATAATAGTAAATGTGGTTGCTACAGAACAAGGAACGTAGGAAATAACAAATTATGAGTAGAGACTTCAAAGCAATAAGACATTATATGAAATCCTGGAAGAGGATGTCTTTTAGGCCATCTTTTTCATTTAAAAGATTCAGGAATTTGCCCCAATTAATAGTTTGTCTATCTTATTCCCAAATATTTGATGATTATACGCAGGTAGATCCCAAGTCTTTTTTACGTAATATTCCAACTTTTGATTTGCTATTAACTATTTTGGGGTATGAAAATCAAATACACTATCGTTTGCATGACCCTGAGTTTGATGACAAAATAATTGAGCTGTTGTATGATGTTTTAGATGAAAGTGAAAGAGTAAGGCTTAATAGAAGCATTAGAAAGCATCATAATCTAACTTTTATCAACGCTGAAGGAACACTTCGCTTTGTAAGGTTGGCACTTAGTTGTTTTACTCCTCAAAGGAAAGATTTCGAGCTTGATGAAAGTCATATGAAGAAAATCTTTAAAGCATATCTATATTGTAATCAGGTATGGACGGATGAGTGTGTGAAGGTAAACCGAACCACATATCCCGGTGTTAACCAGACAATCAAAAGTGCACTTATTGATATTTCTCTAAAATTAGACATCCCCTATAGTGAGTTTAAGTTCTTCAAGGATTTTAGGACACAATTATATAAAGCTATAAAGTTGTTTGAGTATGCGGAGAAGGATGACCTTTTTACCCCTTTGTTAGAGGCATTTTACAAAGATCGAAATGTGGATAATTGGAAAGATTACATACGCATACATTTTGGTTTCTTTGAGACAAGCTTAAAATCACCTGCTATCAACATGAAAGGTGCCCCCGATGCTGTAATAAAGTTTATGCAGCCATATTTGATTAATCAATCTCAACTTCCATTAGAAGATAATCTAAAGGGCCAGATGCCAATTATATTAAGAAATCAGTTCCTTTTACAATCTGCGTTAGATCCTGATATTGTTTTAGTATTGTCATCGGATTTGTTGGTAGATAAAATATATCAAGGATTGAAATTCGATTTTGCTTACTTAGCACATATTAATGAGATAAAAGATAATAAAGGACGGGATATCACACAAAAAAGAATCAATTCAGCGCTTGGCTATAAGTTCAGTGAAGAGAAAATGCTATATTCGGTCATGGACATGTTGTTTGACGACAGGTCAGATTTAATAAGAAAACCTGGAACTGAAACCAAGATGTATTTTGATCAAGATGGAAAAAGTGAACCTGACTACTATCTCCGAAAAGGACATAGCTTAATGCTGTTTGAGAATAAAGATATCTTGTTTCCAGATGATGCTAAATTCTCTGGTCAACTCCTCAAGTTAAAGGAGTCAATAAGTTCCAAAATAGCATCATTCAAAAAAGTAAAAAATAAAAAGGGTAAATTAGAACGAAAGAAAGAGGGGTTAGGACAGATATATTATAATATCATCCGCATGAAAGACAGACCAGATTTGTATCGCAAATTTGATCCAGATTGTGAAATGGTAAAGAAGATATATCCTGTGTTGATAACGTATGACAAAGCATATTCCGCTATAGGAGTCAATGAATACATAAATAAAAAAGTACCCAAGATAAAAACTAAAATACTAGGTTTCTTTAAAGAACAAAAGAATCATGCTGTCAGAATAGGAGATTATAATATCCAGAAATCAGTAATCATGGACATAGATACACTCATCATGTACGCACTACTACTGAAGAAGCAACAACTTGATTTGTTTGACCTCATCGATGAGTATTTTAGTAAGAGTGCCCCCGATGAACCAAATCTGTCTTCATTCTATACATTTATGATGGATTATCACAATCTTGGTCCTCAAGGGGAGGATTTTATCAAGTTGCTCTATGGCGATATTTTAGAAAAAGAATAGTTGAATGAAATCTTAAATTTGTGAGTTGGATAACATGTACTACAAATCGTTCGTGACAAAGACATTATGTTTTGCTGATTTCTATGATGAGCCAATGCAAGAAGCCGTGGTTTATTTGAGGGGGATTCATAAAGACTGGCTTATTAGTGCCATTTTGCATATGATTAGCGTAATATCGTATGACAGTTTTTCGATGAGGGCAGACCGTATGTTGCACATGATATTCCAAGATTATATGGACGAGAAAGAAGTTCATGGGTTGTTTGGAAGGTTGATGGACGAGGCCAAAACAAACAGGGGAGTGTACCTGACGTTTATCAACCATAAAGCGTTGTTTGAACTATTGAGGTCGATACTCTTGATCGATGAATGTGGTGAAATAGGAGAATCGTTAAAAGCATATATAGGGTTACTAAAAGCAATTCTTGCAGCTAATAGCAAAGAGATGGAAGAAGAGGCCAATACACTGAAGAACCTTGGCGAGATGGACGATATAAAAAAAGCACTCGTTGTAATGCAGCAGGATTTGATGAACAATGGGGTTTTCGGCGATAACTATACTGAGGTAAAAAAAACTCAGGAACTGAAATTCATTGCCCTTGATGCATTTGCTAAATCTCAGCCAGAAGTTTATGGAAATGTACTTCTAAAACTGTTGAAGAAAAAGGGCTTCGAAGACGCCTTTCATTATTGGTTGGCTTTATATACACCTTTGTCGATATATCATGATACGAATAAATATGGGGAAGGAATAATCAGAATGTCAAAACACGAGTATAAAAGTGCCATGCCCGTTTGGGATAGTCTAGTTTCAAGTCTTGAGAGGAAGTGCCTTGATATTAATAATCAGGAAAAACTGCAAGAAATCCTATCTGACAAAGAAATGCTAGATCAAACCTGTTTCAAGAAATACCCAGTACTGAAGTTGTCGGAAAACGAGTACGTACTAGTTTCGATGTTTTACTATGCACAGACACTGTATGACGGATTACAATGGGAACTGTTGGCGGCCTTAAAGAAGGAACATAAATTCGATTATATGTCAACCTTCTCAACTGACTTTTCTGAAAAATGGATGTTCTGTAAGTTGTTTGACACCATGAAGTACCACAGAAAAGTATGGGCAGTGAATGATAGTAGGTTTGAAGACAAAGATGCTGCACCAGACATCACTATCAACACTAAAAGAAATATCTTTATGTTCGAATTCAAAGACATGCGAGTGAAGAAAGAAGTGGCTGATGGTCGTAATATGAACGAACTATTGATTTACATAGACAAACGCTTGAATCACAAGAAAGATAATGACGAGGGAAATAAGGGAATACCACAACTGGTGAGAGATATGGAAGACTATTTCAACGGACTATTTCCGCCAGAGTTTAAAGGCTGGAATAAAAACAGACAAAAGGTACACCCTATTTTAGTCATTAATAGTCGGGTGTTTACATCAAGAGGTGTGAACCAGATTCTGCAAATTAGGATGAGGGAACGTATAGAAGAAAGTGAAGTGTTGAGAGCGCATAAGCAGAGAATAGATGATCTGTTACTAATTGACTATGACTTGCTTGTGATATTGCTGAGCAAGATAAGGGGGGACGTTTCACAGTTGATGAAATTAAAAAGAAGCTATACGATTCATACCAAAAGAGCAACAGACCCAATGGAACGATATATATCATTTCGAGGCTATGTAATGAGAATATGGGAAAAAGAAAGAAATAGGAAGAATGACAGGAAACTTGAGAAAGGCTTTAAAGAAGTTACTAGCAGCCTTACTGGGATTGATTTTAAGAAGAAAAGATAAGAAAATGAATAAGCATAATCAAGAAATATTGGAATGTCTTCAAGACTATTTGAAGATAAAGAAACCCGGCTATGCCGTTCTCCTAAAAGGGTCATGGGGATGTGGCAAAACATACTTCATCAAGAATTGGATAGGATCTTTAAAGACGGAAAAGAATGATAATGAACTTTATTATACGCTGAATCCAATCTATATTTCGCTCTATGGCATGACAGCAACAAGCCAGATAGACGAGGAGTTGAAACGGGCGGTTAGTCCTATTTTACACAGTAAAGCGATGAAAGTAGTCAGCAAGGTGTTCAAAATTGCCATATCAGCCGCTCTGCGTTATAACATTGATTTGGACAAGAATGGAGAGGCTGACCTAAAAATGGATTGTACGATAGACCCCAAGGCACTTCTTGGTAGCAACGACCCTCATGTTAAGGGGAATAGACTCCTTGTTTTTGATGATATCGAGAGGAGTAATATGGATGCCATAGATGTGCTTGGGTATATTAACTACTATGTAGAGCACATCGGCTGTAATGTGGTGATAGTTGGAGATGATGACAAACTCAAGGATAAAAATAAATTTAATGCCAAGAAAGAGAAAACGATAGGAAGAGAGTTTGAACTGGATCCAGATGTAGATGCAGCAGTAGATAACTTTGTCCAGGATGAAAATATGCTGAATAAAGAGTATATTTCTGCTCATAAAGACATTATTAAGGTATGTTTTAAAGTATCAGGAACGAATAACCTTAGATTACTGAAACAGAGCCTTGATGACTATTCTCTGATGATGGGGAGGATACCAAATCGTATTAAAAGGAACCCTGTCTTTGAAAAGTTGGAATTACGGTTGCTGGCAAACTTTGTTGCTGTATATGCTGAAGACAAAGGACATTCTGTAAATATGGATGACTATGGAAAGAAACTTGGGGAGGAAATGTCAAATCAGATGTTTTTGGATTTGACAGGTGATGATAAAGCAGAAAAATCGGAAATGGTCAAAAAACATGAAAAGTACAAGCAATCAGGATTGACAGACAGCTATTATGTAATGGTACCAGAATATGCAGATTGTGTACTGTTGTATCTTCGTAAAGGAAAGGTAAACCTTGATTTTATTGAAATGGAATTGAAGAAGGATGAGAACAAGCCTTGGGAGATATTGCAAAACTATATGAGTTTGGAGAATGATGTGCTGACAAAGAATGTTGACCTAAATGCCGGATATTTGGATGGAGGTGAATTTAGCAATGTCGATGAGATGTTATCCTCAGCGATAATCATGCTAATGATTATACACCGGCACCTTACTCATAAATACAATGGAGATATGGTTAACAAGTGGTGTTCGAAGATAATGAGGGAAAGGTTTTATGGTGAATGTAAAAACCAGAATGAGCTCCACGAGGTTCGACAGCATGTAATTAGTTTTTGTGGATACTATAGTTATGGGACGGATAAAGTGCCAGTGATCAGCTCGTTTATACAAGAACTTGGAAAGGTATATAATGAAATAAATGAAACACTGAAGAACGATTTGTCAGTAATGCTGGAGTCGCTAAATGATAAGAAAGCGGACGAGCTGTATGAAGTATATGGAGGTGTAATGCCAGACCATTCTACGAGTTATTCATCGTCTGCAATATTTGCTAATGTGGATCCAGAGAAGTTCGTAAATGGATTTGCTCGTTTAAAAAATGAAGGTAAAAAGAAGGTTTTATCAATAATAGTTGGTCACTATACTAGTGCTTTAGACATACAAAGTCCTGAGACTATGGTATATCATTATGTAGATGATTTGAAATCTTTGCCTGAAATAATAAAGTTGTTGGAATTGAAGGCAAATGAGTGTCAACTGGTTGATAAGATGAACATTCTGATGCTGAAAACAAATCTTGAGAAGAGCATGGAAAAGATAAAGATTGCTGATGCAATAAGAAGAGGTATAAAAGGTACATAGTAGTATTGTCTTTTGGCAATATGGATTGCGAACACTCTCGATTCGAGGTAGTCATGCTCACCTGATAGTGATCACCAGCCAGAAGAATTCTTTGGATCTAGCTGGAATGTTCATGATGACATAAATACGTTGAAAAAGTTTCTGTCCTAAGTGTTTGCTTTTTTGCGCTCAATGCCTTCAAAAGAGATTTCTTTATCAATATTTCACTTGAGGAAAAGCCATCAATGGTTCCTGGCTTTAAACACTCTTTAGCTTCTGCCAGTTCTTCTTCTGTCAAATCTTCGACAGTGAGTCCCCAAGGCTTTAGTTTTTTTTTCTTTCGTTGATAGTCATACTATTTCTTTATTCTAATTGAATTACCTTGTTTGAATAATTCCTTTACATCTTTCAGATGTGGTTCCTGTTCCTCTGATGGACACAAATTTAGTCAAAAATAGCCCAACTTATAACAAAAAGAAACGATTTGTGCTGAAAAATGACTACCTTTGTACCCACAAATCAGGAAATTGGCGAATATGACAACGAACAAGCAATTCAACACTTACAAGGAGGGGCTGGACCTGGAGTTCCTGCGGGAGTACTGCATGGAGCACGAGGAGCGACGCATGATAGAGTGCGGCGAAATGCTTGGGAAACGGGCGAGTTGACCAGAATGATTGACTTACCCTATTTCCCCAATATTTGTTGCCCGATATGAGTTACAGCTGCCAAGCAAAGAAAAGATTCGAAACTTCTTGATGCAAGAGAATGGAATGCGAAGAAATGAGCGGAACACAATTGTCTATAATAAGGTAATAGAAGGTCGTTTGAGAGATATCAAGCGACCTTTTTTCGAGATTTGATAGGGGCCAATTTACAGAATGAGCAAAAAATGTTGATTTTTGCGTAGCGTTTTGAGGAGGTTCGGTGTATTATAAGTATGGAACGTCAAAAGTACATATCGTTAGTAGTGGAGCTACGGCAGATAGCCGTGGCAAAAGCATTGACGCTGCTTGACGATCATGATACTGCCGAGGATGTGGCCGGAGAGGTCTTGCTGAGATTGTGGGAAGGGCACAGGGATTTGCATGATGACGCAGACAAAGTGAAGCACTTGGCAAACTTGATGGCGAGGAATCTTTCACTGAATCTTCTACGTCAGCGGCGACGACATCCCATCATGAGGATCTTCCATCGACGGGAGAAGGACGATGACGAGTCATTCAACATGCCCGACGTACCCGAACCGTTCACCCCTCAGCAATATGTGGAAGACAAAGAAACAAATGACGTCGTTCTCAGAGCCATGAGCCAGCTTCCTTACAACTGGCGGAAAATTGTTGAGATGCGGGAATATGAAAAGATGAGTTTTGCAGAGATTGCCGCAGTGCTTGGAACTACTGAATCCTCCTGCCGAGGTATGATGTCGAAAGCCCGGTCAAGATTACTTCAAATATTAGGCAGAATAACATGAATATAGAAAAAGAATACATACAAAAGTTGCTTGACAGCTACTTGGCTGCTGAGACGACGCGAGAAGAGGAAGACTTGCTTGCCGACTATTTCTGCACGCATAGGGAAGTCCCTGCCGAATGGCGCAGCTTCTCTGTCCTGTTCAGAGGTCTGCAGCAAGGCAAGCCTAAGGCCCGTGCGCTTCACAAAAGCTATGTGCTTAAATGGAGCACTGCTGCGGCTGTTATTACTATCATTTTTGGTACAGGGGTGTTTTTCATGCAAAGAAAAGACAGATATGTTGAGCCATCCAAGTCTATGGCTGTGGAGGTTATCCGACAAACAGACAAGATGCGACATGAGCCTCAAGCAGAAGATTGTGTTCAGACGGCACAAACTCCACGCCCCAAAAATATAGAGCAGCATATAAGAAAGGCTGACAAACCATTAGTAGCCAAGAAACAAAAAAACAATTTCATTTCTACAGAATCCACCGAATTGCAGGAGGACATCTGTATCGACTGTGAACTCCAGACGATGGAGGACAAGATGCTGGCTATGGTGAATGAATTTGAAAACATGTAAAGTAGCAACAGATATGAAACGACTATTTCCCCTTATCATCAGTCTCGTCATTCCTCTTGGAATGGCTGCACAACGCCAGACGGACAAGACCGTGATGGACATTGCCAATTATCTGAATGAGCATTGTCTCGAAGGTGCCGTGACCGATGCCGTTTGTGGTCGTAACCGCACGATATATGGTAATATCGTAGTCAATAATGGTCCGCTTCATGCTACAGCCACGCTGCTTGATAAGATAGAACCACTCATCAAACGTCTGCCACACAAGCATCGCATGACCGATGAGCAGGCAGACGAGATTTTCAGGGGTCGCATCGCCATGCGTTTGCACCCCGAGCAGGGCGATACCTCGGCCTTCTTCCTGATGGATTACAACCGTACAATGGTCAGTTTCCGCTACGGCGTGAACAGCCCTAAGAGCATCAACATCGTCACAGAGCGTGCCTCAGATGTAAAACCGAACTTCAACTACCACGATTTGCCCACAGACAGCGTGGCAGCCATCGCCAACCTATTGAGACAGATGGAGCAGAGAAAGGAAGCACTGGTAATTGACACTGTATTCTGCTATTCTGAGAATGAGAACTACGATTGGTGGATGGGTGCAAAGGGTGATGCCAGTCGCACACCAGCCCACGTCGTGCTCCTGCAAGGCGTGCAGCAGCAAGACTTCCTTGCATGGACGGAAGCTCTTGCTCCTTTAAGTGGAAACCCCGATGTCACCATATATAAAAGTTCCAAGCACAAGGACGGCAAGATATTGCAGATCTGCGCCACTGCCTCGTTCTGCACAGGAGGAGCCTTCTGCCTCTATCACATTGTCTATTATCAGGAATGTATCTGCGTGGTGCGCGTCGTTGTGCCAACGTGGAAGCATTGCAACACGGTGCCGGACACAAGAGAACTCATTGACCATTTGCGCGGTAAAGCAAAACCCGCACAGCCGATGAATGACATTTCTCCTGAACTAAATCAAGAACTGAAGACTCTCATGGAAACCATGCGCGGTCGTAGTGACGTGCAAGCTGTTGACACTCTCTTCGTCAGCAACGACCATGAGGGACATGAATGGTGGTTGGGATTAAATGGGCCGTGTTCGACAAAAGCCCAAATTGTACGCACCCGCTGCTCGCGAGAGGAATATCTGTCTTTGAGTGCTCGTCTGCAGGCTTTGAGCAATGTGGAATCTGGCAACGACGAACATTTCAGTCCCAACCGAACCATTCTCCGCTGGATGGACGGCAAGGGTTGCTACCACGCTTTCTACCTTTATTATTTTATTCATCAGAAACTACTCCTTCTGGAGCGGGTTGATGGCCTTGACCCACACTCCATCTGCGTACCAAATTCCAGTCTATCATTGCCCGAAATGAAGTAGTAAATCAATCACATCAACTTATGAAACATAGACTCATGTTGCTGGCCGCACTGGTCAGCACAGCCCTCACAGTGTCCGCACAGAAAGCACCGGTGAACTTCAACGGCACCATTGTGGATGCTTTTACGCGCCAGGCCATCAAAGGCGAAGTGACTGTCTCGTTGCTCCGGTCTGACAGCACCGTGGTAATGACTACCAAGAGTTACGAGCACACGGATCGGGGAAACGGCACCATACGCACATTCTTCCAATTTGATGTGCCACAACAGCCGGACGGCCATTTCCTCGTGAAACTGGAGGCAAAGGGGTATGAAACCGTGTATAAGGCCACCAAATTGGCGTGGAAATCGAAGACGATTGAGGTCTCTCTTTGGAATGTTCCCATGCGCCGCACTTCACGAGCAACGGACGAGGTGCAGCTGAACGAGGTCACGGTGACTGCCACCAAGGTCAAGTTCTACACAAAGGGCGACACATTGGTGTACAACGCCGATGCTTTCCAACTGCAAGAAGGCTCGATGCTTGACGCGCTTGTAGCGCAACTGCCAGGTGCGGAACTGAAACCCGACGGGCGCATCATGGTGAACGGGAAGTTTGTGGAGAGCCTTCTGCTCAATGGGCGCGACTTCTTCAAGGGAGACAACACCGTGTTGCTCGACAACCTGCCCACCTATATGGTGCAACAGGTGAAAGTATATACAGAAGAGAGTGAGACAAGTAAACTGCTGGGGCGCAAGGTGGACGACGGACGGTTTGTGATGGACGTGAGACTGAAAAGACAATACGCTATCGGCTGGCTGGCCAACGCAGAGGCAGGATATGGCACAAAGAACCGTTATCTGGGTCGCCTCTTTGCCATGCGCTACACGCCGCAGTCGCGCCTCTCCCTCTTTGGTAACCTCAACAATGTAAACGATCGCCGCAAACCCGACGGCAACGGCGGATGGGGCGACTTCGACGTGTCGGGCGGACTGACATCCACAAAGCGCGGTGGCCTGGACTATTCCGTGTTCGACAAGCGCGACCGCTTCCAGCTGTCAGGCAACGCGGATGTTACCTACACGGACAATGAGAACGCATGGGGCGGCAGTTCAACCAACTTCCTCCCGGGCGGCGATGTCTTCAATGTTACGTCAAGCCGCACGAACAGCAGCAACCTCTCCATAAGCACACAGCACGACCTGAAATTCAACTTCCAGCAGACGCACCACGCCTTCAGCCTCTCCCCCGCTTTCAACTACCAGAAGAGCGATTACAACTATAACTTCCTGAACGGAACATTCAGCGTGAGTCCGGCTGGCGATTATGCCTCCGTGCTCGACAGCCTCTTCTCGCCGGATTGGACTACCACCGTGCGCCACCTCATCCGCCGCAACGGAGAGCAAGCCGTGGTGGGCAGCCGCACGACGAACGGCAGCATGTCCTTCTGGAGTTTCTTCAAGATTCCTTTTTCGCAGGACGGCGTGTCGGTGGACGGCAACCTTTCCTACAACGACAAGCGGCAGAACGGCTTCAACCATTTCCTCTACAACCACTGCGAGGGCGGAGCGCTACAGACCGATTGGCGCAACCGTTACGACGAATCGCCTCAACGTGACTTTGGGACACAGGTTCGGACGAAGTACTTCTGGCATTGGAACCAGGAAATCATGCTCAACCCCAGCTACACCTTTAATTATAAGTACGAGTCGGGCGACCATATGCACTATCGCCTCGACGTGCTTGACGAAAGTGCAGACCAGCCTCTCGGTTGGCTCCCTTCCGAAGCCGCCATGCTGATGCAGGCTCTTGATTCGGACAACAGTTACGAGGGACTGCTGCACCGCTATCGTCACGACCTGACGCTCGACTGGCAATGGCAACACTACAGCAAGACACCGCAAGGGCGACGCACGTCGGGCTGGAACGTGCAGTTCCGTCCGTCCGTTACACTGGAGGACAACCGATTCCGATTCACGGACTACGTCGTGGGGAAAAATGAACAGCAGATTCACAAGACCTACGTGCTACCGCATGCCCGTTTCAGTCTAAAGCGCAACACGCAGGAGTTCCGTCATGAGCTGAACTTCGTGGCAACGCTCAACAGCAGTTCGCCATCCATGACAAACCTGGTCAGCAAGACCTTTGCTGCCGACCCGCTGAACGTGACGTTGGGAAACCCCGACCTGAAGCAGCGCACCGACATAGACCTCTCTTTCAACTACAAATCCGACCGCTGGCTGCAACACCAGGAGCGGCAACTCTACGGCAATGCCGGGTGGCACTGTGCCGCGAATGCCATCTCTGTCAGTTACGTTTACGACAAACAGACGGGCGTGACCACCAGCCGCCCCGTCAACGTCATCGGCAACTGGAACACCTGGCTCAATGTGGGCTATGTCACTCCGCTGGACAAGGCGCGTCGCCTGACACTCACCACCAACACGGCGGCCAACTACTACCACCTCGTTGACTTCTCCGGGAGCAATCCCGCCGCCACGCCCCTGCGCAACACCACACAAACCGCCGTGCTCAGTGAGACGCTTCGGTTAAACTACCGCTACTGGAAAGTAAACGTGGGTGTGAAAGGAAACGCGGCCTGGAACCATGCCACCGCCGAGCGCAACGATTTCGTGAATGCCAACACTTGGAACATCCACTACGGAGCCAACGCGGTAATCGACCTGCCGTGGGCGTTCCAACTATCCACCGAACTGACCATGTTCACCCGCCGGGGCTACGAATCTTCCACCATGAACCGCGACGACTTGGTGTGGAATGCGCGCATCTCGAAGGGGGTCATGAAGAATCGCCTCAATCTGATGCTCGATGCCTGGGACATCCTGGGCAACCTCTCCAACGTCAACGCCGGCATCGACAGCCGAAGCCGTTGGGAATACTACACCAACGTCATCCCGCGCTACGTCATGCTGCGCCTTGTGTATCGGTTTGACAAGCAACCCAAAACCAAGAAAGACTAATGCCCATGAGACGTACAATTCTAATCACTCTATATACCACATTTATTTGTACCAACACCTTCGGTCAGTCCCAGAAGGATAGTGTTGCTGTTTATGGCAACGTGAAAGACAGTTTTACACACGAAATTCTGAAGGATGTACATGTTGAAATAATGAATTCCGATAGTACGTCGATTGATGAATTTCAAGTAGATCAGATATATCGATATGGAGGCTATTACCACAATATTGACAGAATAGGCTATCTGTACATACCACGAACGGATTGCATATTCAGATTTTCCAAAGAGGGTTATTTGCCCTCGACTGTCAACCTTCGGAAGAAAGACATTGGCAAACGCGAAACGCGCATCTCTCTTGGTGAAATACTTCTGAAGAAGAAGCCGAGAGCCTTGGAACGTGAACTTGATGAAGTAACTGTTACAGCATCAAAGGTTAGAATGGTTGTAAAAGGTGATACGATAGTTTACAATGCCGATGCCTTCCAGTTGGCTGAAGGTTCCATGTTAGACGGACTGATTAAACGTCTTCCAGGTTTTGAAATCAAGGACGGGCAGATACGTGTTAATGGCAACTTTGTCAGCAGTCTGTTGGTAAACGGAGAAGACTTCTTCCGTGGCGACCCACGTGTTGCCTTAGAGAATCTGCCGGCCTATATGGTGGACAAAGTTAAAGTCTATCATAAGGAGCATGAATATAGTTATATTACAAGAGAGAAAGACATACGGGAACTTCCGTTAGTGGTAGATGTGAATCTGAAACGCCAGTATTCCATTGGGTGGGTGGCGAACGCAAGTGCAGGATATGGATTGAGCAACAGGTATCTGGCAAGACTGTTCGGGCTTAGGTTTACGGACAATTCAAGGCTGGCATTATTCGGAAATGCCAATAACAGAAACGACACGCGCGAACCTGGTACTACAGGAGAATGGAATGCCCAGGGGGCCGCATCTGGGCGCACTGATTTGCAGACAGGTGGACTGGAAGCCTTGATAAAGGACAAGAAGGGCGTATGGAAATACACGAGTAATGTGAAAGCGGCTCATCGAAAAACGGATGATCAGAGTGTAACCTCTGTAGAAACATTCCAACCAGCGCTGAGCGGGAACACTTATGCACGCTCGAAAAACGAGAATATAAATAGAGTAATGGATGTAACTACTGCGCATCAGTTTAGTTATAAGAAGCCACATGGCTACATAACACTTGACGGTAAGGCGGGTTATCACAGAAGTAGAAATCAAGCAAACCGTTGGGAAGCGGAGTTTACTAATGACCCGAATGACCGTTATCGTGCTGCATCGCTTGACAGTCTTTTCTCTGGAACCAGCGAACGACTCGCTACCCTGTTTGTTCACAGGCGAATGGAACAGAGTCTGGCGAACGCCAATCATTGGGGCGGCTCTGTCAGTATGAACGGCTACATAGAGATTCCACATACGCCCGACTACATCAATCTTTCGGCAGACCTTCGGGTACAGAAACAAGAGGCCACGACATTTTCCGATTATCATCTCTTGTATAACCAATCTATTGGGAAAGGTGAGGATTATCGTAATCAGTACCAGACATCCCCCGTTGTCTCTCTTGATGCGAGTTTGAAAGCCTCCTACAAGTACCGCCCGGAATGGGGAACGGTAACGCCCTTTTATGAAATGACGGAGCAATATCGTGATGCCGCTCTATCGCTATATAGATTGGATCAGTTGGGCAGAAATTCTTTGTCGCTCGGCGAACTTCCCTCTACTATTTCTACGTTGATGAGTTGTATGGACTCACAAAACTCCTATACGTCCAGATTGAACACTCTGGTACACCATGTGGGCGTAAGCTTGTTATTTTGGCTTCCGGGTAAGTTGCCAAGCCACAGAATAGACATTCGTCCAGAGGTGGAATGGCGTATTGATAATCTCACTTATCATCGTGACCAGTTAAATGAGACTTCCCATAGAAGCAATGCTGTCTTCGTGCCTTCCATCTCATGGGGCTTTGAGGATTGTTACATCGACTACAGACTTTCTTCTTCCTATCCCGACATGGTAAGCCTTATTGCTTATGCCGATAATGCAGACCCTCTGAATATCTATCGAGGTAATCCTTCCCTGAAGCGCAGTACCAGCCATAGCGTTGACTTTACGCGCTATTTACGCAATCGGGATAAGGGCTGGCAATTATCTCTTCGTGCCGCCTGGGATATGACACAAAATGCCATTGCCCATGCCATGACATACGATGCCGCCACAGGTGTACGCACTTACTCACCTCGCAACGTGGATGGCAACTGGGGAGCAAAGTTATCGGCCGATTACCAGAAGGCACTGGACAAGAAGCAGCGTTTCGTCCTCAATGCTGTTACGGGCTTCAATTATCGGAACAGCGTGGATTATGTCTCTGAACTGAGCCAGGTGCGCAATCTCAACACGAGTGAAAATTTGCGGTTGAACATGCGCCTCAACCAGTACATCTTTGATTTGGATGTAGCCGTGAAATACCTTCATGCAACTTCGAGCCGAACAGGCTTCCAGAATATCAACAGTTTTGACTTTAAGTATGGTGCGTCTGCTCAGATTCCATTGTCAGCAGGATTCGCGTTTACTACAGACTTGACACTCTATCATCGCACGGGCTATTCGGATGCCAGCCTCAATGATTGTCATTTTGTGGCCAATGCCCGTCTGTCTAAGACCCTCCTCAAAGGCCGTCTCGGATTGAGCCTTGATGCATACGACATTTTTCAAGGATTGAGCAACGTAACCAGAGTTCTCAACGCACAAGGCCTAACAGAAACATGGTATAACTCGCTTCCAAGATACGCTATGTTACAAGTAGTATACAAATTCAGCAAGCAGCCTAAAAAGAAATAACCCCATACGTTGTTTTTATGATGTGTCCTTCCCACTCGCTTGGTCGCGACGGGCGGCGGGAAGAACTATTTCAACAACATCGATGAACATCAAACCCACGCACGATTAAATCTTTGTCATGATGACGTGATGGAACTTGTTCTATAGGGGAAGGCATTCTTGATGGTTATGTTATTGAATCCAGTGGAAATACACATAGAAAGCAATCTCCATTGCAATCGTTATGATTGACAGAAGGGATAATGAGCCTACAACGTAAAACAATTTCGTAGAAATCCATACGCCCTCGTTATTCTTCACAATATCTGTGAGTCTGTGACTTTGCTTCTGCCATAGCGTTTCCTGCTGTTTGTATTGGTCGGCAAGCATCTGTTTCTCCTGTTCCAGCCATTGGCCATGAAGTTCTTGTATCTTCTGCCAGTCAGTATCGCATACTGTTACGGTCACCTTCAACTTTGTAGGCGCATCTTCCATAACTTGGTCGATGTGCTCATTGATGGTATCAACCTTGTTGCTGATGGTGTTCACGGCAGCGCCGAGCACTCCTTCTTCACGCTGGGTTTGGCGGATTGAAGATTCCAAGGATAGCTTGGCATTGATGACGGCTGTTGTCGCTTTGTCAATGTTCTCATTCAACTTCCTGAGTTCAGGAACACGGTCGGCTATATTCTGTTCGATTTGCTGAAGCTCCAGTTCCTCTTCGACTTCGCTCATCATATCATCGAAGTCATGTTGCGCTTCATTAGCTTTGCTTTTCTTTATAGACATAGACATTAGTGTTTTATCGGTGGAAACCGCGTTTAATAGACTTTGGTTTGTACATGGAATGAGCCATCTGGAGGCATCGTCGAACATAGGCGCGTTCGTCCTCGTCATCCTTCTTGCCCCAACCAGATTCAGGAGCAGAACCGCCACCACCTCCGCAAGATTCGGACATGGACGTGGCGGCATCAATGTAGCCAGCAAAGAGAAGCATTGCAGTATGGGCAACATTCTCGACAGTGGCGTTATCATTGTCTTCTGGAACCTGAGCCTCATTGAGGAATATATCCTTGACCGAATTGGGAATCTCAACTGCCTTGCTGCCAATAGGTGTATCGATGTTGAATATAGTGAAGGATGGCACAGGCTTTGCCTGGACTCTTGGCTGCACCTTGGGCTGGGTAGATGCCGTTGTTTGGAAAGTCGGACGAAGAGGACGGCTGCTTGGGGCAACTGTCGGTGTTGAAGGCTTTACCTTAACCTGAGCAGGCTTCGGATGGAACTTCTTCCATGTAGCTTCAAGCTGTGATGCCATGAATCTACGACCGATTTCTGAAGCCTTGAATACTGAGGCATTCTTGCCGATGGTATAGCCAACCAGTTTCCTGCTCTTGTCATATCGAGGTGTAACCTCATAGCCCTTCATGCGAAGCATCTTGAAATAGAAGTCAACATCAAACTCCTGCATATTCCGAAGGGTGTATTCGCAATAGTCCGCAATCTCTTCCTTCCGCATGTCGCGTATCTCCTGTGGTTGCTTCCATCCATGCCTCATGTTGATAATTTCCGCAGCCATCATTGCCCTCCTGTGTATATCGTGGACATCGTTGGTGTTGCCTTCAAGGTCAACACGGCAGCAATCCATGTGAAGGTGCAGCGTTCCCGACTTGGAATCGGAGTGAAGTCCACCCACATTCATTGAGTTGCGGTAATTGGTCTTGACTTCCTTCTTCATGCCCTTGGGGATGAGTCCGAGGGAGTCCATTGTTTCCAGACTTTCATCTTGAAGGTTTGCCCAGTCATTCATGGTGAAGTTCTTTGCCTCTTCCTTCGAGGGGGAGATTACAAACTGAACCATGAGGCGTTCAAGACTTCTCCCGACTGTCCTGTCCTGCTGATACAACTGGCAGTGATGCTTCATCATATACCAGATGGCGGTCGGTTCGATACCTTCAGGCATGTGGTTCACCTTGACCACTTTTGCCTTCTCTTTCTCCAATGCGTACCTTACGGCATTGCCACCGTAGGGTACAACTTTTGCAAGCATAATCATGGTTCTTTCTTTTCTTTGGTTAGTACAGGTGATGAAATATTCTCTTCGATGCTATACCAATGTTGGATGAGTTCCGCACTTGACCTAATCCACCATGTCATGAACTTCTCCGTTCTGAAGAGTTTCAACTTTTCCTCTTCCGTTTTCTTTGAGAGAACACTGGTTATTTTTATCAGGTCAGTCCTGGCATAGACAAGGGAGTTCAGGGCATCTACCTCTTCCTTGGTGAGTCGCTGGCGAGGATGATGCTTTAAGCCTGCTTCGGTCAGGTAGCGGTTCAGACTTATTCCACATTCCTTGGCAAGTGTTTTGAGCTGTGACCAGACTTCATCGGTACATCTGAAGGCATGTACCCTGGTCGGCGTTTTCTTTGTTATTTTCTTTTTCTTCATTGTCAATAACTTTTAATGAAAGGGATAAAATAATAACTGTTAGAAAGAAGGACACGGTCTGCGAGCCTGCGAGTAGCCCGAGAAACTTTTAGGAGTGCAACAACAGGGACACCTGTTTTGTACTACAAAAGGATTTCTCGAAAAGTCCCTCTAAAAAATCGGGACTTTTGACTCCAAAGTTCCCGTCAGGGCTTAGAGGTGCTTTGCTGCTTGTAAGGCATCCTGCATCGGCAAACTTCCCTTGGGATGGTTGGGTTGTGCAGGTCGCAGACCAGAGTCCTTCAAGGCTGTCACTCGTTGCTATGGAAGCCATTAGGATTGGAATAGCCATTAGACTTCTGACTGTAGTCTCCATTGCTATCAGACGAGGTGCTGTTAGGATTTAGCGATTGTCCTTCTTGCTGTGCTGATGGCTCATCATTTCTTTTCCCTTCATTCTGACTACCATCGGCTTCTACATGCGAAGAAGGGATGTCAGCAGATTGAGGGGAAATGTTGTTCTGAGAAGAATCGGAAGTTCTTCCATCCGTAACAGATTTACCCACATTGCCACTATCATTAGATGGTGGTGATAGTTGGGACACATTGCTATCGGCAGGAGAAATCACACCCACGTTTCCTGCATCGGAATTGTTGCCATCTGAAACAGAAATTTCCTCGCCAATCTGCTTGTCATCCGACACATCAATAGTGAATACCCTTGCAGGTGGAACTTCCGCGGTGACGATTGCAGTGCCATCGGCATTCCTTCTTGTTGCGAAGGGATTCTTGACAAACATGCCATCCACATACCAGCCCGAAAAAGCATGAAGCGTATGGATGCGGTTATCTCCCACTTTCTGTGAAGAGGAAATCCCCAGAGCCTCCATCGCCTCTATCAGTTTGGGAACCGTCTTGCGGTCTTTATCCCAGAGCTTGGCGAGTTGGGTATTGTCAACCATCACTTGGCCGGGCAAGATTTCAACATGTTGAGTCTTGCTTATCTGTACCAGTTTCGTTTCGCGTTCAGCAAGTTCTACAAGAGACATGAAGCATTCCATGCGGTCAATCTTGTACTTCTTGCTGCGGAGATACTTCATCTGTTCCTCGGACAGAATGAAGCAGTAATGAATTATATGCTCGTTCATAATTGCTTGATTTTAGATTTTATCCCCGTCAAAAGGTTTTGCAATAGGTTGACTTCGTTGAGCTGAACCTTCATCGTTCCAACTGGACTTGTTTGGCTTGCGCTTGTGCGATGCAAGGATGGCAGCGTTCTGTTCCTCATCCGTCAGAGGAATGGGATTCTTGCGGTTCGCTTCAAGCCACTTGTCAATCTCATCAAGGTAGATGACCCATCGCTTGCCTGGCTTGGAGCCGGGGATTTCCCTGTTTGCGAGTTTCTGATAGATGGTCGCAAGGGGAATGTTGGTGTACTCGGCAACCTGCTCTGGCGTGACAGGGCGGTGTCTGTTCTCTCTCTGCTGAGTTGGTCTGTTCTGAAGGTTCAGCAGTAACGCCTTCATGCCCGATACTTCATCCCGAAGTTCGGCGATGACCTGCGGAAGGTCATTGAACGTAATTTGATCTTTTATCATTTGACAACACGATCCTTTTGTGGAATCGTGCTGCAAAGGAACCTCGTTACGAATCAGAGGGCAAGCCACTGCTTTATAACTGGTGCGTCACGAAACAATCACGCAGTTGAGCCTTCTTTTTGGCTGTTATTTGTGGATAAAACGAGATTTTGATGCGGATTTTGACAACATCGAACATGTAAGTATAATGAATGACAATTGAGATTACGGCTGTTTTTGGGGGTAAAAGGGCATAGGCACATCGGGACCACACCAAGTTCGGTTTCTGATGTGGTTCCAATATGTGATGTTTATGTATTGATATAGGAGAGGTGAGAAAGTTTATCTTCTGTCTTTCTCTACGCCCAGTTGTGAAGGGATATGGAATAACAATCCGTCTTCTCCCTGGATGTCACAATGTATCTGGTCGCTGTTGGATGTGACTGTCAGGTTCCTGAGTGTGCTATGCGACAATGGCTCTCCACTGGCTGTTACACACAAAGAAGCAAAACGACGCTCGATATAACAGGCGCAATCGTCGTTGCTGTAAACCTTGCCTTTGCCAAGTCCCAATCTCGTTGCAATGCTCCAGACCAGATGGCGGACATCGAAGCTGCTCAGCTTGGTCTTGTATCTCTTCCACTCAACTTCAGGGCGGTAGTTGTGGTCCATGGCAAATCTCAAAAGATCTGTACAGAACTCGTCCATGTCTTCCTCATAGACGAAAGGAGACATTATGTATAGAAGGTATTCATGAATGGTGTCCAGTTTCTTCTTCTGGCTTTCTGCCTGACTTTGGTAGAAGTCATCAATACCTTGCTGGTAGGTTGAACTGGCATGGTTTTCTTTTGTGAGTTCTTCAGTCTCTGCTACACATACATCTTCAACAACCTCAGCCTCGCTTATCTCTTCAATAGTTTCCACTTTGCAAATGGTATCAATGTTTTCAGACTCGTTGATAATAGGCATTGCCTCCAAAAGAAAAACAGGTTTCTGTGCCGTTGATTCATTTGTTGCAGTTTGATTATTGCAAGCATGAGTTTTGGTTTTCCTCGTCTGTGCTATTCCAACAAAAGCATACTGCACAGCCATGTACATTGACCATAGGATTATTACAATCATCAAGTAGATGATAGATACAGGAACGATGCCATCGGGAAGATTTGAGTCAGCCCACTGGCTTAGTGGAATTGAAAGAAGAAGTACTGCAACTCCCGGCAGTATTCTTGTGGAGATCCATTCGAGTCGGATGGATGCCTCACGTGAAGTGATTGAAGATGGTGAATCTATTTTCATTGTCAATATGTATTATTGTTCGTTATTTCAGAAATCGTGCTGCAAAGTTAAGAAGAATTTTGTACATGACGTATATCCTTTCCGACTGTAGGCCAGAGATTTATGTTTATTTGTGAATCATACTTGAAGTGAGTATGATTTTCATACTCGCCATTTTCATCCTCTTTCGCAGTTGTTTGATTGCTTGACAAAGGTATAACGAAAAATGAGAGCCAATTCTGTTGGTTCTCATTTTTCCATGTTTGTGACCTGAAAATAGTATCTTTGGTTTCATTTCTCGAAGAAATAGAACCAACAAATAGGTTTATCCCTGCCCGACGACTTTCAGTTGCGGAGTAATCTTTGGCTTCAGCGTGATGCGGTTGACGCTCTCGCGCTTGCTCTCATCAGCCATGTTCGCATAGATCTGAGTGGTTTCCACGTTCTTGTGACCCAACATGTGCTGGACAGTGTAGATACCCGTACCTGCATCAACCTGCAAGGAGCCGAAGGTATGACGGGCACAGTGGAAGGTGATGTGCTTGGTGATGCCCGCTGCTTTCAGCCAGTTCTTCATGGTGGTGCCCGTCATTTTGTCCTTGAAGTCGGAGAATACTTTTGCATCTGGTTCATGTTCTCCATCGTAGAAGCCGATTAGTTCAAGAGCCTCTTCGCTGACCGGGTTGTTCACAAGCTGCTGAGTCTTCTGCATACGCACAGTGATATACATGCCTCCATCTCCGTATGGCTGAATCTTCTTCCACGTCAATGCCTTGACGTCGCTCTTTCTGAGTCCAGTGAGGCAGGAGAAGAGGAATGCTTTCTTCAACACTGGTTCCTTGCAGTCGGTGTTGGCAAGCTTTACGAGTTCCGGCTGTGAGAGGTGTTCCTTCTCCGTAGGGATGGTGTCAATCCTGTCAAGGAAGCCATTGGGATTCTCCTTGATCTTGTGGTCACGGTAGGCTGTGTGGAGAACGGCACGGAAGGTTGACCAGTAGCCTGCAATGGTGTTGGTGTGCAGCCTCTGCTTCTTGTGGATGGTCTGTGGGGCAGTATAAAGGTACTCCTTGAACCTGTTGCACAGGTCAACGTCTATCTCGCCAAAGGTGCATTTCCCTTCGCAGAAGACTTCGAAATGCTTATAGACGTTCTGCCACTTGGTGTTCCTGGCATCGGCCTTCTTCTTGAACCATGCGAGGAAGTTTCCTTTCTCCTTCTCTCGGTCGAAGAAATCGTAGCGTTCGTTCACGATACTCTCATAGCGTCGGCAGCGCAGTGCCTCGGCTTTCTCCGTCATGCGCTCGTTGTAGTCACGCTCGCGCTGGTTCTTGGGCTTGGCAAAGATGTAGATGCCAAGTGACTCATGTCGCTGTACCTTCATGGTTGACTCATCCCTGTAGCCGGGGTAGTAGTCAAGGTAGAAGCTCAGTTGCGTACCTTTCTTTATCTTACGTGTACGCAGGGTTACTGTCTTGCAAATGTTACTCATACTTGTATGAAATTTGTTTTGTTAATAATCGAAGGCTATGCGTCTCATAGCGAGTGCAAAGTAACTGCGTGATGAAAGTGTGACCAAAGCACCTTTTCATCATTCGTGGATAATTATACTTTCACGCAGTTGATGCTTATTATTGGCCATTATTGGAGCCTGTAAGCCCCGAATTGTGCCAGTCTGCTTGCCATTATTCGGTCTAGTTCCTCTTTGACGATGAGGTTCTGCACTCCGACTTTCACCTTCGTGAGGTTGTTTGTCTTGACGATAACACAGATGTTGCTCTTGGTCATGCCGTATTTCTCGGCAGCTTCGGCGGTGGTGTAATAGTCATCACTCGCCTTCAGGTCGGGACGGAAGATGTCATCAAGATGTATCTTTGAATAATAGGTCTTGCCATATTCTCGCTTGGTGGGAATCTGGCGGCGGTAGGCTTGGGTGCGCAGGGATTCCTTGGTCGTGGAATAGAGTGTTTCTGCCTCATCCGTTGTCAACCATTCTGTCAAGGCTTCAATCTCAGCGGAAACTCCGAAGAGTGCATCCATGTGCTTTCGGCTATAGTAGTTCTTACCTGCAATCTTACACATAGGTATGTTGTTTCTCTTGGCTGAAACATAGAGCCAAGACTTCTTTACCTTGTAGATAGCCATAACGTCCTCGCCAGAGATATAGTCAAGTGGTTCTGATGACCGCATATCAATTTCACGTATGTGTTTATTGACTTTTCTCGACGAAAGGGAAGAAGAAGTTTTGCACGGTTTGTTAGTTGGAGTGCCAGGCAACACCCTATGATAAGGATTTCCTGCAAGCATCTGCTCGATGTCTGCCTTGCGGACGAATGCCATCCGGCTGCTGATTCGTGATGCAGGTAGCTTCCCCTCGTTTACCAATTTGTAAACGTACTGGCGGGAACACCCCATGAGGATGGCAGCCTTGGAGAATGTAAGATACTCCTGGCTGGCGATGTCTATAACAGGCTGGACAGCCTTCAAAAATTCCTGTTGCCTCTTCTTGCGCTGAGCCTTTGCCGCCTCGGCGCAATGTTCCGAACAATACCTCTGCGAACCGCTGTTACAAGTGAACTCCTTTCCACAGAAGGCGCATTTTCTTGTCTTTCTCATTTGACTCCTTTTTATGTGGTTTTACAATCAATTTCTTGCAAACCGCCACGGAGTGAACTTTCGTCAATCATTGACACCCATTGTCAACTCATTCCACGATGTCACGTTCTTCAAATGAGGTTACTTCCTTGCTCCTTTCCCTCTCGTTCATCAGTCAATCGTTGTCCACTCTTGTCAACCTTTGTCAACCCTGTCCACGAGATGGCAAAATAAAAGCCCTCAAAATTCTCCGCGGTAGAAATGCGTTGCAAAGGTAAGCGGATTTTTGAGAACCACCAAAAAGCAAGTCCGAAGTGTTAAAATCTAAAAGTAGTTGATATACAACGGTTTATCTCTATGTGTTTTTCGTTGTTTATTGTTGTTTAGAGGTCTCTAAATACAGCTAGATTCGAACTAAAATATAGAGTAACAAAATCAACTGGAAGATTTATACTTTTTAGGCTTGTACAGCCCTCAAATGCTCCTCCTTGAATCTCAGACACATTTTTGGGAATGATGACAGACATAAGACTAGAACAACCTTTGAAAGTTTTAGCACCGATACATGTGACACTTTTGGATATATTCACTGATTTCAAAGATGAACATCCTTCGAATACACCTGTATCATTTATATATTCACATTGCATGTTATCTTCCCAATTCAAAATAAACCCACCAATTTTCCCTATACTTGAAGGAATATCAATGGATTTCAAATGACAACAACCATGAAATGCACCGACTTCTATACTAGTAACAGTATTGGGAAGAGTAAGAGAGACGATACCCTCTCCCCCACAGAATACATATTTTTTTATAGTGGTCATATCGTCTGGTATTTGTATCTTTGTAATTTCTTGTTTGTCAAGAATTAATCGATGAGCATAACTGAGAGGATTGGCTGACATATCTCCGAAATCAATTTCCATCCATGATCGCAAATTAGAAATATGAACTTCTTTTAAATTGTCACAACCTAAAAATGCAAATTTATCAATACTTTTTACACTTTCTGGTATAGTAACAGATACAAGATTCGAACAACCATTAAATGCTCCAAGTTCATCTCTCCCTTGCCATGTTACGACACTTGCTTCATTACAAGATCCAGTGGGACCATAAGAAGAATAGCCACCTCCTATTGACACGACATTTTGGGGGATGACAATCGAAGAAAGGGATTTACAATCATAAAATGTCCATCCTGGTATATCAGTTAATCCAGTAAAAAACTTTAATTCATCAAATGAAGTGATTTCTGTTTTTAGGAAAGGACTCTTATAAACTGATACAACACCAGAATCAGAAGTACCTATATCAGCAATTGATTCCACATTAGCAGCTTCTGTTAAGCTTAAAACCCCATCTCCATTTGTATCCCAATTAGAAACGCAAATTTCTCCGACTTTCTCGTCTTTAAAATATATGATGTCTGTTGAATCTATCAAATCTTTAAAGTCTTTCCAAAAATTTGCAAACATATATTTCTCCTTGCTCCCCTCAAGAACTGACAATGATACATTTGCACGATTTGGGAAAGTCGATGAAAAAATCTGAGCAGGTTCAGTATTATATACTATTACATTATTTAAGCTACAGCCAGCAAAGGCGTAATCACCTATGTATACCGTCCCTTTTGGAATCTTTATATTTTTAAGTGTTTTACAACCATAAAAAGAGTATTGCCCAATTTTTTGTATGTTTCGAGGGAAATGAAATGTTTGTAAATCAGCCATATTTGCAAAACAATAATCCCCCAAGACATTATTTTCAGAATAATAGTTATTACCATTTTCATCCGTATAGTAAGGATAAGAGTTTGCAACAATAACCACATCAGTTAAATCAAGTTGACGCAATAGTGGCATTCTATCACGTATGACTTGAATGTCATACCCATTAATTGTCCCAGCCAACTTTAAAGAAATTATATGAGAAAGATGTTTTTCTCCAATTATAGAACTGATTGCAGATGTTTTTTCCTTGGCATGAACAGTAATATCATAAAAAGTTTCTCCCTCAATAGCAAAAATCTGACTCCCTATTAATCCCCATGTATAATCTTTTTTATATGAATCTAAAAGTGAAGCAGGTACATAAATTTTACAATCAGAAGAAAAAGCATCTACAAACATCTCTCCATTCCAATAATCAGTGTACCAATATTCTAAATTCGGGATACTTGAAGATGGAATAATTACTTTGAGGCAATTTCCAAATGCTTTTCTGCCAATGTAAATAATACTATTGGAAAGAGTAATTGAAGTCAAGCTTTCACATCCATCAAAAGCATTGTCTCTTATGGATGATACACTATCAGGAATGTTTATAGATGTAAGTTCTCTACAATTATAAAATGCATAATAACCAATTTCTGTTATAGTTGGCGGTAATGATATTGATGTTAAACCACTGTCTCCATAAAAAGCACAACTTCCAATTGCTTTTACTGTATATCCGTTTATCTGTGAAGGAATTTCTATTTTACCGTTTAATGAATCATTAGTTGAATAAGCCGAATCAGCTGATTCTATAAAAGTATCTGAATCAAAAAGGCCAACGGAAACATTTTTTTCCATCTCATTTATTACTGTAAATATCATATTGACCGAATCATTTCCATTCAGTGGAACATAAGCAGTAAAAGAATCTCCATCTTTATAATCCATTTTTGTTGATGATGCCCAAATTTCAAAGGGAACTAACATGGCAAACAACATTATTAAAATCTTCTCTTTCATGATACTATGTTTTAAACAGGGTTAATAAATCTCTTAAATTGACACACAAAGTGTGAGCCTCATGACATTCCTTTTGTCAGAAGGTTCTGCAATACCCGTAGCATAAAAGAATGAATAAACAGCTCACACCTGAGGGTATATATGTGAGCTGTCTATAAGACAGATATATATACACAACAGGAGGAACAGCTTTCAAACTTTGTTCATACTACGTGAATTTTGCAGATTCTCTGACGGAACGAAAGTTGTTAGCTTCCTCAATATGTCATCACCTCTTTTGGAAAGTGACGTTGCAAATATACAATTATTTCAAGAATAAAGCAAATGTTTATCACAAAAAAAATTAGATTTCTCAAAAACAAACTTCACCTAATTATCAATAAGCTTTTATCTGATAGTATCCAACCATCATCTAACAGAAGATTCACGATTCGCAATCTTTCTTCAGCGAATCGTGAATCTTCATGGGTTAGACTGGGAACAGGTTAAAACAATGGCTGATAGGGTAAGCCAAAGACATCGGCTACTGCCTTATAGGTAACCTTTCCCTCAACGATATTCAAGCCTTTTGCCAAGGCAGGATCATCCTTGCAAGCCTGCTGCCAACCCTTATCGGCAAGCGCAAGGGCGTATCTCAGCGTGGCGTTGGTCAAGGCGAGCGTAGAGGTGTTGGGGATTGCGCCAGGGATATTGGCTACGCAATAATGCACGATACCGTCTTCTATGTACACAGGGTCGCTATGTGTGGTAGGACGAGAAGTCTCAAAGCATCCCCCTTGGTCAATGGCAACATCTACCAATACCGTTCCTGGTTCCATCAAAGGCAGCATGTCTTTCGTTATCAACCGAGGAGCCTTATCACCAGGCACAAGTACCGCACCCACCACGATGTCAACATCTCTCAATTGCTGACGGATATTATGCTCAGAGGAATAGAGCGTGTGTACGTTCCCCGGCAACTCCAAGGCGAGTTGACGCAAGCGAGGCAAGGAAATATCGGCGATGATTACGTTGGCTCCCAAACCGGCAGCCATCAATGCGGCAGCCTCGCCCACTACTCCACCACCTAACACGAGCACTTTTGCAGGAGAAACACCAGGAACGCCACTAATCAACTTACCTTTTCCGCCCTTCGTCTTTTGTAAATAATAAGCACCATTCAGCGTAGCCATCCTACCAGCTACCTCGCTCATGGGTTGCAACAACGGAAGTGAGCCATTAGGCAACTGCACCGTTTCGTAGGCAAGACACACGCCGCCACTCTTGATCATCGCATCAGTGAGCGGACGGTCGCAAGCAAAGTGGAAATATGTAAACACCAACTGTCCAGGTTTCACCAGTTCGTATTCCTGTTCAATGGGTTCCTTCACTTTTACAATCATATCCGCCTCACGATAAACACCATCGATAGACGGTTGGATTCGCGCTCCAACAGCCACATAATCGTCATCGCTAAACCCACTGCCCTCTCCAGCAGTATGTTGCACACTCACTTCATGACCATGTTTAATAAACTCAGCCACCCCCGCGGGAGTCATACCCACACGGTTCTCATTGTTCTTGATTTCTTTTGGAATACCGATTCGCATAATTGTCAAGGTTTTTAGTTAGACATTCTACGGCAAAGATAAGAAATTTTTTAATACCTTGTTTCGCAAAAGCACGTTTTTTTTCACATCTTTTCTGCTTATCATCACACAACAGCCAACGAGCACATCAAAAATATCCACATTATTTTTTGGAACTGTCAGACAAATGCACTATCTTTGCAATCAGATGTATTACAATTACAAGAAACCCTTTATCATTACATATCCATGAAAACAAAGAAATTACTTGTAATCGGATTGCTCTTAGCAACATTCACAATGACAACAAATGCACAACCCAAACTGAGTGCCAATAATATAGATGAGGTGCTCAAAGCAATGACGTTAGAAGAAAAAGCCAAGCTATTGGTTGGCGGTGCAAATAACTTCTTCAGTTCTGGAGCCGTCGTGGGCGGTGAAGCCAACTTAGTAGCCGGAGCAGCAGGAACGACCCCAGCCATCAATCGTCTCGGTATTCCCGCTACCGTACTCACCGACGGTCCTGCCGGCGTGCGTATCGACCCCACCCGCAAGGGTACGACAGAAACATTCTATGCTACGGGATTCCCCATCGGAACGTGCTTAGCCTCAACATGGAACACGGAGTTGGTGAAGAACGTGGGTAAAGCCATTGGCAACGAAACCAAGGAATATCGTTGTGACGTGATTCTCGGTCCAGGCATGAACCTACACCGCAACCCACTATGTGGTCGCAACTTTGAATACTATAGTGAAGACCCACTGCTCACAGGTAAGATTGCCGCCGCCTACATCAAAGGTGTGCAAAGTGAGGGAGTGGGCGTCAGTGCCAAGCACTTTGCCGTCAACTCACAAGAGACAGACCGTACACGAGTGGACGAACGCCTTTCTCAACGTGCCGCACGAGAGCTCTACCTGCGTGGCTTTGAGATTGCCGTTAGAGAAAGCGACCCTTGGACGATCATGGCTTCATACAATGTAATCAACGGACAATTTGCCCAAGGCAGTCATGACCTGCTTACCAAGATTCTCCGTGATGATTGGGGATACAAGGGAATCGTGATGACCGACTGGATTGGCATTCGTCAAGGATTGGAAACCATCAGTGAGGTTCATGCAGGAGACGACCTACTGGAACCAGGACAACAGAAACAGATTGAAGAAATCATCGAGGGTGTGAAGAGTGGCAAGCTCTCCATAGCCGATGTTGACCGCAACGCTCGCCGTATGTTGGAATATATCGTGAAGACACCAAGCTTCCATCAATATCCTGCAACGAACAAGCCCGACTTGAAGGCACATGCGGAGATTACTCGTCAAAGTGCCACAGAGGGAATCGTATTGCTGAAAAACAATGGAGCCTTGCCTTGGAGTCCAGAAACATCCAACATCAAGACCGTTGCCTTGTTTGGTGAGAATTCTTACGACTTCCTATCGGGCGGAACAGGCTCTGGATGCGTACACACACCGTACGTAGTGGATATGGTAGAAGGATTGAAGAATGTGGGCATTAACTCTTCAGACACACTGACCGACATCTACCGCAAGTACATCGACTTTGCCAAGGTGAAATTTCAAGCAGAGCGTCACCCAGCCAAATGGTACCAGATGGAACAATTCGGGCAGCAGAAATATCCAGAAATTTCCATCAGTCCGATTCTTATCAACAACGAATCACAAAAGGCAGATGCCGCCATCATAACCATTGGTCGTCAAGCTGGAGAAGGCGTTGACAGAGACATCAACACCGAATTTAACCTTACCAATGAAGAAAAGCAAATGATATTCGACATCTGCCAAGCTTTCCATGCCGCAGGCAAACCAGTGATTGTCATCATCAACTCTGGTTCTGTCATCGAGACCGCATCTTGGAGCAGTTATCCCGATGCCATTCTTTGTGCCTGGCAACCAGGAGAGGAAGGTGGAAACTCTATTGCAGACATCCTTACCGGCAAGGTAAACCCATCCGGAAAACTCACCATGACATGGCCCATCGCAGCTACAGACCACCCATCAACAAAGAATTACCCAGGTATGATAGACTTCTATTCATACGAATTGCAGAAGTCTGAGGGCAAGCAAATTTCCGGCTACGACTACACCAATCATGAGGAAGACATCTACGTGGGTTATCGCTATTTCGACACCTTTAAGAAAAACGTAGCGTATCCCTTTGGTTTCGGTCTCTCATACACCACGTTTGCGTATGGTAAACCTATGGTTAAGGTCAGCGGAAACGATGTGTTTGTAACCGTAAACATCAAGAACACGGGAAAAGTGGCTGGCAAGGAGATTGCACAAGTGTATGTTTCTGCTCCACAAGGTACCATCGAGAAACCGACAAAGGAACTGAAAGCCTTTGCGAAGACACGTGAGCTGAAACCAGGAGAAAGCGAAACGCTCACCATGACTTTCGCCAAACGCGACCTTGCCTCATTTGATGAAGCCAACAGTCAATGGCTTGTTGAGGCAGGAACTTATACGGCACATATCGGAACCAATATCGCAGACATCAAGGGAACAGCAACCTTCAAGATGAACACTTACACAGAGAAGGTTAGTGATGCGCTGAAATTGCAACACCCCCTGAATCTGCTCAGACAAAAGCAATAAAGACTTTAAGACCCTTAAAGACTTGAAAGACAATAATGAAACAAATAATTAAAAAACATCATGGATAAACTCAAGAAAGCATTTGCAGCCAAGCTGCTCAACATTAAAGCCATCAAGTTGCAACCCAACGACCCATTCACTTGGGCATCTGGATGGAAGTCACCATTTTATTGCGACAACCGCAAGACCTTGTCGTTCCCAGAATTGCGCAATTACGTAAAACTGGAAATCGTTCATGCCATTCACGAGAAGTTTCCCGAAGTGGAAGCCATTGCCGGTGTTGCCACTGGAGCTATTCCACAAGGAGCATTGGTGGCAGATGCCATGAACCTGCCCTTCGTTTACGTGCGTTCTAAACCCAAAGATCATGGATTGGAAAACCTGATTGAAGGAGAATTGAAGCCAAATGCCAAGGTTGTGGTTATCGAAGACCTTATCTCTACAGGTGGCAGTTCGCTCAAGGCAGTAGAAGCCATTCGCGCCAACGGTAGTGAGGTGATAGGCATGGTTGCCTCTTACACCTACGGATTCCCTGTAGCCATTGAAGCATTCAAGAATGCCAACGTGGAATTGGTGACCCTCACCGATTACGAACATGTAGTGGCAGAAGCTTTGGAAACTGGCTACATCAGCCAGAACGACATTGCATTGCTCAATGAATGGCGCAAAGATCCCGCACACTGGATGAGTGACAACAAATAACAAGACAGCTATACATATTATATATAATGAGTAAATTTGAAAGTACCATCAGGCAAATCAACTATCCGCAAGAAGTGGTTTTCCAAGGTTTGAGCAATCTCGATAACCTATCGAAGATTCAAGACCGCATACCAGAAGACAAGGCGAACGACTTATCATTCGACAACGATTCAGTGTCTATCAACGTTCCACCAGTGGGAAAGATCACACTGAAAATTATTGAGCGCGAAGAGCCCAAGACCATTAAGTTTGAAACAACAGAGAGTCCACTGCCCTTCAACTTCTGGATACAACTCCTTCCCGTTACCGAATCATCATGTAAGATGAAACTGACATTGAAAGCCGACTTGAATCCTTTCATCAAGGGAATGGTTTCCAAACCGCTTCAAGAAGGCATAGAGAAAATTGCCGACGTGTTGCAAATGATTAAATACGAGTAAAGATGGCAAGTAAGCTTTGGGAAAAGAATTTTGAAATCAACCAAGAGATAGAGCGTTTCACGGTGGGCAGAGACCGTGAGATGGATTTGTACTTGGCAAAATACGATGTGTTAGGTAGCATGGCACATATTACCATGCTCCAATCCATCGGTTTGATGGAAGAAACAGAATTGAAACAGTTGCTCGAAGAGCTGAAAAACATCTACCAAACTTGTGAAAGAGATGAATTTGTCATTGAAGATGGTGTAGAGGACGTTCATTCACAAGTGGAGCTGATGCTTACTCGCAAACTGGGCGACATGGGAAAGAAGATTCACAGCGGTCGTTCACGCAACGACCAAGTGCTGGTTGACTTGAAGTTATTCACTCGTGCCAAGTTGCGCACCATCACAGAACAGGTACACATACTTTTTGAAGAACTGATAGCCAAGAGTAACCAATACAAAGACATCTTAATGCCAGGTTACACACACTTGCAGATAGCCATGCCTTCATCGTTTGGACTTTGGTTTGGCGCATACGCTGAGTCTTTGACAGATGACATGCTATTTCTGCAAGCCGCATATAGGATGACCAACCGCAATCCACTTGGTTCTGCGGCGGGTTATGGCAGTTCGTTCCCACTCAACAGGCAGATGACAACCGATTTATTGGGATTCGACACCATGAACTACAATGTGGTTTATGCACAGATGGGACGTGGGAAGATGGAGAGAAACGTAGCTTTTGCATTGGCTTCGGTTGCTGGCACTATTGCAAAGATGGCATTCGATGCTTGTATGTTCAATTCTCAAAACTTCTCTTTCGTAAAACTTCCAAAAGAGTGTACCACGGGTTCCAGCATCATGCCTCACAAGAAGAATCCCGACGTGTTTGAACTCATCAGGGCTAAAAGTAACAAGATTCAGGGATTGCCCCAACAGGTAACGCTCATCATGAACAATTTGCCAGTGGGATATTTCCGAGACTTGCAAATCATCAAAGAAGTATTCCTTCCAGCATTCGACGAATTGGAAGACTGCTTGCAGATGGCTGCTTATATCATCAATCGCATGGAAGTAAACGAGCATATCCTCGACAATCCCATGTACGATCCTATCTTCTCCGTGGAAGAAGTCAACAAACTGGCAGCTAACGGAATGCCTTTCCGTGATGCATACAAGACGGTGGGATTGGAAATCGAAGCAGGCACGTTCAAAGCCAACAAAGATATTCACCACACACATGAGGGAAGCATCGGCAATCTCTGCAACGACCGCATTGAAGAATTGATGAACCAAACTATTTCCCAATTCCATTTCGAGAAAGTGGAAGAGGCTGAACGTAAATTACTCAATCGATGAGAGGGAAAAAGCAATCAACATTCATGAAGGCAATCTCTTGGAAGTCTATCTCTATGGTAGGTTGCCTTCTTTTTACCATGTTGGGATTATGTACATGTGGGAATACGGAATACGAGTTTAGCAATAAACCCTGTTATTTCATATTCGACAACAGCACACACAACGACCCAACTTTAGCAGCTGCAATGACGCCCTACTCAGGAACCTTTGTTGCCGTAACGCTTACATTTCATAGCGGAGCACGATTTTTCAAGTTTAACAGCAACCAAGGAACATCATCAGAAAGCAAACTCGATGGCATTGATACGAGAAGAAGTCTGATATTGGGAATGAATGAAGGACTGATTGTGGGCTATGGTGTTCTCACCGATCCCGTTACTTTCTACGCATACGACCGTGAATGTCCCAACTGTTTCTCACCCGAGGAAATGCCATTAAGGAGTTATCCCTTGCAGATTAGCAATACAGGTTTGGCAACATGCAACACATGTAAGCGCAAATACGATATGAACAACGGGGGAATACTTGCTGAAGGAGAAAAAGGCAATAAAATGATTCGTTATCGAGCCTTCACAACAGGTCCTTACGGTATATTGACAGTAAATTAAGCCTTTTAATGTATTAAAATTCGTAAATTTGTTGGCAGTTCAAATAATTCAACTTATCTTTGCACTTGCTAACGCGGAAATAGCTCAGTTGGTAGAGCACAACCTTGCCAAGGTTGGGGTCGCGGGTCCGAGTCCCGTTTTCCGCTCTTTTTAAAGGAAGAAGGAGGGAATCACTCTCCATCAACCATTTTGATGCCGCAATGGTGGAATTGGTAGACACGAGGGACTTAAAATCCCTTGGCCAGTAATGGCTGTGCGGGTTCGAGTCCCGCTCGCGGCACTTTTTAAAAACTATATCCCCATGAAAAAAAATCTTATTCTTGCTTTTTCAGCATCCGCTTTAATTATCCTTTCGTCTTGTTCTTCCAAACTTGGTGCTTTGTCATCAGATAATTTCGTTGTAACACCAGACCCATTGGAAGCGCGAGGAGGACAAGTATCTGCCACCATTAATGGCACATTCCCCGAGAAATACATGAAGAAGAAAGCCGTTGTCACCGTTATCCCAGAGTTGCATTATGGTGATGGACAAGTGGCAAGGGGCGAATCTGCAACCTTCCAAGGTGAGAAAGTGAAAGACAACAACCAAGTGGTGTCTTATCGTTTAGGTGGAAAATACAATATGAAGACCGCTTTCAAATATGTTCCTGACATGTTGAAGAGCGAGATGTATTTGGCTTTCGATGCTAAAGTAGGAAAGAAAACCGTCAAGGTTCCTTCCGTAAAGGTTGCCAACGGCGTACTTGCCACGGCTGAACTCTACAAGCAAGCCATGATGAACGACGGAGCTTGCATCGCTCCTGATGCTTTCCAACGCATTCAAGCACAAAAGCAAGAGGCAAACGTGAAATTCCTCGTCAACCAAGCTATTCTCCGCCAAAGCGAATTGAAGAACAATTCTGTTCAAGAGTTTATCAAGTTGTTGAAGAACATCAACGCTGACCGTGAGAAACTGAACATCAAGAACGTTGAGGTGGCTGCTTACGCATCACCAGAAGGTGGATTAGCATACAACGAGAAACTGGCTAACAAGCGTCAGGACGTTTCTGAAGATTATGTAAAAAAACAGTTGAAGCAAACCAAGCTCGATGCAGACATCGATGCTCACTATACAGCAGAAGACTGGGAAGGTTTCCAGCAATTGGTACAAGCCTCTAACATCCAGGACAAGGATGTCATCTTGCGCGTTCTCTCCATGTACAAAGACCCAGAGGAGCGTGAGAAGCAGATCCGCAACCTGAGTGAAGGCTTCCGTGAATTGGCTGACCAAATCTTGCCAGAGTTGCGTCGTTCTCGTATGATTATTAATTATGAGGTGGTAGGACGTAGTGATGACCAGATCAAGCAGCAATTTGCTACTGATGCATCACAGCTCAACAATGAGGAATTGCTCTACGCTGCTGCCCTTGAGAATGATGCCAACAAGAAAGAGGAAATCTACAAGGCTACTACAATGTATTGCCCCAAGGACTATCGCGCTTTCAACAACTTGGCTGCCCTCGAATTGAACAAAGGTAATATCGAAAAGGCTAAATCTTACATTGAGCAAGCTAAGCGATTAAGTTCTAAACCATCTGAGGCTTTCGCTAACGAGGCATTCATCGCCTTGACCAACGGAAATGCACAAGATGCAGAAACCAGTTTGTCTAAGGCTATCGACGCTAATGGCTACAACCAGATTGCAGGTGTATTGAGCATTGCCAAAGGTGATTACATCCAAGCTGAGAAATACATGGAAGGCACTAACACCAATGCAGCAGCCTTGGCTAAACTCCTCAACAACAACCAGCAAGGTGCCATCAGCACACTTGATGCAATAAAGAACCCAAGTGCCATCACAAGTTACTTGCACGCAATTGCAGCTGCACGCAACAACAACAAGTTTGCTGCCAACTCTTACTTAGAGGAAGCATTGCAGAAAGACCCATCCTTGAAGTCGTATGCAGATAAAGACTTGGAATTGTCTATCCTGAAATAAATGAAGAAACTTTCAATAGTTTTACTGCTCACCTTGATTTTGGTTTCGTGTGGAACCGACAGCCAGCATTTTAAGATTGATGGCAGGTTCCTCCACCTGAATCAAGGTGAGTTTTATGTTTATAGCCCAGACGGAGGACTTGACGGATTAGATACCATCAAGGTACAAGCAGGTAGGTTCGTGTATGAAATGCCTTGTACCCGACCATGTATCTTGATGATGGTATTCCCCAACTTCTCCGAACAACCTATCTTTGCGGAACCTGGCAAGACGGTCTCCATTCAAGGTGATGCTTCTCACTTGAAGGAAATGGAAACGACGGGAAACACTGCCAACGAACTGATGACCAAGTTTCGCAAACAAGTTGCCAACTCTTCACCTCCTGAAGTAAGAAAGCAAGCTGCCGACTTCATCAACGAATATCCCGAATCACCAGTAGGAGTTTATCTGGTGAGCAAGTATTACATGCAATTAGAGCCTGACTTCAAGAAAGCCAACCAATTGATTGAAACCATGCTCAAAGAGCAGGATAAGTATGGTTACTTGATTCGATTGCATCAGTTGTCACAATCTCTCTCCAACTCATCACCCAACGGGAAACTTCCTTCGTTCAAAGCCACAGACATTTACGGAAAGGCTGTTTCTTCCTCATTATTGTCTCAAGCGACGGTCTCTGTCATCACTCTCTGGTCTTCATGGAATTACGACAGCATGAGCATGCAACGTGAGCTGAAGAAACTCAAGAGAAAAGCTGGCAACAAGCTGCAATTGCTAAGTATCAGCATTGATGCCAGTCAATCTGAATGTAAAAACATCATAGAGCGAGATACGATATCCTGGCCCAACATCTGCGACGGTGATATGTTGGAAGGCAATCTTGTTCGCAAGATCGGATTTGCCGCTATTCCCGATAACATCATCATCCATCAAGGAAAAATCGTGGCACACGGACTCAATATCCAGCAACTTCGAGAAAAGATTGAAGAACTTTTACACTTGTAATTCTGACACACTTTTTGTCCTACTTGTCTTCACTCATCTCACTGACTTCTTCTATCTTCTTTCTTTTCTCAAATTATCTCTGCATGATCATCATTATGCACTATGATTGATGGTTTTATACACGAATAACCAGCATCCTACAAAAATAATTGTTTTTTTTGAGGGATATTTTCTCTTTTTCATCGTATAACAAATAGAAGAAACTGATATACAACGAAAGTGAAGACAGACAATCAAATAGCAGATGCGGTGAAAAATGGTCAGCGTGAAGGGCAAGACCTCATGGTCTGTCGCTACGGACAAGAGATATTCGCCATGATAGTGCGACAAGTGTCCGACGTGATGGATGCAGAGGAACTCACACAAGACACGTTTCTTCGCGCATTCCGTTATATAGACCATTTCGATTCGCAGCGAGCTTCACTCGGCACGTGGCTCTGCAGGATTGCCTATCGTCTCACACTCGATTTCCTGAAACGGAAGCGCCCACTCACCATATCTATTGAAGATACAGAAGTGTGTGAAACAGACATAAACGATGAGCAATTAGAAGCGGAATTGTCGTCTGGCAATGAAGAACGCATTCAGCAATTGGAAATGCTCATAGACAAGCTGCAACCAGACGAACGTCTGTTGCTCACACTGTACTATTTTGAAAACCGATCGTTAGATGAGTGCTCATTCATCATGGACTCTACCTCTCATGCCTTGGCAAATAGGCTTTACCGAATCCGCAAGAAACTGTACAAACAATTCAAGTAATATGACAACACCTCAAGACACAGATATTCGTGAAGCTCTGCGACGTAAATACGCCGACAAACCTCAGTTGCCTTCCGATTTCATGCAACGAATGCACGATAAGATGGATAAGGAGAAAAGGACATCTCGTCGCCATCATCTTTATCTTATATGGATAAGTGCTGTAGCTGCCGGCATTCTCTTACTTGTTTTTTTCCATATCAAGCAGGATTCCACCTATCAACAACAAATAGAAGCGAAACAATCGAGTCCTGTTCCTTCAGACAATAGTTACAAAAAAAGCGATGCCCCCATTCTCACTGAAGTAATGGAGAAGCAAACCCCATCTGCAATATCTCGACCAGCTTCCATCAAGTCAAAGGTATCCAAAAAGAAACAGGTGTCATTGGAGCCCACCAAAGTTTCAAAAGCCACGACAACTGCCACCGATAGCCTTGACATCTATATCGCCCGCCTTGAAGCTGAGATGGAAGGAGTGGACGACAGTGTAAGGGCTGCGAAAGTAGAAAAGCTCATCAAGGCTGATTATCATTTACAGATGCTCGTTAACAGCATTGTCAACGAACAAACGGAACAAGCATTGAACGAACAAAAGAAAGACAGTACTGCCAATTATATTAACTTTTAAAAGAGTAACGAAAAATGAAAATCTTCTTCAAACAACTATTGGCAACCGCCATACTCCTGATTCCCATTGGCAACCTTCACGCCCAAGAAAACAAACATGCACAAGCCATGCATACGGCATTCATCGAAACCATACACGGCAAGTTTCCTAAAAACATCAAAGCCAAGATGGAGAGCTTTAACAAAGACTCCGCTACCGTGGCTTTTGGACAATGGGGATGCTTAGACGGTGGCGGATTAGTGCCGAAGGAAAAAATCCATGTGGTAACACTCTCAAAGAGCAAGTCGAACGTCACTGCTGCCATCGGTCCACTGTACATTGACGGTCATCGTTTCTCGTTTATGCAAGTGCCAGACGACCCTCTTCTTCCATTACGTCCCATCCTGAATGCTTTCGACGACCAAGCCCGTTATGCCAACAGTTATTACAGCTATGTGGCAGGCGACGAGCAAACGGTGTTTCCAGGTGTTAGCATTGCATGGGGTGAGCAAGGAAAGTCGTTTCACTTAGACCTCGACCCAAAGATGAACGTCCGCATCATCGGTTTCAAGGATGATGACGGTTTCCGCTCCACTTATCTCCTATCGTGGATAAGCACAGAATTAGACAATGACGATAGCAAGCAGCAGTTGTATGGAATAGAGGGAATCATCTATGAATTTCACTGTCCCAAGATCAAGTCGATTCCACAGATAGAGTCATACAACTCGGACGAGTACCTTAAAAGGATAAACGCCGGACTGGGTGTAGCACACAATCTGGTACATGGCTTGCAAAAGAATAACCCTGAACGAGCTAAGGCATTAAATACCGACACACTGATGGAGAAAATTGCCTACCAGTTCCAATACATGGCAACCAACCTTTATAACTCTTCAGAAACAGCTAACATCAACACCAGCTACGATGCTTTATTGGCAAAGTTACAGCGGATGCAAAAACTCTGTGCCACGGCTCATCCAACAGAACTACAAGCTATTTGCCACACGCTTGATAAGGAGATAAAAAACTATCCTTTCCAACTCTCAGGAAAACAAGCTGACGAGTTGTGCAGAATAACCGACATCATAGCAAATACCGTTCCTGAAGAACTGAGGCTGCAAGTTACCTCTGCCCGAACAGGTATCAATGCCATAAGAAACCAAACCGCTGACATAGATAGCCTCAGCGACGATGACCAAGAGTACTTGAACCGTAACTTCTGGAAATTGAGCCATGAGCCTGTTATCTATGCGCAAACCGACTTCACTCGTAAGGGAGAACACTATACTGGTTATTCTGAAAAAGGATATATCGAGGTAAATGCTGAAGCCAACAAGAATTTTCATGCAGAGACCAACCTGCATAACCTACGTCCTGGTCGGTATCGTGTCTCTGCCGTAGTACGGGCATCAGAAACTGAACATTCTGGCGTTCATATCTTCTGTCAAACAGGCAGCGAGACAGATGCAGAGATGCACCACAAGGAAATCCCTGCCATAGGCAATACTGGAGGCAACGTATGGTTTTCTGCCTTTTGCCGCTTCGAGCAACGTGCCTCAGCCAATCAAGGAGTTTATGGATTAGAAATGGACAAAGCCTGTGTCAATGGTGGACAGGGTTATGGATGGAACCGAATTTACCTTGACGAAATCACCGTGCGCAACGATGGCAATCTTACATACGGTGTCAGCACTCGCCCTGAGATAACCAATAGTCGTATCATCAACAGCCACTGGTTTTCTGCTTGCGATTTCATTGTTGAGAGAATTGGCGACTAAGTCATAAACAAAATCCCAAGATTCTATGTACTGTTTCAAAAAAATGAGTATCTTTGCAAACAAATAACATCTACCCATTGATAACTGATCAGACATGAATACCATCACCCCATTCATTTTAAACATAAACTTGGGAAAACGTACCTTCTTGGGGGTTCTCGTATGCTTCATCATGGCATATTCCCTGCCCATAGCATCCTCTCCCAATGAAGAAGAAAACCTATACATCTATTTCAAGAATGGAAGGGTGGAAGCATTTCCCAACAAATGGATCAATGACCACACCATTTCCGGTGGCGTGTTCAGAATGGACATTGATGGCAACTACTACAATTACGACACCAATGACATCGACTCTATCAGTAGGATAGCCCCGAAAGATTACCCTTCATTGACAGCAATGAAATTCAACAACAAATACAATGATCAACTATTCTCCGACGTGGAAGCTACCATCGTCGGAGATAGTATGATCAACATGACCATCGGAGCCATTGGCAAATGGCTTACCCCTTCCTATCAGTTGTCATCTGAAAAGGCAATCTTGTCTGCCCATTCAAAGATTATAGACAACAAGAAAAGCAGGGTCAATTTTGCCAATGACCCCATCATCACCGTCTCCAATCCAGAACAGGAAGTCTTAGACAGAAAGAAGGTGAGCGAGGCTGTCTATAGCATTCCAGAGAAATACATCAAAGACCCAATACAACTCACCAAGGAGATGTTTTCCACCAATGCGCCTGCCAACGAGGGAGAGGACTTTGAAATGATGCTTGACGACAATCCCAACACCTTTTTCCATCCCTCTAACGGTGATGACACGTCGGCTCCACCCCCCTATTTCGACATTCACCTCAACGCTCCCGTTTACGTGATACAGTTCGAATACACATGTAGAAAATCCATCAGTAGGTATCCCAAGGAAATCTGTCTATACGTAAGCAACGACGGAAAGGAATGGATTCTCAAGAAAACGTTTACGCAAAACAACGGATTGCCTTATAAGATTGGCTCTACATTCACCTCTCCCATTATCAATTTAGACGGTACATACACGTATTTACGTTTCGAACAGACAAAGGCGAGCTACAGAAACCACCTGTTTCTTGCGGAATTTCGCCTCTTTACCGTCAGGGAGAATCCTGACACCGACCCCGTATTGATTGAACCCGAGCAATACGAATACTTCTTCAAGCCTTTCGGACGCGACTACAAGGTACGCGCCAATTGGCTGACCGACCAATCTACCAATGTGCCGAGAATAGACATCAACATAGACAATGGCGAATTTGTAAGCAGTAAAGACTATTATCTCAACGCTCAAATCATCATTGATGGTGCTGGAGTCTATCCTTCCATGACAAGCAACGTGCAAATCAAAGGAAGGGGCAATTCCAGTTGGAGCAACTACTCTTGGGCAAAAAATCCATACCGCCTGAAGTTTGCGGAGAAAGTGAAGCCTTTTGGATTGACGAAAGGGAAAAACTGGGTGTTGCTTGCCAACAAACAGGATGGTTCCATGATGACCAATGCCATAGGAATGAAGATTGCTGGTGTGGTAGGCACGGCTGGATTCAACCACATCATTCCCGTTGAGCTTTATATCAACGGTGTTTATTGGGGTAGCTATAATTTCACGGAGAAGGTGGGATTCAGCAACAACAGCATCGAATTGGCAGACGAGAGCAATGCGGCTTTGCTGGAACTGGACTCATACTATGATGAAACCTATCGCTTCCATTCAGACATCTATCGTCTGCCCGTCAACATCAAGGAGCCCGACTTAAACGAACAGGAATCTAACTTAGACTTCTCTATCATCAAGGATGATTTCAACGCTTTTGAAAGGGCATTGTCTCGTGGCGAGGATATAGATAAATGGATTGACGCAGACAATCTAGCTCGCTTCCTCATGGTTAATGACCTGATTTGCAATTACGAAATCAACCATCCCAAAAGTACTTTCCTGTACAAGGAAAACTATTTTGACGGAAGCAAATACATGTTCGGTCCTGTTTGGGACTTAGACTGGGCTTTCGGTTATGAGCATGGAAAGGATTACAGTAAGACCGACGTGCAAGCCAATTATTACACAAGTTCAAATATGGAATGCAGTCTGTTCATCCATAACCTTCGTTACGCTAACGAGGCAATTGACAAGGCTTATTACAAGGTATGGACAGAGTTCATGAATAATCACTTGGAGGAGGTTCTGGCTTATTGTGACGAATACTATACTTACGCCAAACCCTCCTTTGAACACAACAATGAAGAACTCTATTGGTGGGGAGGAGGAGTTGACTATGAGGAAATGTCTTCGAGGATGAAGAACTGGTTGAAGAACCGTGCCGAATACGTTTATTCAAAACTCACTCCATACGACATTCATGAAGAAGAGGAAGCCGATGGCATTGAGGTGTTGCCCTTGCAGGATAAGGAAAAGCCCTCTCTGGTTGACGTTTACGACATCCGTGGTATTCGTGTGAAAGCGAATGTTCCCGTTACCGAACTCCATCTTCACCTTACACCTGGCCTGTACATCGTGAATGGAAAGAAGATGATGGTGAAATAGCAGGGGAAACATCATTTCCCTAACTCCATTTGTCAATAAAAAGTGATAAAAAGGGCTCTCCAGAATGCGATATTCTTCACCAACTCCTTGGTCTAAAAAATGGCGATTTTTGAGTGTTTTTATAATCAATTGACTATTAACACATTGCAAAAATAACTGAATATATATGCGCTCAAAACTGATTGTTTATGCAGAAAAAACGGCATTTTGGAGCGTTCATAACATATTCTGTTAGCTTGCTAACATATATAGTTACGGCTCGTAACATACATAGTTACGGCTCTAACTATATACTTGACGAGTAAAAACGTGTGATTTTGCACCGAGAAACCACCTATTTTGTACCGTTAACATCTCCTTGGAGTTTTTTCACGAAAAAATTTTGTCGGTGTTTTTCAAAAGAAAAAGAGGTGAGGGTGAAAGATTACCTGCTAACCCACCTTTCCAGCAAAGTCCAATTCATTCCTCTTGATAATGAGAGGATAGCGTTCTGGATGGCGAAGACTATCTATTTCAAGATCAACGTCAAGGTCGGGCCACTCAATGGCTTCGGGACCACTCATCTGCACATTTAGCACGCTTCGGATGGGTGCATCCTGCATCCACGGAATGCGGTTGTACGAAATGAAGTAGTCATGACCACAAACGGAAAGCATAATGCCTTGAGCGTTAATCATCAATACGCTTGCCGATGTGTTGCTTGAATTGTTCTTTAAAACTGTCTGCATATTTCTCTACGATTTTCTTGATTTCATTTAACTTATGTTCAGGAATACCCGAATTCTTTGCCAGTTCCACACGTGGTTCCAACCAATACTTGGCTTCGTGACCTCCACAAAGCACATGAATGTGCATTCGCTCTTCCTCATTTGAGTATATTTTGAACGTATACTCGTTTTCGCGTTTGAAAACAGGACTCATTGTATTTTTACCTTTGGGTGCAAATTTACAAAATCTTTCCTAAATAATTGGTATTTATAAGTCTTTATTTATGGGCAAACTGCGTTAATCTAACAAAAATGCTTTCTTATCTCAGCAATATTTCGTAATTTTGCAACTTAATAAAAACAACTCATACACATTTATGAATATAGAGGCTCAGATTTGCACGTCGGCAATTGCCGCAGTGAAGGAATTATACGGGCAAGACGTTCCTGCCCAGATGTTGCAGTTACAGAAGACGAAAAGCACGTTTGTGGGAAACTTTACATTGGTTGTTTTCCCCTTATTGAAAATCTCCAAGAAGAAACCTGAAGACACTGCACAGGAAATTGGCGAATATCTGCAAGCTAATTGTACTGCCGTGGAAAGCTTTAACGTAGTGAAAGGCTTCCTTAACTTGGTAGTATCTCCAGCAGCTTGGCTTGGCTTGCTCAAAGACATTGATGCCAATCCCACATTCGGAATGCGCCAGGCAACAGACGAGAGTCCTCTTGTCATGATTGAGTATTCTTCTCCCAACACCAACAAGCCACTTCACTTAGGTCATGTGCGCAACAACCTGTTAGGTTGGTCATTGGCTCAAATCATGCAAGCCAATGGTTACAAGGTGGTGAAGACCAATATCGTCAACGACCGTGGTATTCACATCTGCAAGTCGATGTTGGCTTGGCAGAAATGGGGCAATGGTGAGACTCCCGAAACAAGCGGAAAGAAAGGCGACCATCTCATCGGCGACTACTACGTGGCATTCGACAAACATTACCGTGAGGAAGTAAAGGAACTTAAGGCAAAGTTTATTGCCGAAGGAATGGATGAGGAGAAAGCCGAGGAAACTGCCAAGAACGAGGCTCCTCTCATCAAGGAAGCCCATGAGATGTTGGTGAAATGGGAACAAAACGACCCAGAGGTTCGTGCCTTATGGGAGAAGATGAACAACTGGGTGTATGCAGGATTCGACGAGACTTACAAGGCTTTAGGTGTGTCATTCGACAAGATTTACTACGAATCCAATACCTATCTTGAAGGTAAGAAAAAGGTGGAAGAAGGACTTGAGAAAGGTTTGTTCTTCCGTAAAGAAGATAATAGTGTATGGGCAGACCTCACCGATGAAGGACTGGACCAAAAGCTTCTATTGCGTTCCGATGGTACTTCCGTATATATGACGCAAGACATCGGTACCGCAGACATGCGATTCAAGGACTATCCCATCGACAAGATGATTTACGTGGTAGGAAACGAACAAAACTATCATTTCCAAGTGCTGTCTATCCTGCTCGACCGTCTTGGCTTCAAATGGGGAAAGGAACTGGTGCATTTCTCTTACGGAATGGTGGAACTCCCCAATGGAAAGATGAAGAGCAGAGAGGGAACAGTGGTTGACGCAGACGACCTCATTGAAACCATGATTGCCAATGCGAAACAATTGAGCGACGATAAGGTCAACAAGATAGAGGGCATCAGCGAAGAGGAAAAGAACGAGATAGCCCGCATCGTGGGAATGGGAGCCTTGAAGTATTTCATCTTGAAGGTTGATGCAAGAAAGAACATGCTTTTCAACCCAGAAGAGAGTATTGACTTCAATGGCAACACAGGTCCTTTCATCCAATATACCCACGCCCGTATCAGATCGATACTGCGTAAAGCGCAAGGCGAAGTAGGAAGTTTGAACTTTGAAGGTGGAAGTAGTGCTACGCAGGTTGAAGGTATGAAGGAAGGAAGTACATCTTCCATCAAAACATCTTCCTCACCATTAGGTGAAACACTTCCTCCGTCAAACATCAACCATCTTAATTCAAAAGAGGTTGAGCTCATCCAAAAGATGAATGAGTTTGGTGCTGCCGTAGAACAAGCGGGGAAAGACTACTCACCCAGTGGAATTGCCAACTACTGCTATGAGTTGACAAAGCAGTTCAACCAGTTCTATCACGACTATAGCATTCTCGGTGCTGAGACTCCAGAGATTAGAAACATACGATTGACTTTGGCTAAAAACGTAGCGAAAATCATCAAAAACGGAATGTCACTGCTCGGCATTGAAGTTCCAGAGAGAATGTAATGGCAGAACAAGGCGGCAAAATGTTGTCATTTCCACCCGAAGTGAAGAGTAACGCATGGGCAGTAGATGCTGCCTGTTCGGGCAATCCTGGTCCGATGGAATATCGTGCCATCGACTTACAAACAGGGTCGCAGGTGTTTCACTTCGGACCATTGCATGGAACCAACAATATCGGTGAGTTTCTTGCCATCGTTCACGCATTGGCATTGATGGATAAGCTCGGAATCACAGACAAGGTCATCTATTCCGACTCATACAACGCCATTCTTTGGGTGAACAAGAAACAATGTAAGACAAAGTTGGAACGCAATGAACAAACGGAAAAACTCTTTGAAATCATTGCACGTGCAGAAACTTGGCTTCGCACACACGCCATCAAAACGCCCATCATCAAATGGGAAACGGCGAAATGGGGCGAAGTGCCAGCCGACTTTGGCAGAAAGAATTAAGTATTAGACCTTTCATACCACACAATCCAATTTCCATCCCATTCTTCCCTTTGCCTTTCCTTGGCTTGTGGGGGAAGCATGGGGGCTTGGGTTCCTTCATCTACCGTCCAAGGTGCTGTTTCCACACGAATCTCATCCCATAGGTTGGCTTCCATGAAAGAGGTCAACGTCTTTCTTCCACCTTCCACTATCAACGACTGTATATTCTGTTCGTACAAATCATTCATCAATTGTTGAAGGTCCATCCCATTTGCAAGGACCATTCGCTTAGGGTCTTTGCCCACCCAATCACGCACATTCAGCAAGGGATGTTCCCGTTCATCGGTTACTCTTCCCACCAAGATAGCGTCTTCTTCAGCACGTAGGCGATGGCTCAACATCTTGGTAAACGGCGTTGAAATAGACAAAGCCTTTCCTTGATGGTCAATGAAACCATTCATCGTTTGTGCCCATTTTAAGATGATAAACGGTCTTTGCTTCTCATGAAAAGTAAAGAAGCGTTTGTTCAATGCCCTGCATTCCTTCTCCAACACGCCAACAGTCACCTCGATTCCAGCCTCTCGAATGCGCTGAATGCCACGTCCTTGCACCTTGTCGAAGGAATCTGTACAGCCTACCACTACCCGATGCACTCCTTTACGAATAATTAAGTCGCAACAAGGAGGAGTCTTTCCGTAATGAGCACATGGTTCAAGACTCACGTAGATAGTAGCTTGCGAAAGCAACGCCTCATCTTCAGGTTTCACGGAAGCAAACGCATTCACCTCAGCATGTCCTTCGCCGCAATGCACATGATAGCCCTCACCGATAATACGGTCATTGGCAACGATAACTGCACCAACCATCGGATTAGGCTTGGCATTCATCACACCATTCTTGGCAAGTTGAATGCAACGCCTCATATACATCTCGTCAATCTCCAACTGATTCATATCGAAGCTACATACGTTTTTCCATGCAAAGATAGCGAATTTTTCACTTTTTCATGAAAAAACCGATGCAAATTGGTGATTTTACAAATATTACATGTACTTTTGTCTTGAAAAACAACATGAAATACCAAGATTTCATACATCGACTCACTTCCATCTACGATAACAGAGAGGCTCGCGCAATGGTAAGGATGGTTTTCGACATTCTATATGGAATGTCGCTTACCGACTTATTATGCGGCAAGACAGACGAGTTACCCGAAGCCGAACAGCAAAGGATTGAAGGCATTTTCAGTCGTTTGGAGCAAGGAGAACCTATCCAATATGTATTGGGAATAGCCGAATTTGGCAACCATAGATTCCATGTGGCTCCAGGAGTATTGATTCCGCGCCCCGAAACACTATGTTTATGCGAGCTAATCAATAGGTTTGCAGCCTCTAAACATGGTGTTTATCCATCGCCAACACGAATCTTAGACATCGGAACCGGTTCTGGTTGCATCGCCATTACTTGCGCCTTGGACAATCCTCAAGCACAAGTAACTGCCTGGGACATCATGCCCGACGCATTGAAGATAGCCAAGCAGAATGCAGAAAACCTTCACGCCAACGTGACATTTGAGCAAAAAGACATCCTAAATGTAGGAAAGACATCGATGAAATGGCACATTATCGCATCTAATCCTCCATATATTTGCGAAAAGGAAAAGAAAGACATGGAGCGAAACGTACTGGATTATGAGCCATACGAGGCTTTGTTTGTTCCCGATGACGACCCTTTGCTTTTTTATCGAGCCATTGCTTTGTTTGCCAAAGACGCATTGGAAGACGGCGGGCACTTATTATTTGAAATCAATCCCATCTATGCACAAGAGCTTCTTTCATTGATGCAAGACTTGAATTTCACAAATACGCAAATAATTAACGACCCGTTTGGAAAGCAGAGATTCCTCACTTGCCAAAAGAGTCACGAAGACACAAAAGACGATAACTTTAAACACTGATACATGGAAAAGGAAATAGACACCAAACAGGCTTTCAAGAAACTGGCAGCCCTCTGCTCGAAGAGCGAACACTGTTCGGGAGAAATGCTCAGTAAGATGCGCCTATGGGGAATGGACGAGGAAGCACAAGCAGAGGTGATGGCTTTACTGGTTGCCAACAAATTCATCGACGACGAGCGTTATTGTCGGTTCTTCGTAAACGACAAGATCAAGTACAACAAATGGGGCAGGCGAAAGATAGAACAATCACTTTGGCAAAAGCAGATGAATGGTGACATCGCACAGAAAATACTCGATGAAATCGACGATTCTGAATACCTGTCCGTCTTGAAACCCTTATTAAAGAACAAGGAAAGAAGCATCAAGGCAAGCAATGATTACGAACGCAAGATGAAACTGATGAAGTTTGCCGTGGGCCGTGGATTTACAATAGACCTCATCAGACAATGTATAGACGGTATAGACGATGAGGATTGACCCATACCATGAGCGTCAGGCTTTGAAACCCAATAGTTTTTGGAGCAGACTGCTCGACCTGATAGCACCGAGGGCATGTGTGGTGTGTGGGAAGCGGCTTGCCATCGAGGAAGAAATCATCTGTAGCGTTTGCAACTTTCACTTACCTCGTACCTATTTCGCACAAGACGCATACGAAAACGAAATGGCAAGGCTCTTCTGGGGCAGGATTCCCGTTGAGCGTTGCGCTGCTTGGATGTATTACCAAGCTCATGCCTCGTCTGCTTACGTGGTGTATTCATTAAAGTATTTCCAACGTCCAGACATCGGAACCATCATCGGACGAATGATGGCACAAGAGTTTCACCAAGAAAACTTCTTTGACGATATTGAAGCCATTATCCCGATTCCCCTTGCCCATGAGCGCGAACGACAAAGAGGTTACAACCAAAGCGATACGATTGCCCAAGGCATCAACGAAGTGACGGGAATACCTATCATGAACGACATCATTACCAGAAAGAGATTCTCTTCCAGTCAGACACAAAAAGACCGTTGGACACGAACGGAAAACGTAGAGGGAGTATTTGAGTTGGTACATGGTGAGCAAATACAGGGCAAACACGTATTGCTCATAGACGATGTAGTAACCACAGGAGCCACCATTTGCTCATGCGGTAAAGAACTTTGCAAGGCTGGAAATGTCAAGATTAGTGTAGCCGCCATCGGTTTTGCCAAACCATGAAGGAAACAGAAAAGAAAATGACAAAACATGAAAGAAACACACCTTTCACCACCCTTTTGTTTAAAATTGAAACTAATTGGCATAATCCTATCAAAATCTGTAATCAAACTGGACAACCTGCAAAGTAAATGTTAAAATTCATGCAGATTCGTATAGATTTTATAATTTTTATTTGTTAGGTTAATAAAATTTCGTTAATTTTGCAGAATAGTGTAAAATTACGGATTGTTAGCTAACAAGAAACTCGTGAAAGGAATGATGTATCGATAACGACAGAAGGAAAACAAATTCTTTCTTTTTATACCATTTTGCGATAGACAAAATTGAATTATATAAATAAATAATGTAAAACAAACAAAGAGAATTTATGGAAAAAAGACTAACGATGATTTTGACCCTCCTGCTCCTGTCATTAGGAACAGTGATGGCGCAGACAATAGTCTCAGGTACCGTTGTCTCAGATGAAGACAGCGAACCCATTATTGGTGCCGTGGTCAAAATGAAAGGACAGAAATCAGCCCTTGCCGTTACAGACATTGATGGAAAATTCTCCTTTTCCACAAGTCGCAGCGGTTCCACGTTTGAAGTAACTTCCGTGGGATATGTGACTACAGAAATCAGAGCAGGGCAAAATCTTCTGATTCGTATGAAACCAGATTCCCGTTCTATCGACGAAGTGGTGGTTACGGGTATGCAGAAAATGGACAAGCGACTCTTCACGGGTTCTACCACGAAGATTGACGCCAAGGACTCGAAGATTGACGGTGTTGCCGACATCTCTCGTTCTTTGGAAGGTCGTGCGGCTGGTGTGAGTGTACAGAACGTATCTGGTACCTTCGGTACTGCACCAAAGATTCGCGTGCGTGGTGCTACATCTATCTATGGTAACTCTAAGCCACTGTGGGTGGTAGATGGTGTGATTATGGAAGATGTTACTGACGTAAGTGCCGACCAACTTTCTTCTGGTGATGCAAACACCTTGATTTCAAGTGCCATCGCTGGTTTGAACTCTGATGACATCGAGAGCTTCCAAATCTTGAAGGACGGTTCTGCTACCTCTATCTATGGTGCGCGCGCCATGGCTGGTGTGATTGTCATCACAACCAAGAAAGGTCAGCAAGGACAAGCTCGCATCAACTACACCGGTGAATATACCATGCGCCTGAAGCCCAACTACTCTACGTTCAACATCATGAACTCTCAGGACCAGATGGGTATCTATCAGGAAATGCAGCAGAAGGGTTACCTCAACTACGCTGAGACCTCTAATGCCGCATCAAGTGGTGTTTACGGTAAGATGTACCAGTTGATTACTGAATACAACCCCGCCACTGGCCAATATGGTTTGGCTAACACGATGGAGGCAAAAGCCAACTACTTGCGCGAGGCTGAGTTCCGCAATACCGATTGGTTTGACATCTTGTTCTCTAACGCCATTCAGCACAACCATTCAGTGAGCATCTCTACAGGTACAGAGAAATCACAGACTTACGCATCTGTATCTGCCATGTTCGACCCAGGATGGACCAAGCAGTCAAGAGTGGAGCGTTACACCGCCAACTTGAACAACACGTTCAACCTCTCCAAGCATGTTACATTCAACATGATTGCCAACTCAAGTTATCGTAAGCAACGTGCACCTGGTACACTTGCTGCTGAAACCGATGTGGTATCTGGTGAGGTTCACCGTTCGTTCGACATCAACCCATACTCATACGCATTGAACACGTCACGTGCGTTGGAACAGAATACGTTCTATACCCGCAACTACGCTCCGTTCAACATCCTGCATGAGTTGAATAACAACTATATCGACCTTGACATTTTCGATACACGTGTACAAGGCGAGTTAAAGTACAAGCCCATCCAGAAGGTGGAATTGTCAGTATTGGGTGCTTTCAAGTATAACCAATCTACACAGAATCACCAGATTCTGGACGATTCCAACCAAGCCCAGGCTTATCGCATGATGCCTACTACGGCTATCCGCGACGCAAACCCATTCCTCTACACTGACCCGGAGGATATGTACGCACAACCCATCACCGTACTTCCCTACGGAGGTATCTATAACAAGACTACCCACAAGATGACCGCATGGGACTTCCGTGCAACTGCTTCTTACAACGATGTATTTGCCAACAACCATATCTTGAATCTCTATGGAGGTATGGAGGTGAACAACATCGACCGTACTTACGACTGGTTCCGCGGTTGGGGTATGCAATACTCTCTCGGTGAGATTGCCAACTACGCTTACCAAGTGTTCAAAAAAGGTGCAGAAGACAACTCTCCTTACTTCAAGTTAGAAAACACTCACGAGCGTCGTGCCGCATTCTTCGGAACAGCCACCTATTCTTATAAAGGTCGCTACACCATCAACGGTACCGTCCGTTACGAGGGAACCAACAAGTTGGGTAAATCTCGCTCCGCACGCTGGTTGCCTACATGGAACGTGTCGGGTGCATGGAATGCTCATGAGGAGACTTGGTTCAAAGATGTTTTCAAGAATGTTCTGACACACGCTACATTGAAGGCTTCTTATTCATTGACAGCTGAGAGCGGACCATCTTGGGTAACCAACTCTCTCCCCGTGATTGGCAGCTATAATCCCTGGCGTCCTACGGCTGGTATTCGTGAGAGTGGATTGCAGGAAACTGACCGTGCAAACGGTGAACTTACCTTCGAGAAGAAACATGAGCTGAACCTCGGATTCCAATTAGGATTCTTGGACAACCGCATCAACTTCGATTTCGATTGGTACAAGCGTAACAACTACGACTTGATAGGTGTAATAAGCACGCAGATGGGTGGATTGAAATACGGTAACGTGGCTTCCATGAAGTCTAATGGTGTTGAGTTAAGTTTATCTACTACCAACATCAAGACCAAGGACTTCACTTGGACCACCAACTTCATCTATTCTCATACACACAATGAGGTTACAGAGTTGGAAAACAACCAACGTATCATCGACCTCATCAGTGGTACTGGTTTCGCATTGGAGGGTTATCCCGTCCGTTCATTGTTCTCCATTCCATTCAGGGGCTTGAACAACGAAGGTCTTCCTCTGTTCCTCGACCAAGATGGCAACATTACCTCTACGGGAATCTACTTCCAGACACAAGACAAGGAAAAGATGAAATTCTTGGAATACAGTGGTTCTGTAGATCCCACTGATGTAGGTTCGTTCGGAAACATTTTCAGATATAAGGGATTAACACTGAATGTATTCATTACCTATTCATTCGGTAACGTAGTACGTTTGGATCCCGTATTCAGAAACGAATACAACGACCTGAATTCCATGCCTAAGGAATTTGCCAACCGTTGGATGGTACCTGGAGACGAGAAGTTCACGACGATTCCAGTGATTGCTTCCAGCCGTCAGAACAGAAACGACACCGATTTGAGCTATGCTTACAATGCGTACAACTATTCTACGGAGCGTATTGCCAAGGGTGACTTCATCCGCATGAAGGAAATCTCATTAGGCTATGAGTTCCCCAAGAGACTCATTGAACCGCTGAAGCTCAACAATCTCTCTCTGAAATTGCAAGCTACCAACCTCTTCCTGATTTACGCAGACAAGAAGTTGAATGGTCAAGATCCTGAGTTCTTCAACACGGGTGGTGTGGCTGTTCCTATGCCAAAACAATTTACTTTAACATTAAGATTTGGACTCTAAGAGATTAAACATTTAAGAACATTATAATATTATGGTTAAGAAATATATAGGAATTTCTCTCGTAGCCTTGTGCTTAGGTCTGACATCTTGCGACGACTTCTTAGACAAGCTGCCCGACAATCGTACCGAGGCCAATACGGAGGAAAAGATTATCAAGCTACTTGTATCTGCATATCCCACACATGACCACATGGCATTTACGGAATATGCATCAGACAACGTAGATGACATGGGAGCCAACAATCCCAATACAGAACGTTTCTTGGATGAGATTTACGGTTGGATAGACGTAACCGAACGTGACAACCAAGACCCAGAGAGCTACTGGATGGATCTCTATCAGTGTATAGAGACAGCCAACATGGCATTAGAGGGCATTGAGTCGATGGGCGGTGCTACCACCACCAAGCTGAAAGAGATGCAGGCTGAGGCATTGATGTGCCGTGCTTACGCTCACTTCATGCTCGTCAACGTGTTTGCTACCCACTATAACGCAAACGACCCTGACGCTTTGGGTGTTTCTTACGTAACAGAAACAGAGAAAGAGCTGAACCCCAAGTATGAGCGTGAGACTGTTCACCAGAACTATGCTCATATCCAGGAAGACTTGGAAGCTGCCCTGCCCTACGTTGGCGACAGCTACTACAACGTGCCTAAGTATCACTTCAACAGAAATGCCGCTTACGCATTCGCCACTCGCTTCTATCTCTATTATGAGAAATACGACAAGGCTATCGAGTATGCCAACAAAGTATTGGGCACAAATCCTCAAACCATGCTGCGCGACTGGGCTGTACTGAACACCATGCCCGATGGAACTCGCTATCAGCAAGATCCTACCACGAACCATGTGATTCAGACTACACTCAACTGCAACTTATTGTTGCATACCTCTTATTCTTCTCAAGGTGTTTACTTTGGTGGATTCTCCACAGGTCACCGTTATTCCCACTGTGCCTACTTAGGCGAAAACGAGACCATCAGTGCGTTGGCAAAATTATGGAATCCGGTAAACGGTTCTAACGCTGACTATGCTTATCTTGTGAAGCGATATTCAGGAACCAACATGGACGCATGGTCACAGTGGCGTATGCCGTATTTATTTGAAATCACAGACCCAGTGGCTAACATTGGTTTTTCTCATACTGTTTACGCTGCTTTCACGGGTGACGAGGTGTTGCTCAACCGTGCAGAGGCTTACATCATGCAGAAGAACTACGACAAGGCTTGCGAAGACATGACCATTTGGTTGCGCAATGTAGTTGCTGCCAGATACAATACCATTACGTTAGATACCGCAAGAGTGAACAACTTCATGAAAGGGATGGCTTACGCTTACGATGAGGAAGGTAAAGCTAAGGCTGGCATCAACTCTTCGCTCAAGAAGCACCTGCATCCTAAGTTTACCATTGATAAAGAAGGCTCTGACCAAGAAAACATGATCCAACTCGTACTTGCCATGCGCCGTTACGAGACCTTGCATGAGGGTAAGCGTTGGTTCGACATCAAGCGTTGGGGCATTGAGATTCCAAGACGCGTGATGAACGGTGATGGTGTACCAGAAAAGATTGTTGACTGGCTCGTGGTTGACGACCCACGCCGTGCTATCCAGATTCCACAAAAGGTACGCGAGGCTGGCTATACGCCTAACCCACGTCCCGGAAAGCCTGTCGGAGGCGACCAGATTGTTAATGTTATAGCTCAAGATTAAGTATCAAGTTATGAAAAAGAATATTAAATACATATTGCCGCTGATGTTGCTCACACTTGGTTTGGTATCTTGCGAGAAAGACGAAATCAAGAGCGAAAGCGTAATCACTGCTGACAGTTACAAGCAGAATGCCTTCGACAAATGGTTAGAGGCAAACTTCATCAATCCCTATAACATTGACTTCAAGTATCGTTATGAGGAGATTGAAAGCGATTTGAACTACTACACCGTACCTGCACAGATGGAAAACTCCATCATCATGGCACACTTGGTGAAGTATCTATGTGTAGAGACCTACAATGAGGTGGCTGGTATCAACTTCACCCGCCAAAACTTCCCTAAGATGTTTTATCTCATCGGTACTTGGGAGTTCCGCAACAACGGAAGCTACATTCTCGGTACGGCTGAAGCTGGAAAGAAAATCTTGTTGTCGGGTATCAATTACTTAGGCGATGTGATGAATGGCTCATACGACCCAACAATGAGCTTAGCTGATGGATTGAACCACTATTACATCAAGACCATCCACCACGAGTTTACCCACATCTTGAACCAGACGCAAGACTTTCCTACGTCGTTCAGAGAGGTAACACCTGCTTCTTACGTGTCAGACAGCCAGTTCTCTGAGCCATTTATTAATGTATATTTGAGCCGCGGCTTCATTACAGCTTACGCACAAACCAACTACAACGAGGACTTTGCCGAAATGGTATCTGAGTATGTAACCCACACCCCAGAGTGGTGGGAAAGCCAGATGAAGGCTGCTGAGACAATGTATGAGGACGATAGGGAACAGACACAAACGGGACGTGCACTCATCGAGCAGAAACTCGACATCATGCGTGCTTACATGCACGATACATGGGGCATCGACATCGATGTACTGCGCGACTGCATCCTCCGTCGTCAGGCTAATATAACAGACGGCTTAATTAACTTAACCGACTTAACCGTTGAATAATAAAAAAGAACGATTATGAACAAGAATATTTTCATTAAATTCCTGCTTCTGGCTCTTCCGGCATTGATGCTGACATCATGTCTGAAAGACCAGGAAGACATTTTCCCCGATTCTGCATCGGCACGCGTCTCGAAGTATCTTGACAATACAAAGAGGGTGCTCACCAGTGCAGAAAACGGATGGGTGCTCAACTACTTCCCCGACCGTAACCAGAGCTATGGTGGCTACTCTTACACGATGTCATTCGATGAAGACAATGCCAAGATCTATTGTGAATTGGCAGACGATGTATTAGAACCCATTACCACCACCTATACGCTGAAGAACGAAGACGGTCCCGTGTTGATGTTTGATACATACAATGAGTATATGCACTATTTTGCCACACCTACCGGTTCATCTGGTGCGGGTGGTTACGAGGCATACGATGGCGACTTCATCTTCATCATCATGAACATTAGCGAGGATGAAAAGACTATCACGCTGAAAGGTAACCGTTCTGGTAACATCCTGTATATGCACAAATTGGAAGGACAGACTCCTGAGTCTTATCAGTCTGTCATGAAGGAATACAAGGACAATCTGGTATTCGACAAGGCTGCTGGTACGATAGACGGAGCTAACAGTATGCTCTACATCAATGCTGCAAGACGCAACATCAGGATTCAGACTCCTGATACTACCGTCAGCGCTCCTTTCTGTTTCTTATCTGATGGTCTTACTTTATATCAGCCTATTCATGTAGCAGGAAAAGAAGTAAGTTCGTTCGCATACAATGAAGACAAAGGTACTTTCACCATCGTTGGTACCGATGTTGTATATACGGGATTGCTCATTCCAGAAATTGTAATTAATAATGTGGGCAGCACCATTACCACAGGCAACGCAGAGACTTCGTTCACCTATACCTTCAACTTGGCTGACCAGTTCAAATATACACCAGACGTAGATTGGATCACCGTTTCTGCGAATGGCAAGCAACTGACCGTGAACATTGCCGCCAACACTACCGGCAACCCACGTAATGGCAATATCATCGTAGAGGCTAATGGCGAGAAAGCCACCATCAGTGTTTCTCAGATGGAAGTAACCGACTTGTTGGGCAACTACGTGATGGCGTGTGTCGACAATAAAAATAAACCATATACATACAGTGCTAACATCAGTCAGGCTGGCGATGACTTTGCTCTTACGCTCTATTATCCCAATACCAATTGGCCACAAACCATCATGATGAAATGGAATGAGGATGAGACACGATTCGAGATGCAGTCGGGTCAGACACTTGGTACTCTCGGTAGATACGTCTCGTTCTTATGCTTTACTGATGATATCTTTGATTATTGGACCAGCACAAGCAAGGCTGCAACAGGTTACATCATCCCATCGCTCAATGCAGACGGTAAGGTGGTGCTCTCTGTTGGTGGTACCTTCGGCTCTTCGACAATTGGTGGATTGTGTATCTTGGTTGGTAACGACGATGTTATCGAGAACGTCTTGGGATATTATGACGTATTCTTGCAAATAGCTTTTACTAAACAATAAATCTTGAAGCAATATGAAAAAGATATTTAGTATTATCGCATTGCTCGCAGGCGTGACCATGTTCACGTCCTGCGGCGAAGACGATGCCACCTATACAGCCCCCACCCCACTTGAGGTTTCCAACGTTGAGGTGTTGTTTGAATCACAAGGTGGAACGGGTACCATTACGGTTAATTCGTCTGCTGCATTAGAGGCAACCACCTCTTCTACTTGGCTTACCCTTGCCGTAGAAGGCAATAAGGTAACGGCTACTGCCACTGTCAACCCCACTCTGGATGGTCGTTCTGCTAAGATTAACCTCAAGGCTGGCGGCGCAGAGACCACGGTTACTGCTACCCAGAAAGGTAGTGTCTATGGTATTGCAGGTGGCACAGAATACACCATCTCTGACACGCTTAACGCATACGTCTATATCCCCGTGGTACAAGACGCAGGAGTGACAGTGAAGAGCCTCACTGATTGGTTGAAGGCTTCATACAATGCCGAGGCTGACCAGATTGAAGTGGTGGCTGCATCTAACGACGAAGAAACTCCACGTGTGGGATATGTTGCCTTTGAGACGGGTGTCGTAAAAGATACCATTACCATCACGCAGCAAGGTATGCAGTTTACCATCGCTACGCAGGCCATCACCATGACCAACGAGGGTGGCAAACAAAACATCGACGTTACTTGTTCTAAGAATGTGACCATCGAATCTACCGTTGACTGGATTACTGCTGCATACAGCAAAGGAAGCAAGCAAATCCAAGTGAACGTAAGTGCTAACACGGGCAATCCACGTAGAGGCATCGTCAACGTTACTTCTGGCAGCAGCACCAAGCAAATCGTGATAAGCCAGTTTAACGCAGAGCAGATGTTTGGCAGGTACGTCTTCGGATATACTGATGAAAAGGGAGACAATGGCTTCTATGCAACTCTGACCGAGAACGCACTAACCATTGACCAATACGGTTGGTCTATCCCCGTTACCGTTGACAAATCTACCATGACAGTATCATTGCAGAGCGGTAGCTTCATAGGTACATATAGCACCTATTTCCTCTACCTGATCTTCATGGATGCAGAGGGTAACTATTGGACAGCTTCCTCTACCGATGCAACATCAACCTTGACATTAGGATTGGTTGACATTGGCGAAGGTCAGGTTACCTTATATGGTGAATTTGGTGGAACGTTTGGTTCTTCAAACTACCCCATTGGATGCTTTCTCTTCTCTGCATTCAGCGAGCAGAAACTTGACGTAGCAAGTGGTGGTCCATATCTTGGTGACTTAGTCACATGCTACTATCCATCATTGATGAAAATCCCAGAGACTGGCGGTGGTGAAGGTGTAAAGGGTAAGCGCATCCGCAGCAACTCCGTTCCCCTTTCTCTCAAGAGAAGATAATAAATCTATAGCATATATTCAAAAAAGTGGCTTCTTTGCGAAGCCACTTTTTTTTGTTACCATCCGCTACTAACCAACACTGAAAGTGTCTAAGTTCGATAACCGTGGGTGCGCAGTACTCACGGACAGATGAAGGACAGTTTCAGCGTCTCTACCGATGCACGAAATCTTCCTACGTACATTACTATTCAGATGAAAAACCTGAAATCCTTGAATCCTTAGACTTTTTAAAATTGAAGATTGAAAATTGAAATTGTGTATGTGGTCGGTATCAATTAATAATCATGCAATATGGAAAGATATCGATAAAAAAATGGCTGCACGGAAAGATGCCGATAGGCATCAGATGTCAGTAGCCAGCCATACAGCCGTGCCGATAGGTACGGCAAAATGGCTGGGATTGAGAGTTGGATGTGAATATATGCCCAGCCCTTGGGTTAGGGACACAGTTAACCATATCGCCTACCTATGGCAGGCTTTCCCTCACGCCCAACCTTCCTTTCCAGCCATTTCGCCATACCTATCGGCACGGCTGTATGGCTGGCTACCAACATCGGATACCTACGGCATCCCTTCTCTTCCCCCGCTCTATACCTTCTCATTCCTTGATCTATGCTTTCTCCCCTCTCACCTCTTCCATCTTACCTCTCACCTCTCACTTCTCACCCCTCACCACTCATCCCTCACCCCTCATCCCTCACCCCTCACCTCTCACACCTATTTCCTCTGAAAAACCACGACAAAAAATTTTCGTGAAAAATATCAAAGGAGATATTACAGAAGCTAAATTGATGATTTCACATCACAAAACATCAAGTTTTTACACGTAAAGTATATAGTTATTGCCGTAACTATATATGTTACGAGCATAACTATATATGTTAGCACGCTAACTGAATATGTTATAAATACCAAAAAACAACGTTTTTTCTGCATAAACAGTCAATTTTGGATGTATAAACATACATACAATTTCATAAGACACTATGTATCAATGGATTATAAAATCATTCAAAAATCGTCTTTTTTTTGACCAAGGGAAGAGTTGGTGAAGAATATCGCAAACTGGAGAGCCCTTTTTATCACTTTTTCATGACAAATGTTGAGTGAATAAACGTTGAGTGTTTAGCGTTTAGTGTTTAGTGACGAATAGCTACGGCTGCTTGCTTCTCAATTTGCAAGACATATCTCTCACCCCTCACCTCTCACCTCTCACTACTATTCTCTTGCTTCTTCAAAAACAGAAATGAGGACCCGGCAAACAATTATTGCCGAGTCCTCATTCAAGAATTTCTATTTACGGTTCTCACGAACCTTGTATAGACAATCTATTAACTGTTTCTTAAGGAACCAAAACAATCTTCGTAACCGTGAGGCCGTCACCTTGTAGGATGATAGCCGTATTACTCCAACCGTCAGAGATTTCGCCACTGATACACTTCAGCATGTCTTCAGTGACAGGCACCTCTATGGTCTCTGCATCACCTGCCCAATCGTTGCAAGAAACGCCGGCAAATGAGCCCCAGTTAGGATTATTCCACTGGATTTGACCCGTTGTACCAACTTCCTTATAGACGATGAACTTAGAGCTTGTACTCAATTTAAGAGTCTCGATAGCTGGGTCGCCCATGCCACGCATGATACGAATCTTACCTGCGTCATCACTCCAAGAGGGTTTGTAAGGATACTGCAGTGTAGGTTCGGTATTACTGCCTTCGTTCTGATATACCGTGAACGCCTTGATATCATACTCTGATGGTCCACCCTGACCTTCTTCTACCCATACCTCTTCCATGAAGTAGAGCTCAAGTGGCGTATATCCACCACCAGTCAAGAGCAGATGCTGCTGGTCAAGTACATCGAGGATAGGATCGCCATCGAAATTGATAGCAATGTCATAGGTTCCGTCTCCATTGTCAATAATACGCTCATTGCCTGTAGAAATATCTGCACCTGTCCAAGTGGTAGTCCACCAGCCAGTGGTAATACGCATCTGTACCCAGTCGCTACCTTGAGCATGGAGATAGAACGTACCAGACTTCATCTTATCCCAAACATCCTGTGGAACGGTATAGCACTCCTCACCTGTTGAATTGCTCTCTGGTGCGAAGCGATACTCACCACCCCAATTGATGGCACCTAATGAACCATTATTCTTCCAGATAATGGTCTTCACAGTCTCCCAGTGTCCAGTAGCGGCAGGTTCGTATGCAAATTCAGGCATTTCGATTTTCTGTCCGTCGTATGTATGGATAATACCCTTGAAAGTACCCGTATAGATATTCGTCTTTGGCAAACGGAAGACGAGGTTGCTGGTACCCTTGCGATAGAAATCCTTATGGTCGATGAGCATAGGATTACCTTCTGCATCGAGCAACTCTACCCCATTGATGAACTCCAAGTCGGTACCAAACACGGTAATCAACTCATTACCTGTAGCCGTTTCACCAGGTTGTTTAGAATAACCCGTCACGTTAGTATGTCCCAATGTCAATGGCAAGCGTGACTCAGCCTGATCAGTGGCAGTGTGCACGATAATCTTACCACCCTCTGCGGGAATACCATTAGGAGCATTGACCTTGATCATGTCGTCGTTGACAATCTCGAAATTAGTCACCTTCAAACCTCCAGGAAATTCTATTTCAGTAACATCATTGAAGCCAGAACCATTGATGGTCATCGGCTGATTGGCTACCACCTTCGTCGGGAAGAACACTTTGATGCCCAATCCGACGTTAGCAGAACCATTGTCGTCATCATCAGAACATGCCGCAAAAGTGATACCAATGAGAACCACTGCAAGCAGTGCGCTTAGATAATTGATTATATGCTTCATAATTTTCAGTTTTCAAATTTCAATTTTCAATTCAATTCGCCCACCCTGGATTCTGGGTAAGGTTAGAATTAGTTCTCAACTCAGTCTGTGCAATGGGATATAAATAATACTTATCATCCCATTTGCGGGTAATGGTAGAGCGTGTAAGCATCAGACTGGGACTGATGGTTGCCACCTGGATGTTCTCAAAATACTGTTTACCCTTCTTCCAACGGCGCACATCCCAGAAACGATGATTCTCGAATGCCAACTCCACAAGACGCTCGCGCTCATATCGTTTCACCCAAGCTGCACCATCTTCGGTAAATTCGGGCATCTGGATATCGGCACGATTGCGCAACACATTGATAGCCTCGTTGGCAGTCATTCCGTATGTGTTATCGTTTGCACTGCCCGTAGCATTGAATACAGCCTCAGCATAGTCGAGATAGAACTCTCCGAGACGGAATACGATACAAGTGTGACGGCGAGTGGTTTGGTTATCAGCCGTAGTAACACATGAACCATCCACGAACTTCTTGAGATAATAGCTTGTGGGAGTGGCACCATACTTGGGAGCACCATTGAAACCACCCGTGAAGGTTTCTATCACCTTACTCTGTGCACCGTTGCTGGGCCAAGAATCACCATTCTTTACAACAGTGAGTGCGAAGCGTGGGTCAAGACCTTCGTAAGGATCAACGGTACTGAGGTCGATATTATTGGGATAGCGCTCGCCAAAGGTCTCACCGTTATCCTGATACTCATACTGGTCAACAAAGCTCTGAGTGGGGCAGTTGCCAGAAGAACCATTCTCTACGCCGACAGGATAGTTAGCCTTTTCAAAATCGTTGGATTCACCACGTCCGATAGCGAAAATCATCTCAGGATTGAAGAAAGCATCATGTCCCCACAATGAACCGTATGCACTGAGCGACAAGCCCCATGAAGCAGCATTGTCGAGAATGTACTTACAAGCCTCTGCAGCCTTTGCCCACCTACTCTTATCGTTGTCGGGATTGTGAAGCGGTGAGGCAAAATAGAGCAACGTGCGAGCCTTGAGAGCAAATACTGCCTCGCGTGTGGCACGGCCCACTTCAGCACCGATTTCCGTATTGTAAGAAACAGGCAGGTAAGGAGCAATGGCATCACACTCTTCTACGATAAACTTCACGATATCTGCAGCAGGAGCACGCTTTACGTTGTTTGCCTGAGCATTGGTGAGCGTAGTAGTTACCAATGGCACGTCACCGTAAGCCCTGAACAACTGGAAATAGAAGTAAGCTCTCAGGAAGCGTAACTCGTATGGGAACTTCTCCATCTGGTCTTTCCAGTCTTGATAGGCAGAGTTATATTCCCATTCAGAGATGTCAGTCTGGTCTATCTTCTCTAAATACATGTTGACATCAGCAATTGCCGTATATGACTGTGTCCAAGCCCTGTTAAAAGGATTGGCAGGACTCCATCCACCATTCACGTAACTGTTGACGGCACCTGTCTCAAGGGCATACTGTGCCTCGTCGGTAGCACTGGCAAGGAAGTAGGCACTGTTAGACTCAAACTCATTATTATATACTTGCGCATAGACACCAGACACCAATCCTTTGATACCCTCATTGAAGTAAGTGAACGTCCACTTCTCATCGCGGCTGTTCTCCTCAGTGTAGTTCAAATCGACACAAGAGGAAAAAAGGATAAGGCAAGAGGCGAGTGGTAAGAGGTAAGAGTATAGTCTTACCGCCACCTTATTGTATTTCTTTGTTATCATATTCTTATGCATTATGAATGAATCAAAATTCTACTGAAAGACCAAAATTTACACTCTTCATCACTGGATAACCCGTGTTGAGATTCTCTGCATCCATGGCATCGATATTGTCGAAAGACAGGAGGTTTTGTCCCTGTACGAATATCTTGGCACTTGAAATCTTCAGAGGCTCAATGACCTTAGTTGGCAACTTATAGTAAACCTCACAGTCGCGCATCTTCAGCCAGTTGACGTTACGATACCAAATCGTGGAGTTTTGAGCGTTGTTAGCCACATTCTCTGTAGAAAGACGTGGATAGCTTGCACTGGCTCCGGCAATGTCGTAGCAGTTGTTGTAGTATTCCTGTGAGAGGTTGCGGTTGTCAGAGAGAGCTCCCCAAACACCATCTACATAACGCAGGTTCTTCACTTGGTGACCAGCGCCCTGGAATGTGGCATTGATACCAAAGCCTTTGTATTCTGCTCCAACAGAGAAGGCGTAGTTCATTGATGGGAAGGCATTGCCATAATCTTGTGTTACAAGGTCGTTCTCATTGATAACGCCATCTTCGTTGACATCCTTATACTTGATGTCGCCCACCTTAACCTGTCCAAACTGCTGTACGGGACTATTGTCGATGTCAGCCTGGTCTTGGAAGAAGCCCAATGCAACGAGTCCTCTTTCTGCATCAGCAGGACCGTCAATCACAGAAAGGTTAGGATAAGCGGGATTCTCAATCCACTGCAATATCTTGTTCTTTACGGTTGAGAACATGAAGCCAGCGTTCACGTTGAGTCCGTTATTGAAGGTCTTAGCATAGCGCAGACCCAATTCCATACCGTAACTTGCCACGCGACCCTTGTCATCGTATGAAGACTGGATACCTACAACGGCTGAGTTGAGCGAACCGGCACTTACCAGGATGTTACGACGCTGCTGATAGAACACATCAAACGTTACATCTAATGAATTGAACAATCTCAAGTCGGTACCAAGGTTTGCCTTATAAGCTGCCTCCTGAACAAAGTCGTCAGTTGGGAACTGAGTAAGGAATGCGCCCCAAGAACTCTGGAAGCTGTTGCCATACCAGAAATTACCGTGACCATTGTTCCATCGTGCAAGCCAGAGTCCGGCTGCAGGTACGTAATCGGTGTGCTGAATACCACCCGAAAGACGAACCTTACCATAATTGATGATATTGTCTTCTGGATTGTTAATGTAGATATAACCCAAACCTAACGTTGGAGAGAATGCCCACTTGGCAGGATAGCTGCGGTTAGAACCGTTAGCTGCCAAAACGATGTCTGCCATCAAACGATTGGCATGGTCGTAATGGAGAGCAAGCTGCCAGTTTGTGCGATAGAAAGTATTACTTTGTCCGTCGCGAATCTCACCTTTTATATTATAGTTGGCATTAGCAGCGAGGTTGTCGCCATTTGCCAACTGAAGGCCATACTTGAATCCAGCATTGAATGTGGCAATACGCCATTGCGTGTCAACCCAATTGCTGAACAGCAACTTGTCTTCTACCGTACCCATGACGGTTTCCTGCAATTGACCAGCGCCATCATAGTAGTTCCAGCCATACTGATAACCCTTAGAACGTCTTTCAATCGTGTTGGAAGAGTTGTCGTAAGAAGCACCGATGTAGAACTTCAAGCCTTTGGTAATGAAGTCAAGGTCTTGTTCCAATGTCATGTTAGCCCAAATCTGACGTTGGTGAGTTTTCTGGAAACCTGCACCTTGCGACTTGGCCAAGAGGTTGAAGTCACCAAAAGTTTGGCTACCACCCCAAACACCACCAGCTGTTCTCACTGGGAATGCCAATGCCGGAACCTTATACAAATGCCACCAAGCATCATTAGAATTGACATTGGGCACACCGTTTGTTTCCATCAAGATACCGAGGATATTAGCGCTTACCCTTGTAGTCTTGCTCACCTCGAAATCTACATTGGCACGGATATTTGCCTTAGAGTATTTCAACTGTGAATTCCAGTCGCCCTGGTCAGGATTCTTATAGAGTCCGCGAGCATCTGTATAGTCGAGCTGTGCATAATACTGAACCTTTTCTGTTCCGCCAAAGAAAGAAAGATACGCATTCGTCTCATGGGCAGTATTCTTGAACACCTCATCCTTCCAATTGATATTGGGATAAACCAAAGGATCGCTGCCATCCTTGAACTTAGCCAATTCTGCATCCGAATAAGCAACAGTGGCTCCATCGTTCAGACGTGCACGATTCAATGCCGTAGCATAATCGTACGCATTCACCATATCTGCCGATTTGGGGTCAAACTGTATCTTATGAGAAGCACCTACCTTAAAGTGGTACTTGCCATCCTTATTTCCGTGCTTGGTCTTTACCAAAAGCACACCATTGATAGCCTCATGTCCATAGAGAGCCACGGCAGCAGCATCTTTCAATACAGTGACACTCTCAACCTCCTCTACAGACAGGCGGTCGATTGGTCGCTCCACACCATCTACAAGAATCAAAATGTCTCTTTCGCCAGTGGTCTGTACGCCACGGATATTAAACGATGCGCCACGGCCTTCCTCACCTTTGAAACCAGTATTCTGGTAGGCATTCAAGCCAAGAACCTTGCCGTATAGGGCGTCCGCCAGACTGATGGCAGATGTGCGGCGAAGTTCTTCTGCAGTGATAGTCGATACTGCCGCTGTAGTGAGAAATTCAGTCTGCTCAACTCCATAGCCTAAATCTACCTTCTGCGACGTTTTGTCGCTCAACGTCACCTGGGCACTAACCGTCATTGGAATGCCGCAGAGTCCCGCCAAGGTATATATAAATATGTTTTTTACTTTCATAATCTTCAATTTTCAATTTTCATTTTTCATTTGAAAAATTACCAACCAGGATTCTGTGTAAGTCCGTATCCTTTCTGGATCTCAACGCGAGAAACAGGGTCAAGATACCACTTGTTAGTCCAATAACCAGGAACCCACCATTGACGGGCACCATTCACGATTTCAGGCTTCTCGTATTCAAACTTCGGCCAAGGAGTACTTGAATCCCACTGTGTGTCACCGTCAGTCATACGATTGCCATTATTATCAAGACGATAAATTCTGATTTCGTGAAGCGGTTTGGTAAAGAGATCCTGACGCTTACGACGAATCATATCATATACACGGTCACCACACTCTGCTCCAATCTCGCAGTTACGCTCACGGAGAATCTCATTAATCAAGTTCTCCTTGTTGGAGGTCAGATTCAAACTTGGATTCATGGTTTCAAGACGACCCAATCCCACACGACTACGAACAACATGCAAGTCGTCGAGTGCGCCACGCAAGTCGCCAGTCTCTGCCTTTGCCTCGGCACTGATCAGATACATCTCAGCAAGACGGATGTAAGCAACACCGATGTAATCATCATTCATTCTGTCGTTAGAATAATCCAGCATCCACTTGAACTTTCTGTAACCTGATGCACAGTCGTCACTGCTATAGTCACCAAACTTGTCCTTATTGTTATACATGGCACCGCCAACCCAAGTGTCAATGTAGTTTACACCAGCATAGTCAAGACCTGCAGGCAATGACTGTCTGGGAACTACCATTGTCTCATACAGACGTGGGTCACGATTAGCAAAGATATCAATACCGTTGGGGTTCTTGCCTGCACCATAGATGTCGGTGTATGGGAATACACGACCATCCTGCATACCGAAGCACTCCATCAACTCGTTGGTAGGAACTGCACCACCTTGACGAAGACCGTCAAGACAGAAGCCTTGCCATCCCCAACCCCAGTGATTTACCCTGCTTCCATTCTGAACATCGTCAGAGAGATAAATTGAAGGTTGTGCATCAAAGATTTTCTCATGACGATTCTCATTGTTACGATAACGGTAAGCACGACGATAAGCCATACGATAACCTGCCTCATCCTGTGTTTCTGGCTGTATCAGCTGATAATAGTTACCATTGGCGGCATTGTCATCGAAGAATTCATTGCAATACTGCAAGCAACGATTCCACAAAGAAGGATCTTCCTTGCCAAACCATACATGCTCTGCATTCTCCAGACCTGTCGGCGTCTTAGTGTACTCGATATAAGGACTTGCATTATTGAACAATGGAGAAGCAGCGTGCATCCACACCTTGGCACGAAGGGCACGAGCAGAAGCACGAGTCAAACGACCAGACCACTGACCAATGTCACTATTGGGAATGTTCCAGATAAATCCAGGTTCGTTGATAGCACAATTAATCAGCGAGTCAATAAACTCAACGGTCTGCCATGCTGTTGCACGACCTTCCTCAAAACCTTCTCCCACAGTGTATGCCTTTTTCACGAGGCACAAACCACCGAAGTTACGGAAAGCATCGAAGTAGCGACTTGCCATAATCGTGTAAGCCTCACCACGAAGACGACTCTTCTCGTCTTCAGACATATCGGGAACTTTCTCAAGATTCTCAATCAACTGCCAGCACTTACGTACTGTCTCATATATAGACACACGTCCGTCGCCGTCAGGATTACCAGTCTTATAGGCAAATTTTCCCTGGTAGTTACCATTAGGATTATCCTGACTATCCTCAGTCAGACCTCCGGTATAGTAAGTCTGCTTAGGTCCTCCCCATCCGCAGTAACACTGATAGGAGTCAGAAAGAGCATCAATAGGCGTAGCATTCATCATGTTTCCCGTAGTGTAGGTACAGTAAATCTGTCCGTATGCACTCCAAAGGAAATTACGAGCATATTCAGCCTTTGAGAACACCGTATCAACATTCACATCAACACCAGGAGCTTTCTCCAAGAAAGCATTACCTACATTGATGTCGTCAACACAGGCAGTAAAGAAGCCCGTAGCCATCGACAAAGCCAATATGTTATTAAATATCTTTTTCATAATTATCATTACTTTAGAAGTTTACTTGTAAGCCAAAGTTATACACACGTGTCATAGGATAACGCATACCAAGGTCAAGTCCTGTACCTGGTGCTTCTGGGTCGTTACCCTTGAAGTCTGCGAATGTCAACAGGTTCTGTCCTGAAGCATAGAATCTCACGTAGTTGAGCAGTGGCAACCACTTTGGCTTGTTGAAGGTATAACCAATCTCCAAATTCTTCAGACGCACATATTTAGAATTAATCATCCACGCCTGTGAGTCACGGTTGTTGTGAGTACGGTGGTTGAATGAGATACGTGGCAGAGATGCACCGGGGTTATCCTCTGTCCATGAGTTTTCAGCAACCCACTGTACCAATGCAGATGTATCTGTAGAACCAAACTGGTCACGGAAATATCCATTCAGTGTACGACTGGTATTGTTGGCACCTACCCAAAGCATGGAGAAGTCAAGTCCTTTCCAATTCAAGCTGGCATTGATAGACCATGTGATTTCTGGGTTCGTGGTATAGCCGAGAGGCTTCTGGTCGTTTTGGTCAATAATACCGTCAGCATTCAAGTCAACGTAAACGGCATCACCGTATTTCAAATCAATATTCTGGTCTGGCATAGGTACACCGAATTTTGCCAGATAACGATCTTCAGTACCCTCCTGATAGAACTCGAAGAGGTCGTAACCGAATGGCTGTCCAACTGGCAGTCCGGTACGGCTCAGGTAATCAAACATAGGTGAAACCTCAAGCATCTCGATGACTTTGTTTCTCGCAAAGGCAATACTTGGACTAATCTGATAACGGAAGTCACCTACCTGGTCAGCCCATCTCAAGGTCAACTCATATCCGTGGTTCTTCACACGACCTTCGTTTACATAGCTCACAGGAAGACTGGTTACTGCGGGAAGCAGAGAGGCATTAGACACGAGGATGTCTTTGCGGTCTTCCCAGAAGAGGTCGAGGTTCACGGTCAATCGGTCGTTCAAGAATGCTGCATCCAAACCAACATTAATCTTAGATGCGGTTTCCCATGTTACATTGGGGTTACCAGCGGTCAACTCACGTACAGCTTGCAACCATTCTCCACTCGTACCGAAGTTGGCACCTCTGCTCTGTGGGTTAGATGTCTCTGTTCCTTTGTAGAACTGCCATGCACCTGGCAAATAGAGGAATCGGGCACCATTGGTATTGTCGTTACCTACCTTACCCCATGAACCACGCAATTTCAAATAGCCAATGTATGGTTTGATGGGTTCCCAGAACTTCTCGCTTGATGGAATCCAACCTACAGAGAATGAGGGGAATGTACCATAACGCTTACCTTCAGCAAAGTTTTCCGAACCATTGTAACCAATGTTGAAGTCAATCATGTAGCGTGTGTCATAGTCGTAAGTTACACGACCAACGAGTCCTACATAACCTTTTGGAATAGAGATATACAAGCTGTTGTCTGAATCCCAAGGATAGTAAGTCTTGCTCTGGTTGTAAAGCAGCAACGCACCTACGTTGTGCTTGCCAAACTTACGTGCATAGTTGAAGCTTGCCTCAGCATACCAGTTACGACTACCCCATTTAGCCTCGCTATAAGGTATCGGCCAAGTAATGCCTTCCTTACGGAGCACTTCTTTACCGCCAACGAGTGTTGCCACGTAGGTCACACCCGTACCGAATCCGTTCTGGCGATTCTTTCTGGCAGTATATTCGGTATTGTAAGAGCCCTTGATTCTGAAATCCAAACCTGGCGTGAGGAAACTCATGTCAAGTTTATACTGGAGGTCAAGGTTCAAGGCATTGGTACTCTCATTCTGATAACCTAAGTCGTAATAGTTGGAAAGAGCATCACGGTCGTATGCTCCTACGATGTTCTTGTCGGCAATGATATGACGACCTTGTCCGTCAACACCGATACCTGCGTATGGTGTGGCTCCCTGCAAATAGCGGAAGATGAATCCCTCACCGCCACCCATCGTGGTACGGTTCTGAACACGTCCACCTAAGGTAAGAGCCAACTGACTGTACTTAGAAACGTTGATGTCTAAGTTGGCACGATAGTTGAAACGGTTAAACTTGAAGGTTTCATCATCATTCTGCGAGAAAGTCTCGAAGAGTGAGTTCTGGTTCAAGAAACCCGCAGAGATAAAGTATCTCACTTTCTCCGAACCACCGTTCACGTTCACGTTTACTTGCTCCTGCCATGCGGCATCCTTCATCATATAGTCAATCCAGTCGGTATTGGGGAATGTGGTAGGCATGTCGCCTGTGCGGAAATGCTCCATCACATCCTGCGAGAACTTGATACCCGTATTGGCGTATGGCGTGTAGTCGGTAATGTTGGTCGTTCCCGGCCACTGGTTCATGGGTAATTCGTCTGTGATCTTTGAGTAGTTCCACATTTTTCCGTAAGTATAGGAATCAGCGAAATCTATGAATTGCGAAATCTGCTGCACGGCTGCACTGGCAGATACGGTCACAGAAGCCTTACCAGGCGCACCACGCTTGGTCGTTACGAGGATTACACCATTGGCACCACGTACACCGAACACTGCTGTAGCAGAAGCATCCTTCAGGATTGAGATGTCCTGGATTTCATTGGGATCCAACTGGCTGAACGAACGCTCTACACCATCGACAAGTACCAATGGAGTGGCATCATTCAGAGAGCCTGTACCACGCACACGAATCACTGGGGCATCATCACCAGGCATACCTGAAGGCTGCACTACCGATATACCGGGCAGCTTACCTTGCAAGGCATTAGCCACGTTGGCTACTGGTGCCTTGAGCAGTTCTTCACCACCAACAGCAGAAACGGCTCCCGTGATGGTCACTTTCTTCTGTTGTCCGTAGGCGATTACCACCACTTCATCCAAATCTTTTCGATCGGGCTCCATGGTCACGTCAATAATTCTGCCCTCTACTTTTCGAGACTGTGTGGAATAACCCACATAAGAGAACTCAATGGTAGCTCCCCGTCTCACTGACGGAATAATGAAATGACCGTCAACGTCGGTAATGGCACCTGTACCAGCTCCCTGGACTTGTACCGTTACACCGATGAGGGGTTCTCCCATTTCATCCTTTACCGTTCCTTCCACCGTCAGATTCTGGGCAAACAACGCATTAGGCATCAAGCAAAATAAAGCCAAGATACCTAATAGATAAAATTTACTTTTCTTCTTCATCTGGTCATGATTGTTTATAATTATAATTTAAGTTAAAAGTTCACGGTAGTCAAACAATCCCATTTCACAGAGACGTTCTTTTGTGCAAAAATAAAAAAAAATAATATTCAGCCATCCAAATATAATGTATTTTTTTCAATTATTTTCACCAATGATACATTTGGGATAAAAATTAAATACATATCGGATAAAATATTGTTAAAAACTACATTCTTTTTGTCAAAAAAGGTTTTCTTCAAATGGGAAAACGGTATTTTTTAATTACTTTTGTTTAGCGGAGCAAAAACAGACATGAGGGTATTTTGCGCTCGCATCATATAGGATATACCTTACACATTATTAATATTATATATAAATCCAAGGGGATGAATGAAAAACTAACCATTTTGGTTGTGGATGATGACATTGACACACTACTCTTCTTGCAACGTGGTCTTCAAAACGATTATCACGTCGTCAGGGCTACGAACGGAAAGGAGGCTCTCCAAATATTAGATAGCGACAATAAGGTGGACTTCGTGATTACCGACATCATGATGCCTGTCATGGATGGCTTGCAACTCATGAGTCTCATCAAGGGAAACCCTCACTACCACCATATTCCCGTCATCCTGCTGTCAGCCAAGAGAAGTGAAACGGATATCATAGCAGGACTGAAAGAGGGGGCTGACGACTATATCACCAAGCCTTTCAACATGACAATACTACTACTGCGCATACGCAAGATATTGGAATGGAAAGAGAATGGTCATTACCATCAGGCAACGGATAAGAAAATCATCTCCCATGGGTCTGCCTTGAGTCCGATGGATGCTGAACTCATCAGCCAAGTAACATCAAAAATCGAAGCCAACATACCTGACATCAATTACTCGGTAGCGCAACTCAGCAACGATATGGGGCTGACACGTGGACATCTATACAAAAAGCTCATGGCTATCACGGGCAAATCACCGTTGGAATTAATCAGAATCACGAAACTAAAACATGGCAAGCTATTACTTGACCAGGGAATGACCAACATATCGGAAGTGGCTAATAGGGTGGGAATCTCGCCAAAACAGTTTGCTCATTATTTCAAAATAATCTATCATCACACTCCCTCTGAATATCTCAAAATACAAAGGGAAAGAGAGTAAGAAGCATGAGGTAAGAAGCAAGATGCAAGAGAATATGATTTAGCGGTAAAAAAGAAATCAATGATATAAGGATGGCAAAGAAAAAGGGAACAATTTCGTGTTCCCTTAATAGATAAATTACTAAAATTCCGAATAAGCTTTCACTTTAGTTGAAATCAGTAAAACCTCCACTGATACCGCGAGCACGGGCAGCACCATGACCACCACCACGGTATGTGAGTCCTACACCAGCATTGCTTGCAACTCTTATAACTGTTGGGGTATCATCAACACCTTCTCCAGAAGCAGCCATGATGGCACAGTTCTCAGCCATCGCAACCAAGCGGGTCTTTGGTTTAGAATATGTTAGCTTTTTCATTATATGAAATTTAAATTGTTATCAATTAATCCAATACAGTTTGCAAAAATAAATATTTTGAGGACTTAAACAACAAAAACAAAAAAAAATTTCATAATACGATGGGTATCTATCCATCATTCGCCTATAATTTTGTCAATAAAAAGTGATAAAAAGGGGCTTCCAGAATGCGATATTTTTCACCAACTCTTCCGTCAGTATAAAAATTGCCAATATTTGCATTATTTTATAACACATTGATATTAAGTCAATTACAAAACAGCGCGTATATTTATGCATTCAAAACCGACTGTTTATGCAGAAAAATCGGCGTTTTTGGGCTTAAAAATCATATATTTTTAGTCTGCTAACATATCATGTTACACTCGTAACTCATATAGTTACGCCAATAACTATATGAGTTACGAGCAAAAACATATAATTTGAGCATCGAAAACAACATATTCGGACTCATTAACATCTCATTCGAGTTTTTTCAAGAAAATTTTTTGTCGGAGTTTTTTCAAGAGAAAAAGGAGAGAGGTAAGAGGTGAGAGAGTAGATGTGAGGAGTGAGAGGTGAGAGGGGGATGCCGATAGGCATCGGATGTCGGTAGCCAGCCATTTCGGTCTACCTACGGCAGACCTGCATAGCTGGCTACTGACATCTAATGCCTACGGCATCTTTTCGTGCTGTAAGACTATTTAACGACATCGACCAAAAACACAATCTTCCAATCTTCAATCCTCAATTTTCAATCTTCAATCTTCAATCTTTAAGAGGTGAGGGATGAGAAAAACAAAAAAAATTCCAATAAGGGGAATATTCACACCCTTATTGGAACTTTCTTTAGACCAAAAACTCGGATTAGTTGAAATCCATGAAACGACCAGTGTAGCCATGAACACGTCCTCCTGGAGTTGGATTCGGATCATTGTCACTGGGGCCACCATAACCAATTCCAGCATTAGAATCAACGGAAGTAACAGTAGAACCAGCCATGATAGCAACGTTTTCAGTCATCGTCACAAGACGAGTCTTTGGCGTAGAATAAACTTGTTTTTTCATTTTGTTTGATGTTTAAAAAAATTTATATATAACAGTATGTGTTTTGTCTCAGGCAATTGGTTTCAACCGTAGCTTTCGCCAATCACAAGAAACGAAAAATTCGACCAAAAGTAAATCATATTTTCGACAATTAGCCCAAAGAATTGTTAATTAGTTTTAAACATACAACAACTGATTACATGTTAACTGGAATTAACCGTATCGTTGAAACAAAAGTGTAAACACACTCAAAACACACGACAAAATAACATCGAAATCTTGGATAAAAGACCAAATCTACATGAATATTTTTTCCATTTATTTTTTTATTTATCCATACAATTTGTGTATTTTTGGTTTCGACAAAATTTCTGGCACTCGGCAATAAAAAGAAAAAGAGGTTTTTCTTTTGTATTGCTCTCGTTTTTTTGTAACTTTGCAGATATCTGTATATAAAAACAAAAAAATGATGAACAAAATGACGAAATGGGTATTTGCTGCCATCATTGCCGTATGCAGCACAATGACGGTAAACGCAGCACAAGACGAGAAGAACGGAAAACCGTATTTCACGACAGACGAGTTACCAAACATGGTTAACTTCCTCCCACCACCTCCTGAATTTGAGTCGGGACGATTCGTATCTGACCAGACTCAGCACCTTTGGGGAAAGTTGCAACGATTGAACAAGGAGCGTGCCGACATGGCTATTCGCGATGCCGCATACGGTATGCAAACCATTATCAACGAGTATGGCGGCATCTTCGGACTGAATGTTACCAAAGAGGAAACGCCGGAGATATATACTATCTTGCAAGACGTGGGAGCTACATGCGACAGTATGGTGTATAAGGCAAAGAAACACTATTCACGACTTCGCCCATACGTGTATTACGAAGAGGGCACCTTGGTACCGGAGAAAGAGGAAAAACATCGCAACGAGGGTTCGTATCCTTCAGGACACACCTGTTTGGGGTGGACAATGGCATTGCTGATGGCAGACATCAATCCTGCAGCTACGGATGAGTTGCTGGCACGTGGTTATGAGTATGGACAGAGCCGTGTAATAGCTGGCTATCACTGGCAGAGCGACGTAGATGCTGCTCGTTTGGCTGCATCTGTACTCTATGTCAAATTGCAAGGTAACGAACGCTTTAAGGCACAGTTGGCAAAAGCCAAGGAGGAGTTTGCACAAAAGACGGGCAGCACGGCAAAAGTGGTAAACATGCAGAGTGAGACATCTGCCAAATCAACACGAGCCTACACCATAAGCGGTACTCCTGCCACAAGCAACACCCGTGGCATCATTATTAAAAATAACAAGAAGAGTGTAAGGTATTAAATACCCTCAATCATTTTTTTCACAGAAAAGATTATATTTGAGACAAACAAGAAGCGCATTGCAAAGTTTTTTGCAGTGCGCTTCTTGTTTGTCTTGAACACTAATTATTCGTCAACTGGCAATTATGGCAGAAAGATGGAGATGTGTTCATTTGCCAAAGCCTTCTAAATTCTTGCGCTTTCTTTGAATTAAGAACAGACATCACATCATGTTCAAAAACATTCCCAAAATGTAGAAGTTTTGGAAATGGCTTACCACAACAAGGAACATAGTAACCATCCCAAGTGATGTAAGGATACTCCCAAGCAAAAATACAATCTTGGAAAGTACCATCTGTTGGATAACTGGGACCAGTAATTTCCATATCACCCCATTCTGCACTTCTTTGTCGCATGGACTCAACGGCATTCAAAAAATCTTCAGACAAGAAGAAATCATAAAAACTACGGGGAGCATTTGGCTGTGCAGCAATGCTGACACAATTAAAATTCACGTAGGCGATACCCATGTTTCGTGAAAATTCGACGATGTTGCTCATTTGGGTATAGTTGTCTGGACTTACAACGCAGTTAATCATGCTTGTTATATCGATTCCGCATTCTAATACAAATCGGATATTGCTTGCAACCTCTTCGAAAGATGCACCTTTGCGTATCGTATTATACGTATCTCCAATGCCATCGATAGAAAACTGAATATTGTCAATATAAGGCAGTACCGGTTTTATAGCTTCGCGGAAGCCTCGGATATGGGCATTTGTAGAAATTGTTATAATAATGCTTTTTTTCTTTGACTTGATATACTTCACCACGTCTAAAAGGTGTGGATAAAGAAACGTTTCACCAAGACCAGTCAATCCACAGGAATCTAAATATGGGTACATTTGGTCGATAATTTGTTTAGCCTTTTCTAAAGGCATAAAGCCTACATCCATTGCCTTACCATATTCATGCTCACGAGGACACATTGAACAATGCAAATTACAAGCATTTCCTAATTCTAGCATTACATTTGTTGGATGAACAATAGTCAGAGACTTTTGTCTGTTATGCTTTAATGCCAAAATACGATTGCCTAAGTATAAAAGAAAGTCCCTATTTAATTTTGTATTCATCAGCAACTTAACCAACAAATGCCGACGACGTTTGTTTAATTTTTCTAACATATTTTACTTAGTTATATTTATTCTTTGTAAATATCTTGAACCATGAAGTACATGTACGAGGGATGACTGACAAACACTCTATACGTTTCATTTTCGGCAAGTTTCACCTTAAAGTTCGCTTACAAAGATAATGTTTTTTATCGATAACAGCAAGAAAGATGTGAAGAATGTACCCTTTATGTCCATTCTTCCTTATCTTTGCTATTGGATTCATTCATAATAGAAAACCACGTTGTCGTTCTTGATAACAGCAGCAGTAGTTAAGTAATAAGACTATTGTCTTTACACCTTAACTCCTTGAAACTCCTGAACTACATATAAGTTGAATGAATGCGAAACTTGAATAAACTGCAATTAACAATCATATTCCCCCTCTTAATCCAATCGTTTCTTGTTGTCGTACTCATTGCTCGCTTTTCCCTTCTTTATTGTAGTCTTTATGCAATAGCAGACCTTCTTTGGCATTCAATGGCGACACAACTGGTTTTCCTGTTTTGGCTTCAAGTTCCATACGTGCATTACGGGCAATCTCACCGCCTTGACGGGCTACGTCAATATGGTCACCAAACGTTTCTGGGTTCTGGCTTTCAGAAATTTCTTTGGTAGAAAGTTCTGCTAACATGTTCATCACCAACTCGCGATTAGTCATGTTGTCACGCAGGTTCTCTTTCTTTAATCCCTTGAATTTCTTGTACTCCCGTGCTGTCATACCTGCCCATGTATGATAGATGATGTCGGTCAGTGTGGCAAACTGTACGCTTTCTTCCAGTCCATGCCGTTTCCACTCGTCAGTCAGGTCTTTGCGTATCTCAATGGACTTCAGACGCTGGTTAATCCAGTTGTCAGAATAGCCCAAACGCTTGTAGTCAGCAAGTGCTTGTTTAATGCCCAATTCTGGGTCTTGCATCTGGTCAATCCGAAGCGCAGCAACTTGAGCCATCCATTGCTTAAACGGCTCAGCCTTAGGTGATGGGATAGACTGAATCAGTCTGAAAAGCTGTTCTGTATCAGCCACATCTGTCTTTCTCATCTTTCCGTCAGCGGCTTGAAGTTTCAAAGCGTTACAATTTGTAACGGTTTCATTTCCTTCTTTTTTTAGACGATTTTTTAGCACTCGCCAGTAAGTTTGCGGATTTGAACTGTCTGTAAGTACTGCGCAAACATCTACTACAGCAAAGTACCACTTTTCTTCCACGTCGTCATATATGGCTCGAACTTTCTTCTCTTCAAAGAGTTTTATCTGATTGAACTTTGTCATACCTTATTAATTAATTTCTGTACTTCTATGTATTTTTTCTAAACATCTCATTTGTCCGATAAATGATGATATTCTGTTGTTCGTCCATACCTTATTATTTATAAGCTACAATTCACAATCATATTCCTCTCTCAGCCCAGTCGCCTCTATCTAAGTTTCTATAGCCAATGGCCTCTGCGATATGCTGTGACTGCACTTTTTCAGAATTATCTAAGTCTGCAATGGTTCTGGCGACTTTAAGAATACGGCTATAGGCTCTTGCAGATAATTTAAGTCTTTCCATCGCCATCCGAAGCATTTCCATAGAAGCCGCATCAAGTTCTGCAAACTGATGCAACATTCGCTCTGTCATTTGAGCATTGCAGTGAACACCCTTGAAATTCTTGAAACGAGCTTCTTGTATTCTACGAGCAGCAATCACTCGTTCTCGTATCTTGGCACTTGGTTCTCCCTGTGCCATTTTGCTTAAATCCGAGAACGGTACAGCCTGTATCTCGCAATGAATATCTATACGGTCAAGCAAAGGACCTGAAATCTTTCCCAAATAACGTTGTATTTGTCCTGGTGTACAGCAACACTGGTGTGTAGCATCACCATAATAACCACACGGACAAGGATTACAGGATGCGACAAACATAAAATTGCAAGGCATATCAACACTGTATTTTGCTCTACTGATAGAGATTTTCCTGTCTTCAAGCGGTTGTCGTAGCACTTCCAATGTCTGTTTGTTGAACTCCGTGAGTTCATCGGCAAACAACACGCCATTATGAGCTAATGAAATTTCGCCTGGTTGTGGAGTTGCGCCTCCTCCAACCAGTGCCACCTGTGAAATAGTATGGTGAGGACTACGAAATGGGCGTTGCGAAATGAGTGACGTGTCACTCCCAAGCTTTCCCGCCACAGAATATATTTGCGTAGTCTCCAAACTCTCATGCAATGATAGAGGCGGCAGAATAGTGGGAAGACGTTTTGCCATCATACTCTTGCCACTCCCTGGAGGACCTACCATAATAAGATTATGCCCACCTGCAGCAGCCACTTCCAAGGCACGTTTCACGTTTTCTTGTCCCCTCACGTCCATAAAGTCCAGATCAAAGTGAGATTGGTGCTCGTAAAACTCCTTTCGTGTATCAATCACCATAGGAGAAAACTGTTTTCTGCCAACGAGGAAATGAATCACCTCTTCTAATGATTCCATGCCATATACGTCTAATTGATTCACAACAGCAGCCTCTCTGACATTCTGCTTTGGAACGATGAGCCCTTTAAACTTCTCCTTTCTCGCCAAAATAGCAATGGGCAGGGAGCCACGTACAGGTTTCAACTTACCGTCAAGCCCTAACTCACCCACCATCATGTACTCATTGATGAGTTCACTCTCTATGCTTCCGTTGACAGCCAAGATACCGATGGCAAGCGGCAAGTCATACCCACACCCCTCCTTTCTCACATCTGAAGGACTCAAATTAATAGACAAATCAGCAACAGGCATTCTATATCCGTTATTGGAAAGAGCCGACCGAATGCGATTCATACTCTCCTTCACCGATGTATCAGGCAGTCCCGTGAGATGAAATTGCACACCTCTCGTCATATTCAGTTCTATCGTGACGGTCATTGTCTCCAATCCCATCACGGAAGCACTATAAGTCTTTACAAGCATATTGGTTTTATCATGGTATTATTTGCTTGCAAAAATACGAAATAATTCAGCAAAAGAATCATTTATGAGCCAAAAAGTTTTTACGACTTTACATTTTCCTTTTTTCTCAGTCGTCGATAGACATAAATGAAGGCAGGAACCAAGAACAAATCTGCTGATACCCAAGCCACGGGATCACCATAACAAACACCCAAGAAATGGAAAGCTGGCACTATCCATAGGCTTACGCCACAACGGGCTATCATCTCCATCACGCCAGATAGCATGGAAAGATTGCTGTAGCCCATGCCTTGAATGGAATAGCGCAAGATAGTGAGCAATCCCAATGCGGGATAGAAATAATTGGCTATACGCATAAACATAGCCGCGTTCTCAACGATGGCAACAGACGACTGTACAGAGGTATCATGTGTATCTACAAATGCCATCATCATATTGTCGGCGAAGGGATAGATTATCAATACCGTAAACACGAAATACACCAACATAATCTTAATGGCAGAGCGCACCCCATCCTTGATACGCACGACTTGATGTCCTCCCAAGTTTTGCCCGCAATAAGTAGCCATTGCCACACCGATATTCTCAAACACACAAGTAAAGAGATACTTCACACGCATGGAAGCCGTAAACGCAGCAACATAAACTGTTCCCAAGGCGTTATTGGCACTCTGCAACATGATGATACCGATGCCCGTGATGCTGAACTGCAATCCCATGGGAATGCCGGCATTGAGCAGATGTCCCACCATGCGGTCATGATAGGCTCGCTCACTGCGTGTGGGAATCAGCACTTGCAGATGCTTACGAATATATACCATACACAACAGAGCCGAAAACAGTTGAGACAACAAGGTAGCTATACCTGCCCCTTCTACTCCCCATCCCATCATCATGATGAGTATCACGTCTAACAACACATTCAGCAATGATGCCGCTATCAAGAAATAAAACGGTTGTCTTGAGTTTCCCAATGCCCTGATAAACCCTGCCAGTAAGTTGAAGGCAATGGTAAACGGAATGGTGAGGAATTGCAGGAACAAGAACACAAAGGCATCGTGGAAAATATCATCTGGTGTGTTCACCACTCGTAAGATACGGGCGCAAAAGATACAAGTGACGATGGTCAACACCACGGCTATCACCACCGCCACACGGATGGCATTAGCCACGTAGGATCGCATCTTGGAATAGTCTTTTGCGCCAAATGTCTGCGCAACAGGAATGGCAAACCCAGCACACGATCCATTGCAAAAGCCCATGATAAGAAACATGATAGACGATGATGCTCCTACCGCTGCCAATGCTTCCACACCAATCCATCTGCCCACGATGGCAGCATCGACAATGAGATATACTTGTTGGAGAATGTACCCCAACACCAACGGAAGTGCAAAACTTACAATCTTTGCGGTAGGATTTCCCACCGTCATATCATTTACATGGCTCACAATTTCAAAAAGTATTGATGTACGCGCGTATCTTGGTTTAGTTCTGGATGAAATGCCGTGACCAGTTGCCTGCCTTGACGTGCGGCAACGATATGACCGTCCACCTCAGCAAGAACCTCACACTTATCAGTCAGCACTCTATTGATATAGGGCGCACGGATGAAGGTCATGGGAACGCGCTCTCCCACTCCCTTCATGTCATGCTCCACATAAAAACTTCCCAATTGTCTGCCGTAGGCATTTCGTGTGACATCTATATCCATCGTACCGAGACAGGTTCCCGACAAGAGTATCAATCCCGCACAGGTGCCGAAGACGGGAAGTCCGTCACGTATGGATTGCTGGATGGGTTCAAACAACTGCAACTCACGTAACAATTTACCTTGCACGGTAGATTCTCCTCCCGGAATGACGAGACCGTCTTTATGCCTATCCCAATCCGACAACTTTCTCACTTCAAACGTATCTGCTCCCAAGCGATGGAGCATCTGCGCATGTTCGACGAAAGCCCCTTGTAAAGCCAATACTGCAATGGTCTTTTTCATTCTTCTCTTCAATGGTTATTTCATCACTTTCCTCTCTCAGCCATCAACAGTTCTATTTCCTGTTCATTGATTCCAACCATAGCCTCACCCAAGTCTTCGCTCAACTCTGCCAGCACCTTGGGATCATTATAATTGGTTACCGCCTTCACGATGGCAGCGGCTCGCTTGGCTGGGTTGCCACTCTTGAAGATTCCACTTCCCACAAAGACTCCTTCTGCACCTAATTGCATCATCAATGCCGCATCTGCCGGTGTTGCCACACCACCCGCTGCAAAGTTTACTACCGGCAACTTTCCATTATCATGAACATATTTCACCAACTCGTAGGGAGCCTGCAATTGTTTGGCAGCCTCAAACAACTCATCTTCTGCCATCGAGACCAATCTACGAATCTCACTCTGCATCAACCTGATATGACTTACCGCTTGTACCACGTCACCTGTACCAGGTTCGCCTTTCGTCCTGATCATCGTTGCTCCCTCGGCTATTCTTCTCAATGCCTCTCCTAAATTCCTCGCTCCACAAACAAAGGGAACGTCAAACTGCGTCTTGTCTATATGATAGATGTTATCGGCAGGACTCAGCACCTCGCTCTCATCTATATAGTCTATCTCTATGGCTTGTAGTATCTGTGCTTCGGCAATATGACCGATACGACACTTAGCCATCACGGGAATCGTAACGGCTGCTTGTATTCCCTTAATCATCTTCGGGTCGCTCATACGCGACACTCCTCCCGCTGCGCGAATGTCAGCAGGAATCCTTTCCAATGCCATTACCGCACACGCACCAGCCTGTTCTGCTATGCGTGCTTGTTCGGGGGTAGTCACATCCATAATCACTCCGCCTTTCAGCATTTGCGCCAAATTGCGATTCAATGTTTGTCTGTCTTCTTTCATAATTTCCTGAATTTAGTGGGACTCATGTTCTTCATCTTCTTAAAGAACTTTGTAAAATGTGCTTGTGATGAGAAGCCACAGTCGTAGGCTATCTCTTGTACGGTTTTATCCGTGGTATTTAGTTGCAACTCTATTTCCTTGATAAGCCGTTCGTCAATAATCGTCTTGGGAGCCTTTCCGCAAATGCGCCTTGTCACCTGAGCCAAATATCTGGAACTCACGTTTAGGCTATCTGCATAGTAATGTACGTCGCTATTGGTTCGCACATGCGTTTCAAGTGTGTCAATGAACTCATTATACAATTCGCTGCTACGACCTTGCAATCCTCCCATCCTTACCACTTGTGCATTTACATACGACTTGGCAAGTTGTATGGCTTGTTCCTCACTCTCGCCCTTGCTGAGATACACGGCAACGGCACTCGAATAATGATTGGCAAGACCGTGCATCGGAATGGCATCTAATTTGATGACAAGTGTGCAAAGGGGCAACAGTCTTTCTTCAATGGCAAGTGACACCTCTGCAGGAACAAGCGGATCTCCACAACTTGACAACGAAACGGAATCTAAAATCACATGCCTTGGCTTGTATTTTTTCAAGGCATTGACAATAACATCCACAACGTCTAAGCGCCTAATCATCCCAATCTTGACCACATCAGGCTCCACATCGTTCATCACAGCTTCAATCTGTCCTTCCACGATAGATGCCGGCAAGTCATGAAACTCTTGTATTCCAAGCGTAGTTTGCACCGTTACGGAAGTGATTGCCGAAACAGCATATCCTCCCAAGGCAGAGATGGTCTTGATGTCTGCTTGTACGCCTGAGCCACTCGTTGAGTCGCTTCCCGTAACGGTCAATATGGGTTTCATTTCATTCACGATGCAAAGAAAACACTTTTTTGCGAAACCACAAAAACATGTTCCTTTTATGACAAGGAAAACTTCAATTTATGCAAATATACGGCAACTTTTTCAAAAAAATGAGAATAGATAGACATAGATTTGCTATTTTTTTGTACTTTTGCACTTGTATGAAAATTTTTACGAGTGCTCAGATTCATGAGCTTGACAAATATACCATCCAAAAAGAGTCTATCCGTTCGATAGACCTCATGGAACGTGCAGCCAAGGCTCTCACCCACGCCATTATGGAGGAATGGGATGCAAGTACACCTGTTGTGGTCTTCGCTGGTCCAGGCAATAATGGTGGCGACGCATTGGCAGTGGCACGATTGTTAGTGGAACAAAGTTATAAGGTTTCCGTTTACCTTTTCAATATCCACAACCAACTTTCAGAGGATTGTGCGACCAACAAGAAAAGGCTCATCGACGGAAAGAAAGTGAAGGACTTTAATGAAATCACGCTCGACTTCGACCCTCCTAAGTTGGACGAATCTACCTTGGTGGTTGACGGCTTGTTTGGTACGGGATTGAACAAACCTCTGAGTGGCGGTTTCGCCTCATTGGTGAAGTATATCAACCAATCGCCTTGCAAGGTGGTCAGCATAGACATGCCTTCAGGACTGATGACGGAAGACAATACCTTTAATATCAACGTCAACATCATCAGGGCTGACCTTACCCTTACCTTACAGTTGCGTAAGTTGTCGATGATGCTTACCGACAACCAGCAATATATTGGCAGATTGCGCGTGTTAGATATTCGTCTTTCACAAGAATACATCCAAAACACCAAGACTCCTTTCACTATCGTGGAAGAGGCTGACGTGAGGAAACTACTGAAACCCCGTGGCGACTTCGTTCATAAAGGACAGATGGGAACGGCGCTTCTCATTGCTGGCAGTTATGGAATGGCGGGCGCTGCCGTGCTCTCCACTCGTGCGTGTCTGCGTGCCGGTGTAGGAAAGGCTTACGTTCACACACCAAGAAGAAACTACGACATCTTACAGACTTCCGTACCAGAAGCTATCCTGCAAATGGACCGTGAAGAGGTTTACTTCTCTGAGGCTGTTGACACAACCGACTTTGATGCCGTAGGCATTGGTCCAGGCATTGGCATTCACGAAAACACTGCCATCGCTCTGATTGCGCAAATTCGCCGTGCCCAATGTCCTACCGTATTGGATGCTGACGCACTGAATATCCTTGCCAACCATCGTGCATGGATGCAGCAGTTGCCTAAAGACTTGATCATGACTCCACACCCCAAGGAACTTGACCACTTGGCTGGAGGTTCCGGAACGAGTGACGGATGTTATGAACGCCTGTCTAAAGCACGTGAGCTGGCTCAACATATTCGTGCCTATATTCTCTTGAAAGACCATTTCTCTGCTCTTTGTATGCCCGATGGTCGTGTATTCTTCAACCAAACAGGCAATTCCGGTATGGCTACGGCAGGTAGCGGCGATGTGCTTACCGGCATCATCACGGGACTCTGTGCACGTGGCTACAAACAGGGTGACGCTTGCATATTGGGAATGTACCTTCACGGACTGGCTGGCGACCTTGCCGCACGCGACTTGGGTAAGGAGAGCCTCATTGCCAGCGACATCATCAATTACTTGCCAAAGGCTTTTAAACAAATAGAAGATTAAAACGAATGAAAAAAATCTTTAGCGCAGCATGTCTGTCATTGCTTTTCGCCTTGTCTGCAAAAGCACAGTTGCCCTTCGAGGGAATGTCGTATTATCTGCCCAAGACAGAAATCCAATTTGTCTTCCTCATGGAAAAGACTACCTACGAACCTGGGCAACTCTCCATGTATGCCGAAAGATACATGAAAAAGAATGATGTTGCCCAAAAACCTTTCATAGAGCATCGCATCATCGACATGAAGATGATTCCCGTGGGAGTACCTGACACTGCCAAGCATTTCACACTCTCTATGGACAAGAAATATTCTGTGGGCGAGGTGCATCTCTCTGACAACGGACTGTTGCTTTCCATCAACGAGCAACCGAAAGCCGTTGCCCAACACAAGCCATTCGTTTCTGCTCCCAAACCACCAGTCTTGAATCCCAAAGACTTTATGAACGAAGACATTCTCACGGCTGGAAGCATGGCAAAAATGGCAGAACTCACGTCACAAGAGATTTACGACATCCGAGAGAGCCGTAACCTTTTGTCTCGCGGACAAGCAGAGTTTATGCCCAAAGACGGCGAACAGTTGCGTATCATGATGCGTGGATTGGATACGCAGGAAAGAGCCTTGCGACAGGCATTTGAAGGACTGACCGTGAAAGACACCACAGAGGTCATCATCACTTACGTTCCCACTCATGCCGTAGAGAAGGAGCTCATCTTCCGTTTCTCAAAAAGACTGGGCTTCACTGACGTAGATGACTTGGGAGGAACACCTTATTATATTTCTGTTGAAGAAGAGCAGAAGAGTGAATCTATCCCCGAAGATACCAAGAAAGACAAAGACGACATTGGATTGAGGGTTAATATGCCTGCTAAAATCAAGGCTACACTCTTCCAACAGGAGAAACCTATCTCTTCGCATACGCTCTACGTAGGACAACTTGGTACTACAGAAAATCTTAGCGGTGCCTTGTTTGGACGTAAGCAAACAGTAAAACTCAACCTAAACCCCATCACGGGAGCATTGGAAAGTATCAAGGAAGAAAGCCTTCAGTAAAGGCTTCATCAAACTAAAAATATTCATGTTCATTCAATAAACTGATGAGTTGTATTGAATGAACATGTTTTTTTGTGCAAGAATAGTTTAATCTGCGACACGGATTTATAAAACCACGTCACAGTTTAATAAAACTACGCCACAGTTTACTTAATCTGCGACACGGATTAAAGAATATCATGGACTCAAGCGAAAAACCATAGGGAAAGAAGATTGAAAATTGAAGATTGAAGATTAAAAATTGAAATAGAAGGTTGTCATTACAAAACTATCATTACTAAACGCTAAACACATCAGACTGCAGCGCAGTCTCCGCTTAGTAGTAGTGTCCGTAGGACCTGCGGATAGTAAACTGTGGGGGAAAAGCACTCTGAAAGAGTACCCCCTTGCGTGCAGTGGGCGACTCTTTCAGAGTCGTTCTATTTGTCTTCTGTTTATCCGTGGGTACTGCGCACCCACGGTTATCGATCGGTGACGCTTTCAGCGTCTTTCTAAATGCACTTCATATTCCCGCATACATTTCTATCTAATGATTCTTTTCTGATGAAAACACAGAAATGAAGGTAAGATAGATATTCTGTCACCCCAGTCGGGGTTTCAATATGCTTATGTATCCTACGTAGGGGTTTCGCTGCGCTCCACCACCTGCCTGTCATCTTATCGCCCCTATCGGGGCTTACTATAACAAATGCAATGATATGCGAGCTGACCCACATAGCAAGCACTGAAAGTGCGTTAGAACACAGGCAGGGGGTGTAGCGTAGCGAAACCCCTGCAAAAGTAGCTGTCAGCAACGAAGTACCAAAGGTACGACAGATGTTCTGTCACCCAGTCGGGGCTTACAAGTCATTTCTCATGCTTCTTGCTTCTTGCCTCTTACCTCTTGCTTCTCACTTCATGCTTCTTGCAATTCCACTATGGCTAAGCCTTGTTGAACTTATCCTTAGGACGCTTGCAACGAGGACACTTCCAATCATCGGGCAGGTCTTCGAATGCAACTCCATCATGTTCGGCAGGATCATAGACGTAGCCGCAGATGGAACATACATATTTGCCTGAAGCCTTGAACTCAGAGAAATCAACCTCAGCCAACACAGTGGGTACTGGATTGTCAAGATCCATCACGCGCTTGGCTTCCAGATTCTCGTAACCCTGAGGAGAGTGAGTAGAGAGATAAACTGTTGGATGGTTGCGGATAAACTCACGTATGCGGTTCTGCGTCTCACGGGCTGCAGGCAGGTCATCGAAAACGACAGAGAGTTTATCCTCATACAAAGCCTCATCAACATAGGTAATGTCGCCATGAATCATATAGAACAGTCCATCCATCTCCACCACGATGATACTGTTGCCATTGGTATGACCTTTAGCCTTGATTAGGTAAATACCATCCTGAATTTTCTGACATTCAGGGAAGTTGTAGTAAGCACCATCAGTGAAACTGACAGGCACCAGATTGGTGAGCCCCTGCAGTTCGGCAGCACTCAGCTCATCTTTATTGACATAGACCTTGGCATTGGGAAATGACTTCAATTCGCCACTATGGTCAGCATGACGGTGGGTAAGCAGAATCTTGGTTACCTGCTCTGGTTTGTAACCCAAAGCTTCAAAAGCCTCCATATAAGTACAGATATCTTTTCCCGTGTAAGCGACAGAATTCTCGTCGGGCGTTTCTTCTGGAGTGCCAGAAGGAATGCCTGTATCTACCAGGATCACTTCATCACCCATATCGATAAGATAGTTCTGAAGACTACCGCGATAGCGGATGTTCTTGTCAAACTTGTCTGCGCCCTCTTCGCCACCGAACGCAAACGGCTGGGTATAGAACCCGTCTCGTCTGAATTTAACTGCTTTAATTTCCATAACTCAATAAGTTTTTAAATTATTGCAAATATACACATTTTGCCCTATCTTCAATAACTTTACACAAACATTTATGATACTTTATGCAAATTAAGATGAATATAAAAGTGCAAAGTTTTCCAAATTAGCGTTCTATTTATAAAAAAAATATGTACTTTTGCAGCCACTCAATACAATAATAAAAAGAACAAAACAACCAAACACTACATCCTATTATGAGAAAACTAATTTCAATGGTACTATTGGCTGTCCTTGTTACTTCAGCGATGGCACAGCAAAAATACACCGGAAAAGGTGTTAATATGGTTATTATCGACACTGGTTTCGACTTACTTCACCCAGCTTTTACCGACGAGCAAGGCAACACACGTATCAAGGAGCTGTTTCTCTATATGAACAAGGACGGAGATCAGGTGACCGTCGATGATGAAGAGAAAGGCCATTACACACTCAACGGTAGCGTGTTCAACACCACCGAGGCATCATCCTCACGCTACGTCATCAGTGTGGGCAACTATGACGCCTCCTACAAATCAAGCGAAACAGGTTTCATCAATTCGTCAAGCAGCTTCGGCACCATGCTTGACGGCACCATAGCCCCAACCATCTGCGCTCCAGGCCAGGATGTCTTGTCGTGCGCCAATGGGCAGGTGGATGGTTTCTTCAGCAAAGATTACAGTTGGGACGGACACCCCTACACCGTGCTCAGCGGTACCTCGATGGCCAGTCCATACGTGGCGGGGGTGATCGCCACCTGGCTTGAAGCTAATCCCAAACTCACCGTCAGCGACGTACAGACCATACTCCAAGAGACAGCTCTGAAGGATGAGTACACAGAGATGGCTGGTGCACAGGCTGGCTATGGCAAGCTCGACAAGCAAAAGGCCTGGGAAAGGGTGCTTAACACGACTGGTATCCACAGCTCAGGAACCGCCGAGACTACCGAAGACGACGGATGGTACACGCTGAGCGGTGTGAGGCTCTCTGCCAAGCCAGTCGCAAAGGGGGTATATGTTCACGGCAAAAGAACTATCGTCGTCAGATAGTAAATTATAAACAAAGTCCCGACTTGCAAGTTGCAGGTCGGGACTTCTTGGATATGACGGGTATATTACCATTTTAATTCTTCCTGAAGAATATTGCCGTCCGTCATAGGACTGTCCGCTTCAGTGAAGGCATTGGCTTTGTACTGAATGCAGAGCATGGTGAGATTCTCACTGCCCGTATTCTTTAAAGCACGCTTACCATCGGGCGACACACGAATAACCGTTCCCTCACTGACGGGGAAAATCTCGCCATCCACTTGATATTGGCCTTCGCCCTTCAAGATGATGTACAGTTCTTCGTGAGTCTTGTGCGTATGCAAGAAACCACTGTCCTGACCAGGCATCAATGTCTGAAACGACAGTTCGCTGCCCGTAGCACCCACAGCCTGACCAACGAACACCTTACCTTTCAAAGTGAAGTCTGGTCCCATCGGAAGCTCATGCTCGATAATTTCATTTACTTTACCCACATTCACTGCGCAGTAGTTGTTACCGCTCTTAATTGTCTCAATCTGTTTCATAATTCTTTTCTTTTTATCATTTGTTTTTAATTATTCTTGGGTTATGCCAGCCCCCTAATCAAGAGGCTTCAAACATTTTGTCACTGCAAAAGTACTACAAATAATCGAATCTTGCAAGAAGGCACTTACAGGTGCCATAGTTACCAAATGGTAGGAATTAGGCGTTTATCGGTATTCCGCAAAACGGGCTTTAACTCAGATTAACGTATGTTATTTGGTAATTTAGTATCTTTTGGTTACTTTTGCCGTATAAACAAGGTAAAACCAATAGTCATGGCAGATATTAAGGAAGAGTATTTAACCTGTCCCATCAGACATATTATCAGTCGCTTTGGCGACAAGTGGTCATTGCTCGTATTGTTCCTCTTGAACAGAAGCGAGTCGGGCGTGATGCGTTTCAACGAGATTCGCCGCTTCATGACAGACTGTTCGCAAAAGATGCTCTCACAGACACTGAAGAATCTGGAACAGAGTCATCTGGTATATCGCAAAGTATTCCCTGAAGTACCTCCCCGAGTAGAGTATTCCCTGACAGAGACAGGTCGTTCACTCATGCCTGCACTGATACCCCTCATAGACTGGGGCAAGGATCATTTCAACGAAGTAGTCACCGACTGACAATATATGAACCAGCATATCATCATTGACCACACGCTAAAGAGAATTGGCGACACAGCCTTTGCCGACTATCTTTGTCATGCCTATTGCTATAGGGGATATTGCACTTTCGAGCGCAATGGGTGGAGCAACGAGCGCCATCGTTCCCGCACGAATGGCCGAGTTGCGACAGACGATGGCAAAGCCAATGAAAAGGCGTTCCGATTCGAGGCGGGCGATTGTATGATTATTGCCCGCAGGGGCGATTTGGTGAAGAATCTTTGGGAGAGCGAAGACTTTCAGGTAGATGTCATCTACGTGACGCAGCAATTTATTGAAATCAGTACGCCACAGTCGAATTATGGTATGCGTGGACAGCTATCGTGGAAGACGGCACACCCATTCACGGAGCCGAGGCTGCCTATGCCGACCGTGAGGCGCGTGATCTTCCCGTGGTCGCTTCATCAGCGGTGCAGACTTCCTCATCGATGATGGTTGTACTGCCTCATACTGGTATGGCGACTTGCAGTATTTGAAGGCTACACATTAATAATATAAAAGAAATATCAGCGAGAGGAAATGACAATCAAAAGCACATTCGTCCACTTTTCGTTTTTTTTTACGAAAATGTGACAAGTTTACAAAATATTTTGTAAATTTGCATCGATGAGTCAAATCTAATTAATATTGGCATGAAAATATTTGTTTTATCGGTTGCATTAGCATCTCTGTCAATGGTTGCAAAGGCACAAGATGTAGTTGAAATCGCACGAACAGACAGCACAGTTGTCATTTCTTCACACCGCTTGATGCCAGAGTTTAAAGGCGGACAGAAAGCACTGACTAAATTCCTTAAAAAGAATTTGAGATACCCAGATGCTGCAGCTAATTATGGCGTGGAAGGTAGCGTTGTAATGTCATTTTTTGTAGAAAAGGACGGCTCCTTGTCTGACATTTCTGCACACGGCTGCAAGATTGATCGTTTCAATACAACTAAGTTTTCACAGGAAACCGAAAGCCGTCAAGAAGAATTGAAAGAGCAGTTTGCCCTATTGTTTGCCAAGGAGGGTGCACGCATTATTCGCAAGATGCCAAAGTGGTCGCCAGGAAGACTTAACGGAAAGGCTGTTCGGGTGAAAATAAATCAACGCATTAATTTTGTTGATCCAAATAAATAAGGGCTTTTTACATAGCAAGTTGAAGATATTTTTTATTTGTTCTTGCTTAACCGAACTTTTGGTAAAACAAACCGCAAATTGTGTTCATGCAGTTTGCGGTTTTCTTCGTATCTTCGCGACATGAAACAATAAACCCAAATCGGTCGTTAGAAGTGCAATAATCCGTGGTCAGGTTTGTAATATGTTGAGAATAAGTTATTTGCGAAATTGTTTTTCTAATGGCGGTCATTAGAAAATGCAATTCACAAAAGTTTCATAATCAAATAGTTACGAAGACAACCACGAAAATGATAGTCCTAATGACCGATTTGGGTTAAAGCTGAAAGAGCACCACGACAGAGTTTTTTGTTAATTTTCTATAAATAGTTTGTGATTATATTATATAATTATGAACTTTGTTTCCTCTTATATAAGAGTATTTTTTGTATTAGCATATATGTGATTATTATTTGAATGATTGTTTATAAAGTTATGTTTAAGATTAATAAATCCTTATTATGTATTTCTTTACTTATTATTTTTTTGACAGGTTGTTCTAATTTTCGAAAACAACCAGTGGAGTTGTCAAAACGTCGTAATACTAAAGATAATTTTGAATATGAATTAAAATTTTTCTGTGATAAAGTAGAATACGTATATAAAAATAAAAAACTCAAAGAAAAACCATACGTGTTGATTGACTATTTTCATATAAAAGACAGCATATTTCATAAAAATGACATCATAGAAAAGTATTCGTTCGATATAATTACTGATTACAATCAAATAGACTTTCCACCATCTCTGTATAAATTTAACAAAAATGGATTTACGATTATCTTCCGCAATAGGAGTAATTTGGAAGAATGTAGAGATTGTAAGGACATGCCAGCCCAGTCTCACGGATCTGCTTATTGGGATTTAGAGAGAAAATATCTATATTATTTGAATGACACCCTAAAATGGTCGTTTGATTATGTCGGTAGTTCATCTGATAAGCACGACCTATTATGGTGGATTGATAATCCCGATAGTTTGTCAGATGAGCCAATATTGATAAATGAAGAAAAGAACCTACGACTTTAATACATGTTTAGGAACAGAGTAGCAGATATATTATAAATCAAAAATTGATTTTAAAATTTAAACCATTTTCTTAGATCTATACTTTTAAACTAACGTTAGTAATAAAGCACCATCAGCAGCAAACGCAAAAGGCAACCCGCATAACTTTGGGTTGCCTTTTGCATAGTCCCATCCCCTTCCGTCTTTCGGAAGACTGAGGATCGACGGATATTATCCTACTGGACTTATTGATAAGTCACTTTCACATCGCTTATTGTGATAGAGCCACCATAGTTGTTGATGCTCCAGCAGTTTTTCTGGATGCCGTAGATGCGCTGCGTGTAGGCACAGACATCGTTGATATAGAGCGTCAGCACCGAGTTGTCGGTATAGATGTCCACGTTGTAAACATTGTCTGCCGGACGGGCGAAGTTGTAGCCGTCGGCAGCCTCGATGAAGCCCTTGCCTTCTTCTCCCTCCTGTTCGAAGTTCACCTTGCGCCCGTCTTCCCATTCGGGATTGACCACCATTGTGTAGTACTTCTTAGAATCAGTGCCGCGTGCAAAGGAAATGCCGAACTTATCCCAGTTGTTAGATGTCTTCACCGTGAACGAGATATGGTTGCAACTGCCCAGACGACTGTAGAGCACGTAGGCTCCATCGCCACTCAGTGTGCCATTGCTGTAGCCTTTATTCTCTACGATAGTAGCATCGGCAGATTTGTTATACTTGGCAGCCATGGCAGGTACGGCACCGAGCGTAAGGGTTCCGTCGGCATGTTGGATAATCTTGTGACATACGAGCGCCCCACTCCATGCAGGTTCATTGCCGTCGCCAGCACCCACGTTGGTGTTCTTCTCGTGAATGTCAGCACCCGTGCGGAACGGACACCATCCCCAGATGTAACGGTCTGTACCGTTGGAAGCTGTCTTACCAGCATAGAAGGCACGGCTATCAAGCACACCCTCATGACCGTCGGCAGGCCACTTAGGACCATCGTTGAAACAGTTCTTCAGTTCCTCGTATGTCTTCGCCATCATGTACTTCACCTTGCGGCTCCATGATGCGCGGAAGCTCTCGCTGTATACCAAGTACCAATAGTCGCCCATTTTGAATACATCGGGGCACTCAAGCATACGGTCCCAAATCATACGGATACGACCGACATGCTCCCAACTCTTCAAGTCGCCAGACTTGAACTCAGCAAAGACGGGGTCGCCTCCATTGACGGGATAAGTAGCGATGAGCATGTGATAGAGGCCATCGTCAGCAACGAAGATTTGCGGATCGCGGAAGTCGTTGCTTGAATAGCCGAAGTCAGGACCTTTCAGCGTCCAGAGTTCGTCTTTCGTCCACGTCTTGAAGTCGGTAGACGTTGCACGCATCACCACCTCACGGTTTTTGCAATTGCCGTTGTGACCCGTATAGTAGATATAATAGACACCATCTTTCTCGTATGCACATCCCGTACCGAGGGCAGCATCTTGCTGATAGTCGTTAGCTCCAAAGGGAATCAGTTCGCCCAGCGATTCGTAGTTAGCTCCGTCGGAAGTAGAAACAGCCCAAATGGGATGGAAACGATGAGACATGTTGTTGATGAACTCCTGCAAGTAGAGCACCTTAAAGTCGCCAGCCTTCTGATCGTAGAAAGGCATGGGATCTCCCACTCGACCGATAGCAGGAGTATAGTATGTTCCGAAGCCCTGATTATCGGTAGGAGCAAAGAAGGTGGTCGTTCCGTTCCAGTCCTTGGCAGGGTCGCCTGCGAATTTGTCGTCAGAACAAGAGGCGAGGATTGTCGCTGCAGTGGCTAATCCACAACTAACGAGACAACCAAGGAGGTAATGCTTTATATTATTCGTTTTCATAATTATTCAATTTACAATTCTTCAAATTTACTTCGTTAGATAATCGAACGCGTTGAGCATGATGCCACCCATATTGTCGTGATATACAGACGTGTAAGGCGTAGGCGAGTTCCAGTCGAAGAGACCTGAACCGAAGCAGATGATACCACCCTTGCCGAAATTGCCGTTGGCGGCTTTCAGTTCCCATGCCACGATAGCACCGTCGCCACCATGACTAAGGGCACGAGCACCCGTGATAGACTCGAAGACTTCTTGTCCGGTATAAGGACTCCAGAGAGCAAATTGCGACGTGGTGTTACAGATAGTATAGCCATTATCAAGCGTATAGATAGCATCTGGCGCAGCATTAGGATAAGCCTTGAGGTTCTTCCACAATGGGTGGTTGGTATCGTAGGCAAAGAAGTGCCAAGGATCATCGCCCATCAAATCGGAGCCTTCACCTCCACCGCCGCCCCAGCAGTTGTTGGGATAAGCGTCTTCAGGCATTGCACCGAGAGCAATAGCGTAGTTCACAGCCGAACGACTCAGCACGAAAGCACCGCCACGCTTCCAGAAATCCTTCATCTTAGGCAAAGCCGTCATGGCACCCGTAGCAGCCTCAGCAAATCCATTGTAGTTGCCATAAGCAGGACTATGGCGGTGGAAGAAGATAAGTTTGCACTCGTCGAGCGAGATGCTTCCGCTGGCCACCATATCCCATGATGCGTATGCTGCTCCTTCAATACTACCCGTGAGCCACTTAGCGGCAGCCTTTTCCTCGTCGTTGAGCAACTCAACATTCTCTGCATCGCCAACGAAGATGGCAACGGGATTCTCGATGAGCGTTACATAGACGGTATAGGTGTTGGAAGCCGTGTTGTCGTTCAACGTTATCCGAACGGGTTCCTTGAAATTAGCTTTCGTGCCACTGGCAGGACTACATGTAGCATCCTCGCTGCACACTACTTCGAAAGTAGCGTTTTCGAGGTCTATACCGCTATTGGCCATTACCGAAACCGTAACGGTCTTGTCGTCTTGGTTGATAGCTCCCTTCACACCTTCAAGGATGAAGAGTGACATCAGCGCCTCATCGTTGCGCACGCTAATCTGATAATCCATCACAAGGTCGCCATTGGTGATATGCAGCGTACGGTCGGCATCAAAATTCACACGGTCGCCCACTTTCATATTCGTCTTAGCTCCAGATGATACTTCCAAACTCGTGATTTCCATGTTGTCCTTCTGGTTGAAGTCAACAGGTACCTTTATCTTGATCAATCGTTTCTCGGTATTTATCATACCTTCGTATTTTCCGTTCAGCACGAATTTCTGTACGAGACATGAACCGCTCACGTCGATACTGCCCGTATGGTCGTCATTGCTACAGGAAACGAAGAACGAGGAATGAAGTATGAAGAATGCTGCGCAGAGCAACTTCATCATCATTTTCATGCTTCTTTCCTTATAATTCATATTGTGTTTCATATTGTTTTAATTTCGTTATATTGATTCTTCACTCTTCATTTATAATTACCATTGTCCGCAGTTCTGCGTGTAGTGTCCGTTAGCTGCCTTGATTTGGTCATCAGGAATAGGCAGATACTCGTTCTTATTGGCAGTAAACAGCGAACCACTGAGGAAGTTCATCTTCTCACCTTCGGTGGTGTAGAAGCGGTTGATGACAGTAGCGGCTTCGCCCCAACGTACGAGGTCGAAGAAACGCTCACTCTCCATGGCCAACTCCAAGCGGCGTTCCATCTTGACAATCTTCAAGGCTTCTTCCTTGGAGTAAGAACCATTGTACTTGCCGATGGCATAGTGAACACCATATTTGTTGGGGTAGTTAGCTACTACGCTACTGGTAGTCATAGACATGGCACGTTGACGTACTTGGTTGACCAATGAGATAGCCTCGGCAGAATTTCCAAGTTGAGCGAGAGCCTCGGCACGCATAAGCAACACGTCTGCATAACGGAAGACTACGCGATTCATGGAACTTGCCCATTGGTTGTCGCAAACGAAGAGGTATGTGTCGGTGAGCGATGGGTCAACGTTCTGCTTCAGCGAAACGAAGTAACCATACATACCACCTGAGCGGCTCCACGTATTGGACTTGTTAATCATGAAGTTGGGGTTGAACATATAAGGAGTACCAGGCACACCTACGGTCTCGAAGAGACGTGGGTCAACGGTTTGTGCGGAACCAACCTCATAGTCGGTGGCGGTGGCAGGAGCATCGAAGAGAGGCAGACCATCGCTATTGGTACGATAAGCATTCACCAAGTTGATAGATGGCTTATAGAAGTCGCAACCAGCGTCGTGAACCTTAGGAATACATGGAACAATCAGTCGGTAAGAGAAATTCAGGTTGCCATATACGGTACCGTCGTTCTTTGAATACTGAATAGCCCAGATGCTCTCCTTGCCGTTCTCATATTGTTCTTCAGGACGGAAGTTGTTGTGAAGGTCGTTTTCCAATCCGTAGCCAGCATAGATGCCTGGAGCGGTGTACTCTACCACCTTTTGCAAGTCGGCTTCGTTGATGGAAGTCACCCTATTCGAGTTTTCCTCGTCTTGATGATATGCCTTATAGAGATAAACCTTTGCCAAGAAAGCTGCACAGGCGGCCTTGGTAGGACGACCCTTGTCTTTCTGCGTAGCGGGCAATACGGCATAAGCATCCTCGAGGTCGTTGATAATCTGTTGCCAACCCTCGTCGTTGGTGTATTCCGTGTTCGTGAGGTCGTTATAATCATTTTCTTGCATGTTGAGCTTGTTCACAAAAGGTATCTTCTTAAACAAACGCTTCAACTGGAAATGACCATAAGCACGCAAGAACTTCATCTCTGCCGTACGTTGTTGGATGGTAGCGTTATCTTGATCGGCAACAGCCAACATGTCGAGCGACAAACTGATGCGCGACAGGTATTTATAGAAACGATTCCAAATGTCGTTGTAGGGCCAGTCGGTAGTCATCACGGTAGCATGCTTCTCCAAGATATGGAAAGCCTCACCGTCAGAGGGGTTAGAACCGCCTACGTAAGCATCGTCTGAGCGAGTGTCGTAGTTCCAGAGCGAGAACGAGGAGTTCATATCCTCGATGCTGAGCAATCCAGCATAGGCAGAAATCAGCACGTTGTCGATGTACTCAGGTTTCTTTACCTCGTCCTGAGTCAGCGTAGCCTGCGGTACCTGCTCATCAAGGAAGTTGCTGCAAGAAATGAAGAATGAAGACTGAAGTATGAAGAATGCTGCGCCGAGCAACTTCATCGTCATGTTCTTGCTTCTTTCCTTATTGTTTATATTGTGTTTCATATTGATATATTTCGTTTAAATGTTTATTCTTCATTAAAATGAGACATTGAGTCCGAATGTGAGGTTGAGAGGGATGGGATAGTTGAATCCAGGGTTCTCTGGGTCTGCACCGGTAAACTTGCTGCTCTTGATGGTTAGCAAGTTCTGAGCCGAAGCATAGAGACGGATACGCTCCAAATGCAGTTTGTCGGTAAAGCTCTTGGGTACGTTGTAACCCAACTGGATGGTACGAAGTTTTACATACGAACCGTTTTCAATGTAGTAAGACGAGATACGTCCTTCGCGGTTGGTGTCTGACAACGTCAGAGCGGGAATCTCACTACCATAATTTAACGGAGTCCATGCATCGAGCACGCGCACGCCCTTATTCAGATAAGGCACGTTAATCAAGGAGTTTGCCCAGAAATCGGTCTGTGACTTAAAGCCGCGGCAGTCAATATCTACGCCTTGCACACCCTGCCAGAACATGGTCAAGTCGAAGTCTTTATATTGTAAGTAGATATTCAAACCCCACGTGAAATCAGGCGTAGGATTGTAAATCCAATCTTGGTCATCCTCGGTGATGAAACCGTCGCCGTTCAAATCCTTATAGCGGATGCGACCCAAACCAGCACCTTCTTGAATGGCGTGGTTGTCAATCTCTTCCTGACTCTTGAAGATACCGTCGTAGATGAAACCAACCTGAGAGTACATAGGATGACCGATGACGGTCTTCTTACTATTACCACCATAACGTCCGCTGGCAGCCACCGTCTCAGGCAATTTGGAAACCTCGTTGTTGTAACGGCTGATGTTACCGTTGATGTCCCATGAGAAGCCATTTGCCAAATGATGACGATAACCTAATGAAAGTTCCCAACCGTTGTTCTTCACTTCACCAGCATTAATCCATTGACCATTTCCTTCACCCATGGCAGCAATGCCTTCCATGAAGAGGAGGATGTCGGTGGTCTTCTTGTTGAACCAATCGAAGCTACCGTAGATGTCACCTTGCAAAAGACTGAAGTCAACACCGATGTTGTGCTGGGTACTGGTCTCCCACTTGATGTCATCGTTACCACGCTGATTGCGCACGTAACCATTATCCAAATCATAACCACCATTCTTACCGGCTATGTCGTAAGATGAACCTGCCTGATCGCTATTCCAAAGACCTGTTGATACAATTGACTTATAGAGCGTGTAGCGAGCGGTGTTGGAAATCTCTTGGTTACCAGTTTGTCCCCATGAATAGCGCAACTTCAAGTTGTCGAGCCAACTACGGGTGCTCTCCATGAACTTCTCTTCGCTGATACGCCAACCAGCACTGAACGAGGGGAAGGTACCGTATTGGTTGTGAGAACCGAAACGACTGGAACCATCACGACGGATGGTGAACGAAGCCAGATACTTGTCGTCGTAGGTGTAATTAGCCTTACCGAAGAAAGATACCAAAGAAAAGCCTTCGCCGAAACCTTCAGCCAACTGACGACCTGCACCTGCGCTGGGCCACATGTAATCGGTATTCAGAATGGCCAGTTCGTAACGCTTGGCGCTATTCATCTTATAATCCATACGGTTGACCTCGGTACCAATCATGAAGTCGGCACGATGCTTGTCAATTTCTAAATTATAGGTGGCGATGGCGTTCCACATCCAACGCATGGTGTGTTCCTGCTTACCCTCTACGGCTGATTCGGTACGCATCACCTTACCATTGGCGATAGGATAAGTGAAGAAGCGTTGTTCTTTCTGAGTATAGTCCATACCTAACGTCGTGCGAACCATGAAATTCTTGAACGGTGTAACACTCAAATGTACATCTCCGAACATACGCCATTGAGTATATTCATTGTCTTTAGCATTGTCAATCATGCTCAACGGATTCTCACGCTCTGAATAAGCGCCCAAAGCCTGAGCATACTTGCCGTTCTCAGCATAGATAGGGAAGTTGGGGTTGAACTCCAAAGCATGCTCCAACACACCGCCAGGAGCATCTACACCCTTCGTGCGGTTGATGGTGAAGTTCTCTCCTAACACGAGATTGCCATCAAAGAGCTTATAGTCGGCATTGGCACGAGCAGACAGACGATTGAAGTAGCTATCCTTGATGGTACCCTGATTATCGTAGTAGCCCACTGAGAAGAATGAGTGTCCCTTCTCCGAACCATTGCTCACTGAGAGATTGTATTGTTGCACCACACCCGTACGGGTAATCTCCTTAAACCAATCGGTATCGCCTGTGCGCACCGTAGCATTCTCGTCAAGGAACATGTTCATGGTCATGCGGTTCAGCACGGGATTGCCCATCTTGTCATAACTCCAATCGTAGTTGTAGCCAAGATTGTTGTTGTTGGGGTTCAAACCATCGTTCACCGATGCTTGCCAGAATGCACGACCCCATTCGCTGGCATTCATCGTCTCAATCTTGTTGGTATAGAACGAGGTGGCAACGCTTCCATCGAAGTTCACCTTGATCTTTCCGTCCTTACCTTTCTTAGTGGTGATGATAATGACACCATTGGCAGCACGCGAACCATAGATAGAAGCCGAAGCGGCATCTTTCAACACCTGAATGCTCTCGATGTCGTTGCCGTTCAATTCGTGCATACCCGCCTTTGTAGGCACACCATCGATGATGTAGAGAGGGTCGTTGTCGTTCAGCGTACCAATACCACGAATGCGAACCGTAGCAGCACCCGAAGGATTACCGTCGGCAGAGATGTTCATACCAGGCACACGACCTTGCAGGGCCTTCATCGGGTTGTTTTCGTTCTGCTTGGCAATTTCGTCAACGCTGACCGTCGAGATGGCTCCCGTCAAGTCTGCCTTGCGTTGGACGGTGTAACCCGTCACGACAACCTCATTCAACGACAGGGCGTCGTTATTCATCACAACTTTCATGCCATCTTGGGCAGGAAGTTCCTGGGGCTGAAAACCAATGTACGTGAAGACAAGCGTCTTGTTTGCCTCCACCTTGATTTTGAAATTTCCGTCGATGTCGGTAACGGTGCCGTTCGACGTTCCTTGCTCCATCACCGTTGCGCCGATGATGGGTTCTCCCGTAGCATCGACCACGGTTCCGGAGATTTCACCGCCTTGCGCGTACATAAAAGTAACACTCAGCAGCGAAAGGAAACTCAGAATGAATCTTTTCATTTGTTCCATTACTTGCAATTTTAGGTTAATAATCTAATTAATTGCCACAAAATTAAGTCTGCGAACGAAAAAAGACTATCAATTATCGTTCGCAGACCCATAAAAATGTTACACGGAACAATAGTTGACTATTAAGTCACATTTGTTGAATTCCTCAATTCCATGGGATATTTGCCGTATTGCTGACGGAAACACTTCGAAAAATAGCCTGGTGTGCCAAATCCTACTTCGTAGGCTATCTCTTGAACAGTCTTGTTGGTGGTGGTCAACAACACATAACCTTGTTGCAGACGCATCTGTCGGAGCAATTCTACTGGAGAAAGTCCGGTAATGGCTTTCACTTTACGATATAGTTGCACGCGACTCAGTCCTACCGTCTCGCCTAAATCCTCCATTTTTAGCGATGGATTCGACATATTTTGACGAATGGCATCATTTAGCATCTCTGCAAAAATGGTGTTTTGCGACTTGGGTGTGGGCAATTCTTCCGTGGAGATATCAAACACTTGTCGCACCTTGCGGCTGTCTGGGTTGGTAAAGAACAACGTTTCCTCTTCGTTCAGTGCCTGTCGTTTCTTAATGGCACGTTGTGACAACACGTAAGCACGCCAGATAGCGAGTACGGCAATAATCAACAGAATGATAAGTACGATGCTGGCTATGAGCGCTTTGTGTTGCGTGTTATATAGACCTAAATAGTCTTCCAACTTATCCTGAATGGTCACCAGATTCTCGTTTTGCCTCATCAGTTCTTTGGTGGTTGTGGCGATAGACCATACATTCTCCCGTACAACCAAGATGCCATCCAACTTGTTTTCGCGCTCATATGGTTTCCCAGTTAGGATATTTAGTGCCAGTCTGATGATTTCCTCGCCTCCTGTGGGATAGACGTAGCTGGCCAACTGATGTCCGAATTGTACATAGTCAAGTCCTTCGTCAGGCATACCATCGATACCATAGATGAAAATCTTGCCTTCCGTGCCTGTTTCCACCAATGCCTTGTAGGCACCTGTTGCCATACCGTCGTTATGGCAGAACACGATGTCGGGCAAACGTCCCGACTCTATCTGCTCTTTCACGATACGGCAGGTAGTTTCCGAACTCCAATCGCCCTCGCGACACACGTAGTCCAACTCATTATGACCTTCAAGAGCCTTGGCAAATCCTTCATGGCGCTCTTGTGCTGGTGAACTGCTCATCAATGCTGTCACCTCCAGCACTAAAGGCCTGTGTTTGAGAGCAACGATACCATTGGCAACATCGACTACATTCACACCGATAGCATGGCCAGCTTCTACGTTGCTGCCGCCGATGAAGGCAGTATAGTTGTCGCCTTTCACTTTGCGGTCGAAGCATATCACAGGAATACCTTTCTGTCTGACACGCTCTATGGCAGCTGCAATGGGTTCCGCTTCATTGGGAGCCACCACCAGCAAATCGATGCCCGCATTCACCAGACTGTCTATCTGTTTTACTTGCAACTGCGTATCGTCGTGAGCGCTCGCTATTGTCACCTTCACATCCTGTTCGTACAGGTGTTGTGCTGCTAGCATCTCATTGTTCACTTTCTCGCGCCACCGTCCTTCTGCACATTGTGACACGCCTATCCTATATTCCTTCCTTTCAGCGCATGAGGCAAATAAAAACACCACTGCTGAAACATATAACACGGTATGTATAATTGTCCTTCGCATAACTCTCTTATTTTATTCTGCTTGCAAAAATATAAAAAAATTTGGAATGTTGACTATCCGTGTCACTTTTTTCAACAAATGACAAACAATATGTTTTTTGGATACATAAAGAAAAGATAGGGATAATATGCTAAATTTCAAAGAAAAAACGTATCTTTGCACCATAATCAAAACAAAGATCATGGCAAAGAAAAAGCAAAAGAACCAGCAGACAGGACAGCAATTCTTGTCACCCGAAAAGTTTATGAAACAACGTGCTCGTTCATTGGAGATAGGCACATGTTTTGTCTCAGAGGATATGCACAAATATGGCGAGGGATACGTGGTGGTCACTCGTCGACATACAGGCGGACGCATCAGTGTTGCTCTTTATCTGATAGACATCTTCTGCCTTGGCGTAAAAGACTCCTTCTATCGCCTCAGACTTGAAGAAGATGAGTTGGAAGAAATGTTGGACCGTATGCCTAACATCATCGAGTGTTCATACGAGGAAGCTCACAACTGGGTATATGGTGCTATCGCCTGGGCAGAGGAAGCAGGCATTGCACCAGACAAATCGTTTGCCGTCACGAAATATATGCTTGAGGAGGATACCGACGAAGTACCGCTGATAGAATATGAGTTTGGACACAATGGCAAGCACTGGCTGATGGCAAACAACAACTTGGAACTCAGTCGCTACCTTCCCTTGTTAAAGAAGAATCTGGGCGAAGGAAACTATACGTTTACCGTGAAAACCGACTATGAAGACGCAGACTTGAGTGACTAAGAAATTCTTGAGAGAATGGAAAATATTGAAGAATGTTATAATTGAGAATTGTGAATTGTGAATTAATAATTGAAAATTGCCTAATTGTGAATTACGAATAGTCGATTCTTTATTCTTCATTCTTCACTATTAGCCCAAGACCTCCCGTCGTTTTTCCTAAAATCCTGAGTATGACGGGAGGTCTTAGGGGAGGTCTATGGGAGGTCTTAGGGGAGGTGTTACGGGAGGTCTTGAAAATGTTAAATCGCTGATACAAAAAGAATTAACCTAAAAAAACGGGAGGTCTTGCGAAAATCCCCAAAACCGTGTGTTTGCGGATTGTAAACGATGTCTTTTTCACCGCTAAACATGTCTTTTACGGCACTCAAATGTAGTGAATTTAGCTGTGTAATTGTTTGAAAGTTAAGATTATTGTCTTATCTTTGCAAAGATAATGACTATTTCAGAGAAAGAACTCAACTATCTATTTTTTCAAACCTCTGCCACGATTTGGCGCAGCCTTCGTGTATCTTTGCAGAAAAAAAGGTTCTTCCTGAAGATGACGTGCTGTATCCTGTATTGCATCAGCCCGTCCCCGTTTTGGTACATGGTGTCGCCGACGGTCTCGTAGGTGAGGTTCTTCTTCATCTTCGTGACGTAGACGCCCCCGTTGCGGGTGAACTCCTCAAACTTGGCGTAGTCGATGTATGCCCGGTCGATGGCCAGGATGTCGCCCCCGTGGTAGTCGGAGGGGCGGAGCATGAAGCTGTCGTTCGTGGCTGCGGCCGTGAAGCGGAGGTCGGAGGGGACGCACTCGTTGGCATGTACGTTGGCGTGCATCTTCATGCCTCC
>DJXW01000019.1:0-212144 GCA_002449845.1 Prevotella sp. UBA6994
TTGAATTTTTAACGAACTATTGTTTATGGCTATAGTAAAATTTATATCAGGTAAGAATTGCCTGGTTTTCATTGATATGGAACTCGCTGGTAAATTAACGCCAAATTCTATGTTGAAGGTAACATTAGAGAGTGGTAGCTATCTTATACAAATCAAGGATGAGGTTGGTAATCTAATTAGGGAGTACGAATTGGGGATAAAATCTTCAGATAATCAACTAATACAAAAGATAGATGAGCCAAAAAATAAGTTAGATGATATCATTGAGAATTTGAAAAACGACTCATCTTTGGTTTACCATTGTGGAAGAGCCTCTTTCTGCTATAATGGTCTGTATGGGTTTGTTGACAAGAAATTAAATGTCGTTATCCCTCCGATATATTATTCGGTAAATGAATTTGCTGATGACAAGGCATTTGTCGTTCGTGATTTCCCTGAAGGGAGGAAGACCACAATGATTGATAGTGACGGGAATATGTTCTTCAATCGATGGTATGATTATATTGGGGAAGGCGATTCAAATATTCTTTTGGGAATAGATAATAGGATTATTGTTTATTCCAAAATTAAATTCGATAAGATAGCAGAATATTATAATGCTGGTTATAATTTTAAACAGCCGATTATTCCTGTTTATATATTGGAGAATCGAGATGAGATGTATAGTTTTATCAACCCTAATGGTGATATTCTTCTTCCATTTGTATTTGATAAAGTTTGGAATGTAGATGATAATCTACAATCAAAGTTTTGGTATTACGGATTCATTGGATTAATCGATTATAAACATTCCTTAATTTTTGACGTTTATGGACGCAAAATTGACTTTACCGAACCTATATTTGAAGAGAATGAAATTTATCTGCAAGGGCATACTGCGAACTATGAGCTTAGTGCTTGTATTTATCCTGGACGGAAAGATGGTAAATGGATGTTAGGAATAGGAAAATATGGTGGAGCAGTGTGTGGGGTTGGTGATATTAACAATTTTGCAGAACTTACTGATTTTAAGGAGATCGAATGTGATAGGATTCTATATATTGGCTATAACTGTTATGCGTATAGGTTAAAAGACAAGTGTGTTGTACATTACCTTTTTGATGAAAAAGAATACATTTTTGAAGATAGCTATATAGTTCCAGTTATTGGAGATGACGAAGGTATATATTGTGCCCCAAATGATTACAGATTTTTAAAAAGAAAAAATGGGAAATATGGTATTGTGAATGAAAAAGGAGAAGAAATCTTACCTTGTATTTATGATTTGCCTAATCAAGGACTTGTTAGTCTTAATCCTATAGTCTTGCAGCTAAAAGGCAAGTACTCCCTTGTAAATTTGAATGATGGACAAATCTTTTTACCTTTTGAATATGATCAAATAAGCTGCAAACAGCTATTTAATCCTGAATTGCTCTTATTTATTTTGTGCAAGGATAATAAATACTTAATATACAACCCCCAAAATAATTCTTTGACAGGAGATTATGAAAAATTAATCGTATGCGGAAGAAACAACATTGTTAAGAGAAATGGTAATTATGGAATCATAGATGATAATGGAGTTGAAGTTATGCCAATTAGCTTTGACTTAATCGCTCCTATCGGCCATGAGAGCAATAATGGTATGTATTATGGGAATGGAGTGATTATCAAAAACGGCGATTCATATGAATTGGGAGATGCTAATACTGGCAATATATACTCTGACTTTATTTTTGATGAAATTACATTGCTTTATAATTTTGGCGGAGTATGTTTGTATCTTGCAAGGAAAGATGATAAATTTGGATGTATTAACGATAAAGGGGATATTTTTCTACCAATCGAATACGATGGAATAGAAACGATACCTAATTGTTGGGCTGACAATTTTATCATAAAAATTGGCGACTTCTATGCTCTTGGTGATATATTATCTAAAAAGGTATATACAGAAAATTTATTTGATGAAATATCTCTGTTAGGTCGTGGCTTATTCCGAGGAAAAAATATATATCTTGTAAAAAAAGGAAACAAATGTGGATGTATTAATAATAATGGGGAAATAATTCTTCCTATAAAATATGATAGCATTGAAACAAATACTGACCATCGGTGGCCATGGGACGTTATCCTTTATAACGAAGATTCCATCATAAGATATAGTTTTGAGGAAAAGAGAGAATATTTTCCCCATACAATAGGTCTTTAATATGAAAGTGAATTATAAAAACATATTACTTATCATACTTTTGCTTGCATCCTTTATCGGAATATTTGTAATTATCTGTTTGGGATTATATGAGAAAAAAGATGTGTCGTTTTGGTTAAGTTGTGTTAGTGTTTTTGTTGCAATAACCAATGCTATATTACTATTTATTACTTTAAAAAGTCAAGTTGAAGGAACGAATAATCAGAAACAAGCATTTGAGCAAGAGCGCTTTGAGACAACTTTTTTCAATCTTCTAGAGAATCATAGAAATCTGACAGAAAAACTATCTAGTTCCGTAATGGTTCTCAAAAAGGATCTTCAGGTAGAAAGAATCAGATTAGAGGGACGTTCTTTTTTTAGTTTTGCTGTTAAGGAAATTACATATATACAAGAATCGCTCAAATCAAAGCACTATTCTGGACAATTTGATGAACAGTCAGATAGTAAAAGTATAGATGCAATAGAACAAAATCATGCATCCATTGATGCTGAGGGAATATTATATAAAGAATTGGAAAATAAGCTTATAGAGAATTACAATCACCACAGAATCAAATTTGCGAATTTGATATATAATATTTCCAAAGATGAATGGAACAAAATATACAATTCAGATGATAAAGAAACGATTTCAGTTGATATTTTCTATAAGACTATGTTTCCTCAATATAATCACTATATCAGGAGTTTAAACAATTTGCTGGATTTTGCAAAGAGACGAGAAGGGGGATACTTGCATGTCATTACTTCTCAAATGTCGGAAGATGAACTATCTTATATCAATTATCATGCATTAATTGATAATCATTTCAAAGATATAAAGGATTCGATTTTACATGATAGATGTCAGTAGGGAGTAGGAAGAATATAATGCCAGGATAAACCATAGTAGTAAAAGTTATGATTTGGACATAGAAGAAGTTTGAGAATTAAGTGTAACTTTGTAAACGAAACGAGATATATGGACAAAAAGAACAAAGAAATTGAAATCAATGAGCCACGCATGGTGAAATCGCATGACGTGAAGCTGGATGCAGAATATGTAGAATGGACAGCAGAGCTGAAGCATCGCTATCGTTCGGCACAGATAAAGGCTGCCGTCAAGGTGAACGGTGAGAAACTGCTGTTCAACTGGCAAATGGGACGTGACTTGGTGCAGAAAAAAGCAGAGGAGCGTTGGGGTGCTGGCGTTGTGGAGCAGGTAAGCCTGGATATGCAGAAAGAGTTTCCCGAAAGCAAGAACTTTTCCGTCAGGAATCTGTGGTATATGAAACAGTGGTATCTGTTCTATACTGAAAACATGAAGAAACTGAAACAGCTTGTTTCAGAATTATTGCCTTCAGAAGGGTACGAGCGTAAACTGGAGCATGAAAGTGAAGATGGAACACTAAAACTGAAACAGCCTGTTTCAGAATTTCCGTTGGCGTTTGCCTGTGTGCCTTGGGGGCATCATGTTCGTATTGTTCAACATTCCAAGACGATTGAGGAAGCTCTGTTTTATATAGGCTATACCATCAAAGAAGGAATCAGCCGTGATACGCTTGAGAGAGTGATGAAAGATGACGTGTACAATAAGCGTGGGAAAGCACCCAATAACTTTCCGAAGCACCTGACACCTCAACTGGCTGGGCTGGCGCGGCAGGTGATAAAAGAAAACTACGATTTCGGATTTGCGACAGTGAGCCATGAAACATACGATGAGAGTGAGTTGGAGGATGCTTTGCATGAAAACATCACAGCCTTGCTCCTCGAGCTCGGCAATGGTTTCGCATTTCTGGGGAGACAGAGGGAAATGCTTGTTGGTGGTAGAACCAGAAAGATTGACATGTTATTTTATCACATCCGCTTGCGCTGTTATATCGTCTGCGAGTTGAAGGCCAAGGCATTTGAACCAGAATTTGCAGGTAAATTGAATTATTATGTGAATGCTGTTGATGAAGTTCTGAAACTACCAGATGATAATCCAACTATCGGACTTCTTATTTGCTCAAACATGAATAAGGCTGATGTCCAGTGGTCTTTCAAAGAAATTACAACTCCAATGGGAGTGGCTACCTATAACAATATCCGTATTAAGGATATGCTACCAACACAGGAGCAACTAAAGGAACGTTTGGAACTGCTACAGAAGGAGATTAGAGCTACTAAGCGACTGATGAAAAAATCAAGTGAATGATTAGAAAAGCATTTGGAGGATTCAGAACAAATGCATAAGTTTGCACCCGATGATGAGTTATTAGCCATCCTATGGCTCATCATCGGGTGTTTTATCTTTCGTCCCTTAGGTTGCAAGTGAGCATAGCTTGAGCTGATACATTTTATAGCAGAACAAGGAGAATTCCCGCAATATCTTCCAAAGTTAGGAAAATAAGTGTAATCTATCTATTTCTATGTCATATTCCCCGACAAAATGTTGTTCGGATTTTCTTGCGAAATAGAAATGGGAAGATGGAAATGTGGGTTGAATTGGACGAAAAATCGTGTTTTTCATCGTAACATAACGTGTTACGCACGTAACTTTATGAGTTACGAGCGTAACTATATATGTTATTGCGCTAACTGAATATGTTATGAACACTCGAAAAAGTGGATTTTTTGACTCAAAAACAACATTTTTGAATGATTGTCTAATACTGCTAATTTGTAAGTAGTTGATACTTAACGATATACAAAATAGTGAAAAATGAGCATATTTTCAACCAAGAATCAATTGGTTTGAAAATATGCCCGTATTTTGGCACCTAAATTCAGAATTTACATGACAAAATTATCAAGAGGAGATTGATGCTTTTTCACGATGTCTTTTTGCTCTACAAATCTGAAAAGTGAAAGATGACGTAATAAAAAAATCAATCTATCGTTTAAAAAAACAAAAAAAGTGATTATTCCATGCAGTCTTTTACGTGTTTTTAGGACTATATAGATAGAGGCATTTTGCTAACGATGGATATTACGCAGTTGATAGAACGATGCAAGAAGGGAGACAGGGATGCTCTTGGCGAACTGTATGAGGCATATTCTCCTCAGATGAGGAGCGTATGCCGACGCTACGTGAGCGATGAGCAAAGCTTGGATGATGTGTTGCATGATGCCTTCGTGATTATCCTCACCTCTTTTGATAGGTTGCGTGACCCGCGACGGGCTGAACAATGGATGATGTCTATCGTAAGGAATGTGGCTTCCAAATTTAATGAGCACCAAAATCGTATTCCCACAACGATACCTATAGAAGATGTCAATGAGTCAGAAGTGCCGGAGGAAGACCAAGATGTGAAGAAAGTGCGTGGTATTCCGCTTGAAGAGGTGATGCAGATGGTTGATAAGTTGCCGGAAGGTTATGGGCGCATCTTCCGCCTTTCTGTCTTTGAAGGAAAGTCGCATCGGGAGATAGCCATGATGATGGGTATAGAGCCACACTCTTCTTCCTCTCAGTTGGCAAGAGCCAAGAAGATGTTGAGAAGCATGGTGGCAAGTTACTGGGCCATGATCCTGTTGTTAACCATTCCGCTTGCTATGCTCCTTTTCAGGAAAGGGAATACCGTCATGGAAGATAACCCCATGACAGCCAAACAAACAGAAAAAACAAGTAATGAGCCAAAGGCAGAAGAGAATGGCTCTGCAAATAATCCACCCATCAAGAATGTTCAGACAACAACTGTCAAGTCACTATTGCGACAGTTGTTGACATATAACACCGATACCCTTACCAAAGATACCCATGTTTCAGAAACCGTAGTCGTAAACGATACGTTGGGCAATCAGATGGCAGAGCAACAGCAGACAGATACGTTGCCATTCAAGAAAGAAGACCAACCCAATAAGACATTGCCGTCAATAGACGAAAACCTACTGGCTGAGGGATGGGAAAAGAAGAAGGATGAGATACGAAAATGGTCGGTGGATCTGGCATATACGGCACCATACGATAAGGACAACTTGTCCAATCTGCCATATAGTTATCGTCCCTCCCGACCAGATGGAATGATGGATAGTCCGTTGCCCCCAGGTGTTCCAACTATTTCCAGACCTTCGTCTATAGAAAACTGGAGCGATTACGTATCTTATCTGAACGATTTCCCGGACGATGTAAATAACAAGGTAGGAGAGGCGATAAAACAGATAGCGTTGAGTAATGCCAACCAGCCAGGAGAGGATAAGATTCTTCGTACAGGCCATCACGCAATGCCCATGACTTGGTCGTTGGCTCTGAAGTACCGATTAGACAAGCGTTGGGGTGTGGAGACAGGACTGAACTATAGCAAACTGAAGTCAGAGTTTGAGATGGGCTCAAACGGTAATACCATCAACGAACTTCAAACAATACATTACGTAGGTGTGCCATTGAAAGGCATTTACCATTTCTATGATACGCGAAAATGGGGCGTGTATGGAGCGGCAGGAATGATGATGGAGGTTCCCGTACATTCGTCTTTGTACACGGATTATTATGTACTTGGCAAGAAAGAGGTGAGCGAAAAAACTTCCATTCATGCACCTTGGCAATGGTCAACAACCATTGGCTTGGGCTTGCAATATCATCTCACGCCTCATGTGGGTGTATTTGCGGAACCCAGCTTGCAATATTTTATCCCCACGGGTAGTAGTATTGAGACTTATCGACATGAACATCCCTTCATTTTTACGGTTCCTTTAGGAATTAGACTCACTTGGTGAGGAAAATGATGCAGTCTTTTTCATTTTTTAGGACTATATAAATAGATAGACTATTCAAATAGGACTGAAATTACATTTATCAATAAAACAAAAAGAATATGAAAAAGCAAAATGAAAAAAGGTGGATGATGGCGATAGTCGTCGTTTGCATGGCAGTATTGGTGAACTCTTGTGGTCTTGATGGTTACGAAATGGAAAAACCGTTTACTACATGTCCTACAGAGAGAGGACTCGTAGCGTACACAACCAATGAGAAAGGTCAAGATGTAATCTTGTTTTCAGACAAGGATATTGTCTGGTTTGATGTCGATACACGAGAACTGCGCTTAAAGGAAACGGAAGGTGAACCGATATACAAACGTCTCAATCCATTCCATCCAATTGAGTTTCGTACAAATAATAATAAGGTGGTGTTGGAAGTTAGCAGTTTTGTGGGAGCATGGGACAGTCGTGTCTTTGATAACTTGGTACTCATATATGGAAAGGTGAATGATGATGGGACGATAGATAAGCACTATTATCTCTGCGATTGTTATCCGCAGCAATTGGCGAGCGATGAGCGGGTGAAAGCCAATATCCAAAAGAATGCAGCCCAATGGAAAGCCTTCGTCGATTATTTACAGATTCAAGGTAAGATATTAATGAAATAAGGAGAAAAGCATCTGCCGTATCGGAAAGAAACTCGTTTTAGGGGAAATCTGATAAAAGTTTGAAGGAATGTAGAAGAAATCAATCTTTTTTGTTATTTTTGCAGAAACTTTGCAAAGTAGGGTTCCATGAAACGCGTAAAACCGAAAAAGAATTTAGGGCAACATTTCTTGGTGGATTTGAACATAGCCCGAAGGATTGCCGATACGGTAGATGCTTGTCCAGACATTCCCGTCCTTGAGATAGGACCGGGCATGGGAGTGCTCACGCAATATCTTGTCACAAAGGAAAGGGAGGTGAAAGCCGTGGAGATAGACAGGGAGAGCGTGGCTTATCTGCACGAAACCTTTCCGTCGTTGCAGGCAAACATTATCGGTGAAGACTTCCTACGAATGGATTTACGACAAGTTTTTGAAGGTAGGCAATTCGTGTTGACGGGCAATTATCCTTATGACATCAGTTCACAGATATTCTTCAAGATGTTGGATAATCGAGACTTGATTCCTTGTTGCACGGGAATGATTCAGCGAGAAGTAGCTTTGCGCATGGCATCAGAGCCTGGAAACAAACAGTATGGAATCCTTTCGGTGCTGATACAGGCTTGGTATGATGTGGAATACTTGTTTACCGTTGATGAACACGTGTTTAATCCACCACCCAAGGTGAAGAGTGCCGTGATAAGGATGAAGCGCAACGACGTGACGGATTTAGGATGTGACGAGGTGTTGTTTAAGAGATTGGTGAAAGCCGTGTTTAACCAGCGCAGGAAGATGTTGCGTGTTTCTCTGCGTCAACTCTTCACCGACAAACCCGCCCGTCCCGCCTTTTACGAACAAGACATCATGACCCAAAGACCAGAACAAATAAGTATTTCACAATTTATAGAGTTGACCAATATTGTTCAGAGAGAAATGGAAGCGTGATTTTTTATAACTATGGAAGATAAAAGAAAACGATATGAATTGCTTTGTGACCAAGTGAGAAGCTTGGCAGAAGGAGAGAAAAATGCTGTAGGAGTGCTTGCCAATATCACGGCAGCCATGCACGATACGTTTCCCGAAACTTATTTTTGGGCAGGGTTTTATTGGGTGAAAGACGGAGAGTTGCAGCTTGGTCCATTCCAAGGACCAGTAGCCTGTTACCATATTCCATACGGAAAAGGCGTATGCGGTACGGCTTGGAAGGAAGAAAAAACATTGGTTGTTGCCGATGTCGAACAGTTTCCCGGCCATATTGCCTGTTCGTCTCTGTCACGTTCCGAGATAGTCGTTCCGATATTCAATGAGAATCATTGCGTGTTGGGAGTGATAGATATAGACAGTAAGTCATTGAACTCTTTTGACGAAATAGATAAAGAATATTTGGAAAAAATTGCAGTAATTGTTGCAGATTTCGGAATTAATCTATAATTTTGTGCAAGATAAACCAATAACTGATGATATGTTAGACGTAAAAGAAACTTTAGCAAATGCGGAGGAACGCATGGAGATGGCGGCTATGTTCTTGGAAGAGTCGCTGAATCGTGTTCGGGCAGGCAGAGCCAATGTGGCTATACTCGATGGTGTTCGCGTTAATTCTTACGGTATGAAAGTGCCTCTCAACCAAGTGGCAAATGTCTCAGTGCCAGATCCTCGTACGATAGCCATTCGTCCGTGGGATAAGAAAGCCATCAAGGACATTGAGAAAGCCATCATGGATTCTGACGTGGGCATTACGCCTGAAAACAACGGTGAGATTATTCGCTTGGGTATTCCTCAGCCTACAGAGGAACGTCGTAAGGAACTTGTGAAGCAATGTAACAAGATTGGCGAGAAGGCAAAAGTAGAGGTGAGAAACGTGCGTTCGGAAACCAAGGAAAAGCTGAAGAAAGCCATCAAGGACGGACTGAGCGAAGACAACGAGAAAGACGCAGAACTCGACTTGCAGAAAGTACACGACAAGTTTATCAAGAAGATTGATGATTTGTTGACTGCAAAGACCAAAGAAATTATGACGGTATAGTTTTGAAGGGTCTTATCATCAAAAATACGGGTAGTTGGTACACCGTCAGGACAGACGATGGGCAGACTATCGAGAGTAAGATAAAAGGCAATTTCCGACTGAAGGGTATCCGCAGTACCAATCCTGTTGCTGTGGGTGACCGTGTGGAAATTGTGACTAATCAAGAAGGTACGGCATTCATCACATCCATTGATGAACGCCGTAATTATATTATCCGTAAATCGTCTAACTTATCTAAACAAAGTCATATCCTTGCCGCCAACGTGGATCAGGCTTTCTTGGTGGTAACCATTAAATATCCTCCTACATCCACCACGTTTATCGACAGGTTTCTGGCATCGGCTGAGGCTTATCGTGTGCCAGTGGTATTGGTGTTTAACAAGCGTGATTTGCTTGATGAAGATGACTTGCATTATCAGGAAATGATGATGACGTTGTATGATACGATAGGTTATCAATGTGTTTCTATCTCTGCTACAACGGGAGAAGGTGTTGATCTGTTGATGTCGATGCTGGAAGGGAAGATTACCTTGCTGAGTGGGAATAGTGGAGTGGGGAAGTCAACCTTAATTAATAGTATTCTCCCAGAGGCAAACCTTCGCACGGCTGAAATCAGCGATGCGCACAATACGGGAACTCATACCACTACCTTCAGTGAGATGTTACCCATCAAGAGCAACGATGGAGATGGCGAAGCTCATGGGTGGATAATAGACACGCCTGGTATCAAAGGCTTTGGCACGTTTGACATGGAACCAACTGAGCTAACCAGTTATTTCCGTGAGATATTCCATTTCGCCAAAGATTGTAAGTTCAGCAATTGCACCCATACACATGAGCCAAATTGTGCCGTACTCAAGGCTTTAGAAAATCATTATATAGCCATGAGCAGGTATCAAAGTTATTTAAGCATGTTGCAGGATAAGGATGAAAACAAATATCGTGAGGCTTTTTGAAGTCTCACGATATTTGTTTTGTATAGTCTATTTAATCACTATCTTTTTACCATTGTGTATGTAAATGCCTTTCTTTAAAGAATTTTTGTCCACTTTCCTTCCGTCGATAGTATAGTAGCTTGGGTTTGTGGGAGCTAAAGATATGGTTTGAATGGCGGAAAGAGTAGGTTTGGGAAGTTCAAACGTAGCGTTTTCATCGTCCGTAATGTCTGCGTACTCCGTTCCGTAGTTGGTGCAGTCGTTGATTACGCTATTGATGATGGGTGCAAACGTATCTTCGTAATAGCTTTGCATGGCATAATCGTAAGCCATTTTTCCTACGGTCTCATCGCCTAACAAGTCGATAGACATCCTTAACATACTGTCTTTGACCTCTTCTTCGATAAGCCTTGAATTGGCGTTCTTGCCTTCATTACCACTATACCAAATCATACAAGCCTTGGAGATGGGGTCTCCCATGTAGCGAGTTGTCAGTTCTCCAAATTCCTCTGAAGTTTGTGGGAATTTAAAGATGTCAACTTCCAATGCTTGCAGCAGTGGCATAAATTGGTTCAGGTTTCTGCGGAAAGATGACCAGAACTTACGCGCATAGAGCGGACATCTATCGAACGTGTTTTGGTAGAGTCTGTCATAGCTCAGAGCATTCACGTCGTCGGCAGTATTCGTCTTTGTCAGTCGTCCACTCTTCACCTCAACTTTGGAGAAATTGTCACTCAATGTAATTTCGCGGAATGGGCAAGGATAAGAAATCAAACTACCCGTGGCAATATCGATGATTGAATCCGTGCGCTCTGCGTTGTAGTTCTTGGCAATATCCTGTATGTGCGTGTGACCGGTGAACACCAAGTGAATGCCGTGCAGGAGAAATTGCTGTGAGATGTTCTTTCCGTTTTCGAGGAAATAACTTTTCATGTACTCTGCCTGTCCGTCGAAATGCTCCAAGATATTATGGTGCATCATGGCAAATACCTGCTTGCCTTCAGCCCTTGCCTCGTCAGCTTTCTTCAGAATCCAGATGAGTGCTTTCTCGAAGGTATGGATTTGTTCTTCTTCTCCCTCTTTTGCCAAGCGCATGTCATAGAATCCCTCAGAGTCGATGCAGATCATCCTCAACCCTTCGATAGGTTCGCAGACGTATGAGAGAGAAGCAGAGTCGCGCTCGATAGCCATTCCATATCCATAGTTCTCGTATAAGTCAACGAATTGCTCGCCTGTTGTCTTTTCGGCGGGCATTGTCATGTCACCGATGTAATATTCGCCAGTTGAGTTTACATCGTGGTTTCCTGGTATGACGAGAATCTTGATTCCTTCCTTACGAATGTCGTCGAGCATGGAAACCAACAGCTGGTGGCTTACATATTCACCGCTTTTTGTTAAGTCGCCAGGGATGAGTACCAGGTCAGGCTTCTTTTGAAGGATGGTGTCTTTGATAGACATGAAGAAATCATAGCTGTATCTAAATAGTTTTTCGGTAGATGTTTCGGTCTTTTGGAAAGCCATACCATCTTCTACCAACAATTCTGGAGCCATGATGTGAGGGTCGCTGACAACGAAAATCTTAGTTGTTGACTGTGCGTTGACGTGAAAAACGCCAACCATCATCATGGTGATCAAGCAAAGTAGTTTTCTGAACATAATATATTATATATTAGGTGTAATCGCTTGCAAAGTTACAGTTTATTTTTATAAACGCCAATAAAATATTGAATTAATCATGAAATAATGATGAAAATAAAAATGAGGACGACCAAATAGTCGCCCTCAACCAACACAAAAACTAAACTAGACTTAATAAACCTCTATGAGATTTTCACAAATACCATAAAAGTCGATGCAAATATAATTATTTTTCATAAATAATTCTGTAAAAACGTAATATTTTAGTTTACAATTAACAAATTGTTACATTTTTATGGTTGAATTTAACAATATGTCATCGAAAATGACCATTGCAGCCATAGCCTCTACGATAGGTACGGCTCTTGGCAGTACGCATGGATCATGCCTTCCGTGCACTTGTATTTTGGTTTCGTTTCCTTCGATATCAATTGTTTTTTGCTCCTGCAATAGTGTTGCAACGGGTTTGAACGCCACGCGGAAATAGATGTCTTGTCCATTGCTCAATCCTCCTTGTATTCCACCGCTGTGGTTGGTGGTTGTGGTCACTTGGTCATTGCGGTTGACGAACACGTCATTCTGCAAACTTCCTCTTGAAGTGGCTCCTTCAAATCCTTCTCCGTATTCGAATCCCTTCACGGCGTTGATGCTCAGCATAGCTGCGCCTAATTGCGCATGAAGTTTGTCGAACTCTGGTTCTCCCAATCCCACCGGACAACCTTTGATGACTCCCGTGATGATTCCGCCAATCGTATCTCCTTCTGCTTTTACTTGTGAGATGAGAGCCTCCATCTCCTTTGCTTTGTCTGCGTCAGGACATCTTACGGCGTTAGTGTCTATTTGGGACAGGTCATATTGTCTGTAGTCTTTGTCAAGTGAGATGTTGCCTACTTGCGATGTATAAGCATAAACGCTGATTCCCAAATGCCGAAGTGCCAACTTTGCCAAAGCACCTCCCACGCATCTGCTGATAGTGATGCGAGCAGAAGAACGACCACCGCCACGATGGTCACGTACTCCGTATTTGCTATAGTAGGTGAAGTCGGCATGTGAAGGACGGAATACTCCTTTCAGATTGTCGTAATCTCCAGAGTGCTGGTTTGTGTTGTGAACGATGAAACCAATGGGGCAGCCCGTTGATTTACCTTCGAAGACACCGCTCAGTATCTCCACTTGGTCAGCCTCTTGTCTTCCTGTCGTTATTTTACTTTGACCGGGGCGGCGGCTATTCAATTCATTTTGAATGAAATCAATGTCGATTTCTATGCCGGCTGGCATTCCGTCAACGACACCACCCACCGCATCACCATGACTTTCGCCAAAAGTGGTCAAGGTAAATATGTTTCCAAACGTATTTCTCACCTTATTTATATATATAGTTGATCTTAGTGACAACCGCCACAACCGCCGCATCCAGAACCACAGTCTCCGCCTTCACAATCTTTGCAGCCCTTGCCACATAAATTGTCTATCAGCTTCTTGATTTCTTCTTCGGTAGCATCACGGTTTTCAATGACTTCTCCCTTGAAGTTCAGTTCTTTACCTGCAAAGGGATGATTGAGGTCTAATTTCACCTTGTTGTCTCCAATTTCAATGACTCTTCCCATGAACCTGTCTCCTTCTTGGTTTTGAAGGGGAACGATGGCATCAAGGTAGATGTGCTCCTTGTCGAAGCGACCGTCTATGCAGAATATTTCCTTGTCTAATTCCACGACACGTTCTGCCACAAATTCACCGTAAGCCTGTGCTGGTGAGAGTGTGAAATCGAAAGAGTCACCCTTTGCCAAGCCAACGATTTCTTTCTCAAAGTCTGCTAATGTTATCCCGAAACCACTGACAAAAACAAATGGGTCTGTCTCTGTGGCAATCTCTGCCAACTTTGCCTTGTCACCCTCGATGGTGTAAAGCTGATAAGCTACGGCAATATACTTGTTGCTGTTCTCCATAAAATAAATGTGTAAATAATGTTTGCGATTGCAAAGGTACAACAATAAAATGAAATTTTTTTGTGGTTTTCAGAATTTTTCATTTACTTTGCAAGCATAATCTTCATTTGGCAGAAATCAAGCAATTAATTGAATGGAAAATATGATGAAATTATTATATACGTTTCTGTTGTTCGCGTTGGCTTTACCGTTGCAAGCGCAACGTCCTAATTATGGGAAAATGTCGTCTATGTTGCGTCAAATAGCGCACCAGCAGAATCATTGCCAGGTGAAAGGAAAAAAGGCAAGGAGCGTAAACCGCCAGGAGATATGTGCGTTTATTCGCATTACCCAAGATGCCGATGAAGTATTGGAACACCATTCTTGTAGGAAACTGGCACAATTCGGAGATATTTATATCGCAAGTATTCCTCTCAACAGATTAAATGCCCTTTCGCTCGACAATCGAGTAACTCGAATAGAAGCCAATCGGACACATTCCGTACATACCGACATCTTGGCTGGCAACATCAATGCGCTGCCCGTTTATCAAGGAGAACAACTGCCGCAGGCTTATACAGGAAAAGGCGTGGTGATGGGAGTGATGGACATTGGATTCGACTTGACCCATCCTAATTTCTACGATTCCTCTGCAACCAATTATCGTATCAAACAGATGTGGGACCATGTTACTACAGACACGCTGGAAAGTGATTTCTATGTAGGACGAGATTATATTGGAACGGAAGAACTGCTGGCGTTAGGGCATTCGTACGACGGGATTGACCAAACACATGGTACGCATACGCTTGGCATTGCTGCTGGAAGTGGATACAATACTCCATATAGGGGCATTGCCTACGAAAGTGATATTTGTCTGGTGGCAAATGCCAGTAATGAAGACCTGCCTCTCATCGATTCCATGAATGTTTATAAATATACTTACGCCACAGATGCACTTGGCTTTAAGTATATCTTCGATTATGCAGACAGCGTAGGTAAGCCTTGCGTCATTTCGTTCAGCGAGGGCAGTCCGCAAGATTTCCAAGGTTATGATGTGTTGTATTATGCCATTCTCGACAGTTTGGTGGGTCCTGGTCATATTATCGTGGCTTCTGCCGGAAACAATGGCGACCAAGTGTCTTATTTCCATAAGGAGCCAGGGCGTGAATTGGCGGGTAATTTCCTGTATTCCACGACCGACCACGTATCGGGTACCATCAAGACGGATAAGGATATTGACATCAGAACCGTGATTTATCATGCGGCGGGAAACGACACCATCATCGTTCCCACGCAACATCTCATCGAATTGCCCGATTCAGAACTTGTAGATACTTTTTACGCGAATGGCTTGAGGTATATTTTAGATGTCTATGCCTATCCTTCTTGCTACGAAGAGAATGAGATGTGTTACGACTATACCATTACCGTCATGGGCAGATTAGGGTCTCCCGACCGCGTCTCACTTGAGTTGATTGGCAGGGAAGCTGACGTCCATTTCTATAAGTTGGATGGCTTCTTGTTGCCTCGCCCACAAATCAATCCGTTATTGACCGATGGTGAAAAGCTCTGCAATATCCATTCCCCGTCCAGTGCTCCCAATGTAATCTGTGTAGGAGCCACCGGCTATCGTACGGAAGTGACGAATTATCTCGGTGAACAAAAGGTTAATGCCAATGGCACGAATGGAGAGAGAAGCAGTTATTCTTCTGTAGGACCCACGTATGACGGTAGAATCAAGCCAGACGTTGTTGCGCCTGGAACCAATGTGATTTCTTCGTATAGCAGTTATTACTTAGAGAAGCATCCCGATGCGTCAGACATCAAATGGGATGTGGCTCATTTCGATTTCAATGGTCGTACTTACGCCTGGAATACCAATACGGGCACTTCCATGTCCACCCCAGCCGTGGGTGGTGCGATTGCTCTTTGGCTGCAAGCCAATCCTCGTTTGACTCCACAAGACATTATGGAGGTGTTTAGTCGTACTTGCCGACGAGTGGACGATTCTCTCGATTACCCCAATATCTATTATGGTTATGGACAGATAGACGTGTACAAAGGATTGTTGGATGTGTTGAATTTGACGGGAATAGAAGGCATTTCGCAAAACCAACCGAAAGGCGTGGAGATTCTACCCATAGAAAACGGAAAGGTAAAGATAGTGTTTGGCGAGTATAAACATGGTCTTTGCAACGTGCAAATATATTCTTTGGCTGGCGTAAAGTTATTTGCGGAAAAATACAACATGGAAGACGGTTCCATTACAATAGACGTGAAGGATTTTCCGCAGGGAATCTACGCCATTCAAGTGAATGGACCAACTGCTGAAATGACTGGCTCCACGCTTGTCCGCCTATAATCCGATGGTGCTGTGCGATATTCTACCGTTGGGCTTAGCTGTTGAAAAACCACGAGCAGAAATTGTTTATCCAGGGGAATGAGAATCTAAACCATCTGTATTTGGTCACGGGTTTACCGCCAAAGCTTAGGATAAACTTCCTGAATTGATTGCTTCTGTAAGGCAAACCCACGTCCAAGAAGTAGATGTGTCTGTAATGATGCTCGTATGAACTCTGAATGGCGTTCCACATCGTAATCGTTTCGGGGTAAACAAACGAGTATGTCTTTCTTCGTGTGGCAATATACCAGAGATAGGCGTTGGCTCCCGAATAGATACAGGCACAACCTCCGATGATTTTGTTTTTGTATAGGGTGATGAAAATACGGGCGTTGTCGCTTTGGTTCAACGAACTGTACATCTTTTCCGGTGGCAGGAACCTGCGGATTTTCATCCTGTAGAAATTCTTCAGCACCTTGTAGAAGTTGTGCACTTCCTCTTCGCTTTCTGCCTCTCTCGTAATCACGCCCATGTCCTTGGCTTTCTTGATTTGCTCTTTCGTCTTGTCATCGAGTCTGTCTTCTGGAGGCATACTGTGTAGTGAGTTGTGTACCTCCTGCCAGTTGATGGGGAAGTAGCCATTGTTACGGAAATGACGATAGCCGAACATCTTGGTGCTGATGTCGCTGAACTCTACATAAAGGCAGAGCTTGCGCTTAAACTTCTTGGTAATGGCTTCCAGCAATAATGCAAATACCTCGTCCTTGTTAACATCCTCGTCGTATTCGCCTTCGCCATAGATACGTCCTTGCGTGAATAAATAAGGTGGAATCCAAGATCCTCTCGTTCGGGTGCAGGCAAACATGTGTGCGGCAATGGTCCCGTCTTCACGGATTGCCAAAGCCATGTAAGGCTTATGGCGTGGAGTTTGTTCCACAATTTGGAACATCTCTACGCTATGGAAGAAATTGGCACATTTCATGTCCGGCAATTCTTCACTCTTGGATATGATCTTGATTTGCAGATTCACGTTACAAAAGTAATAAATCTTTTTATCAATATACAAAAATTTGAAGAAAAGTTATTACCTTTGTCTCCATTAAAAGGAAAGGTTATGAAAAGTTTTAAAGATTTGGTGCAATTGCGCCGCAGTCATCGTAAGTTTACAGATGAGCCATTGACCGCTGACGAAGTGAAAACCATTCTCAGGGCTGCATTGATGTCGCCCACGTCGAAGAACCGTAGGGCTTGGCATTTCGTGGTGGTGGAAGACAAGACAGATTTGAAGAAGTTGGCTGATGCCAAGGAACAATATGCTGAGTTTGTGGGCAATGCGCCGTTGGCAGTGGTCGTAACGGCAAGTCCCGAGGAAGACGAGTGCTGGATGGAAGATTGTGCCATTGCCGCCATCTCCATGCAATATCAGGCAGAAGACTTGGGACTGGGTTCTTGTTGGGCTCAGATGAAGAATTACGCATTGTCAGACGGTACGCTTACCGAAGACGTGATACGTGGTATCTTGGATATTCCTCAAGACCAACGTGTGCTCTGCATTCTCGCCTTTGGACATCAGGCAGATGAGAGAAAGCCACAAAACGAGGACAAACTGAAATGGGAAAACGTACACATAGGGAAGTTTGCAAATGATTAACTACGATTTAAGGAAAATCAAAGCCATCATCTTTGATGTGGATGGGGTGCTCTCGTCTGAAACGGTAGTGTTGGCTTCCGACGGTGAGCCACTTCGTACCGTGAACATCAAGGATGGCTACGCCATACAGTTAGCGCAAAAGTTGGGATTGAAAATCGTCATCTTGACGGGTGGCAATACACAAGCCGTGAGAATGCGCTATGAGCGGTTGGGCGTGAAAGACATCTATATGCAATGCGCCATCAAGTTGAAGACATACGAGGAGTTTCTCGACAAATATCATCTTCTTGACGAAGATGTGCTGTATATGGGAGATGACATTCCCGACTATGAGGTGTTGAAACGTTGTGGTTGTCCTTGCTGTCCTTCTGATGCGTGTGACGACATCAAGCAAGTCTGCATTTACGTGAGTGACAAGAAAGGTGGGTTTGGCTGTGGCCGCGACGTGATAGAACAGGTGTTGCGGGCACAAGGCAAATGGTTGGCAGATGAAAGGGCTTTTGGATGGTAAACGTAAGTAAGAAGATTATATTGTCAAGCAACTCCCCTCGTAGAAAGGAATTGCTTGCAGGATTAGACCTTCCGTTTGAGGTGAAGGTTTTGTCGGGTATCGACGAGTCTTATCCTGACGGATTGAGCGTTGAGGAAATTCCTCAGTATATATCCAGACAAAAAGCGGCTGCTTACGAAATAGCCGATGATGAAATTGTCATCACCGCTGATACGGTGGTGGCTGTTGGCAATGAGATTTTGGGGAAACCGATAGATGAAACGGATGCGAGGAACATGCTGCACACCTTGAGCGGAAAGACTCATCAGGTGGTGACGGGTGTTTGCATTACTTCTAAAGACAAGCAGCGAGTGTTCTCCGTGGTGTCTGAAGTAACGTTTAAATGCCTTTCTGACCAAGAAATCAACTATTACATACGTCACTATCGTCCGTTTGACAAAGCTGGTGCTTACGGAATACAGGAATGGATTGGATATGTGGGCGTTACCTCATTGAAAGGTAGCTATTTTAACGTGATGGGACTCCCCGTTCAACGTATTTATGAGGAATTATGTCGTGAATTTGGTGTTTTTGTGGAATAAAATTGTGAAAAAAATTTGGTAGTTAAAAAAAATGTATTACCTTTGCATACGTTATCCTGAAAACAATCTTTTTACCTTAAAAAACTAATACCTATTGAAGATTGGAGCGATCACCTGCGATAGGCCATCGCTTTTTTTATGTCCTTTTTTTAATCCCGTTTTTCGTCTTTGTCTGTTTCCTTATAGTATTGCCATTCTTTACTTGGAGGAAAAACGGTTGATTGGCAATTTGTCTTGTAAATTCTGAATTTAGGTGCCAATATACGGGCGTTTTTTCAAACTGATTGGTCTTTGGTTGAAAAAATGCTTGTTTTTCTGTAGTTCTGTATGTTGCTGATAATTAGTGACTTGCGGAGAATTAAGATTTGCGGATAAGTAAATAGAAGGCTTTTTTACGTCAAAAAAGGTGGTTTTAGGGGTGTTCGTAACATATTCAGTTAGCTCAATAACATATATAGTTACGCTCATAACTCATCATGTTACGTGCGTAACATGATATGTTACGATGAAAAATAGGATATTTTACCCGTTTTCATCCAGTTTTTCGTGTTTCTATTTCTATTTCGCAAGAAAATCCAGACAAAAAATTGTCGGTGATTTTGACATGGATATAAATGCGCAGGTAGTGGTTAGAATGCGAAAAAAACTGATTCCCAAATGCTTGAATGGCAATTTGGGAATCAAAAAACTAATGAAAAACAAGGATTTTATCCGTTAGGTATTTCTTCAGACTGTTTCTGCTTGTGCTCTTCCCATGCTGTCATCACATCGTCAATAGAGAGACCGAGCAATTCTAATCGACGGAAGAACTCTGGCATTTCCTTCGTCAAAAATTCTTTCTTTCGAGCCGTGCGAATCTTTCTCTGCGCTCCCTTGGCAACAAGCATTCCTATACCCCGTTGTTGTAAGAGAATGTTTTCTCGTTGCAATATTTCAAAGGAACGAAGGGCAGTGTTGGTGTTCACTTCGTATTCGGCTGCCAATTCTCTCACACTTGGCACACGATTACCTTCTTGGTAACGCCCCGATAAGATGTCGTCGCAGAGTCGTTCTGCAATCTTTACGAAGATGGCTTTGTCGCTGTGGTATATCATAAGCGTGTGATTTTGTCAGATACAACTTGTGCCTTGCAGAAGCATCGATAGGCAAGCCAGTAATTGAAGATGGTGGGGATAAGAACAGTCAGCATCATGATTGTGAAAAAGTATAGATGTTGTTCTTTATTCCAGTTGTTGTGTATCATCGTATATAGACATAAGCCAAAGAAAGATACACCGATGAAAAGTATGGGAATAGCCCACAGCCAACCATGACGGCGGAAGAGCAGACCTGAAAGGGTGAACAATGACCAAGGCCAAAGGGCAAAGAAAATAGCCCAGATGACAATGCGGATGATGTCGAAGATGGTTTGCGCTCCCACGAATTGTATGCTGGAGATAATCCACGAGCCAGGGAGAATCTCGTAACGTAGAATGTAGCCAAAGTCTTTGCCGTTGCTGTCAAACAACAAGGGGATGCTATTAATGGTGTTGGCTGTCAATCGCGCCGCAAGAGCAAGTAAGTAAATGCCAATGGTGGCATAGACAACTCGTGACAGGTATTTCTCCATGTTGCTGGCAGGAAGTGAGAGAAACGTCGTGGCAGTTTGCTTGTTCTCCAATACGTAGAACATCCGTGCCGTGCAGATGAGGATGAATCCCCAAAATATCCATTCGTCATTGAAGATATAACGCAGCATTTCTATTTCTCCCGACTGGAACACTTGATTCATGATGTAGTGGAGCAGATACTTGATGAGGTACAATCCGGTAAGCCCGAGGTACAGGCGCAGGTAAGTGTGTTTTTCCGTTTGCCAGTAATAACGGATGAGTTTCCTGATGTTGGTGAAAGATGGAGTTTTCATGGATTATTTCGTTGTTATGTTAGTTGGGATTTTTCCGTTTTGCACGGCATTGTATAGTAATTCAAGATTGAGAGGAGTCTCTTCTTCATCAGGAAGACGAGGGGAGATGGTAGCGAATCCGAGGGGAGTGCGCTCTGTGTAGAGGCTGTTTTGGGAAGGGATTGAGGATTGCTCGTAGGTGAAGGAGAGGGTGGAGGAGAGATGTGGCAATGCCACATCAAACAGAACCGTAGAAGGAGTATTGGATGAGGCATCTTGTGAGGGAGAACCAAGGATAAGCACATGGTCGAGGAGCTGCTCCACATCGTGTACTTGGTGGGTGGATATGAGGATGGTTCGCTCGTCGGTCATGTTTGTGGCAATGGCTTTTCTGAATTGTTTCTTCGATGGGATGTCAAGACCGTTGGTCGGTTCGTCCATCAAGAGATACTTGGTACCACATGCCAAGGCAAATGCCATGAGCAGTTTCTTCTTTTGTCCCATAGAGAGTCGGTCGATGTGTATGTCTGAGGGAAGTTGAAATATATCCAAGCATTGTTGAAGCACCTCGTTGGAGAAGTTGGGATAGAAAGGAGAGTACGTTTTTGTATATTCCGAGAGTGTCATGCTGGGTAGTTCAAATACCTCAGGAATAAGATATAGTTCTTGGAGGGTGTCAGAACTACGCTTGCATACGTCTGTTCCTTCCACCTCAACTTGACCCTGTTGTGATTTCAGCAATCCCATCGTTATATATAATAAGGTGGTCTTGCCCGAACCATTGGGACCTAACAAACCATAAGTCTTTCCAGGATGAATGGAAAGGCTGAGATGATTAAAAATATCATCTCCATGTTTGGTGTAACTAAATGTAATGTCTTGAATATTAATCATATCGTATAAAATTTAGTGTCTTAGTTACTTAGAACACTGCAAATGTAATTATTGTTTGTCAATCAACCAAAAATCGCCTGTTTATTTATACAATATTAACACTGTCAATCTATCCTGTAACTTCTCAGTTCACCCCCAAGATCGATGATAACTGGGTGGTTGCACGAAAAATGCCCCTGCCAGACTCTCACGAGCCGTGACAGGGGTGATGCATCGCTTTTATCTAACTAATTATATACTCATTTGACTCGAAATGTAGGGACGAGGTACGCAGCATCCTTTTTGTTACGTATCGCTGTCAAGGTTAGGTTAGTGTTTGCCCTGACGAGTCCAGTGGAATACCAAATGCAGCATGACGTAATGGGGTAGCGATCGATAGCACGTCACGGTGCGTCCCATGGCGTTGATCACGTACTGAGTGTCCGACAGCTGGTGCAACAGGTCGAACGCTTCGAGACGGGCTATGAGCTTGCCATTGAGGAACGGTTGACTCAGCGAGGCATTGACAATGAAGTCGTTGGTGTTGAGTTCTGTGCTGCCGTAGCGGCGGCCATACATCGTGGCATCTGCAGCCAGCGTCAGGCCACCGATTTTCGTACCCCAAAGGGCAGGTGTAGTGTAGGTGGCTTCTAGGCCGTAGTGATAGTCGAGGGCACGGAGCGTGGTGAAATCATACATCTTGCCATCGCTGTGGCGCCAGTTGATGTAGCCCACGGCGCGGATGTTCAATGTCTTCCGGTGAAAGCGGATGTTGCCGCCGCTGTTCAACGAGAGGGTGTTCACGGTGTTCACCTGACTCGCCGCCATACCTGCCAGCATGGCGTGGTCCTTGGCATGATTCCAGTCGATGCCCGCATCGGCGTGCCACGTCCAGTAGCGCTTCGTGCCGATGCTATGGTCGGTGCTGAAATTGGCGTGGGCGTCGTAGGCACCGCTGACGTTCATGGGCTTAAAGGTGCTGACGCCCGTGGCGGGGTCGTAGGCCAGCGACTGTGCGATGTCACGATGATGATAGCTGAACGAGGTTGAGGCGTGGTACATGCCACCAGCCACTTCCTTGCCATCGTAGTAGCTAATGCTTAGGTTCGTCTGTGCAGAGGGCTTTAGGTCGGGGTTGCCCAACTTCACCACGAGCGGACGGCTGTCGTCGCGATAGCTGATGCGATTCAGTATTTCGGCTGCTGTCTGGCGGTAGCTGATGCGGACCTGCAGGTCGCGACGTGAGTCTTTCCACACGTTGCGATAGCGGAAGGAAGGATTGGGGAAGATGGCCGTCTGACGCGCCAGTGTGTCGAGGCTGCCACGCCGGTAGCGCAGTCTGTAGAAGTGCATGGGCACTTGCAGCTCTAAGCGCCAGCGATCGTAGTTCACTTTCATGTGAGCTATGCTATGGGTATAATGACCCGTTTTGTTCAGGCTGAACGTCATGTCGTTCTGCTGGGTCGTGGCACAGCTCTCATAAGAGTTGGCTGGGTCCAGGGTGGCTGCGATGGCATCGATCTCAGAAGGAAGGAGCGGGTCGGCAGGTTCAACTTCCCCCGTGGGACCGACCGTGGAGGCTGGGTGGTAGAGGTTGTCGCGGCTGTGGATGCGCAGATAGGCCATGAGGTCGGAGATGCCGAAGTGCAGGTTGTGCCCCAGTTCCTTGCCGAAGCCCAGACTGAGGAGGGCTGCAGCATTGCGTGAGTACAGGCTGTTGGCATTGCGTGTCTCCACATCCGCCGGAGCCGTTGTTACCTTGTTACTTTGATACTTTGTTACTTTGTCACCTTGGTACCCTGTTACTTTGTTACCTTGGTACTTTGTTACTTTGAAAACTTCTCCTTGTTCGCCTTCGTCGTTGCTGAGGTCCAAATGGGTGTAGAAGTCGAGGTGCTGGTTGCGCCGCCCTACCCTGACGCTGCCCTGGGCATCGAGGCTGGCTGCCCACTTGGTGCCACGGCTGATGCCTACGGTGCGCTGAGCGATGCTGAGCGTGTCGGTGGTTTCCTGAAAGGCCGAATGCGTGGCACCGTTGCGGCGTGTGTGGTTGAAATCGGCTTCGATGTTCATGTAGGTCGGCAACTTCAGCGTCAGACTGTTATGCAGCGACCAGCGGCGGTTGCCCATCTTGCTGAACGACTCGGTGAAAGCCGTTGGCGTAAGGGTGCCCACAAACCGCTCCTGGTGCTGGTTCATGGTCTGTGCGTCGGTGGTAGAGGTGTACTCGCCGCGCAGCGTCTCCTTCAGTTTGTCGCCTTCAGAGTGGTAGCTGAGTTCCGAAGCCGCACTGCGCGTGGTGATGATGGAGCGAGGCATACGCGCCGGACTCCATTGCCCCGTCTGACCGGCATGCCGCGTCTCGTTCACGTTGTTTGCATTGGCAAGCACGGTGAGCCGCAGCTTGTCGGTGAAGCCCAGCAAGAAGCCGCGCCCCAGATAAGCCCTCTCGGAAGGAGCCCCCTCCCTACTGGGGAGGGTCGGGGTGGGGCTCGCCGCTGCTTCCACGTTGGCAATGTAGCCTTGGCTATATTCGTCCTTCAGATTTACATCCATCACGTAGCGGCGCGGCTCTACATCGTAGCCCAAGGCTTCGCTCTTGTCGGTCTGCTTCTCGTATACCTTCAGGTTTTTCACGGTGTAGTAAGGCAGGTTCTCCATCAGCACCTTCTTGTTTCCGCCGAAGAACGAGCGCGAGCCCAGCAGCAGCTCGTCGACCTTGCGCCCGTTGACGAAGATCTCGCCCTGGTCGTTCAGCGTCACGCCGGGCAGCTGGCGGATGAGGTCGTCGAGCATGGAACCCTCGGGCAGCTGGAAGGCCGTGGCATCGTAGACGAGGGTGTCGCCGCGATAGTAGAACTTCACGCGGGTGGCCGTCACTACCACTTCGTCGAGGTTCAGGTTACGCGTCTTGCGCATCTGCAGCGTTCCCAGGTCGATGTCTTCGGTTGCCTGCCGACCTATCGACACCCGTTTCCACACGTCGTCATAGCCTTTGAGCTGAGCACGGACGAGATAGTCGCGCCCGGTCCTGACCTTGGTTCCGAAGTGGGCCTTGGTGATGCGGTTATCGCCGTTGAGGAAATAGATGATCTGCAGCGAGTCGGCAATGACGACCGAGTCGGCTGTGAGCACCGACACCTTCGCCTTAGTGAGGGGGCGCTTCAGGAAGCTGTCCTCCACATCGCCTGAGAGGTCGACAGTCTGCACCTTCGGCACTTGCCGCTTCTTCATCTGCACGGCGATGTGGCGACCGCGCACCTTCACCTTCACGGGCAGCCCACGGCAGAGGCGCTTCACGGCATCGGGAGCCGAAAGCCCAGTGACCTTGGCCGTGGTGTGCAACCGGTCGAGCCCGTCGGAGAGAATGTCGATGGTGTATTCCGGCTGGCTGCGGCCGATGGTCTGCAGGGCGTCGAGCAACGGCACCTCGCGAAAGGTCTGTGCCACAGCGCTGCCGAGCGGGAGCAGCGACACGGCGAGCAGGAGGAGGAGGATTCTTGGTTGCTTCATTGCTTCTTCGGTTGTTTGTTCAGTCGGAACACCACGTGCAGCAGGGCGTAGCGGGGCATGACGTTGGTCCAGGTCTCGGTGCGTCCCTGGGCGTTGAGGGTTCGTGTGACGTTGCTGAGTTGGCCGAGCAGGTCGAAGCCATCGAACACGACGAGGAGTCGGCCCTTGAGGAAGGGGCGAGAGAGGCGTGCGTTCCACACCAGGTCGTTGGTGTTCAGCGCCTCGTCGGCATAGCCCGTGCGTGAGTAGAGGGTGAGGTCGGTCGAGAGGTCGAGCTTCCACGGCAGCTTCAGGATGGCGGCAAGTGAGGTGCGGCAGGTGAAGGCGCTGAAGTCCTGGAAGTCCGGTCGGTCGCTGCTGAGGCGTTCCCACACGGGTTGGCAAACGAGGTCGAAGTGGTGCTTGCCGATGTCGGCCTTGAACGAAGGCAACATCGAGATGGCGAGGCGTTTGACTTTAGAACGCTGCGGACCAGTCGACATCGCTGCATCACTGGCCGTCGTACCCACGAGGTCGACGCTCTGGCTGTGGGTGACGTGGAAGGGGAGGTCGAGATTCAGCTTCTTGGCCGAGTCGAGGGCGCAGTGGAAGGTGTAGCCGGCATCGGTGGTGTAGTTGCCGTTGACGTTCTCCGGCCGGTAGGTGCGTGCACCCGTCCGGACGTCGTAGGTGCAGCCCATCGCAATGGCATTGAAGGTGCGCATTTGGTGCCATTCCATGTAGTGATAGCCTCGCTTGAACCTATAGACGCCATTTACGCCGAAGTCGGGCGTGACAGACGGATGCAGACGGGTGTTACCCAGCCGGATGTTCATCGGGTCGGTGTCGTCGCGCAGGTCGATGCGTTGCTCCAGTGCGGGCAGCGCCTGACGAATGCCCATGGTCATTCCTATCTGGCCGTTCTTGAGGTCGAGGAAGGTGTTGTCGTCGAGGGTGATGCTGACGGCTGTGCGGCAGAGCGTGGTGTCGATGCTGCCGCGCTGGTAGTCGAGGTGCTGTTGGTGGAGGGTGATGTTGCCGTTGAGCAGCGTCCATATCTGGCCGTACCGGGCCTTGTTGAACTTATAGCCGAGGTTGATGTCGAGCCTGTGGCTGTTCTCGCGCATGCGACTGTCGAAAGTGTTGGTGCTGTCCATCACCTGCTGGTAGTCGGTCACGGAGGGCTGTTCGTCGATGGCTGCAGACGAGCCTACCCCCTGCCCCTCCCCAAGGGAGGGGTGAAGGCGGTCGAGCAGGTAGAGCGACGAGCGGCGGTGGCGCCAGTTGTGGGTGAAGTAGTAGGTGGCGTGGATGGAGCGCCAGCCCTCGCCCAGCGGGATGTTGTAGCCTGCGGTGGCTTGGATGGTGCCGTTGCGGTCGGGGTGGTTGTCGGTGAAGTGGTGGAAGGAGGTGGAGGGGTGCTGTGATACAGCACCATACTCGACCGACTGGCGGTTGAAGAGGTGCTCGTCGCGGTCGCTGTAGCTGACGGTGGCACCGAGGCGCAGGTTCTCGTTGGAGTGCGGAATCTTCACCGTTGCTCCGGTGTTGAACGTGCCCTCCAGGGCATGTCCACGGCCGAGACCCTGCCGCAGAATGCGGTTGACGAGCGTGTCGCGCAGGTTGACGCGTGAGGCCGTGGGACTGAACAGCTCGTCGAGCAACCGTCGGCTGACGTCGGCTACGGGCGCGTTGAAGGTGGCTGAGGCAAAGTCAGAGTTGTGATTGAAGTGGTGGTATTGCAGGTTGGGACTGATGTGCCAGCGCACGCTCTTGTGGTTGCGGTAGAAGTCATGATAGGAACTCAGCCGCAGGTCCTCGTTGCGGCTGTTGCTGAAGCTATGGTCGTAGAGATCGCCCGATGGCAGGTAGTTTTGGCGCACGGTGCGCGTCTCGCCTTCCGTCCGCTGGTGGTTGACCGAGGCATCGCCGCGATACTCCCACCGCTTGTTGCGGTCGCTGACCCAGAAGCTGAGGTCGGCCCGCTCCGTGCGGCGCAGGGCATTGCCAGCCCGCTGCCAGTTGTCGCTCTCACCTGGTTGGCTGTCGTCGTCCAGGTTGTTGGCGTTGGCAACGATGGCCAGTCGCGAGAAGTCGCTGTGGCGCATAGCGAAAAGGCGGGCAAGGTAGCGGTCGCCAGTGCCGCCTCCCACTTCGGCATTGGCTATCCAGCCTATCATGTATTCTTTCTTCAGTCGCACGTCGATGACGTGGCGCTGGGTCTGTAGGTCCTTGATGCCGAGCCATTCGTTCTCGTCGGTCTGCTTGTCGTAGATGGCTATGTCCTTCACGGTGTAGGCAGGCAGGTTTTCGAGCATGAGCTTACGGTCCTTACTGAAGAACTGCTTGCCGTTGAGCAGCAGGTCGTCCACGAACTTGCCCTCGTGGTAGATGCGGCCGTCGCGCTTCAGCTCCACGCCCGGCAGCTGACTGATGAGGGCGTCGAGCATGGAGCCTTCGGCCAGAATGAAGGCATCGGCATTATAGATAATGGTGTCGCCCTTGTAGTAGAACTTCACACGGGAGGCCGTAACCGGCACTTCGGGCAGCATGGTCGAGACGGGAGCCAGATAGAGCGGAGGCAGCGACCGCTCGTGCTCGCGACGGCCTACGCGCTCCAGCTTGTAGTCGACGTAGGCCGTGCGGTGGCCCACGAAGCTGATGCGGAAGATGTACTTGGCGGGCAGGGCGGGCACCGTGAAACTGAATTCGCTGGTCTCCCACTCGTATACCTTCCCATCTTCACCACTGCCCCACCAGTGATGCTTGGCCACAACCTGCTGCAACACGGTGCTGTCGGCATCGAGCAGCTCGACGGTGGCACCGATAAGCGGCTTGTGGGCGCGGATGTCCCGCACCTCACCGTTCAGCTTTAGTTTCCTGACCTCCCGCCGCTTGTCGTATTGCACGGTGATTCTCCGTCCGTTCACCTTCACTTTCACGGGCAATCCCTTACATAGACGCTTCACGGCTTCGGGAGCTGTAAGCCCTGTCACAGAGGCAGAAGTGGTCAGGTCTTGCAGCCCGTCCGATAAAATGTCGATGGTATAGGTCTTCTGCCCGTGACTGATGTTCTGTATGGCGTCGAGGAGGCTCACTTTCTGTTTTTTTCCTCCTTGTGGAAGGGATGCTTTCGATTGCGCCCTCGTCAGCATGGGTGTGGCAGCTGGTAGGAGCGTAAGGAGTGAGACTATAATAATAAGGTGTATGATCTTTCTCATGACATCATCAGTTGAAATATGGTTATCACTCACCTCTCAGTGCTGTTTGCAGAGGGTTGCACCACGATGGTATCGCCCAGCAAACTCAAGCTCAACCCGTCGAAAGCATTCAGGCGCTCGAGGAAGTCGGCAAGCGGAGCATTGGGTTCCCATTTCATGATGAGTTTCAGACTACGGAGCGAATTGTCTCTGAAACTGACCGCCTTGCCGTAATGGACAGCAACTACGCCGAGGATGCTGTCGAGTGGCACATTGTCGAACGTCGTTGCCACTACTGTTGGCGAAGGAGCCACGTCGCTCTCGTGGACGATGGTGTTGGCTGTAGGCGAGGAAACAGTGGTCTGTCGCGTTGCCCTCCATGCGGCAATAGCGATGCCTGTCAGAAAGAGCACACCCACGATGATGGCTGCTTTCCTGAAGATGGCTGTGGCAAACCATGTCTGCGAACGCCTGTTCGACATAAAAGAAGATGTAGAATTGGCGAATCGCTGCCACGCTGCTGTGGCATCAAGGTCGCGGTCGAGTTCGTCCATCATGTCCTCCAACTGCTGGTCGGAATACTTCTCAGGGTGTTCCTGCATATCGAGAAACAGCCTCTTGTGGTCATCATTAGGTATCATAGCATTTTCGGATTAAATTGTTTCTTGATTTCGTTGATTGCATGCGACAGATGTTTCCACACCGCTACGCGACTGATGCCTTCAGCCGAGGCTATCTCGCTGTAGCGGAGGCCGTGGGTGAAGCGCAGACTGAGGATACGTTGCTCCTGCTCCGACAGATGGCTTTCCGCAAACGCCATGATGTCGGTAATCAAATCGTCGTCGACATCATTATCAGCAGCAACTGTAAGATCGATGCCAGACAATCCAAGGGCTTGTCCGTTGTTGGCAACGCCTAACCACGGCTTACGCCTGAGCACCTTCAGACAGCGATTACGGACGCTTGTCAGCAGATAACGCTCACAAGCATCATCCTGCCAGTCGGCGGAGAGCGTAGTGTGGCCGCGCAGCAGGCTCTCGAAGATGTCGCTGATCACATCTTCACCAGCCTGCTCGTCGTAGAGTATCGTGCGAGCCACACGCTGCATCTTGCCGTAGTGCTGAAGGAACAGCTTCGCAAGTGTTTCTTGTTCCATGTTCTTTTTTTGATAACTTTCTGCCTATATAACCCTACAGGTACCGAAAATGCTAACCCTTGCAAGGTTTTTTCTTTGCAAAAATATAAAAAAAGACAGATACTTTACAAACTTTAAACAATTCTTCGTATTTTATCCAAATACTCAGAATGTTATCATGGAATGATGAGTTGTCAGTTCCATTTGTGATTTTTCTGATTCGTTTTTTTCAAAAATAATCAATTATCCACTCAAAAATATTGTCCAATTCATTGATTCTTTATATTTTTGCAGAAAGAGAGACGAAGTTGGTCTTTTGTAAATATTAATAGAAAAGATGAAGAAGAATTACCCAGTATTACTTTTGTCGTTGTTCGTGATGTTGGCAGTTTCCGTGAAGGCTTATTCTGCCGACAAGAAAGTGGCTTATCCAGGAGGAAAACACTGGCTTGTGCGTGTGTCGCTTGCCGACAAGAAAGGAACACCATACCGTTTGAGCAAGCCAGAACGGTTCTTGAGTGCGAGAGCCATTGAAAGACGCAAACGACAAGGAATCTCTGTAGATTCCACCGACCTGCCCATTACGCCGGCATATATAGAACAAATCCGCAAGCAAGGTTTTGAAGTGGTTTGCCAAAGCAAGTGGAACAACACTGTATTGGTTAAAAATGTTTATGAAGATGGCTTAGAAAAACTGAAACAATTGCCATTCGTGAAAGACGCAAAGAATGTCTTTCATGCTCCCGACTCCTTTAACGTGCCAAAACGAAGTGAGTTAGAAAACATTCCATACAAGCAAGACAGCGTGGAAAATAAGGAACACGGACTTGCCCACCGTCAGATAGACATGATGAATGGCATACGTTTGCACGAGGCAGGATTCCGTGGAAAGGGTATGTTGATAGCCATTCTCGATGGCGGCTTCATGAATGTGGACAGTATCCCTGCATTCACGACGGTGAACATCATCGGTACGAAAGACTTCTCTACTCCCAAGTCTTCAAATATCTATTCAGAATTAGACCACGGCACGATGGTACTTTCTACCATGGCAACCAATCTCCCACATATATATATAGGTACGGCTCCGGAGGCTTCCTATTTGTTGATACGGACAGAAGCTGGAGCAACGGAGAGCTTGGCAGAGGAAGATTTCTGGGCAGCTGGAGCTGAATATGCCGACTCTATGGGCGTGGACATCATCAATTCGTCATTGGGCTACACCACGTATGACGACAAGTCAACCAGTCATGTCTATGCTGACTTAGACGGAAACACGTCGTTTGTTTCTCGTACAGCTTCACGATTGGCAGCCAAGGGAATCGTCTTGACGAACAGTGCAGGCAATTCGGGTAGTGGCACTTGGAAGAAAATAGGTGTTCCAGCCGATGCGAGAGATATATTGGCGGTAGGAGCCATCACCAAGAACAAGGTCAATACAGTGTTTAGTTCTGTGGGACCATCGGCAGACGGTAGGGTGAAACCCGATATCATGGCTATAGGCAATGCCTGTTGGCTCATCAAAGGTAACGGAAAGATAGGCACAGCCAACGGAACCTCATTCGCCTCGCCATTGGCTTGTGGGATGGTGGCTTGCTTATGGCAAGCCTTACCCAATAAGACCGCCTTCGAAATCATGGACTTGGTGCGTCGTTCGGCTCATCAATACCATCAGCCTGACAATATTTTCGGTTATGGAATACCCGACTTCTGGAAAGCATATCAAAACGGAGGACAAGGGATAGCTAATGAATGACTTGTTTTGGCATAGTGAGGAGAAGACTCATCGCTCAACCCTGACCTTGTATGAGTTGAATCAGTTGGTGAGAGAGACATTGCAGATAGAAATGCCTGATGAGTATTGGGTGGAGGCGGAACTGTCTGAGGTGCGTGAAGTGCGTGGACATTGTTATATGGAACTCATTCAGAAAGACCTTTTCAACCATACGCCCATTGCGCGCGCCTCTGCAAAATGCTGGAAAAACACGTGGATGAAGATAGGTCCTAAGTTTGAGCACGTCACTCGTCAGCCTTTGCACGTTGGTCTTCAAGTTTTGCTCAAGGTACGTGCCGACTTTCACGAAGCATACGGTTTCTCTTGGATTATCTCAGATATTGACCCAACTTTCACGTTGGGAGACATGGCGAAGAAACGACAGGAAATCATTCGGCAACTCAAGGAAGAGGGTGTCTATGATTTGCAAAAAGAGTTGCAATTGCCCCTTTTCACTCAGCGCATAGCCGTCATTTCCAGTGAGAATGCGGCAGGATACGGCGACTTCTGCAACCAATTGGCCAACAATGACGATAACTTGAAGTTTTATATACGTCTGTTTCCTGCCATCATGCAAGGAGAACAAGTAGAACAAAGCATTATCTCTGCGCTTAATCAAATCAATGAACGGTTAGACGATTTCGATGTGGTGGTAATCATCAGAGGTGGAGGTGCAACGGCTGATTTGTCAGGATTCGATACGTTAAGCTTGGCCGAAAACGTTGCCAATTTCCCATTGCCCATCATCACAGGTATCGGACACGAGCGTGATGAGAGCGTGTTGGATATGATTTCCCATACTCGCGTAAAGACTCCCACCGCCGCCGCCAGTTTCTTGATAGAGCATTTATCGCACGTATATGAGAGGGTGGAGAACTGCAGGTCAGAGATTTCGCATCTGGTAAGCAGGAGGATGGAAGTGGAGAAGATGCGATTGGAGAAATTGGCTGAGAAGATTCCCGTGCTCTTCTCTTTGGTGAAATCCAGGCAAGAAATGTTTCTGGAGAAATGCAATAGTAGAATCATTTATGCGGTAAGAGAGATATTGACCACGCAAACATATCGTTTAGAGCAATTAAACATGAAGTTTGCGCCTCTCAAAGACCATGTTTTCACTCGCGAAAGACACCGTTTGGAATTGTTGTCTCATCGCATAGAGGCATTAGACCCTGCCCTGTTGCTCAAACGAGGATATAGTATCACGTTGCACAATGGCAAGTCGGTGCGCAATCCCGACGAACTATGCAATGGAGATGAGATAGAGACGAGAGTGGAGAAGGGAAAAGTGAAATCGGTAGTGATTAAATAAGGTGGTGAAAAGACCATCTACAATCAAGGAATTACAATCAAACAGAAGACAATATGAAAGAAGAAATCAAATACGAGGAAGCCGTAAGCCAGTTGGAAGACATTGTTCGTAAGATGGAAGACAATGAGTTGGACATCGACCAATTGGGCGAGCAGTTGAAGAAAGCACAGAAGTTGATAAAATTGTGTAAAGACCGCTTGACAAAAACCGACGAGGAAATCAAAAAGATACTCGAAGACAACAAATGACTTGTTTTCGACAATTTTAAGCCTAAAATATTGCAGATGAGCATATTTATTTGTAATTTTGCTCCCAAATTGAAAGGTTAAAAGATTAATAGCATTAATTATGAAAAACTTAGATTGGGCAAACTTGTCATTCGGGTATATGCCAACAGACTACAACGTGCGTTGTTATTATCGTGACGGTAAGTGGGGCGAAATAGAAATTTGCTCCGACGAGTATTTGAAATTACACATGGCAGCCACTTGCCTGCACTATGGCCAAGAGGCATTTGAGGGACTGAAGGCTTATCGTTGCCCAGACGGCAAGGTACGCGTGTTCCGCATGGAAGAGAATGCTGCCCGTTTGCAAAGCACCTGTAGAGGCATCATGATGCCAGAGGTTTCCACCGAGTTGTTTTGTGAGATGGTGAAGAAGGTGGTTCGCTTGAACCAAGAGTATATTCCCACTTACGAGAGTGGAGCCACATTGTACATACGCCCATTGCTCATCGGTACGAGTGCCCAGGTAGGCGTTCATCCATCCAAGGAATATCTGTTCTTGATATTCGTTACACCCGTGGGACCATACTTCAAGGGTGGCTTCGCTACCAATCCATACGTAATCATCCGTGATTATGACCGCTCTGCACCTCTCGGCACAGGTAAGTACAAGGTGGGCGGCAACTATGCAGCATCTCTGTTTGCCAACAACCTCGCCCATGAGAAAGGATATGCTTGCGAATTCTACCTTGACGCAAAGGAAAAGAAATACATGGATGAGTGTGGCGCTGCCAATTTCTTCGGAATCAAGGACAATACATACGTTACTCCTGCCTCTACATCCATCTTGCCAAGTATCACCAATAAGAGCTTGATGCAATTGGCTGAAGACTACGGAATGAAAGTGGAACGCAGACAGATACCAGAAGAAGAGTTGGCTACCTTTGAGGAAGCTGGCGCTTGTGGAACTGCTGCCGTGATTTCTCCAATCTCTTATATTGACGACCTTGACACAGGTGTACGTTACACGTTCAGTGAAGACGGAAAGCCTGGTCCTATGTCAACCAAGCTCTATAATCATCTTCGTGCCATTCAGTATGGTGTGGAAGAAGACAAGCACGGTTGGACTACGGTAGTCATTGAATAGAAAAAGTGATGGTGGAAGTAAAGATAGAAGACCGTGTGCTGCGCCAAGCTGCTGAGCAAGGCATGGATGAGTTTGTAGGCGTATTTGTCTCTGCTATCAATGAGGCAATTGGCGGTGAACTCACTGCCGAGAATATGTCTCAACTGAACAGTGACCAGATTACCTTGTTGGGTTATCACATCTTACACGATGAGGTAATGGATGGAGGTTTCGTACAACTCATTCATAACGGCTACGGTCCTTTCTTCTTCCGCAATCCTTTTGCGAAGGCCATGCGTGCGTGGGGACTTCGCGACTTAGCAAAATTGATCAACAAGGCTAACGGTCTCTACAAGAAATATCATGAGGAGATAGAGGCAGATTGCACCGACGAGGCATTTATGGCATTGTTTGAACGGTTTGGGGCTTTCGACGATTGCGATGATGACTTCGTGGAGAATGAGGAAGAATGGACACAGATGATAGCCGACTATATTGACGAACACATTGACCGTTTTGCCACCGTGGTGGGAGAGTAAGGTTGTTGTCGTATTGGCGTTGTCAGTGAGCGTTGTTGGTCAAAAAATTATCAATCAATCACAAATCAGTGAATAAAGACGAGTTAGAACTCAGGAAAAAGAGTCCGATACAAATAAAAAACAAGAAAGCCTCGTTAGAGTATTTCTTTGTTGAGACGTTCACCGCAGGTATTGTGCTTACGGGAACCGAAATCAAGTCTATCCGTGCGGGAAAGGCTTCGCTCGTGGATACGTATTGTTATATTGTCAACGGTGAGATATGGGTGAAGGGTATGAATATTTCGCCCTATTTCTATGGGTCATACGCTAACCACGAGGCCAAGCGAGATAGAAAATTGTTGCTCACCAAGCGTGAGATTCATAAGTTGCAGGAAGCCGACAAACAACCTGGATTTACCATTGTACCCATCTTGATTTTCATAGACGATCATGGTCGTGCAAAGGTAGATATTGCATTGTGTAGGGGAAAGAAAGAATACGATAAGCGCCAGACCTTGAAGGAAAAGGAAGACAGACGCGAGATGGATAGAGCCATCAAACATTATTAGAATGAGCATTCGGCAATTAGCAAGCAAAAAGATATTAATTCTCGATGGAGCAATGGGAACGATGATTCAGGGGTATGAACTCACTGAGTCTGACTTCTGGACAGAGTCCATTCGTGATTCTATGCCTTTGTTAAAGCAATCATCCTTGCAAATGCAAGGAAACAATGACGTCTTGAATTTGTCAAGACCCGACGTGATCATGGATATTCATCGGAAGTATCTGCGTGCGGGAGCCGACCTGATAGAGACGAATACATTCTCTTCTCAACGCATTTCACAAGCCGACTATCACTTGGAAAACTATGCTCGTACCATTGCTCTTGAGGGTGCGAGGATTGCCAGACGTGCCGTTGACGAGTTTTCAACACCAGACAAACCTCGCTTCGTGTTGGGCTCGGTAGGACCAACCAACAAGACGTGCTCCATGAGCCCTGACGTAAGCAATCCTTCCATGCGTGATTTAACGTATGATACTCTCTTTGATGCTTATTTTGAGCAGATGGATGCGTTGATTGAAGGTGGTGTTGATGCATTCTTGATAGAAACTATCTTTGATACACTCAATGCGAAGGTTGCCATTGACGCTGCCCTTCATGCCATGAAGAGCAGAGGAGTGGATTTGCCCATCATGCTAAGTGTGACGGTCAGCGACTTGGCTGGTCGTACCTTGAGCGGACAGACACTCGACGCATTCTTGGCAAGCGTGAGTGCTTACCCGATATTCTCTGTGGGCTTGAATTGTTCTTTCGGAGCCCAACAGATGAAACCTTATTTGAAAGAACTATCTCAAAAAGCTCCATATTATATTTCTGCCTATCCCAATGCTGGATTGCCTAATTCGTTGGGCTTGTATGATGAAACGGCAGAAAGTATGTCTCCTAAGATTCGTGAGTTTATTGACGAAGGCTTGGTGAATATTCTTGGCGGATGTTGCGGAACGACGGATGAGTTTATCCGTAAATATGCTGAAATGGCAGAAGGTAAAACTCCTCGTCAACCACGTCCTTTCCCCCATACGATGCAACTTTCCGGATTGGAACAGTTGAACGTGACGGATGAAGTTCATTTTGTCAATGTGGGTGAACGTTGTAATGTGGCAGGTTCAAGGAAGTTTTTGCGACTCATCAAGGAGAAAAACTATGATGAGGCTATGTCGATTGCGCGCAAGCAAGTGGAAGATGGCGCATTGGTCATCGACATCAACATGGACGATGGCTTGTTAGATGCCAAGGCAGAGATGGTGAACTTCCTCAACTTGATAGCCGCAGAGCCAGACATCGCCAAGGTTCCCGTGATGATAGACTCATCTAAATGGGACGTGATTACGGCTGGCTTGAAATGCGTTCAAGGCAAATGTATCGTCAATTCCATTTCTTTGAAAGAGGGAGAGGATGTGTTTATCCAACACGCAAAGGATGTAAAGAGATATGGAGCGGCTGTAGTGGTGATGTGTTTTGACGAGATAGGACAAGCCACTACTTATGAACGAAGGATTGAGATTGCCCAACGTGCCTATCAAATATTGACTGAGCAGGTGGGGATGAATCCTTTAGATATTATCTTTGACCCCAATGTTCTTGCCATTGCTACGGGAATGGAAGAACATGATAGTTATGCACTCGACTTCATACGAGCCACGTCGTGGATTAGGAAAAATCTGCCAGGTGCGCATGTGAGTGGAGGAGTAAGCAATTTGTCATTCTCGTTTCGTGGAAACAACTACGTGCGTGAGGCCATGCATTCGGTATTCTTGTATCATGCCATTCAGCAAGGGATGGATTTCGGAATTGTGAATCCTGCAACGAAGGTCACATATTCCGACATTCCTGAAGATGAGCTGAGGGTGATAGAAGACGTGGTGCTCAACAGAAAGCGAGGTGCTGCCGATGAACTCATTGAATTGGCTAATAGGTTGTTGGCTGAGGAGATGAGTAGGAAGAACGGAGAGAATCCTGCCAATAAACCCTCTTCCGTTCATCAGCAGTCGTCATCTCAACAAGCTTGGAGAAACGAGAATGTAGATAAGCGTCTCTCTTATGCCTTGCGTAAGGGTATAGGTGATTATTTGGAACAAGACATCAATGAGGCTTTGCAGTTATATCCCAAAGCGGTGAACATTATTGAAGGTCCGTTGATGGCTGGAATGAATGAAGTAGGCGAGTTGTTTGGTGCAGGGAAGATGTTCCTTCCCCAAGTGGTCAAGACAGCTCGTACGATGAAACAAGCCGTGGCTATCTTGCAGCCATATATTGAAAAGGAAAAGCAAGATGGCAATGGTTCAAAACGTGGAAAAGTGATTCTCGCCACCGTGAAAGGAGACGTTCACGACATCGGGAAGAATATCGTGGGCGTGGTGATGGCTTGCAACAATTACGAGGTCATTGACTTGGGCGTGATGATTCCCGCTGAGCAAATCGTGAGGAAAGCCATTGAGGAAAAGGCAGATATGATTGGATTGAGCGGCTTGATAACACCGTCGCTTGAGGAAATGGTGAACGTGGCGAGGGAGATGAAGGCAGCAGGACTCGACATCCCCATCATGATTGGCGGAGCAACGACCAGTCAGATGCACGTGGCTTTGAAGATTGCTCCCGTATATGGCGGTCCTGTGGTATGGATGAAAGACGCTTCTCAAAACGTGTTGGCAGCTTCCAGGCTGCTCAATGCGGAGGAAAAGGGAAAGTATGCGAGTGAGTTGGATGTGAAATACCAAGAGTTACGCGAGACATTTGGCAAGGAACAGGAAAAGTTGATGTCATTGGAAGAGGCGCGAAAGAAAAAGTTGGATTTATTTAGTGAAAAATGATTAGATGTATTTTATTTGATTTTGGTGGAGTCGTGGTTACGTTAGACCAGAATCAGGCAGTGAAAAGATTTAAGGAAATAGGACTTAAAGACGCAGAGAAAATGCTTGACCCTTATACGCAGATGGGCATTTTCGGCGAGTTGGAAGTGGGAGCTATATCAGCTGAGCAGTTTCGGGAGTCACTAAGCAAACAGGTGGGTCACGAATTGACGTTTCAGGAGTGCCGTTATGCTTGGACAGGTTATTGCAAGGAAGTTCCCCACAGAAATTTGGAGGCTTTACTGAAATTGAAAGAGGAAGGTTATCGTGTCATCTTGTTGTCTAACACCAATCCTTTCATGATGGATTGGGCGTTAAGTGATGACTTTGACGGTGAAGGACATTCTCTGGATTATTATTTTGACGAACTGTATTTAAGCTACCAGGTAAAGCTCATGAAGCCAAACGACTTATTCTATCGCCATGTGATGCGCAAGGAAAAGTTTTTCCCACAAGAGTGCCTGTTCGTTGACGATGGTCCACGCAATGTAGCGGCAGCAAGTCAAATCGGTATTCAGACCTTTTGCCCGAAAAACGGGGCTGACTGGACCAAAGAGATATATGATTATTTGAAATAAAGACAGATGACGGGTGTTCCGTCGTTTGCCTTGAAGGAATATAAACACACAAAACTATGTTTAGGAAGAAAAGAAGATGGCATTGTCTGAAAGGACAGCCTATTACTGAACTGGACAAACAAGTGATGTATTGGGAAAACAAGGGTAAGTTGGTTCCCACTCGTGACTTGATAAAAACGCCTGAGCAAATTGAGGGAATCAAGAGAAGTGGCATTGTCAACACGGGCGTGCTTGACGAGGTTGCCAAACAAATCCATGAGGGCATGAGTACATTGGAGATAGACCAGATTTGCTATGACTATTGTACCTCTCATGGTGCTACTCCCGCTTGCCTCAATTACGAGGGCTTCCCCAAGAGTGTATGTACAAGCATCAACGAAGTTGTTTGCCACGGCATTCCCAAGAAAGAAGACGTGTTGAAAGAGGGCGACATCATCAACGTTGATTTCACCACCATCTTGGATGGCTATTATGCTGATGCTTCTCGTATGTTTATCATCGGTAAGACAACGCCCGAAAAGGAACAATTGGTACGTGTGGCAAAGGAATGTTTGGAGATTGGAGCAGAGGCAGCCAAGCCCTTTGGCTTCGTGGGAGACATTGGCCATGCCATTCAGAAACATGCCGACAAGTATCATTATGGTATCGTACGCGACCTCTGTGGTCATGGCGTGGGCTTGAAGTTTCACGAAGAGCCCGACGTGCTGCATTATGGCGGTCATCGTGGCACTGGAATGCTCTTGGTGCCTGGTATGGTGTTTACGATAGAACCTATGGTGAACATGGGTTCATGGAAAGTGTTTATTGATGAGGATGACGAATATGGTTGGGAAGTGATTTCCGAGGACGAACTTCCAAGTGCACAATGGGAGCATACGTTCTTGATGACTGAACATGGTGTGGAAATTCTCACGTATTGATAACATGGAAGATATTTATATATTAGGTATAGAGAGCAGTTGCGATGATACTTCTGCTGCCGTTTTACGCAATGGCGTGTTGTTAAGCAACGTTACCGCTTCTCAAGCCGTGCATGAGGCATACGGTGGTGTGGTTCCTGAATTGGCTTCAAGGGCACATCAGCAGAACGTTGTTCCCGTCGTTGACCAAGCTATCAAACGTGCTGGAATAGACAAACACCAATTGTCAGCCGTTGCCTTTACCCGTGGACCGGGTTTGATGGGCTCGTTGTTGGTTGGTGTTAGCTTTGCCAAGGGCTTTGCCCGTTCTTTGGGAATCCCACTGATAGACGTAAATCACCTGCAAGGTCATGTAATGGCACATTTCATCAAGGAGTCTGATGATGACCAGAGTGCTCCACCGTTCCCTTTCCTTTGTTTGTTGGTAAGTGGGGGTAATTCTCAGATCGTCAAGGTAAATGCGTATAACGACATGCAGGTACTTGGACAGACTATAGATGATGCAGCTGGAGAAGCCATAGACAAATGTTCTAAAGTAATGGGATTGGGTTATCCTGGCGGACCTATCATAGATAAGTTGGCTCGTCAAGGCAATCCCAAGGCTTATCGCTTCGCCGAGCCACATATACCTGGCTTGGATTATAGTTTCAGTGGTCTGAAGACCTCTTTCTTATACAGTCTTCGTGATTGGGTGAAGGATGATCCTGATTTCGTGGAGCATCATAAGGAAGACATAGCAGCCAGTTTAGAGTTTACCGTGGTAGATATTCTCATGAAGAAACTGAAACTGGCTGTCAAGGAAACGGGTATCAAGCATGTGGCTGTGGCAGGGGGCGTTTCTGCCAATACTGGCTTGCGCAACGCATTTCATGAGTATGCGAGGAAGTATCATAGGACGATTTACATTCCCAAGTTCAGTTATACCACCGACAATGCTGCCATGATTGGCATTACGGGATATTATAAATACATGGACAACGACTTTTGTTCTATTGATAAGCCAGCATTCTCTAAAGTTACTTTTGAATAGAACGTTTGGTAACTATACAAAAAACCGATGGTTTCTATATGAGTGACCATCGGTTTCTTATATGGTGACCATCGGTTCCTTGATATGGGAAAAACTGAGAACCTTATCAATAGGTCTTGCAAACCACTAAAATGAAACGCTGAATGAAGCTCCTAAAATCCATGTACTCATGTGCTTTTTCTTGTTGAAGACGTATGGCTTTGTGCCATTTTCTATGACTGAGGCAAGGTTGGCTAAGTTGGGTATGGCGGTCAAGATAAATTCATTAGGGGCATATTCCAATGTGAAGTTCTTTTTGGTATAATCATAGTCGCAGAACAACTTCCAACAATAATTGCCATTGTATGCGTAAGTCAATGAAAGGCCTGTGCCAAACGACGTGGAGGTGTTGCCTTTGACGGTGAGGTAATCCCAATCAATGTCATAGTTTTGGTCGGTAGCCTTGATGTCCTTGATAGAAAATTTCTCCACCTCACCGTTATGGATAGCTGCATAACAGTCTGCGTCTTTGATGTTTCCTTTGAATTGTGCACTGATTTCGAGCGCTTGCATGAAACTGTTTCCTACAAGGAGTTTTGTGCCGATGGCAAAGCGGTCTGTGATGGGAAAGTTGAAATACAAACCTGCACTCGCAACAAACTCTGTCAAGTGGTCGCTTTCAATAGAAAATTGGTTTTCGGTGATAACATCTTTAAGGGATCCAGTTATCTCTTCTGTGTCATCTCCTTCAAACCCGATGTCGTCGCTATTTGCGTGATACTTGAAAAAGTCAAGGTATTCTTGTTCGTTCTGAATGAATGAGTTCCAACTGTTAATAGGTGTGGATACAACACGAAGTCTGCCGCCAATACCAATATATTTGTTTAGGAAATAAGCACCTTCAGCTTGCACTGCCGTTGACTTGCGGAAATGGAGGTTCATGTCTTCGGGATCTTCAAAAAGGAAATCTTCATCTTCCCCTTGATTCAATTCTGTGCTGAAATCAATGTTCTCGAATGAGAATCCAATACCCATAGAGATGTCGAAGAAAGAGGGATGGTCACGGTCAAGTTTGGGATAGTTGGTAAGGTTGCCTCGCAAGAGATGCTTGTCTTTATAGATAAGGTCGCTGAGAGCATACGCCAACTCTCCCGATAGGATACCGATACCCGCACCGGAAAGAACATCGCTCACCCAGTGGCGGTTGTTCAGTACACGCATTACACCGGTGGCTGTGGCTGAACCGAAACCTAACAATGAATACCAAGGCGACCGTGTCAAACCGTATTCCTTGTGTAAGATAGTTGCACCGGCAAATGCCGTTGCCGTATGGCCCGATGGCCATGAGTTGCGAGTACTTCCGTCTGGGCGCATCTCACTTGCCGTATATTTGATTCCATTCACGAAGGCTGCCATGAGTCCGTAGGTCAATCCTGATGAAACCAACAGGCGTTGCCAATCGGAACGACCTTCTACACCAGCCAGCTTCAGACCAACGGTCAAGGCAGGACCAAGGAATTGGGTGTAGTTGTCTATCTCTGTCTTAAACTCAGTCAGCAATCTGGTTTTCTGATGAATGTTATCATAGTTTTGTCTAAACGATTCTTTTTCACCTTTGGCAATGATACCAGCCACGAAGATAGGCACTCCAGCCCAAGTGATGTCGTCTAAAGGCTTGAACGAGGGTGCACTTGGTTGGTTGATTTTTTGCATCAACAACTTCGACGGGGTGGGGGAGAAGTTGAAACTGGTGGTATCTGAAGTGTACATAGACGATAATTTTGTGTCTGGTACGTTCATGTGCCAATCTTCTGCAGACAGGTGTAGGGGAAAACTACAAAGTATGGCTAAGATAAAGACTATATTTCTCATGACTAAACAATGTGTTTGTTGAGCGTAAATATGATGTTTAATATGTAAATGTTTTATATCTGCAAAATTAATGTTTTAAATTGAATTATGAGACTTATCATGCAAAAATTCTTGACTATTATTGTCAAAAAGTTATTTTTGTTAGGAAAAAATTGTATTTTTGCAAAAAATAATTTGATTCAATTCATCACATTACGGAAAAGTTAAGGTTCATACACGTTTTTCATAAGACAGTTGCTTTAGTTGCTTTGCTCCTTGCATCGTTGTCATTGTATGCTGGTAACGGCAAGGGCAATCTCATACGACAATTGGGCAATCTCATCGACACGCTTACCGTGCGCGGTATTGATAAGCAATATATTCATGTGCCGGAAAAGCCTTGGCAAGTCATGTTGAAGGGCAATGCGAATGAAATGAATCTGGATGTTGAGTCTTTTTACCGAGGTGAAGGTCTTGATTACAGATGGGATTCCAAACTGGAAACGGGAACGAGTAAGTCTTTCGGAGCTTGGGTAGGATACCGTGGATATGGACTTGGCTATCAGTTCACGATAGGAAGCGTCGAGGGAGCAAATTTCAACTTTGGTGTTGGTGGCAGTACTTACACAATCAGATTGAATGTCCGCCGTTTTAAAACCTCAGAGACTGATATCCGATTCAGGGGGGCTATTACTGATGAAGAAACCCCAGACTTTGATGATAAGGTGAAGATGGAAATGGACGAGCCTATCTTTGTCAAATCTACCCTTTTGGAAGGATATTACATGTTTAACGGCAAGCATTTTTCCAATACTGCTGGTTATGACCAATCTACCATACAATTGCGTTCAGCAGGTTCTGTGATAGTTGGTGCATCTTGGTTTACTGCCGATATAGACTATGCAGCCAATATCAATACCCTTTTTGTGATGATGATGAATAATATCGGTCGCATTAAGGTCAACCAATTGAACATCGGTGCTGGATATGCTTATAATTGGGTTCCAGCCAAGGGGTGGCTTGTCAATGCCATGTTTATGCCCTCCTTAGCTGCTGTTAACCGACTGAAAATGTGGAACTATGATATTAATCCTAATCTTGATAAGGATGAACCTTTGCTTGTGCCAAAGGACGTTACTGTAAGCCACAGCCGATTGAAGGTCAATCTTGCAGGATGGCTTACTCTCGTGTATAACCACAAGGATTGGTTTGCCACCCTCAAAGGCCAATGGAATCAGTTTACGTACAAACGCAATGATTCCAATGGTCAACTTTCCAATTGGTATGTGAATGTAGGAATCGGAAAGAGATTCTGATAGTCCTTGATGACTTATTCCTTAGGCTCCTCGTCGATGGCTGCCATGAATTGCGAAATTTCATCGGGAGTCATGAACTGAGACAGTTGCTCTTCAATAAGTCCCGCACGACTGGTACCTTTGGCGCTCTTGATCATCTTGATGATGCTGATGATGGTTTGTAAGATGCCTCCTGCACCCGCATTGTTGCTTCCACCAAGTCCGATACCCAACTTGCCCAGGATGTCGCCAATGTCGATAGATGGGGCAGATGCTTCCTGACTCTCGCTTTCCTCCTTTTGTCCGGTAGGAATGGGAATGGCAGAACCACCAAGGACAATCTTTTTCAAGATGTCTCCAATGTCAAAGCCTTCCATAGACGGAATATTGAAACCACTGTCTGTTTCGGCAGACGGTGAACCTTGATTCCTTCCGTTGGCAATGTCGTCCAGCTCGTCGCCAATGTCAAAAGGATTGTTGCTTCCTCCTGCATTCGGGAAACTTGTTTGTGTACCGGATGGATTCACAGATGCTTGTGGCTGTTCTCCATCATTGTTGTCGTTGGCAATGGTTTTCTTGATGATGCTGCCTAAGATGGAACCATCACCAGAAGTTGCGCTTTTTAAGATTTCTTCTAATAGACTTCCCATGATAATTGTTTAAAGTAGAACAAAATGTATAATAATGTTACAAAAATAGGAATAATTTTTCAATAACAACTAAATCCCGTCAAAAAAATGTCGAAATCATTATAAAGGTTTGTACTTTTGCGAAAAAGTGATTATCTTTGTGCGTTTTTTGTGACAATACATAAAGTATGGATAAACAGGCGAAGGAAGATGTAAGGCAAATACTTGCCGCATATCTTGAGACGAACAATCGTCGCAAGACCCCAGAACGTTTTGCCATACTCGATGCCGTGTATAGTATGCGAGGACATTTCACGTTGGATGAGTTGAGCGATTATCTCTTGGCTCATAACTTCCGCGTGAGCAGGGCAACGCTATACAGTACCATCAAATTGTTATACGAAGTGCGTCTCGTCATTCCCCATCACATGCAAGAGGGCACCATGTATGAGGCGTGTTACAAGAATGGTGACCATATTCACCAGATTTGTACGGTATGTGGGAAGGTTACTGAGGTGAAATCGCCAGAGGTGATGGCAGTGTTAGACGAAATCAAGCTCAAGCGTTTTCGTAAGAATGCCTTTTCATTATATATATATGGTATATGCAGTTCTTGTCAGGCGAGGATAACTCGGTTGAAGGGAAAATCGAATAAATAAACGGTTGTAACTTAACTTTGAATAAATGAAAACAGGTAAAGTGGATGTCTTGCTGGGATTGCAGTGGGGCGATGAAGGTAAAGGAAAGGTTGTGGATGTACTGACACCTCATTACGATGTGGTAGCTCGATTCCAGGGTGGTCCCAATGCAGGACATACATTGGAGTTTGAAGGTCAGAAATATGTGTTGAGAAGTATTCCCTCTGGAATATTCCAAGGTGGAAAGGTGAATATCATTGGCAATGGAGTGGTACTGGCACCTGACCTTTTCATGGCGGAGGCTCGTGATTTGGAGAAAAGTGGCCACGACTTGCGTTCACGTCTGCACATATCCAAGAAGGCTCACTTGATAATGCCCACTCATCGGGTGTTGGATGCTGCCATTGAAGCATCAAAGGGTAAGAGTAAGGTGGGTACCACTGGAAAGGGTATCGGTCCTACATACACCGACAAGATAAGCCGCAACGGTTTGAGGGTAGGGGATATCCTTGAAAACTTTGACGAAAAATATGCTGCGCATAAAGCTCGCCATCTTGCCATGTTGAAGTCTATGAACTATACTGATTTCGACATTACCGAGGTGGAGAAGACTTGGATGGAAGGCATTGAATACATGAAACAGTTCCCCATCGTTGACAGCGAGCATGAGGTGAATGGCTTGTTGCGTGAAGGTAAGAGCATTCTTTGTGAAGGTGCGCAAGGCACGATGCTCGATATAGACTTTGGCAGTTATCCATTCGTCACATCCTCCAATACCATCTGCGCAGGTGCTTGCACGGGATTGGGCATTGGTCCGAACCGTATCGGAGAGGTGTTTGGTATCATGAAGGCTTATTGCACACGCGTTGGCGCAGGTCCTTTCCCAACGGAATTGTTTGACGAGACAGGCAAACGCATTCGCGACTTAGGTCATGAGTATGGTGCCGTGACGGGTCGTGAACGTCGTTGTGGATGGATAGACCTTGTGGCTCTGCGCTATTCTATCATGGTGAATGGTGTCACGCAATTGATTATGATGAAGAGTGATGTGCTGGATGGATTCGACACCATCAAGGCTTGCGTGGCTTACGAGCATCAGGGAGAACGCATCGACTATTTCCCATATAATATTGAGGAAGACATCAAACCTGTGTATGTGGAAATGCCTGGATGGAAGACCGATATGAGCAAGATGACAAGCGAGGAGCAATTCCCGAAGGCATTTAGTGACTATGTGAAATTCTTGGAAGAGCAATTGGAAACTCCTATCACGATTATCTCTATTGGCCCTGACAGGGAGCAGACAATTATTAGAAAATAATCGGAGGGCTCGGAGTTCTCAGAGTTCTCAGAGTCCTCAGAGTTCTCGGAGTTCTCAGAGTTCTCCGAAAAATCAAAAAACAATAAACAATGGCAAATAAACCCAGTATTCCCAAAGGAACAAGAGATTTTTCGCCAATAGAAATGGCGAAACGCAATTATATTTTCGATACCATCAAGGAAGTGTATGCTCTCTATGGCTTTGAACAGATAGAGACACCTGCCATGGAAACGCTGCATACGTTGATGGGCAAGTATGGAGAAGAGGGAGATAAACTGCTCTTCAAAGTACTTAATTCTGGTGATTACATCAGTAAGGTTACTGATGAGGAATTGCAAGGGCGCAATTCCTTGAAATTGGCTACCAAGTTGTGCGAGAAGGGTTTGAGATATGATCTCACCGTTCCCTTTGCACGTTATGTGGTGATGCACCGTGAAGAACTTCAATTGCCTTTCAAGCGTTACCAAATTCAACCCGTGTGGCGTGCTGATCGTCCGCAAAAAGGACGTTATCGTGAGTTTTACCAGTGCGACGCTGACGTAGTGGGAAGCGACTCGTTGCTTAACGAAGTGGAGTTGATGCAGATCATCGACACCGTGTTCACTAAGTTTGGCATTCGTGTGCAGATCAAGATCAACAATCGTAAAATCCTCACGGGTATTGCTGAGGTGATAGGTGAGGCGGATAAGATTGTGGATATTACGGTGGCGATTGACAAGTTGGATAAGATTGGCATTGACAACGTGAATGCCGAACTGAGTGCCAACGGTATCAGCGATGAGGCGATTGCCAAACTTCAACCTATCATCTCATTGAGTGGAACCAACGACCAAAAGCTGGATACCATTGCAGAGGTGTTGGCTACATCTGAAATTGGATTGAAAGGTGTTGAGGAAATCCGTTTCATCTTGAATATGCTCAAGTCGGCTGGCTTGAACAATGAGATTCAATTAGACTTGACCTTGGCTCGTGGTTTGAACTATTACACTGGTGCTATCTTTGAGGTGAAGGCTCTTGACACGCCGATGGGTAGTATAACGGGAGGTGGCCGATATGACAACCTGACGGGCATCTTCGGAATGCCAGGTTTGAGCGGAGTGGGCTTTAGCTTTGGTGCAGACCGTATTTATGACGTGCTGAACGCATTGGATTTGTATCCGAAGGAGACCATCCACGCCACACAAGTGTTGTTTATCAACTTCGGTGAAAAGGAAACGGCATTCTGTATCCCCTTGATTGCGCAGTTGCGTAAGGCAGGCATCAGAACGGAAATCTATCCTGATGCCGTGAAGATGAAAAAACAAATGAGCTACGCCAATGCCAAGCAGATTCCTTTCGTGGTATTGGTGGGCGAGAATGAAATGAGCACTGGCAAAGTGACGTTGAAAAACATGTCAACGGGAGAACAGATGCAAGTGGGTGTTGATGAAATTATCGAACAGGTATCTAAATAACATCATCATGAAAAAGATAAGTGCGTTTTTTGTCGTGACGTTATTTTGCATGTTGCTTACGTCATCAACAAAGCAAATCACCATATTCATCATTGGTGATTCTACTGCTGCGAATAAATCGAATTACAAGACCAATCCTGAAAGGGGATGGGGTATGGTGTTGCAAGGGTTTTATGATGCACGTATTCTGGTGGATAATCATGCTGTCAACGGACAGTCATCAAAGAGTTTTATCGATGATGGACGATGGAAGAAGGTGATTGACAAGGTAAAGCCAGGCGACTACGTGTTTATCCAATTTGGGCACAATGACGAGAAACCCAATCCCAAACGTCATACAGACCCTGGCTCAACGTTCGATGATAATCTGCGGAAGTTCTGTCGTGAAACCATGGCAAAGGGTGGACATCCTGTGTTGTTCAATGCCGTGGTTCGTAGGAACTTCATGCGCAAGGTTGACTCAACGGTTGAGGATGAATCGTTGCGTAGCGTGAAATATGGCGATGAGGAAGTCAATAGCGACACGTTGATAGATACGCATGGGGCTTATCTCTTCCCACCTAAGTATATTGCCAAGGAGTTAGGTGTGCCTTTCGTTGATGCAAACCGTGTGACTCACGATATCGAACAGGGAATGGGCATTGAGGGTTCTCGTAAATTGCACATGTGGCTGAAGCCTGGAGAGGTAGAGAGCATTCCAGATGGACGCAAAGACAATACGCATTATAATATATATGGTGCAAGGGTGGTAGCGGAGGCTTTGGCTAAGGCAATCGCTCAGGAAGTTCCTGCCTTGAAAAAATATATCATCCATTATGATTACGTGGTATCTGAGAAGGGAAAAGGCAATTATCTCACGTTGCAAGATGCCGTGAATGCTGCTCCTATGGGCAAGAAAACCAAGATATTGATATTAGACGGCACATGGGAGAAACCAGTGATTCCACAAGGAAAGAAAATTCGATTCAAGACTTTCCCAGAGGCGAAGGTTAAATAGATTGAGAATTGAAGATTGATAATTGAAGATTGAAGATTTGGGAGTTAAAACAATAGGTTGATGATTCACGAAACGAACCTACTGCTTTAACTCCTAAATTTTTTGTTACTATATCCCTACAACTTGTGGTTGATGCGAAAAAACTGATTAACGAAATTTTTATTTGAACTATATGTCAAATGCGTAATTTAAGTTAATGAATTATAAAATTTAGAGGTAAAATCTTTGATTTGTTTTAATTTGTGTAAATTTACAAAATAAATCCAACATGTTTTACCTAACAATATAACTTTATGAAAAGAGTAGTTTTTTTTCTGATGTTCCTGAGTTTAGGAATCATGGGTGCAAAGGCACAGAAGTATCACTATGACGTGAATCATGACGGTGGTGTGAATATCACCGATGTTATATTTGTGGTTAACAAAATACTTGGCAACAAGAACCCTGATGACTTGAACAAGGGTGAGGCTGTTTCTCTTGGATTGCCCAGCGGTACGTTGTGGGCAACCTATAACGTAGGTGCCGACAAACCAGAAGGGTTTGGCGACCATTATGCTTTTGGAGAGACAGAGGTGAAAAATTATTTCGACTGGAATAATTATACTCATTGTGACGGTACTGAGGAAACATGCCATCGTCTTGGCGACATCAGTGGAACACAATATGACGTGGCGCGGAAACAATGGGGTGGCAATTGGCGAATACCTACCATTAACGAATGGCAGGAACTGGTTAAGTATTGTACTTACGAATGGACTACTTATCAAGGCGTTGTGGGGGCGAAGTTGACAAGTGTCTTCAATAACAAAAGCATCTTCCTTCCTGCCGCTGGTGCTTCTTGGGAAGATGATATCTACGATGTCGGTAAAGATGGGGGCTATTATTCTTCTACACAATACACAAGAAATTTGAATCTAGCTTGGAACGTCTGGTCTTTTGCTGATGATATATACAGTGATATGCTCACCAAGATCGCCTACGGTAGGAGTGTCCGTCCCGTTGTAGGAATTGATCAGATCAATCACTATGATGTGAACGATGATGGCGACGTGAACATCACCGATGCTATATTTTTGGTCAATAAAATACTTGGCAACAAAAATCCTGGCGAAAACTACTTGGCTGAAGCTGTTGACCTAGGTCTGCCAAGTGGTACGAAATGGTCAAACTTCAATCTTGGTGCGACCAAGCCCGAACAGGCTGGTGATTATTATGCTTGGGGTGAGACGATGAAGAAAAACAAGTATTCACTAAACACGTATCAGCATTACCAAAATAGCAAATATGCGAATATCGGCTCTGACATTAGTGGTACACAATATGATGTGGTACGTGAGAAATTGGGCGGAAAATGGTGTATGCCCACAGTTGCTGACATTGAGGAATTGCTTGCTAATTGCAGTACTATGTGGACAACACTCAATGGTGTGTCTGGCATGAGGTTTACAAGCAATATAAACGGGAAAAGTATTTTCTTGCCTGCAGCTGGTAGGTATGTCGAGAGCAGTGTCAGCGATGGTGGCAATCGTGCTTATTATTGGTCTTCTACTCGTGCCACAGAATATCAAAATGCTTCCTTCACATTGGATTTTAATTCAACTGGTGCTTTTGAGGACATCGAAGTAATTGTCTATGGGAAGCCCATCCGACCTGTATTGAAATAAAGGAGGATGGAAAAAGAAGTGATGGGGATGCAAGAGTTACTGGTTTTTCCCCAATAACTCTTGCATCCTTACAATTTCATCACGATATTGTGCTGCTTGCAGGAAGTCGAGAGATTTGGCTGCTTGTTTCATCGACTCGGTAAGTTGTTCGATACGCTTTTCTATTTGTGCCTTACTCATTCTCTTCTCTATCGGGTCTGCGGCAATACCCACGTCCTTGCCATTGGCAACGTATGGACCATACGAGCGTTGCAACTCGCGTTGGTCAGGAGTGAGTTGGTCTTTTGAAGACATCAGCGTATTGTTGATGGCTTTCACTATCTGCTTGGGTGTGATGTGATGGTCTTCGTTGTATTTTAATTGGATAGAACGTCGGCGATTGGTCTCGTCAATGGTTTTCTGCATACTTTCCGTAATGGTGTCTGCATACATGATAACCTTTCCATTCACGTTTCTTGCAGCTCTTCCCGCTGTCTGTGTCAAGCTGCGATGACTTCTTAGGAATCCCTCTTTGTCTGCGTCGAGAATGGCTACAAGTGACACCTCTGGTAAATCAAGTCCCTCTCGCAAAAGGTTTACACCCACCAATACGTTGAACTCACCCGAACGCAAGCCATTCATGATTTTCAATCTGTCAAGGGTAGCCACGTCACTATGTATGTAGTTGGCTCGAATGTCGTGATTCAACAAGTATTCGGTCAGTTCTTCTGCCATGCGCTTGGTTAGTGTAGTAACCAACACCCTTTCGTCATGATGAATCCTTGTAATAATCTCATCCATCAAGTCGTCTATCTGGTTCTCGCTTGGGCGCACTTCTATTTCTGGGTCGAGTAGTCCTGTTGGTCTGATGAGTTGCTCAACCACCACTCCTTCCGATTCCATCAACTCATAATCTGCTGGTGTTGCAGATACGTAAATCACTTGGTTGATCATCTCGTGAAACTCCTCGAAGCGTAGAGGGCGGTTGTCAAAGGCGGCTGGCAGACGGAAACCATATTCCACAAGGTTTTGCTTGCGTGCTCGGTCGCCGCCAAACATGGCATTGAGTTGTGGAATGCTCACGTGGCTCTCGTCTATCACCATCAGATAATCCTTGGGGAAGAAGTCGAGCAGGCAATAGGGGCGTTGTCCAGGTTCACGTCCGTCGAAATAGCGTGAATAGTTCTCTATGCCCGAACAGTGTCCTAATTCCTTGATCATTTCCATGTCATATTCCACCCTTTCCTTGATACGCTGCGCCTTGATGGAATCACCAAGCTCATTGAAGAAGTCGATTTGCTTGACCAAATCATCTTGGATATTGCGGATAGCTATGTGAGTTTGTTCTGGCGAAGTGACAAACAAGTTGGCAGGGTAGATTTGGTATTCTTCAAATGACATCAGATGGTGTGAATCCAATGGGTCTATTTCCTCTATTTCGTCTATCTCGTCATCCCACCACGTCACACGTAGCGCATGGTCACTATACGCCATGAAAATATCTACGTGATCGCCTTTCACACGAAAGTTTCCACGTTCCATTTCAATGTCGTTGCGTACATATAAGGCATCTATCAATTTCCGTAAGAAGAGATTGCGGTCTATCCTTTGTCCTTTCTTGATGGAAATCACACTGTTTTCCATTGCGGTAGGTCCTCCCATACCATAGATACACGATACGGAAGACACCACCACGACATCTTGCCTGCCAGACAACAACGATGATACGGCAGAGAGTCGCAGCCTGTCAATGTCGTCATTGATGGCAAGGTCTTTCTCTATGTATGTATCGGTGGTGGGAAGGTAAGCTTCCGGTTGGTAATAGTCATAGTATGACACATAATACTCCACGGCATTGTTGGGGAAGAATCCCTTCATCTCCTCATACAACTGTGCCGCAAGCGTTTTGTTATGACTCAGAATGAGCGTTGGTTTCTTGATTCTCTCTATCACGTTGGCAATGGTAAAGGTCTTGCCCGACCCCGTTACGCCTAACAATACTTGTGCCTTGTCACCACGAAGAATACCCTCGGCGAGTTGTTGTATAGCCTCTGGTTGGTCGCCTGTTGGCTTATATTGAGAAGTAAGTTTAAAATCCATCATTTTGCAAAGATAGTCATTTTTACGATAACCAATCCTATTTTTCATGTAATAAACGTTATAAAACGGTCGTATTTTTCCAAAATTCTATTAAATGCTTTGCAAATCAGCGGAATATTGTGTAATTTTGCACGGCTTAGGCTTTAAGGATTGTAATATGAAAAAATCTCTTTCCATCGCAATATTGTTTGTACTGTTGTTGTCTGGTTGTGCCAATGAGTTCAACAAGGTGTACAAATCGGATAATTATATGTACAAATACGAGTATGCTAAGGAATGTTATGCTCGTGGCAAATACTCCCGTTGTGCGCTTTTGTTGCAAGAGTTGGTAACGATGATGAAGGGTACCGATAATGCACAGGAATGTTTGTATATGCTGGGAATGTCAGAGTATATGGCAAAAGACTATGAAACGGCGGCTGAGTATTTCAAGAAATACGCCACTTCTTATCCTCATGGCACTTATACCGAAACGGCACGGTATTATGTGGGCAGAAGTCTTTATATGAGTACACCAGAACCTCGCTTGGACCAAACGCCTACGATTGCCGCCATTACCGCTTACCAGACATTCCTGGATATGTATCCTGATTCTGAGTTGAAGCCTATGGCACAGAAACACCTGTTCGAGTTGCAGGACAAACTGGTGCAGAAAGAATTGGCTTCAGCGCAGTTGTATTTCAACTTAGGTACGTATTTCGGCAATTGCAATACCAATGGCGAGAGCAATTACCTTTCGTGCATCATCACAGCCGAGAATGCGTTGAAAGACTTCCCTTACTCTTCCTTGCGAGAAGACTTTGCCGTGCTGCTGATGAAGAGCAAGTTTGAACTTGCCCAAAACAGCGTGGAGTCGAAACGTTTGGAGCGTTATCAGGATGCTGAGGACGAATGCTACGGATTCATCAACGAGTATCCCGATTCCAAATATAAGGAAACGGCTGAGAAGTTTATCGAACGTTGCAAGCAGTTCACGAAGGAGTGAACAATACTTTCCCTTTTTCTTCAGACAAAATATAAACCAAAAATATATGGACTATAAAAAATCAAAAGCATCTGTCAATACGGTAACACGCAACATCATGGATTTGTGTGAGGAGACTGGCAACATCTACGAGAGTGTAGCCATCATTGCAAAACGTGCCAACCAAATCTCAGTGGAAATCAAGCAAGACCTGACGAAGAAATTGGCTGAGTTTGCTTCATACAACGACTCTTTGGAAGAGGTGTTTGAAAACCGTGAACAGATAGAGATTTCTCGTTACTACGAGAAGTTGCCAAAACCAACATTGTTGGCAACAGAGGAGTTCGTTCAGGGTAATGTGTATTATCGCGACCCATCCAAGGAACAAGCTGATGCGTAATTGTTATGTGGCAACGTAAACAAACAATTTATCTTATCGCAGCACTGATATTCACGGTGCTGTGTCTTTGTTTCCCCATCCTCTCGGTAGAACCCAAGGGAATGGGAGTGAGTGCGGTATTATACAACTTGATCTATATTGACGGTGACGGTGGCATCAGCTATGGCAAAGCGTTGCTCTTTGCCTTCTTGTTGGTTACTTGCCCATTGGCTTTGATGGCTGTTTTCTCGTTCAAGGATCGTAAACTCCAAGCCAAATTGTGTACATGGTGTATGATACTTCTTTTGGCGTGGTATGTTTACTTGGCTTTCTGCGTCATCAATGAGTTTATGGTGGCTGGTACGCCTCACTTCGAGTTTTCCGTTTGCTTCCCTCTTATCTCTGTTATCTTTTATTATATGGCAAGGAGAGGTATCATCGCAGATGAGAAACTGGTGAGGTCTATGGACAGAATCAGGTAAGATATTAACAATATATATTTACACCCGCAACTTACGAAAGTTGAATATATTCATCAAAAAAGGCTGATTGGAACAAACCAACCAGCCTTTTTCTATGTCATTTGTTTTGTTGAATTACAAACCTAATCCTTTCTTTACGGCAGCAGCACCTTTATCAACAGCTTCACCAGCCTTTTCCTTGGCATTGTTTACAGCTTCGTTTGCCTTGTCAACAGTAGCAGCCTTGGCATTCTCTACAGTCTCGTTGGCTTTGTCAACAACTGCGTCTTTAGCATTCTCTACAGCTTCCTTTGCTCCATCAACAGCCTCAGCTGCTGCGTCTGTGGCAGCATCAACAGCCTTGTCAGCAGTAGTAGAAACCAAGCTTGATGCGTCAATACCCAAAGCCTTCAATGCGTCGTTTGCACCGATGAGCTTCTCTACAGACTCTGTTGGGATGTTGGCAATGTTGTCAACCAAACCACTCACTACGGCATTCTTGCCAGCAAAAGCCTTAATGGCATCAGCATTGTCCTTCAAGAAGGTCTGAACCTTTGCCAAATACGTTTGTGCTATTTCAGGATTCTTGGCGATGTATTCAGCCACTTTTGCCTTAATCGTCTCAAGAGCACCTTGGAAAGCGGTGAGGTCTTTGTTCTGAAGCAAGCTGCCTAAGTTGCTTACCATCTCGTCAGCGGCGGTAGTAGCTTCTTCGGTCAGTACAGCGAGAGTGTCAACTTGTTCCTCTACGGGAGCAGCGGTCTTGTTACCAGTGCAGCTTGTGATAGTCATGGCTGCAGCTGCGATTGCCATCATGAAGATTTTTTTCATAACTTTCTTTGATTTTAATTGTTAATAAATAATCTTTGTTTTGTAAAACATCGCAAATATACGCTAATTTGATATTGGTTATCATTTTTGTTTGCAAGTTTTAACTAAAGAATGGTGAAAAATTACTTCACGAACACTTTCTTTCCACGATGGATATAGATACCTTTTGTCGTAGGCTTGTCTATGCGGACTCCTTGCAGGGTGTACCAGGCATCATCCTTCTCAGCCAGTGATTCGCTTTCAAGGTTGTTGATGTTTGTCACCTCATCCATGAATGCAGTCTTGGCACCTGACGGACTCGTGAGCGTTCCGTACAATTTGATGTTGGCAAAACCTATCTGTTTGGTGCTTCCCAGTGCATAGACATTGAAGGTGAGCTTGTGACCTTTCTTCGTGTCGCCTGGATTCACGCTATATGTATGGTGTATTGAGGTGTGGCATTGTTTCGTGTAGGACGAAGCTTTTCTGCAATCTTGTTGCCAGCCCAACTCACGTCGATATATCCACCGTCTGTTCCGATGCGTGTGGCAATAAACTCAATCTTGTTGATGGCAAGCTCATAACCGTTGATAGGTGTCACGCTGAATGACAGTTTGTTGTTGTCGTCTGCCACGGGATTGTTACCTACCGTTACGCCTATGCAAGTCTCACTCAGATCGTTCAACGTTCTTATTCCACTATAGGTCAGTCCTGAGCCGATGGAAACGCTGGTGCTTACCTTTCCTGTCAAGTCATTTCCTACTATTGCCTTTTGCTTGTGGATTGATATGAAAACAGGAGGGAGCATCACTGCTACCTCCTGTATGTCCCCAGGGTGAATATAATCTAACTATTTTTATACAATAACTATATTATTGCCATTTCTAAAACCTTTCCCTTTCTATTTGAATACGTTTTGTTTGATGAGTTGCTGGATGTCGGAAGGCATTTCTTTCGTCTTGCAGCAATCCACGATGTACTTCACCACCTTGTCGGGTAGGGTAGTTGCTTTCTTCCAAATGTCATGGCGATTCATCCAACGACCCTTGAATGTGTTCTTGTCTAACAGCACCATGTCTCCGTCTTTCACCGAACGTCCCATCTCCGTATATACACCATTCTTGAAGGTATATGTTCCATACTCGTGGGGCATTACTACCACTTTTCCTGTCTTGGTTAGGGCTAACTGTGCGCAAGCATATTCGCCATCGGCACCATAGTACTTAAACTGGCTGTAGCCACTCTCCTTACCACATACTGTTTTCTTTTCGCCCTCAAATTGCATCGATTGCATCAACCATGCCCCATGCAGTTCCTTGTCTGCCACCTTGGTTGTTTGGGCTTCTACTTGCAGCGCACTCATGAGTACTACTGCCATCACTAACATTACTCTTTTCATAAGCTTTACGTTTTAAATAGATTTAACTTTGATGGAATCAGCTCCATGATGTCGGTTGCAAAGATAGGGATGATTTGCGCTGTATCCAAGAGTTTTCTTTTGCATTTCTTTTGCATTTGCAGATGCAAACAAATTGCAAAGTGCTCATATTGTGGTTAAACTCCGATGGAAAGGATGAAATCGTCCCATTCCTTGGTGCTTCCCTTTCGCCCGAAAACTTTCTTGTATAATCTGCTGCGTACCGTACTGATGGTACTCGTGTCTCTTATCAGTACGTTGGCAATGTCCTTGGGTGGTATGTGTAGCTTGATGAGCAAACAGGTTTGGTATTCCAGTTCCGACATGTGGTGTAATCCTCTCAACTGACTTGTGAAGCCTGGATAAACCGTTTTGAGCATCTGCTCTACGTCAGTCCATTCTTCTTTTGTCAATGGCTGTCCGTTTGTAATGCGTTCATATAGGTTGTTATACTCGTCAGAGGCGAAAAATTGCTTTTCGTCTGCCATGATTGCTTGTTTGACGTGCTGCGAGCGTTTTTCGTGTTCTTCCTGTATCTGTTGCAGTTGTAGTCGTAATCGTTGTCTGCTTTTACGACTGGTTACAACATAGTGGATGGCTACCAATATGATGAGGCAAATAGCGTAGGTCAACCAATGGATCGTTTTCTGTTGTTGCCTTTCCTTGGCGGAGAGCACGTATGTCTGTGGAGTGTCGAGGCCAGCCTTTTTCATTTCGTCTGCAATGATGTAGCGCAATTCCTGCCCCCATTCAACGTCAATGTCATTGGCACGTTTCCATGTGTACAGTACACCAATATGTTGGATGGTCATGGCTGTGTCTCCGGAGAGGGTAAGGGGATGTGGGTCGCCATCCTCAAAGTAAAGCATTTCGCCGCCACCTTTGTTAATCAATGTCGTTTGTATCATGGATGTGGGCATGATGACTAACCCCCTGTCTGTTGTCTTGAGTTTGCACTGGTAGTACATGCTGTCTTCGCCATAGATGCGGCAATAAGTATTTTTGTCTTTTAGGAAGTTGTCGTACACTTCACCAGCAGGATATTCTACCTTTTGCAATAACCATGTACCTTGCAGGCAAAACTTCCGTTCTTTTCCCGTGTTCTTCATGCAACCCGATAACAGGAGAACCATGAAGCTTATCATGAATAGATTCTTCATCATTCCAGTTTTTGAGGACAAAGGTATCATTTTTCAACAGAAAAGCCAAGTTTTGCGGTTTGCAATTTGTTTGCATTCACCTAATCTCTATCCATACTCCTTCTTCCCCGTCTATGGTTTCCACGATATTGTCATTCACCAAGTCAGCATATCTCTTGTCTCTAGCTTCTTGCCTCTAGCTTCTTGCCTCTTGCTTCTTGCTTCTTATTATCTTGCTTCTAAATATGTCTTATAAATTCGCAATTTACCCCTTAAAATACGGGCATTTTTTCAACTGAGTTGGAACTCGGTCGAAAAAATGCCTGTATTTAGGTGGTTTGATAAACTATTCATTATCAGTCTTTTAGGAATTTTTGAGGTTTGTAATTTGAGTAAAAATTCATGTTTTTGCTTCAAAAAAGGCACTTTTTGGGCTTTCGTAACATATATAGTTAGCACTCGTAACATACATAGTTACGCTCATAACTCATATAGTTACGTGCGTAACATATTATGTTACGATGAAAAACATGGTTTTTTGCCCGTTTTAACGCATTTTTCTGCTCTTACAATTCTATTTGGCAAGAAACTTCAAACATGTTTTTGTCGGAATAATTCTGAATATATAATCGGCAAATCATATCTCTTGCTTCATGCCTCCTGCTTCTTACCTCTTGCTTCTTACCTCTTGCTTCTCATCAATACCCCAACAACGAGCCGATTTGGAAGACCGCTGCTGAAACTACCCAAGCAAGGAGGGTGGTATAGACGGCTGTGAAGGTAGCCCATTTCCATGAACCCGTTTCCCCCTTGATGGCTGCAATGGTGGCAATGCAAGGGAAGTAGAGCAATACGAAGAGAAGGAAACAGAAGGCGGAGAGGGGAGTGATGCCATCTGCCATCATCTTCTTTCTGAGACTGGTGTATTTCGTATTGTCGTCACTGTATGAGTCGTCATCAGAAAAACTGTCATCGTCAGTATAGAGAACACCCAAGGTGGAAGCCACGATCTCCTTGGCACCGATACCAGAGATGAGACCCACGTCTAACTTCCAGTCGAATCCCTGCGGGCGGAACATGGGTTCTATTGCTTTTCCCAACTGTCCGATATAACTCTGTTCCTGTTGCTCCTGCGTGGATAGCTGGTCGTTGTGCGGGAAGTAACCCAATGCCCATACGATGATACTTGCCACAAGGATGATGCCTCCCATCTTCTTGAGGTATTGCTTGCCTTTCTCCCACGTGTGGCGAAGCGTGGCTTTCCATGTGGGCAGACGATAGGGAGGAAGCTCCATGACAAAAGGCGTGTCTTCGCCCTTGATGACAAACCGCGTGAAGATTCTGCTGACAATGACTGCCATGACGATACCGATAATATACAAGAGGAACATCACGTCTTGACGGTATTGCTTGGCGAAGAATGTGCCGATAATCATGATGTAGATGGGCAGACGGGCGGAGCATGACATCATGGGCATGATGAGCATGGTAACGAGACGGGAGCGCCTGCTCTCGATGGTACGTGTAGCCATGATGGCTGGCACGTTGCAGCCATATCCCATGATAAGGGGGATGAACGACTTGCCGTGCAGTCCCATCTTGTGCATGAGCTTATCCATGATGAACGCCGCACGTGCCATGTAGCCGGAGTCTTCCATGAAGGAGATAAAGGCGTAAAGTATCAAAATCTGGGGCAGGAAGACAATCACAGCTCCCACACCACCTATCACGCCGTTGACAAGCATCGCCTTGAGAGGTCCCTCTGGCATGGAGGCGCTCAGGAAGTTGCCTAACCACTCTACCCCTGCCTCTATCCAGTCCATGGGATATTGACCGAGTGAGAATGTTACCTTAAACATCAGCCATATCAATGCCAAGAAGATGGGAAACCCTATGTAGCGGTTGGTGATAATCTTGTCCAAGATGTGAGTGGTCTTGTATGTGCCTTGGTTGTCTCCCTCTTCATATCCAGCCTCTTTCAATGCTCCACGGATGAAAGCGTACTTGGCATCCATGATGGCAGTCTCACTGTCGTCCTTGGTCTCCTTCATGATTTTCTTGGCAGCCTCATCGCGTACTGTAATGATTTGCTTGCCATTGGGGAGCGACTGCACCAATTGCTCCGTTTCCTTATCCATTTCAAGAAGTTTGATAGACAGGTAACGGGTGGAGTACTTATGTCTGATTTGTTCGTCGTTTTGCAATTCTTTCTTGATGCTCTCAATGCCCTCTTCCACGTACTTGCCGTGGTTGAGGTGGATGTGTCTGAACACGCTCTTGTTGGGACGGTTGCTGTGGGCGAAGTCTTCGCCATGATTGCCGCCGTGGTGGTTTTCATAGTTCTTGTGCCATTCCTGCAGGTCTTTTGCCACGTCGGGGTTGATGAATCCTTTGTCGTCGAGGAAGTCAACACCCTCGTAGATGTTGATGATGATATGGAACAGCAAGTCCACGCCCCTTCCAGTCTTGAAAACGGTGGGTACCATGGGAACGCCGAAGAGCAATCCCAACGTGCCGATGTCGAACTTGTCGCCACGGTTCTCCACTTCGTCAAACATGTTGAGGGCACATACCACACGCAGGTTCATGTCAACCAGTTGGGTGGTGAGATAGAGGTTGCGTTCGAGGTTGCTGGCATCAATGACGTTGATGACAATATCAGGTGTTTTCTCAATGATTTGCTTGCGCACGTATAGCTCTTCGGGGGAATAGGCTGAGAGAGAATACGTACCAGGAAGGTCAACGAGATTGAAGCGGTAACCTTCAAATTCAGCAAAGCCCTCCTTGGCATCAACGGTAACGCCAGAGTAGTTGCCTACCCGTTCGTGCGCACCCGATGCGAAATTGAAGAGGGAGGTCTTTCCGCAATTGGGATTGCCGACAAGCGCCACGTTGATGATTCGGCGCTTGCGCATGGCAACGTCGTGCAACTGCTTTTCAGTGAGTGGTTGGTCATCGTTGTCGTCGGCGATGGTCAGGTCTTCGCTTTGCCTCTTTTCTTCAAGGCTCAACTTGCGTGCCTCTTCCTCTGAGATGATTTCAATCATCCCTGCCTCAGCCCTTCGGAGGCTCACCTCGTACCCCATGATTTTATATTTCACAGGGTCTTGGAGTGGAGCGTTGAGCAATACCTCCACCACCTTACCCTTGATGAAGCCCATTTCAACGATTCGTTTGCGGAATCCTCCATGTCCGAGCACCTTTACGATAACACCGCGCTCGCCTGTGTGTAAGTCTGAAAGTCTCATATTACGTTCTTTTCTGCGAAATTACACATTTTTCCCCGTATTCGGGCTGCAAAAGGTGTTATATTTCACAAAATACCTAAAAATGGGGATGTTTTAGTGTTGAATGTTTAGTGTTGAGTGTTTAGTGTTGAATGTTGAGTGTTTAGTGTTGAATGTTTAGTGTTTAGTGTTGAGTGTTTAGTGTTGAGTGTTGAATGTTGAATGTTTAGTGTTGAGCGTTTAGTTCTTCCTTCAAGAAACGAGGGGTGTAACCCTTATCAGATAGAGCTACCTCTTCTGGTGTGCCCTTGGAAAGAAGTGTACCACCGTTTCGTCCTCCCTCTGGTCCCATGTCGATGATGTAATCAGCCAGTTTGATGACATCTAAATTGTGCTCGATGATGACCACGGTGTTGCCCTTGTCAACCAGTCGCTGGAGTACAGCCATCAGGTTCTTGATGTCATCAAAGTGCAGTCCTGTGGTAGGTTCGTCAAGGATATAGAGCGTCTTGCCTGTGTCCTTCTTCGACAGTTCGGTGGCGAGCTTGACACGTTGGCTTTCGCCACCGCTCAGCGTGGTAGAGGGTTGTCCCAGTTTGATGTATCCCAATCCTACGTCTTGAATCGTCTTGATCTTATGCAAGATGTGAGGCACGTTCTCGAAAAACTCCACGGCTTGGTTGATGGTCATGTCAAGTACATCTGCAATCGACTTACCCTTAAACCTTACCTCCAAGGTCTCACGGTTGTAACGCTTGCCGTGACACACTTCGCATGGCACCATTACATCGGGAAGGAAATTCATCTCGATGGTCTTGTAGCCGTTGCCGCTACAACTCTCACACCTGCCTCCCTTTACGTTGAACGAGAATCGTCCAGGCTTGTAACCTCTAATCTTGGCTTCGGGCAGGTTGACGAACATCGAGCGAATGTCGCTGAATACACCCGTGTATGTGGCTGGATTGGAACGGGGCGTTCTGCCCAACGGACTCTGGTCCACGTTGACCACCTTGTCTATATATTCTATGCCTTCGATGCTGTCGTAAGGCATGGGTTTCTTCAACGAACGATAGAACTTCTGTGAGAGAATGGGTTGTAGCGTTTCGTTCACCAATGTTGACTTACCAGAGCCGGAAACGCCCGTAACTACAATGAGCTTGCCTAACGGAAACTCTACGTCCACGTTTTTCAGGTTGTTTCCCCTGGCACCATGAATCCAGATAGACTTCCCATTGCCTTTGCGTCGTTCTTGAGGAACCTCTATCTTCTCTTTGCCATTGAGAAACCTTGCGGTCAGTGTGTTGATGTCGTTGTTCATGATGTCTTCAGGCTTTCCCTGAAACACAACCTCACCACCTTTTCTTCCAGCCCGTGGTCCGATATCAACGAGGTAATCGGAATGAAGCATCATGTCTTTATCGTGCTCTACCACGATGACCGTGTTGCCCATGTCACGCAATTGCTTGAGTGAGGAGATGAGACGTTGGTTGTCGCGTTGGTGCAATCCGATGGATGGTTCGTCTAATATATACAGCACATTGACCAATTGGGAACCGATTTGCGTAGCCAATCGTATGCGTTGGCTCTCACCACCCGACAAACTGGCAGACTGGCGATTGAGGGTGAGATAGTCTAATCCCACCTCTAACAGGAACTCCACGCGAGAGCGCAATTCCTTGACAATCTCATGGGCAATCTTCTGTTGCATGGGTTCCATGTGCTCCTCTACATGCATCAGCCAATCGCGAAGGTCAGTGATGTCGAGGTTGGCAACCTCAGAGATGTTCTTGTCCCATATACGATAGGAGAGAGATTCTCTTTTCAACCTCGCCCCATGACATTCGGGACAGGTGCAGACAGCCAAGAATTGATCTGCCCATTTCTGCCCGGCAGAAGAATCGTCGTTGTCCATCACGTTGCGGAGATACTTGATCACTCCGTCGAAGGCAATGAAATAGTCGCTTGAGGTATGTACCAATTCCTTGTTGATACGCACGTTCTCCAAGGAGCCATACAAAATCTCATCCATTGCCTCTTGGGGAATGTCCTTCACGGGAGTATGTAAGTCGCATTCGTACTTTTGGAGGATAGCGTCTATTTGCCAGAATATCATCTGGTTCTTGTATCTTCCCAAAGGGATGATGGCACCTTTGTGAATGCTTTGCTTGCTGTCAGGGATGACCTTCTCCATGTCTATCTCATTGATGACACCCAATCCCTTGCATTTGGGACAAGCCCCTTCGGGAGAGTTGAACGAGAAGATGTTTGGGGCAGGCTCACCGTAGGAAAGACCAGTGATGGGATCCATGAGGCGTTTGGAGAAGTTGCGCACACTTTCCGTGTCCTTATCCATGATCATGATGATTCCATCACCTTGTTTCATTGCCACTTGAACGCTTTTCTTCAGCCGCTCATCGTCCTTGCCTTGTACCTTTAACTTATCGATAACCACTTCGATGTTGTGGTTTTTGTAACGGTCAACCTTCATTCCCCTGGTAATCTCTACCACCTGTCCGTCAACACGCATATATAAGTAGCCTTTTCTGCGCATACTCTCGAAGAGCTCACGGTAATGTCCTTTGCGTTGCCTCACCAAAGGAGCGAGAATGAAGATGGGCTTGTCGATATAATGGGTGAGAATCATTTCCAATACCTGTTCCTCAGTGTATTTCACCATTTTCTCACCCGTCATGTAACTGTAAGCCGTACCAGCACGTGCGTAGAGCAAGCGCAGATAGTCGTAGATTTCTGTCGTGGTGCCTACGGTGGAGCGTGGGTTTTTGTTGGTAGTCTTCTGCTCGATGCTGATGACAGGACTCAACCCCGTAATCTTATCCACGTCGGGTCGTTGCAATCCTCCTAAGAAGTTGCGGGCGTATGCAGAGAATGTCTCGATGTATCTTCGTTGACCTTCGGCAAAGATGGTGTCGAAAGCCAATGATGACTTACCCGAACCAGATAGTCCGGTGATGACAGTCAGGGAATTGCGCGGAATCTCTACGTCGATGTTCTTGAGGTTATGAACGCGTGCTCCCCAAACATTAATCTTCTCGTCTTCTCTTTGCATGGTGGTTGGTGGTGAGGTCAGTATATTATGGAGTGGTAGTGTTGTTGTTTTCCTTCTCAATGAATCCACGCAAGAGGTTCACGTCAGTCTTGATGTTGAATTTTCTACCATCAGCCCCTCTTGCCTTCACGAGGCAGAAATAAACACCATCTTTCACGGGCTTACCTTTATACGTGCCATCCCATTCGCCAGAAGGGTCGTGCCACTCATAGAGCTTCTGTCCCCAACGATTGAAGATATAAGCATGAAACTCCACGATAGATTTGTACCCCTCCTTGGCGCGGTAGGTGTTGTTGTATTGGTCATTGTTGGGTGAGAATGCGTTAGGCATTTCCAGTTTGCTCTCGTAAATGGAAATGTTGAAAGGTAGAACTCCTGGGTTTTCAGACCAATATACCTTGTCGTATTTCACGGTATCCGTGCCGTTGATGAAAGTAGCATAGAGCGTGATACGGTGAGCGCCAGCCGTAGTGAAGGTGTATTCCGTTTCTTCCTCATACCTGACAAGGTAAGGAGTGTCCTCTTGTCCTTCTGTATAGAAACGCCATTCGTATGTGGCATTGTAATCGCCCACGTTAGAAGGGTTAGCTGCAAAATGTCCAGTAACGGGCGCAGAGAATGAAGAACCCTCATCTGTTTTTTCAGCTGTCTCATCATAGGTGGCAGTAGGATTGACAGACGGAACTCCTTGTGCGTGAATGGCAATGCTTGTCAATATGAATACCAAAAGAGTATAGATATTATTTGCTTTCATCATTATAAGTAGAATGGGGTTAGTTGATAAAACAAATCGCAAGATGAAAATACTTTCACTTGCGACTTGATTCTTTTTTTTACTTTCCTTTGTACACCCTTAGGGATTCGAACCCTAGACCCACTGATTAAGAGTCAGTTGCTCTACCAACTGAGCTAAGGGTGCAGCAACCATTTTTCTTTAGCGGTTGCAAAGGTATGAATTTATTTTTTCTCCACCAAATTTTTTCGCCAAATTTTTATCCAAGAGTGATGATTTGTTGCATAATTGCCCAAAATCATTGTTCTAAGATGGAAAATTCAGCACCTGTAGCGAAGTCTTGACCATCTTGTGAACTCAAGGCATTGAATCTGAGATAGCGGGCTTTCACGGGTTGAGAGAAGAGAATTTTCTTCTCTTTCTTGTCGTTGGCAAACGTTCCTTGGCAAATAGGGTATCCCCATGTCTTACCATCGTTGCTCACTTGAATGCTGTATTCCTTGATGTTTCCGTTGCTACTGTCTTGACGTGGAAGATACGCAAATCCTTTCAACATCTTCGTCGTTCCGCAATCAAAGTCCACCCAGTGGGGATAGTTGGCTACCGTTACGCTCCACATCGTATGCCAGTAGGTGTTGGGGTTTCCGTCCACCAAGTGTTCGGCATTGCCTTCGCCACTCTCTACGCTGGAGGCAAAAGATACAGTCACAGGGATATGGTCGATGCGTTCAAATTCCTTGCTGTTCACTATCCACTCACAGCCTTGCTCGTATGCCTTCACCGTACCGCCATTGCGCAGGTTAAACGTTCCTGTGTAACGTTGGGGTTTGGAAGAGCGTTTCTTGTTCTTGGCATTTGTCCCGTCATTGACAAGGAAATAAATGGGCTGATGATTTTCCTTCGTGGAAGAAATGGCAACGTTGCCTTCTGCGTCTCGCTCAATGATGAGTGGAGCTGGTCCTGCTGGTTGCACCATTGATGGCTTGTTGGTGGCTGGTCGGATGATGAAGGCAAAGGTGTGAGGCGTTGCCTTGACGCGGTCGTATTCTAACGGAGCACCTTGTCCGCAACTGTTTCCACCCAGACCTGTGATGGCGATGTCGAGATGAAGCGTGTTGTGATTGCTGATGGGCAGCTCATGCGGATGTTTGGCTTGAGCCAGTTCTTGCGCAGTCCAAGGCAGGATGGAGAACGACATCTTGTCTTTGGGCATCAGCAATAAGCCCTTGCCTTGGTCGTTTGTCAACTGGCAGTAACGGGTGTCTTGGTGATTGCCCATGTCTTGTGGCTTGGGGAAGTTTTCAAACTCTTTCTCCACCTTATTATTATATATACGTATGAACTGACCGCTCTTTCTGTCGGGATAGTTGTCGATAGGACCACGACCGTAGTAGGTGAGGTTGTTCAACGACTTGGGCAAGCGGATGCTGTAACCCAACCGTGGCAATACCACCGTGGGATTGTTGGACGTGATGGCTGATTGTACCTCAATGGTTCCATCAGCATAAACGGTATAGATAATGTTGTTTTGGAAACAGAAGTCGTTTCCGTCTGCTTGTGATTGGGTGGTAAAGGCAAGGCTCACCGAACCGTCTTCGTTTACATGCTTGTTCCATGACAATACTTTCTGTTGCAGACGGTCCAGACCGTGCTGATACCACGATGTCTGTCCCCAGTTGTCGTTGTTGACGGGCGCACGGAAAGCATCGAGCAGTAATCCATCATGACCGTCAATCATTTCCTCATTGCCATATTGCAAACTGTATATAGTGCCTTTTTTCAAATCGAACGAAACATGGAATTGGTTTCCGTCAGACAAGTTGAGCAGGTCGTTTGTTGGCTCAGACAGTTGCAAGGTTCCTTTCATGGAGAGGGCAGGGCGTTGTTCAGCCTGTTTTACCATCAATTGTTCGTCTGCCTGTACGAACCCGCTCTTTGCCCAAGGTGTATCGTGTTTCTGCCTAAACTCAATGGTGAGGAAATACTCACGGTGGTCGAGAGCTTGGGGATTGAGACCATCTATGCTGACCGTCTTATGCTTGCGGGGTGCAATGCTTCCCACTTCAATCTTTCCTTCCTTGACCTTCTCGCCATCAGCTTCCAATGTGTAGAAACAATCGTAAGAACTCAAGTCGTCGGTATAGTAGTTCTTGTTGAAGATGTCGATGGTCCCAGTCTTCTCGTCGTTCCATTTAATGCCAATGTTTTGGTACACTTTCTTCACCTCGTAATATTGTGGCTTAGGTTCCATATCGCCAAAGATGATTCCGTTCATCACAAACTCCCGATCATTCGGCGTGTCTCCGAAATCACCGCCGTAGGCCAAGTATTTGATGGTTGAATTACGATGGTTGATGGGGGAAGTTGTCGCTAATGGCGAGGATGAAGTTGCGAGGGAAGATGTACTTCCTTCCTTCGTCCTTTCGTTCTGACTTCCTCCATCGTAATTCCTCCTTCCTCCATAATTATAAAGGCTCTGGTCAATCCAGTCCCAGATGGCTCCGCCACAGAAGAAGTTGGTAGATTCGATAGCCTCCCAATAGTCGATGAGGTTTCCTACTGCATTTCCCATGGAGTGAGCGTATTCCGAGATGTGGAAGGGATATTTGATGTTCATGTTGCCTTTCACAGCCGAACGCACCCAGTTCACGGATGGGTATTGGTTACTGCCCATGTCAACGATGTCGTTGTTGCGCTCATATTGCACGGGACGACTGGTGTCGAATGCCTTTACCGCAGCGTAGGATGCCTTGAAGTTGTCGCCAGGACCAGCCTCGTTTCCTAAACTCCAGATGGCAATACAGGGGTCGTTCACACGTGAGTGTGCCAACTCCATCATCCTGGCGATGTGTGCGGGTCTCCATTCTATCGGGTGGGAGAGAGAAGCCTCACCGTAGTAGTATTCATGACTTTCCAAGTTTGCCTCAGCCTCTAACCAAATACCGTATTTGTTGCAGAGGTAATAGAAATATGGGTCGTAAGAGTAATGCGAGGTACGCACGTGGTTGATATTGGCTCGTTTCATCATCATCACTTCCTCGCGCATCTGCTCACGGGTAATGGCGTGACCAGTGGCAGGGTTCGTTTCGTGGCGGTTTACACCTTTCAACTTCAATGGCTTCCCGTTGATGAGGAAATACCTGCCTGCCAATCCAAACTCGTCTTCAGAAGCAGGCACGTCCTTGATTTCCACTGTGCGGAAACCTACTTGTGTGGAAACTACTTCCTTCACGCGACCTTTCTTGTCTTTGAGCTTGGCTACGAGCACGTAAAGGTTGGGTTCCTCGCTGGTCCATGTCTTGACGTTGTTGACGGTGATAGATGCCGTTCCGATGCAAGTGGTGTTGGGAGCCATTCCACGGTCAGAGCCCGTATCCTTTTCTGTCATGATTTGGCAATCTACGAGTTCGTTGTCATCAGCATAGAGTTTGTTGGCGTATAATTCATATTCTACCTTATATCCCTTGACTGTTTTGGTGCTTAGGTTCTCCAAGGTGGTTTCTATCTTCATGTTACCATCCGCTTGCGCATGAACCACGAGGTCTTGGATGTGTACCTTCGGTGTGGCATAAACGTTCACCGAACGGAAGATACCTGGCAGACGGAACATATCTTGTGCTTCGAGGAACGAACCGTCGGAATTGCGATATACTTCCACGCTGATGGAATTGTCGCCTATGTGTGCAAAGCGGGTGATGTCGAAACGTGCCGCATCACGGGAGTTCTTGGAAAATCCCACATATTGTCCGTTCACCCACAGGTAGAAGAATGAATCCACACCGTCAAACTCCACGAACAATTCTTCTCCCTTCCACGTCTTGGGAATGGTGAAGGTTCGACGATAAGAGCCCACCTCATTGCGGTATTTGTATGTGGTCCAGTTGGTGGGAGGGGTGCGCATCACGCCTTCTCGCCAATCGTCTTTCTTCACTTGGTGGTAGAAGATGACGGGTTGGTTCACGTAGATAGGTGTGCCGTATTTTTGGCTACCGTCTTGCTGTATGCCTATGATGTTCCAGTTGGAGGGGACGATGACATCGTCCCAGACGGAACAGTCGAAGGTTGGGAGATAGAAGTCTTTAGGGCGCTCGTCGGGGGTCTTGGCGAAATGGAATTTCCATGTGCCGTTGAGACTCATGCGATGCGAGCTGTACTCTGGCAATACGTGGCGAGCCTCTTCTACGTTAGCGAACGAGGCAAACCATGCACGGGGTTGCAGCTTATTGTAACCCAACAGCATGGGCGATTGCCATTCTTCTCCCGTGGGAGCCTTGTCGTTACCATATTGAAAACCTTCCAGAGGTTTATTGTCGGCATGAGCGACAAGAGTGAAGCACCACAATAAGGATGCTATGAATAGTTTGGTCTTTGTCATGTGTATCTGAGGTTAGTGTTTTTTATTTCAATTTTGTTTCATGAAATCACCATTGTTGGATGAGTTTCAATTAACATGGCAAAGGTAAACAATATATTTCGTTTTTCAAAATGATATGTAGGTTTTATTTCAATTTTAAGGATAGGCTTGCAACACGCAAACCTATCCCCTACAACTGACAAAAGCTATAATTACGTATCAGGGACATAACTATTGCCATTATGATTAGTGGTTTAGTTTTCTGCTAACTGTTTTTTCCATTTATAATATCCGGCAATGGCGATGATGACATAAAGCCCATAGAGTGAAGCCTTGAACGGAATGTCTTTGTAGAAATACAACACGCACGTTACTACATCAACGACAATCCAGATAAGCCATTGCTCCAAATACTTACGCGCCAACGCCCAAATGCCCACCATGCTCAATGCCGTGGTAAAGCTGTCGGCGATGGGTACGCGTGAGTCGGTGTAAGTAACCAATAACCACCAGATGGTTGCCCAAATGGCAAGTGTGCCTATCGTCCACGGTAAGATATACTTTCGCTCAAAGTGAGTGCATTTGAAGGATGAATTAGGATGGTCGATGGTTGAAGTTGTCGCTGAAGGCGAGGGTTGATGTTCGATGGTTGAATTACGATGTTCGATGGTTGAATTTGGAAGTGTTTCGCTTGTCAGCGAGGACGAAGTTGTGAGGGAAGATGTACTTCCATCCTGCGGCTCAGCCGCACCCCTTCCTCCTTCGTAATTCTTCCTTCCTCCTTCAAAAAACTTCCACATGATGAAGCCATAGAAGGACATTCCGAGATAGTAGAACTCCATGCCGCAGTCGGCATAGAGTCCTTTTTGGTAACAGAGTACGATTCCCAAGGATTCCATCAGGATTCCCACCAACCACAACCAGATGCTTGCCTTGTATTCCAGGATGATATAGACAAGTCCTAAGACTGTGGTGGTGATGTCAAGCCAATATTCTCGTAGAAAGTCCATTGTTTGTTATCTTAGAATCTTAGCGTCAGACTACTCATACATGTGAAGCCTGACATGGGGATAAATCCTATCTGGTAATAGCGGTTGTCGTTGGTGTGACCATAGCTCTCGGCAATGGCTGAGTACACCCAACCGCTGGCAGCGTAGCGTCGGCTGAAGATGTTGTTGAAGTTCATCCCTACCGTTATCTCCTTGATGCCCAGTGCCTTCTTCACCTTCGATGTATAACTGAGGTTGAGGTTTGAGGTGCTGTAGCAAGGTAATGAGCGGTCAGCATTCTCCGTGTTGTCAAGGTATTGGCGGCTCACGTAGTTGGTGTGCCATACGGCTTGCCAACCTTGGTAATGCAGGTTGATGAATCCGTTGATAATCACAGAGGGCGAGAATGCAAGAGTAGAGTTGTCATAATGGAACTCACGCAGCTCGTCTCCGTTGCCGTCGCAATGATATTTGGCTGCATCGGTATTGCCTTCCCAGTCGTCCCAGTCTTCTACGAACTCATGAAAATCCTTGATTTTGTTTTTGCTCAATGTGGCATTTCCTTCGATGGTGAGCCAACGGGTGATGTTCCAGCCAGCCGTCAACTCTATACCCATGCGGTAAGACTTGTCGATGTTGGTAGTCAACTTTTCACCGATGTCGCTCACGGCTCCGGTCTGCACGAATTGGTCTTTGTAATTCATGTAATAGAGGTTGGCGCCAACCCTGAAAGCAGAGCTCTCAAACTGGTAACCTGCCTCGAAGTCGAGCAGTTGCTCTGCCTTGGGAGCGGGATAGTTGCTGTTGTCGGTGAAGTTGTTGCGTTCTGGCTCACGATGGCTCCATGCTACCGAACCATAGACCAGGTGGTTGCCCGAACGATAGCTGATACCAGCCTTGGGATTGAAGAAATCGTATTTCTTGTCGATGTTTAGGAATTGCTTGCTGTAAGTGCCATCGTTGTTGTCTTTAAACTTGTCGTTGTAGCCATCGGTCTTATATCCCACGTGGCGATATTGCACGTCGCCAAACATGCTCAAGTGGCTGTTGATATAATAGGTGGCTTTGAGGAAAGCAGAACCGTCCAACTTCTTCGCATCTGAATCGTAATACTGATAGTCGCCGTTGGCAAGCAGGTACTTGCTCAATGCTGCGTTCGATACGTATGTGAGGTAACCGAAATGGTTGCCTGAGAAATTCTGCAAAGACAATCCGCCGATGATATCCCATGCGTCTTTTTTGTAATTGATGTTCCAAATCAGTCCGTAGGTATCTTGTTTCAGACCTTTCTTTCGCACGAAGTCGCTTTTCTTCACCGTTGAACCGTCGGGAGCAGTATAGTTGCTCAGTCCAAACTTCTTCAACTTATTGTCGTATCTGAACTCATTGTAATATCCATAGCCGTGTGTGTAGTGCAGAGATGCGGTGGTTGACCAATAGGGGTTGATGTCCCAGACAGCAGAGAGAATGTTACGGTTCTGCCAGAAATTGTCAGTGGCTTTGTCCCAATAATTACCATCGCTCATCTTGTATCGGTTGGCAATGTAGTTGCCGTTGGCATCTTTGGCGGGGTTGCCGTCGTTGTCGTAAGCCATTGTCTCATAGAGGGTGTTGTATTTGCCAAATCCCGCATTGTACAGGTCTTTATAGGTCTTGATGCCTGTCTTTGCCCCGTATGTACCATCCATGAGCGACAGGTCGTTGTCGCCTGCGGTAACACCGTTCCATGCCTGTCCCGTTCTCTCGAAATTACCGAAGTGCTTGTAACGAATGGTGAGTTTGTTGTTTACGAAACTCAATCCTCCGTAATACGAACCCGAGCGACCTTTGGTACCGTGGATGAACCCGTCGGTGTTGGTCTCGTGGTACGCTCCGTCTAAAATCCAGTGATTGCCAAACAATCCCGTGGAGAAAGCTCCTCCGAGGTTATAGGTGTTGAACGAACCGTATGAGCCAGACAACTCACCCCATGCCTCGTCGGTTGGTGCTTTAGATGTCAGTGAGAGGGCTCCGCCAAATGCTCCGTCACCGTTGGTAGATGTTCCCACGCCACGTTGAATCTGTACGCTACCCAACAATGAGCCATAACTGTTCATGTTTGCCCAGAACACACATTGGTCTTCGGGCGAGTTGAGAGGCACACCGTCTAACGTGACGTTGATGCGTGAGTCGCCGGCACCACGAATACGCATATACGTGGTACCCGTTCCTAATCCGTTCTCACTCCATGCCAAGATGCCTGGAGTCTGTGAGAAGAGGAATGGCAGTTCCTTACCCGTCTTTGAGAATGCGTCTAATTCCTTTTTCTTGATGTTGGCAATGGCAAACGGCGCGTCTTTCTGCGCACGCACACCCTTTACCACCACCTCCTGCAATTGTTCCAATCGCAGGGAGTCAACTTCTTGAGCCGTGGCAATTGTGGATAATCCCACTGCGATACAAGTTAAAAATGTTTTTTTCATGAAACCTTATTTTATAAGATTCGCAAGATGGCTTGCGAAAACTAATGATACAATAAGGGGGAGAGAAAGAATAAATTCCTACGCAGGCATTACCCTGTTCAGGTTTGAGGGTCTAATCTCAGCCCGCCAACAAGCGAGCACCCCTTAACTTACCGTTTGTAAGTCGGGTGCAAAGTTACTACCTTTTTTTGAAATGTACAAGAAATCTTAAAAAAACATGTATATATTACCTGAAGGAATGTTGGGAAAGAGGGGATTTCTTGTTGTCATGATGACGAATGCCTTTCTTCTGTTTTGTCTTGAAATTTCTGAATTTAGGTGCCAAAATACGGGCATTTTTTCAATCGAGTTAGAACTCAGTAGGAAAAATGCTCATTTTTCAGAGTTTTCACATGTCGTTAAGAATCAACGACTTACGGTTTTGTGGTGCGCATTGGTGTTTCAAAAAGAGTACTTTTTTATCGCAAAAAGCATGATTTTGGGCATTCATAACATATATAGTTAGCACCCGTAACATATATAGTTACGGTCATAACGATACATGTTGGCGTGAAAAACACCATATTTTGACCCTCTCAACTCATTTTTTGGCTCTCCCATTTCTGGAAGGCACAAAAATTCAAACAACTTTTTGTCATGGATATTTACTGCTTCTATCTTCTCCCAATCCTTCTTTGTTGGCAAATTAGTCAACAGCCCATACCGTTAAATACTGCGTTATGATTTTTTAACAAAAAAGTTAGGTTTTCATTCAAGCATGATTTTTTAACTTCATACATCTTTTCTTTCATTTCATCCATGATTTTTGCGATTTTCATGTTTTTGGGGCAGAAAGAGAAATTTGCGGGATTCGGGTTTTATTTTATAAATTTGCGGTCATCAATATATGATATTTATCTAAAGAGAATGTATTTTTATTCTTAACTAATAATTCTAAAACCAAACAATTATGAAGAAAATGACCTTAATCTTGGCGAGCCTCATGATGGCAGCCTTGAGTGCAAATGCACAAATCAGTAAAGTACTCCTTCAACACCAAGGAAATGTGACGATGTTTGAACCAGAAGACATTCAAAAAGCAATTGATGCTGCTCAAAATGGAGATTCTATTTTTCTTAATAAAGGAACCTTTCCTGGATTTACTATAACCAAACAGATTTCTGTGATTGGAGCAGGCGAATCCAATACGAGAGTTTCATCACAAATAATTATAGATATTCCTAACAAACCGACATTGTCAGCTCGTATGTTAGATGGTATCGGTCGTAGTAGTGGTGGTGGAACCGTAATTGTAAATAAAGCTGTAAATAATCTAATAATCAGAAAGTGTTCTTTATATAGATTTGAATTCAACGATTTTGTTGATGATGTCTCTATAGATAGATGCACTGTATCCCGTATCATGTTGTCAGAAAAAGTAATCGGACTTACTATTAACAACTCTATATTGGAATTTATCTACGGTACTGCGAATAAGGATACTTCTGTAAAGTGTATAAATTGTCATTTAACCACTGCACCTCCCACTCAATCTTCTTCATCTACGGTAGTAACATTTGTTAATTGTATTGTATATAATGCTGCCACTTACCATTATTCTAATAAATGTCAATACTTAAATTGTTCTGTTCACAGTATGTTATGGGGTATATATAATGATGAGTGTAATGTCGATTATAGCAAGATCAAAGATTATACTGCTAATGAATTGGATTTCTATAAATATTATGGTACTGATGGTACAATAATAGGAATAGAAGGAGGACAATCCCCCTATACTTTGGTCACTACAGCCCCTAAAGTAACAGAAAAAGACATTAAAGTCTCTACTGACATGAAGAAATTAAACGTGAACATCAAGGTTACTCCTAATTAAAAATCTATTATTATGTACAAAAGAGTTTTAAATCTCATAATGCTCATTTGTATGGCATTATTTGCGCAAGCGCAAAACGAAGTAGGTACCATTACCGAATATCAATATTGGATTGATGACAATTCTGACCAAAAGGTATCGAAATTCACTTCAAGCAATAATTTTTCTTTAAACCTGAATATCACCAATCTGGATTGTGGCTTGCACTATTTTAATTTCCGTGCACGTAACAGTCTTGGTGAATGGGGTGAGTTGACAAGACTGATGTTCTACAAGTCGGAAGTGAATGCTCCCGAGGAAGATGCTACGATTACAGAATATGAGTATTGGCTTGATGACAACTATGCCCAGCACAAGACCGTCGCTGCCACGAATAACAACTTCGTTGCTTCCATCCCTATCAATAGATTGGGAGAAGGTGTACATTATTTCAATTTCCGTGCCAAGAATTCCTATGGGCTATGGAGCGAATTGTTGAGAGTGATGTTCATGGCTCCAGCACCATCGGGTGATGATGGAGAAGAGTTGCTGATAGTATCCACTAATGATGGATATGTGACGTATTGTTCCGAAAATGGACTTGACCTGAGCAACTTTGAGGCATATATCATTTCTCAATATGATGGTGATATTGTATATCTCTCGCGCATACAAAATGCACCTGCCAATACGGGTTTGATTATCAGGGCTGAAGCAGGTAGCTATGACATTCCTATCACTGCTGATCGTGGTTATGTGACAAACATGCTAAAAGGTGTGAACACGGAAACTACCATTGAACCCACCGAAGGTTCCTTGACAAACTTCTTGTTGGCAAAAGGCAGTAATGGTGTAGGATTCTATCGTGTAAAAGAGGCTGGTAAGTTAGCTGCACATAAAGCTTATCTTCAATTGCCCACATCCTTGTTGGAAAATGGCGCAAAGTATTTCCAATTGCGATTTGACGATGGCACGACTGGCATGAGTGGCGTTATGGTTTCAGATGATGAAGAAACAAAGCCTTATTATGACTTGCAGGGTCGTCGATTTGATAACAAGCCTTTAATGCGTGGTATTTATGTACGTAATGGTAAGAAGGTAGTAGTTAAATAATAAACATTTAAACAAACCCTTATCATGGAAAAAAGGAAATATGACTATCCACAAGTTGTGGTGATTGATATGGAAAGTAATGAACTAATGAAAGATTTCATTAATTTTTCATTAGACGAAGTGATACCAGGTCCACCTGTAAACCCTAATCCCGATGATGGTGTAGGTACAGATGACGCACTCGTTAAAGGCTATAGTGTGTGGGATGAGGAATAATTGAAAGTGATTTGTATAATCTGGAATTGGCATTTAAATAGAATGCCAATTCCTTAATAAAAAGAAATATGAATATGAAAAAGAAATTATTATTAGGACTTCCATGTGTGATAATTGTATTATTGGTATGTGGCTGTGGTACTAAAAAGTGGGGAATAACGTCTGCTGGTGAAAACTTATCTGCATTGACAAAAGTCACCGATAGCGAAGAAGATTGTTTTACTCCATTTGGTGGAGATAATGGAAAAGATTTGTTTTTTTCTGTAAGTGAAGGGAGTTTTTACAGCAATATATATAAAAAGGATAATCCCTTTTCTGGGTCAATGAATCAAAAAACAAGTGGAAAGAATGAAAATACTTCACCCACTTATTGTGATTCTATAGATAAGATTGCTTTTAGTGGGAAGTTAGAAGGCGCTGGTTTAAAAGATATTTATATGATGAATAATACCCAAGGTAAAGCACTTTCTCAAGTAACAAATACCCCTGATGCAGATGAAGATTATCCTTGTTTTAGTCCAGATGGGAAATTTCTCGTTTATGAAAAAAGACCAGAAAACTTAAGGGAAACTGGTAGTGAGATATGGCTGAGAAATATAGAGTCTGGAGAAAACATTATGCTTGGAAAAGGAAGAATGCCCTCTTTCTCACCAGATGGTAAAAGTATAGTTTTCGTGAAATATACAGCAGATGCTTCATATACTTGTCTATGGATAATGGGAATAGATGGAGATAACCAGATACAAGTAACAGACGCAAAGTTTGGCAAGGTCGGCCATCCTCGTATTAGTCCTGATGGAAAAAGGATTGTTTTCGATTGTATCAAAAAGAAACAAAAGAAAGATTACGATTTGTATATAATTGATAAAGATGGAAATAATCTAACCCAACTCACAATTAATAAATCGTATGACGGACAACCATATTGGACGAAAGATGGAAATATTTATTTCACATCAGATCGTGGAGGAAAAATTGGCCATTATCAAATATGGAGATTTAAACCTTAGTAGAAGGTAGATAATGAAGAACTGTTACTTTTTAGTTTTAATTGCATTTTCGTTATTTTCTTGTAATATTGGCAAAACTAATCAAGAGAATGATAAGATGACAATGACAAATAAGGAATGGAATCCGCAGTCAGAGAGCAGCAAGATGTTGATGGAAATCTATGGTCTGCCTGCGGATTCCGTTAAGCTATTGGAGGAGGCTGCGAAGACACGGTATAGCTATTCCATCTATGACATGATAGACGATGAGGGAAATTTGGTATGGAAATATTCCGAAGATGACCCTTTCAAAACGGGAAATCTTAATTGTAGGGGTATCATGTTGACTGATACCATGATGTATCGTTTGGTAAATGATATGGTTCGCTTGCGTGATTATTATGAGGGGGATATGAAGGCGATGTATGACTGGCTGTGGCACGAGGAAATGATGAAGGAAATAGATACTTACTTAAAGACAACATATCCAAAGAAAAAGAAATTTGATTTTGGCGATTATGAGCAGGTCATCTATGCGATGATCAATTATGTGTCTCCTTTGGCGGATGGTTATGATTATATGATGGGGGAAAATGCAGAAGTGTGTTATCATGCAAAATGCTTATTGCTTATCGAGGAATACAAGGAGGCAGTAAGACATTGTACTCATTCTCCAGAAGTAGCAAAGGCATACATGGAGGACTATCGCTTGTGGATGGATGTCACTGAAGAACTGGTTAAACCAGACACTTCGGAGGGGCTTGGTACTTCATGGTATATGGCTTCATATATTAGCAGGGGGCAAATGGTTGATTTTAGATTGGAGTTTCTAAGAGATGAGACGTCGAAACTTTGGGAGGAGTCTGTATCTGATGATGATAATTTGATAATGGGGCAGTTTAAGTTTGACAATAAACATTCTGCTTTGTCAAAATGGTACAATATGCGAAATGCAGTGAAAGGAATGAAAGACTGCGTGTGGTATTCTAATACGACGAACAGTATTGTGAAAGAGTATATGCGAAAAGAGAGTGAATTGATGCCAATGGTTTAACCTCTGATGTGATATTATTTTCATGACAATTAATAAAAAATTCAAATTTTTTCGTAAATTTGCAAATCGCAAATAAATACTTATGAAACAGATATTGGTAAAGGCTTTATTGGTGTTAGGTGTCGTGAGCGTTTTATTCTCTTGTAGTCAAGAGAAAGGGAAATCACGTTTCAAAGCGGAATATGAGAGAGTGAGCGAGGCTGTGAGACAACAGAAACCAGAGGCAAGGGCATTGGTGGACTCTGCCTTGATGGCAGCGAAAGACAGTATGACCTACTACTACTATTATTTTCTTTTGGGGTCGTTGTATATGTTGAATGCACCCGACTCTCTCTTGCCTTGTGCCGACCGTATCTTTCAGTTTGTCAAACGACAGGAACCATCGCCACATGTGAATGGAATTGCTGCCGGTGCGTATAACCTAAGAGCCAGCTACTACTATCTGTATCGTCAAAATACCGAGCAGATGCTGAAAGACAACATGGAGGCTTATCGTCTGTTTATGATAAGCGACCAGATTAATAATGCACCGGACATGTGCGCCAATATAGGGGATGTGTACAGGCAAGTGAACCAATTGCCTGATGCTGCCGCATGGTTTCGGAGAGCGTTGATATTGGCAGACTCCATCAACTTACCTAAGCGGAGGAGAAGCACGTATTACATGGGATTGGGCGTGATTTATCAGATGCTGGAAGACTACAAACTCTCTGAGGAATATTTTGCCAAGACGAAAGAAAGCTATGACAGTATGCAAGTGAACATGAAGTTGACGTTTCTCAACAACTATGGCAACCTGCAATACTACAAGAAAGACTACGTAAAGGCTTTGGCGGTGTTTCAGGAAATGGACAGCGTCATTGGAGCCTACAACCTGCGAGGTGGTTTTGAGGACTATCTGTGTAGGTTGAATTTGTCTGATGTGTTACAGAACTTAGGGAGAACCAGCGAGTCGCTTACATGTCTGGCTCCAGCGGATAGTTTCTTCCGTGCCAAGCAGGTGAACGATGCGGTGTATTATGCCAATACCATTCGTATAGCTAATGCGCTGCAAAAAAATGACTTGAAGACGGCGGGAAACATCATTGCTACGGAGCCCAAGAATCTGACATCTGACGAGAACATGCTCGACATACGTAACCGCTACTTGCATGCCTATTACCTAAAGGTGAATAACATACCATTGGCAAACTACTATGAACGACAGCGTCAAATACGCAGAGATTCCATAGACGAAAAGCAGGAGCACATGCGCGCAAAAGACATCGTGTCGAGACTGACCATTGACACGCTTACCCTACACAACCAATTGCGGATGGAGGAGAAAAATGCCGTGATAGAACGCAACTGGTTGGTGTCTGCCATCGTGGTGAGTGTCGTTCTGTTTATAGCATTGGTAATGCTTATCTGGATTCTGTATCTGAGAAAGAGAAATGCCGACAAGCAACAGGAAATCATGAATCTGAAAATGACCAACATGAAGAATGTCATTACTCCGCACTTCACGTTTAACGTGCTGAAACATGCCATGACCTTCGAAGACGTACATGATGCAGAGAATAGCATAAGAGGGGTCATTAGGCTCATGCACGCTCAGGTGGACATAGCCAAGCAGATGCTTGTGACATTAGACAAAGAGATGGAATTTACGCAAGAATACGTGTCATTGGCTAAATCTACGATAGGGGAAAACTTCACCTTTTATGTGGAGGTACCGAGCAAGAAAGACATGGACACCCGTATGGTGCCTTCTACCTTTATCCAAATATTGGTGGAGAATGCCATCAAGCATGGACTGAAAGGACTGGATAGAGAGAAGGAACTCAACGTCAAGATATCAGTGAACGACAGCCAAACCATCATAGAGGTGACTGACAACGGACGAGGGTTTGACATACGTGACCAGTCTGACCAGTACAAGAATGCCAGTACGGGAACGGGGTTGCGCGTGATACAAAACACGATTGACTATTACAACAAGAAAAATCATGGTGGAATGGCATTCGATATCGTGAATATCAAAGATAAGGAGGGCAAGGTTTGTGGATGTCAGACTACCCTTGTCATTCCTGCTATCATTAAATCTTAAACAATTGAAAGGAAAATAATGATTAATACTGTTATTATAGAAGACGACGACAACGACTTGAAAGAATTGGTGAAGAGTCTGTCGCAATATCCGCAAATCAAAATCGTAAGCACTTGTAACAGTGGGGAGAAAGGGCTTGCTGCCATGACCAAGTTCGACCCCGACTTGCTGTTTCTTGACATTGAGATGCCGGGAATGTCGGGTATGGAGTTCTTGGAAAACTTGGGCGCAAATATCTTCAACAAATGTCGTGTGGTCATTTACACGGCTTTTGCCCATTATGCCGTGGAGTCTTTTCGCAGACATGCGTTCGATTACCTCACTAAACCTATCGACAACCAAGAACTTGATGAAATCATTCGCAGAGTAGAAAGCTCGTTGGATAATCCCATTGGAGGTGAGGAAGGAAGCGTTGCCCGTGCGGAGAAAGAACTCATACTGCTTTTTGAAGGGAATGAGTTGATGGTGCTGAGGTTACGTGATATTGCTTACTTTCAATACGACGGCAAGGAGAGAGTGTGGACTGCTTACTTCGCAAATCATTCGGATGACAAAGCAATAGATTGCTGTAACTTGAAACATACGGTATTGGCATCAGACATCTTGCGATTGTCAACGCAGTTCGTACAGGTACACAGAAAGTATATCGTGAATATCTTTTACATCAAGTCGGTGAGAAACGGTGTCTGCTCATTCTATCCTCCCTTTGAAAATATAGAGGGTATTAACGTGAGCTATAAGTATCGAAGACGATTATTGGAGCAGTTTGCGAATATATGATAGAAGCAAGAAGCAGGAAGCAGGAAGCAAGAGATTAGAGGTGAGGGGTGAGGGGTGAGAGGTGAGGAGTGAGTGGTGAGATATAAAAAAACGAGGGCATTGTTCTTGCCCTCGTCTTTTTTATGAAATGAGCCAATTACATCTTTCCGATGATTCCGGCATGGGTGGAATTGATGAAATTGACGATGTTGCGAATCTCTATACTATCAGGTACCTGGTCATTGATTTGCAGTATAGCATCAAAAAGACTGTTCTGTCCATTGAAAACCAAGCGATAGGCATTGGCAATATGCTTCTGTACCTTCTCGCTGATACCGTAAGAGGTCATCATGGTACAGTTGATTCCACTGAAACGCACGGGTTTTCCTCCAGCGATGATGTATGGAGGAACATCCTTGGAGAATGTCGTTCCAGCCTGAATCATGGCACCTTCACCAACACGAGTCTTGGCATTCTCGATAACGCTTGAAGAGAAGATTACTCCATTGGCAATCTCACAATCGCCCGCAATCTTCGTACCGTAACCAAACACGCAATGGTCGGCAACCTTTGTGTCATGACTGATGTGAGCACCCTCCATGAGGAAGTTGTCATTGCCGATGACCGTTTGGCAACCTCTGTTGGTAGCCCTGTTGATGACTACATTCTCACGGATGATGTTATTATCGCCAATAATGAGTTCACTCTTCTCACCACGAAACTTGAAGTCTTGTGGCAAAGCACCCAATACCGAACCTTGATGAATCTTGTTGTGCGCTCCCATGCGAGTACCGTTCAGGATGCTCACGAATGGGAATATGATGCAATTGTCTCCAATGACTACATCATCTTCGATATAGACGAAAGGAAAGATCTTGCAGTTGTTGCCGATTCTCGCTTTAGGAGAAATCTCAGCTCTTGGACTTATTTCGCTTGCCATAATATACAGAATTTAATTTATTTTGCTCCTCCACCGAGTGCTTGATAAAGGTTCACTACGGCTTGCATCTTATAGAAATCATCAGAAACCTTAGAGATTTCAGCATTGAGAAGGTTCGACTGAGCGGAGATAATCTCCAGATATGTCGTTGAGTTCAAGCCGTATGATGCTTTCGTGTCAATCACGTTTTGGCGTAGTACGGCGATTTGCTTTTCTTCAATCTTACTCTTTTCTTCACTGGAATTGTATTGTACCAAAGCGTTAGACACTTCGTTGCCAGCCTTGAGAATCGTGTTTTGCCACGTGTTGTAAGCTTTTTCGTATTGCATCTTAGCCACTTTCAATCCAGCTACAATCTGACCATGTTGGAAAATGGGTTGTACAAGACTTCCCACGGCAGAAAGAAGAATCTTACCGGGATTTACCAAACCATTGTTATTGGTAAATGCACCTGTTCCAGAGATGGTGATGTTGGGATAGAAACGAGAACGTGCCACATTGATGTCGTAGAAACACTGAGCCAAGGACAGTTCTGCTGCATGAACATCGGCACGATTGTTCAGTAACTGAATACCTACACCCGTACTGAACTTAGTAGGCAACTGTTGGTTTTCCAGTTTTCCACGTTCAATGGCGTGAGCAGGTTCACCCATCAACAAGGTAAGTGAATTCTCCATTTCCCTGATCTGGCGTTTCAAGTCCACCGCATTGGCTTGTACGGAGAGGTGGCTTGCCTCTGCGCTCTGCACAGCCGTAGAACGGTAACCAATACGAGTGTCTTTCAACAACTTCATACGTTCCCACGTCTGTTTGGTCAGTTCAGACATCTCGTCGATGATTTCCACCTGACGGTCAAGCATCAGCAATGTATAATATAGGTTGGCTACACCTGAGATGATATTGGCTTGTACTACGGTTTGGTAATCCTTGGTAGCCAACAACTGCATCTGAACACTACGCTTAGAGTTGAGGAGATTGCCAAACAAATCCACGTTCCATGATGCGGATATAGGCAACGTATAAGCCTTGGTAGCCTTACCTCCATCGAAAGAGGAGAGGGTTCCCTGTGGTGAAACAGCAACAGAAGGAAGGAATGCTAACTTAGCCACCTTCAGTTGTTCCTCAACCATCTTCACGTTCAGGGCAGCATTGAGCAAGTCGGCATTGTTGTTTAATGCCTTCTCGATGAATCCTTGCAAGTAAGGGTCAGTAAACACCTCTCTCCACGGTAAGTTTCCAAATGAAGTAGTGTCGTTCACCTGTAGCGTATCAGTAAGTGAAACGGGGTCGCGATATAAACCTTCCGTGTTTACGTCTGGACGCTCATATTTTCCGTAAAGGCTTTTGCAGCTACTGAAAGCCACAGCAGCAAAGCCTAAGATGATAATATTGATTTTCTTCATGATTATACCTCCACTTTATATTCAACAGGAGCACCGTGTGCATATTGTTCCAATTCGGCTTCCACCTCGTCATTGACCTCGTCTTCAAACTTCATCGGACTGATCTTCTCTTGCAATGACTGGAAGATGACAAACAAGGCAGGAACGACGAATACCTGCAACAGTGTACCGATAAGCATACCGCCCACGGCAGCAGCTCCCAATGTCTGGTTACCGTTTTTACCTACTCCGCTTGCAAACATCATTGGCAGCAAACCAATAACCATAGCAAGAGAAGTCATCAAGATAGGACGCAAACGTGCTGCGGCTCCCAATACGGCTGACCATGAGATAGCCATACCAAGTTGGCGGCGTTCCAATGCGAACTGTACAATCAAGATGGCGTTCTTTGCCAACAGACCAATCAACATGATCAATGAAATCTGCATGTAGATGTCGTTGGAGTGACCGAACATCATGGTGAACAAGAATGCACCAGCCAAACCGAAAGGCACGGAAAGCACTACTGCCAAAGGCAAGATGTAAGACTCGTATTGAGCCGACAAGATGAGGTAAATGAACAAGAAGCAAAGCAAGAAGATGATAGCTGTAGAATTGCTTGATGCAGCCTCGCTTCGAGTCAGACCAGAGTAATCGTATGTGTAACCCGTTGGCAGATAGTCGGCAGCTACTTCCTGACAAGCCTTGATAGCCTCACCAGTAGAATAACCGTCGGCAACAGTAGCCGTCACGTTAATACTTGTAAACAGGTTGAAACGGTTGATGTTGGATGGACCATAGACACGCTCCAATGAACAGAACTCATTGATAGGCGACATTCCGTTAGGAGTGCGCACATACACGCTGTTGAGTGATTCCGGAGTCATACGTGTCTCGGGCGAACCTTGAACCATCACACGGTAGAGCTTACCGTAAGCGTTGAAGTTGGAAGCGTAAAGACCGCCATAGTAACCCTGCAAGGTAGTAAGTACGGTAGAGGGTGAAATGCCACTCTGCTTACACTTAGCCACGTCAACGTGTACCATGTACTGAGGATAGTTCGGGTTGTAAGAGGTCATAGCCATCTGAATCTCCGGACGTTTGTTCAGTTCTGCCAGATATTGCTGTACCACTTCAAAGAACTTATCCAATGAACCACCAGTACGATCTTGCATCACGAGCGAAACACCACTGTTGGCAGAGAAACCAGGAATCATTGGAGGAGCAAATGCCAATATCTTAGCATCTTTAATATGTGCTGTCTTGAGATAAATCTGTGCCAACACACCCTGTGCATCATACGGATTCAGGAAGAAACGATAGATGCCATCACCTTGCCACAAACCGGAGAGCTTCCACCAGAAACCTTTCTGACGTTCAGAGAATGGCTTCAGCTTGATGATAAACGTAGCCTGGTCACTACCAGCACCAGCGATGAAGTTGTAACCCTGTATCTGCTCACGGCTCTGAATGGCTGGATCGGCAGCCAAGATAGAGTCCACTTGGTCGATAACCTTCGTGGTACGAGCCACTGAAGTTGCTGGAGGCATTGAAATAGTACAGAACAACGTACCCGTATCTTCATCGGGAACCAATCCTGTCTTTGTGGTTGACATGGTAATACCCAAAGCGGCAATACCGAGAACCACGGCGATTCCGATGGCGACAGGTTTGCGTACCAACTTCTCAACGACATTTTTGTACTTGCCCAACACCTTGTCGTATGCTACGTTAAATGAGGTGTGGAATCTGTCGATACGAGACATCTTCACTTCTTTCCCATCTTTATCATGAGGCTTGAGGAAAATGGCACAAAGGGCAGGAGACAAGGTCAAGGCGTTCAAAGCCGAGATAAAGATACTCACAGCCATCGTCACACCAAACTCACGGTAGAACGTACCACTCGTACCACCGATAAACGACACGGGGATAAACACGGAAGCCATCACCAAGGTAATGGAGATAATAGCTCCAGAGATTTCGTTCATCGCATCGATACTTGCCGTTAGCGAACTCTTGTAACCTTGGTCAAGCTTGGCGTGTACGGCTTCCACCACCACAATGGCATCATCCACCACAATGGCAATAGCCAACAGCAAGGCTGAAAGCGTCAATAGGTTGATGGAGAAACCAAATACCTTCAAGAAGAAGAATGTACCAATCAACGAAACAGGAACTGCAATCAGCGGAATGAGCGTAGAACGGAAGTCTTGCAGGAAGATGTAAACCACCAAGAATACCAACAAAAGGGTCATCAACAACGTAAACACCACTTCCTCGATAGATGCGTAGAGGAATTCCGTTACGTCGTAGTTGATTTTATAGAACATTCCTGGAGGGAACAACTTGGCTTGTTCTTCCAATTCCTTCTTAACGTTCACCGCAATCTCGTTGGCGTTAGAACCAGCAATCTGTTGTACCATACCCATCACTGAAGGAACGTTGTTGTTCTTCATAGATACGGAATACTGCAAACCACCGAGCTCAATCTTGGCAACGTCTTTCAGCTTCAGCGTATTGCCGTTCTCGTCGCTTGAAATGATGATGTTGCCAAACTCTTCCTCACTCTTCAGACGACCCGTGTAACGCAAAGCATATTCGTAAGCCACGTCTGCCTGCTCGCCAAATGTACCAGGAGCAGCTTCAATATTCTGTTCTGCCAACACGCCCGAAATGTCTGAAGGCATCAAGCCATATTGCTTCATCACTTCCGGCTTCAGCCAGATACGCATAGAATATGTCTTTACACCAGGACTTTGCACGTCTCCCACACCCTGGATACGCTTGATGGCTGGGATGATGTTGATATTGGAATAGTTGGTCAGGAATTTGTCATCGTAACGACCGTCACTCGTCAAGGTAAACATCATCACCTGTGACGTCTGACGTTTCATCACGGTAACACCGATACGAGTTACTTCCGCGGGCAATAGTGCCTGAGCCTGTTGCACGCGGTTTTGCACGTTGACGGCACACATATCGGGGTTCATTCCTTGACGGAACAGGATAGACAAACTTGCCGAACCCGAAGAGGCAGACGAACTAATGTAGTCCATACCCTCCACACCGTTGATGCTTTCTTCCAACGGCACGAGCACAGAGTTCTTTACTGTCTCTGCATCAGCACCAGGATAACTGGTGAAGACCACTACCGTAGGCGGAGCAATGTCAGGGTACTGCTCGATAGGCAGCGTGGCCAGTCCGATGAAACCCAGCAATACGATGACAATAGAAATCACCGTAGAAAGCACTGGGCGTTTTATGAATGTTGTAAATGTCATATTTCCTCGTTTTAGTTCTTCATTGCATTAACGATGTCGCCAGAAGTCATCGACTTAGCTTGCTCTTTAATCTTCTGTTGGTAGCGTTGTGGGGTGATGGGTTTGATTTCTTGTCCATCGGTAAGTTTGGTAATACCATTGGTTATGTAACGGTCACCCACGTTCAACCCTTCTGTCACTACATAGTTGTTGCCGTCGTTTTGTGGGGCAACCTTGATTTCCGTGAATTTCACCTTATTATCTTTACCAACGGTATAGATGAATTTCTTGTCTTGGATTTCAGACACACAAGATTGTGGAACCACGATGGCTGAATTATTGTCGTGAGGAACGATGATAGAACCAGAACCACCGCTCTTCAACAAACGGTTGGGGTTAGGGAAAACGGCAATCAGTTGAGCCGAACCCGTAGCTGCATCAATCACGCCACTCATCTTTGTCACCTTTCCCGGATGATTGTAGATGGTTCCGTCTGCCAGTTGCAGTTTCACGGTAGGCATTGCGGCAATGGCAGCTTGAGTAGTGCCAGATGTCTTGGTCATGTTGAGAATGTCTTTCTCTGTCATTGAGAAATACACTTCCATAGAAGAGTTGTTTGAAACCGTAGTCAATGCAGGCATACTTGATGCGCTTACCATGGCTCCAACCTTATAGGGAAGACTACCGATCACACCGCTTGAAGGACTCTTCACGTAGCAGAAGTTCAGATTCTCTCGTGCAGAAGCCAAGGCAGCCTCAGCTTGAGCCACAGCAGCCTGTGCCGTTTCGTATGAGTTCTTTGCCGTTTTTAGTTCGTAATCACCGATTACATTCTGTTCGTGCAATTTTTGATTGTTTTCATAAGTCAACTTTGACGTATTCATCTGTGCCTTCGCCGTATTTACAGCAGCCTGTGCTTGTCTGACGGCAGCTTGGTAAGTGACGTTGTCGATAACGAACAGCAGTTGTCCTGCTCCCACCGACTGTCCTTCTCTCACGTTTACGCGAGTGATAAAGCCTGCCACTTTCGGGCGAATCTCTACATCCTGAACACCTTTAATGGTAGCGGGATAAGTAGTTTGTGAGGCAGATGACGATGTTCCAACCGAAACTACGGGATACTCATCATCACCGAAATTGGGCTGACCGCCTCTTTTTCCGCTACATGAAATTAGCATTGCAGCAACCGTTGCAATGCACAAAATACTTTTAATTTTCATACTTATGTTTATTAAATTGATTATTCTCGAAGGCACCATATTGTCAAAATAACTTGTAAAAAGTATCCTGCAACGAGAAAACTATCACCTTACGGTTAGTTTTCGGGCGCAAAATTACTAATTAATTCTCCTATTTATATAATAATTATAGGTATTTAACAATAATTATCCGCTATTAAATGAATGAACAAACCTATGGTTTAGCTCATGTAAACATTATCTTTGAGAGCGATAAACATGATGTTTGTGTTGCGTAAACTTATGCTTTATTGATTCTTGAGTTGAATGCCGTTCGTGTCAAGTCCTAAGGATTGCGCCTTTTTCATCAGCAATTGCATCAAAGGTTCCCTTTCATTAGCCACCTGATTGTCAAGTACTGCATCTTTCATGGCTTGCTTGAGGATTCCCACCTCACGTCCTGGCTTCAGGTGAAACATCTCCATGATTTCATTACCGTTGATGCACGGTTGCAGCAGTCGTTTATAGTCACGTTGTTTCAGGTCTTCAATTTTCTCCCTGACGGTTTTGAAATTGTCGAGAAACATCTGTTTGCGTTGGCTATTCTTGCTGGTAATGTCGGCTTCGCACAAGAGCATCAAGTCGTCAATATCGTCTCCCGCATCATTAAGCAGTCTTCTCACCGCACTATCCGTCACTTCTTCGTCGGCAATGACGATGGGGCGCATGTGCAAGTCAACCAGTTTCTGTACATATTTCATCTTGATGTCAAGAGGAAGTTTCAGTCTTCTGAAGATATTCTCTACCATCTTTGCACCCACATAATTGTGATTATGGAATGTCCATCCTTGCAAGGAATCCCATCGCTTACACTTGGGTTTTCCAATGTCATGCAATACGGCAGCCCATCTTAGCCACAGGTTGTCAGAACTCCGTTTAGCCACGTTTTCGAGAACTTCCAGCGTATGATAATAATTGTTCTTATGAGAGCGACCGTTGCGAGTTTCCACGTTGTCGAGTGCACATAGCTCTGGCAAAAGGATGTTTAGCAACCCACATTCACGAAGGTAGTAAAAGCCCTTGCTGGGAAATGGAGCCATTAGAATCTTGTTAAGTTCCTCTTGAATACGTTCTCCGCTGATGATACGGATGCGCTCTGCATAGTCTCGAAGAGCCTCAAAGGTTTCGTCTTCGATATAGAAATTCAGTTGAGTGGCAAACCTCACGCAGCGCATCATGCGCAATGGGTCATCGTCAAAGGTAATGTCAGGGTCAAGGGGAGTACGTATGATGCCGTCTTCCAAGTCGTCAAGACCATTGAAAGGGTCAACCAACTCACCAAATCTGTCCTTGTTCAGACAGATAGCCATTGCGTTAATGGTGAAGTCTCTGCGGTTTTGGTCATCTTCCAACGTACCGTTTTCCACGATTGGCTTTCGTGAATCGTGCCTGTAGCTCTCTTTGCGAGCCCCCACAAACTCAACCACAATTTCCTCCATTTCATCGGCATTTTTCTTGAATTTGCCCTTGTATTTCACTTGAGCCGTTCCGAAATTACGAAACACGGATAAATGAGCCTTTCTCCCAAGTTTTCTTTTCAGTTCCTCAGCCACTTGAATACCACTTCCTAACACTACGACGTCGATATCCTTGTTTTCACGTTCTAAGAACAAATCCCTCACATATCCACCTACCACGTAGCATTCTACTCCAAGCGAGTCAGCCACTTCTGAAATGTTAAGAAAAACATCTTGATTTATTATTTGCGCCAAATCGGCATCACTGAGGTATCTCATTACAATCTTCTGTTAGCGGATGCAAAAGTACGAATAAAAAATGAAAGAATGAAAAAATAAAACTCTGAAAAGTTAAAAGGTTGAAAGATTTTGCTTGGTCTTTTACTTTTTGTAGATTCTCCCTATACTCTTTACAAATTTATTTGTAATTTTGCTGCCATGAAAAATGGATTATGGATTATAGTCTTGGCCTTGTTGGTCATAGGATGTAAGGAGGAAAGTGATGACGATAAGGCTTCCGGATTGATGTCTCATATAGAGTCGCTGTATGAAAAAGGTAAATATTCTACCGTGTTAGACTCTATAGAAGCCCTGCGTTCTCGTTATCCCCGTGCCATTGAGTCAAGGAAACGCTCATTGGTGATTTGGCAAAACGCATCCTTGAAGATGGCTCAAGACGATATTGCCCGTACCGATTCGGCATTGCAAATAACCATGAACCAAATCAATAGTGAAGAAAATATTTACAAAAAGAATATGCTTTGCGTGAAGAGAGATTCGCTCAAGGCGAGGTATGAGGCCATGTGTGGAGTGGTTAGGATGATACATCTGCGCCAAAAACAGAAATAACATTTGGTCGTTTCGGTAATTATGATTAATTTTGCAAACGTTATGACAATACAGAATACGGAGCAGCAGTTTAGAGACGTGATACGCGAATGTCGTGTCTTGTTTGAGAATAAATTGCATGACTATAGTGCATCATGGCGGATTTTGCGTCCGTCATCATTGACAGACCAACTTTTCATCAAAGCTAAGCGCATTCGTTCCTTAGAAATCAAGAAAGAATCGATGGTGGGCGAGGGTATCAGACCTGAGTTCATCGGTTTGATTAATTATGGTATCATTGGCCTTATTCAATTGGAAAAGGGATACGTTGACCAAGTTGACGTGACCAATGACGAGGCATTGGAACTATATGATAAGTTTTCCAAGGAAGCACTGGAACTGATGTTCAGGAAGAATCACGATTATGATGAGGCTTGGAGAAGCATGAGAGTGAGTAGTTATACTGACTTCATCCTGACCAAGATACAGAGAATAAAGGAAATAGAAGACTTACATGGCGCAACCTTGGTCTCTGAGGGCATTGACGCCAATTACATGGATATAATAAACTATGCCGTATTCGGCGTTATCAAGTTAAGTGAATAAGGCGAAAACTATATTGGTCAATCTTTGTCGGTTCATTCTTGCCGCCGTTTTTATATTTTCAGGATATGTAAAGGCAATTGACCCGTTAGGCACTCAATACAAGATACAGGATTATCTGTCGGCATTGGGATGGGGAGACGTGATACCCGATTTCCTGGTGCTCTGCATGTCTGTTGCCCTGTCTGCCTTTGAGTTCAGCTTGGGTATCATGTTGCTTTTCGCCATTCAACGACGAGTTAATTCAAGATTGACCACTGCCTTTCTTACGGTAATGACTATCTTAACCCTTTGGATAGTTATAGCCAATCCAGTTTCAGATTGTGGGTGTTTCGGAGATGCTATTATCCTCACCAATATGCAGACTTTCTGCAAGAATGTGGTATTGTTGTTGCTTTCCATTGTGGTGCTTGTGTGGCCGTTGAGGATGAAAAGGCTCATCTCACGTACCAACCAATGGATTGTAACCAATTACTCAATCTTGTTTATCCTTGCTTGTAGTGTCTATAGTCTTTATGTATTGCCCGTGTTTGATTTCCGTCCTTATCACATAGGAGCAGACATTAAGAAAGGTATGGAGATTCCCGCCGATGCCCCTCAACCACAATTTGAAACGACGTTTATCATGGAAAAGGAAGGCGAACAAAGGGAATTTACGTTGGAGAACTATCCCGATTCTACATGGACGTTCATTGATAGCAAGACCGTACAGACTAAAGAGGGCTATGTACCACCGATTCATGACTTCGTGATTGAGTTGAATGGGGAGGAAGACATTACCGAGCAGGTACTGAACGATCCCAATTATACCTTGTTGTTGGTGTCTCCACACTTGGAAGATGCTGATGACAGTAATTTCGGAGTCATAGACCAATTATACGAATACGCCCAGGAAGAGAGTATTCCGTTTTATTGTCTGACGGCAAGTACGGAGAAGGCTCAAAAAAGATGGCAAGACCTGACGGGGGCAGAGTATCCATTCTGCCTGACGGATGAGATTACGCTGAAAACGATGATTCGCAGTAATCCCGGGTTGATGCTCTTGAAAAAGGGAGTGGTGATGTGGAAGTGGAGCCACAACAATTTGCCCGATGTGGAAGAACTGCATCAGATGATAGCCGACATCAACAAGGGACAATTACCCCAAGACAGCACACCCGAGAAGATTATCTTCATTCTCCTGTGGTTTATCTTGCCGTTGGCGTTGCTGACGTTGGCAGACCGCACATGGGCTTGGACAAAATGGTTAAGAAGAAAAAAGAGTTATCATAAATTTTTTAAACGTTTAAAAGAAAATAAAGATGAGAAAGAAAATTGTAGCAGGTAACTGGAAGATGAACATGAACCTGCAAGATGGTATTGCTTTGGCAAAAGAACTCAATGAGACATTAACAGCAGAAAAACCAAATTGTGGCGTTGTGATATGCACTCCATTCATTCACTTGGCTTCTATCGCTCAGTTCCTTAACCAAGAAGTGATTGGTCTTGGTGCAGAGAATTGCGCAGACAAGGAGAAAGGTGCCTTCACTGGTGAGGTGTCTGCCGAAATGGTTAAGAGCACGGGTGCGCAGTATGTGATTCTTGGTCACTCTGAGCGTCGTGAGTATTATCATGAGACACCAGAAATCTTGAAGGAAAAGGTGTTGCTGGCATTGAAGAACGGTTTGAAGGTAATCTTCTGCATTGGCGAGACTTTGGCAGAGCGTGAAGCTGGAACGCAAAACGAAGTGGTTAAGGCAGAACTTGAGGGTAGTGTATTCAATCTGTCAGAGGAAGACTTCCGTAAGATTGTGATTGCTTACGAGCCAATCTGGGCTATCGGAACGGGAAAGACAGCTACGTCTGACCAGGCAGAAGAAATTCATGCTTACATCCGTAGTATCATCGCTGAGAAATATGGTAAGGAAGTTGCTGAAGATACTACCATCCTCTATGGCGGTAGCTGCAAGGCAAGCAATGCTCCCGAGCTCTTTGCTAAACCAGACATTGATGGTGGCTTGATTGGTGGTGCTTCTTTGAAGGCAGCTGATTTCAAGGGAATCATTGATGCTTGGAAATAATAAGTAGGTATCTATACCTTATTTATATAAAAGGAAACCTGTCGGCGGGTTCCGTCGATAGGTTCCCTTTCATCTCAGATGATGGTACAATCAACATGAACGAATTACAAAAGTCATAAGAAAATGAAACACTTTGTACTATTTTTGTTGGCGTTATGTTTTCAAACCACGGTCATGGCGCAGAGTTATACAGACCACTTGCAAAAGAAAGTGCAAGGGCATGGAACTGTTACCATTAACCAAAGCAAAAGTATAGACGACTTGGTAAATGGGAAGGTTCAGGTAGTACCGCAAAAACAAAACACTCCTAAGACTAATGCAAATACTAATAATACTAAACAAAAAACGGATAATACCGATACAAAGAAAACAACTGCAACGGACAACTCCCAAAACCTGACCAACGAGGATAATGACGAAAAGACTGAAGAGGAGAGAAGAGAGGAGTTGGCTCAGAAGGAGAGGGAAGTACAACTCAGCAGAGAAAAGGAAGAACTTGCCCGAAAGATAGCTGAACAAAGATTGCAGGAGGCAGAGGAAAACGGTGAAGGCACTGTCATTGACACCAGTAAGAAGGTGATGCGACAGAGCTACAAAATCAATGGCTACCGCGTACAGGCTTTTCTTGGCGGAAACTCTCGTGAAGACCGCTTGAAAGCGCAACAGGTGGGTAATTCCATCAAGAAGAAATATCCTCTTGAACCTATTTACGTTCATTTCTATTCTCCACGTTGGACATGTAGGGTAGGCAACTACAGAACATACGACGATGCGAAGAAGATGCTTGACAATGTCAAGAAGATGGGGTATAAGCAAGCTACCATCCTCAAAGGAAAAATAACGGTGCAATATTAATATTTGATAATGAATCCAGAGATAGAATTTAGAGAAGGATTAGACGAACTTGCCTCTCATTATTTAGAGGTGTTGAAGTTGTTGGGAGAAGACCCAGATCGTGAGGGATTGCAGAAAACTCCCATGCGGGTGGCAAAGGCGATGCAAGTGCTCACCCGTGGCTATTCGCAAGACCCGCATAAGGTGCTTACGGATGCTCTCTTTGCCGAGAAGTACAACCAGATGGTTATCGTAAAGGACATCGACGTTTTTTCTCTTTGCGAACACCACATGCTTCCGTTCTACGGCAAGGCTCACGTGGCTTATATTCCCAATGGCTATATTACTGGTTTGTCGAAGATTGCTCGTGTGGTTGACATTTATAGTCATCGTCTGCAAGTGCAAGAACGGCTTACCCAACAGATTAAGGATTGCATACAGCAAACCTTGAAACCACTTGGCGTAATGGTAATCATAGAGGCTAAGCACATGTGTATGCAGATGCGTGGCGTGGAAAAGCAAAATGCCATAACCACGACGAGTGACTTTAGTGGCGCTTTCAATCAGGCTAAGACGCGCGAGGAATTTATGAACTTGTTGCGTGGTGAATCGAAAAGAATTTAAATGTTGATAATATGAAGACAGTGTTTGGTGTTAGGACGTTATTGACGACATTGCTCGTGTGCGCAATGGTTTCATTGGTGTCTTGCAACAAAGATGACAAAGACACATACGTTTTTGTTCCGCTCACACAAGCGGAGAAGACTTTGCAAATCAATCAAATGCAAGGCGAGTATAGTGGGTATCTGTACTATAATTATAACTATGTTTATTATAGGTATGCAGATTCCTTGAAAGTGAATTGGAGTGTTCGTGCCAACGATTCCACGTTGACCATCAGCAATTTCCCCATGAAGGTGTTTGCGAAAAGTCAGATGGATACCGACATGAAGGATGCCTTGATAAACGACAGCTTGCATTCGATTACGTCAAGGATTGTGCTTTATCGTCCGTGGGGAACAACAGGCACACTTCAAAGTGCTTATTATAATTTCATTCCTAAAAGTTCTGAAGACTTTAAGGTTGATATTCCCATTCAGATCAACAAGGTGGAAAAGAAAGTGTCGTTCATCTTTTCTTCAAGCAACATGAACTCTGTTTATTCCATCGGTGGATTCAGCAACAATGAGATGATGTTTAACATGATTCTCAACCAGTTGAAAGTGGATGGTGGAAGGACATACGATGCAAACACGTTGGTTGTCTTTTATGGAAAGAAATCTTAACTCAATATGGATATGAAGTTTGTTTCTTGGAACGTCAATGGTCTTCGGGCTTGTGTGGGTAAAGGATTCGAGGAGTCTTTTGCTCATTTAGATGCCGATTTCTTCTGCTTGCAGGAGACAAAAATGCAGGCAGACCAACTCGACTTGCAATTCCCTGGTTATGAGTCTTATTGGAACTATGCGGAAAAGAAAGGCTATTCCGGCACGGCTATCTATGCGCGCCAAAAACCTTTAAACGTTACATACGGCATGGGTGTAGAGGAACACGACCATGAAGGTAGGATTATTACCTTGGAAATGGAAAAATTCTTCCTTATTACGTGTTATACGCCTAATTCCCAGGACGGACTGAAACGATTGGATTATCGTATGAAGTGGGAAGATGACTTCTTGGATTACCTCAAACGCTTGGATGCTGTCAAGCCAATCATTCTTTGTGGAGACTTGAATGTTGCGCATGAGGAAATAGACTTGAAAAATCCAAAGACCAATCGTAAAAATGCAGGGTTCACGGATGAGGAACGTGAAAAGATGACACGTTTGTTGTCAAATGGTTTCATAGATACCTTCCGTCAACTCTATCCCGAGCAAGTCACTTATTCATGGTGGTCTTACCGTTTTCGTGCCCGTGAGAAGAATGCAGGATGGCGCATCGATTACTTCATCGTGTCAAATCGATTGTTTCAAGACATAAAAGATGCCAAGATTCATACAGAGATTCTTGGCAGTGACCATTGCCCCGTGGAATTGGATTTGTCCATTTAGTCAAATCCTCAATTCCACGGGATTATCGTTAGATATATTCGTTAAGCCATCATAGACCATTCATTCCAATGAATGGTTTTTTGTTGGTTGTATTTTGTGAGAGGTTCATCTCCGAATTTGTCGGTTTTGGGCACAGTGATTCCGTCCTCAACGTTTTCTCTATGGAACACTTGGTTTACAAGGTCTGGGAAGAAAGTGATGAAGATGATGAACAGGAAGAAAATAATGGCAATGGGCCAAATGATTTTTTTCAATAGTTTCTTGTTCCTGCTCAATCTGTGCTTTGACCGATGATGATGGTGGTGATGATGATGTTGATGGTTGCTATTTGAATTGATGTTTTCACTCATAATGATTATTATTAATAGTTTAATGTCATTTCTCCGTTATAGTTGATTCCCTCTCTATTTAAGCTTCTCACAAAGATAGATGCTCTGCCATTCTCGAAAATGTCAAATTGGTACAAAATCTCGTCAAATGGCCTTTTCACCAAGGCTTTTACTTGAATCAAGTCTTTCTTGATGCGTTTGACATCATATCCTGCCAAGGCTCCTTTGTATTTCAATCCTTCATCGTTTCCGTATTCCACACGATAAGCCTCGCCAAAGAATGGAATATAAGCATCGATAGAGTCCCCATACACACGAATATAGTAACCGTATTCTAAGTTGCGTGCTTTCATCCGATTGGGAATCATATAGTTGACGTCAATTCTGAACGTCCCGTTTGCCAATGAGTCTTCTACCATTTGCGCGGTTCTTATCTGCAAGGCACGTTTTTCTTCACGCGTCATTTTTGTCGTCGAGCAGCATGCGACGGCAATACAGAATGCAAAAGCTATGAGAATCTTGTTCAAAATCCGCATCATGATGTGAGTTATTATTTATTGACGATGCAAAAATAGAAAGATTATTTCATTTGGGCAATTATATTGCAAAAAAATATCAATTTGCCAGACGAAATATCAATAATTGTTGTCTTTTATGTGGTATTTGTGAAATGGAATCCCCGTCTATTGATTCCCATTCGTTCACATTGCAGGAAACCGTTGGTCACCATATAAGAAACCGTTGGTCACTATGCAAGAAACCAATGGTTTCTTATATAGTAACTCATCTTGCTTAGGGCTTTAAGTGGGCAATAACAGACTGATTGATAAACTTTTTTAGGTAGATAGCGTATATTTTCATTTTTTTTATGTAAGTTTGCAACATTATTTATAATTGAATGAAAGAATTTGTTATCTCTGAGGCAAAAGCCGAAACCGCAGTCTTGGTTGGATTGGTCACTCAAACGCAGGATGAGGCAAAGACAAAGGAATATCTCGACGAATTGGAATTTCTTGCGGATACGGCTGGAGCCATCACTGTCAAGCGTTTTACGCAAAAAGTAAATGGTCCCAGTAGTGTTACTTACGTGGGAAAAGGTAAGTTGGACGAAATTCGTAGCTTTATCCAATCGGAGGAAGATGCCGAAAGGGAAATAGGAATGGTCATCTTCGACGATGAGTTGTCTGCCAAGCAGATCCGCAACATCGAGGCTGCTTTGAAAGTGAAGATATTGGATAGAACATCGCTTATCCTCGACATTTTTGCCATGAGAGCCCAAACTGCCAACGCCAAGACTCAAGTGGAGTTGGCACAATATAGATATATGCTGCCACGATTGCAACGACTATGGACGCACTTGGAACGACAAGGTGGTGGCTCTGGTTCTGGTGGCGGAAAGGGAAGCGTGGGATTGCGCGGACCTGGTGAGACTCAGTTGGAAATGGACCGTCGTATAATCTTGCAACGCATCACTTTGCTGAAACAGAGATTGGTGGAGATTGACAAACAAAAGGTTACCCAACGAAAAAACAGGGGACGACTTATTCGCGTGGCTCTCGTAGGTTATACCAACGTGGGAAAATCTACCATCATGAATATGTTGGCTAAAAGCGAAGTGTTTGCTGAAAACAAACTCTTTGCCACCTTGGACACCACTGTGCGAAAGGTGGTTATCGAAAACCTTCCTTTTTTGCTGGCTGATACGGTTGGCTTCATTCGTAAGTTGCCTACCGACTTGGTGGATTCCTTTAAATCTACGTTGGATGAGGTTAGGGAAGCCGACTTACTCTTGCATGTGGTGGATATTTCTCATCCCGACTTTGAGGAACAAATCAATGTGGTGGAACAGACTCTCAAAGACTTGGGATGTTCTGACAAACCTTCCATGATTATCTTCAACAAGATAGATAATTACTCTTGGATAGAGAAAGAGGCTGATGACTTGACTCCTCCTACCAAGGAAAACGTATCGCTTGACGACTTGAAAAAGACATGGATGGCTCGCCTGAATGACAACTGCCTGTTTATCTCTGCCAAGGAGAAACAGAATGTGGACGAGTTCAGGGATGTGTTATACAAAAAGGTGCGTGAGCTTCACGTACAAAAATATCCTTATAATGATTTTTTATATCCGACAGAATAAACATTCACAAACATAAAAAATTTTTTTAAATTATGGATTACAGACAATTAACAGAAGAAGAGATTATCGTATTGGAAAACAACAGTTGTTGGTCTGAAGACTGGACACATGTGAAAGTGGCAGAACACTTCAAACCAAACTTCTTCCACAGGGTGTTGTTCTATGGCGACATCTGCTTGGGTAATTTCGAGAAGAGTGTAGAGGTAAGCAAGGGATTTGTGAAGCACTCTGGTATTAACAATGCCACGCTGAGAAACGTAATCGTAGGCGACAACTGCTTGATAGAAAACATCGGAAATTACATCAATAACTATACCATTGGCAGCGATTGCTACATATCCAATGTTTGTACACTCGAAACGACGGAAGGTGCTACCTACGGTCAGGGAAACCTTATCTCAGTGCTCAATGAGGTGGGTGATGGAAACTTGATTTTGTTCAATGACCTGAACAGTCAGTTTGCTGCCTTTATGGTGAACCATTTCGGCAACAAACCTTTGAAGGATGCCATCCGTCGTCTTATTCATGAGAAGATTCAGCGTACTCTTCCCGATAGGGGAACTATCTACAATAACGTGAAGATTGTAAACACCAAGGAAATCACCAACACCGTGATTTGCGAGGGTTGTGAAATCAATGGTGCAGCTCGCCTGAGTGATTGCTCCATCATGAGTAGTACCAACAATAGCGTTTACATCGGCACAGGTGTGATTTGCGAAAATTCCATTATCTCAGATGGTTGTTCTATCATCAATAGCGTGAAGATGCAAAACTGCTTTGTGGGTGAGGCTTGCAAAATCAGCAATGGCTTTACTGCAGAAGCGAGTGTGTTCTTTGCCAACTCTTATATGTCTAATGGCGAGGCTTGTGCTGCATTCTGTGGACCATTCTCAGCAAGTCACCATAAGAGTTCATTGTTGATTGGCGGTATGTTCTCGTTCTATAACGCTGGTAGTGCCACCAACTTCTCTAACCATGCCTACAAGATGGGTCCCATGCACTATGGAGTATTGGAGCGTGGTACGAAAACGGCAAGCGGTGCTTACCTGTTGATGCCCGCTACTATCGGTACGTTCTCTGTTTGTTTCGGCAAACTGATGTATCACCCCGACACACGCGACTTGCCATTCTCTTATCTCATTGCTTACGGAGATACCATGTACCTCTCGCCAGGACGTAACCTGACGACGGTAGGACTCTATCGTGACATTCGTAAATGGCCGAAACGTGACATGAGACCACGCGAGGGACGTAAGAGTATTGTCAACTTCGACTGGTTGAGCCCGTATTCTGTGGGTGAAATCGTGAAGGGAAAAAAGATACTGGAAAAACTGCGTGCTGCTTCGGGCGATAATGTATCGTCATATAACTACCATGAATATGTGATCAATGCCAGTTCCTTGAAAAAGGGTATCAAATATTATGATATTGCCCTGCGTATATATATGGGAGCGGTACTGAAAAGACATGCTTTAGAGGAGCCAACTACCGAGGTTGGTACAGGAGATTGGATAGACCTCTCTGGTTTGTTGTTGCCTGAGTCAGAAGAACAGCGATTGATCAAAGATCTGGAGACGGGAAATATCGAGACCATCGAGGAGGTTCTTGAGCGGTTTGATGAAATCAATCGCAATTATTCTGAGTATCGCTGGGCATGGACTTATAGATTGATTTGCGATTATTACGGATTAGAAACCATTACCGAAAAAGATGCGGAGAGGGTTCGTGAGGATTATATCACTGCCCGTCGTGCATGGATTACCGAAATCCGTAAGGATGCTGAAAAGGAATTTGCCTTGGGAGACGTGGAAGAGGAAGTGCTTGAAAACTTCATCGGTCAGCTCGACAGGGAAGTGGACTTTGAGAACCAAAAATTATATATGTAATGATGTTGATGAAACGATTGATCGTAGTAGCTTGCTTGGTGGCTACCGCTTTTCATGCCGTCGCACAGAAATATGATTATCAGACGGTAGAAAACGACCCTATGAAGACTCGCATTTACACCTTGGCGAATGGCTTGAAGGTGTACTTGTCTGTCAACAAGGAAAAACCACGCATTCAAACGTACATTGCTGTTCGCACGGGTAGTAAGAACGATCCTGCGGAAACAACGGGCTTGGCACACTACCTGGAACACTTGATGTTTAAGGGTACCAAGCTGTTTGGTACCAACAATCCCGAGGCTGAGGCTCCTTTGTTGGATGATATAATGGCTCGATATGAGGAATATCGACAGATTACCGATGCTGAATTGCGCCGACAAAAATATCATGAGATAGATAGCGTGTCGCAGTTGGCTGCCCGTTACTTCATTCCTAACGAATACGACAAGCTCATGGCTGCCATCGGTGCTGAGGGAACCAATGCTTATACAAGCAATGACGTGACGTGTTACACGGAGGATATCCCTTCAAACGAGGTGGAAAACTGGGCAAAGATACAAGGTGATCGTTTCCAAAACATGGTGATTCGTGGCTTCCATACGGAGTTGGAAGCTGTGTATGAGGAATACAACATTGGTATTGCCCAAGACAACAGGAAACTGTGGGAGGCAATGAGTAAGATGCTTTTTCCCACTCACCCGTATGGCACGCAGACTACCATCGGTACGCAGGAACACTTGAAGAATCCCAGCATTGTCAACATTAAACGGTACTTCAACAAATGGTATCGTCCCAATAATGTGGCAATATGTATGGCTGGCGATTTGAATCCTGACGAGACGGTTGCCATCATCGACAAGTATTTCGGACAATGGCAACCTGGGGATGACGTGAGACAACCCGTGTTTCCTGCGTTGACTCCTATCACACAACCGCGCGATACTACCGTCATGGGACTGGAGGCTGAGACGCTTTGGATGGGATGGCGTTTTGACCGTGGCAATTCATTGCAATGCGATACGCTTGACGTGATAGGGGATATGCTCTCTAATGGAACGGCAGGACTCATCGACCTTGACATCAACCAACAAATGAAGATGTTGGGGGCTTTCGGTGGCAGTGAGAAACTCCGTGACTATTCTTGTATTATCTTGGGTGGTACACCAAAGGAGGGACAGAGCCTTGAGGAAGTGCGTTCGTTGCTGTTGGCTGAGATAGAGAAGCTGAAGAGTGGCAACTTCTCCGACGACTTGTTGCCCAGTATTATCAATAATGCCAAGTTGAATTACTTCACCCGATTGGAGAGTAACCAGGCGCGAGCCAACCTCTTCGTGGATACGTATATCAATGAGATTCCTTGGTCGCAACAGGTGGGATACCTTGACCGTATCTCTGGAATGACCAAGCAACAGATAGTTGACTTCGCCCGTCGCCATTTCAACAACAACTATGTTTCCGTGTTTAAGAGACAGGGAGAGGATACTACCCTGAAGAAGATAGACAAACCGCAGATAACTCCTATTCCTACCAATAGAGACTTGATCAGTCAGTTTGTCAAGGATGTACAGAATAGCAAGGTACAACCTATCCAACCTCGATTCGTAGATTTCAAGAAAGATCTTACCTTTGGAAAGAACAAACGAGGATTGCCTTATATCTACGTGCAAAATACGGAGAATGGTCGTTTCATGCTTTCGTTCATGTATGAGTTTGGCAATGAGGCTGACCTTCGTTATCAGTATGCGGCTAATTACCTTGATTACTTGGGTACAAAGAAGTTGACCAATGAGCAAATTAAGCAGAATTTTTATAAGTTGGCTTGCAACTATAACATTTCCGTGAATGCCCGCAATATCATGGTGAGTCTGAGAGGCTTGGCAGAAAATATGCCACAGGCTCTTGCCCAGCTCAATGACCTGCTCATGAATGCTAAGGTTGACCAAGACGCATGGGACCAACTTGTTGCCTTGGTAGAGAAATCACGTGCGGATGCAAAGCACAATCAGTCGAGCAACTTCTCTCGCTTGGTGAATTATGGCATTTATGGCGAGTATAATCCTTTACGACATGATTTGAGCATTAGTCAACTTCGTCAGCAAAATCCACAAGAATTGCTCAACTTGCTCAAGAATCTTGCACAATATGACCATACCTTATTATATTATGGTCCAGATACGGAGGAATCTCTCTCTGCTACGATTGCCCGTCTCCACAAGACCAAGAAGGTGATGAAGCCTGTTCCTGAAGGAAAGCATTATGCCATGCAATCTACACCCGTGAATGAGATAGTGATTGCGCCATACGATGCCAAGAATATCTATATGCGCATGATTCATAACGAACAACGTACCTGGAATCCTGACGAGGCTGCCGTGAAGGCTCTCTTCAACGAGTACTATGGTGGTGGCATGAATACAATTGTCTTCCAGGAGTTGCGTGAAGCACGTGGATTGGCTTACAATGCCTATGCTGCATACATGGAGCCAACCTATCAGGATAATCCTGAGTATTTCTTTACGCATATCATCACGCAAAACGATAAGATGATGGATTGCGTGCGTCAGTTCCATCAAATCTTAGATACCATCCCACAGAGCGAGACGGCTTTCCATATTGCGAAGGATGCACTGACCAAGCGTTTGCAAAGTCAGCGTACTACGAAGTTTGGACTGATTAACGCATGGATTTCGGCTAAATGGATGGGCATAGACTATGATGTCAATCGCCGTATCTATGAGCAGTTGCCAAACTTGCATTTGAGCGACATTGTTCGCTTCGAGCAGCAGAACATGGCTCACAAGCCTTATCGTTATGTGATATTGGGCGATGAGAAAGAACTCGACATCAAGAGTCTTGAACAAATAGCTCCTATTAAGAGGCTGTCAACGGAAGATATTTTTGGATATTGATATAAATATAAAAACATTATGGCTAACAAACCTGACTTTAAGTATGCTCCCATGTTTCAAGTAGGGAAGGATGATACCGAGTATCGACTTCTCACCAAGGAGGGAGTGACAATTAGTGAATTTGAAGGACACGAGATCGTTAAGGTTTCACCAGAGGCTCTTACGCTTTTGGCTCAACAGGCTTTCCATGACGTGGAGTTTATGTTGCGTCGTGAGCACAATCTGCAAGTGGCTGCTATCCTGAACGACCCAGAGGCTTCTGAGAATGATAAGTATGTGGCTCTGCAGTTCTTGCGCAATGCGGAGACGGCTGCAAAGGGCATCCTGCCTTTCTGCCAAGATACGGGTACGGCTATCATTCATGGTGAGAAGGGCCAACAGGTATGGACAGGATTTGAGGACGAGGAGGCTCTGTCACGTGGTGTATATAACACGTTTACTGAGGACAACTTGCGCTATTCGCAGAATGCACCGCTGAACATGTACGATGAGGTGAATACACGTTGCAATCTGCCTGCACAAATCGACATTGAGGCGGTAGAAGGTGCTGAATATCGTTTCGTGATGGTGGCTAAGGGTGGAGGCTCTGCCAACAAAACGTATTTCTATCCCATGACAAAGGCTACCATTCAGAACGAGGGTACGTTGCTGCCATTCTTGGTGGAGAAGATGAAGAGCCTTGGTACGGCGGCTTGTCCTCCTTATCATATCGCATTCGTGATTGGTGGAACGTCTGCAGAAAAGAACTTGCTGACGGTGAAACTGGCTTCAATCAAGTATTACGATAATCTGCCTACCACGGGTGATGAGACGGGTCGTGCTTTCCGTGACATCGACTTGGAGAATAAGTTGCTCGTTGAAGCGCAGAAGATTGGCTTGGGTGCACAGTTTGGTGGCAAGTACTTGGCTCACGACATTCGTGTCATTCGTCTGCCCAGACATGGTGCTTCTTGTCCCATTGGTATGGGCGTGTCTTGTTCTGCTGACCGTAACATCAAGGCTAAGATTAACCGTGACGGTATCTGGTTGGAGAAGATGGATGCTAATCCTACCGAACTGATACCAGAGGAATTGCGTAAGCCAGGAGAAGGTGCGAAGGGTATAGAAATCGACTTGAACCAAGGTATTGATGCCGTGCGTAAGGAATTGACGAAATATCCCGTGAGCACACGCGTGAGCCTCCGTGGAACCATCATCGTGGCTCGCGACATTGCTCATGCTAAACTCAAGGCTCGCCTTGACGCAGGTGAGGAAATGCCACAATACTTCAAGGATTATCCCGTGCTCTATGCTGGTCCTGCCAAGACTCCGGAAGGCTATCCTTGTGGTTCGATGGGACCAACCACAGCCAACCGTATGGATCCATACGTGGATGAGTTCCAAGATCATGGTGCTTCATTGGTGATGATTGCCAAGGGTAATCGTTCGCAGGTGGTTACCGATGCTTGTAAGAAGCATGGCGGATTCTATCTCGGTACGATTGGCGGTGTAGCTGCCGTTCTCTCGCAAAGTAGTATCAAGAGCATTGAGTGTGTGGAATATCCAGAATTGGGTATGGAAGCCATTTGGAAGATTGAGGTAGAAGACTTCCCCGCATTCATCCTCGTGGATGATAAGGGCAATGACTTCTTCCAGCAATTAAAGCCTTGGACTCCTTGCTGTAAGAAATAAGTTTTATAAGTATATTTAAGAAGATAGAGGACATTCCCTTTTCTTGGCACTACGTTGTCAGAAAATGGATGTCCTCTATCTTTTTTATCTTCAATTTTCAATTTTCAATTTTCAATCTTCAATCATTCTTCCCACAACCAATTTGTCGCCTGACAAATCCACTTCAAAAAGATGGGGAACACGATGGTAACGACCGTTGATGCTCTTATGGCTATGCACCGACATCATCCATTTGCCATCTAATGTCTTGAACAACATACCGTGACCGAAGTTGGGTGGGGTGATGGGCTGAGGTTCTTGTACCCAAGGACCATCGAGCGTGCCACTCTTGCTATATGCCACACCTTGCGTATATACATCGTCAACCCAACTGGTCCATATCATGCCTAATCTGCCTGTACCCGTGCGGAAAAGGTATGGACCATCAGTAACCTTATTGGGTTTTGCCACACCGTTTTCCACTTCTCTGCTCCACGGAGAGTCAGAAGCCCTGAACAATACCTTTCCTTGTCCAATAGAACCACTGAGGTCGGGTTTCAATTGTATTTTCTCAATCGTTCCGTTCCAGTTTTGTAGCCATTCGCCGCAATACACCATATAGGGCAATCCGTCCTTATCCACCCAGAATGTACCATCGAGAGTGGGTTGCGTGGCAGGTAGATAAGTGGCATCTGCCATCGGAACGTATGGACCATCGGGTTTGTCGCTCACGAGGATATGACTTGCCCTACGTGGAATCACGTTACCACGAACGGTATCAATCTTGATGCTCTCATTGGTGAATGTGGCAAAATAATAATACTTGCCTTTGTAAGAATGAAGTTCAGCAGCCCAAATCGCAGGACGTTTGCCCATCCACGAGGCAGTATCATGTTTCACCACGTTATATGGACCCGTCCACATTTTCAAGTCTTTACTTGTATAGAGCCTACCGCCTGTGCCAGTCATGTAATACATCTGCGTTGCCGAATCTGCCAAAATGCAAGGGTCACTCAAAACGATAGAGTCGCGAGCCACGGTGCGAATCCTGTTCCATGTCCTTTCTTCTCTCTGATACACCCTCACATAGTCTATCAAGTATCGCATGGGCATCTGCTTATTGTCAATCTCTCCGCCATTGTCACCGCCCAATGCCAGATTAAGCAAGATGTATTGAGGCTTTTGGAAAGGATTTGTATGATTGCCCAACGTTCCGTTTACCGTTTCCTTTAGTGGTATCTCGTTCAGCAGTTCATCATCTAAATAGATACTGATAGAGCGTGGTGTCCAGTCCATTCTCCAAATATGAAATTTGTCAGCCCATTGACTATCCTTATCCGTGAAGTGAGTAAAGGGAATGCGTTTGCTGTTCCAGATAGCCTGATAGCGTTTGTCGCTGCCCCAGCAAGCGTTTGCCAAGATATGTGGAACACCATTGATGCGATAATATTCCATCACGTCTATCTCACCGCATGAAGGCCATTCCATTCCTTTGCCCAACAGCCATATAGCTGGCCACGCGCCTCCTGCTGTGGGAATCTTGGCTTTCACCTCCATCCTGCCATAAGTAAATGAAAAACTTTTCCGTGTAGTGAGTGAGGCAGAGGTATATTCAATGTTTTTCCTGTTCCTTCGCCAGTCTTGTTGTGAAGCGTCTTTCCTGTAGAGAGGATTATTTCTCTTCTCGCGTCTTGCTTCTATCACCAAACAACCATCTTGGCAAAAGGCATTATCGCCCTGATACCATTGTACCTCGTGATTTCTTGCAAATCCCTGTTCTGGTTCCCAAACATCGGAATTATAACTTCCGTCCACATTAAACTCGTCGCTCCAAATAAGCTTCCACCCGTTTTGAGCCAATCCTTTCCCTTGAAGTGCAAGGGTGAGAAGTGCCAATAAACCTATCCTTTTCATGTTACTTATCGTTTACATGGCAAAGATACAATTTTTTCATTATATAATATGGATTCCTTCCTAATTTTTAGGTAAAAGTTAATAGTACAAATTTCGCAAGTAGAAGGAGTACAGGATTAAAAAGTAGTTCAGTAGTCCAGACAAATGATTTTATCTGTTTGATTCAACAAGAAAGACTATTGTCTTAACTCCTTAACTTCTTAACTCCTTGAAACTCCTGAACCACTCACCTCTCACCTCTAAAATCTAATACGAAGCCGTACAAGGTATTCCACACGCCAATACTCTGTCACGAATGCTGTCCAACTCTTCATGCGTGGCTTTTCGTAGATGACTGTCGGGTGTCTCGCGGTCGATGGTATAAATCATCACTTGTTGGGGCTTGATGTCTTTGACTGTTTCCAACCAAGGCTGCACGTATTGGTCACCCGTGTTATCCACATCTTCCCCTTTCATGAACATCGTCTGGATAATCACGTGACCGTTAAATTCCTTCAGATGACGAATAACATCCTCCACGTGATAGTTGCCAGACGTAGGTCTGTCCACCTTATTTATATATATAGGGTCTATGGTATCCAGTTTTTGGATGTTGTTGTCCACCAACAATAATGCATCAAACACCTTTTTCTTATGAATCATCGTGGCGTTGCTCAGCACGCTCACCTTGGCGTTAGGACAATACTGGTTTCTCAGACGAATGGTGTCGCTGATGATTTCAGCAAAGTCGGGATGTGCCGTAGGTTCACCGTTGCCGGCAAACGTCAGTACGTCAGGCAATTTCTCTTGTTCCACCATCAAGGTGAGTTGCTTCTCCAATGCTTTTGCTACCTCTTCTCGGGTAGGGCGGGGCAGATGTGGACGAAAGTCTTTGTTGAAACCACATTCACAATAGATACAGTCAAACGTGCAAATCTTCCCGTCGGCTGGCATCAAGTTGATACCCAATGAAATTCCTAATCTCCTACTATGTACGGGACCGAAAATGGGTGATGGATAAATAATAGTACTCATAACAATCGACAAAGTTATGCTTTTTTTCGTAAATGATGGCGTAATAAACTGGAAAAAATAGGAATTAGTTAAAAACTCTCGTAAAAACAGATATAAATTCACGTGCTCTTCCCACATCTCTCCCGATAATCGCTGGGAGACATCCCCATCATCTTTGAGAACAATCGGGAGAAATAAAGACTGTCTTCAATCCCCACCTTATAGCAAATCTGGTTGATATGTAAGTTGGTCGTTTGCAGCATGTGACAGGCTTGGTCTATTTTCAAACGATTGAAATAAGCCAACGGACTGTCTCCCACCTGTCTTTTGAAAAGCGTAGAGAAGTGCGTGGACGAATATCCTACGTAGTCGAGGATGTCTTGAAGGGTTATCCTGCGTTCTATGTTTTCTTTCATGAAATGTATCGCAGCATCTGCCACCTCCTTGTTCTTATTGTTGCTGAACGATAGGTTGCTGTTATTGGTGTTGTAGCGTGCAGTGTTGCGATATTGGCGCAGATAGCGTAGTGAAGCCAAGTAATAGTGCAGCAAGCTGGACGCATATCGCAAGTCTTCAATGCCTTCTCCATCGTGGAGCGTAGAAAGTATTTCCTCAAAAATATTATTGCGGTTGTTGATGTTAGAGTTCAATGCCACCCTTACGTCCTGCGGCTTGTCTGCGCCCTCTGCATATATGTCGGCATGTTCACCACGAAAGTGTACCCAATAGATGGTCCATCTTTCTCCTTCGGTAGCCCCATATTCATGTGGAATCCCAGCGGGCAAGATGAAATACTGGTTGCTTGCCACTTGATAAGTCTTCCCTCTTAGTGAGTACCAACCATTGCCGTCTATACAGTAGATGAGTACGTATTGGTTGATGCCCTCGGTACGAATGCGATGATGATGCTCTGCCATAGGGTAATATCCTATGTCAGTGATAAACAGGCTGCTTACCAACGGGTCGTTTTCCTCCATCTCAACGATGGATGTTGGCAATACAACTGAACGCTCTCCCAAGAATCCGTCTTTCTTACTGACCATGATGATCAAACAACTCTATGAATCTCATTTCTTCATCGCAAAAGTAAGAAAATAGTTTGACCTGACCAACAAAATAAGTAAAATAGTCCATGATAATACGTGATTTTGTCCATTATCTTATATGAATTATGCCGTATCTTTGCATCAGAAAAACGATAATAACTAAAAGCAATAGAATTATGCAAGGTTTTAACAAAGGATTTATCTATTTCATCTGCCTCGTATCAGCTATGGGCGGTTTGCTCTTTGGTTACGACTGGGTGGTTATTGGTGGTGCAAAGCCCTTTTATGAACTCTATTTCGGCATTGCAGACTCCGTGTCAGACCAAGGATTGGCAATGACCATCGCATTGATTGGTTGCATGATAGGCGCTTGTACTTGTGGTTGGCTCGCCGATAAGATAGGCAGAAAGATGCTTCTGATAGTCTCGGCGGTTATCTTTCTGGTGTCTGCCATCATGACGGGTGCTTTCAATACGTTTGGAGCTTTCCTCGTTGCTCGTTTCTTCGGTGGTATAGGCATCGGCATTGCCTCTGGCCTTTCCCCGATGTATATTGCGGAAGTGTCGCCTTCTGAGATTCGAGGTAAACTGGTAAGCCTCAACCAAATGACGATAGTGTTAGGTATCTTGGCTGCGCAAATTGTCAATTGGCAAATAGCAGAACCCATACCTGTTGACTATACCCCAGCCGACATTGCTGCCTCATGGAATGGACAGATGGCTTGGCGATGGATGTTTTGGGCAGCGGCATTCCCCGCAGCCGTATTCTTGTTGTTGGCCTTCTTCATACCAGAGAGTCCTCGTTGGCAAGCATTGAAGAGTGAAAAACTGAAGACAAACAATGAAGCATTGTCTTCCTCTCTCCGCCGTGCAGCTGTCAATACCTTGGAACGTATCGGCGGTCAGACTTATGCTGAACGTGAGATGCAAGCGATTGCTGCTACTCATGCGGATGTGGCAAAACAGGCTGGTTTGGCTACGCTCTTTTCAAAGCCATTCCATCGGGTTTTGTTTTTGGGTATTGTGATTGCCGTGTTCCAACAATGGTGTGGCACCAATGTCATCTTCAATTATGCACAAGAGATATTCCAGTCGGCTGGCTACAGTGTTGGCGACGTACTTTTCAACATCGTGATAACGGGTGTGGCAAACGTACTCTTCACGTTGATTGCCATCTATACCGTTGATAAGTTGGGAAGACGCAAGCTGATGTTGATTGGTGCAGGAGGACTGTGCTTGATTTACGCCACACTGGGTTGTTGTTACTACATGCAAATTACTGGCTTCTTCATGATTGTGCTTGTAGTAGCAGCCATTGCCTGTTATGCTATGACCCTTGGACCTTGTACGTGGGTGTTGATTTCCGAACTCTTCCCCAATCGTGTACGCGCTGTGGCTGTTGCCACTTGTACATTCTGCCTCTGGGTAGGGTCATCCACGCTCACTTATACGTTCCCCATGTTGAATAAGTCTTTGGGTAGCTATGGCACGTTCTGGATTTATTCCCTCGTATGTCTCTGTGGTTTTCTGTTCTTCATGCGCCGTCTTCCAGAGACCAAGGGAAAGAGTTTGGAACAATTAGAAAAAGAGTTGGTATCTTAATAAGAAAGACTATTGTCTTTACTCCTTAACTCCTTGAAACTCCTGAACTACAAAGACATTAAGCGAATGTGAAACTATAAATGAATTTAAACACAATAAACGATGGTAAAAGCTTGGCGAGAAAAAGTAACGATTCCTACGTATGAGGTGGGAAAACCAGAGAAGAATCCCATGTTCTTGGAGAAGAGAGTCTATCAAGGTTCTTCTGGAGTGGTATATCCATATCCCGTTATCGAAACGATAAGTGATGAGAAAGAAGACAAGGACTATTTGGCTGTTTTCTTGGAAAACGAATATATCAAGGTGATGGTGTTGCCAGAATTGGGCGGTCGTGTGCAGATGGCTTACGACAAGATTAAGCAGCGTCATTTTGTCTATTACAATCATGTCATCAAACCTGCATTGGTGGGATTGGTAGGTCCGTGGATTTCGGGCGGCATAGAGTTCAATTGGCCACAACATCACCGTCCTTCCACGTTTATGCCCGTTGACACCTGTATAGAAGAGAATGGTGATGGGAGTGTGACGGTATGGGTGAGCGAGATAGAAAAGATGTTCCATCAAAAAGGTATGGCGGGCTTTACCTTACGTCCAGGATGTGCTTACTTGGAAATCAATGGCGTGCTCTATAATCGTACAGACATTCCGCAGACATTCCTCTGGTGGGCTAATCCAGCCGTCTCTGTCAATGACCAGTATCAAAGCGTCTTCCCACCCGACATCAATGCGGTCTTTGATCATGGAAAACGAGCCGTTTCATCGTTCCCCATCGCTACGGGTACTTACTACAAGATGGATTATTCGGCTGGCGTGGATATTTCAAACTATCGTAATATCAAAGTTCCTACGTCGTATATGGGCGTAAACTCACGGTTTGATTTTGAGGGTGGCTACGAGAACGACACACAGGCTGGAATGTTGCACGTTGCCAGTCATCATTTCTCACCTGGAAAGAAACAATGGACGTGGGGTAACGGTGACTTTGGACAAGCGTGGGACAGAAACTTAACTGACGATGATGGACCGTATATCGAACTGATGGCTGGTGTATATACCGAAAACCAACCTGATTTCTCATGGTTGATGCCTTACGAGGAGAAAAGATTCGTACAGTATTTCATGCCTTATCGAGAGATTGGTATGGTGAAGAACGCCACGAAAGACCTTATCATGAATATGGAGGATTGTGGCAATGGTGAAGTGCTGCTCAAGGTGTTTGCCACTTCTCGACAAGAGGTAAATATCATCCTGCGCAATGACGATGACGAGGTATATTATCATCAGGTGTTGACCGTTTCTCCCGAAGAGGTGCTGACAGAAACAGTCAACGTGAAAGGAGCTAAGTTTGATGAGTTGACATTTGAGATTAAGAAGACATTTGCCTATGGTGAAAGAACGGTACTACAATGGCACGCGGAAGCCGATGAGATTCGTCCTATCCCCGACAGTGCTGAGGCTGCGTTGTTGCCCCATCAAATCAAGACCAATGAACAATTATACTTGACGGGTTTGCACCTTGAACAATACCGCCATGCTACATGGTTGCCCACTGATTACTATGAGGAGGCTCTTCGCCGCGACCCTGATGACATTCGTTGTCTGAACGCTATGGGGTTGTGGTATATTCGCAAGGGACGTTTCGCCTTGGCAGAGAATTACCTGCGCAAGGCAGTGAAACTGAGTCAGAAGCGTAATCCCAATCCTTACGATGGAGAACCCATCTACAATCTGGCATTGGCGCTGAAATACCAAGGGAAGATGGATGAGGCGTATGAGAGGTTTTGGAAGGCTACCTGGAATAAGGCGTGGACTGATGCGGGCTATTTTGAGGCTGCCAAAATCTCTGTGGCGCAAGGACGATATGAGGATGCACTTGACGAAATCAACCGCTGTATAGATAACAATTGGCATCATCATAAGGCTCGTGCCCTGAAGGTTGCCATCTTGCGTAAAATGGAATTGACAAACGATGCCTTGCAACTCATTGAGGAATCTCTGAAGTATGATCAGTTCAATTACGGTTGTCTTTACGAAAAGTATCTGCTGACGGGTGATAGGACTGTTCGTGACACGATGGAGGAAATGATGCACAATAACGTGGAGAACTACCACGAACTGGCATTGGATTATGCTCAGGCAGGTCTTGCCGTCAATTTCAGGGAAGTGATGTGGATGGCTCGAAATCATTTCGATGATAAGGCTCTTCGGTATATCTTTACACCGATGACTATGTATTATCTCGGATGGGCTTACCTGATGGAGGGCAGTGAGGGGCGTGCGCTCACTTGCTTTAAGGAGGCAGAGAGTACTAAGCCAGACTGTTGTTTCCCTAATCGTTTGGAAGATGTGGTGGTGCTTAACATCGCCAAGGAGATGAATCCCGACGGTGCTAAGGCTCCTTATTATTTAGGTTGCCTTTACTATGCGGCACGTCAGTACGACTTGGCATTGGAAAACTGGCAATTATCGGCTGAGAAAGACCCAACGTTCCCCACCGTGTGGCGCAACTTGGCACTTGGAACTTTCAATAAACTTGGTGAGGAGGAAAAGGCGCTTGAAATGATGGAACGTGCCTTCTCGTTGGATGAAAACGATGAACGCGTGCTGATGGAGTTAGACCAATTATATAAACGGTTGCACCATCCGCACGAGATACGTTTGTCTTTCTTGCAGCAATATCCCCAACTGATACAACGCCGTGACGACCTTGTGCTGGAAGAGATTACATTGCTCAACCAAGTGGGACGTTATGAAGAGGCTATGAGAAAATTGGATGCTCATCAGTTTCATCCCTGGGAAGGAGGCGAAGGCAAGGTGTCGGCACAATATCAAATCTGTCGTGTAGAACTTGCGAAGAATTACCTCCAGCACCAAAAAGGGGTAGGGGATATTGAGAAAGCAATAGCTCTCCTCAACGAGTGTCTTGACTATCCTCATCATCTTGGCGAGGGCAAACTCTATGGAGCTCAGGAGAATGACTTTTATTACTTATTAGGCGTAGCTTACGAGAAGTTGGCTTCGGTCAACAACAATCATTCGTATCAAGAGAAAGCCAGAGATTGTTGGGAGAAAGCCACAAAGGGACCGCAGGAACCTGCGGCTGCCATGTATTATAATGATGCTAAGCCCGATAAGATATTCTACCAGGGTCTTGCTCTCCGCAAGTTGGGGCGTGAGGATGAGTCGCATGGACGATTCTATCGCCTTATCAATTATGGCAAGCAGCATATTTTTGAGAAACAGGTAATGGACTACTTTGCCGTATCCCTGCCAGACTTGCTTATTTGGGAAGATTCCCTTGATACAAAGAACTTGATACATTGCAAGTATATGCTTGCATTGGGCTATTATGGAATGGGTGATATGACTCATGCCCTGAAATACCTTGCAGAGGTGGAAATGCTGGACAACAACCACCAAGGTATTCAGCAGTTCCGTTCATTGATAGATGCGGGATTGTAATGGTTGCCTTTACTTATAATAAAACCGCTTTTGTTTATAATGATGACAATCGGTAAGATATACTTTTTCAAGTCATGAGATTTTTGTAATATAATCAATCAAATTCTTAAATCTACGTCGCAGATTAATAAAACTGCGACGTAGTTTTATTAATCTGTGACGTAGTTTTATAAAACCAAGTCACAGATTAAACTTTTTATTCATGTTTCTATCGTTTTGTTGAATGCTTCCTCCCACTTTTTTATGTATCATAAAAAGAAATAAAATCCAAAAAGAGAGATAATAATCAACATGGAGAATGTCCTCAATAACTGGGTCAAAATCAAAACCGTTGCCAGCCTTTTGACCGTAGCTATTTGAAGCACACCGAGAAATACATCCATGAAGTTAACAAATTTATAGAGGATGCAATTATCAGCTTACCAACAATTAACCTACAGCGATGATCCATTTATTTGCGAAAGAAAGATAAATATAGTCCATATTGCGTATATATAACATGGGTAAGCTAAAAAATGCTGGAATCATTAAAAAGTATAAAAGAATGAAGAATTGTAAGATTCTTCAATGTAATGCAGAATAAATGAAAAATTTTCATTATCTTTGCAACATTAAATACACAAAGATGGAAGATATCAATCGAATAAAAGTAGTACTTGCAGAGAAGAAACGCACTAACAAGTGGCTTGCAGAACAGATGGGTGTCAATCCAACCACCGTATCGAAGTGGTGTACCAACTCCTCTCAACCCGACCTTGGCAATCTATTAAGAATTGCCGACCTGTTGGAAGTTGATATAAAAGAACTGTTCATTAGAGAATATAAGCAATACCTTTTGTCGCAAGAAACGATTCACAAATAATTTATGGCAAAAAAGAAATATACATTCATAGATTTATTTGCCGGGTGTGGGGGGCTATCACTAGGCTTTGAAATGGCTGGATTCATAAGCCTACTTGCAATTGACAATTGGAAGGATGCTTTGACCACATATGCTTTTAACAGAAAAGGGGCTAGGACTCTGTGTGAAGATTTGGCGACTCTTGATCCCTATAAAGTTATGCAGGAATACAGCATTCCTAATGTTGATGTAATAATAGGAGGACCTCCTTGTCAGGGTTTCTCGGTGGCAGGTAAACGAATTATAGAGGATGAGCGTAACAAACTCTACAAGGCTTTTGTGGGATTTGTTGACTGCTTCCGTCCCAATGCTTTCGTTATGGAAAACGTTCCGAATATTCTCAGCATTGGCAATGGTATAGTAAAAGATTCTATCGTAGAAGATTTTGAAAAACTAGGATACAAAGTAAGTGTACAAGTTCTTACAGCATCCGACTATGGTGTGCCACAAAACAGAAAGAGAGCTGTTTTCGTTGGGTTGGCAGATGGACGAGTTTTTACCTTTCCTGAGCCGTTTAAGACAGAAAAAGTTACATCCTATGAGGCGCTTAGTGACTTGACAGAAGATTCAATTGCAGACGGTTCACCATATTCATCAGAGCCGATATGTAATTTCCAACGTTATGCTTGTATGGAAAGTACTGGACTTTACAACCACGATATCACCATACATAATGAGAAAACCAAGGAAATTATTGCAATGGTGCCAGATGGAGGGAACTACAAAGACCTTCCTGTTGAATTACAACAGACAAGAAAAGTACATATAGCATGGACACGTCTGCGCAGTACAAAACCCAGTACTACTATTGACACGGGGCATCGACATCACTTTCACTATAAATGGAATCGTATTCCAACTGTTAGAGAAAGTGCACGATTACAATCATTCCCAGATGATTTCATTTTTACGTGTAGTAAAACAAGTCAATACAAACAAGTATCATAATATGGAAAGAATAAAGCCCCAAAAAGGAGATAGATGGACAAGGGAAGAAATGGTTCTCGTTTTCAACTTGTATTTCAAACTTCCCTATGGTAAGTTAGACCATAGGACTCCAGAAGTAAAGAATCTTGCCTCAATTATGGGAAGGACGGATAATTCTGTTGCTATGAGATTGAACAACTTTGCATCTTGTGATCCCAAACTTATCGCGAGAGGCATTAAGGCTCTTGGAGATCAAAAAAAACGTTGTCAACCATATTGGGATGAATTTTATGAGAATCAGGAAAAACTAATATTTGAGAGCGAAAGAATATTGGCGGAATATCAGAATACTACAATAGAAACAAAGTACAAAGACGAGTTGATTGATATTCCTCGAAATCTTAAAGGTCAAGAACGTGTTAGAGAGGTTAAAACTCGTGTTAATCAGCATTTTTTTAGAGAAATGGTTTTGGCAAATTACAATGGGAAATGTGCGTTGACGGGAATTGATATTGGAAAATTGTTAATTGCGAGCCACATAATACCATGGTCGGAAAACAAGGTTGAAAGATTAAATCCAGAAAATGGTATATGCCTGTCTGCCTTATACGATAAAGCTTTCGATAAAGGACTTATTGCATTCGATAACGAAGGGGTTGTTTTGTTTTCAAATTCATTAGAATCAAACGTTGGAAAGGAATACTACACAAGATACTTTCTTCCCATTAAATCTATACAATTATCAGAACCAAATAAGTACAGACCCAATCCACAATTTTTAGAATGGCATCGTGATGTAATATTCAACAAACGATAATGTTAACTATGAAACTGAGTTGTATTGAGGATTTGAAGAAGCTTCTTATTAATAATGACCATACAGAATATGCACCATTAAATGTGGAACAAGGCATTGTTCTTAGTTATAGGTTGAATCAAGCCGAATTTGGGGGCATCTTAGGCACAATAGAAGTACAATACCTGTACATCAAAAATGAGATACTATTCGTTGCAAATTCGAGATTTGATGAAGTGTCTATGGATTGTATAGATTTTCAAAGTATTAATTATCTATTATCAACTCTTATAATAAACTCATAAAAGCGGAACAGATGGAAATTGAAAACAAATTTTCTACCGATTGCTTGCCACGTTTCCTTATTGCAGAAAATGTAAAGGGTATTCTTTATGCAATTAAAGGAAAGGCTTTCCCAATGATAATGAAAGAATTTCGAGATGCTGGTTATACTGTTACTCATAAGCTTTTAAATGCGTCAGAATATGGTGTGCCGCAGAAAAGAGTGCGTGTAATCATTATGGGATTTCGCGATTTAGAAGATTTCCAGAAATTCCATTACCCAATGAAAGTTCGACTTGCAGATAGAAAAGTCCTTGGAGATGTAATTATTAAGGCCAATGATTTGGACCAAACGCTATTTTTTAGTGATAAGGCAGTTGCAGGTATGATGGCTGTCCTTGACAAAATGAACAAGGGACGTGCAATGTCTTTATCTGTGCCTTGTAATACTATTAGTGCGCATTTAGCGAAAGTAAGTTTAAATAGCACAGATCCTGTATACATAGTTGGAGATAAATACAGATGTTTTTCTTCGAGGGAAGCCGCTCGTATACAATCTTTTCCGGACTCGTTTCGTTTTGATTCGGTATCACAAATACGTCAATATAAGGCTATTGGCAATGCGGTACCACCTGTTATGATGTGGCATGTCATACATTCCTTACAAAAAACTTTGAAAATAACTCAAGTAGATTTCACAGAGATAAGAGAACAATATCCTACGAGTATTGTTGAAAACGTTAATGAAACAAGTATGGATATTGATAGGACCAAGAACGTTCTCATCAGCCTGGTAAAAGCTGATAATATAGACCAATATCTAGATAGGTCTGCAAAAGTGTATTATACTGGTAAAAGATTCCCGTCAACAGTGGCTCTAAATAAGTTGTATTATTTTATGCCATATGTAAAGCGAAAGGGAATTCGCGACCTGTATTTTATTAAAATTGCTCGCGTTGGAACTCGTAAAGAAGGGCAGCCTGATGAAGATAAAAATGATTTTAGACTCGTTTTCGAGATTGATTTTGTCGGACAATTGTTTGATGAATATAAGCCTATCAAGCTTGAAATATGGAGAACATTTACAGATACGATAATTGATAAGTTAATTCCATAATCTGTTTCCGATGGCGGATGTCTTATCTCCTATAGAACGTCATATAAACATGGCTGCCATTCACGGCAAGGACACAAAGCCGGAAATGGTGGTGCGCAAATGGTTGTGGAGGCATGGGTATCGTTATCGTCTGAACCATCCAAGACTACCTGGGAAGCCTGACATCGTAATGCGTAAGTATAGAACTTGCATCTTTGTGAATGGATGTTTCTGGCATGGACATGAAGGATGCCGATACTATACGATTCCAAAGACAAATACGGAGTTTTGGGTGAACAAGGTTACAAGGAATAAGGAACGTGATGTCAAAGTTCAACAAGAACTATCTTCTATGGGTTGGCATTCCATTACTATATGGGAGTGTGAGCTGAAACCGAATAATAGAGAAAAAACTCTTGAGTCTTTGGTTTTCACGCTTAATAAGATATTTCTTCAAGACCATAGTGTTAGGCGTTATCCTATGCCTGAGGAAGAACCTATGATGGCAGCAGAAGATGTGGCCGATTATAATAGTTTTGGTGAGGTTATAGGATAATAAATAAGGCGAGGAAATTTTCCTCGCCTTACTGTTAAGCCTTGTACCCAGAGCCGGGGTCGAACCGGCACGGGTTGCCCCACTGGTGTTTGAGACCAGCGCGTCTACCGATTCCGCCATCTGGGCTTCAAATGCGGTGCAAAGATACACGTTTTTTCTGAACTGCACAAACTTTTTGGCAAAAATGTTTCAAAGTACTTAATTCTTTCCCCTTTTATTGACTTAAAATGTAATAAATATGCTGTCTTGTCGTTATTATTATAGCTACCTAATAAAATATTAATCTGATGGATACCATGACAAATAATAATTATTGTGTAATATTAGCTGGAGGGAAAGGAAGGAGGCTTTGGCCATGCAGTAGGGCAGAACATCCCAAACAGTTTGTGGACTTCTTCGGCGTGGGAAGGACACAGTTGCAGCAAACCTTTGACCGATTGGCTAAGATGATACCTCAAGAAAACATCCTTGTCAATACGAATGTGGCGTATGCTGATTTGGTAAGAGAGCAATTGCCCGAATTGCCAGAGCGAAACCTGATGGTAGAGCCTATATATAGAAATACTGCTCCAAGTGTGGCTTGGGCTGCCCATCGCACGAAGTTCTTTTGTCCTGAAGCCAATCTTATTGTCGTTCCCTCTGACCATGCCGTGCAAAACGAGGAGATGTTTCAGCGTAACATCCTCGATGGACTGGAGTTTGTCACCGCCAATGATGGCTTGTTGACGATGGGCGTTAAGCCAACCAGACCGGAGCCTGGTTACGGATATGTGCAACTGGGAGAGAAAGTGGGGACAGATATATATAAGGTGCAATCGTTCACGGAAAAGCCTGATCGTGAGTTTGCGCGACTGTTCATGGAAAGTGGCGAGTTTTATTGGAATACAGGTCTGTTTATGTCAAATGTTAAGCACCTGTTGGATTGTTTCGTCAAGTTGTTGCCAGCCGTACTTCGTAACTTGGATATGACAGATCCCAACTATACGATTGAGTTGGAAGAGCAATATGTGGCAGAGAATTTCCCCTTGTATCCCAACATGTCAGTGGATTATGGTATTTTGGAGAAATTGGAAAACGTTTATGTGAAGCAATGCAACTTTGGTTGGGCTGACTTAGGCGCTTGGCATAGTATTTACGAAGCTATGCAAAAGGTGGAGGGTGATAATGTCGTTGTAGATAGTGACGTGATCATTGATGACAGTAAGAACAATATCGTGAAGCTACCCAAAGGAAAACTGGGTGTAATCAATGGACTTGATGGCTATATTGTGGCTGAAAACGACAATGTGTTATTGATTTGCAAGAAGGAAGATTCCTCGGCATTGGTGAGAAAGTATATTAATGAGGTGCAAATCAAGAAAGGCACCGAGTTTATTTAATCAGTTTGCAAGAAAGAAGAAGAGGTTAGCGATTGCTAACCTCTTTTAAATTCAGCGAATATCTTGTCTGCTATTTCTTTAAATTCTTCTTCTGAGAGTTTCAGTTTTTCTCTTCTGAAATCTACGTCACCTTCGTTTTGCATGGGAATGAGGTGAATGTGGGCATGAGGAACTTCAAGTCCGAGAACCACTTCAGCCACTTTCTTGCATGGGAAAGCCTTTTTGATGGCAAGAGCTACCTGCTTGGCAAATACCTGGAAGGCTGCTATTTCATCATCTTCCATATCGAAGATGTAGTCTATTTCACGGCGAGGAATCACCAATGTGTGTCCTTTCACCAAGGGATTAATATCCAAGAATGCATAGAATTGGTCGTTTTCCGCACATTTATAACTTGGAATTTCGCCAGCTGCGATTTTAGAGAATATACTCATGGTGTTTGTTTGATTAGGTTAGACAAAAATAGTTATGAAAGAGAAATGTTGTCAATGCGCAGTTTGATGGAACCTCTTGGAATGTTAATCTCCACGATGTCTCCCACTTTCTTATTCAACAATCCTTGAGCAATAGGAGTCTTGATAGAAATCTTCCCCTCGCGCAGGTTAGCTTCGCTTTCGCTGACAATAGTATAAACCATTTTCGATTGGTTTGCCATGTTTGTCAGTTCTACTTTAGAGAGAATTTGTACTACATCACCGCTCAGGCGAGACACGTCAACGATTTTTGCCTCAGAAATGGTGATTTTCAACTTATTGATTTTTGACTCAAGGTGCGACTGGGCTTCCTTGGCTGCTTCGTATTCTGAATTTTCGCTCAAGTCTCCCTTGTCTCGCGCCTCTGCAATTGCCGCCGAGATTTTAGGTCGTTCAACGGATTCTAAATGTTTTAAATCTGCTACGAGTTTTTCGTAGCCTTCTTGTGACATATAAGCCATAATATAGTGTTTTTTGGTTTTTAATTTTATGGATTACAAAAGAAAGAATTCCGACAACCCTCCTGTAGTCGGAATTCCGTATCCTTAATATCCTCTTTTTGTTTATTTACTTTGCAAAGATAGAAAATATTTTTCTAAATCGATTCAATTTTTGCATTTTTTTTCTTTTTCCTTCATAAATTCAATCAATTTGCGAAATGTTTCGTTGTATGAAAGGGTTTCTTCGTTACCTGTAATGATCATTTGCTTTCTTGCCCGTGTGATTGCCACGTTCAGTTTTCTGTCTATCACCTGTCCGTTGTCTTCCGTAAGACTGTTGGTGGTCAAGAAAGCCAGTTGGTAACGATATTGCACGGTAAATGAATATACGATAACGTCTCGCTGACTACCTTGGTAGCGTTCCACCGTATCAATGGAAATGTGGTTGAGAACAGGTATTTGCCATTGCTCGATTTCTTTTCTAATGATGGCAATTTGGTTTCTGTAAGGTACGATGATGCCGATGGTCTTGTTGGGGTTGAACGCATCACCATAGAAACGATATATTCGCCTCACGATGTCAGCCACGATTCGCGCTTCTTCCGTGTTTACCTTGTCAGAAAGAGACAGGTTCTTGCACGATTTTGACGGAATGAAAATCATTCTGTGCTTTTTCAGCCTTTCGTCAAGTTCATCTTCAGAGGGAAGCGAATATTGTATTTGCGTTTCCATCTGATGTTGGCAAGGTACGGGTTCCAGTTTTTCATCCTTGTAAAACATCATGTTTGGAAACTCCGCAATGTCTGGGTGCATACGTCCTTGTTTGCGTAAGATTCCGATGAAATCGGTTCTTTTTTGCATTCTTTCCGTCTTGATGAGTCTTTCAAAGAGTGAATTTCTGCAATCAGTCAGTCCTATGTTATTCAATAATGGATTGTTGATGGCAGTGTCTTTCTCGTTTTGTCTCACCACAGCTGGCAATTGTTTGTAATCTCCTATCAGTATAAACTTGTCAATATCGGTTTCTTGATGGTGCATAGAGAGCAAACCGATGATGTTTGGCTCTAATATCTGGCTCGCTTCGTCAATGATGGCAAGTGAGAAATGCTTGATGCTGAAGATAAGGGGGCGTGAAGACATGGTGGAAGTGGTTCCCACGATGACCCTTGTGCGTTCTATCTTCTCTTTGATGGCATTGAGCTTCGGGCATTCTTCAATGGCATTTCCCAAAAGGTTTGACCTGAATCTTGGGTCGCAACTGTATTCATTTCCTAATCGTATGAAATCAATGTCTGCATCATATAACATACCGCAAATTTCGTCCACCGCCCGATTGGTGTAAGCCATGAGTAAGATGGAAGAACCGTTAGATGCCAGTTCTTCTTGCACCAAGAAACGCAACGCCATCGATGTTTTTCCCGTTCCTGGCGGACCTACCAAGAGGTAATAGTCATTGGCTTGCTTGGCTCGTAGCAATATCTCATCGTAGTTGGGGTGATAGGTTCGTGTGAGCGTTCTGCTCTTATCGCACGTAGGAGGACGTTGCCCTAAGAGTAAGGCTTTTCTGTCTGGCAGGGATGAAATGAAGTGATGCAATCCCGCAATCGCACTATTACCCCCAATATCGCTGCTGGCATGCTCTATCGCATAAGGCAGATGATTGTCGAAAAGCGACTCGTTTTGCTGACCATCATTCAGGTGAACGGTAATCTTTGTAGTGCTTAGTTCGGCTATCACTCCCTGATACAAGATGTTTTTCCGCACGTCAGGTTCTTCATCTTCCTTATAATGGTACAGGTAAACCATGTCGCTCCTGCGGAAGTTGGGCAAGAAGTCGTCTCCTTGATTGGGAATGCTTAACGTAATGGTGTCGAATCCGTGGGATGAAGCACTTTTCTCCTTCTCCGTGATGGTCAATCCCGTATAGATGTTTCCCGTTTCCTTCTTTTCGGCAAGCGGCATATTCCATAGGTCAGCATGGCTGTTGCCCGTTCCTTCCACGGCTCCCACCTTCCCCAACAGTTGCTCCTTCGTGACGAAAGTCATCATCTGGCAATAGTAGGCTCGTTCCAAAGGCGACAATCGATGGAGTGGGGCAGTGGTAACTTCAATGTTGGGCAATTGGTATCTGTTGAAGAAGAAATCGTTTAATTTCTCCGCATTGATGGTATCAGGTGTTAGTTGGTCGATAACACTCTCAAATCCGTTTTCCGCAATACGGTATTCATTGGCTACCACCAAGTTTCTGAACTTGATGGCTTCGTGCATGAGTTTCTGTAAGGGTTGTACTTCCAACAAACCATTGGGCAATGGATATTTGGAATACAACAGATGAATGTCGGCTTGTTGTCTGTTTACTTGGAAGTTGTAAGCCAATATTCCATAGTAAAGCAACACCTGCACATAGTGTTTCTCCACGTGAAAGCTACCGTGCTTGTTTCGGCTCTTGCGTTCTACGTACATATTGCGCCCAGCCTTCTGCTCTACCAACAACTTCATGTCGGTTGTCATCAAGTCGATACGTCCTTGCAGTCCTAATCTCTCACATACGAAAGAAGGTTCGAGTATAGCCTTGTTTCTGTCGTAGGTGTTGAAGAGATAGTTCACTATCTGTTGGATGTTTCTTACCTGAACGGCAATCTGTTTCTTGAAGTCTATGATGTTCAGATCCTCACACGTACAATATTCCAATGCCTTCTCCCTGAAATTATTCTTGATGGTTTCGTTGATCTGATAGTCAGGGTTGTTGATGATGTCGTCAAGCGCGTTTCCGGCAAAGTTTCCCAAGATGGTGTGTGGAGTGTTGGCTCGTGGCTTCATCTTGTTCATGATGAACGACAGAGGATGGTGTCCGTAGTCCTCAAAGCAAGCTGCTATGCTACTGATATCTAACAGATAATCTGGCTCTACCACTACTATGCGTGGTGAGGCAATGCCATTTTCCATGCTACAATCCAAGAGATTGAGTTGCATTCCTACGTGAAGAATCTCCTTCAGGTAAGACAGGTCGATGTATTCCTGCGTGTTAACATAGTCAACGGTGAGTCTTTCCGTGCAACCATCTTGCTCTACCGTCACGTAGAGATGTGTTTCGTCCCAGTCTTCCACGATACACCTTATATATTTATAGTCTATGTGTTGCGGAAGATGGCGTTTGCGTTGGATAAACGATATGTTTGGAGTCAGTAAAGACGGTATTTTCGCATTGAAAACCATAGATATGAAAATTGCCAATGCCGAACAGTCTTCTCTTACCTCTTCGCTTGAGAGAATTTTGGGAGAATTGCTGTCTCTTCTCATCTTCTGTATGGCTATGCAATGAGCGGGCTTTACGTGGTGCATCTTGCACAAGACGTCCACCTGTGAAGATAGATTGCCAAAACCATGTCGTGTGTCTTTGAGTCCTTCGGCGCACGTTAGGATAAGCGTTTCGTGCAATATCTTATTGATGGAAGCGCTGTCTTTTTCCATGCGGAGAATTTCCGCCACACGTTCAAATAGTTCGTTGGGAGTGATATAATGGTCAGGGGTTGTCATTTCTCAAATGTTTATATTTGCAAAAATACAATAAATATTTTGTTTACCATTCATTTTTCATTAATTTTGCAGAACTATGCCAAAAGAAAAATCATCAGTTCGCGAACGGGAAAACGTTCATGTGAGAGAGCCAAGACGGTACAAGGTCATTCTATTGAATGATGACTTCACCACGATGGAATTTGTTGTGGAGTTGTTAATGACAATTTTCCACAAGAGTGAGTCAGAGGCAGAGACTCTGATGTTGCAAGTGCATCATTCGGGAAAGGCCGTTGTAGGTGTCTATAGTTATGATATTGCCGTGACCAAAGTGGAAATGGCAACCAAAATGGCGAAAGAAGCAGGATTCCCGCTTCGTGTTTGTTATACACCGGAATAGAGATGGAATTTACGAAAGATTTAAATAGGGCTTATAACGAAGCCGCAGAATATTCATATTGGGGGCATTTTGAGTTTCTCATGCCCGAACATTTGTTGCTTATCATTATCGGTCAAGAGCAATTCCAAAACGCTTTGGCTAACGTGAATGGTAGCTACAATGAATTTTATAATGAATTGACCCATTGGCTCAAGAGTCAGGAAACGCTTGGTGACAAATATGCGCAGAAGCTGAATGAATCTTCCCAAATGATAGAGGTGGTGGTCAATGCCTCACACATTGCCCATTATTCGGGTAGGACGTTGGTTGACATCCCTCATGTGATCAGGGCAATGATGGAATTGCAGGAGTCTATGGCTTCATACCTGTTATATAGATATAGTAACGGTGATACGGTGTCTTTGATGACTGAAATCATCGCTAGCTATCCGATGGATAGATTCCAGTTGGTTGGTAATATAACAGGTGTGGATAAGAAGGGCAGAGTCGAGGAAGATTCCAAGAGTGATGAAGACAATGCCGTGGATGATGATGAAGACGATGATTTCTTGTTCGACATGGACAATGAAGAAATGGATTCATACTCTTCCCAACAGACGAGGAGCAATTTGATTACTTGTCTGAATGATCTTGTTGACCGCCATCATCCTCTCATCGGGCGCGAGGCGGAATTGGAACGTACCATCCAGGTGCTTTGCAGGAAGGATAAAAACAATCCTTTGCATGTGGGAGAGCCAGGTGTGGGAAAGACAGCCTTGGTCTATGGATTGGTCAAGAGAATCGTTGACAATCAGGTGCCTCCTCGCCTGCAAGGATGTAAAGTGTATCAGATGGACATGGGAGCCATGTTGGCTGGTACGCAATACCGTGGTGATTTCGAGAAACGCATCAAACAGGTCATGGATGGCTTGCAGAAAGAAGGCAACGCCATTGTCTATATCGACGAGATTCATAATCTCATCGGTGCTGGACGTATCGGTGACGGTTCGTTTGATGCTTCCAATATGCTGAAACCTTACTTGGAACAAGGCGACATCCGCTTTGTTGGCTCCACTACGTATGATGAATACAATCGCTACTTTGCCCGTAGCAAGGGCATTGTGCGCCGTTTCCAGCAGATAGACATTGCTGAACCTTCCATAGATGATGCCATTGGAATCTTGAAAGGATTGAAGAGTTCATACGAACAATTCCATTCGGTGACTTTTCCTGATGAGGTGCTGGAATATGCGGTAAGGGCAAGTGCAAAATACATCAACGATAGATTCTTGCCAGACAAAGCCATCGACCTGATAGATGAGGCTGGGGCTTATCGTGAACTGCATCCCGTGGAGGGAACGAATGTCCAGAAAGTTGATAAGACGCTGATTTCTGAGGTGCTTGCCAAGGTTTGCAAGATAGATGCTGCTGCCATGAAAGAAGAAAGCAATGCTTCGTTGGAGTCGTTGCAGACACGTATCCTTGCCAGAATTTACGGTCAGGATGAGGCAGTACGGCAAGTAGTGGAAGCGGTGCAGATGGCTAAGGCGGGATTACTTGACGATAACAAGCCGCTTGCCTCATTGCTCTTCGTAGGACCTACGGGAGTGGGAAAGACAGAGGTGGCTCGTGTGTTGGCGCAAGAGTTGGGTATCGGGCTTGTTCGCTTTGATATGAGTGAATATACGGAGAAACATGCCGTTGCCAAACTGATTGGCTCGCCCGCAGGATATGTGGGTTACGAGGATGGGGGCTTGTTGACAGATGCCATTCGCAAGACTCCCAATTGCGTGTTGTTGTTAGATGAGGTGGAGAAGGCTCATCAAGACATTTACAATATCTTGTTGCAGGTGATGGATTATGCACGACTGACCGACAACAAGGGGCAAAAGGCGGATTTCAGAAACGTGGTGCTGATTATGACCTCTAATGCCGGTGCTCAGTATGCGTCGCGTTCTAATGTGGGATTTATTGGAAACGTGTCTCGTGGAGAGGCTATGCTCACGCAGGTGAAGAAGACTTTCAAGCCAGAGTTTATCAATCGGTTGTCGGGAACGGTGGTGTTTCATGACATGGATATGAACATGGCTAAATTGATACTCGACAAAAAGTTGCGCGAGTTGCAAGATAAGTTGACGCAGAAGAATGTTACGCTTCAATTGTCTGCTGATGCTCACGACTTCCTCCTTCAAAAAGGCTTTACCCGTGAATATGGTGCGAGGGAGATGGATAGAGTGATTGCGCAATTGCTCAAACCTCTTCTCATGCGTGAAATCCTCTTTGGAAAAATGCAACAAGGTGGTGTGGCAAACGTAACTGTATTGGATGGAAAACTGACTCTTATGTAAATAATAGATATTACTTAATGGTGAAGGTATGGATTTCAAAGGCAAATCATCACTAAACACTCATCACTAAACACTCATCACTAAACACTCATCACTAAACACTCATCACTAAACACTCATCACTAAACACTCATCACTAAACACTCAACACTAAACACTCAACAAATAATGGACCATTACGTTGTAGAAATAGATGATACACTTTGCTTTCCCGACCCTCGCCATGGATTAGAGTCGGGCTTGTTTGCCATTGGTGGCGATCTTTCCCCCCATCGTTTGATATTGGCATATAATTACGGTATTTTCCCGTGGTTTTCTTTCCAACAGACAGATAAGCCCTATTGGTATTGTCCGATGTCTCGATTTGTGATATTTCCTTCACAGATACATATCTCCCATAGTATGCGTACGTTGATGAACAAGGGGATTTACAGATGCTCTTTCAATGAGGATTTCGCTGGGGTCATCCGTGGTTGCCAAAAAGTTGACGGGCGTTATGAGGATGAGTATGCTTGGTTGGGCGAAGACATTGTTCGTGCTTATACAAACTTACATGAGATGGGATTTGCAAGTAGTGTAGAAGTATGGGAAGGCAACCAGTTGGTGGGTGGCTTGTATGGGGTCATCATTCATAAGACATTTGTTGGCGAGAGTATGTTCTCACGTAAACCTAATGCCAGCAAATTGGCTTTGATATACTTAGCAACATTCATGTCTGACCGTGGACTTACCATGATTGATTGCCAATTTGAAACGCCACATCTCAAGTCTATGGGCGGCGTACATATTGATTATGAGGAATACCTGAAGTTGTTACACTCAGAATGACATCATTTGCCTTGCTGGTATCTGATGGCAAGCATCGTGAGGTCATCACTCTGTTCTGCATCACCTACAAACTGGTGAATGGCATCAGTCATGTTGTGAATGAGTACTTCGGGATGGTTGTTGCCTGATGCCTCAATGGTGTCGATGATTCTTGGCGAACCAAATTGAGTGTGGTCTTTCCTTTCTGCCTCAGTCAAACCATCAGTATAGAGGAAGATGGTGTCTCCCGAGTCGATGGTAACTTGTTGCATGGAAAAATTCCAATCTTCTACTACACCTACGGGAACATTTGAGTCAACGGGAAGATATTGATAGCTTTCTCCGTTGATTAACAGAGGTGCGTCGTGACCAGCATTACAATACTTGAGATTCCCTGTTTGCAAGTCGATAACGCCAACAAACAATGTGACAAACATCATAGACGGATTGCTGCTTGCCATCGTTTTGTTAAGTGCGTTTACGATGTGGTGTGGCTTGTCCTCGCTGGCAGACAACGTGCGGAATTGGGTGCTGATTACCGTCATGACCAATGCGGCAGGTACTCCCTTACCCGATACGTCACCAATGCAGAAATACAAATGCTCGTCACGGATATGGAAGTCGTAGAGGTCGCCTCCCACGGCTTTAGCGGGTGTCAGCAAACCATATATGTCTATATCTGTTCTTTCTGGATAAGGTGGGAAGGTCTTGGGAAGCATAGACATCTGAATGCCTTTGGCAATGTTTAGCTCACTTTCCATTGATGCCTTTTGTGCGGTAGTTTCCTGTAATTTATTCACGTATCGCGACAATGATTGTTGCATCTCTTCAAATGAGTTGCGGAGTTGACGAATTTCATCGTTGTTCTCGATCATGGGCAACGGTGTGTCAAATCGTCCCTTTGCCACTTCCTTGGTGGAAGATGATAAGTAGATAAGGGGCTTGGTGGCTCTTCGGATGGTAAACCTACAGATGATGAAGACTGCCAACAAGCCAATGCTCATCAGAGTCAGAATGATCAAACCCACGTATATACCTGGGTAATAGATAACTGCTAAAGGAACGACGATTGCCATTGACCATTCTGCAGACTCCAAAGGCGAATAGAAAACTACCGAGTTGGCGCTGTCAATCTTGGTAATCATATCGCCCTTTTTACCTTTCATCATATTCTGACCTAATAAATCATCAAACTTTGAAATGGTTGACTTCACGTATTTCAGGAAGTTTTTGCTGAGTACACGCTCTTTTTGCGGGTGTGCAACGTATTCACCGTTTTTAGTGATAATGAAACTATATGACTTGTAATTTTTCCCGAAGACGTTCAACAGGTCTTTCAGGTTTTCATTGTTCAACTCGTCTATTTCCTTGAGTTGTTCTGTCAGCCAATCTAATGATACGTCGGCAACAAACACACCAACAGCCTTCCCGTTTCGGTCATGGATGGGAAGCAGGTAGCTGCATACAATCATTTTTGCGCCTGATTCATCGAAATATGGGTCTGTCCAATAGCCCTTTTTGCTTTTGATGGCTTTGTTGTACCAACTCGACTTGAAGTAATCGTGTTCTGCAGAACCTATCTGTTGGATTTCTATTTTGTTTGAGTCACGATGTATGACGTAGGGCTCAAACCATTTTCCTTGCTGAGGATAATAGTTGGGTTCAAAAGCTGCTGCGTAGCCAATGATGTGAGGGTTCAGTTTCAACTCTTTTTCCAGGGCTGCGTAAACCGTGGCAGGGCTTTCGAGATTTCTTTCCACCTCGTCTATGTTGTTGACAGCTGACACCTCAACGGATTTCAAAACCTTCTCCATTTTCTCGTCTGTGAGTTCCATGATGCTATGGAAATAGTTTTGTGTCTCCATCGACATCGCATCAATCGTTAACAATGAAATGACCACCGTAATGATGGTAATGATAATCATTAATACAATGATAATGTGTCGCGTTAGTCTATCTGGAAAAGATTGTGAAAGCCATTTCATAACTACTTGTTTTGATATTAAAAACTTACAAAAGTACGAATAATATGTTGCTTTTGTTTGCTTTGCGGTTTAAAGAATGTTAAGCGAAAGAATATAGATAAGAAAAATGGGGCGTTTGTGCGCCCCATCCCATACAATTTTTGAATGATTTCATTAATCGTCGAAGCCAATTAACTGACCATTCCTATTGAATTTAAGATCAAGGTCGTTTGACAATTCTATTTCATATCCATAACGCTCTTTGTCTATCTTGGTGACGAATGTCCCTGGATGGTTGGCTTTTATATGTTGAGCGATAGTTGCTGGAACGAGTGCGGCGGGTACAGCTTCCATGTAGCAATCTACTTTGTCCCAATTACCTTTGTTGTAGAAATCTACTTCTGTGCCATCGGCAAGTCTTGCCTCGAATCTTGCTCCACCAAATTCAAAGTCTTTGGATGCGTATGAGATTGCAGCTTTGAAGTGTTTCTGTACAAATACCTTGGCTGCTGCTGGAAGTTTCTCTACCGGGATGATTCTGTCATCTGCGAAACAAGTTGCTGACTGAAGTACCATGCACATAAGTGCTACCAAAAATAACCTTGACTTTTTCATAATTGTAATTTTTAAAATGTGAATAATATGATTTTATTTTTCTCTTTATTTTCTTTTGTTGTTTTGTTTGACATTGCAAAAGTAGGAATAAAGCTCATACGTTCAAAGTAATTTTTGGAAAAAGCATTCAAGTGTATCGGACAGATACCCCTTATGTCGGACAAATTGCGAAATACCCTCTTTATTTGTCGTAAGAGACCGCAGCGCAGTAACGCTTTCAGCGTCATTGTGCCATCATTTATATTATTTCTTAAACTTGATGTGCATGTAGTTTCCATCTGCTAAACCGAAACGCTGGATGAGTGTAGAACCGTCGTAGATGGCTTTCAGTTGGAGGTTTATGCCGTATCCCATAAGAGAGGAGAGTGCTTTTGGTTGTTTCAGTTCTTTCTCTGTAAACTTGTAATACTGGCTGTTGTTATTAAATTCTATGCGGATATAGTGGTCGGCACCGTTGTAGTTCAAATGTACGTTCATGATATTGGGAATGAAAGCCCATTTGATGTGCTCATTGTCCGTATCGTATTCGAAACCGTAACGGGCAGTGATGGCAAGTGGAGGAGTATTGGCTAATGCATGGCTCAGTTCTTCGTCTGCATCAATCACCTTTGAAATCAGAGACACAGGGAAGTCTTGAAAGAACACATGTTGCATCTTGTAGTCGGACATATCCATTTGCACTCCGTTGAATGCTTCTTCGTGAGCTTCATGCATGTGTTTCCCTTGCTCGTCTGTCCATTCCCTGCAATCCTTGTTTTTATAAACGATGATGTATTGTCCCGGATATTCTCCAGAAATGTTCTGCCCATAATTTTCCTTTTGTTCGTTTGTCAGCCGCTTTTCAAAGTTGTCATTGCTGCAAGAGGTAAGGGAGAGGGCTGCAAGCATCGCCAAGACAATTCTCCAGTGTTTCATTGTTTTCATATTCTTTTTACTCATTGTTAAAAACCAAAATAACCCACCGATTAAAGCATTGTAAAGAGACTTGGCAGGTTTTCGTGATGCAAAAGTATCACTTTCATCAGAAATGACCAAAGATATTGAGAGAATAAATAAATGATGTAAAGATATAGGTGTCAAAAAAATCTTGTTGTCACTCCGATGCCTATAACTACAAAAAATGGGGCGACGTGCGCCCCATCCTAAACGTTTTTCTTATGCTTTCATTAATCATCAATAGCGAATAACTGACCACCCTTGTTGAATTTAAGATCAAGTCCGTTTGACAATTCTATTTCAAATCCATAACGCTCTTTGTCTATCTTGGTGATGATTGCATCTGGGTGGTTGGTCTTCACGTACTGAGCGATAGCTGCTGGAACGAGTGCTGCTGGAACGGCTTGTCTCTTGCAATCTACCTTGTCCCAATTGCCCTTCTTGTCGAAATCTATTTCTGTACCATCTGCAAGTCTTGCCTCGTATTTTGCTCCACCAAACTCACGGTCTTTGGTTGCGTATGAGATCGTGGCTTGTGGGAAGTGTTGCTGAACGAAAGCCTTAGCTGCTGCTGGAAGTTGCTCTACGGGTATGATTCTGTCGTCTGCGAAACATGTTACTGACTGAAATACCATGCACATAAGTGCTACCAAAAATAACCTTGTCTTTTTCATAATTGTATGTGTTTAAATGTGAATAAAAAATTTCTTTTGTTTTGTTACTTTTTTCTTTTGTTGTTTTGTTTGACATTGCAAAAGTAGGCATAAAGCTCATACGTTCAAAAGAATTATTGAAAAAAACACTTAGGTATATCGGACAGAAACCCCTAATGTCGGACAAATCGCAAAATCACCTCTTTTTTTTGTCCGATGAGGTGTTGTTTTCTTTCTTTTTGGGTTCTATTTCGGGTTGGTAATGTATCTGAACTCCCCAGGGGTAATGCCAAGCGACTCTTGTATCTTTCTGTTCAAGGTTCGCACGGTATTAAATCCTGAGTCATGGGCAATGGTCTCAATGCTGTAGTTGGGATGCTCCTTCAACATGCGCAATGCTCTCATGAGCCTTAGAAAGTCGAGATGCTTATCTACCGAATGGTAAATGGTCTTTTGCTTATACAGTTCGATAATCCTATTTTGGGTGGTTCCCACCAATTCTGCCACCTCCTTAACGCCAAATTCTGGCGGAATGGGAATATTGTCTCCTTCCAATTTGGCTTCAATGATGGCAAGCAGTTCCTCATCGTCACGCAAGTCGGCATGTGCCATAAATTCCCTGTGCTTACGTAACAATTCCTTCAGCCATTCTATACGTGCGCGTACCTCATAATATATATCTAATTTCTCGCCTAACATCATGTTGCGGGCAATGAGTTGCTCGTTGGCTTTACGAAGATGCTCGTTCATCATCGTAAGTTCAGCCACTTGTTGCTGCAACATACTCAGTTTATTGTTCTCGTCCTCGCTCATCTTAGCAGAATTCAACCTTGTTATTTTTGCGAAAATATAAAAAAAAGGTTATGTTGTTATTCAAAGAATGTGTTTTTATGGTTATTTAGCATTTTTCGCCCCTTCTCTTGAGTTTCTGGTTGTCATTTTAAATATGTGAAATATCCCGACAATATTTTTTTGCGAAAAATCTCGAAAGAGATGTTGAAGAAACCGAATAGTTGGTTTCTCGGTGCAAAATAAGGTGTTTTTTAACGTAACTATATACTTTACGCCCATAACTATATACATTACGAGCGTAACTATATATATGTTACGACGCTAATTATATATGTTAGTAAGTCTCAAAAACCATCGTTTTTCTGCATAAAAAGTCGGTTTCTGAATGTATAAATATACGGGTGCTTTTGTAATTGGTTAATTATCAAACTATTATAAAAATGCTCAAAAACAAGCATTTTTTTGACCGACGGAGGAGTTTGTGGAAAATATCGCTGCGTAGAGGGCCGTTTTTGTTACTTTTTATTGACAAAACTGTTTCTGAGATTCTATGTGGTTTCAATCAAAAGAAAGAGTTTGGAACAGATGTCATTGGCAATTCAGTTGAGCATTCTTGGTCATTCTTTCTTTAAAAAATAATAAAAAAGATATAAGAATGTTGAATGTATGATTTTTTTTATCTAAATTTATACCCAAATTTTAGATATTACATTTACTAACTCATAACAAACGATTTCAAAAACACGGATTGAAAACAAACAATTTCTTACCTCATGTCGTGCTGACCTTACCCCTGAGACGGGAAGGATGAGAGAGGCTCGCAGCTACGACCGCACAACCTAATAAAAAAAAAGCGTGTACGAGCCTATAACGCTATTAAAAACCTAAATAACAACAATGAAGAGATTTACTCGATTTTTATTGATGCTCGTTGCTACCATGATGGCGACGACCACAAATGTTTTCGCAGCTGATCCCGACTTGGAGAATGACTACACGTTGGTGAAATCTGTTGCGTGGGGCGACGGTACTGACATTACCGTTAGTGACCAGTTGAGCATTACTTCCTGGGATACGGGTAACAAGAGACAACAAACGTTGTATGCGGTTACTACTCCTGCTGATGCTGCTGGCTGGTTTGGTGTACAAGCTGTTTCTAACGGCTCTGGCAAGGGTTGGTGGAACCGTGCCGACAAGGGATTGTATTGCTATAATGCTCAGCGTTCGGCTGCTATCTATGGTGACGATCTCACTTCGGGATGGCTTGTAGTATTCACGTGTTCTGGGTCAGTGACTTCTGCGATGACCTTGACCAATGGCGATGGAAATCCTGACGGTACGTTTACCTACACTACAAGCGAAGATGGCAAGTCGTATTATTGTACCATCACCGCCGAGAGCAATGCCTACGTTGGATTCTGCGGAATCAAGAACAGTGGCTTTATCATGAACATTTCTGTATATAAGCCCAACAAGGCTGTCGTGATGTCTAAATATACCGTGAAGTTTGTTGATACGGATGGTAATGTCATCAAGGAGCCTGTTACTTATGATGGAATTGCTGGTGCAGATGTTACTCTGAGTGCTGCTGATATGGCTAATATTACCGTGGGTGAAGATACCTACGTCTTTGAAAGCAGCAATGCCGAAGGCAGATATGTGGAAGAGGATGGCTCTACCGAAGTGACGGTCGTATTCCATAAGGCACAAAACCTGAATTATCAGGTGAATGAGGTTGCCAATGGCACGGTGGTTCGCACAACGGAAGGCGCAAGCTTCGAGACTTCTACCGTGAAAGTTCCTTATCGCAAGTTTAATGTGCTCGATGGCGTTTTGTTCTCTAAGGACGCAACCAACAAGGAATACAACCATAGCTTTGCGTTGACACAAGAGGGACAAGTGGTGAATCTTGACTATACGGCAACGGAAACTACCAACGTGGTTTATCTGTCGGAAGGTGAGGATATAGAGGGACTGACTGTTTGTACTTCTCCCAACACCGCCATACGTAGCTCTAACTCTTCATCTGCCTACGCAGCTGAGAGCGATGTGAAATTCGTTACTTTGGGTCCTGGTACGTATAAGTTGACGGCTTACATCTATGATGCCAGCAAGAATCCCGACAGCCATTGGATTTTCAAGGCTGGAGAGACACAGATTGCCGACCTCAACTGTACGACCGTGAACATTCAGGAACTCTCATCTGAAGAGTTTACCTTGGAAGAGAATACGCCTATTTACATTGCACAAGGCGGAAGTGCTAACATGGGTATAGACCTTATCTATATCACGGGTAATGGTGAAGTGGTGGCTGAAGAGCCTGTTGCTCCGATTGCTACATTCGACTTCAATGCTTCTGAACATGCTGTTTCTTCAAGCGAATCTTCTGAGGGAGACATTACCGCTGATGAGGTGATCACAGAAAACAATGTGACATTGACCATATCTCCCAATACTACCAGCACTACACCTAACCGCTATTGGGGTACGGCTAACGGTCCACAACTCCGTGTATATGGCGGTAAGTTGACTTTCGTTTCTCCAGACAAGGCAATCACGAAGATTGTGGTTAACAATGGTAAGTGGAATGCGGGCAATACGTTTAATGGCGTTGCCGCTGCTACTGGCGAATGGGAAGGAAACTCTACCAACGTGATTCTGAACGTGGCTGGTAACACGCAAATCAATAGCATTGAAGTGACGTGGGCAGAGGTGAATGAGGAAACTACCACATACGAGGAACCTGTGGTTCCTACTATACAAGAGGTAGAGAGTATTGCTGAGTTTAATGCTTTGGAGAAGAACACTGAGGCTCAGTTGAACTTTGCCGCAGAGAAGGAAGTGCAAGTGGTATTTGTCAACAAGAATGAGGAGAAAGGTCGTGAATACGTTATCTTGCAAGACAATGAGAAGAGCCGCATCGTGCTTTACAACATGGGTGTTGCTGATGTATTGAAAGCCAACGACATGCTGACGGGTTCGCTCACGGGTAAAAACAGTCCTTACTACGGAATGGCTGAGATGGCAAAGACCAACAATACCGATGTTTCTACCATTGTAGCGGCTGAAGGTTCTGCCGTGAAGGTTGACGTGTTGGGCAGTGTGAAGGCTGCATTCGACCCATATAAGATTCTCAAACTCTGTCAGATTCAGAACGTGGTAATAGCTACTGACGGCACACGTCGTTATGCTGTGGAGGGTGAAGACCGCATTGAGATACGCGACAACTTCTCCGTAGGCTATGAAGTTCCTGAAGACGGTACTGAGCTGAAAAGCATTACGGGTATCATCGTGCCTTACGTAAACAATGGTGATACGGTTTATCAAATCACTCCGATTAACCAAGAGTCGTTCGTGATTGCCGTTCCACAAGTTTATAAGGAGTTTGCTGCTACTGAGACATTGGTGACAACGGTTGCAAACATTCAAGCCCTTGCCGAAGAAGGATGGGTAGAAGGTGGTACGACACAAGCCAATAAGTCGGGTACCATTAACCCAGAGACCGATGAGGAAGGCAAGAAGATTGTAACGGAAGGTATCATGCTGAAGAATGGCAACGGTGCGAAGTCGTTTGCTACGTTTGTGACGGGTATCGACTCTGTCTATGCTTACGGTTGTACGGCTGGTGGCAGTGATCGCGACTTGTTAGTAACGGCAACATCTACCGATGGCGACGTTGTTTCTGCTCGTGCCACTTCTTCTGAGTACAATTCCGTGAAAGTTGTATTGGCTTTGGACAAGACCAAGAAATACAAGGTGGAATACGCTGGTACCAATCCAGGTGAGGATAGTGGCTCTGACGTGGTATTGCATGGTGTGAGATTCGTCGTTTCCAAAGATGTGGCTCCCGCAGAATTCTCATATCGCATAGAGAGTTATACCGGCTCATTCTATGAAGGTGCTGAAGTGGAAGTAGAATACGATGCTATCCTTGAGGCAATCGGTGCTACCGCCGAGACATTGGCAATATATGCTGAGGCATCAGATGGAACACGCTTGAGCAGTGTGCGTGGTGAGACTGATGGATGGTATAATGCCGATGGAATGCCTGAAGCTTGGGCAAACCAACCTTATTATTACGTTCAGGATATGCCAGAGGCTCAACCATTTGGTAAGTTCTATATCGTGGGTGGTTATCCAGGTCACACTACTGAAGTTGCCGAATATACAGGCAAGCTCGTTTACGTGAATACTGAAACACAAGCCGAGGCTTACGTTTATATCACGTTGGCATACGTTGAGGCTCCGAAGGTGGAATTTGACATCGTAAGCACTGAGAAGGCTTCTGTTACTTATACGCCAGATGAAAGTTCTTATACCGAGAAGATAGTCACTCTTACCGATGAACAGGTGTCGGCGATTTGCACGGCATTGGGTATCTCTACATTGGATGAAGCTGAGGTTTATGGCTACAATCCATCTACCAAGGAGTTTGTTACTGCTTATGCAAGCTATGACGGTTGGCGTAATGTGGATGGCGACTTTACTGACTGGACGGGCAATGCCGAGGCTCCTGTATGCGTGAAGTACACCAATGGAAAAGAATACTACTGCTATAATATCTTAGGTTCTCAAGGTCAATATAAAACGTATTGGGCAATTACCAAGGATGGTAAGGCTGTTCTCGTGGAAGTGACATTCTCTTACCTGCAATATACGGTAGGTTCTGAGGATTTGACTGATGGCTATCTTGCCAATAGTTCGCAAGAATATACTATCCAGTCGGGACAGACCATTCATTTCGAGTTTACCAATCATTCAGCTAAGGCTGGTAACTACCAGAACTGGGTGCTCGTAGCTAAGCAAGAAGGAGAAGTGAAAATGGCTCTTCGTGCTGATAATTGGGAGAATGTACAATGGTCTAACGAGAACTGTGTTTCTGACTACAACTGGGATACCTTCATCAATGACATGGATGGTTCATTTGTTGAGATGGATGCTACTTATCAGCAAGGTGTAATCACCGTGGCTGCCATCATTACGACGGTTGAAGGCACGGTATATCACTACAACTTTACCAAGAAGTTGGAGAATACAACGGAAGATGTAATATTCCAACTCTCTGAAGAGGCAGCTTACTTAGAGGTTTACGCAGCCGAGGTATCTGGTGAATACGTTCCAACTGGAATCAACAAGGCATTTGTTGTCAATGGCAATGATAAGGTCTTCGACTTGAATGGTCGCCGTGTAATTGATGTCAAGAAAGGTGGTCTCTATATCATCAATGGCAAGAAGGTATTGGTGAAGTAATTCATTGATATCGTTTCATCAATCAAGTCCATAGTTGAAATAAAAAACAACTATGGACTTTTTCTTGTTATGGGGAGAGTGATATTTCAGAAGTCATGAAAAAAGACCGCATCCCATCAAGAGATGCGGTCTTCCACTAAAAAATTAAAAAATATTGAATCACTTGTACTAACTAACTTCTATCTAATCACTTTCACTACCTTTCCATTGGTTTGCTTGATGATGTTGATTCCATGTTGCATGGTGTTTGTCTTGCGACCGTCTGCGGTGTAGATAGACTCAACTTCATTATCGGTTGTTTGGAATGTAGTGATGGCATCAATTACTGTTGGGATGGCTTTCTCGCTCAATCCACCTTGTTCGTTGGCTGCTTGGATGGTGTAGTTGGCACCTTCCTCATATTCAAATTCACAATCAGTAGTGAAACCAACCACCTTACCATCTTTCACGATGACATAACAGATAGAGTAGGGCACAGGTTCCCAAACCATCTTGTTGTCAGTAATTGATACTACCGGAGCATCGCAAGCCTCACAGAGTAATTCGGGTTGCCAGTTGTCATCACCACCCATCACATTCTTGATGGTGTATTGAGCTGCTTCCTCTGGTGTGAGGTAATTCTTTGCCTTACCATAAATCTTTTCACCGTTTTCAGTTCTGTAGTAAGTGTCACGACGTTGTGAGAGGTCAACGGGGTTACCATTAGCATCCACCGTGTTATAGTCTGCCCATAATGCGGGTAGTCCGCCCATCGTCTCATACCATCCAGCTGCTGGGATGTTGATGAAAGTCTGCGTATTGATGAACACCGTCTTGGGTGAGTTGTGCCAAGGACGACCCAACCAAATGTCTGTTACGTTCATACCAGGCAATGGGCGAATGACATTGTTCATGAATACATATCCCCATTTCACGTCAGCAGCATGACTGGGAGCCACGATAAAACCACCCGATGGACGGTTGATTTCGAGCGTATCACCATCAAGATATACGTTACCAGAATTGTAGATGAAATCTACTGCTCCTTCAATCTTTGAATGACGAATGAAATGGCGGTTGTTGGATGTAGATGTGGTAATCCAAGTGTCTTGGTAAGAGAGCAGAGCTACCTTGTTCATGGCAATACGGTCTCCGCCAGTGTTGAGAGCCAATGCTTGTGGACCAGCTTGTTTCTCGTGTCCCCAAATATTTTCCATCGTGAGATTCTCGATGAATACGTTGTCGGAGTTAACAACTACCGTTGCGCCTACGCTCACGTGTACGGCATTGTCGCCACCGCTGAGTCGGTCGTCCTTAATGATAACCTTGTCGCGGTCTTGTCCGATGAGGTTGATGTATGGCTTATTCTTAGGAATATCTACATGCTCTTTGTATTCTCCGTTCTTGATGAAGATGAGCCAAGAAGTAGCACGTCCAGCAGGAGCTGCGTCGATAGCAGCTTGTACAGAGGTATAGTCGCCTGTTCCATCAGCAGCCACTACTGCGTCGTAAATCTTTGCAGAAGGTTGCTTGCGTTCCATCGTGGTAAACTGGATGGTTGTGGCAGCCACTTTGTTTCCGCTACGACTGAGCAATACGCCTTCGGGCATGGTGAAAGTATAATCAGTAGCATATTTCAAACCTGCATACTTGAAGATAGCTGTCTTTCCGCTGATGATAGGAGCAATCTCCTCGCCATCGAGCGTGGCAGTTCCTTCTCCAGCCTTCACTTTCTTATCGAATGTCAAGATGATAGAACCGTTGGCACTCACGCCTGTAGCTCCATTTTCTGGGTTGGTTGAAACGAGAACAGCTTGCTCGTCAGCCAATGCACCAGCATCAGCAGTGATAAACACGTCACTAATGGCAAGTCCGTCATAATCGGTGGCATTACCAACCAAGTCGCTCTCACGGTCGGGCATCCAACGAATATACACACGCTCTTGCTCGTCAGCATCTTGTGGCAAGGCGATGTCTTCCAAGTCAAACCATCCTGCACCTGTAATGTTGAATGTAGCCACGGTAGTATAATTTTCTCCGTCGATAGAGTATTGCATGTTGTTCACGCTATAGGTGTTGTAGCTGCATCCCAACGAACTTGTCACCTTGATGTTCTTATATCCCTTGGTAGAGAATGAAGCCTCAAAGTAATATTCTTGTGTGCGAGGTTTCCAAATACGAGCAGCCCAACGTCCATTCTCTGCTCCGTTGCCGATGCCTCTTGTCAACCACGATGTCGTTGCACCTTCTGCGTTATGGAGAGAGAGTAAACCTGCATTCTCGGAATCACTCTTATAGTCGGCAGCACGTTCTTGGTTAGGAGCATCGTAATAGAAATCCCAGCCTACGATATAGTCGGCAGCCGAGAAATTAGCTGTTACTTCTTGGTTACTATCCATTCTGATGGTACGTTCAGCATCGGTGCTCTCATCTTCCCATCCAATGAACGTGAGAACCTTATTAGATAAGGCTGTCAACTTCACGTCTGTGCCTTCTTCATACATACGCTTGCCGTCAATCATCGTTCCTTCTGGAGAAATCTGTACGAGGTTGTCACGTGCACTTTCTGTTACGTTGACGTTGAGCGCATAAGTATTATTCTTAGAGAACTTGGCAACCAGTTCGGTATCATCAGTGATGTTGAAGGTATATGGATTCTCGGTAGATACTTCATTACCTTCTCCGTCAGTCCATGCGGTGAAGTGATAACCAAAGTTTTCTGCAACAGATACAGTTACCTCATCGCCTTCGTCATACACGTCGCTATTAGGCGTGATGGTCAGTTTTGCAGCCTCTTTGTTTTCTAACGACACGATGAGCTTGCATTGCTTAGCGTCTTGCGTAGTACCATTGACGATACCCTCGATGATGATGTCTGAGAAACCTACTTGTTTGGTATTGCCCAAATTGTAGAGGTTAAGACGCAATCCGCAGAGTCCGTCGCTTGCCTTTGCATCCATGATTTCCTCAGAAAATTCCGTAACGTTAGGAGTGGCATTGTTACGTGCGGGTTTGATTTCAGTGGCAATTCCTGTGATAGTCTGGTCACTGTTCACCCATGCCACGTCAACCTTACCACCGTCTGTACCGAAACGAGTAGTCTTGAAAGATACAGCTGTAGGAGTAAATGTCAATCCTGCTTTTGGAATCAAATAAAAGCAGATGGTATTGCCATCATTGGCAGAGCCTTCATTGGCGGTAATCGGTTGATAGCGTGTCTGTCCGCTATTCACATCCTTGAGGATAAGACCATCTCCATGTTCCGTGTAGTTGGTCTTAAACCATCCCTCTGTGCCTTCGCTATAAGTACCCACTTGTCCTTCTACGCCTTGGTTGAATTGGAACGTGATGGTAGCAGGTTGGTTGTTGACGGTTTCAGCTACGAATTTCTCCTTGGCAATAAACGTAATGTTGTTCACGTTAGCTGTCGTTCCGTTTCCGCCTATCGAGTTGAAGGTGATAGTCATGGTATATTTGCCTTGCACCATTTCCTTTGTACGCAATGAGTAGCTTCTTGAATTTGCATCCCAGTTTCCGTTGTTCTCTATATCCACGTTTTGGTTACATACCTCATTTCCTTCTGCATCAGTGATGTTAAAGTTAAGGGATACGTTGTCTTGTTGTGTACCTGCCGTGAAGTTGATGTCATAATATGCGGCATTCAAACGGTTATCCAATTTATAGATGGCCGTTTCTCCGTTCATCATGAAATCTATGTGATGGTCGGAAGCGAAGTTGGCACGACTGCCTTTCAGTTCGCCATTCTCCATTACCCACGGATTCTCTTCATTTGTAGGAATTACATTTACGATTTCAGCCTCAGAGAAGTTGGCTGTGATTTCCATACTCTCTTGGATGGTTGTGGTATATGGGTTTTCCGTAGAAAGTACGTTTCCTTCTGCGTCAGTCCAATTAGCAAACTCAAAGCCGCGAGCAGGAGTTGCGGTGAATGTCATTTCCGTACCTGGAACCACCACGCTGTTACTTGGTTCTGTGGTCACTCTACCAGCGTTGCCAGGCAGGATGTTTGTAGTTATGAGAGCGAGGTCACCCACTTCAATTTCGTTGAATACGATGTTGTTTACGTTAGAGGTATATCCACCGCCACTCAAGAAGTTGATGACAAAAGTCTTCTCTCCTTCAGCCATTTGGTTGGTTGTCACTTTGTAAGTGGTAAAGGCTTGCCATCCGTTGTTTGCTACGCTGATGGTCTTGTCGAGTTCCACGTTACCTGTTACGTCGTCGGTAATCACAAGACGCAAAGTGTTGCCTGCATTAGCAGTTGCAGCACCGAGTGAAATTTCATAGATAGCACCGTCTTTCGTGTTATTGAGGGCGAATGTAGCCGTACCAGAGTTATGGAAAGAGTCGAATTGTGGGTCTTCCACGCCCTCTGTCTTCACTACGCCGTTGACGAGTGTAGCCTTTTGCAGGTCGAGTGGGTCTTCGTTTGGCAATTGAATGGCATTGGGATTGGCTACGTATTCGTCGCCATTAATGGTGATGTAGTCTAAGTTCCAATTAGAAGAGAATCCATTGCCATAAATCAGTCTGACGATGACCTCTTGGGCGTTAGCTACGGGAATGTTGAGCGTTCCGTCGTTATAAGTCCACCATGTGCCAGCCGACTTATACTCACCGCATTTTTTCCATGTGTTACCTCCGTCTATGCTATATACAGCTTGCATGGTAGCCTCAGCATTGCCGCCGTATGCGCAAGCTAAGCTCAGAGCGATGTTTTTGTAACCCTTGGCAGGAAAACGCAATTCATAGTAATTGTTGTGCTGAGAACCATCGGTGAAATCGGTGATATTGTTGGCTTCCGTGTCATTCACCACACGAAATACATGATTGTTCCATCCAGAGCAGAGTTGCCAGTAACGACTGGTTTTTCCTGTGATTGTATAACTTGAAGCCAAGCCAATGGCTTCATTAGCGATGATGATGGGTGCGCCAGCGTTAAACCACTGTGCTCCTACTTCCGCCCAAGGCGATTCATTAGGTGTGTAAACATTCTCGCTCACGTCGTAGCCCGTCTCGAATGTCCACGTTGCCAACTGTACGGGGTCTGCGCTCATTGGCAGTACTCCCAGGAAAAGAGTCAGCAAACTTAGTAGCTGTAATTTTAAGTTTTTCATTTTTTTATTGTTTTTGATTAATAATTGGTTTTGTTTTGTTATCGGAGAACTCAGAGAACTCGGAGAACTCGGAGAACTCGGAGAACTCAGAGCTTTTAATCATCGATAGATACTCTTCGTGGTGCGAATCGTACCGTCAGCCATTTCCTGTCGTATAATGTTCAATCCGTGCAACATATATACACGTTGGCTTCCGTCGATGGAATAGATATGTCTGCTCGTTTCCCTCACATCGTTATGAGTACGAATGCCCGCTGTTGCATCAGTAGCCATACCATGAATGGTCAGGTCGGAAAGGCAGATGGTCTTACCCGTTGCCGCACCATTATACCAAGGATAAACTCTGATGAGCAATTCTTGTCCTTCCTCCAGTTTGATGACAGGTTTCGTCTCTACGTATTGCATATTGTTGGCAGGCATCTTTTTCATTTCGAAAATCGTGGTGCGTGTCTCGAAATTATCGGTAGAATAATAAATGTGCGAACACATACCGTTTCCACCGCATCCGCATACAAAAAGGCTGATTTCATCGATACTGAGCGACATTCCCTCGGTGGGTTTGATGCCCCATTGAATATACCTTTCTGGGTTGTCGTCAATCTCGTCAGCAGGCCAAGCATCGCCCGTGAGCAAGTTGCGTTGTGTCTTTCTTGAAGCATCAAAGCCGGTCCATTCTGGCCAAACGGTGTTGGCGTTAGGACTGGAATAACGTTGTACGTACATACCCGTATGTGATTGAGGTATAACCTGGGCTGGTCCTGTCAGCTCATAAGTATCGTCTTTCTCCAATCGCCAATAAGCCTTCACCTCTGTTCCACCTTCCAAGATGATGGCTGTAGCCTTTATAGGAATGGTAATGGTCTTGTCGCCCTGCCTGATGGTGATAGTTCCCTCGGTCAAACCATTTTGGCTAAGCGTCAGTTGGGCATAGAAAGTCTTCACGAGCGTCGAGGCAGAGTAATTAGCCGACAAGTTGTCTTGCCATTCCTTCTTGTCGAACGATAATTGTATGCCCTCACTCGCCTCAATGCTCACGGTGCCAGCCTCCGGAGTCAATCCGAAGCCATTCAACGTAAATTCCTTTTGCAACGTCTGTCCTTTGTAAGCCTCACCTAAGTCAGCCTCTGCGGGATTCACGGAGAGGTCGGTGGGTAATATGATGTTATCTGTGAGAATGCCTTGTGCTTTCATCAGTTCTGCACACTTGCGCGCAACGAGCAATGCGCCAGTGGTGTTGAAGTGAGTGCTGCCATCTCCGTCGAATAAATACTCATGACATTTAGCGTCACCATAGCTCTCGTAAAGTTCTGCCGTAGCGGTGGTGAGGTCTATGAATGGGATGTTTCTCTCTTTTGCCAATTGTTGCATGTGGTAAGGATAATCCATCGTATGGTCGTTGGCAGGTACACTTTGGTTGGTCTTGATACCCGTTTCGGTGAGAATAGAAAAACTATCGCCCAAATCATGCTTGCCATTGCGACGAATCTTTCCACCCGTGAAATAACTCCTGCAAACGGGAGCAACCAACAATGGATGAGCGCCAAGAGCTTCCACCTCATCAATGATTTTTGCCAAGTTTTGCTTGTAAGTAGTAGATGGTACGGTTCCACGAAGGTCAACGGAAGCCGCTGCACTGGTGTTTCCTATACTTTTATAATATGCTTGTAAGGCGTAACCGTCCATACCACTGTTTTTCTCGTCGTTGTGGGCAAACTGAATAATCACGTAATCACCCTCTTTCACTTGCTTCTTGGCAGTTTGCCAGAGTTCGTTGTAGCCTCCGTAAGTATCGCGTCCACCTTTGGCGTAGTTGATGGAAGTCCATCCGTTGGTTAAGAACTGACCAAAGTACATACCCCAACCACGGGTAATCGTGGCTGACTCTTCGTATGGAGCCATCGTTGAATCACCGATTGTGTGAACTTTTCCAGAAGTGGCGCTGAGAAGTGTCAGCGCCACGAGAATAGTTGAAATGCAGAGTAGTCCTTTTTTCATTTGATTGTTTGTAGAGTTTTTAAGATTTGTATTTTGTTTTGAAAATCGTTTGAGCGATATCTGAGTTTGAGACACATCAATTGTTTCTCGCTGCAAATTTACATTTCCATTGTCTTTTCATCGGGTAAAATCATGCTATTTTGGGCTAATTTTGTGTCAAACGGGCATTTTTGCAAGATTTTCCACCTTTTTGCGCATTTTTTCCACCTCTGTTTTCGCCTATCCGTCATTGCTGAAAAAAGGGAGAGTGAGTGAATCTGATTGATGAGATGTTGTGCTGTTTTTGATATATTGCAATAGAAATTCTTTAATCCGTGTCGAAGATTAATAAAACTATGACGTAGTTTATTAAAACTGCGACGTAGATTAAGTAATCTGCGTCACGGATTTAACTTTTTAAAGTTCTTTTCTTGATTTGATGAAGCAAGTAAGAAATTTTTTTGCTCAAGGTTGTTGATTTTTAATGAAAAAGATTTCATACGAAACATAAGAAGAAACGAAATGTCTAATTATGTGATTTCAGAAACCAAACAAATCATGAATTAAATATGTAATGTAGAAAAATGTCGAATTTTTTTGCATGTTTATAAAAAAATGTGTAATTTTGCAGCCGTTCAGTGGAATGAGGGACTCGAATAAGAGTTCCCTCATTTTTATTTAAATAATAATTTATGATAGACAAAAACATCGTAAAAGGCATCGTAGAGGAATGGTTGGAAAACAAAGAGTACTTCTTGGTTGACGTGGAGGTAAGTCCAGACAACAAGATTGTGGTGGAAATCGACCATGCCGACGGTGTATGGATTGAAGATTGTGTAGAACTAAGTAAGTTTATCGAAGATCACTTCAACCGTGACGAGGAAGACTTTGAGTTGGAGGTAGGGTCTGCAGGATTAGGACAGCCCTTCAAGGTTCCTCAGCAATATGTCAATTTCATTGGCAAGAGTGTGGAAGTGATGGAAATGGGGGGCAAGAAAGTACAGGGAATCCTCAAGTCTGTGGAAGGCGAGGATTTCGTGGTTACGGTACAGGAGAAAGTGAAAGTGGAAGGAAAGAAACGCCCCGTCTTGATGGATGTAGATCACGCCTATCAGATGAATCAAGTAAAATATACAAAATATTTAATCAGTTTTAAATAAGGCTATGGCAAAAAAGCAAGAAGAAGCGGTGAGCTTGGTGAAAACTTTCGAGGAGTTTAACGAGACAAAGAAAATAGACCGTAACACCTTGATGAGTGTTTTAGAGGAGAGCTTCCGTAATGTGTTAAGCAAGATTTTCGGTAGTGACGAGAACTTTGACGTCATCGTGAACCCCGAAAAGGGTGACTTTGAGATATATTGGAACCGCATCGTCGTCCCAGACGGTGAGGTACAAGACGAAAACAAGCAGATTTCACTCAGCGAGGTACATAAGACAGCTCCCGACTTTGAGGTGGGAGAGGAGTTCTCTGAGCGAGTTGACTTCTCTAAGTTTGGTCGTCGTGCTATCTTGAACTTGCGCCAGACATTGGCTTCCAAGGTGCTGGAACTGGAGCATGATGCCCTTTACAACAAGTATAAGGACAGAGTGGGACAGGTTATCTCTGGCGAAGTGTACCAAGTGTGGAAGCGTGAGGTGCTGCTGGTAGATGACGAGAACAATGAGATGATTCTCCCGAAGGCTGAGCAGATTCCTTCTGACCAATACCATAAGGGAACAACGGTACGTGCGTTGATCCTGCGTGTGGACAACGAGAACAACAATCCCAAGATTATTCTCTCTCGCACCAGTCCCTTGTTCTTGCAACGTCTGTTGGAAGCTGAGGTGCCTGAAATCAACGACGGCTTGATATCTATCAAGAAGATTGCCAGAATGCCAGGTGAGCGTGCAAAGGTGGCTGTAGAAAGCTATGACGACCGCATCGACCCCGTAGGAGCCTGTGTAGGCGTGAAAGGTAGTCGTGTACATGGTATCGTGAGAGAACTGTGCAATGAGAACATCGACGTGATTCATTACACGTCAAACTTGAAACTGTTCATCCAACGTTCCTTGAGTCCAGCCAAGATTTCCAGCATCAACATCGATGAGGAGAACCATAAGGCAGAGGTGTTCTTGAAACCTGAAGAGGTGAGCCTTGCCATTGGTAGGAACGGTCTTAACATCAAGCTCGCTTCTATGTTGACTGAATATACCATAGACGTATTCCGTGAGGTTGACGGTGAAGATGATGAGGACATCTATCTCGATGAGTTTGCCGATGAAATCGACCAGTGGATTATCGACTCTATCAAGTCGGTGGGCTTGGATACCGCCAAAGCCGTGCTGAAAGCTCCACGCGAGTTGTTGGTAGAGAAAGCCGACTTGGAGGAAGAAACGGTAGACTATGTACTCTCTGTGCTACGTGCCGAGTTTGAGCAGTAGTATCCATGTGGATGAATGATGAGCAAGGCTTTTTCTTCCACAAATATTCGAAGTAACAATCAAACCACAAACCAAATAAATAAATGAGCATCAGATTAAACAAAGCAATTAGAGAATTAAACATAGGTTTTCAAACGGCAGTTGAATTCCTTACGAAGAAATATAATCTGGAAGACAGCGAATTGGAGTTGACTTCCAAAATCAGCGACGAGCAATACGACTCGCTGGTTGAGGTATTCAAGAAAGACAAGGAAACTCGCAATCAAGTGGCTCAACTCTTCCAGAAGAAACCCAAGGAGAAGAAAAAGGAGGTGAAGGACACCCGTGCGGAATCGTTGCTGGAATCGTCTAAGCAACAGAAGTTTAATCCGTTGGGGAAGATAGACCTTGACCAATTGAACAAGAAGCAAGAAGATAAGAATCGTTTGGCAACTGAAAAAGTTGCAGAGAAAATCGTAGAGTCTGAAGCTCCTGAGATTGTGGAACTCCAAGAGGTGAAGGCAACTGCCGTGAAGCCTGAGCCGATAGTGGAAGAAACTCCTGTGGAAGAGCCCGCAAAACAAGCAACGGTGGAGAAAGAGGAAGAAAAAACCGTTAACGTGGTTGAAGAGAAGCCAGAGGTGAAGGTGGATAACGAAGAGAAACCTCTTGAGACTCCTGTGAAGGAAGAACCAAAGAAGGAAATCGTCGTAGAGAAACCTGTGGGGGAAGAGATTCCTGTTCAAGAACCTGTTGTTAAGGCTGAGGCTCCTGTCCAAGAGAAAAAGCCAGAGGTACAAGAGAAGGTGAAACAACCCGAAGTGGAGAAGAAAAAAGCTGCTCCCGTGGAAGTGAAAAAGACGGAAGTGAAAAAGGAGGAAGTAGTGGAACAACCAACGGAAGCTCCAACTACCAAGTCCACCACATTGTACCAGCTCAATAGTGAGAAGAAAATCTTGGAGAATGCTCCACAATTGAAGATACAGGGAAAGATGGACCTTGATTCACTGAATCAAAGTACACGTCCCAAGAAGAAAACCAAGGAAGAGAAACGCAAGGAACGCGAGGAAAAGAACATGCTCCGTGGTCAGCAACAAGAGCAACGACAAGAGCAGCGTAAAAAGCGTGATCGTATAAATAAGGTGAAGGTTGACATCAACGCCGCCACCAATCAGCAAACGCCAAATCCTGAATCAAAGAAGAAGGATAAGAAAAAGAAGTTGCGTAGCAGGCAGAAGCCTTTGGAGGTGAACGAGGAAGATGTAGCACGTCAAGTAAAGGAGACGTTGGCACGTCTGACCAATAAAACCACCCAAAACAAGAAAGGTGCCAAGTATCGTAAGGAGAAACGTGAGGCTGTGCAGGAACGTCTGAACGAGGAACTGTCGGCAGAGCGCGCAGAGAGCAAGGTGCTGAAACTTACCGAGTTTGTAACCGTGAGCGAGCTTGCCACGATGATGGATATCGGTGTGACACAGGTTATCAGTACGTTGATGAGCGTTGGCATCATGGTATCTATCAACCAACGATTAGATGCTGAAACCATCAACTTGGTTGCCGATGAGTTTGGCTTTAAGACTGAATACGTGAGTGCTGAAGTGCAAGAGGCTGTCAGTGAGGAGGAAGATGATGAGAACGACCTTGTGCCACGTGCACCTATCGTGACTGTGATGGGACACGTTGACCACGGTAAGACCTCATTGCTCGACTATATCCGTAAGACTAACGTCATTGCGGGTGAGGCTGGAGGTATCACCCAGCATATCGGTGCCTATAACGTGAAACTGGAAGATGGAAGACGCATTACCTTCCTCGATACTCCAGGTCATGAGGCATTTACCGCCATGCGTGCCCGTGGTACGCAGGTTACCGACATTGCCATTATCATCATTGCTGCCGACGACAGCGTGATGCCTACCACGAAGGAAGCCATTGCCCATGCACAAGCCGCTAACGTGCCTATGGTGTTTGCCATCAATAAGATAGATAAGCCAGGAGCCAACCCTGAGAAGATACGTGAAGACTTGGCACAAATGAACCTGCTCGTGGAAGACTGGGGCGGTAAGTACCAATGTCAGGAAATCTCAGCCAAGAAGGGTATTGGCGTGAGCGACTTGTTGGAGAAGGTACTTTTAGAAGCAGAGATGCTCGATCTGAAAGCCAACCCCAACCGCAAGGCTACAGGTAGCGTGATAGAAAGTTCTTTGGACAAAGGTCGTGGCTATGTTTCTACCGTACTTGTTTCCAACGGTACGTTGAAGATTGGCGATAACGTGATTGCCGGAACCAGCTATGGCCGTATCAAAGCCATGTTTAACGAGCGTAACCAGCGCATTGAGAAAGCTTGTCCAGCCGAACCATGTATTATCCTTGGCTTGAATGGCGCTCCTACAGCTGGCGATACGTTCCACGTACTCGAAACAGAGCAGGAAGCACGTGAGATTGCCAATAAGCGTTTGCAATTGCAGCGTGAACAGGGTATCAGAACGCAAAAGAAATTTACCCTCGACGATATTTCACATCGTATTGCCCTTGGTGAGTTCCATGAACTTAACATCATCGTGAAGGGTGACACCAATGGTTCTATCGAGGCTTTGAGTGACTCGTTTATCAAACTTTCTACCGAGAAGGTACAGGTGAACGTTATCAGCAAGGCTGTAGGACAGATTTCTGAAAATGACGTGATGCTGGCAAGTGCTTCAGACGCTATTATCGTAGGCTTCCAGGTTCGTCCTTCTGCAGATGCCCGTAAGGTGGCAGAGCGAGAGGGAGTGGAAATCAATACTTACTCAATCATCTACGATGCCATTGACGACATCAAGTCAACGATGGTAGGTATGCTCGACAAGGTGAAGAAGGAAATCGTCACTGGCGAGATCGAGGTAAAACAAGTGTTCAAGATCTCCAAGGTGGGAACCGTTGCCGGTGGCTTGGTTATCGAAGGCAAAGTGCATAACAAGGACAAGGCACGTGTGGTACGTGATGGTATCGTGATTCATACCGCTCCTATCAGTGCTTTGAAACGTTATAAGGATGATGCCAAGGAAGTGGCTACAGGCTTGGAATGCGGTATCTCACTGACCAACTTCAACGATATTCAGGAAGGAGATATCATCGAGACATTCACAGAGATTGAGGTACAGCAGAAGTTGTAATCAATGGAAGAAAAGAATAAGAAGAAAGGAGAACGTCAGGAGGATGACAACGAACTGGTGAGGCGCATAGCCGAACAGAAATACGAGTTCGGGTTTACCACTGACGTTCATACTGAAATTATAGAGAAAGGGCTGAACGAACAAGTCGTTCGGCTCATCTCAGCTAAAAAGGGAGAGCCTGCTTGGTTGTTGGACTTTCGCTTGAAGGCATTTCATTATTGGGAATCACTCCATCAGCCAACTTGGGGACATGTACATCTGCCCGATATAGACTATCAGGGCATTAGTTACTATGCTGACCCAATGGCGAAGAAACCCAAAGGTGATGGGAAGATTGACCCCGAACTGGAAAAGACATTCGATAAGTTGGGTATTCCTTTGGAAGAACGCCTGGCATTGAGTGGAACGGCGGTTGATGCCATCATGGACTCGGTGTCGGTGAAAACTACTTTCAAGGAGAAACTCGCTGAAAAGGGCATTATCTTCTGTTCTATCGGCGAGGCAATCAAGACGTATCCCGACTTGGTTCGCCAATATTTAGGAACCGTAGTACCGTATCGCGACAATTTCTATGCAGCGTTGAACAGTGCCGTGTTCAGCGACGGTTCGTTTGTGTATATTCCTAAGGGAGTGCGTTGTCCCATGGAATTGAGTAGCTATTTCCGCATCAACGCAAGAAACACAGGACAGTTTGAGCGTACGCTGATAGTTGCCGATGATGATTCGTACGTTTCTTACCTGGAAGGATGTACGGCTCCCATGAGAGACGAAAACCAATTACACGCAGCTATCGTGGAAATCATTGTCAATGACCGTGCGGAGGTGAAATACTCTACCGTTCAGAACTGGTATCCTGGTGATGAGAATGGAAAGGGAGGCGTATTGAACTTAGTTACCAAGCGTGGAGAATTGCGAGGTGAAAGCTCTAAACTTTCTTGGACGCAGGTAGAGACGGGCTCTGCCATTACTTGGAAATACCCTTCTTGCGTGTTGCGTGGAGATAATAGCGTTGCTGAGTTCTATTCCGTTGCCGTAACCAATCATTACCAAGAGGCTGATACGGGTACGAAGATGATTCATATCGGGAAGAATACGAAATCTACGATTATCTCTAAGGGAATCTCAGCGGGACATTCGCAAAACTCATACCGTGGATTGGTACGAGCTACGTCGAATGCCGACAATGCTCGCAATTATTCCAGTTGCGACTCGTTGTTGCTTGGAAGCAATTGTGGTGCTCACACCTTTCCTTATATGGATGCTCATAATCCCACTGCCATCTTTGAACATGAGGCCACTACCTCAAAGATTTCGGAAGACCAGTTGTTTTATTGCAACCAACGTGGCATTCCAACGGAGCAAGCCGTAGGGCTTATCGTCAATGGCTATGCGAAAGAGGTGCTTAACAAACTGCCTATGGAGTTTGCCGTGGAAGCGCAGAAACTGTTGAGTGTATCGTTAGAAGGAACTGTAGGGTAAAGAATAGACAGTCGTTTGAAATAATATATATGTTAGAAGTAAAGAACTTACATGCCACGATTAATGGCAAAGAAATATTGAGAGGAATCAACCTTGTCATCAAAGATGGAGAAACCCATGCAATCATGGGGCCTAATGGCTCAGGCAAATCTACGCTTAGTGCCGTTCTCGTGGGAAATCCTTTGTACGAGGTAACGGAGGGAGAAGTTTGGTTTAACGGAAAGAATCTCTTGGAGATGAAACCAGAGGAACGTGCCCATGAGGGATTGTTTCTGTCGTTTCAATACCCCGTGGAAATCCCTGGCGTGTCAATGACTAATTTCATGCGTGCCGCCATCAACGAGAAACGTAAGTTTCAGGGATTGGATCCACTGAATGCGGCTGAGTTTATCAAGTTGATGCGTGAAAAACGAAAGATTGTGGAATTAGATTCCAAACTCAGCAATCGTTCGGTGAATGAAGGTTTTAGTGGTGGTGAGAAGAAACGCAATGAGATTTTCCAAATGGCAATGCTTGAACCCAAGTTGGCGATTCTTGATGAAACCGACTCTGGACTTGACGTGGATGCGATGCGCATCGTTGCGGAAGGCGTGAATAAGCTGCGCACTACGGAGAATAGTCGTATCGTGATTACTCACTATGAGCGTTTGCTCGACATGATCAAGCCTGATGTGGTACATGTGTTGTATCAGGGCAAGATTGTGAAGACGGCTGGACCAGAACTGGCAAAGGAAATAGAAGTACGTGGTTACGACTGGATAAAGGCAGAGGCAGATGGGCAGTGAACGTCAATACATTGAACTATACGAAAAGGCTCGTCAGATGATTTGCTCTCATTCGTCAGACGTGATGAATGATGTGCGCGACGAGGCTTTTGAATGTTTCAAGCAATTGGGATTTCCCACCCGTAAGGTGGAACGGTACAAATATACCGATATGTCTAAATTGTTTGAGCCAGATTACGGACTGAACCTGAATCGTTTGGATATTCCCGTCAACCCGTATGATGCTTTTCGTTGCGATGTACCTAACTTGAGTACATCACTTTATTTCGTACTCAATGATTCCTTTTATCAAAAGGCTCTGCCAAAGAACCATCTCCCAGAAGGTGTTATCGTGGGTTCATTGTGTGAAGAGTCTGTCAAAAATCCCCAATTCATCGCGAATTATTATGCGAAGATAGCCGAGAAAAATCAAGATGCCATTACCGCACTGAATACCATGTTGGCACAAGATGGCTTGTTGGTTTACATTCCCAAAAATGTGAAATTGGACAAGACGATACAGGTCATTAATATCTTACGGTCAGACGTTGACTTGATGGTTAACCGTAGGGTGTTGGTTGTTCTTGAGCAGGGTGCCGAGGCTAAATTGCTTTTCTGCGACCATACGGCAGATAATCGCCAATTTCTCACGACACAAGTAATAGAGGCGTATGTAGGTGAAAATGCTTCTCTCGACTTGTATTGCTTGGAAGAAACACATTATAAAAATGTACGCGTGAGCAATTTGTATATCCAACAAGAGGCGAATAGCAGATTAAGGCATCATGTCATTACTTTGCATAATGGCATTACTCGTAATCAGGTGAATCTGGCATTTAAGGGAGAAGGCGCTGAGTGCGACTTGTGTGGATGTGTGATAGCCGATAAGGAGCAACATGTGGACAACAATACGTTGATTGACCATCAGGTTGGGCATTGTTCGAGCCATGAACTATATAAATATGTGCTTGATGAAAAGTCGGTCGGTGCCTTTGCGGGAAAAGTGCTTGTGCGCCATGATGCCCAAAAGACCACGTCGGAGGAAGTGAATCAAAACCTTTGCACGACGAAAGAGGCGAGGATGTTTACCCAACCGATGTTGGAGATTTATGCCGATGACGTGAAATGCTCACATGGTTCTACTGTAGGTCAGCTCAACGATGCTGCCATGTTCTATATGCGTCAGCGTGGAATCAGTGAGAAAGAAGCAAGATTATTGCTGGAGTTTGCCTTTGTGAATGAGGTGATAGACCGCATACAGATGGAACCGCTTCGTGACCGACTGCGCTATTTGGTGGAGAAACGCTTCAGGGGAGAACTGAATAAATGTGAGGGATGTAAATTGTGCAAATAAATGGAATATGATTTAACTCAAATACGCCAAGACTTTCCCATACTCTCACGGGAAGTTTATGGAAAACCGCTCATTTACCTTGACAATGCTGCTACAACGCAAAAGCCATTGTGTGTGCTTGATGCCATGCGTGAGGAATATCTCAACGTAAATGCCAATGTACATAGGGGTGTTCACTATCTGTCGCAACAAGCCACCAACCTTCATGAGGCGGCTCGTGAGAAAGTACGTGCTTTCATCCATGCGAAGAAGACGGAGGAAATTATTTTTACCAGAGGTACTACGGAGGGTATCAATTTGGTGGTTTCTTCTTTTTGCGATGCGTATATGCATGAAGGAGATGAGGTGATAGTTTCTGTCATGGAACATCACTCAAACATCGTTCCTTGGCAATTGCAAGCGGCAAAGAAGGGAATTGTCATTCGTGTCATTCCCATGAATGACAATGGTGAATTGTTGCTCGATGAATATGAGCAATTGTTTAATGAGAAAACTCGTATGGTGAGCGTTGCCCATGTGAGCAATGTGTTGGGAACGGTCAATCCTGTCAAGGAGATGATTCGCACGGCTCATGCACATGGCGTTCCTGTATTGATAGATGGTGCGCAAAGTACACCTCATTTCAAAGTGGATGTGCAAGATCTGGATTGTGATTTCTTTACCTTTAGCGGACATAAGATGTATGGTCCTACGGGAGTGGGCGTGTTATATGGTAAGGAAGATTGGCTTGACAGACTTCCGCCTTATCAAGGAGGTGGAGAGATGATAGAAAGTGTAAGTTTTGAAAAGACGGTCTTCGAGAAATTGCCTTTTAAGTTTGAAGCTGGTACTCCTGACTACGTAGCTACACACGGACTTGCTAAGGCAATAGATTATTTAGAGGCAATCGGACTTGATAAGATTGCACGACACGAACAGATGTTGACTCGTTATTGTATGGAACAACTGCAAACTATCGATGGAATGGCGATTTATGGCAATGCAGAACATAAAGATGCTGTGGTGAGTTTCCTTGTCGGGCAGATTCATCATCTGGATATGGGTACACTCTTGGATCGTTTAGGTATTGCCGTGCGTACCGGTCATCATTGCGCTCAACCGCTCATGAATCGTTTGGGTATTCAGGGAACGGTGCGAGCTTCGTTTGCTTTGTATAATACCAAGGAAGAAATAGATACGTTTGTCGCTGGAGTAAAACGAGTGGCAAGTATGTTTTAAGGTTTATGATTCTTGAACCACATTTTTACAAGGATTTGATTGAGGCAGGCTGTGACGAGGCTGGTCGTGGCTGCTTGGCTGGTAGCGTCTTTGCTGCTGCCGTGATTCTTCCGTCCGATTATAACAATCCTGATTTGAATGATTCCAAGCAATTGAGTGAGAAAAAACGCTATCTGTTGCGAGAACAGATTCAAAAAGATGCTGTTAGTTGGGCTATAGGAGTGGTTACTCCAGAAGAGATTGATGAGATAAATATTCTCAAAGCAAGTTTTCTTGCTATGCATCGAGCCCTTGACCAGTTGACTGTACGTCCACAAGCCATTATCGTTGATGGTAATCGTTTTGTCCCTTATCACGATTTGCCTTATACCACCATCATCAAAGGAGATGGTAAGTACCAAAGCATTGCTGCAGCCAGTATCTTGGCAAAGACGTATCGTGATGATTACATGAATCATCTTGCAGAACAATATCCTATGTATGGGTGGAAGTCAAACAAAGGTTATCCAACGAAAGAACATCGGGATGGAATCAAGAAATATGGAATTTCCCCATTTCATCGCAAGTCTTACAACCTATTAGGCTCTCAAGAATTGAGCTTGGAGTTTGGAGAGTGATATTTAGGAGTGAGTGGTAAGAGGTGAGGAATGAGAGATTAGCTATGGCTACTTGAATCTCAAACACAAAGGCTAATCTCTCACCTCTCACTCCTCACCACTCACCTCTTATTCATTAATAACCTTCAATATCTTTCCATCCTCGTCATAGAAAAGTTTCTGGACCTTAACGCTTCTCAACCATGTGGTGTCGTTGGATGGTACACAGTCGTGGTAGAAAAGATACCACTCTCCTTTGTATTCTACGATGGAATGGTGGGTTGTCCATCCTACTACGGGGTCGAGAATAACACCTTGGAAGGTAAACGGTCCGTATGGATTGTCACCGATTGCATAACAAAGGAAGTGTGAGTCGCCTGTTGAATATGAGAAATAATACTTACCATTGTATTTGTGCATCCATGAAGCCTCGAAGAAACGGTGAGGATCATCAGCCTTGAGTGGTTCTCCATTTTCGTCAACAATGACAACTGGCTTGGGCGTTTCTGCAAATTGCAGCACGTCATCGGTCATGCGAGCAACGCGTGAGGGTAGGGGATTCTCTTTTCCTTCGGGTAGATATTCACATTTCAGCGCTTTGTTATCACGATACCATTGCAACTGACCGCCCCAGATACCGCCAAAATAACAATATATCGAACCGTCATCGTCCTTGAATACACATGGGTCGATGCTATACGAACCTCTGATGGGATCGGGTTGAGGAATGAATGGACCTTCTGGCTTGTCGGCAATCGCAACGCCTAAGTGGAACACACCGCAATAGTCTTTTGCCGAGTAAATCAAATAATACTTACCATCTTTTTCCACCACGTCATTGTCCCACATCTGTTTTTCTGCCCAAGGCACCTGGTCAACGTCTAATATCTTGCCGTGGTCTGTCACTTCACCATTTTCTACATCTTCGAGAGACAATACATGATAGTCACGCATTTGGAAATGTCCGCCATCATCGTCAAATGATTCACCACTGTCCCAGTCGTGCGACGGGTAAATGTACAATCTTCCGTTAAACACGTTAGCAGATGGGTCTGCCATGTAATCTGAAGGGAATAAATATCTTGGCAATTTTTTCATGATAATAAATAATAGTTGTTATTAATAATGATTATGTGGCAAAGATAAAAATATTTCTTGTAACTATCAAAAATATTTGTAACAATAAATTGATTCTGAATAACAAACATCGCTTTATCCAAATAAAACAGTCATGATATTGCCATCTTATATCTTTATAAAGATTTGCAGGATTTCTATGCCTTGGATGAATTTTTCCGCAAATCACAAACATGGACTATACCACTCTTATTGTACCTGTGATGTTTATGCTATACGATTGCCATAAACCGCATTGACACGGTGCAGTTGTACATTTACAAAAAACGTACACGATACATTATTCTACCTCCCTTATGAAAAATCTTTTCAGCCAGGATTACCCCTATGATTTTTCGCTTGATGTCATATTAGCTTTTATGACTTAAAAAAGTTATCCCCCGACTCACGTCGAGGGATAACGACAACACAAACACAAAATAGCCCGCTCGATTACCTTACGGGCTTTATCGTAATTTTATCAATTCATTACATAATCCCGTCTTCACGCAGTTTCAATTGCCATTTCCAGGCACTTGCCAAGACATCTTCAACTGGGGTATCAGCTTTCCAGCCCAGTTCTCTGTTGGCTTTGTCAACGTTGCCCCATACTTTCTCGATGTCGCCTTCACGACGTGGAGCGTAAGCCCAGTTCACCTTTACACCAGTGGCTTTTTCGAATCCTTCCACCACTTCGAGTGTACTCAATCCCTTACCCGTACCTATGTTAAAATACTCGATAGGTTCAGTCTCTTGGTCGAGTACTCGCTTCATGGCAGCTACGTGAGCCTTAGCCAAGTCAACCACGTAGATATAATCGCGAATACATGTTCCGTCGGGTGTGTTATAATCGTTTCCGAAAATCTTCAGTTGTTCGCGAATGCCAATGGCTGTTTGCGTCACGAAGGGGATGAGATTCATTGGAACACCGTTAGGTAATTCGCCAATCAATGCAGATGGGTGTGCGCCAATAGGGTTGAAGTAGCGCAATACAATCGACTTGATAGGAGCTCCGCTATGGATATAGTCGTATATGATTTCCTCGTTGATTTGCTTGGTGTTACCGTAGGGAGAGAGAGCCTTTTGGATAGGAGCCTCTTCCGTAACAGGCAAGTTCTCTGGTGTAGGTTGTCCGTAAACGGTACAACTGGAAGAGAAGATGATACCCTTCACATCATACTTTGGCATCAGTTCAAGCAAGTTGATGAGAGACACGATATTGTTGCGATAATACAGCAATGGTTTCTCAACGCTTTCACCCACAGCCTTAGATGCGGCAAAGTGGATGATACCCGTAATGTCTGGGTATTTCTTAAACAATGCTTCCGTAGCCTCAAAGTCACGGAGGTCCACCTTTTCAAATGCAGGACGTATGCCCGTAATCTTTTCTATTCCGTCAACAACTTCAATTTTTGAGTTGGAAAGATTGTCAGCGATTACCACGTTGTAGCCTGCCTGTTGCAGTTCAACGGTTGTGTGAGAACCGATAAATCCTGTTCCACCTGTAACAAGAATGGTTTGTTTCATATTGTCTTTTTTAAGATAGAGTTGATTTCAACAAACAAAGATAAATATAATTTGCCAACTTACCATGAATCCATTGAAGAATTTATGTTTAGTTAACGAGTGAGGGCCTATTCACCGAACAATCCTCTCAGTCCTGAGTCAACTCCACTGAATCCCATAAAGGCGAGAGAGAGCAGTCCTGCAGTGATCATCACGATTGCCATTCCTTGCATTCCCTTGGGAATCTTGACCAGTTCCAATTGTTCGCGAATGCCTGAGAAAACCACCAATGCCAAGGCAAAGCCCAATGCAGTGGAGAAGGCGTAAACCACACTTTCAATTAAAGAATAGTCTTTCTGGATTACCAGGATGGCTACACCCAACACGGCACAGTTGGTGGTAATCAGTGGGAGGAAAATTCCCAGTGCCTGATACAATGCGGGAGACACTTTCTTGAGGATAATCTCTACCATCTGTACCAATGAGGCTATCACGAGGATGAATGCCAGCGTCTGCAAGTATTGCAAGCCATTGGGATTGAGTACGTATATCTGCACCAGGTAAGTCACGATGGTAGCAAGAGTCATGACGAAAGCCACGGCTGCACCCATGCCCAATGCGGTATCTACTTTCTTGGAAACGCCGAGGAAGGGGCAGATACCCAAGAACTGTGACAGCACGATGTTGTTGACGAATATCGCTGAAATGAAAATCAATATATATTCCATGATTCTGTCTTATTAATTGGTTGTTGTTTCTTTGACGAGTAACATGACTTATCAACGGGATTATTTAGTCTTGCCGTTCAAGCGGTTCATGATGGCAATGAGGAATCCCAGTGAGATAAATGCACCCGGAGGAAGTACGAAGAGAAGGATGTTGGTGCTTTCTGGCAACAACGTGAATCCGAAACAAGAACCTGCGCCGAATATTTCACGTACAGAACCCAACAGCGTGAGAGCCATCGTGAAGCCGATGCCTATACCAATACCATCGAAGATACTTGCCAACGGACTGTTCTTACAAGCGTAGGCTTCTGCACGACCAAGAATGATACAGTTTACCACAATCAGCGGTATGAAGATACCCAAGCTCTTGTCTATGTCGGGTAGGTAAGCCTTGATAACCATCTGCAACACCGTTACGAAGGCTGCAATCACCACCACAAACACGGGGATGCGCACCTTGTCTGGCGTAATGCTCTTGATGCAAGAGATGACGAAGTTGGTACAAATGAGTACTGCCATGGTGGCAAGTCCCATCGACATACCGTTGATGGCACTTGTGGTGGTTGCCAACGTGGGACACATACCGAGGAGAAGAACGAAGGTTGGGTTCTCCTTGATAATACCGTTATTTAATATTTTGATGTAATTCATGTTTCTTGATGTTTAGAGTTAACGATTAGCCACCTTCTCTTGTTGCTTGGTTGCACCGCTTTGTGCGTCTGCACCTTTATTTATATATGCGTGATAAGCTTGGTTGATGGCTTTCAAGAATGCGCGAGAGGTGATGGTAGAAGCCGTAATGGCATCTATGTCACCACCGTCTTTCTTCACGGTGAGGTCCTTGTCTTTCGGGTTCTTGCCGATGATGTTACCCTTTTGTCCTTCTTGGAACCACTTGTCAGCCTTTGCTCCCAAACCAGGAGTCTCACTGCTTTGCAAGATGGTGTATCCCAAGATGTCGCCTTCGGGATTGAAGCCCACAAGTACCTTGATATTGTCAGAGAATCCTAATGCGCTTGATTCCACGGCAGCACCTAAGTTGTGATTGCGTCCGTCTTGCGTGTGGTGGATGATAAAGGTTGCTTCCTTTCCGTCAATTTCCTGTACGATGGTGTCGTTAGATACCACGGTCAGTTTCTCTCCACCCATCACCACCTTAATACCGTTGGCAAGCATCTGCTCAGCTTGTTCGGCGATAGGACCTTCTGTTACATGGTTTACCCAAGCCAGTATTCCACCCATAATCAGTGCCACACCTACGAGCACCAATACCATGTTTAATAAAGACGATTCTAACTTTTTCATTTCTTCTCCTCCTTGTTTTTAGCTGGTACTTCACCAAAACGTTTTGGCTTGATGTATGAGTTGATAAGAGGCGTAAAGGCATTCATGATCAGAATAGCAAACGACATACCTTCTGGATAACTACCCCAGTTACGAATCACCACGGTCAGGAAGCCGATGGCTACACCGTAGATTAATTGTCCCTTGGGTGTCATGGGAGAAGTGACGTAATCGGTTGCCATGAAGATAGCACCCAACATCAGACCTCCACTGAACAATACTTGGAATGGATTGGCGTAAACAGGACTTGCCAAAGAGAGCAGACCACTGAATACGAATACCGTTGCGAGGATTGAGATAGGAATGTGCCATGTGATAATCTTCTTCCAAAGCATGTAAGCCAAGCCGAGAAGCAATGCCAAGGCACAAACTTCACCGATGGTTCCTGCACCCAAGCCATTTGTGGCATTTCCTAAGAGCAAGTCAATAGAACTGGGCAGTTGTTCCAAGTAAGAAGTGTCGCCAGTCTTGATGGCAGTTTTCATGATGCTCAACGGCGTAGCACCAGTTACGGCATCAGTATATGCGGTAAGTTGTCCGGCAACTGGCCATGAAGTCATGGCAGCAGGGAAGCTGACCAACAAGAAGCAACGGCCTACCAGTGCGGGATTGAAAGGATTGCATCCCAATCCTCCGAAGGTCATCTTGCCAATGCCTATGGCAACGAGTGCACCGATGATAATCATCCAAATGGGGAAGTTGCTGGGTAAGTTCATTCCCAACAGCAAACCCGTAATGATTGCCGAACCGTCTGTCAGTGTGGGCTCAGCTTTCAACATATATTTGGTAATCGCCCATTCAAAAAACATACAGGCGACAACGCTTGTCAGACAAACCACTACAGAGCCAAGCCCGAAGTAATAGAACGATACGAGCAGGGCAGGGAGCAAGGCGATAATCACGCCATACATGTTTTTTTCAACGCTGTCTGTTCCGTGAGCGTGCGGTGAAAGAGAAACGATTAATTTTCCCATTGTTATATAATTCTTAATTAGGCGTTATTTTTTAGTATTACGTGCTCTGATAATGCCCATCACGGCAGCCTTGCCCTGCAAGATGTTGTCGAGGATAGGACGGTGAGAGGGACATGTGAATTGGCACGAGCCACAAGAGATACATGATACGATTTCTTCAGCCTCAGCCCGCTCGTACATCTTCTTTTCTGAGAGTATGGCAAGCAAGTAAGGTTCAAGACCCATCGGACAGGCACTCACGCATTTGGCACAACGAATACAGGGTTGTACGGGCTTGCGACATGCGTCTTCGTCAGAGAGAATAGTCACAGAGTTGGTTCCCTTGCATACGGGAACATCAATAGACATCAGGGCTTTACCCATCATCGGTCCGCCAGCCAGCACCTTGTTGTCGCCTTCTGGCATTCCGCCACATGCTTCTATCAGTTCACGCATGGGAGTTCCCATACGCACGAGGAAGTTGCCTGGGTTCTTCACCTTCTTTCCCGTAACGGTGGTGTAACGCTCAAACAATGGCTTGCGTTTCATCACGGCTTGGTAAACGGCAAATGCGGTTCCCACATTCTGCACGATGGCGCCTACATTCACGGGGATGGCAGGAGGAGCAGGTACCTGACGTTGAATCACGGCATCTACCAATTGTTTCTCACCACCTTGTGGGTATTTCTGAGCCAAGGGAACCACTTCCACGCGTGGGTCGTTGGCAGTCTTTTCTGTTAAGAGCTTGATGGCTTCTGGCTTGTTCTCCTCAATGCCAATATAGCCTTTCTCCACCTTGGCAGCCTTCATCAGCAGGTCAAGTCCCACCAATATCTCATCGGGATGCTCCATCATCAGACGATAGTCAGAGGTGATATATGGCTCACACTCCACACCGTTGATGATGATACATTCAGCCTTGGCGGTTGGGGGAGGGCAGAGCTTGATGAAGGTAGGGAATCCAGCACCACCCATACCAGTGATACCAGCCACCTTGATGCGTTCTACTATCTCCTCTGGTGTTAGTTCGGGATGGTCTGCCAGTTTCTCCAGTTTCTCTGACCTGTCTATCGTCTCTTCCCATTCATCTCCTTCAACGTTGATGATGATAGAAGGCTTGCGATAGCCAGTGGCATCAATGGCATCATCAATCTTCAATACCGTACCTGATACGGATGAGTAAATGGGAGCTGATACAAATCCGCCAGCCTCCGCAATCATGGTTCCTACTTTCACTTTGTCACCTTTCTTGACTACGGGTTTGGCAGGTGCGCCAATGTGCTGTGACAGTGGGAATATGGCTTGTTGTGGCAGTGCGGCTACTTTAGTCGCTATCTCTGCGGTTATCTTGTTTTCCTCAGGATGTACGCCACCTATCTTAAATGTGTGTAAATTCATGCTTTTACCTTCGCTTTTTGGGGATTAGGGGTGGTAGGTGTAATAGGAGTAGCTGGTGTGGCAGGTGTCTCTGCAACTACCTTACGAGCAGGGAAGTTGATGCTCTTGATGGCACCTGTAGGACAAACAGACTCACACTTGCGGCAAATCTTACATTTCTGCCAGTCGATGTAAGCCACGTTGTTTTCCACGGTGATTGCCTCAAACTTACATTCTTTCGTACATTTGCCACAGCCAATGCAAGCAGCGCTACATGCTTTCTTGGCAACGGCACCTTTGTCTTTGTTGACGCAACTAACCCACAGACGACGACCTTTAGGTCCTTTTTTCCGTAGTTCGATGATGTGGCGAGGACAAGCCTTGACACATGCACCGCACGAAGTACAGAACTCTTCATCCACAACGGGCAATCCCGTCTCAGGATTGATCTTGATGGCACCGAAGTTACAAGCTGCGACACAGTCGCCACAACCTAAACAACCATAGCCACAAGCCGTCTCTCCAGTACTGCAGGCGTTCATTGCATTACATGTACGCAAACCGTCGTACTCTGCAATGCGTGGACGAAGTTCACAAGTACCATTGCAACGTACCACCGCAACCATGGGGTCGGTGTTGGCAATGGCCATACCCAATAAATCGGCAACCTGCCCCATGATGGCAGAACCACCCACTGGGCAATTCAGACCTTCAAGAGAACCCTTGTCAGCAGCCTTTACCAGTGCATCAGCCATTCCTCCGCAACCAGGGAAACCACATCCGCCGCAGTTGGCTCCTGGCAACAGCTCTGCCACTTGGCCAATGCGAGGGTCTTCTTGAACGGCAAATTTCTTAGATACTACATACAATATCAATGCTGATACCAATGCAATACTTCCAAGAACAATAACCGCAATAGAAATAAAATTCATAATTTTTGTATTTTGTTTTAGTTATTCTATCCAAAACGATAATTTTCCGTTTATCTTGTCTTTGCAAACATAGAGACCTATATAATAAGGTATGAGCGAGGCTAATGCTGCCAATGCCGCAACGGGCTCACTGCCCGTGAGTCCCATCGTGGTAAACAGCACCGCCAACAACAGTAAGAACGGAACCCCAAATCCCAATGCCACGGCACGTGCGCCCGTCTTTGTGGAAGCCACTACCGTCACTTGGTCACCTTTCTTGTGAGTGTTTGTTGGTGTTTCGTAAACATCTATCAGTTTTTCCTTTGCCCCCGAAGCATGACAATGGCTCGATACCACACATGCGCCACATGCAGATGCCTGTAGAATGCGCACACGTACGTGTCCGCTCTCAACAGATTCGATGATGCCAGCATGTTTGATGTTGTTGCTCATGTTATGTTTCCGATTGTGTAATCGATTAATTGTCAAAATGGGTTTACAATGGCAAAATTAACATTATAATTTCAATTGGCAAAGCAATTGTGAAAATTATTTGTAATAATATCCGAAAACGTTTGCAAACGTATCATTTGTTCGGCATAAATGATATGTTTACATGGGGTAAATGTATGATTTGTCAAACAAAAGTATTATCTTTGCACCGACAAATAATCCATCCTACTCCAATAGGTGAGGTAAATGATTGGAAAGTAATTATAGAGTATGAAATACGGTATTATAGGGACGGGAGCCATAGGTGGCTACTACGGCGGAAAATTGGCTAAGGATGGTCAGGAGGTTCACTTCTTGATGCATCGTGATTATGAATATGTAAAAGCACATGGGCTTCAGGTGGATTCTTGCGACGGCTCTTTCCATCTCGATCAGGTATATGCTTATTCCACGACTAAGGAAATGCCTCCTTGCGATGTGGTGTTGGTGTGTTTGAAGTCAACCAACAATCATCTGCTCCGTGATTTCCTTCCTCCATTGCTTCACAAGGACACGTTGGTGGTGCTGATTCAAAACGGTATAGGATTGGAAGAAGATGTGCAGTCATTATTTCCCGACGTGGCCTTGGCGGCAGGTCTGGCTTTTATCTGTTCTGCCAAGACCGAACCAGGAAGAGTGAATCACCAGTGTTACGGACACATTAACTTTGGCAATTTCTCATGTAAAGACGAGGGCAAGATGCAATTGTTGGTTGACGAATTTAACCATGCGGGCATCAAGGCAGGACTCGTGGAATACCAAGAGGCACGTTGGAAGAAAGCCGTATGGAACATGCCGTTTAATGGAATGACCGTTGCCTTGCATACGCAGACAGATTTATTGCTCAAGAATCCTGCTACACGACAGTTGATACATGACCAAATGATGGAGGTGGTGGGAGCTGCACAACATTTAGGTGTGAAGAATATTGACGAGTCTTTTGTTGACTTGATGATGAAAATGACCGATGAAATGACGCCTTATTCACCTTCCATGCGATTGGATTACGACTTTCGTCGTCCTTTGGAAATCCATTACATCTATTCACGTCCCATTGAGATTGCCCGTCAATCAGGTTTCCCCATGCCTAAGTTAGAAATGCTGGAAGCGGAACTGAAATTCCTGTCGGAAAGCAATTCTTTGCAATAAGCCACGAGTCATCATCCAAACTCTGATTTAATCATTTTAATTCGATAACCCTGTTGCTTAAAAACCAACAGGGTAATTTTTTTGAGGGGCTTATTGGGGATCAATAGATTTTTCATAGGGAAGGAAGATTCATAATTCATAATTGATAATTCATAATTGATAATTCATCTCGATTTATTTGTCACGATTGAGGGAAATGCCGTAGGCATTAGATGTTAGTAGCCAGCCATACAGCCGTGCCGATAGGTATGGCGAACCAACGGTCACTGTTCGCGATAGCGAGGGAAAGTAAATGGCTGGGGGAGAGGATGCAGCAAACGGAATACCCTGCCATAGGTAGGAGACACCAAAAGGCATATCGCCTACCTATGGCAGGCTTTTTCTCATCCCGACCTTTTTACCAGCCATTTCGGTCTACCTGACGGCAGACCTGTATGGCTGGCTACTGACATCTGATGCCTACCGGCATCTTTCCGTACAGAATGATTATTCATCGACATTGGACACAAATACATTCATCAATGTTCAATCTCTCCCCCTATGAAAAAACTATTTAGCCCTTATTGGTTGGTTCCCAAGTTTTCACTATAAAAGAAACCATCGGTCACTATATAAGAAACCGATGGTTACTATGCAAGAAACCGATGGTTTCATGCAATGTTACCAAACACGATGTTGGTGTTATTACTTGCGCTTATCTATGTAAGTATATGCTCTGTATTGGTTTTTGGGAAAAACAAAGATGTTGTTGTCGATGTTTCCGCTTTGGAAATGAGAAATCTTGATGTTAGCCCAAATAAAAGCCACTTTGATCTTGAGGCTGATGGGTGCACGTGTCTTCTTGTCAATCAGCGCCTTGATGAGCTTCATTCCATCGTGTCCCTTTTTCAGTTTCAGCGTAATGAGAAAACCTTGTTTGGTGTCTTCTACCTGGTAGTTGTAACTGTCTGGGGAGAATTTGAATTTGCTGGAATACTTGTCTTTCTCGTCTGATTGAGCCGAATGAGTCGTTACGGTTTTCTTCTTGGTATCTACCACATGGTACGTTTGCCCATTGTTCCATGCGCTATACCTTTTCTCAACAAACTTGCTCTTGTCTCCTTTGTACCAAATAGTTCCGTTTGTCTTGTAAAGACCTATCAGGTTGACGTCATAGTGGAGTGTACAACCTTGCTCGCCGAATACCATTTGATAGGTTCTGTCGAACATCTGACGTGCTTGCCTGGCATTAGGAGAGTCTTCTGCCCACATACTGATAGGCAGGAACAAGAAGAACAGAATACGAATGATATGTTGTCTCATGTTTATGTTTTCCATTTTGGGCTGCAAAATTACAAAAAAATCAACAATAAAGAGCGAGAAAGCAGAAAAATGTTCTGCAACGAAGGATTTGCAGGATTTTTTAACCAATGCTAAAAGGATGAATAAATATCCCTCACTACTCGTCACGAGCAATGAGGGATTCCTTTCCTGATGCATCTGAAAAAACATTTTATTAATTCTATAATTGTCTAATTCATCATTCCAATCGTTTAATTGCCAATCGCAAATAGGCAATATGGCTGATACCCAAATCACTGGTCTTGTCGCACCTGTCAATCATCTTGTTCAAGTCGTCTATGAGTTTTGCTCTCAGGTCTTTGTCCTTATCGATGAGAGGACGCATATACGAGCAAAGCGAATAGATAGTCATAGGGAGAGTAGCTCCTTGTTGGGTAGTAGCGTTACCTTTTAGAAACTCCGTTTTCAAAGCCTCGAAGGCTATGAGGAATTGAGAGCTGTTTGCCAATTCCGAAAAATCCCCTTTCAGTCCCATCTTAGATACTTCTTTGGCAATCTTCATGTTCATGTTGTCTGAGTCATCTTTCTCGTACTTGACCGAACCCTCATATTGTATTTGGTAATTATTGAGAACTTCTTGAGGGATAACGCTATATGTAACCACTATTTTTCCTCTTATCTTTCCACTTAATTGTATTTGTTTAGGGTCATCGTTCCATTCAATGGCGTAAGCGTAGCGGTGAGAGTGAGTCTTGTCTTCTGGGTCAAGCAAGCACATAAGATACCAGCTTTGCATTTCATTCATACCAATCTGAACCACATTATTGCGTTCGTTTCCCACCAATAAATCACGTGCGTTGGTGGGAACGCCACGACCTCCAGTGTGTGTAAGTATTTGATAAATGTTGGGATTGTTACGGTCTTTGTCGAATGCCGTAAGCACTTCGTCAATGAGTTTACGATGTTTCTTTTTGATGGTGAAGGTGTAAACATCGGCTTTCGCCACTAAAGGTCGGTTGGCTTTCGTGAAGTCGCGTTCTTCAGAGAAAGATTTTGACACCTCAACGTTCTTGGAATTGACGAATGTCTCGAATGCTTTCTTTACGTTTTCTTGTGCTATCGCGAGATTAGAAGTAAGAAAACTAACCAGTACGAGCAAGATAGTTCTTTGTCTCATGATGTTATTGGTTTTTGATGTTATTATTTATGTTTTGTCTGTTTCTTGTTGATGTGAACGATTATACCTCTTGAATCTTTTTCTCATCGGTTTGGCCGATGCTTTCAATTTCTTTTTGAATATACTGATAAACGTCCTCATAGAGATGCTGGGCATCTTGCATGTAGTCTTTTCGTATTCGTTCTATTCTTCTTTGTGAGGCAGCCGCTTGCATGAGCTCTTCTGCCAAGTAAGCACGTATGAGATAACGATGCTCTTCCATATTTTCAATGAGTTGCTGTTCCTCTGCGGTTAGTTCCATCGGTGGAATCCCGATGGTTTCTGTGTTGTTTGGCAATGGAGGAAGCGGCTCTTCCTGTATTGGAGATTCGATGATGGGAGTAGGCAATTCCTCTTTCTGAGTTGCTTGATGATAACGTTTCGCTTTTCTCTTGTGTCTTTGCCGCTCGTAAACCTTATCTTTATGAACGGGAAATACCATGTTTGAAGAGGCTAAAGATGGTGTTTCCGTCTTCTTTTCATGACTGACTCTTGTTGGTACTTCATTCGTAGGTTGCAGGGTGTCGTATTCCCTTTCCCAGATGGTGAACGTGAGTATTCCCACGATGACCACCGCTGCCGCAGAAAACCAGCGCAAATAGGCAAGACGTGGGCGATGGACAGGACGTTCCTGTTGTTGAATGGCACTCAGCACGTTTTTCTTCAGCGATGCAGGAGCCTTTGGCTTTATTTTGGGTTTCAGTTCTTCCATGTGTATGATTCAATCAAAGTTAGTTTTTTTCTTCATCGTTTTCTGTAATTTTTCCATTGCGTATCGGTATCTGCTTTTTACCGTGTCGCGAGAGATTCCGAGAATGTCGGCTATTTCACTAAATGTCAGTTCGTCGGTAAAGTGCATCTTGACGATGGTGGCTTGTTCCTCAGGCAAGGGAGCGAGTAGTTGCTCTATCCGAATGTATTCGCGAAACAGTTCCTGATGAGAGTCGTCTTCACGATTCTCGATGGCTTTCAAAGAAACGGTTTTCATGGGCGACCGCTGATGGTCTATACACAATCGGTGGAGTACTTTGTACAGCCAAGCCTTGTCGTTGACGATATGAGTCATCTGACTCTCCCGATAATATCGTACGAATGTCTCTTGCACCATGTCTTCAGCCTCCTTCTCATCCCCTAAGCGGAAAAAAGCAAACGAGAACAAGTTGTCTTGTAACTCGTCGATGAGCTTTTCTAACCGTTGGATGCTTTTGTCTTTATTCACTTTTGGGATGATTCTTTTATTCCTATGACGCAGAATCCATCAATTTGGGTTTAAGAAAGGGTGATTTTTTGCATGAATTAATCAAATTTATTAATTTTGCATAGTTTTTGTGGAGCGATACATTCATTCTGCGAACCTTTATTATAATAGACTATGGTGACAAAAACAACAATTCCTGTTGTAGGCATGGCTTGCTCGTCGTGCTCTGCACATGTGGAGAAACAACTCAATTCGTTGGAAGGAGTGAAATCGGCAAGTGTTTCCCTTTCGTCAAGATCGGCATTGGTGGAATATGATACAGATGTGATTTCCTTGCAGCAAATGAAAGAAGCCATCAATGGCATTGGCTTCGACTTGGTCATTGAACAAGACCGCTCTGTAGTGGAGATTGAGCGAAGAGAATACGTGCTGTTAAAGCGGCGAACCCTCTTGGCGTGGGCTTTCGCATTGGCAGTAATGGCAATCTGTCATTTCACGAATGACGACGGACAATGGTCTTTGATTCTCGCATTGGCTTGTATATTGACGTGTGGCAAGCAATTCTACGTGAATGCGTATAAGCAACTCCGTCATGGAATGGCAAGTATGGATACGTTGGTTTGTTTCTCTACAGCCATCTCTTTCTGTTATAGTGCAGTGGTTACATTGTTGAGAGCTTCCGGAAAGGATGGATTGGCAAACACACCCGTGTATTTTGACGCATCGGTGATGATCATTGCCTTCGTTCTTGTAGGTCGTTTGCTGGAGGAAAGGGCAAAGCGAGCCACGGCATCTTCTATCCGCACGTTGATGGGACTGCAACCCAAGACGGCGAGATTAGTGACTTCTGACACAGATACAAGGGATGTTCCCCTATCTACCATCACCGTGGGAGACGTGATGGAAGTGAGAGCGGGAGAGAAGATTCCCGTTGACGGAATGGTAACGTGGGCAGATAGCTTCATGACATCTGAGGGTGCCTACGTGGATGAATCGATGATTACGGGTGAACCTACGCCTGTATTGAAGAAACGTTTCGGAAAGGTACTGGCAGGTACGGTGCTTCAACAAGGTACGTTGCGCTTTCGTGCCACACAGGTTGGTGAGAAGACTGCTTTGGCGCAAATCATCCGAATGGTACAGCAGGCACAAGGGTCGAAGGCTCCCGTGCAACGTGTGGTTGACCGTATGGCAATGATATTTGTGCCAACCGTTACCATCATTGCATTTGTCACGTTCGTGGTGTGGCTATTGGTTGGTGTAAGTGCGGCTTTGCCTCATGCTATCGTATCGGCTGTTGCAGTGTTGGTGGTAGCTTGTCCGTGTGCAATGGGACTTGCCACACCTACAGCCTTGATGGTGGGCATAGGAAAAGCTGCTGAACGAAACATCTTGGTGAAAGATGCTACTGCCATAGAGATGATGAGAAAGGTGAATGCGTTGGTCATCGACAAGACGGGAACACTGACTATACCCAATCAAAACGTTGACTTTACCAAGGTTGACAACTTGCCCTACGAGGAAAGGGAAACGCTGAAACCCCATGCGAAGGAAGCCATGAGCGAACTGAAATCCTTTGGTATTGATGTGTATATGATGAGTGGTGACCGTGAAGATGCTGCTGCTTATTGGGCAACCAAAGCAGACATCAGTCATTGGCAAAGCGGGGTGAAGCCACAAGACAAGGAAAACCTGGTGAAAAACTTGCAACAACAAGGTAAGACGGTGGCGATGGTTGGTGATGGTATTAACGATTCGCAGGCATTGGCAACTGCTGACGTGAGCATTGCCATTGGTACGGGAACGGATGTGGCTATGGACGTGGCGCAGGTGACGTTGATGGGCACAGACTTACGTGCCTTGCCCGATGCCGTAAGGTTGTCTCGTCGCACGGTGTCAATGATTCACCAAAACTTATTCTGGGCATTTATATATAATATTGTTTGTATTCCGTTGGCAGCAGGGTTGCCACATCTTTTTGGAATCAACTTCCATATTACTCCCATGTGGGCAAGTGGATTAATGGCTTTGTCAAGTATCAGCGTGGTATTGAATAGCCTGAGACTTAAAGTGATGGAGGATGGATGAATGATGAAGGAGGAAGTAGGCAACAAAGTTGCGGAATGAAGGAAGAAGGAAGGATGTACTCCCTACATCAACACTTCTTCCTCGCCATTAAGCGATTACTTCCACCTTCGTACTTCCTCCTTCCTACATCAATACTTCTTCCTCGCCATTAGGCGATTACTTCCACCTTCATAACTCATCCTTCATACATCATTCATCCCATGCGTCAAGGTCTTTTTCTATTTCTGGCAGTTGTGAACGATGGAAGACGGGGTCTTTGATTCCATTCTTCTTTTGCTGCCGATAATCATCAAGCAACTTGAAAGCATATTTACCTAATGTGATGATGGCAATGAGATTGCAGGCGGTGAGCAAAGCCATACATAAGTCGCCTAAATTCCAAACGATTTCGAGAGAAGCTAAAGCACCGAACATCACCAATATTCCTCCAGAGAAAAGACGGTAAAGGAAGAGTATATGTTTGAAGGAGGAATTACGAAGGTTGAGGGAGGAATTATGATGGTTGATGTTGTCGCCTATCGGCGAGGAAGATGTTTGATGTTGGAAGTACATCTTTCCTTCTTCCTTCATTCCGCAACTTTGTTGCTCACATCCACCTTCGTAACTCCTCCTTCCACCTTCGTAATTCCTCCTTCCTCCTTCGTAATTTCTCCTTCCTCCTTCGTAATTTCTCCTTCCACCTTCAAATAGGAATCTGATATTGGTTTCCCCATAATAGTAGTTGCCAATAATACTGGAAAAGGCGAAGAGAAAAATGGCAATGGCAATGAAGATAGGGCCAATAGAACCTATTTCTGATTGCAGTGCTGATTGCGTGAGGGCAATGCCATTTAATTCAGGTGAGGTGTAGAGCCCGCTAATGAGAATGATAAAAGCGGTACAAGAACAAACCAACAACGTATCAGTAAATACTCCGAGAGCTTGGATAAGTCCTTGCTTGACAGGGTGAGATGTTGTAGCGGTAGCCGCGACATTGGGCGCACTTCCTTCTCCAGCCTCATTGCTGAACAATCCACGCTTGATACCATTCATCATTGTGGCTCCCAAACCACCGCCTGCTATTTGTTCGAGTCCGAAAGCATTGCTCATGATTACTTTGAAAACATGGGGTAGAAGGTGGAGGTTCATCAATACGATGATGAAAGCTAAGATGAAATACCCTATAGCCATGATGGGGACGATAACAGAACTTACTTTGGCAATGCGATGAATGCCACCGAAAACGATGGTCAACGATAAAATCACTAAAAGAATGCCAGTCGTTACTTTACTCCAACCAAAAGCCTCGTACATAGCGTTGCAAATCGTGTTGCTCTGAATAGAATTGTACGACAATCCGAACGTTATCGTGATGAGAATGGCAAAGACAATCGCCATCCACCGATTGTGCATTCCTTTTTGAATGTAATAAGCTGGTCCGCCGATGAATGAGCCATTGTGTCGCAACTTGAATAACTGTGCCAGTGTTGACTCAACAAAAGCCGTCGCAGAACCAATCAATGCAATCGTCCACATCCAAAAAACGGCTCCTGGACCACCAATGGCAATGGCTGTCGCAACACCAGCTAAGTTGCCTGTCCCTACTCGTGTGGCTACAGAAACGGCAAAAGCCTGAAAGGAAGAAATGTGTTTGTGTCCAGGATGATTGGCAGATGAGTCAGCCAACAAGCGAATCATCTCGCCCACCATGCGGAATTGCACGAACCGTGTGCGCCATGTGAACCATATCCCACAGATAATCAGAACGCCAATGAGAATGTATGTCCATAGAAAATCATTGACTTGTGTAATGGCGATGTTCAGCCAACTGTCGGAAGCGAATATATCGTTCATGATGGGAAGGACTATGGGCGTGGAGGTGGTATGGAATGGAAATTTCTGGATGAGCCAAACTCGTAACGAGGAATCCAATTGTGTTCAACATTCAATTGAATGCTAAACGATGGATTGAAATTGTATCTCACGGCAGCTCCTATGCGGTCAACGTTGTACATATAAGCATCGTAAGGCATCATCATATCCATGGGGTACATGCCTCGATAGCCATACCAATTGTAATGAGGCATATTATTATATAAGGTCTTTTGAGCATAAAGATAGGCTTCCCAATGCTCATCAAACCGATAGCCTAATTGTGCATTAATGCCACCACTGCGATAGTTGTCCCCATCCCAGTTCACATTATTTATATAACCACCTACAGCTAGCGACAATTTTTCGCTAAGGGGAGTGGCGTATATGGCAGATAGGTTTTGTGAAAACCCTACACCATGACGAGCATGTTTGCCAAATTGGGTGAAGGCAGACAACCCCACGTTTATGTTTAGTCCTTGGTGTAAATCCCAACCATACCATCCTGCATAGTGCATGGGATACATGATGTGTGGACGTATCTGTCCGTTCATGTCAACAGCCTGCAAGTATAAGGTGTCTCCCTTTTCTGTGATTTCCGTGGTCACATCCTCTTGAGCCCACATATCCAATGTAGCACAGAAACTTGCCAGCAAGATGAATATCCATTTCTTCATGACTACCAATTTGTGTATATTCATATTCCATTTGCAAAGATAGCACCATTCCCCCACAAAATCTAAAAAATAGTATGTTTTTATCTATTTTTTTGTGTTATTAAATGAATTATGTTAATTTTGCCAAATCAATCAATTATAACGATATGGGATTCTTAAAGACATTGTTTAGTGGAAAGGTGGAAACACCGGAAGAGAAGAAGAAAGAAGTGGAGTCGAAAAATTTCGATGTGCTTAAATATGATGGTGTAAAGGCTTTGCGTGCCGGTGAACCTGCTCATGCGGTGGAGTTGTTCCAACATGCACTTACCATGCAGGAAGATTTGGAAATACGTGATTATCTCTCGCAAGCTCTCATCCATGTGGATAGATTGGAAGAAGCATACGAACAATTGGAAAAGCTCTATGAGGCAGAACCAGAAAACGTACAGTTGTTAGTACGTATGACAGATGTGGCTTTCATGATGGAAGACTATGACCGTATGGAGGAATTATGTGAGAAGGCGATGCTCATAGACAAGGACAATCCCATGTTGCTCATGCTCTATGCACGGGCTTGTATCGGTCGTGGCGACTTGGTCAATGCCGTGGCAATGTTGACCAAAGCCATCTCCATGCGAGAGGATTATGGAGAGGCTTACCTCATGCGTGGTGATACGTTGTTAGAGATGGGAGATGTGACGAGTGCAGATGAAGATGCCAAATGGCTTGAGGAACATACTTCGGGCATAGAAGAAGTGTCGATGTTGAATGCGCGTGTGGAAGAAAGGAAAGGTAACCACCAAAAAGCCATTACTTATTACGACCAAGTGATTAAGGCCAATCCGTTCAATGCCTCTGCATTTGAGGAACGTGGCAAGATTAAGTTGGCATTGGGCGATAAGGAAGGTGCCGATGCTGATATGCGTTCATTGTTGGAAATAGAACCACAACGTGCTGAAGGTGTCAATGGCGAATTTTCTGCCGAAGGAACGGAAGACATAGCAAAGAAGGTGGAGCAAGCGTATAGAAACAGTAGTCCGTTTGGGATTTGATGTGCGAAGGTTGAATTACGATGAATGAAGTAATTTGATGGTTGACGGTTGAATTACGAAGGATGAAGTAATCGCCTGTTGGCGAGTGATGAAGGTTTGAGGGATGATGTACTTCCTCCCTTCTTCCTTCTCTCCGCAACTATGTTGCCTACTTCCACCTTCGTAATTCCTCCTTCTTCCATGTAAATGCCTAAATTTTGTTAATTTGTAGTATTTTATAGCATATTACTATCGATTTATAAATTTTCTTTGTACTTTTGCAATCGAAATAAAATAAAAATGATAAATATGATTCAGTTGAGCGCATCTTATTTTTACTTTTATTTTTACTTTGCAGATAACTGTAAAGCGGGATGTGACGTGTAAATTGAAGACAAAAGAGCATATAAATACAAAACGGTCCCGCATCAAAGCAGGGCCGTTTTTTTTAATGATATAAAATGAAAAGAATTGCCATACAAGGAGTATTAGGGTCGTTTCACGACATTGCTGCCCACCAATATTATGATGGTGAGCAGATTCAGATTATTTGTTGTGCCACCTTCGAGGAGGTATTTGAAAACATCAAGCGTGACCCCACAGTCATCGGAATGCTTGCCATTGAGAATACCATTGCTGGATCGTTGTTGCATAATTATGAGTTGTTGCGTGCATCGGGTGTTACCATCGTAGGCGAACATAAATTGCATATCGAGCATTGTATCTGTTGTTTGCCTGAAGATGATTGGTCAACCATCCAAGAAGTACATTCTCATCCTGTTGCCTTGATGCAATGTCGTGGATTCTTGGCGAATCATCCCGACATGAAAGCTGTTGAGGCAGAAGATACGGCTGGATCAGCGGAGTTTATCAGTAAGAATCAATGTCGTGGATGGGCTGCCATTTGTAACTCTTCGGCAGCAAAGATGTATGGCTTGAAGATATTGGAAGACCATATAGAAGACAACAAACACAATTTTACTCGTTTCTTGGTGGTTTCTAATCCACAGAAGGCAGACTTCCTTCGACCATTGGACAAGACAGACAAGTCGAGCTTGGTGTTTCTCGTACCGCACGAGGAGGGTAGTCTTTCTAAAGTTCTTACCATCTTGTCGTTCTATAGCATCAACCTAACGAAAATACAATCACTTCCCGTAATAGGTCACGAATGGGAATACCTCTTTTACGTGGATGTGACATACAACAACCTGATTCGTTATCGACAGAGCATTGATGCAATCATTCCTTTAACAAGAGAATTGAAAATATTAGGAGAATACCAGGAAGTGAAGTAAGACGTAGGATGGAGGAATTAGGAAGGTGGAAGTAGGCAACGTAGTTGCGGAGAGAAGGAAGAAGGGAGGAAGTACATCATTCCTTAAACCTTCACACTCGCCGACAGGCGAAACTTCATCCTTCATAATTCAACCATCAACCATCAAATAAACATCAAACATAAAATTATGATACAACCAGCAGATAGATTGTCATTAGTACAAGAATACTATTTCAGTAGAAAACTGAAGGAAGTGGCTCAACTCAATGCCGAGGGAAAGGATATTATCAGCCTCGCCATAGGTAGTCCAGATATGCCCCCATCTTCACAGACCATAGAAAAACTTTGTGAAGTGGCTCGTCAACCGAATACTCACGGTTATCAACCCACTATGGGAACACCAGAACTGAGACAGGCAATGGCTCATTTTTATCAGAAATGGTATGGGGTAGAGTTGGATCCTAACACAGAGATACAACCCTTGATAGGTAGCAAGGAAGGTATATTACATGTCACCTTGGCATTCTGTAATCCAGGTGATAAAGTGCTTGTCCCCAATCCTGGCTATCCCACCTACACCTCATTGAGCAAGATACTTGGGGCGGAGATTGTCAATTACAACTTACGTGAAGACAACGGATGGCAACCCGATTTCGATGAGTTGGAGCAAATGGATTTGTCTGTCGTAAAGCTGATGTGGACCAACTATCCCAATATGCCAACTGGAGGGAACGCGAGACGTGAGACTTACGAGCGATTGGTGGCTTTTGCCAAAGCTCACGACATTGTAGTGGTCAATGACAATCCTTATTCTTTCATTCTCAACGAGCCCCCCATGTCTCTCTTGCAAGTGGAAGGAGCAAAGGATTGTTGCATAGAATTCAACTCAATGTCTAAGAGTCATAATATGCCGGGATGGCGTGTGGGTATGTGTGCTACGAACAAGACATTCATCTCTTGGATATTAAAGGTGAAAAGCAACATAGACAGTGGCACGTTCAGAGGAATACAGTTGGCAGCAGCAGAGGCATATAATACAAACACTTTGGAATGGCACCGTGAGGCCAACATACAGGTTTATCGTCGTCGCAGAGACATTGCCGAACAAATCATGACAGCTCTTGGATGTACGTTTGACCCTCACCAAGTGGGAATGTTCCTTTGGGGAAAGATTCCCGAAAAATACGAAAACGTGGAAGACCTTACCGAACGAGTGCTTCATGAAGCTCGCGTGTTTATTACTCCTGGTTTCATCTTCGGAAGCAATGGCAGTAGGTATGTTCGTATCAGTCTGTGTGCCAAGGATGATAAGATAAGGGAGGCGTTGAAAAGGATTCAATCATTAGAGTGGTAGAAAGTAAAAAAACATCAATAAAAAATATGGAAATGGATTTAGATTTAGAACCATTGAGGTTACCGAGTGACAACGAACGTCCTTTCGTCATAGCAGGACCTTGTAGTGCAGAGACGGAAGAACAGGTTATGACCACAGCCTTGCAATTGAAAGAGAAAGGCTGTCATAATTTCCGGGCAGGCGTATGGAAACCACGTACCAAGCCAGGAGGATTTGAAGGGAATGGTGAGAAAGCTTTGCCTTGGTTGCAACGAGTGAAAGCGGAAACGGGAATGTTGGTAGCCACTGAAGTGGCAACGCCAGAGCATGTGGAATTGTGCTTAAAGTATGGTATTGATATTTTATGGGTGGGTGCTCGTACCAGTGCCAATCCATTTGCCGTACAGGCTTTGGCAGACTCGTTGAAGGGTGTGGATATTCCCGTATTCGTGAAAAACCCCGTAAATCCTGACCTTGAATTATGGATTGGGGCATTGGAGAGAATCAACCAAGCAGGTATCAAGCGATTGGGAGCTATCCATAGAGGCTTCTCATCGTATGACAAGAAGATTTACCGTAACCTCCCCATGTGGCAGATACCCATTGAGTTGCGCAGACGTAATCCCACGCTTCCCATCATCTGTGACCCCAGTCACATTGGTGGTCGTCGCGAACTCATTGCTCCTCTTTGTCAACAGGCGATGGACTTGGGCGTAGATGGCTTGATCGTAGAGAGTCATTGCGATCCCGATAAAGCATGGAGTGACGCAAAACAACAGGTTACTCCAGATGTGTTGGATTATATCCTCAGTTTGTTGGTTATTCGTGATGAACGTGTTACTACAGAGGGAATCACACAGTTGCGCCATCAAATAGACGAACTGGATAACCAACTGATGGACTTGTTGGCTAAACGTATGCGTGTCTGCCGAGAAATCGGACAATACAAGAAAGAGCATAACATGACGGTGTTGCAAACCAACCGTTACAATGAGATTCTTGAGAAACGTGGAGCACAAGGAGCATTGTGTGGAATGTCTTCTGGATTTGTTGCCCATGTGTTTGAGGAAATCCATGAGGAGAGTGTGAGACAACAGATTGAAATTATTAATCAATAATGTTGAGTGTTTAGTGTTGAGTGTTTAGTGAAAGTATGACTAATTTTCACTCAACACTAAACACTCAACACTCAACAAAAAACAGAGATATGAAAATATTAGTATTAGGTGCCGGTAAGATGGGTTCTTTCTTCATCGACTTATTGAGCTTTGATCACGAAGTGGCAGTATTCGAGAAAGATCCTAAGCGTATGCGCTTCACTTACAATTGCCAACGATTTACAGCACTGGAAGAGATTCGTGAATTCAAGCCAGAGCTGCTGATTAATGCCGTTACCGTTAAGTACACGATACCTGCCTTTAAGGAGGTGATACCCTATCTTCCGAAAGACTGTATCATCAGCGACATCTCTTCGGTGAAGACAGGCTTGAAAGAGTTTTATGAATCTACGGGAATGCACTATGCTTCCTCACATCCTATGTTTGGACCTACTTTCGCCAACTTGAATCAACTCTCCGAGGAGAATGCCATCATCATCAATGAAGGAGACTTTATCGGTAGGTTGTTTTTCAAGGATATTTACCAGAAGTTGGGTCTTCACATCTATGAATATTCATTTGACGAACATGATAAGACCGTGGCTTATTCTTTGAGTATTCCTTTCGTTTCCACTTTCGTTTTCGCTGCCGTGATGAAACATCAGGATGCACCTGGAACCACGTTTAAGCGACACATGAAAATTGCCAAGGGTGTACTCAATGAAGATGACTATCTTTTACAAGAAATTCTTTTCAATCCCTACACCCACGACCAAGTGTCGCAGATACGTACTGAGTTGAAGGAGCTCCTTGAAATCATCGACAACAAAGATGCCGATGGAATGAAAGGCTATCTGAAAAAGATACGTGACAATGTGAGACGAGACATTGAAATCAAACAATAGGGAAATTCCTGCGAAGTGTTTGTTTCCCCTTGTAGGATAAATCTCGCTTCTTACATATTATTTTAGAGTTGTCCCAAGGCTTGGGAACTTTGTCCCAGTGCGTGGGACAAAAGTCCCAGACTTTGGGACTTTTTTTCTTTGATAGATTATGTTGGTGTTTTAGCATCGTAAACAAAACGATAGATGAATGATACATCTCACGTTTATGCAAACGTTTTCGTTAAGAAAGGTGAATGTTATGGACGAATGGGAAGTGTATTCAAAAAAAAATGATTAAATTTGTGCCAATTTCTTTACTATTTATTAACTAATACAATTAATTTATGACCAACAAGCATTTCAGGCTTTTTGTCTGGTCATTCCTGATGATGTTGGGAATGACGCAAACGGCTGTGGCTGCTGATTTCAAGAACTTTAGTGTCATTGTAAACAACCAATCTGGTACGTTATTGACCAGTGAGGAGCAAGTACAAGGCACAGCAGTTTCTTTCGGTGTTGCCGTAGCTGATGATGGAACTGTCAGCCGCGTTGCTGCAGACGATGCTTCCGCTGTTGCCACGGTCAGTGGTAAATACCACAGTGAACATGGCTGCACAGGATTACAAGTGGTGGTACCTGTCAATGGTAATGTGAAGATTACCGTAGGGCAATGTACTTTCAGTAACAATGCCATTACTGTGAAAAACAGCAATGGTGAAACCGTTGTGACGAAAACACCAGCATCACCCGCATGTTGGAAGAACGACCGTTCCAACGTGGATGAGCTAACGTATGTAGGCGAACCCACTACGTTGACAATCTCTGGCATGGGTTATTGCCCATACGTTGCAGTAGAGGCAGTGGAAGAGGTGATTACGAAGTATGCCTACTCTTATTCTCTTGGTGGTGAAACAGCTGAAGGCGTAGTGCCAGCAAGTGGTGAGCTTGTAGCAGGTGAGTCATTTGTCATTCCTGCCAATTTCACTCTTTACAAGGACGGATATACGTTGACGGGTTGGACTGATGGCACAAAAACCTATGCTATTGGCGAAACGGTAACGCCAGAGGGTGACCTTACGCTTACTCCCGTATTCACTGCAAATAGCGTGACTCTCGCTGACCGTACTTCCCCTGTTACTTTGAAGTGGGATTTCCAACAGAAAAACGGGGCACCCGTTGTTCAATTCCAAAATGTTACGGGTGTCTTGGTTACTCAAGCCAACGTGAATGGTGAGACCATTGATGTGAAACTTGACTTCAATACAAGTCCCGGAAAGATTAACAATAGCAGTTGGCAAGATTGGGCGCAGTTGAATGAGGGTACGAAATTAACCATTCCTTCTTGCAAGGGAGCTACTGTTTCAATGGAAGCATTTAACGATATTTCGACAACAACCATTGATGGACAGAGTGACTATACGTCTGCCAAGACCATCAGCTATGAGATTGCCAATAGTGCAGAGGCGATTGACATCGTCATTGGTAATGGAACTTATTATCGTTATATTCAAGCTGTGTTGCCCGTGGTACAAAGCAGCACGGGTGGCGTGACCATTCAAGCCAGTGGAACCATTACTTGGCCAGTAGGTAATGAGGAAAGTGCTGTCGTGTCTGAAGATATTGTCGATGGTATTTCTTCTGCAACAGTAAGTGTAGGCAGTGGATTGAATGTTAGTACTGCTACATATTTTGACACTCCAATGGTTCATTATACACCTCAAACTTCAAATGCTGGTACAGTGGAAGGCGTGATGATTGAATATCGTGTGAAACCTGTCAAGGGAATCAAGTTTAAGCCGACAAATGTATCATACGCTGCCGTGAAGGTTGGTACCGATAACGCCACTTACACCTGGAGCTATACGGTGGACGGTGTGGAAAGTGCAAAGACAAAGATTGACCCTAAACCCGATTTGTTGCGTAATAGCGGTAGCAACTCTGCTACGGCAAAACTCATCCATAGCCACAATCTGAGTGTTGGCGAGGCAGAAGAATTCACGTTCCGTTTCTATATTTCTGATTGTGCTAACAACAAGAACATCTGTATCGGTAATGTCATTATCTCTGGTGAAGTAAGTGGTACTACAGAAGAGGTTGTCATGTATTCATTTACTGCAACAGCCAATACGGAAGAAGGTGGAACTGTTACCGTATATCCCAATGCTGATGAATATGAGGCAGGTTCGGAGATTACCTTGACCGCTACGGATAACTTCGGTTACAACTTTGTAAACTGGACAGATGCAGAGGGTAATGTAATTTCTACAGAGCCGAAGTTTAAATATACCGTTCAGGACAATGCTAACCTGACAGCCAATTTCGTTGCTGTAAATACATACGCTTTGAATCTGACCGTTGACGGAACCAATGACTACATGGTGAAAGTAAATCCTGCAGGAACAGTGGTGGATGGTAAGGTGATGTATGAAGAAGGTGTGTATGTTACACTGACCGCTGACAGCTATGAGGGACTTGTTACGTTCAATAACTGGATTGACGGACAAACCAATAGCGAGATTACATTGAAGATGGATGGCGACAAGGATGTTACTGCCGTTTATTCACAGGAAGACATCATCGCTGGATGGGACTTCTACAAGAAAGGAAACGAAGGACGCATAGCCGACTTCTATTCTGCTGAGAATGAGGCAAGTGCCATTACATTGACCGATGGAACATCTACCTCTGGATGGCTCGATAAGAGTACTGAAGCTGGTGGAGGCTATGAGTCGATGGCTGGTGCAGCTGTTAACTGGCGTATAGGAGATAGCAATGGTGACGTAGGCCATTATTACTGGCAAACCAAGGTGAATGCCGCTTCATTCACAAATATTAAGGTGCAGTTTGATATGCTCTTTAATTATAATTCTTATACGGTTTACAATGTAGATTATTCTCTCGATGGTGAGAACTGGACCAATAATGGCAGTATCACTTTAACGGGTGCTAAGGCATTGTGTAAGTATAGTGGAATTTTGCCCGAAGATGCCAACAATCAGGCTGAGCTCTACATCCGTATGATTCCCGATTATACGTCATCCATCCAAGGAACAGCTTCTGCCAATGACGGAAATGCCATTGCCATGCTGTTTATCACGGGTAAGGAAGAATTGGTGAACGATGGCACTGCTCCTGTTCTCGTATCATCTGTTCCCGAAGAAGGTTCTGACAATGCTTCTGCCAATGGTAAGATTGTTCTCAGTTTCGATGAGAAGATTAACGTGGCTGAAGATGCAACGGCTACACTCAATGGACAAAGTCTTACGGGTGTGGTGAGTGGTAAGACCATCATGTTTGAATATAGTGGGTTGGAATACTCTACGGAATATACCTTTACGTTGCCAGCCAATAGCATAAGCGACTTGACTGATAATTATATAGAAGAACCTATTACAATCACGTTTAGCACGATGACTCGTCCCGCTATTGAGAAGGGCTTGTACGACTATTACGTGAAGACCACCGATGACCTCGTGGCTGCTATCAATGCTGCCAATAACCGCAGCGACAAGAATGTTCGTTATCGTATCTTCTTGTATAATGGTACTTATTCATTGCCAATGAATGCTACAGAAACCATACACAGTGACGATGGAAACACATATCCCGCTCCATACACCAAGATTTCTGCATCTAATATCTCATTTGATGGTGAGAGTCGTGATGGCGTGATTATTACCAACTTCCCAGATGGCGCACCCACCTACGAAGGTAAATATGGAACCACCAGTTCGTATGATGGTATTGGCAAGAGCGATGTGCTGCAAATCCAAAGCAGTGCCAGTGGTCTTTATTTCCAAGATGTTACCGTGAAGAGTGGTTTGAATGATGGTCTTGGACGTAATATCGCCGTACAGGATAAGGGTACGAAGAATATCTATAAGAATGTGAAACTTTGGGGCTATCAAGATACTTGGACCTCAAACAATGACAATGGTCTCTACTATTTTGAAGGTGGTTTGTTGCGTGGACGTACTGACTTCCTCTGTGGTAAGGGAGACATCTTCTTCAATGAATGCGACATTCAGGTATGTATGAACACTGGCGGTTATATTGCCGTTCCTTCTAAGAGTATCAAGTATGGATTCGTATTCAATAGCTGTACCATCAAGTGTGAAAGCAGTAGCCTCAATGGTAAATATACACTTGGTCGTCCTTGGGGTGATGGTACTCCTATTGCCCTTTGGATCAATACCAAGATGCAATATGCTCCATCGGCTATAGGATGGTCGGAGATGAGCAATGGCTGGCCAAAGCGTTTTGCAGAATACAACTCTACATTGGCGAGCGGAACGGTAGTTGATTTGAGTGGACGTAAGAAGATTTTCGGAGACAATCATACCAACAATCCTGTATTGACAGCTGAAGAGGCTGCTGAGGCTTCTGATATGTCTAACATGTATGGCGACTGGGATCCTACTTATTATACAGAGCAGGCATCGGCTCCACAAAATGTGGTTCTTACAGGAAACACCCTTACATGGGACAACAGCAACTACGTATATTGCTGGGCTATCGTGAAGAATGGAAATGTGATAGACTTCACTACAGAACCTACGTTTGAGGTTGATGATGCAACTGCAACTTACGCGGTACGTGCAGCCAATGAAATGGGTGGTCTTGGTGAGGCAACTGAAGCTGTCATTGCTTCAAACAATGCCGTATTGACTGACAATGACACCGAGGCTCCTGCTCCTGGCGATTACGCAACTGTTACGTACGACCGTACGTTGTTCAAAGGATTGAATACGCTCGTGTTGCCATTCGAGACCACTAAGGAGGAAATTGGTGCTACATACGTGCTCAGTTATACGGGTACTACAGAAGAAGATGGTTTCGTTACTTTGAACTTCGCTGAAGTGGAACAATTGGAGCCAAATGTTCCATACGCCATTATCATTGAAGGAGAAGACGTGAATCTTCCTGTCTTCGAGAATAAGACCATCGTAGCTCCAGACGAGTTGACTGTTTACGATGAAAACGGACAATACAACTTCGTGGGAACGTATAACGACTTCGGTAGGAACAATACCATTGTATTGGAAGGCGATTATATTGCTGGTGTGAATAAGTTCAATAAGGTCAATGGTGGCAATCGCATTGCTGCTTATCGTGCTTACTTCAAACATCTCACGGATTCAGGTGCTAAGTTGGCATTCAACTTTGCAGGTCATGTTATTTCTAATAACGAAGACTTGGTAAGTGAGGATGGTGGCTTCGTGGATGGAATCAACCAAGTAGCTACATCTGATGATGCGATGGGCAAGGTTTACAACTTGCAAGGAATTAGAATCAAGAATGCTACCAAGGGTATTTATATCCAGAATGGCAAGAAAGTCATCATGAAGTAATTGCTTGACAATATTTTTTCAAGTCTCCTCTGTGTTTTTCTCATAGGGGAGACTTTTTTGTCTGTATATTTTATTAACTTTGCACCATGTATCAACGAGTAAATGCTTTCGCCCATATTACGGCTTTTATCGTGGCAATGATATGGGGCAGTACATTCATATCAACAAAGGTGTTGATATTGAGTGGACTTTCTCCTGTGCAGATATTTACGTTGAGATTTATTGTTGCATACATCATGCTTTTGGGAATGATGGCTTTGACGGCAAAACAGGGAAAAGGGAGTTTTTCTTGGTTTGCTGACAACTGGAAAGATGAGGCTTTGATGGTGGCATTGGGAATTACGGGCGGTTCTGCCTATTTCTTTACGGAAAATGAAGCATTACGTTTCGGGACAGCCACCAATGTCTCGTTGATAGTCTGTTCGTGCCCGTTGTTTACTACTATGCTCTATCGTTTGTTGGTAAAAGATGTGCGACTGAGCCGTCTGCAAGTGACAGGAGCCATCATTGCCTTCATTGGTATGGTAGTGGTGGTGTTGAACGGTCATTTTGTCCTTCACCTTTCTCCATTAGGCGACTCGTTGGCATTCTGTGCATGTTTATGTTGGGCTGTGTATAGTATCTTGATGAAATATGTTACAGAACGTTACAGTTCTGTATTCATTACCCGAAAGGTATTCTTCTATGGTGTCTTGACCATTCTGCCTTATTATCTCTTTGTTTCAGGGCTCCCTTCGTGGAATGTCCTGACGCATCCAGTGGTAATTGGCAACTTGTTGTTTCTGAGTGTGGTGGCATCTTTGATTTGCTTCGTGGCATGGAATTGGGCGTTACATCATTTGGGAGCGATTGTAGTGACCAACTATGTTTACGTGAATCCCATTTCTACGATCGTCTTTGCTGCATGGATTTTGCATGAGTCCATCACGGGATATTTTATTGTCGGTTCTTTGTTGATTCTCTTGGGTATGTATCTAAGCAACCAAATCAAGCAAGGTGCTCAATGATGAAAGAATGAATTTTAAAAAAGAAAGAATATGAAAGTACTTTTAATTAATGGTAGTCCGCGAAAAGATGGAAATACTTCCTTGGCATTGAATGAGGTTGCTAAGACCTTGAACGAGGAAGGGGTAGAGACGGTTATCGTGAATATCGGAAAGAAAGCTGTACAGGGCTGTATTGCGTGTGGTATGTGTGGTCGTGAAGGACGATGTACGTTTCGCGATGATTTATACAATCAAGTATGTACCATTATCAAGGATGGGATAGATGGTCTTGTTGTTGGCTCGCCAGTTTACTATGGTGGACCTAATGGCTCTGTCTGTGCCTTGATGGATCGTATCTGCTATTCCTTGAATGGTTATCTGAAGTTTAAGCCTGCGGCAAGTGTGGCTGTATGTAGAAGAGGAGGAGCTTCGGCAACCTTTGACAGACTGAACAAATACTTCACCATCCTTAATATGCCAGTGGTGAGTTCTCAATATTGGAACATGGTTTATGGTCAAACTCCAGGACAGGTGGCATTGGATGAGGAAGGAATGCAAACCATGCGTACCTTAGGGAGAAATATGGCTTGGATGATGAAGAAACTGAACGTTGCAGAAGATGGACATCCTGAATTGGAACAACCTGTTTGGACCAATTTCATACGCTGACCATCTCTTTCGTTGTCGAAAAAAGTAGAATAGGCAAAAATAATCCAATGGCACACTTGTGTTATTGGATTTTTTTATATCTTTGCATCTCAGAATAATAATACTATGAAAAAAGAAACCTACAAAAAACAAAAGGCTTTTGCGGGAACGTTGAAGCCTTCGATGCTTCGCCGTTGCGTGGATCATGATTATTCGCAACGACAGATGTATATGGTAACCCTAACGGTAGAAGGCCGTTATCCATTGTTTGGGAGAGTGGTGGGGAGAAGTGATGCTCCTGTCAACACGGAAGACGAGGCACGTATGGTGCTAAGTACATTGGGGCAACGAGTGATGAGCCATTTCTATGAGATAGAGAAGTATTATCCCCAGATAGAGGTTATCGCATTGCAGATGATGCCAGACCATTTGCATGGAATCTTTTTTGTGAGAGAAACGCTGCCAAGACCGTTAGGGCAGGTCATCTCAGGCTTTAAGAGTGGCTGTAATAAAGACTATAGGGAGCTGGTAAACGGGCAAGGGAGACAGCCTGTTCCGTATGTTGTGGCATTGCCACAACAAACAGAACCCCAGCCACAACAAACCACCCCATCAAGGCCGCCTCGCTCTTCTTACAACCGTGAGCATGGCTTGCTCTTTAGTCCAGGTTTTAATGACAAGTTGCTATTGCGAGAAGGGCAGCTACAACGATGGATTAATTACTTACACGATAATCCCCGACGATTGTTGATGAAACGAGAGCATCCAGATTTGTTTCGTGTCAAGCGCAATTTACAGATAGGCACCATGAGTTTCTCTGCCATAGGTAATCGTTTGTTGCTCTCTCGTCCCGTGCGTCTGCAAGTGAAATGTTCCCGTAGTTTGTCTGAGCAAGACATACAAACGCAAGTAACGTTTTATCTTCATCAAGCAGAAAAAGGTGCAGTGCTCGTTTCGCCATCTATCTCCAAAGGAGAGAAAACCATTATGAGAGCCGTCTTTGAGAGAGGCTATCCCGTCATTATCCTACAAGAAAACGGCTTCACAGATTTTGCTAAGCCTTCGGGAAAGATGATGGAAGCATGTGCACAAGGTAAATTGCTCTTGCTTGCACCGTGGACGCACCATGATGACAAGCGACTGATTAGTCGTAGCCAATGTCTTTCCTTGAATGAAATGGCAAGGTTGATTTGTGAAAGTGATATAGATGTATTTATGTAATTCATGAGCCATGATAATTGCCCTTTTGCTTCAAGGTTTCATGTTTGTTTCCCTCAATGTGGAAAACATGTTTGATTGTAAGCACGATTCCCTGAAAAACGATACGGAATGGTTGCCTGACGGTAAGAATCGTTGGACTCCCAACCGCTATTGGCGCAAGCTCAATCACATATCACAAGAAATCATCGCTTGTGGAGAAACCGATGATGGTTGGCAATTGCCCGATTTAATCGCCCTTTGCGAAGTAGAGAATGATTCTGTCATGGTTGATTTGACCAAGCGTTCTCTGTTGCGCCATGCGAGGTATGAGTATGTCATGACCCATAGTCCTGATCCTCGTGGTATAGATGTAGCCCTGCTTTATTCCCCATTTTTTTTCTTTTTTATAGAAAGCCATTCCTACAAGGTTGAGCCACTGAAAAACATGCACCCTCCTCGTGACATTCTCTATGTCAAGGGATTAATTGTAGGAGGAGATACCCTGCATGTGTTTGCCGTACATGCTCCGAGTAGAACAGGTGGAGAGCGAGCTACGAGAAACCATCGCTTAGTGGTTGCCCAACGTTTATGTGCCGTTTTGGATTCCATACGGTCGTCTTCTCCTTTTGCCAAGGTCATTGTATCGGGCGATTTCAATGACATGGGTGAAACTCCAAGTCTGTCATTGCTTCATCAACACGGCTTACAAGATATTTCCGCCAATGCCCAGGGAAAGCATGGCGCTCTTGGAACGTATCGTTACCAAGGAGAGTGGGGGAGTCTTGACCATATCTTTGTAAGCGAAAGCTTGATGAAATGCTTGCATGATTGTCAGGTGTTTGATGCTCCGTTCTTGCTGGAAAAAGACGAGAAATATGGTGGCATGAAGCCCCATCGCACGTATCTCGGTCCTCGATATATAGGAGGATTTAGCGACCATTTGCCATTGGTTGCCCGATTCTTGCTCAAGTAAAAAACAAACGTGGAAATATGAATTTGTATTGATGGTAAAGAATATGTCCGTCAACTCGATTTGTCAATAAAAAATAACAAAAAGGGCTCTCCAGAATGCAATATTTTTCACCAACTCCTCCATTGGTCAAAAAAATGCTTGTTTTTAACTGATTATCTAACAGATTGATTCTTAACGTGTTAAGAAATCAAGTGTATAATTATACACCTGAAAACTAATTTTTATGCGTAAAAACACCGTGTTTTGAGCCTTCAAAACATATATATTTAGACTGCTAACATATATAGTTACACTCGTAAAGTATATAGTTATGACTATAACTATATACTTTACGAGTAGAAATGCTCATTTTTAAGTTAAGAGAATCATATTTTGGCTTCTCTCACATCTCTTTTGAGATTTTTCACGAATTTTTTTTGTATTGATATTTCGTAATAAAAAACAAATATAATCATCATTCTTGATTATTGAAAATAGAATAAAACTGAATAAAACGTTGTGTGTCTCGTAATTTTACAGTATCTTTGCACCTTAATAATAAAGGTAACCAAAAAATTATAAGAATGTTTGAGAATTTAAGTGACAGATTAGAGAGATCATTTAAAATACTGAAGGGTGAAGGTAAGATTACCGAAATCAATGTAGCGGAAACCTTGAAGGATGTGCGCCGTGCGTTGTTAGATGCCGACGTTAACTACAAAGTAGCCAAATCGTTTACAGACACGGTCAAGCAGAAGGCTTTGGGTATGAACGTACTCACTGCCATCAAGCCTGGTCAGTTGATGGTGAAGATAGTGCACGACGAACTGGCAGAGTTGATGGGTGGAGAGGCTGTTGAATTGCATTTAGACAATAAGCCCGCTATCGTATTGATGTCAGGTTTGCAAGGTTCTGGTAAGACTACGTTCAGTGGTAAGCTTGCCAATATGCTCAAGACCAAACAACATAAGAAGCCTTTGCTTGTTGCTTGTGACGTGTATCGCCCTGCTGCTATCCAACAATTGCATGTGGTAGGAGAGTCTGTAGGAGTGCCCGTTTATTCTGAGCCAGAGAGCAAGGACGTGATTGCCATTGCCAACCACGCCATTGCCGAGGCTAAAGCCAAAGGAAACGACGTGGTGATTGTCGATACAGCTGGTCGATTGGCAGTGGACGAGGAGATGATGCAAGAAATCTCCAACCTCAAGAATGCGTTGAATCCCGACGAGACTTTGTTCGTGGTGGACTCCATGACAGGTCAGGATGCTGTCAACACCGCCAAGGAATTTAACGACCGATTAGACTTTGACGGCGTAGTGCTCACCAAGCTCGATGGTGATACCCGTGGTGGTGCTGCCCTTTCTATCCGCACCGTCGTAACCAAACCTATTAAGTTTGTGGGAACAGGTGAGAAGATGGAAGCCATAGACGTATTCCATCCATCACGTATGGCAGACCGTATCCTCGGTATGGGCGACATCGTGTCGTTGGTAGAGCGTGCGCAAGAACAGTTTGATGAGGAAGAAGCCAAGCGCCTTCAAAAGAAAATACAGAAGAACCAGTTTGATTTCAATGATTTCTTGGGACAAATCCAGCAGATCAAGAAGATGGGTAACCTGAAGGATTTGGCTGCCATGATTCCTGGTGTTGGTAAGCAACTGAAGGATATTGACATTGACGATAATGCTTTCAAGGGCATTGAGGCAATCATCCACTCCATGACCCCATTGGAACGTACTCGTCCAGAGGTGCTGAACCAGAGTCGCAGAATGCGTATTGCCAAGGGTAGCGGTACCAGCATCCAAGAAGTGAACCGTCTTATCAAGCAGTTTGACCAAACCCGAAAGATGATGAAGATGGTTACCAGCAACCCGATGGCTGGCATGGGAATGATGAATAAGATGAGAGGAATGAAAATGCCCAAATAAATAGAGACATGCAATTAATAGACGGAAAAGCAACGGCAGCGGCTATCAAGGCTGAGATTGCCGAGGAAGTGAAGAGAATCGTAGAGAATGGAGGTAAACAACCGCATCTGGCTGCCATCCTCGTAGGACATGATGGTGGAAGTGAGACGTATGTGAAGAACAAGGTAATAGCTTGCGAACAATGTGGGTTTAAATCTACGTTGATACGATTTGAGGAAGATGTGACCGAGAAAGAACTTCTTTCATGTGTGGAAAGACTGAATCAGAACGGTGACGTAGATGGATTTATCGTACAGTTGCCGTTGCCCAAGCACATCGACGAGCAGAAGGTGATAGAAGCGATAGACTACCGAAAGGATGTTGACGGATTCCATCCCATCAATGTAGGACGTATGGCTATCGGATTGCCTTGCTTTATATCGGCTACTCCATTGGGAATATTGACGTTGCTTCAACGTTATGGCATTGAAACGTCTGGCAAGAAATGCGTGATACTCGGTCGCTCGAACATCGTAGGCAAGCCTATGGCTCAGTTGATGATGCAAAAGCAATACGGTGACGCAACGGTAACGGTTTGTCACAGTCGTTCCAAGACACTCAAGGAGGAATGCAAGGAAGCAGATATCATCATTGCAGCAATCGGACAGCCCAACTTCGTGACTGCCGACATGGTGAAACCTGGTGCCGTGGTGATAGACGTGGGTACTACCCGTGTGCCTGATGCCTCTCGCAAGAGCGGTTTCCGTCTGAATGGTGACGTTAAGTTTGATGAAGTGGCAGAGAAGTGTTCATATATTACTCCCGTACCTGGTGGAGTAGGACCAATGACCATCTGCTCACTGATGAAGAATACACTTGCCGCTGGCAAAAAGGAATATTATCAATAGTGAAAAAAACAGAAAACAGAGCATTGAGTGCCGAGGATTTTTACCGATTGGGTAATGAGTATCGGCGACAAGGCAACTGGCAGATGGCTATTAACAACTACATGGAGGCCATTGAACTGGATCCTGAGTCGCCTGCCGTGGAAGCCAAGAAGATGCTGGATGACATATTGAATTTTTATCATAAAGACGCATATAACCCCTAAATGAAAGATTATGGGAAAAATCAAAGGAGCAATTACAGTCAATGAAGAACGTTGTAAGGGTTGCCAACTATGTATAGTGGCTTGCCCCAAGAACGTGATTGCATTGGCGCAAAAGAAAGTGAACACGCACGGTTATCCATACGTAGAGGCTGTGCGTCCCGAAGATTGTATCGGTTGTGCGTCGTGTGGCATTGTATGCCCCGACGGTTGTATTACAATTTACAAGAAACGAATGGAGGATTAGCACAATGGCAGAACAAGAAGTAGTATTGATGAAAGGCAATGAGGCAATAGCCCATGCTGCTATCCGCTGTGGCGCAGACGGATATTTCGGTTATCCTATCACACCGCAAAGTGAGGTGATAGAAACGTTAGCCGAACTGAAGCCCTGGGAAACAACGGGTATGGTGGTGCTGCAAGCAGAGAGCGAGGTAGCATCTATTAATATGATTTATGGCGGTGCTGGTGCTGGCAAGAGAGTGCTTACCTCATCGTCTTCTCCAGGTGTTGCTTTGATGCAAGAAGGTATTGCCTATATGGCAGGTGCCGAGTTGCCTGGTGTTTTCGTAAACGTACAGCGCGGAGGTCCTGGCCTTGGTACTATCCAACCGTCGCAGAGTGATTATTTCCAAGCTACTCGTGGTGGTGGCAATGGCGACTATTACGTAATTGTGTTGGCTCCCAATTCCGTGCAGGAAATGGCAGATTTCGTCGATTTGGCCTTTGAGTTGGCTTTCAAGTATCGCAATCCAGCCATGATCTTGTCGGACGGTGTCATCGGACAGATGATGGAGAAGGTGGTGCTTCCTCCCTTCAAGCCTCGTCGTACCGAGGAAGAGGTGAAGCGTGAGTGTCCTTGGGCAACATTCGGACGTACCAAGGATCGCGACATCAACGTGATTACCTCTCTGGAACTGAAACCAGAGGTGATGGAACAAAAGAACTTGCATCTGCAAGAGAAGTATCAACAGATCAAGGCAAACGAGGTGAGATTTGAAACCCATCTCATTGACGATGCCGATTATATGATTGTGGCATTCGGAAGTGCGGCTCGTATTGCTGAGAAAGCCATTGAGATAGCCCGTGAGGAAGGATTGAAAGTTGGCTTGTTCCGTCCTATTACCTTGTGGCCATTCCCAGAAAAGGAAATTGCCGCTGCTGCAAAGGGCAAGAAGGGAGTGCTGTCTGTGGAAATCAATGCAGGACAGATGGTGGAAGACGTTCGCCTCTCAATCAATGGTGAAGTGCCTGTTAACCACTTCGGTCGTTTAGGTGGAATCGTTCCAGAACCAGAGGAAATCGTGGAGGCAATCAAGAAGATGTAATTGCAACCACCATAACAATAACTCTAAAATCAGAAATTATGAGTAATCAAGATATCATTTCACCAGAGAATCTGGTGTACAAGAAACCCACATTGATGAACGATGTGGACATGCACTATTGTCCAGGATGTTCACATGGCGTAGTACATAAACTTGTGGCAGAAGTAATCGAGGAGATGGGAATGGAAGAGAAAACCGTTGGTGTTTCACCAGTGGGATGTGCCGTTTTCGCTTACCGTTATATAGATGTAGATTGGCAAGAAGCGGCTCACGGTCGTGCACCTGCTGTGGCTACTGCCATCAAACGCCTGTGGCCAGACCGTCTGGTGTTTACTTATCAGGGTGATGGCGACTTGGCTTGTATCGGTACGTGTGAAACCATTCATGCGCTGAACAGAGGTGAGAACATTACCATTATCTTCATCAATAATGCCATTTATGGAATGACGGGCGGACAGATGGCTCCTACCACGTTGATTGGACAGAAAACCTCTACTTGTCCTTACGGTCGTGATCCTGAGATTCATGGCTACCCATTGAACATCACAGAACTGGCTTCTCATCTTGAAGGAACATGCTATGTCACTCGTCAGAGTGTAGAGTCGGTGGCTTCTATTCGTAAGGCAAAGGCAGCCATTCGTAAGGCTTTCGAGGCTTCGATGGCAGGAAAGGGTTCGTCTCTCGTAGAAATCGTATCTACTTGTAACAGTGGCTGGAAACTGTCTCCAGTGAAGGCTAATGAGTGGATGAAGGAACACATGTTTGAGAAATATGTTAAGGGAGATTTAAAGGATACAACAATTTAATTGTTGAGTGTTGAATGTTTAGTGTTTAGTGATGGATAGTTTTTCTTTTGAGGATTTAAATGCTTATAAGTATTCCAGAGCCTTGGTTAGAAGCGTTTATAATCTTGTAGTTAGATTCCCAAACTATGAGAGAAATGTTCTTTCTGACCAACTAAGGAGATCGGTAATCTCTGTACCTTCAAACATTGCAGAGGGGATGGGAAGAACTTCTCCAAAAGAACAAGTTCATTTTTTGGAAATATCTTATGGGTCTTTGATGGAAGTGTTGTGCCAGTTACAATTGGCACACGACCTTGACTATATTACAGTAGAAGAGTTTTATGAGCGAAGAGCTCAAATACAAACTACAGCCAAAATCCTCTCAGGATTACGTTCGTCACTAATCAAACACTAAACGCTAAACACTAAACGCTAAACACTAAACATTATAACAATGAAAACAGAAATTATCATATCAGGTTTCGGAGGTCAGGGTGTTCTTTCTATGGGAAAGATTCTCGCTTATTCTGGCCTTATGGAAAACAAGGAGGTAACTTGGATGCCAGCATACGGTCCTGAACAGCGAGGCGGTACTGCTAATGTCACGGTGATTGTCAGTGACGAGCGTATCTCTTCGCCCATCCTCAGTAAATACGATGTGGCGATAGTCTTGAATCAACCCTCATTGGATAAGTTTGAACCAAAGATCAAACCAGGTGGTGTGTTGATTTACGATGGATATGGTATCATCAATCCTCCCAAGCGTCAAGACATTCAAGTATATCGTATAGATGCGATGGACAAAGCTGCTGAGATGAAAAACTCTAAGGTATTCAACATGATTGTCTTGGGCGGCTTGCTCAAGGTTTGTCCTGTGGTAAGTACCGACGGATTGCAGAAAGCTCTCTTCAAGAGTCTGCCCGAACGCCATCATGGATTGATTCCTCTCAACATGCAAGCTGTGGACGAGGGAATGAAGATTATTGAGAAACAAGATTAAGACTTGTCGATAAGTCGAATGGATAATCCAATAAGCGTGTAAGTGTTGCGCAGGCGAATAACCCACGCATACTTACACCTTATTTATATATATAAGCATCTCTCTACGGCAATCATGTCTATATATTACAAAAGAAACCTTCTATTGACTTTTGTGTTCTTTGCTTTTACTTGTGGGGTGAATGCAAAGATTTACCACCTCTTGCCCAAACCTAAGATGGTGGAAAAAGATACTGAAACATTATTGCTCAATAAGCCTTTGCGCTTTACATCCCAACCTTCTCATCGTATTTACCATGCTTTTACCAATTTCCTTCATGTCACATTCAACAATCAGGCTTCTTCCATTCCCGTAACGGTTGAGTATGTGGATTCCATCAAAGGTTCATACGATTATCTCTTGGATGGTTATCCCAATGAAGCATATTGTTTGAGGGTGAATAAGTCTGGAATTAAAATCCAGGCAATTACTGAAGTTGGTGTGCTTCGTGCCATTCAGACGTTGGCTCAAATGATGGAGGGAAACGATATTCCGTCTCTTGAATGTTGTACCATTACTGATTGGCCATCTTTCAAGATTCGTGGCTTGATGCATGATGTAGGACGTAGTTACATCAGTACTGAAACATTGAAGAAGCAAATTCGTTTGCTTGCCCATTTCAAGGTGAATACTCTGCATCTTCATCTGACTGAAAACCAAGCATGGCGTTTTGAGGTGAAACAATATCCTCATTTGACGGATTCCTCTTCCATGACTCGTTTCATTGGAAAGTTTTATTCCCAGAAAGAATGTCGCGAATTGGATGAGTTGGCTTACGATTACGGAATAACGCTTATTCCTGAGATAGATATGCCTGGACACAGTGCCGCCTTTGAACGTGCCATGCGACATTCCATGCAAACCGATCAAGGAATGACAGAACTGAAAAACATCCTTACAGAAGTGGCTTCGGTGTTCGTCCATGCACCTTATATTCATATCGGGGCGGATGAGCAAACCATCAACTATCCTCAATTCTTGGAGACAATCTGCAATCATGTGCATTCTCTTGGTAAGAAAGTGGTGATATGGAATCCTATCAGAGGCATTCAAATCACTCCTAACATGGGTGCTGACATGACTCAGATGTGGAGTACGGCTGGTAAGATGGTCAAGGGAATGCCTAACATTGATTGTCGCTACAACTATATCAATCACTTCGATCTGTTTGCTGACGTGGTGGGCATCTATCGCAGCAATATTTATAATGCCCAAAGTGGTGATTCCAATATTGCGGGAACGATTTCGGCTGTTTGGAATGACCGTTTCATAGAAGATGAAGATGGTATCATGCGCCAAAACAACGTCTATGCTAACGTGCTGGCATCTGCGGAACGGGCTTGGATGGGTGGTGGCAAACAATATATAGAACAGGGAGGAACCATATTGCCTCTTTCTGGTGATGAATATGATGAGTTTAGGGATTGGGAACGTCGGTTCTTGTTTCATAAAGCACATTCGCTGAGCACAGAACCTATCTCGTATGTGCAACAGTCGCAGGTGTGTTGGCAGATTACTGATGCTTTCCCTAATCATGGCAATCCTTCAGAGGTGTTTCCTCCAGAGACAGAGGGAATGAAAGACAGTTATGTTTATCAAGGGCAATCATACAAAACAGGCTTAGCAAGAGGCGCAGGTATCTATTTGAGACATGTTTGGGGAACCGTTGTTCCTGGATTCTATGCTCGTCCTCAATTAAATACCACCGCATACGCTTGGACATACGTGTATTCTCCCATCAAACAACGTGCTGGAGCGTTGATAGAATTCCAAAATTACTCTCGCTCTGAGAAAGATGCGGCTCCCCCAATGGGGTGTTGGGATGGTAAGGGTTCTCGTCTTTGGCTCAACGATGTGGAAATAGCACCTCCTCATTGGAATCATGCTGATGTTCCTGTATCTCATGAAACTCCTCTGAAAAACGAGAATGCCTCGGCACGTACTCCTGTACCAATCGTTTTGGAACAGGGATGGAACAAGGTGTTCTTGAAACTTCCCTACATCCATGTCCCGTTTGTGCGCCTGAATAAGTGGATGTTCACTTTTGTCATCACCGACCTTGACGGACGCAATGCGCTCAACGGACTGGTTTATTCTCCTCAAAAGACTTTTCAATCATCAAGTGACAATAACTAAAAACATGTTTCATTTAATATCATATACATTATGAAAAAATACATTTACGGAAGAGCCAAGATGCTTGTGGCTGCCTTATCTGTTGCGGCGTACTCGCAGGCTGCGGATATTCCATCTTACACCATTCTTGGCAACGACACCACGTGTCAAATCTTTATCTATTCTCCTGGTGAGAGGGATGGATTACACTTGGCTTACCTCAAGGACGACGATACTTGGAACGAAGTGGCTCAGTTGTGTGCGTCCGATTATTCTCGTTGGGGCTCAGAGAAGCGTATGTATTCGCCTTACGTGGTTCATGCCAATGACGGAACGTGGCGTGCGGTGTGGTCGGTCAACGATTATGCGCCTTGTCTTGCTGTGGCTTACAGTGAAGACTTGGTTACTTGGCGACCACAAGATTATCCCAAGATGATGGAGAAAGGATGTAAGCAGCCCATTGTCTTCGCTATGGATGATGGTTCTTTCGACATTTACTTCAAGTCGGATAAGGGTAAGCGATACGTTCAGGCTTCCCATGATTTCCGTCGTTTCGTGGAAGATTCCATTCCCAGTACGATTGACGATATTGCTTGGGTTCGTGATACGGCTACCATCAATGGGAAATTATATGAAGGAAATCAATTCGATGTACCCAAGGTACACCTTGATTATATACTGAATTGGTTTGCTGCCATGAAGCGTGAGGATGAGTTGAATCGTGAGACTATGAAGGATGATGGCAAGCGATTTGCCAATCTGCCTCAAACCGTTCATGCTACCTTGAACGTGGACATGAGTCAGCAGAAACCTATCAGTGATAAGTTGATTGGCATTTTCTTCGAGGATATCAGCTATGCTGCTGATGGTGGATTGTATGCTGAGTTGGTTCAGAACAGGGATTTTGAATACCGAAAAGGGGAGGGTAGAGACAAGAATTGGGGTCCCTCGTTTGCTTGGCGATTTTCCGATGGTGTACAGTTGTCGTCAGATAATCCGCTGAGTGCCAACAATCCCACACATATCATCATGGAGACCGATACCATCTACAATGGTGGCTGGGACGGTATCATGGACAAAGGTGGATTGTATGATTTCTCCGTGTATGTACGCAATATCGATTGCAACAAGAAAAAATTGACGGTGGCTCTCGTCAATGAGTCGGGTGACGTCTTGGGAGAGGCTTCGCTTACTTCTGTAGGACAAGGATGGAAACCTTATAAACTTACGTTAAACACCGATAGCAAGAAACGGGCAAAGATGACGCTTGCCGATATACAGAAATGCCAGTTGCGTATCGTTGGCAAGAAAAAGGGTAAGGTGGCTCTCGACATGATTAGTCTTTTCCCTCATGATACGTTCAAGGGCCATGGATTGCGTAAGGATTTAGCCGAAACCATTGCCGCACTCAAGCCTAAGTTTGTGCGTTTCCCTGGTGGTTGTATGAGTCACGGTGAGGGTATCGACAATATCTATCATTGGAATCACACCGTAGGACCGTGGCAAGACCGTAAGCCAGACTTCAACATTTGGCATTATCACCAGACACGTGGCTTGGGATTCTATGAGTATTTCCAGTTTTGCGAGGATATTGGTGCCGAACCGCTTCCCGTATTGGCAGCGGGTGTTCCTTGTCAAAACTCAGGACCCAATGCTGAGGGATTTGGTGGTCAGCAAGGGGGTATTCCTATGAAGGAAATGCCGGCTTATATCGATGAGTTGTGCAATATGATAGAGTGGGCGAATGGTGACCCTGCTACCAACAAATGGGCTAAGATGCGTGCCGATGCTGGTCATCCTGCTCCATTCAACTTGAAATACATTGGAATTGGCAATGAGGATATCATCTCTACCGTGTTTGAAGAGCGTTGTGCCATGATTTGCAAGGCTATCAAAGAGCGTTATCCCAATATTGTTGTCTGTGGCACGGTTGGTCCGTTCCATTATCCTTCTGCCGATTACATCGAGGGCTGGAAGTTTGCCAAGGAAAACAAACTGGTGATTGACATGGTTGATGAGCATTATTATGAGAGTACTGGATGGTTCATGCACCATTTAGACTATTATGATGATTACGACCGCCAGGGGCCAAAGGTGTATATCGGTGAGTATGCTTCTCGCACTCGCACGGTGGAATCGGGCTTGGCTGAGGCTCTTTTCCTTTGCAATGTGGAACGTAATGCCGACATTGTTGAAATGACTTCTTATGCGCCACTTTTGGCAAAAGATGGGCATCATAACTGGAATCCTGATATGATTTATTTCAATAACACGGATATTACGCTTACTCCCAGTTATATGACTCAAAAACTTTTCTCTGTCTATTCTGGTAATCGTTACGTGAAGTCTGAAATCACGGTTGACAATGCCGTTAAGCATCGTTTGGCAGCCAGTGTGGTGAAAGATACCAAGTCGGGTAAGACGTATCTGAAGTTGGTTAATGCCCTTCCTGTAAATGCTTCGTTTGATGTGCAGGGTATGACCTTGAATGCTCCGCTTAAATATGAGGGATATGAAGGGAAGCCAGCTGACACACGTTTCATGGTGGCTGATTCCCAAGACGATCATTCTTCATTGCCGTTAAAGTTGAATGGCTCTACGATTACTCTCCCGCCTTATTCTGTTAGGGCTATTGAGTGGTGAGCCTTTAGTAGTGAGTAGTGAGAGGTGAGTGGTGAGAGGTGAGAGATTAGTCTTTTTGCTTGAGGTTCGTGATTGAGTTTCCAGCAGTCCTGGGTATTCTCTCACCCCTCACCTCTCACCCCTCTCCACTAAAGGCACCTCTCCCCCCTAAACTCCCCCTTTTTCCTTGATTTTTCTCAAAATCCGTGGATAAAAATACAAGTTTTGTTGAAAATTTTTGGAAATAACGAAATTTTTTGATTACTTTGCACACAAATTAGGATGACAATAAGTTCATAAACGTTTTAAAATCATTATTTTAGAAAGACATGAAAAAATTAGTTGTATTATTCGCTGCCGCTATGATGGCAGTATCTGTTTCTGCTCAGACAGTAACAGAAAGCAAGACGTTTGACAATTTCTATATTGGCATTAACGGCGGTCTTGGTGCAAAGACTACCCCTCCCACTGGTGGTTGGTTGAATAAGCTCAATCCTAACGCTGGTCTTCGTATCGGTCGTTACTTCACTCCAGTATTTGGTTTGGCATTGGAGAGCAATGCTTATTTCTCTAACAAGCCTTATGCTTCTCACAAGACATTCGTTCGTGGCATCAATACCAGCCTTCTCGGTACTGTAAACTTGAGCAACTGGTTTGGTGGTTATCCTGGTGAGCCTCGCTGCTTCGAGGTGATAGGTCTCTATGGCTTTGGCTGGGGACATACCTTCGACCACAATGTGCTTCCAAAGGCTATCGACAACCTGACCTCTAAGGCTGGTATCGACTTCGCTTTCAACCTTGGCACCAACAAGGCTTGGCAAGTGTATGTAGAGCCTTCAATCATCTGGGCTCTCAATGGCAATGGCTATGGTCCTGTAGAGTACAACTTGAACAAGTCTATGGTTCAGTTGAATGCTGGTGTTATTTACAAGTTCCGCAACTCTACCGGCTCTCACAACTTCACCATCGCTCCGGGACGTGACCAAGCTGAGATTGATGCACTCAATGCACAGATCAACTCTCTCCGCGACGAACTTGCACGCAAGCCTAAAGAGGTAATCAAGGAAGTGGAAGTGGTGAAGGAAGTTCCTACTACTACCGTTCAGGAAGTGAAAGTTGAAGACCTCGTATTCGTAACCTTCGCACAAGGTAAGTCTGATTTGACCTTCGACGCTAAGGCTGCTTTGAATAACATCAAGGAAGGCAGACACGTACAAATCGTTGGTACTGCTTCTCCAGAGGGTAAGCCAGAGCTCAACCAAAAGCTTTCTCAGGCTCGTGCTGACGTAGTTGCTAACTACCTCAAGACTCGTGGCGTAGTAGTTGACGAAGCTACAGGTAAGGGTGTACAAGGTACCACCTCTAACCGCCTCGCTATTGTTTACGTGAAGTAATTCATTCGTACAATACATTCATTCAATAATTTAAAAACGGACGATTCCATCGATGGAATCGCCCGTTTTTGTTTTTTAATGTCGAAATATGTAAATAAATAATGAGGTTTACAACTTTGTGGACCATCGTCAAAAACGGTCTGAGTGACCTAATGCACATAACGCAAGGTAATCCCTTGGGCTATGGCATGTATCACCTTCACATAAAGCAAAAATGTTTTGACGTATCTAATAATTTTTTATTAGATGTAATCCTTGCCGACAATAGAATGGGAACTTAGTATCAGAACTAACAAGTGTCATTCTATGCGATATAGCCTGAGCTATGATAATGTGATCGTATGGATCTTTGTGGTCTTGAATTTCATTGATTTCTAATTCTGCCAAAGTACGAATTTCATGTTCATCTATGTTATCAATTACAACAGATGGATCATGTAGCACAAACTCTATCATATCAGATTCATTTTTCCAAAAGCTGGAAAGTAATCGTTTTGTCCTATAAGCAATGATAAGTTCTTGCAAACTAATTATACTCAAGTATTTTAAATTCTCAGGATCTTCAATAATTGCACGAACATCATGTGTCAGAGAATCAATATCACTGACCATGTGAATATAGATGTTAGTGTCAAGAAGCAGTCTCATCAATCTAAAACTTTTGGGTCTACAATGGTAATACTGCCTTGAGTGGCTTCATAGTACTTCCAAAACTCTTTAGCTTTCTCTTCTTTTTCTTGCTTGCTCATAATTATTTATATATTTTTGTGCCAAAGATAATGACTTTTCCATTAACTTGCAACTTTTTAATCAAGAAAATTCTACTCAATTCAATAGATTATAATGTTTAGAAGTGAGGCGCAAAAGAATACCCACGCTGTCACAATTTTCAATCTACAATTTTCAATCTTCAATTTTCAATCTTCAATTTTCAATAGAAAAGCATATCTCTTGCTTCTTGTTTCTTGCAACTTAATCTTGCTTCTCAATCTCTAAGACTATTCTCTCACCTCTCACCCCTCACTTCTCACCTCTAATTATTCCCCAAAAATCCCTGACAAATTTTTTTCGTGAAAAATCTCCAAAGAGATTTTGAAAAGCGAAAAATAGCTTGTTTTCTTCACAAAATACCATGCTTTTCCTCGTAACATATAATGTTATGCCCGTAACTATGTACTTTATGAGCGTAACTATATATGTTAGCGAGCTAAAATAATATGTTTAGAACGCCCAAAATCATTGTTTTTCTGCATGAATATACATGATTTTAACGAATAAAAATACAAGTGATTTTGTAATTTATTTATAATCAGTGTGTTAGTAATTTGTTTGTAAAACAGCATTTTTTTGACCTACGGAAGAGTTGGTGGAAAATATCGCAATCTGGAGAGCCCTTTTTATTACTTTTCTTTGACAAATTGAGTAGGTGAGAATATAATCGCTATTTACATTTATGTCTCTATCTTCAATCTTCAATCTTCAATTTTCAATTTTCAATCTTCAATCTTCTGTTCGTTTGCTTTCCTATACTCCTTGGGCTTCATTCCCGTGATTTTCTCAAACCAACGGTAGAAGGTGATGGGCGAACTGAAACCACTGTCGGCGGCAATTGCCTCGACGGTATATTCGGGATGTTCTTTCAGCAATATACAGGCATGATTTACTCTTTTTTGATTCACATAATCATTAAAGGAGATGGATTGTGGGTGTTGCTTAAATGTAGCTAATAACTTCTTTTGCGTAACCCCCATTGCCGAAGCCAGTTGTTTGACATTGAGGTCTTGCGATAAATAAAGTTTTTGCTCATTCATGACGATTTCTATCATTTCCATCGTTTCGTAATCAAATACGGGTACTTCCGTATTGATGATAGTTGGAGATGTGTTAGGTTTATCTTCAGATACTTGATTGATAGGGTGGATTATTTTTTCCACCTCTTCATGTTCTTCGGAAGCTTCAATTGGAGTTTCTTCCTTTTTATCTAAATTTAGATGCTCATTTTTAAATAATTGATTTGCCAACTCTTTGTTTTCCTTTGCCAATATCTTGTTTTTCCTATACAGGTAAATGATGATAACGCTCAAAAAAACTGATAAAGTATAACTTTGAACAGTTGCCTTTAAAGGTTTTCTGTAATCCTTGACACTAAAACAATCATTGTCTTTTTCTTTCACAAGTGACAGCCCTTTTGCATGGATTGTTTCATGCAAAAAGTATAGATTATTCTTCTTGCTAAGACCAAGAAAGAATAATAATGAAATGAAAAAGCATACAAATGCTATTCGAATTTTCACTTGTGTTATGAATGGTATATACTATGGATTATTATACGTCTTTCACTTAAGTCTAAATTGAACTCTTTTGCAAAATTAGTCTTTCTCTTTTACATTTCTATTGCTTTTGACTCTCAGTTTCTTTCAAATAAAGGATTTGATAGATAGTGAAAAGTTGATTGCTTGAATAAGATTCTTTTTTGTTTTATTTTTGCGTGAATATTGTGTGTTTAAATATGTATAAGTACTATCAGAACCATAAAAGAAGAATTCGTTAAATCAATATTTGTTCATTTAAAAATTTATCACATGAAAAGGTATTTACTTTTTTGTCTGATGTGCGTTTGCGTGTCGATAGGTGCGCTTGCACAACAAAGTACAATGGAAGAGAAGTACTGGTATGGTAATCAAGATGGCTCCATTAATGAAAAGGTAGCCGTTGTCAATAACCAACCAGGTGGACTTGCTGCTGTCATGGCTAACATCGCCAACGATGTTACTATGCTCAGGGTTAAAGGTGAATTGAGTGCCGAAGATGTTCAAGCTTTAGAACAAGCATCATTCACTACTATCGACTTACAGGATGCTTATTACATGGAGAATGGTGATAAGAAAGCATTCGTGTTTGGTAATTCTACGGTTCGGAATTTGATTCTTCCAGACAATTGGTCAAAGAAGGAAGTGAATGCTTTGGCAGACCACATACCAGCATTAGGCTCTGCGGTTAGTTTTGGAACGCAAGATTTCATTGCAAATGGACAAACCAAGCAAAGTCCTTCTATCGTTGCCTACGTAAAGACCGGTAACACTCTTTATGATGCATTGAAGCATTCTTATTATGAAGGTGTGGATAATGAAAAGGTAGGAAAAATAGGTAGATATAATTATTCTATGCACGAATTGAAGAGCGTTGTCATTTCTGGTTATCCTGTTGCAAGAGATTATAGCGGTTCTGGTCAATCTGTTTCAACTATTAAATTCGATGAAAACGGTCATTTCGTATTTAACGAAGCTCCTCAAGAAGTAGGTAATCAAGTAAGAGAATTGGTAGGTACTCCAACTGATGGGTATTACCTTGGAGCCTTGACTGAACCAAGACAACTGGTGTCTTTCGACATCAGCGGTGCAGTTGTAACTGAAGATGACTTAACCCTTTCATATACGGGTGCTATTGGAACTACCACAAAAGAGGTGGTTATTCCTACAGACCCAAGAGTGACCACTCTTCCTGCTGATTTCTTGAACTGCGAGAGTGGAGTCCGTCAAATCTGTATCCCTTATAATATTCAAGTTATCAGGTCTCGTGCTCTGTGTAGAAACATCAATCATATTTGGACAAACAATCCTCATGTGGATGCTGAAGGTAATCCCATTGAGGATGGTGTTTGCTATGATAATGGTTATTTCAAGACGGTTAAGAATGAGAAAGGATGGAATATTGAAGAGACTCAAGGGTTTGGACAGTTGCCATTTGACGATAACGAGTTTACATACGGTACTTATACATTCTCTTCTAACTTGAAGTTGATAGAGAGCTATGCTTTCAGATACCAAGTAAGTGGAGGAGGTGGTGCTACTTCACACTTACCTCACGTCAAAGATGTTTATAATCTGGCAGAAATAGCACCTGAGTGCCATATTGATGCATTCCATAGTTCTATGTACTATGGTAATAATACCATCAATGCCTCTGTTGCTATTCAAAAAGATGGTATCATTACACGTGATGCTTATTGTGTTAATCCTGGTTCCGATGAATGGATTTCAATCTTGCACTATCCAAATACTACAGTAACTCCAAGTATTCAGCATTATATTGACCCAACCCGTAATTATTCAGTTGCTTCAACGATGATTGATGGTAGAGGTTCTACGGTGTATTTCCCCACACAAACGGAAATGATTCGTTCATACGAACAGGCTGTAACGGGCTATGTTTGGAATGCATGGGATCCAACTCGTACTAACGATGGCTCACTGGGCTTTGCTAATTCTGGGATAGATAATACATTGACTATTTCTCACTGGACAGCTGATAATCAGGCATTGGCAAACAATGCATGGATTAATAATTCATCTAAGACAAATAAGACCTATACATCTTATTACGATGTTACTGGAGGTGGAAATTCTCAACCCACCGGTTTGGAATATTATTATAATGTTTACTGGAATGAAAAAGAATTAGCTTCCTCTGGTACTCCAGAGCAACAGCTTTATCCTGCAATTGAAATGTCAGCACCTTATAATAAATATATACCAGTGGATGACCCTGAAAGCGAAGAAGACTTGTATGTTTACAGAAATGGCAATTATGAACCATACTCTGGCGCAATCGACCCCAGTGTTACTTATTATACTACAGTAAAGACCCAGGATAAGAATTCTGATGGCTCGTTGAAGTATAGTGAGTGTGATAATGGTACATTCGTTGCTTATACAGGATACAAAGAAGACTCTGAAGGTAGTTTAGTAAGAGATGTAGAGGTGAATGCCGCAGGAGATCTTGTGAGAGAATATTCATGGGTACCAACTGATGCCGGTGATTATGTTAGAAAGTTTACTCAGCAAGATAATGGAACTTATTTTAAGAAATATACATTTGCTGAAGATTCTGAAAATGGTGAATGGATAGTTACCACTTTATGGAATGGTAATATTCAATTTGATCCCTGGTATGGTTGGATGCCTAGTACTACAAAGCGTTATAGTAAATCATATGTTGGAATAGCTTCTGTACCTCAAGATGGTATTGATAATCTTCCTCAAGGTAAATATGAAATCCCCAATTCCGTTAAGGGTAATCTTGGTGGCTATGAGTTATCAAATGGATTTGATGGTGATGGTATTTTCTACAATAAAGTATATAGTAGCCCAATAAAATATATAGCTTATGATGAAACAAGAGATTTGGCTGATGAAGTTCGTTATTTAGCAACAAATGAGGGTTACAGGAATTTCAATTCAGAAACTGATGCTGGTTTTCAACGTTATGAACCAATAACATTATATCGCGAAGCAGCCGAAGGAGAGACAGGTACACACTGTCCTGTAATGGTTGCAGCAGAATTCCAAGATGTATTAAAACAAAACGACTATCGTGGCTGGCACCAGTTTATATTGGGTGCTTATTCTGAAAATACCAAACTTGTTGACGTTCCTCTCAAGTCTTATATCACGGATAGCGACTGGTGGACCATCTGCTTGCCATACGATTTGAGATATTCTGATATGATGGCTCTTTTCGGTGGTAGCGAAAATGAAGTGCCGAAGATTCCTTACTTGAGCAAGTTGTTGTATGTTGTTCGCGATGTGGAAAACTCTCATATTACATTGATGTTCAGTAAGAACTTGATGGTTTATAAGGAGCATGAGCCAAATAGCAAAAATACCATTAACGGTACTGGTCATGTTCATGGTGTGATTGACGATTTGGAATGGGGAGATGAAATAGCTACAAACCCTGTTATCTTACATGCAGGTGTTCCCTATGTGATTAAGCCTTGGATTCCTTCATCTTCAAACAGACAATTCGTTATTTATAAGCAACAGCAGAATTCAGCTGCTTTGGATGCTGTTGTGGATGGCAAGATTAATAATAGCAACGACGGTATTGTTCGTATTAAGGACGACGTGTTGTATAATGCTATGGCAGCCGCAAGAACTCGCTCTGGTGATGATTCAAAAGAACTTATTTACAAAGGAATGTATGAAGTACCAGCTTATCTGATAAACAATGCCGCTGGAGTAGAGTCACCTATCGATGAAAGGACCCTTAGCATGAAAGACGGTTCTGAGTTTACCTACAAAGCAAATCCAGAATTTAATTTCTATGGAAAGAATTATACAATGCACATTTCAAGTGACTTCACCTACACATTCGTAGGTTCATTCTATAAATCTATTATTCCTCAATATGCATATTTCTTGGGTTGGGATAAAAAATTAGGAAAAGCAGCATTCTGGTACAACCGTAAACTTGACAAGTCTCAATGGGCTTGGAACAACGAGACGGGTGTGATTTGTGCTAACTGGCCAAAAGACCAAAAGATTTCAACGGCTACGAGTATTTCAAGTCCTGCTCGTTGGGTTAAAACATCAACAGAAGTGAAAGATGGAAAAACCACTTATCCTGCAGAGGCTACGGCTGAACCAGTTCAAATTTCTAACGACGACTTCGGACAGACCTCATCAAGTCAGCCTGCTGGTGTAAGGGCAGGTTCTACCTCTATGCTCTTCGGTAACTCAATGCTGGTAAGCAACGAAGACGGTATTGAAGACGTTGTAAGCGAAGGTGACGGTGTGCCTGATGCTATCAGTGGTGTTAACGCTGACCGTACATCTGGCAAGTGGTACAACGTTAATGGACAGAGAATGAATGGTGTTCCTGCTCAAAGCGGTGTTTACATCATGAATGGAAAGAAATATGTAGTACGATAAAAAGAATATATCAATATGAAAAAAATGTATTTGAAACCAAATACCAAGATACATGAAATGACCTGCCGTGTTCCCTTACTTGATAATTCCCCCCGTTCTGCAGGTGGAGGTCCTGTAGATGATGAACATGGAATAGGAAGCCACATTGGTGAAACTGGCGAAGGCGTAGATCCGTTTGATGATCATGGTCAGGGTTCTGGCGGTAGTGGTAACCGTGCCAAGGGCTTTAGTGCCTGGGACTTCTAACTTTGATAATTACATTACGTAATTATATATTTTGAAATTTAAGTGATTTAGGTGGGAGAGTGCCCGTGAGGGTACTCTCTCATTGCATTTTTGAAAATTGAAAATTGAAGATTGAAGATTGAAGATTGAAGATTGAAGATTGAAGATTGAAAATTGAAGATTGTAACGATTGAGAGAAATGCCGTTAATTATTTTCCTTGCTCATGACTTATAAATAGAAACTAATAACAAAGTTCTTATTTGTATAACAAGTATACCTTTTTCCCGACGAAAAAACTATTGAAAAAACTATTGAGCCACGATTTACTCAAATTTTCAGAAAAACATTTTGAATTATAAAATGGATTGATTATTTTTGCAATGAATTTAACATAACCTTATTAATATGAAAACATTCAATAAAAGAACGAAAGATGAAGTGCTGACAGCGTTGATGCATTTAAAAGAACAAAAAAAAGCTTTCGAAAAGAGAGTAAGTAATAAAATGGAGTTGATGGCTCAGGATAAAGAAATAGAATTGACACTTTAGCACTTGCAGGAATAACAATCTAAGCTATGATAAAACTTAATTTGGAGAGGTTAAACAACCATTCTCCTTATCTTTTGTGGCGTGATGATGACGGTGACTTGTTTTTTGAAACAGATGAAGGTCTTCTTTATTGTTTAGAGTTGGAAGAAAATTATGAAACTCTTCAATATGACAGTTGTGTTTTTGGAATTATAAATAAGGATAGAAAATGGTCACATGGTGATACAAAACTGAAACAGACAGTATTATGTGTTATTGAAGAGTTTTTTAAGTCAAATAATAGGGTTCTTCTATATATTTGCTCAACCTTTGATAATAAACAAGAAATTCGTTTTAGATTGTTTCTACGTTGGTTTAATACATACAACAAAAAAGATCAATATTTAATGCGAACAATTAATGGTGTTTTAGACGAAAATATTCCTAATTATGCCGCTATTATTGTTGAAAGAAATAACCCAGACCTTGAATATATTTTACAAAGACTTGATGAATTGATTGATTATTTAAAAAAGTAGTTAGGTGTAATCCGAAGAAATCCCACAAATCTTTATAAATCTCTCAAATCTGTTACTTATATTTGTTCGATTTGGACAGATTTGTAAGATTTCTGCCCTTATAGTGATCTGAACGACTTGGAAGCCATGATTTGTTCAGATTTTCAGAAAAATATTTTGAATTATAAAACGAATTGATTATTTTTGCAAAATAAAAATAGATACATGAGAATAATAGCTAAAAGTACATTGGTGGCATATTATACTAAGAATCCACAAGCTAAAACGGCTTTGGAAGATTGGTATGAAAAAACTAAAGTTGCCGAATGGAAATGTTTCGCTGATATAAAACAAACATTTAATAGTGTGGACAGTGTAGGTAACAAACGATATGTATTCAATATAAAAGGAAATGATTATAGATTAGTGGTGTTAATATTGTTCACCCCACAAAGAATATTTATCCGTTTTGTAGGAGACCATTCTGAATACGATAAGATTAAGGACATTCAACATATTTAGGTTAGAGATTATGGCACAGATAAAGACAGAAAATGAATATCGAAAACTCATGCAACGTATAGATGAATTGATAGAGGTTGTAGATGATAATACCTCTAAAGATGACATCAACTATATAGAATTAGATTTGATTTCTGATTTGGTTGAAGAATATGAAGACATTCATTATCCTATAGGCACACCATCTTTGGTTGATACCATCAAGCTTCGTCTGTATGAGATGGATATTACACAAGCAAAACTTGCAGAGATACTCGGAATTAGTCCTGCTCGTGTTAGTGACATTATGCGTGGAAAATGTGAACCAACATTAAAAGTGGCTCGTGATCTATGCCAAAAATTGAATATTAGTCCTGCGGTCGCTCTTGGATTGAATTAACTTTTTATCTTTGCATCGTTGAAGCTATCAATTATCATACCCGTATATCAGGTTGAGCAAACCATCAGGCGTTGCATCGACAGTATTCTCTCGCAATCTTTCGCAGATTGGGAGATGATATTGGTGAATGATGGTTCGCCGGACGGTAGTGCGGATATCTGCGACGAATACGTGAAAAACTATGATAAGATACGGGTGATACATAAGGAGAATGGTGGGTTGAGCGATGCACGCAACGTGGGAATAGACCATGCGAAAGGGGAGTACATTACGTTTGTGGATAGCGACGACTACTTAGGCGACGATACTCTGAAGAAGGTAATGCGACTGGTGGATATTCATCCCGAATATGACATCCTGGAATATCCCGTGTTTGAGCATTTCACGTTGATAGACAATGAACACCAGTTGGTCTTCGACAATCAGGAATACCGTGACATGCGAGCGTATTGGCTCGACGGAAAGGCGTATATGCACACGTATGCTTGCAACAAGATTTTCCGCAGGGAACTGTTCGCAAAGGTACGGTTTCCTGTGGGCAAGCTCTTCGAGGACGTTTATACGTTGCCGTTGTTGCTGAAAGAGGCTAAGGTGGTTGCCACTACCGCCCAAGGCATGTACTTCTATACCCATAACCCAGAGGGAATCACCGTGAATGCTGACGGGAGGGCTTTGTCTAACCTGTTGGATGCACACCTCAAGGTTTTGTCTGAGATGGCAGATGCAGAATATTATTCCCATGTGCTGAACATTCAGTTGGATGTTTACGAACTCTCTGGTGCTGCCCCCGTCATTCCCATCTTGCCCTATTACTCTACGTTGAAACTCAAATTGCTACACATCTTAGGAATCAAACGACTATGCAAATTAAACAAAATACTCCACTCGTTGATGAGACGGAAAAAATAAGTTTCATCATTACCTATTATAATATCGACGTTGACATGCTCTGCCAATGTATTGACAGTATCATGGCATTGTCGCTGAGACCGTCGGAGAGAGAGATTATTGTCATCGACGATGGTAGTGAGGTGAGTCCTATCCAAGCCTTGCAAAAATACAATAATGACATTATTTATATCCGTCAAGCCAACCAAGGCTTGTCTGCGGCACGCAATGCGGGCATCCGTATCTCTACGGGTATGTATATCCAGTTTATGGATGCAGACGACTATCTGATACAAACCGCCTTTGAGCATTGCCTCGACATCGTGAGATACAAGAACCCCGACATCGTGTTGTTCCAGCTCACCGACAAGGAAAGCAAGGATGTTCCCGTTACGTTTGAAGGACCTGTAGAGGGTAGCGAATATATGCGCCAACATAATCTCAGGGCTTCTGCCTGTGGATACATCTTCAGAAAAGCTACATTGGTGAACCTGCGCTTCAGAAGTGGCATCTTGCATGAGGATGAGGAGTTTACGCCTCAGTTGGTTTTACGAGCCGAGCGATTGTTCTTTACCGATGCGGAAGCATATTTCTATCGGAAGAGAAGCAAGTCGATAACCAACGACGACGACTTGAAGTGGCGTTTGCGTAGGTTGGGGGATATGGAGCAAATCATCATGAATCTTCATGACCGTGCCGACTCGTTGCCCCAGGCTGACAGAGAAGCGTTGCAGAGAAGGGTGGCGCAGCTGACAATGGATTATATCTATAACCATATCCGCCTGACTCATGACGGCAAGCTCTTGGAGGAGTGCATAGAACGATTGCATGAAAAAGGACTGTTCCCGCTTCCCGACCGCCGTTATACCCATAAGTACACGTGGTTTCGCCGACTCTCCATGACGAAGATGGGACGGAGGGTGTTGATGGTTGCCATTCCCAAGCAGTGATATTTCTAATTTGAAAGTAGCATCATGAGAATATTGCTCATTGGCGAATATAGCAACGTTCATGCAACGTTGGCAGAAGGACTGAAGACACTTGGGCATGAGGTCATCGTGCTTTCAAATGGCGATTTCTGGAAAGACTATCCCCGTGACATCAACCTCGTGAGAAGCTACACCAAGTGGGGTGGGGTGAAATATATGTTGCAATTGTATCGCATGTTGCCTCGCTTGCGAGGATTCGATGTGGTACAGCTCATCAATCCTGTTTTTCTCGAATTAAAGGCAGACAAGATTTTCCCCATCTACCGTTACCTCAGAAAGCATAATCGGAAGATGGTGCTCGGCGCATTCGGCATGGATTATTATTGGGTGAATACCTGCACCCATGAGAAACCTTTGCGATATAGCGACTTCAACATCGGTGATGAGGTGAGGACCAATGATGATGCCATCAAGGAACGCAAAGATTGGATAGGAACCGACAAAGAAAGACTGAACAGGATGATTGCCGAGGATTGTGATGCAATCGTCTCTGGATTGTATGAATATCAGGTTTGCTATGAGTTGTTCTTCTCGCAAAAGACTCGTTTCATTCCTTTTCCCATTCATCCGGAACAAACGGAACTTACCGAAAGCCAAAGGATGATTCCTGATAAGTTGAAGTTGTTTGTGGGCATCAGCAAGGGAAGAAGTGCGTATAAGGGAACAGACATCATGCTAAGGGCGGCACGTAGGCTGGCAAGCAAATATCCGCAATGGGTGGAGCTGAAGGTGGCAGAGGGCGTTCCATACGAACAATACAAGCAGATGATGGAAGGAAGTGATGCTATTCTCGACCAATTATATAGTTATACGCCATCCATGAATCCTCTGATAGCCATGAGCAAGGGTATTATCTGTGTGGGTGGTGGTGAACCCGAGAACTATGAGATTATCCACGAACAAGAATTGCGTCCCATCATCAACGTCTTGCCGAATGAGGACAGCGTTTACCATGAACTGGAACAGTTGGCTTTGCATCGTGAACGTATTCCCGAGCTCAAACGGCAAAGCATCGAATATGTGAAGAAACACCATGACTATTTGAAAATAGCAAGGCAGTACGAGAGTCTTTATTTTTTATTGACCATTGACTATTGACCATTGACCATTGGCTGGCGCGTCGGAAGATTGACCGTTGTTGATTG
>DJXW01000019.1:212343-231000 GCA_002449845.1 Prevotella sp. UBA6994
TTGTTGATTGACCATTGACCATTGACCATTGAGCATTGACCATTGGCTGGCGCGTCGGAAGATTGACCGTTGCTAATTGACCATTGAGCATTGGCTGGCGCGTCGGAAGATAGACCGTTGTTAATTGAGCATTGACCATTGCCCATTTTTCCGATGCGCCAGCCAATGGTCAATGTTCAATGTTCAATGTTCAATGGTCAATGATTAATAAACTCTCAGCTTATCTCCAACCTTGATTTGGTAATCCTTATCCAGTTTATTCTTCTTGTACAACGACTTCAATCGGATGCCATACATCTGCGCAATGGAATACATGCTCTCTCCTGGCTTCACCACGTGAGGACGGTTCTTGAATTGCTTGAGCGCTTTCTTCTGTTTCTTCTTCAAGTAAATTACCTCACCCTCTACCAACGCATCCTTCTTGTTGCGTTCATTATACTTGGCAATCTTGCGGTATGAGAGTTCTGTCTCTTCGCCAATCGACTTAAACGTATCGCCCTTGCGTGCGTGGATGTAATAATTCTTATTATATATGTGTATGGGATGAAGCCCGATTCTCGCCTCTGCTGGTTCTATCGCCCCCGAATGGTGAGCCAAGAACTTGTCGTACTTCTTGGCGTGGTCGTATTGGTTCAGTTGGTACAACTCGATGATTTGAATGAGCTTGTTGGCATATTGGGGATTGGTGGCATATCCGCAAGCCTTGAGCCCTTTCGCCCAACCCTTATAGTCGGTACGCCTGAGCTTGAACAACCTGCTGTAGCGTTGCGAGTTGGAAAGAAACTTACTGTGATCCTCAAAGCTCTCTATCGCATCCTTATACGCGCGAAAACACTCATTCGTCTCGTCATCGTCATGATACACCTTTCTTCCTGTCCATCCGTGACACTTGATGCCGAAATGGTTGTTGCCCTTCCTGCATAGCTCGCTTTGTCCTGCACCACTCTCAAAGAGTCCTTGTGCAAGTGTGATACTGGCAGGGATGTTGTATCTCAGCATCTCGTAAATGGCCAGATTCTTATATTCCTCGATATAATCTTGGTATTTTTGATTGTATCTCATCTGGGAAAATCCAGACAAGGCAAAAGACAAAAATAACAAGAACGTGACAGTCCTTTTCATGTAAATATGATTTATATGAATACAAAAGTATGTAAAATCGCAAAAAAACGCATCAAATCCGAATGGCATTTAAGAATAATTAGTAATTTTGCATGATGGTTCATTCAAGAGAAATCATATTGGCATTGGGTTCCAATTCTGAACAAGAGGCTTCCATGGTCAAGGCAAGGGCTTTGCTCTTGGCTCTTCTGCAACATGTTAGCTTCTCTGAAAATGTTTGCACTGAGCCCATCGGCATTCAATCGCCTCACTTTCTCAATTGCTTGGCTGTTGCCACCACTTCCATGTGCTTGACAGATTTGGTTGCTGCTCTCAAGAAGGTGGAACACCTTTGCGGCGACACGGTGGAACAGAGAAGGATGAACGTGGTGAGGATGGATATTGACATCTTGAAGTACGACACGGAGAGATTGCATGAGAAAGACTGGGAAAGGCAATATGTCATGGATATGCTCAGGCAATTGAAACCTGAACTGTTGGACAATCCACTCTCATGAAAAGATATTAGAAAAAACTACAGATATGAAGAAGGTCTTATTACTTTGTTTGGCGGCTCTTGGCAGCATCACGTCTTGGGCGCAACGCTTTGACGATTATTTCGTGGACAAGACGTTACGAATAGACTACAACTTTGCGGGTGACGTGCATCGGCAGGAGATTTTCGTGGACCAACTCAACGTGAGTCCGCATTGGTACGGCAAGCGCCAGCGATTGGCTGAGCTTCCCGTAGAGGGTAATGGGCAGATTACCGTGCGCGACCATCGCACCCAGCAGGTGATTTATCGCCATTCCTTCTCTACGCTTTTCCAGGAATGGTTGTCTTATCTGGAGGCTCAAAGCGTGAGAAAATCGTTTGAGAACGTGTTCCTTGTTCCCATGCCTAAAGACACGGTTGACATCACGCTCGACCTGCGCAACAACAGGCGTGAGGTAATGGCTACGCTCACCCATCAGGTGGTTCCCGCCGACATCTTGATACGTCGCATCGGCGAGTCTCATGTCACGCCTTACGTCACCATCCAAAAGGCAAAAGATTCTCTTCACTGCATCCATATCGCATATCTGGCTGAGGGGTATCAGAAACATGAGATGTCAACGTTCCAACACGACGTACAAGTAGCTTTAGAGGCATTGTTCGAGCACGAGCCGTTCAAGTCGATGCGTGACCGCTTCCACATCGTTGCGGTAGAGGCTCCCTCTCAGGAGAGTGGCACCAGCGAACCAGGGAAGGGTATCTGGAAAAACACAGCCTTGCATTCTCATTTCGATACGTTCTATAGTGAGAGATACCTCACCACGTTGCATCTGAAAGAAATGCACGATTGGTTGGCGGGAATTCCCTACGAGCATATCATCGTATTGGTCAATTCTGAACGTTACGGTGGTGGTGGCGTGCTCAACTCGTACAATCTCTCTACCACTCACCATCCTAAGTATCGTCCCGTGGTGGTTCATGAGTTCGGACATAGCTTCTGTGGGTTGGGCGATGAGTATGCGTATGAGATTGAGAAGGTGCCCATGTATCCGAAAGACGTGGAGCCGTGGGAGCCTAACCTCACCACGCTCGTTGACTTCCCTTCCAAGTGGCAAGACATGATGGAGCAGAACACGCCCGTACCCACACCGCTCACCGATGCGTATATCAATAAGGTGGGTGTGTATCAGGGTGGGGGATACAACGTGAAGGATGTGTATCGTCCTTATCAGGATTGCAGAATGCGCACCAACGAGCATCCCGTGTTTTGTCCTGTCTGCCAACGTGCGCTCTCTCGTCTCATTGATTTTTATACCAAATAGTCTGCATGGATGAAGAAACTTCTCTTGGTTATAGTAGGGTTCCTGTGTATCTGCTCCATCAACGGTCAGTCTTCTGATACGGAAATGCTGGGCAAGGCTCTCGACTATTTCCAGGGTGGAAAGTTTCATGAGTCATTGCTCTTGTTTGAGAAGTTGGATAAGAAATACAAGCTCAATCCTCGCTTCAGGGCATATATGGGTGTGTGTTATTACTATGATTGGGACTATGAGAAAGCGTGTGAGTATTTAGACTCCATGATTCCGCAAATGACTCCTTTCGCACCGCACGAGCGGTCGGTGTATTATTATTCCAATGCGGAGAGCCATTTCAATCTAGGACAGTACGACGAGGCGAAGGCGTATTACGAACAGATGCTCAACGTGTGTTACGACAATGAGAAGTCTGACGGACTTTATCGCTTGGGCTATTGCTATCTCTTCACGAACGACAGCCTCACGGCATACGAGTATTTTTCTTCGGCATTGGATTATTACAGACGTTTCCGTATGGGCGACCAGCAGGCTCGCATAGCCCAGCTCGACCGCATGGTGAAGGGCTTCCACGTGGAGATTCCCGACATCAATGAAGATGTTCGTGATACCATCCGTAGCAGAATCATCAAGGATATTCACCTCGACGACTTGTTTGAAAACGTGATAGAGGTGGAAGATGAAGCAAGATGAAGTAAAACTTAAATTATAAGATTATGAATAAGAAAACAAATTGGCTGGTAATCCTCACCAGTGCGATGTTCCTTCTCGTAGGATGCACCGCAAAACAACAGTCAACGGAAGAGGATGTGGTGAATCGGGTCGCTGAAATCTATCAGCAGGTAGCTGCCACTTATACGAACGATAACGACAACCCAGACTCACGGCGGTTGGATAGCTTGTATTGCTCCAGCGAGTGGAACCGCCTCACACACGTCATCGACAGCATCGACAGAAACCTCGGTGAAATGGGCTTTTTTGATGCCGACTACTGGGTGATGGGACAGGATTACGGGGATATTTCAGCCGACAACATCCGTGTGGAGAATATGGATGCTGATTCTGCCTCTGTCATGCTCCAGCTTCATAATATGGGCAATCTCATTCCCATTCGCTTAAAGATGGTCAATGAGCAGGGCAACTGGATGATAGATGATTTCTTGGATGTGAACAACAATGATGATTGGAAGGCTTCCATGTTGGAGTATATTGCTTACGATGAGGCGGAAATCAAGACCGATTCCATCGGACTGGATAAGAACGATGGCATCGTGGAAGTGAAATTGAGCATCGACTATCCCGTGAAAGGCTCTCCTCTGATGCTCTCTGCCTTGCGCCATTTTATCGCCAAGACCATAGGGGCAGACTCTACACAGGTTGATAACAAAGACTCTCTGTTGGCTACGGGGTATCGGTTTGGCTACGAAACAATGAGCGAGTCGCGTAAGGAAATGATGTATGATGCCAATGACCAAATCCCTACTTATTTCATCTCTTACGACATCAAGAAAGGAACGGAGTCGCTGGACTTTGTCTCATATTTAGTCAATTATGCCGACTATCAGGGTGGGGCACATGGCTCTGCTTACGCTACCGGCTCCACCTTCACCAAGAAAGATGGTAAGTGTTGGGAATGGGACATGATCAAGGGGAAGGAGAGCAATGGCTTCCGCCAACTCATGAAAGAGGGCGTGCGCGACTATTTCAGTCAGTTCGAGAAGGGAAAGATCAGCGATACAAGGTTGAAAGATATGCTGCTCATCGAAGAGGATGTCAACCATCTCCCATTGCCAGCATGGGCTCCTTACCTCTCTGCCAACGGCTTGGTCTTCGCCTACCAGCAATATGAGATTGCTCCTTATGCAGCGGGCATCATCTCGTTTGTCGTTCCCTACGAGAAAATCAAACCTTACTTGGTGGATGAAATCTTGTCGGTCATTCCATGATAGAAAACAATAGCCAGCTCCTTTCGGGCTGGCTATGGCTTTGTTGGATGCTTTCGTTAGTCATCAAAGCCGATGATCTGCCCATTCTTATTGAATTTAAGATCCAGTTCGTTAGACAATTCTATTTCATATCCATAACGTTCCTTGTCTATCTTGGTGATGACTGCTCCAGGATGGTTAGCCTTTATATATTGCTGGAAGTTTCTCTACCGGGATAATTCTGTCATCTGCTAAACATGTTGCTGACTGAAGTACCATGCACATAAGTGCTACCAAAAATAACCTTGACTTTTTCATAATTGTATTTTTTAAAATGTGAATAATATGTTTTGTTTTTACTCTTTATTTTCTTTTGTTGTTTTGTTTGACATTGCAAAAGTAGGAATAAAGCTCATGTGTTCAAAGTAATTTTTGAAAAAAGCATTGAAGTGTATCGGACAGATACCCCTTATATCGGACAAATTGCGAAATACCCTTTTTATTTGTCCGATGAATCCCTTTTTTTCGCATGGATAAGCATGGAAATATGAAAATCATGGACTGAAAGGAACTTGCTGTATTTAGGAAAAGACATAAATTCGCAACAACGCAACATCGCAACAACGCAACATTAGTACCTTCAATATTTCTTATTCCCAAAGATGGTATAATTAAGATTATATATAATAATTATAATTATATTAATATAAAATACTAATCCATGCTATTTTTAATAGTGTGAACCTATCAATGTTGCGATGTTGCGATGTTGCGCTAACTTTGTCTTTTTCTGTCTTTTCCTCTATAATTATCTTTTCATATTGCATAAACCATGTATATGCATTGCGTAAATATTCTTTATCCACCGTAAACACTGTGTTTTACTTTTTTAACACAAAAGTGGTGATTAAAAAGAATCCATGCATTTAGAAAGACACTGAAAGTGTCTCCGCTCAATAACCTGGGGTGCGCAGTACCCCAGGCAGACGGTGCGAGTGGCATCGACCCAGAATGGGTCGCCAAGCGCATGGATGGGGCACTCCTTCAGAGTGCATGTTTCCCCCTTCATTTACTTTCCGCAGGTCCTGCGGACACTACGGTTACCAAGCGGAGACTGCGTTGCAGTCTTTTTGTTGAATGATGACTAATGTCTTAACTCCTTAACTCCTTAACTCCTTGAAAATCTCCTTGAATCTCCAGAACTACCAGAAAGTTGAGCGAATGCGAAACTTAAAGGCATTATCTGACGACAACCTTCTTTCCGTTTAAAATAAATATTCCATTTGACGGATGGGAAGTTTTTTGTCCCAAAAGGTTATAGTAAGCGTTGTCTCCGCTTGGCTCCTTGTCCTTCTCTATCCATTGGATGGGAGTGAGTTGCCTATTCATCATCCCACTGGCAGCCTCCCAAGCCACGGCATCACTCTTGAGGTCGGTGCCGAGGTAATAGCCCAGGTTGGTGGGCTGGTTGTAACCGATGTTCTCGTTGAGTGTGCTCATCCAATAGGTGTGGTCGGTCATCAACCAAGGAAACTTATGCGTGGTGGGGTACCACGTGGAGAATATCTTGATGTCTTGCAAACGAGAGGCATCGGGCAAGATGACCTCCTCACGCCAGTCGCCTAAGATGTCGCCATACCATGAAGGGTTCGACTTCGTGCCGTTGATGAAGGTTTCTGAATAGCGATACATGGTAAACGTGCGACCGTTGGCAGGACTGTTGATGATGTTGTCTTCGATGAGCTGACGCGAGAGTGTGCCGTCAAACCATATAGCCATGCCGCAACCGCCCTTCTGTCCCTTGGTATTGATGCTGGTCTCGGTTCCGTTTTGCTGGATATAGTTGCCTTGGTAATAGAAAAACTCGCACCCAGGGAATTGCGGGAGGAAATCGCCCACGAGGCAACGCCCCATGTCATTGTCATTGGCAGCGTCTTTCTTCCATATCACCTTCCCGTCTTTGGCATCGTGTAGAGCCACCATCGTCTTGCCTGTCTCCAAGCAATGGAACATTTGCAAGCCCTCACGATCGGGCAGGAACTTACCTACATGATTAGCATCACCATGACCTAATCTCGTCGTCCATAGTCCTACACCGTCTTCATCAACAGCCATAGACCCATACATCACCTCATCGAAACCGTCACCGTCAAGGTCGGCTACGTTTAGAGAGTGGTTGCCTTGCGCAGCATAATAACTGTTGGGATTACCGTCTTTCCCCTTGCCGCTCTTGCTGGTGTCGAATCGCCAACGCTTGGTAAGCTGACCGTCACGCCAGTCCCATGCCTCTATGACCGATCGAGCGTAAACACCACGTCCCGTTACCACAGAGGGGAGTCCTGTGTCATCGAAGCAACCCACGCCGATGCGGAAGGAGCAAGCTCGTTTCCAATAGTTGTCGCCCCAAGAAGAACTAGTCTCTCTGTTGATGAAGTTGTCACGAGCCAACTCTCGACCAGTCTTTCCATCAATGATAGAGATAAACTCAGGACCAGCGGAGTTGTAATGATCTACCCATCCCGGACTGCTGGAGTTGAGGTTGCCCCATGTGCGGTAGTCGATTCTTCCATCACCATTGGTGTCACCAATCTCTTGTCCGTCACCAAACACCGTTCCCTCGCATGTGCGGATAGCCATTTCGGCACAACCGTCACCGTCGAAGTCGGCTACGGCAAAGGCAGAACTGTTGCCCAAGATGATACCGGGACCGCCCTTGATGCGCCAAAGGAATGTGCCATCAAGCTTATAGGCATCCCAGATAACAGCATAGAGGCAGTCTTGTTGGGAGTAAGCGGCTCCTGAACCGTCGCTGATGATGTTTCCCGATGCGTCTTTCACGCTTTGAAGACGCTTGACGATAAGCTCAAACTCACCGTCACCGTCAAGGTCGCCCACACTCACGTCGTTAGCCGTATAGACCACCTTATTGGTATTGGCATAAACGTCTTTCGTGTCTTTTAACGGGATGGAGATGTAAGGCAGTCCACCGTTCACCTGTGCCGCCTTGAGCGTGTAAGAAGCTATCGTCTCGTCGCTTCCGGCGTATGTCAGTCGGTAAGTGTTGTTCGATGTCTTACTGGCAGATACATCTTGGTAATTGGTTCGGTTCTTGATGTTCTTGGCAATACATTGCTCCGTGCCGATGGTGCCGATTTTACGGTAAAGGTCGAATCCCGTGTTGGCATCGTCGCCGGGTAACATTCTCCACGACACAAGCACCTTACCCGTGTGTTGTGCATAATCGCCTAAGGAGGCATTGGTGGCACCGTTGATGGAAGCCCATAGTGCCCTGTTGTTCATGTCATTGGTTTGAGCTAATGTGGCATGAAAGGAAAAAGCAACAAAAGCACATGTGATTAGGAATGATTTATTCATTTTGATTAGAATTGTTTGTTTTCTGTTTGCAAAATTATAAATCTTCAATAAAAGTACCAAACGTTTTATATTATTTTAAATAATTATGTTTACCTTTGCACCGTGAAAAAAAGGTTGATAATTTATATATGCTTGGTGATGGGCTTGTTGCTGACATCAAGTGGGACAAAGGCACAGGTGGGCAACGCCATACAAGCCAACCTGGATTCGGTTGATATTTCGTTGTTGACGTGCGGACCCGGCAATGAGTCGTATTCTTATTATGGACATACGGGCATTCGCATACACGATAAGAATGACATGCGCGATTTAGCGGTGAACTACGGCTTGTTCTCCTTTGAACAAAAACATTTCGTGTTGCGATTCATTTTCGGTCTTACGGATTACCTCATGGGGATGTGCTCGTTTAACGACTTCATGCACGAGTATGCCCTGGAAGGCAGATGGGTGAGAGAGCAACAGCTCAACTTGACTCCATCTGAAAAGGAACGTATCTTGATGGCTGTCATCGAGAATGCCATGCCTGAAAATGCGGAGTATCGGTATAATTTCTTATATGACAACTGTACTACCAGGGCGCGAGACGTGCTGATACGACATATCAACGGACAAGTGAAATATCCCGACCATCCCCGTGGTGACGTGAGCTATCGCGACATGATACACCAATGGACAGCCCAACATCCGTGGACCAGGTTTGGCAATGACTTGCTGCTCGGTGTGAAGGCGGATGCGATGACGACGCAAGAACAACAACAGTTTCTGCCCGTCAACTTGTATGATGACTTTTCTCAGGCTACAATCGTGGATGCGGAAGGAAACGAGCGACCATTGGTAAAGAGAGACCGCCAGTTGCTGAACGAGAAGATGGAAGACAACAGCTTCCCCGTGACACCCATGACATGTATGGTGGCACTGTCAGTATTGGTGTGCCTGGTCACAGGCGTGGAATGGTGGAGAAAAACCAACTGGTGGCTTTTTGACGTTTGCCTGTTTACCGTGCTGGGATTGGCTGGACTCATCCTGACTGCCATGATATTCTCACAACATCCCACAGTGAGCCTGAACTATCAGATACTACTGTTGAACCCATTGTGTTTGGCGGGTGTAGCTTGGCTCGTGAAGAACAGGAAACGTAGTAAATCATCCCTTTACGGGGTAGCCGTAGCTTTCATCATCTTATTCCTGATTGGAGGCTTTTGGCAGACCTACGCCGAGGGATTGACGATTTTGGCATTATCTTTGCTGATAAGATATTGTTTGAAATGGAAAATGTGTAAGGATAAGAATAAGACGGCACACGCATGAATAAATATCTTGCCATTATCATAGCGGTATTATATGGAGCAGAGATGCAAGGACAGACCTTGCAACCCGCACCCAGATTGGTGGTGAATATCACTATAGACCAGTTGCGTACCGACTATATCGAATATTTCTCTCCCTTGTTTGGGCAGGATGGCTTCCGCAAGTTGCTGGAAAAGGGTTGCGTGTATGAGGCAGCAAGTTATCCTTTCTCTCCCGTTGACAGGGCTTCGGGCATTGCTACCATTGCTACGGGAACCACACCTTATTATCATGGTATTATCGGTACAAGGTGGTTGGATAGGAAAACACTGCGTCCTGTATTCTGTGCCGATGACCCCACCTATTATACCTCTCCCTGGCGACTGGCAACGTCAACCGTCAGCGACGAACTGAAAGTGAGTAGTCATGGCTCTGCCATCGTGTGGAGCGTGGCGGCTACGAGAGAGGCTGCCGTGTTGTCAGCAGGACATGCTGCCAACGGTGCTCTGTGGATAGACGAACAAAACGGCAGGTGGAGATCGTCAACCTATTACTCTACGAAAACTTCCGAATGGCTCAAGGCATACGCAAGCTTGCATCCCATAGAAATACAATCACCGAAGAATGGCGTGAAGAGAAAAGGCAACGTGAGCATATCTGCCGTTGATGCATTGGGATATGTATATAACGACGAGGTGGCTGACGCATCTTGCAACGTGGTGACAAGCACCGCCATGGGAAGGGACGACGTGCCGGATGTCCTCTCCATTACCCTGTCGGCTGCCAAGGAGAACGTGACCAATTGGCAGGTGGAGATGGAAAACGTGTATATGTCGCTCGACAATACCATCGGGAAAATCATCTCTACGGTGGATAATGAAGTGGGGGCTGACCACGTGATGTTTGTGGTGACCTCTACGGGATATGCTGAGGAGGTGGAAACCGACTTGCACCAATATCGCATTCCTACGGGAACGTTTCGCATAGACAGAACAGCCAACTTGCTGAACATGTATCTCAGTGCCATTTACGGACAGGGATTCTATGTGGAGGCTTGCTATGGAAACCAATTCTACTTCAACCACCAGTTGCTGGAGCAAAAACACATCTCCGTGACGGAAATATTGCAGAGAAGCCAAGAATTCTTGGTGATGTGTGCTGGAGTGGGGGATGTATATACCAGTGAACGCCTTTTGAAAGGTAATAGTGATATTCTACGTTTAAGAAATGGATTTAACGTGGCTACCAGTGGTGACATCATTATTGACGTGAAGCCAGGGTGGCGCTTGCTAAACGAAGAAACACAAGAATCATATACCAGTCGTGCCAGTTTCGTACCCTTTCCCATCATCATGTATGGAGCAGGAACGAAAGCCCAACACGTAACCACACCTGTAACCGTAGATCGCATTGCACCTACGATTGCTAAATCCATCCGCATCAGAGCACCGAATGCTTGTTCTTCAGAACCATTGTTCTAATAATTATTGTAAATCATGAGCTTATTACGAAAAATATTCGTAATTTTGCACACAATTTACGCAACATCTTATATTTCAATTAATAAGGAACAAATATAAACAAGATATGAATTTCAACAAATTCCTGAAATCGTTGTTTGGCGATAAGTCAAGTCGTGACATGAAACTGATTCAACCGATGGTTGAAGTGGTAAAGAGCAAATATGATGAGATCAAGGCGTTAAGCAACGATGACCTTCGTGCCAAGACGAAGGAAATACAAACATTCGTACAAGAATCGGCTAAGGCAGAGAAAGAAAAGATTGCCGAGTTGAAAGCGACGATTGAAGACACTCCGTTAGACGAGAGAGAGGAAATCTTCAACCAAATAGACAAGTTGGAGAAAGATGCCTTGGACAAGTATGAGAAAGCCTTAGACGAGGTGATGCCTATTGCCTTCAGCATCGTCAAGGACACGGCTCGACGCTTTGCCGAGAATGAGGAAACCATCGTGACCGCTACCGACTTCGACCGTGAGTTGGCTGCTGACCCTCGTAAAGACTTCATCACCATTGATGGCGACAAAGCTATTTATCACAACCACTGGACGGCTGGTGGAAACGACCTGAAATGGGAAATGATTCACTACGACGTTCAGTTGTTTGGCGGTATTGCTCTCCATCAAGGTAAGATTGCTGAAATGGCAACGGGTGAGGGTAAAACCCTCGTGGCTACGTTGCCAGTGTTCCTGAACGCCTTGACGGGTAACGGTGTACACGTTGTAACTGTGAACGACTATCTGGCTAAGCGTGACTCTGAGTGGATGGGACCGTTGTATATGTTTAATGGATTGTCGGTGGATTGTATCGACAAGCACAAACCCAATTCGCCAGAGCGCAGGAAGGCGTATATGGCAGACATCACGTTTGGTACCAACAATGAGTTTGGTTTTGATTACCTGCGTGACAATATGGCTATTTCTCCCGCCGACTTGGTGCAACGCTCTCATAACTATGCCATCGTCGATGAGGTGGACTCTGTGTTGATTGACGATGCACGTACTCCATTGATTATCTCTGGTCCTGTTCCCAAGGGCGATGACCAGATGTTTGAGGAGTATCAGCAGTTGGTGGAAAGCTTGGTAGATGTGCAACGTAGGCTTGCCACACAATATTTGGCAGATGCGAAGCAAAAGATTACCGAAGGTCAGGAGAAGAACGACCAGAAGTTGACGGAGGAAGGATTCCTGTCATTGTTCCGTTCATATAAGAGTATGCCTAAGAACAAGCCATTGATTAAATATCTTTCTGAAGAGGGTATCAAGGCGGGAATGCTCAAGACCGAAGAGTATTACATGCAAAACAACAACCGTGAAATGCCCAAGGCTGTTGAGCCCTTGTTTTTCGTGGTAGATGAGAAGTTGAAATCATGCGACTTGACAGATAAGGGTACGGATTGGTTGGCAAACCGTGTGCATGACAAGGATTTGTTTGTGTTGCCGGATATTACCTCTGAGCTTTCTGCGCTTGAGGCAGATACAACACTCGACGAGCAGGAACGGATTGACAAGAAAGACGAAATGCTGAACCATTATGCCGTGCAGAGCGAAAGAGTACATACCATCCAGCAACTGCTCAAGGCTTATTGTATGTTCAATAAGGATGATGACTATGTGGTGATTGACGGTGAGGTGAAAATCGTTGATGAGCAAACGGGTCGTATCATGGAAGGTCGTCGTTGGAGCGATGGTCTTCATCAGGCAGTGGAAGCTAAGGAACATGTGAAGGTGGAAGCCGCCACGCAGACATTTGCCACCATTACCTTACAGAACTATTTCCGTATGTACCACAAGTTGGCTGGTATGACGGGTACTGCATCTACAGAGGCAGGTGAGTTCTGGGACATCTATAAGTTGGATGTTGTGGAGATTCCAACCAATAAGCCAGTCATCAGGAATGACATGGATGATAGGGTGTATAAGACGGCTCGTGAGAAGTATCGTGCCGTGATTACCGAGATAGAGACAATGCGCAGTCAGGGTCGTCCTTGCTTGGTAGGTACAACGTCGGTAGAGATTTCAGAATTGTTGAGCAAGATGCTCAAGATGCGTAATATTCCCCACAACGTATTGAATGCCAAGCTCCACCAAAGGGAGGCTGACATCGTGGCTGAGGCAGGACGCTCTACGATGGGACCTGTATATGTGGCTAATGATGGTAGTGCTTTCTGTGATAAGGCATCGGCATTGCGCTATAATCAGGATTTGGCACAAAACGAAAAGAAATATGCCAACTCTGATGTGAATGCCGTACGGGAGGAACGTCGTCTGTTGGGTGCCGTAACCATCGCCACCAATATGGCTGGTCGTGGTACCGACATCAAGTTGACTCCAGAGGTGAAAGAAGCAGGTGGTCTTGCCATCATCGGTACGGAACGCCACGAAAGTCGTCGCGTTGACCGTCAGTTGCGTGGTCGTGCCGGTCGTCAGGGTGACCCCGGTTCTTCCGTATTCTATGTTTCTTTGGAGGATAAGCTCATGCGCTTGTTTGCCTCAGAACGTATCGCAACCGTGATGGACCGCCTCGGATTTAAGGATGGAGAACGTATCGAGGCTCCGATGATTTCCAAGAGCATTGAACGTGCACAAAAGAAGGTGGAAGAAAACAACTTCGGTATTCGTAAGCACCTCTTGGAATATGACGACGTGATGAACAAGCAACGTACCGTGATTTACGAGAAGCGTCGCCATGCTTTGATGGGTGAGCGTATTGGTATGGATATTGCCAACATCATCTGGGATAGGGTGGTAAGCATCATCGAGACCAATGACTATCCTGGCTGCCGTGAGCAATTCCTCAAGGTGTTGGCGATGGAATGTCCCTTCACCGAGGAAGAGTTTATCAATGGCAACAGAAGTCAGATGGAAGAAAAGGCTTTCCAATTGGCAATGGAATCATTCAACAGGAAAACGGAGCGTATCAAAGACGTTGCTAATCCCGTTATCAAGAATGTACAAGAGAACCAAGGTGCCATGTACGAGCGCATCATTGTGCCGATTACTGACGGAAAACGCATTTATAACATTCCTTGCGACCTGAAAGAGGCTTACGATACGGAATGTAAGAGCGTGGTGAAACAATTCGAGAAGGTAATCTTGCTGCACATCATTGACGACAACTGGAAAGAGCACCTTCGCCAATTGGATGAGTTGCGTCATAGCGTTCAGAATGCTTCTTACGAACAGAAAGACCCATTGCTGATTTTCAAGTTGGAAAGTGCCAAGTTGTGGGACGATATGATTAACGACATGAATAATCGTATTGGCTCAATCTTGATGCGTGGGCAGATTCCTATGGAGATGCAACAAAGCGAAGTGAGGGAAGCTGCTCCCGAACAACGCAGCCAAAGATATACTGAACACAAGGCAGACATGAACAACGCCAGCTCTTCAGGTGAAGAATTGGTGGATCGTGCTCAGCAGGCAGCCGCACATACCGACACCCGTGGTGGCGCAGGAAGAGTGCCGCAGGCTCCAATCATCAAGGATAAGATGCCAGGCAGAAACGATCCTTGTCCGTGCGGAAGTGGCAAGAAGTTTAAGGCTTGTCACGGTAGGGGCTTGTAAAAGGAAAGTTTTAGGGGATAAAGAGTTAAGAAGTTTCAGAAGTACAGGAGTTCAGTAGTCCAGACAAATGTCATGCTCTATAGGAGTGCAGGAGTTCTGTAGTTCAGTAGTCCAGACAAATGTCATAACTCCTTGACTCCTTAACTCCTTAAAACATATTATATATAAAAACAAACACGATAGATGGAAATCAATATCAACAACCTGCAAAAGTCCTTCGGGGAGAAATTGGCAGTTGACATTGCCAGTTTTACAATTCATCATGGTGACATTCTCGGATTGGTAGGCAACAACGGAGCGGGAAAGACGACGCTCTTTCGCTTGATGCTCGACTTGCTGAAGGCTGACAACGGCAACGTGGATATGACAGAAGCAGAGAATGCCATCATGCACTTAGACCCATCTCAGTCTGAAGACTGGAAGAAATTCACTGGTGCATACATTGATGATGGTTTCTTGATAGATTTTCTTACTCCAGACGAGTACTTCGACTTCTTAGCTAAAGTGAATGAAGTTTCGCCCGAACAGTCTATCATTCCTCAAGGAGAGGCTGAGGCTGATTCTCTGATAGGTATGCTGCAACATTTTGCTGCCGGTGAAGTGTTTGGAGTTAAAAAGTTGATTCGCGACTTGAGTGCGGGCAACAAGCAAAAGGTGGGTGTGATAGAGGCTATGCTTGCCAAGCCCCAACTGTTGATACTTGACGAACCATTTAATTTCTTGGATCCATCTTCCCAAAACTTCCTGAAACGCATCATCACCCGTTATCATGAGGAAACGGGGGCTACCATCATCATCTCTTCTCACAATTTGCAACACACCGTAGAGGTTTCTACTCGTATTGCACTGATGGAGCACGGTCAAATCATCAAGGATTTGTCTAATGAAAATGGACGTGCAGAACAAGAATTGGAAGATTACTTCCGAATTTAAGTTTCGCATTCGCTCGACTTCATAGTTCTGGAGATTTTTCAAGAAGATTTTTAAGAAGTAAAGGAGTCAAGGAGTTCAGGAGTTAAGACATTTGTCTGGACTGCTTGACTCCTTTAGAGTTAAGACATTTGTCTGAACTACTTGACTCCTTTAGAGTTAAGATATTTGTCTGGACTACTTGACTCCTGAACTCCTGAACTCCTTAACTTTCTAATATTTCCTTCCTTATTCTAAATCGACAACTGTTATTCCTGCTCCGCCAAATTGCACATGCTCATCTTTGAAATGTGTTACGTTGGGCACGGTTCCTAAATATTGGCGAATGAGTTGTCGTAAGATACCATTGCCCTTACCGTGAAGAATGCGAATGCGTGATACTCCCAACAAGATGGCGTCATCAACGAAATAAGTAATGGCATTCAGCGCTTCGTCTCCACGCATTCCTCTCACGTCAATATCTTGTCTGAAGTTCAACTTCCTCTTGTCTATGGCTTCTCTTGTGTCTTTGCTGATGCTGAATGTTTGAAGATTTTCATGCTTGTTGCCCGTGTCTTCTTGAGGTTTCTCTGAGCTGTTGCTGAGTTCCAATCTTTCTAACCGCAGCTTGGTGCGCATGTCACCAAAGATTACTGTTGCCATCTTGCCATTAATCTCCTCCACTTTGCCGACAGAGGTGAGCCCCTTGATTCTCACCGAATCGCCTTCTTGAATCTTTTCTGGTTGAGTCTTTGGCGCAATGTTGCTGGGGTTGATGTTAATGGCTTGTCCAGCTTTCTTGGCTTTTTCTTCCTTTCTTTTCGCTTTGCGTTCTTTTCGAGCTTGTATGTTGGCTATTTTACGGGCAATGTCTTCGTCACTCGCCTTAGAGTCAATTTTTTCCACCTCAGCCTTGAATTCCTTCAAGTCCTCACGGATGCGTTTGGTTTCCTCTTTCTCAGCCTGGTTCTCGCGTATTTCCTTGATGACATTCTCGATGCGTTTGTTGCTCTCTTTCAGCAATTCCTCAGCCTGTTGCTTGGCCTTGCTAAGTATTTCCTTTCTTTTCCTTTCGATGTCGGTCAGGTTTTCCTCATAGCGAGAGATAGTCTTTTCGATGTCTTTCTCTCGTTGGTGTATGGTTTGTCGCTTGTTTTCCCAATAGCGTTTGTCCCTGACAATGTCTTGCAAGTATTTGTCTCTTTGTATATAGTCGCTTCCTACGATTTCAGAAGCATCTTTGATGACAGCTTCAGGAATGCCAATCTTTCGTGCAATCTCAATGGCAAACGAACTGCCTGGTTGTCCGATGCTCAGTTTGAAGAGTGCTTGCATCTCATGACGGTCGTAAAGCATGGCGGCATTAGCCACGTGAGGATGGTTATCGGCAAAATGCTTCAGGTTTTGGTAATGGGTGGTGATAACGCCAAATGCTCCTCGTTGGCAGAATTGTTTCAAGACAGATTCAGCTATCGCCCCTCCGATGAGTGGTTCTGTTCCACCGCCAAACTCGTCTATCAACAAGAGTGTCTGGGCATTGGCATTCTTCATCATGTTTTTCATGTTGAGCAGATGAGACGAGTAAGTACTTAGGTCATTTTCAATGTTCTGTTCATCGCCTATGTCAATCATGATGTTTTGGAATACTCCTGTGGTGGAACGTTCGCTGATGGGTATGCTCACGCCGCATTGTAACATGTATTGTAGCAATCCCACGGTTTTCATACATACCGATTTGCCACCAGCATTAGGCCCCGAGATAATCAATATCCGTTGGTCGTTGTTCAAGATGATGTCAAGCGGCACCACCTTCTTTCCTTGTTTTTCCAACGATTGTTGGAGTAGGGGATGAATGGCTTGTATCCAGTCGATGTGCGGATAGTCTTCTACGGTAGGCTCAATGGCATGGGTCTGCACGGCAAATTCCGCCTTGGCACGGATAAAGTCAATCATCGCAAGGAACCGATACGATTGCAGGATGTCTTTCACGTACGGGCGAATGAGTTTGGTGACCTCTGTGAGTATCCGTATGATTTCCCTTCGTTCGCTTGCTTCCAGTTCCCTGATACGGTTGTTGGCTTCTACCACTTCTGAAGGCTCGATGAATACGGTTCGTCCTGATGCCGACTCATCGTGAACGATTCCCTTGATCTTGCGCTTTAGTCCTGGTGCAATCGGAATCACCAGTCTTCCATCTCTCAGAGTAGGAGCTACGTCTTTATCCACAAGTCCTTCGCTCTGTGCTGTGCGCAAGATAGAATGCAAAGTGCGTGAGATGCTGCCTTCCGTATGGGCAAGCTCTTTGCGGATATTAGACAATTCTGGAGAGGCATCGTCTCGCATCTTACCAAACTTGTCTAAGATTCTGTCGATGTGCAGGATTAGTTGTGGGAAGGTCACGACTCCTTCCGTCAAACGTTGAAGGGCAGGATATTTGGCTTGATTGTCATTCTCTGTTATCTCGCTGCCATTCTCTGTACGACATAGAAAGTTGACGATATTGCGTATCGTGTCTAATGACCTCCGTAAGTCAAACAAGTCGTTAATCTCTATGTGTACGTTTTCCAATCGTAGTTTGGCAACGGCAATTCTTACGTCGAAAAAATATTGCAAGGGAAAGTCATCGTCTTCTTCCTGTAACCTACGAAATTCTTTCACTTGCTGCATCCATTCGTTGATGGTCGAGGCACGATCAGAAAACACGATGTTATCTACCATCTCCGTGCCGAGCGTAGAGAGACAATTACCTTTAATTTGACGCCGAATATCTCCGAATCCAATTTTACCTTCAAAGTTCTGTGGATAAATCATGGTGCAAAGGTACGTTTTTTTCATGAAGTATAAGGTATGAGTTATCAAGAATAACATGAGATTTGTGTTAATTAATATTAAAGCAAGTCTTTTTCTCTATCTTTCATTCTTCATTTTTCAAATTTTGTACTATCTTTGCACTCGCTTTTCGGCAACAGCCAAACTTTAAAGTATTGGAGAGATGGTAGAGTGGTCGATTACAACGGTCTTGAAAACCGTCGTACCGAGAGGTACCGGGGGTTCGAATCCCTCTCTCTCCGCAAGATACTCAATCAAGAAATTGGTTGGGTTCTTTTCTTTTTTTGCTTTGTTCCTTCGTTCTCCTTACTCCCCCTCCCCGCTGGGAGGGACTGGC
>DJXW01000021.1 GCA_002449845.1 Prevotella sp. UBA6994
ATGTTAATTTTTAGAACTTACCTAAAATAAGACTTTGCAAATGTACTACAAATTTTCGTATTATACAAGTTTTTACTACGTTTTTGTATTCTTAGATGTTTTACACTATTAGTGTACATGAAAATGAAAGTTTATAGATTTGTTGGAAAATATTTTTTTATTAAAATAGATTTACTAACTTTGCACTATTATTTTATTATCAACATATTTTTAACTTATTAAATAGTATTACCATGGAATTGAAAACGGAAGAATCAACACAAAAAGAACAATTGACAAAAGCGTCCGCAGGTACGTTGGAGTCTGGAGACATTTTCATTCAGATTGCTCCGTCTGAGGAGGAAGGATTGCAGATAGCCTTGGAAAGTACGGTGGCTTACCAGTTTGGTGAGCAAATCAAGACGGTGATCGCTGACACTTTGCATGGCTTGGGCATTGAACAGGCTGAGGTGAAAGCTACTGACAAGGGTGCACTCGACTGCACCATACGTGCGAGAGTAACTGCTGCTGCCGTCAGGGCAACAGGAAAAGATGTGTGGAAGTGAATTTTGTTTAGTGTTTAGCGTTTAGTGTTTAGTGAATATTACATTTAACTTGAATGCTGGCACGATAAAAGATGAAGATTATGCAAAGATTAAGAAGAACGATGATGTTCGTTCCGGGTAATAACCCGGCAATGATGCAAGACGCATTTATATATGGTCCCGATTCTATCATGCTCGACTTGGAAGACTCGGTGACAATGGCAGAGAAAGATGCTGCCCGTTTGTTGGTGTACAACGCATTGAAAACCATCGACTACGGAGATACCGAAATGGTGGTTCGTATCAACCCATTGAATACTCCTTACGGAAAGAAGGATATTGAGGCCGTGGTGAAGGCTGGCGTTGATGTTATCAGAATGCCTAAGACGGAGACCGCCGATGAGGTAAGAGAGGTTGAACGCGAGATAGAAAGCGTGGAAGAAGAACTGGGTTGTGTGGGTCGTACCAAGATCATGGCAGCCATAGAGAGTGCATTGGGTATTGTCAATGCCTACGATATTGCCGTTGCCTCAAAGAGAATGATGGGTATCGCCCTTGGAGCAGAAGACTATTGTGCCAACCTCAAGACGCAACGTACACCTGGTGGCGCTGAGTTGTTGCTGGCAAGACAAACGATTGTGGTGGCTGCTCGTGCCGCTGGTATAGATGCTCTTGATACGGTATATTCTAACTTGAATGATATGGAAACATTCCGAAAGGAAGTGGAACTCATCAAGACACTGGGCTTTGATGGTAAGTCGATTATCAACCCTCGTCAGATTGAAGTGGTCAACGAAGTGTTTGCGCCAAAAGAGAAAGACATCATGAAGGCACAAACCATTCTGGCTGCTATCAAGGAAGCAGAGAAGAGGGGTAGTGGCGTGATTTCGGTCAATGGTAAGATGGTTGACCGTCCGGTGGTGTTACGCGCTCAGCGTACCATCGACTTAGCAATAGCATCAGGCATTTTAAAAGAGGAGGATTTACTATGAACAGCATCAAAGAACGCGCGGCATTGATACAGGAAGCTGCCAATAAACTCAATAAGAAAATTTACCAAGACGACGGACAGACAAAGAACGTTGCTCCACGTACCAACGGACTGACCAATTCTCATAAGGTGGTGAGCTTGGAAGAAGCCATTCGCAGAAGTGGATTGCAAAACGGAATGACCATCTCGTTCCATCACCACTTCCGTGCTGGCGATAAGGTGATCAATATGGTGGTTGATAAGTTGGCTGAGATGGGATTTAAAGACCTGCATCTTGCCTCTTCCAGTCTTATCGACGTTCACGAACCTCTGATAGAACATATCCGCAATGGTGTGATTACCCGTATCTCCACGTCAGGTTTACGTGGAAAGTTGGCTCAGGAGATTAGTCACGGATTGATGAAAGAACCCGTGATATTCCGTTCACATGGTTCTCGTGGAAGTGCGATTGCCAGTGGAGAATTGCATATCGACGTGGCTTTCCTCGGTACTTCGTCGAGCGACCCTATGGGTAATGCCTGTGGTTATTCGCGTTCACCCAATGCCAAGAGCATCTGTGGTAGTATCGGTTACGCATTGCCCGATGCGCAATACGCTGATAAGGTGGTGATTCTCACGGATGATTTGGTGCCTTATCCCAACCGTCCGTCAGGTATTTCCGAATTGAATGTGGATTATGTAGTGGTGGTAGATAGCGTGGGTGATTCATCGAAGATTTCCTCCGGAGCCATTCGAGACACCAAGAATCCACGCGACATCTTGTTGGCTCAGCAAGCCGCAAAGGTGATTATCAACAGTGGATATTTCAAGGAAGGTTTTTCTATACAGACAGGCTCAGGCGGTGCATCGTTGGCAGCAGTGAAATTCATTCGCCAGAGTATGCTTGACCAAGGCATTAAGGCAAGTTTCGCACTTGGAGGAATCACCGCACACATGGTGAAGATGCACGAGGAAGGTCTGATTGAGCGATTGATGGATGTGCAGTCGTTCGACAAGGTTGCGGCTGAGTCGCTCAAGAGCGACCGTATGCACAAGGAAATCTCCAGCATTGAATACGCCAGTGCCGACGAGCCAGGTTCTGCCACGCATTTCTTGGATATCGTGATCTTGTCAGCATTGGAAGTAGATGTCAACTTCAATGTAAACGTTTTGGTGGGAAGTGACGGTATCATCAGGGGAGCCATTGGCGGACACCCCGACACGGCGGCTGATTCCGCTCTGTCCATCATCGTTTGCCCATTGCTGCGTGGAAGGATTCCATGTGTGGTAGATGAGGTTACCACGCTCATCACCCCAGGTTCTACGGTGGATGTGGTAGTGACCGAATACGGAATAGCCGTGAATCCCCGTCGCCCGGAGATTGCCGAACGACTCTCGAAGGCTGGATTGAAAGTGGTTGATATCAATGACTTGAAGGCTCGTGCGGAGAAAATCATTGGTAAGCCTGCTCCTCTGCCATTCGGTGATAAGGTGGTGGGAATCGTATTGAACCGTGAAGGCTCCGTGCAAGATGTCATCAAGAATATTGTTGATTAAAAGAAAAGGAGTTTTAAAGAATAGATTAGATGGAGATTACGCTTGACATGCTTTTGGAAAGTCGTGAGAAACGTTGGCAATTGCAACGTCAATTGATTCAGGATAATCCTGGATTGACGTTGGTTTGTTTGACGGTCATCATGCCGGGAAATGTCAAGCGTAATGCTCAGTCATTGGTAGTGGCTCATGCTGCGGTAGAGACAATCCAAAGAGCATTTGGACCATCCATCCAATGGCAACGTGAACAAGACCTCTCTACGGGATATGAAGGTTATTATCTGGTCGATATGTCTATGATAGCCTGTAAACGGTTGGCTTGCGAGATAGAAGACAATCATCCATTAGGGAGATTGTTTGACATTGATGTTATCAACACCCATGTAGAGCCCGTCTCTCGTTCCGTTATCGGGAGAGAAGGACGAAAGTGCTTGTTATGTGACCAAGATGCTCGGTATTGCATGAGAAACCATACGCATACGAGAGACGAACTACAACAGAAAATACAACAAATGATTGAGGCTTATGCGCAATGATGAGTTTGAGATTCGCCAATTACCATTGTCTGTGAAATTCGTTAGGCGACAAGTGGAGACTTTCCTTGAACAGAACGGATTGCGACTTGAACCGATGGATTACTATGCTGCCGTGTTTGAACATGGTGGCGAGGAGATATTGGCAGGTGGCGGACTCAGTGGAAACGTCATCAAGTGCATTGCCGTGAAACAGGGATTGCGTGACGCTAAGCTCAGCTTGACGATGATTTCGCATCTCATCAGTACGGCTACATCATACGGCATTCATCATTTGAAGATATATACCAAACCTGAGAACAAGAAAATGTTTGAGAGCTTGGGCTTTCAGACCATTGCGCAATCAGAACATGCTATCTTGCAGGAAAACGACCATTCATTAGCGGATTACAAGAAAAATTTGCGGAAACTGGTGGCTCATCCCTCTGGTTACAACGGCATCATCATCATGAATGCCAACCCTTTTACCAAGGGGCATCGGTATCTCATCGAACAAGCTGCACGACAAGTGGAACTGCTTTTCGTGATGGTGGTGGAAGAGGATGTTTCTCGTTTCCCATTCGTTGAACGAAAGGCGATGGTGGAGAAAGGATGTGCTGACTTGTTTAATGTAACGGTTTGCACTACTGGTAGTTATGCGGTATCTTCCGCAACGTTTCCCACTTATTTCCTGAAGGAAATCAACTTGGCTACTGATACGCAAATCATGCTTGATCTCGATTTGTTTGCCTCTCAGATTGCGCCTACGCTCAACATCAAAGTGAGATTTGTGGGTTCTGAACCCTCTGACAATCTTACCCGTAGGTATAATGAGTTGATGAAGAATGTTCTTCCTACACAGGGCATAGAGGTGAAGGAACTGCCACGGTTGCAGATAGACCATGTGGTGGTGAGTGCTTCTTCTCTTCGTGCGCATCTTCAGGCACATTCCCTGCAACGGGCATCAGCTTTGGCATATTCTTCTACCATTCCTTATTTGATAGCCGACCTTGCTTGTCAGTCTTTACAAGAAGAGCTCGACTTAACTCCGAAGCCTGGATTGGTTGACCAGCATGATAGTGGTGCTCATCATGACATGGATTATGAGATGATGAACAAGAGCATTCGTGCCCTGCGCCCCTATTTCGTGGAATTAGCATTGCTGGGAAATGAAGAATGTAGAATGAAGAATGAAGAATGGGCTGGCGCATTGAATGAAGAATGTAGAATGAAGAATGAAGAATGGGTTGGCGCATTGAATGAAGAATGTAGAATGAAGAATGAAGAATGGGCTGGCGCATTGAATGAAGAATGTAGAATGAAGAATGAAGAATCGTTGGGCGCAAACCCTTCTCCTTCAAGTGATTCTTCATTCTTCATTCTTCATTCTTCACTTCCCAAGGATTCTTCATTCTTCATTCTTCATTCTTCATTAAAAAGCATCGGTCTTCGTGCTGAAAAGGCGATGTATGAGGCTACGAAAGGAGTGAACACCCATAAGGGTGCATTGTTTTCGTTGGGAATTACCATTGTGGTGGCTGCCCATGAGATGCGTCTGAAGGGAAAGGTGAGTGCTGAAGACTTGCAAAAGGGAATCATGGAGATTGCCCGATTGTTCCCAGATACAAAGGGTACGCATGGTAGTGAGGTTTCTGCCAAGCATCATGTGGAAGGTGCTCTTGCTCATGCCCGTCGCGGTTATCCCGACTTATTTGATAAATGGTTGCCATTCCTCATCAATGAAGAGTTAAGAATGATGAATGAAGAATCGGCTGAAGCCATTGCTTCTTTGCCAGGAGATTCAAAAGTGAGCCCTCTCCTTCCCACATTATTATATATCATGTCTATGCTCGACGATACCAACGTGTATTATCGAAAGGGTGAACAGGTGGCTCAGCAAGTGAAGGAAGAAGCGAAATTAATCTATGAAAGATGTTTGAATTTGGAATGTGGAAGTGATGCGGAATACCCGCAGTGCTCAGGTAGGGAAGTGGGAAGTACGTCCCACTTGAGTCCTTCCCCCTCGTCGATAGACGAAATACTTCCTCCCTCAAAATTCCTCCTTCCAACGTTGAAAGCGTTAAACCTTCGTTTCATCTCTGAAAATATTTCGCCAGGCGGTAGTGCCGACATGCTGTCGCTCACCCGTCTGGTGCAGTCGTTAATCAGTTAGAATAAATATTATTAATCAATTTAAATAGTAACATTATGGTTGAATTAATCCAACAAGGAGTTTATCTTCTCAACGGTCAGGAAATCGTGAAAGATGCGGCTAATATGCCTGCTCCTGAAGTTGCTCGTGAAAACACAATTACTTATAACATCCTACGCGCACACGACGTAGATGGTGGTAAGGGAAAGAAGATGCGCATACGCTTTGATGCGATGATGTCGCACGACATTACTTACGTGGGCATCATCCAGACAGCACGTGCCAGTGGCTTGGAGAAGTTTCCCCTTCCATACGCCATGACCAACTGCCATAACTCTCTGTGTGCCGTTGGCGGTACTATTAATGAAGACGACCATGTGTTTGGTCTCTCTGCTGCCAAGAAATATGGTGGTATCTACGTGCCTGCCAACCAAGCCGTCATTCATCAATATGCTCGTGAGGCAATGGTGAAGTGTGGAAACATGATCTTGGGTTCCGACTCACACACACGCTATGGCTCGCTTGGTAATATGGGTGTTGGCGAAGGTGGAGGCGAATTGGTGAAACAATTGCTCCGCAACACATGGGACATCAATGCTCCAGAGGTGGTGCTCGTTTGGTTGGAAGGCAAACCTCGTCATGGTATTGGTCCGCATGACGTTGCTATTTCCTTGGTGAAGGCGGTCTTCGACAATGGCTTCGTGAAGAACAAGGTTCTTGAGTTTGCTGGTCCGGGCGTGAAGGAATTGCCTATCGACTTCCGTAACGGTATTGACATCATGACCACTGAAACCACTTGCTTGAGTTCTATATGGATTACGGATGATGAGGTGAAACATCATTACGAGATTCACAATCGCCCAGAGGATTTCAAGGTGTTGCAACCGGGTGACGTGGCGTATTATGATGGCATGATTCGTATCGACCTGAGTACGCAGGAGAGCATGATTGCCTTGCCGTTCCATCCTTCCAATGCTTACACCATCCACGAACTGCAAGAGCATCCCGTGGAGATCTTGCGTAAGGTGGAGGAAGATGCCAAGAAACGTTTTGGCGATAAGGTGAATGTCAGCTTGATTGATAAGATTGTGAATGGTAAGGTGGTGTCTGACCAAGGTATTATCGCCGGATGTTCGGGTGGTACGTATGATAACCTGAGTGCTGCCGCTACCATCTTGAAGGGTCAAGACGTAGGCAATGACTACTTTACCATCTCTGCTTATCCTCAATCTACTCCCGTATATATGGCTGTCACTCGCAATGGCATTGCTGAGGAGTTGCTGGAGGCTGGCGTGGTGATCAAACCTGCCTTCTGTGGTCCATGCTTCGGTGCTGGCGACGTTCCTGCCAACAATGGTTTGTCTATTCGTCATACCACCCGTAACTTCCCCAACCGTGAGGGCTCAAAGCCAGGACATGGACAAATCTCGTTGGTGGCTCTGATGGATGCTCGTTCTATTGCTGCCACTGCCGCTAACGGTGGCGTGATTACCGCTGCCACGGATGTGGAATATGAAGATACGCACAAGCCTTACAACTTTGATGCGAAGATTTATGAGCATCGTGTGTTCAATGGATATGGTAAGGAGAATCCCGAACAAGAACTTCGCTATGGTCCCAACATCAAGGATTGGCCTACCATGTATCCCATGCAAGAGAATATGTTGCTCGAATTGGCAGCTGTCATTCACGATCCCGTGACCACTACCGACGAGTTGATTCCTTCGGGCGAAACATCCAGTTATCGTTCCAATCCTCTGAAACTCTCTGAGTTTGCCCTTTCACGCCGTGTGCCCGAATATGTGGGTATCAGCAAGCGCATACAGGCGCAAGACTTAGAGCGTCGTGCTCACATTGAAAATGGAACATTGACCATTGACCATTATCCAGAGGCCATACAAAATGTAGTTAAGAAATTGTCAATGGTCAATATTCAATGTTCAATGGAAAACACCTCGTTTGGCTCTTGTGTGTTTGCCAACCGCCCGGGTGATGGCTCTGCCCGCGAACAGGCTGCTTCTTGTCAGAAGGTATTGGGTGGTGATGCTAACATCTGCTACGAGTATGCTACCAAGCGCTATCGTTCCAATTGTATCAACTGGGGTATCGTGCCCTTCACCATTGCCAAGGATACACCATTTGAGTATGTAGCAGGCGACTTTGTGTTTGTTCCTGGCATTCGTGAGGCTATCGTCTCTGGCAAGGAGGAGATTGATGCACAGGTGATCACCAAGGAGGGTGTGAAGCCTATCCATCTCTTCTTCCAAAACCTCACCGCTGACGAGCGTACTATCTTGGAGAAAGGTTGCTTAATGAATTATTATAAAAGTAAAAAATAAAAATCGTTGAGTGTGTCATGTGTGGTGCCTTGTGTTTTCAGTTTTCAGACATTTGTTCACTAAACACTAAACACTCAACACTAAACATTTAAAACATGAAACAGAAAATTCAAATGACTACTCCTCTCGTGGAGATGGACGGTGACGAGATGACTCGTATCTTGTGGAAAATGATTAAAGACGAGTTGATCCTTCCTTTCGTTGACCTCAAGACTGAGTATTACGACTTGGGCTTGGTGAAACGTGATGAAACAAACGACCAAATCACCATCGACTCTGCCGAAGCTACCAAGAAATATGGGGTGGCAGTGAAGTGTGCCACCATCACGCCCAATGCACAACGCATGACGGAATACAACTTGCATGAGATGTGGAAGAGCCCTAACGGTACCATCCGTTCCATCCTCGACGGTACGGTGTTCCGCACACCTATCACCATTCCCAGCATCCATCCTGCCGTGAAGAATTGGGAGAAACCTATCACCATCGCCCGTCATGCTTACGGTGACGTGTATAAGAGCGTAGAACTGCGAGTAAACGAGCCGGGTGTTGCCAAGCTGGTCTTTGATGGTGAGAGTGGCGACCACCAAGAGGTGATCATTCACAACTTCAAGGGTGAGGGTGTTCTCCAAGGTATGCACAATGTGGATAAGAGCATTCGTTCCTTTGCACACAGTTGTTTCAAGTTTGCCCTTGATGTCAATGAGAGCGTGTGGTTCTCCACCAAGGATACCATTTCCAAGAAGTACGATGCTCAGTTCCGTGTGATCTTCGATGAGGTGTTCCAAGAGTACAAGGACGAGTTTGAAAAACGCGGACTGGAATATTTCTATACGCTCATCGACGATGCCGTGGCTCGCGTCATCCGCTCAAAGGGTGGATTCATCTGGGCTTGCAAAAACTACGATGGCGACGTGATGAGCGACATGGTCAGCACCGCATTCGGTTCTCTTGCCATGATGACCTCCGTGCTCGTTTCTCCCGATGGCAACTACGAGTATGAGGCTGCTCACGGTACCGTTACCCGCCACTATTACAAGTACCTGAAGGGCGAGGAAACCAGTACCAATCCTATGGCTACCATCTTTGCATGGAGTGGGGCATTGCGTAAACGTGGCGAGAAAGATGGTATCAAGGAGCTCATGAACTTTGGCGACCAACTGGAGGCTGCTTGCTTTGACACGCTCAACGAGGGTATCTGCACCAAGGACCTTGTAAACCTCATGGAGGGCATTGAGCCAAAGGCTGTTAATTCCGCTGGCTTCATCGCTGCCATCCGTGAACGGTTGGAGAAAAGATTGGGCTAAACAGCTCAACTTCGCAAGTTGAAGAAGAATAGAAGCAAAAGGAGTTCAGTAGTTCAGACAAATGTCTTTACTCAAAAGGAGTTAAGGAGTTCAGAAGTTCAGGAGTTCAGACAAATGTCTTTACTCCTTTACTCCATGAAACTCCTGAACTCCAAAGAAGCTGAGCTAATGTGAATCTTAAATAAATAGTAGTTCTGTGTAAAGTTTTGTTTGGCGTTTGATGTTGGAAATACCAACGTTAAACGCCATTCTTGTGTTCCTTGGATATGAAATCAAGCAAAAAATAGCATTTTTCGGTTGATGTTATCAGGCGTTATTTGTCTTGTGTGACCTCAATGTTAAATAAAAGTGTATGATTTTATGCCTTTCTCATTTTTTATGCTTATCTTTGCCAAGAATTTGTTTTTTATCTTTCAATGCCCATGAAAACTTTTGTGCTTACTTTACTGTTAGTGCTCGTTCCTTCCTTTTCATATAGTCAGAGCAATGCCCTCGAAGATTTTTTCAAAAAGCTGTATCTTCGTACCTTCAAAAACGATGAACACGTGATGAAGTTCGTGGAAAAGGGGGTGGAAATGGATGGACAATTGCAATATACAGATACTAAGTTGTTTGTGATGCAAGGCTCTAACGCTACACTAACTGCTGCCCAGTTGACAAATAAAAGCCGTGAGGTGTTTACGGTGAATCTTGATTCTGGGACGGTGTCACTGAAAAAGGCGCAACTTGTATTCTACGAACAAAAAGTTGATACTGTTACACCATCTGCAGAGGTGTCTCAGGAATCCTCCAATGAGATACTTGACATTTCATTAGATGTGCCTATTGGAATAGAGGAGAGCCATGGAATGGAAGAACCCCATCAGCTTGCCATTTCGACAGAGGAATCTCCCGTGGACAAAAAGGCTGAAACGGCTCGATATACCCATGCCCTCACCAGTTGTCAGCATCATTTGAAGGAAATGGACAAGATCATTGCCGTTTATGACACCTGTGGAAGACAGGATCTGCTTGCTCGCTATGATTCCTTGGTCCAGACAAACGAATCTCTTTTGGATGGTATAGACAAAGAACATATCAACTACAACCAACGTTTGAAAAAGTTGGAAAATGATTACCTGTTACGACTGGCTCATGTTCAAGCCAAACATGATAGTATCTTGAACTATCTGCCCAGCATGGTGGATGCGGATGGCTACTCGTTTCTTGTCAACACTGAGAACAAGGAGGTGGTGCTCTATCGCCCCATAGATAAAACGCGCTCTGTGTATGAGGTGCCATCAACCATCAGCTATCGTATTCATACACTCAAGGTGGTGGGAATAGGAACGTATGCTTTTGAGAACCTGACGCAACTGACGGAGATACGATTGCCTTCTACGGTGACCGAGATACGACACAGGGCTTTCGCAGGGTGTACAAACCTCAAGAACATACAACTATCTGAAAACCTCAAGAAGATAGGGGAGGAGGTGTTCTTGGGATGTGCCTCTCTACAATCCATCACGTTGCCCCATTCCCTAACCAGCATTGAGCAATTGGCTTTCAGCAAGTGTACGGGATTGAAGGAGGTGGTGGCAGAAATGCCAGAACCTGCTTTGTTGGGGGATGACGTGTTTGATACTACCCAACACAATAAAACTCTGCTGACACTGCCTAATGGAAGTTTCTACCCATACCTCAACAGTACTTGGGCAGCCTCCTTTCAGCATATCAAGGAACGGTTTACAGCATCGGTACAGACAGCTCACTTGCTTACCGATAGTCATACCTTCTTCATCAAGTCGGATGGGACAGCCGACTTCCTCAGCTTCCCCATCAAGCCCTTCCAAGATGATTTCACGGTTCCGGAAAAGATTTTCAACGACAGCTATACCGTCACGGGTATCGGCGACAAGGCATTCTATCGACAAGAAGGGCTGAAGACGGTCTTCCTGCCTCGTACCATTGAAACAGTGGGTGACAGTGCTTTTGCCTTGTGTGGAAACTTAACCCAGATACAACTGCCTGTCTCATTAAAGACTATCGGTGAGAAAGCCTTTTATTCGTGCAAGAAATTGCATGACATCGTATTGCCAGATGGCTTGATGACCATCAAGAACAGTGCTTTTGCTTCTTGCAGTGGTCTTGATTCCATCCATTTCCCCTACGGAGTGACTGCTATCAGCGACATGGTTTGCCAAGATTGCCACCATTTGAAGCGTATCGGCATACCAGCATCCGTGGAGGTCATTGGTAAATATGCTTTCCAGAATTGCAAGGAGTTGCAAACGTTATCGCTGAGCAATGGCGTGAGAACCATCAGCAAGGGTGCCTTTTCGGGATGTCAGGGCTTGATCATCGTGGACCTGCCCCCAAGCATCGGTTTGCTGGCAGACGATTGTTTTGGTGGGTGTGATGATATATCCGCGGTCTATTTTCAAGGAATAAACCCACCTGAATGTGCCGGTGATGCTTTCTCTCCTGAAGTGATAGATGCCGTGCTCTATGTGCCAGATGAGAGCGAGAAGACCTACGAGGCTCTGGGCTTTGAAGCAAAGGGATTCGCTAAAATCAAATCCTTGCCTAACGAGGAAAAGATGGATAGGCACAAGGCCAAGACGTTGGCTGACGGTTTGGAAGACATAGCCAAGAAGCCCCGCCTTCGAGAGAAACGCTTGCAAAAGGAAGCCAAACGAAGGGAGAAACTGGAGAAGATGTATTAGGGGAGAACGGGGATGCTAATTCTCGATGTTCTCAATGCTTACCCCGTCAAACTGGTCCATGAAGTCGATGATGCGCATCTCAAACTTGTCACGCTTCACCTTGATGTCCATGTTTACACGGTAGGCTACGCCAGTGGCAATATGAGTCTCCTTCATGCTGTATGAGTCGAGCTCCATGCCCTCTTTGCGCAGGTTGTCGAGCACCTTGCGGATATTCTCTTGGTTGGGCGAAGAGAAGACCACGTTGATGACACGTCTGCCAAAGCGGTGCAAGATCCAATTGAATGCCTCCAGGCTGATGAGCACCAGGATGGTAGATGATACTGCCAATAGATACATACCGCCTCCACAGGTGAGACCGATGGCAGCCGTTACCCACAGTCCTGCCGCCGTGGTAAGACCTTTCACCATGTGTTTCTGGAAGATGATGGTACCGGCACCAATGAATCCGATACCCGTGACCACCTGCGCAGCTATACGCGACACGTCTAAGCGGTGTTCGGTGGAGATGAGCGCTCCCTCAAATCCGTATGCTGAGATAATCATGAACAAAGCCGAACCTAATGCTACGAGGAAATGGGTGCGAAAGCCTGCTTCCTTGGAACGATACTCGCGTTCGAGTCCGATGATACCGCCTAAAACGGCAGCAATGGTGATTCTTAATATGAAATCTGTTGTCATAGATGGTAGAGTGTTTTATGGTCGATAATTAGGATGCGTGTTCCTTTTTGGGGAACAATATGGATAAGAGGATGCAAACGGTCAGTACGGTGACGATGGCTAACAAGGACCATACGGCATCAATCTCAACATAGTCGTGTAAGAGCAACTTGCCTCCGATGAAGAGCAACAACACGCAGATTCCAGGTTTGAGGAACCTGAACTTATCGGCAATACCTGCCAAGAGAAAGAACATGGCTCGCAATCCCACGATGGCGAGGATGTTAGAGAAGAACACCACGTAGGGGTCGAGGGAGATGGAGAAGGCGGCTGGGATGCTGTCGAAAGCAAAGATGATGTCGGCAAACTCGATGAATACCACCGTTACCAATAGGGGAGTGATACACCATTTGCCACCTTCTTGCTTGCTTGCCACTTGGAAATCTCCATCTACCTTCTTCGCTCTCACGAAGAAATTGTCTCCATGAAAACGAGGATAGATACGGAAGAAACGGGACAGGAGTCTGACGGCAACATGATTCTGCACGTCGATGGGTCCTTCTTCCTCTCGTTCAAACAGAATCTTGATACCATTGTAAACGAGCAACAAGCCGAACACCAACAATATCCAATCGAACTTGGCAATGAGGGAAGAGCCCACGAAGATGAAAATGAAACGCAAGACGATGGCTCCCAAGATACCCCAGTTGAGCACGCGTTGGTATTCAATCTTGCTAACGCCGAAGGAGGTGAAGATGAGAAGCATCACGAACAGGTTATCTACCGACAGCGTTTTCTCTAACAAATAGGCGGAGATATAGGCGATAGACATGTTGTGGCGATAGAGCGACAAGCCGCCCTCATAGTCGTTGGCATCAAGTTTGAGATGTGAAGCATACCTGTTGGTCACTTCTTGCAGGTCGCTCATGTTTTCAATGCCATGCACCATGTCGCCATGAAACCAGAGGAAACCGGCAAAACAAAAAGCGAGTGCTACCCAAACGGCTGTCCATATACCAGCCTCTTTGATGGAAACCTCATGAGCCTTGCGGTCAATGACCAGCATGTCTAATAGGAGAATGCCTACGATGAAGGCAATGAAAATGATAAAGAATAATATTTCTGTGGAGATCATTTTTTTTGCTTGCAAAATTACGAAAATCATTTCAATACGGATGGATTGTCATGGTGTTTTTTCTTGAATGTCACATTTTTGTATTATCTTTGCCCCAAATACTTGATGAAAGAGTGACAATAGAAGACCTGAACGGACGCATCCGTGACTTTTTTGGTTTTGTACCGACCAAGGAGCAGGAGAATGCCTTGCAGACATTCTCCCACTTCATGTTTGACCGTGAACCTCACACTCTGATGATCTTGCGAGGCAGTGCGGGTACAGGAAAGACGTCTCTCGCTGGTGCCTTCGTGCGAACGATGGTGAAATTAGGGCAGAAGGTGGTGCTCATGGCTCCTACGGGAAGGGCTGCCAAGGTGTTCTCTCTCAATGCAGGGAGTGCGGCTTCTACCATCCATCGGAAAATATACCGGCAGAAAGGTATCGTGGGAGGCTTTGCCTTAGACATGAACTTGCACAAGAACACGCTTTTTATCGTGGATGAAGCATCGATGATAGCCAATGACGGGATGATGGAAAGCGTGTTTGGCAGTGGATGCCTGTTGGATGACATGATGCAATATGTGTATGGGGGTGAGAATTGCCGACTGCTGATTATCGGCGATAAGGCACAGTTGCCGCCAGTGGGAGAGGAGGAGTCGCCCGCTTTGTCGAAAGACTTCATGAGAGGCTATGGCATGAAGGTGTATGAGGCAGACTTGAATGAGGTGTTAAGGCAAGAGCAGGAGAGTGGAATATTGTATAATGCGACGGTGATCAGGCAGATGATTACGCACGACGAACTGACCCAAATGCCGAAGGTGGTGTTCAAGGGATTTGCCGATATACGCATGGTGCCAGGCAATGAGTTGATAGAGAGCTTAAATTCCAGTTATAGTCAGGTGGGAATAGATGAGACGATGGTGGTAACACGGTCGAACAAACGAGCCAACATCTATAATATGGGCATCAGAAACTCTATCCTGGGAAGAGAAGAACAACTGACAACGGGCGATTTGCTGATGATTGTGAAGAACAATTATTTTTGGACGGCAAGAGATGCAGAACCAGCAAACAGGCAAATACAGTTTCTTGCCAATGGCGACCGTGCTTGCGTGCGTAGGGTAAGAAACATTCGGTCTTTGTATGGATTTTCGTTTGCAGATGTCTGGCTTCAATTGCCCGATTATGATGACTATGAGATACAGGCAACGGTAATCATGGATAGCTTGTTGACCGAAGCTCCGGCATTGACAAGGGAACAGAGCAATATGTTGTTTAACAATGTATTGGAAGATTATGCCGATATTCCCACCAAACCCGAACGGATGAAACGCTTGCGTGAAGACATGTATTATAACTCGTTGCAGGTGAAATATGCTTACGCGGTAACCTGTCATAAGGCACAGGGCGGACAATGGGCGCATATCTATATCGACCAGGGATATATGACCGACGAGATGTTGACACCTGATTATATTCATTGGTTATATACCGCCTTCACCCGCGCTACCGAAAAACTGTTTTTGGTGAATTGGCCAAAAGAGCAAAGCGATGGATGATGGTGGATGGTGGAATTAGGAAGGAGGAAGTTGATGGATGATGGAGGAATTAGGAAGGAGGAAGTTGATGGTTTAAAATGGCTCAATAGTTTTTTCATAGGGGGAGAGATTGAACATTGATGAATGTATTTGTGTCCAATGTCGATGAATAATCATTCTGTACGGAAAGATGCCGGTAGGCATCAGATGTCAGTAGCCAGCCATACAGGTCTGCCGTCAGGTAGACCGAAATGGCTGGTAAAAAGGTCGGGATGAGAAAAAGCCTGCCATAGGTAGGCGATATGCCTTTTGGTGTCCCCTACCTATGGCAGGGTATTCCGTTTGCTGCATCCTCTCCCCCAGCCATTTCGCCATACCTATCGGCACGGCTGTATGGCTGGCTACTAACATCTAATGCCTACGGCATTTCCCTCAATCGTGACAAATAAATCGAGATGAATTATCAATTATGAATTATCAATTATGAATCTTCCTTCCCTATGAAAAATCTATTGATCCTTTAAAATCAAGTACATTTGATCGGATAGAGGAAGATATAAAAACTCTAAGGATTAAAGGATATAAGGATTTTACCTTCGGTGTAGGCACCTAAAATCCATAAATCCCTTAATCCTTAGACATCAATTGTGAATGTTCAATGCTCAATGTTCAATGTTCAATGCTCAATGTTCAATGGTCAACGTTCAATGTTCAATGTTCAATGTTCAATGTTCAATGCTCAATGTTCAACGGTCAATGGTCAATGAACAACGAACTTCTTTCCATTCTTGATGTAGATTCCATTCTTCTTTGGCATTGTTACCTTTCTGCCTTGCAGGTCGTAGATACAACCAATGTCTTCTGTCTTGTTGTCTATCACATTAATACCACTCGGCAAATCTACTACAATATGAAAGAAGTCCTTCCAATGCACGACAGTTTTATATTTACTTTGTTGGGAAAACGATGGTACTGGAACATGCAACGTAGCATTACGCACCGTTTCTTCGTCAAAAGATGTCGAATAAATTGAGGGAGGATTTTCTGAACGTGTTCGTATTTCCTCGATGGCGGTGCAATTACTGAAAGCGTACGCTCCGATGAAACCGACATTCTTGATGTTCAGGGATTTCAAACCAACGCAACTGTCAAACGCATGATTCCTCACAAAATAATTACTATAATAGTAAAAATCATTGTTATCCGTACCAATAGTTAAGGATGTCAACCCGGAACATCCGTAGAAGGCATATTCCGAAATGGTTAAAAGGCTCTCAGGAAAGTCCACGGATGTCAGGCTCTTGCAATTAAAGAAAGCGCAACAGCCGATTTCTTGTATTTTTTTACCAAAGCTCACGGATGACAAGTTTGAGCATCCCCTGAACATACATTCGCCAATCGTGGTAAGGTCATCACCGATTACAACGTTTTTCAATGATTTAATGTCCTCGAATGGAGATATATTACCTTCAAAAGAAATGTTCCTGTTCAAGTTCACCGTTTCAATAGGACAGCCAGAAAACACCGTGTTGTTAAAATAATTATAAATGCCCTTTTTAATCCGCAAATCGTACCCATCGGAATATTCAAACGTCAATGTCTTCAGATTTGAACACCCTATAAACGCCATTCTTGAAATAGTGTATATGTTCTTAGGAATTGTTATCGCCTCCAAACTTGTGCATCCTTCGAATGCTCTCTCTTCGATGGATGTCACTCCACTGCCCCATGACACGAATTTCAAGCTTTGGCAATCTGCAAACAAACCCACCTCCACTTTTTTTATACTATTGGGAAGGGCTATTGAGACCAAGTCATTGCAAAAACCGAAAGAACCTTCCCCTATGGAACGTACATTTTTGCCAAAAACCACAGACTGTAACCCCGAACCATAGAAGACATATCTACCGATAGTCAGAACGCCGTCTGGCATCTCTATGGAGGTCAATTCCTTACACTCATGAAATGCGTAGTCATCAATTGCAATTACCTCACAAGACCTACCTTTGTATGTCACATAACTCGGAATCACGACTTTGCCAGAGTAATCTCCACCTGAGACAACTCTCGCAATATAAGCTGGTGTTATTTCATAACAAATACCATCCACTTCAATCTTCTCAGCCATCAACGACAAGGGGCTAACGAGCAAGCAAGTAATCGCCAAGATTCTCAAAGCCAATTTTGTGATAAAAATGTTATTCGTCATGATAACTAAAATGGTTTTGTTTCTCGTCTGTATATATAACGATTATATTAAAGTGTTATTATGTTTCACTTTACATATATTTTTCTTCCATTTACTATATTCAACCCCTTTTGTAAAGTACTGATTCGTTGACCTTGAAGGTTGTAGATATAACCTTTTATCATTTCATGATTATTTCTTACTTCTTCAATTCCCGTCGTTTGCACTTCGAATTCGCCTGTGAATGATTCATGACTATTTTCCATCGTGACAGTGTAAAAACCTTCCCCATAGGAAGAAATGTCAATGTTGAGGCCTACGATATTGCCAGCGTTAATGTCTTTCTCATAGACAACGTTGCCCGTCTTGTCAGTTATACGTACCATATAGGCATCGTCGAGTGAATTGAGATTAATCCCTAATTGCTGGTTGTTGTATTCACCATATAGCGATTGCTCTGCCACTCTTCTTATCGGTGCTTTTGGCTGTGTCTTGATGGTATGGGTAAAGTCGAAGCGTTTTTTGGCATTCATTCCCTCTGGGGTGGCACCATCCTCATATTCGTCGTTGTAGTAGATGACTTCATCCCCAATAGAACATGACAGCAGGAACCACTCGGGATCTGCCAATTCTCCATCAATGACATTTGTTGTCATGCCGTAAATACCTCCGACACCTTCCAGCCAAGGAGTACTCCAGACCGTGCCGCCTCCCTCTTTACACATCATAACGTCTCTATACACGCCCTTAAAACCTTTGATGCCTCCTGTCTGCCTAGGCCCAATCACATAAGATTGACCATTAATCTGTAGAGTGGCATTGTCATCAACGGAGAAGTCGTACATCAACTTAAACTGCTGGTTTGTCGAGTCGTATTCGTATACTTTCTTGTCCTCTTCGTACCATGCTCCCACATAGCTCAGGGAGGGTTGTTGTGATATATAATCATACTCTGGATAATCGGGGCTGACATACCGCTGGCACATCATCTGCTTGCAGGTCTTTCCGTCGATAATGGTGTCACCATCGAAATAGAAGTACTCCACCCACTGAACAGGATTACCCGAGTTGACAGCTCCAACCTGCCACACCTTACCGTCTTCAACAAATGGGCGGTAAGCAGTCTGTGGAAAGATATCAGAAGCTAAGTCTGGTATTGATGCTGCAAAATCTCCACTTTCATATAATTCATTCGCACATTCTAATGGGCTTTTTCCACTTTCCGGAGTGACGGCCAAAATATACCATAAAGGCATAAAAGCACTATTACCAACAATAGTGAGTTTATACTGCTCTGCATACGAAGTCAGCAAGTCAATATCCTCTTCCTTTTTGAGTTTTACATTCAGATATGGAGTTGCAAAAACCTCCTCGTTGCTCTCAGTAAAATAGCTTGAAGTTAATACAATAGATTTGGCATCTTTTTCCCAGAAATCCAGCGTAGTTAACTTTTCATATTCTGACTGGGGAATAACATAGATGTCAAAAGCTTCGTCATTTATCATGAACAGAGTCTGAACATTAGCTCGAAATCTTTCAGTAATTTCACCACAATCTTTAGGAATACTGACAACGACCTTGTTCTCATTGAGAGTCAATGGAATCTTATTCCCCTCATAATAATAGTAAGCCATGTTCATATCAGGTTTTGGGAAGGGCTGGATGTTGAAGTCATCAGCCGTGAAGATACACTCTCCATCCTCATAGCACGAGACGAAACGAGTATAATCATATTCGCCAGGTGGTATCGGTGATAGTTCATGGAGAGGAATCTGGTCTTCAATACCGCTGCTTTCAGAGCCTACGCCCTCAACCCAGATATCGTGCCACACGCCTTTACCGTCGTATTCTATCGTCGTAAGCTTTTCTCCTTCCTTTGAATACTTCTGTAGGCAAGTGTATCTGCGGAATGGGCGATTGTTCACCTCGATGGTATCAACGCCATAAACCATCCAGTTGGTATTGCCCCAATTCAACTCAGCCTTCCATGTGAACACCCTTCCGAAATCCTCACGACCGAAATCAAAGAAAGATGTCATGATGGGCGAGTCGTATGAGTTGTCGCCAAAATCAACACTTTTTAAAACCTCGCGCCCACGCTCAAGTAGGAGGCACACGAGCCGTTCCGTGTTCTCGTCCTGATACCAGAGCTTTTTGTAAGTGGTACGTCGGATAATGGTATCGCCCTTTACTACGTAGGAATAGGGGATCTCATGAAAACCGTCTTCTTCCATGTAATAGTGGATGTAGTTCCACCTTTTCCCCTCAATGCCCATCTTATGATACCCTTTCTCTGTCAAGTCCGGCACAATTGTTTGATAGAGCTTCTCGCCATTTAGTTCACAAGCATTCAGGTTGTTATAGTTGCCCCACATTGGTATCATAGCAAAGAAATCCTTTGTGGCTCCCACACCTTCTATCCAGGAGAAATCAAAGTCATCTTCACCTTCATATTCAGAAACATCATGAAGAATGTATTCCCTGATGGCAATTCCTCCGTTATCCTTTGTCTGAATATCTTTGACAACTAATTTCCCTATATTGACTTGAATAGTGTCCCCAACAGTACAGTCGAAATTATATAGCAACTCTTCTTTATCTTTTTGGGGAAAGAAGCAATACACTTTCTTATTCACCTCATACAGAGCCCCCTCATAACGGATGGTATTATCGTTATTCCTATTCTCTGAATACATTTTTAGGCATTGTTGACCAGCAATCAGTGTATCTCCCCTTAGGTCATAGTAATAATAGTGATCGTATTCAGCAGGACGCAAAGGCATAAAATTGTCGTACGTCCAATGCTTACCCTCTTCAACTAATGGATGATAATCATCCTGAGTCTCTTTGTTGTCATCGAAGTCTGAGGTAAACACGAAGTAATCGTTGTCAGTATAGTAGAGCTTCAACAACTTCCCCTCCAACTGATATGACTTGATGTCACAGATATGGTGTTCGAAAAAAAGATTTTCCATGATATCACAATAGACCTCTGTCGATAATCCCCGGTCTTCTCCACCGAAAGTCATTTGATTCCCGTTGAGAGTTAACAGACCGACGTTAATTTCGTTCACCATAGAATAGGCCATCACATAGCCTTCTTCTGGTATTTCAATACTCAGATGCCGATGGCTGACATAGTTAGTATTCACCTCAAGCCAGATTCCCCCGTCATTCCATCCAACAAGCCTCCATTCACCATATATGCTTTCTGCACTTGCCAACATCGGCAAGAGCATCAAAAAGGTTATAATTATTGTTTTTTTCATAGTTGTAATTGTTTTTGTTATTATTTCCATTCGTGATATTTATTATCTGTTGAGTATCTGTTCCAAAGTGATGTCAGGATTGCTTTCTCCAAACACGTCTTTCTTCAATTTCAGTTTTCGATGCTGAACGGCAGAGATGGTAATGCAATAGATGTTACCGATGGTGCGATTGCTGAGACCGAGTCGCGTAAGGATACACAGACGGATGTCGTCTTCTTGCATCATGGGGTATTGTTCTCGTATTTTGGCGAAACGGTTGTTGTCGATGGCGTTGAGCGTTCGTTCTATCTCATTCCATTCGTGCAGACTAAGGGTGATGAGCGAATCGCCACTTTGGTTGAGTTTTTTCAACACTTCCGTACGTTCGAGGATGAAGTCTTGCAGGAAAGCTACCACTTCGTTTGCTTGATGCAGCAAGGTTTTCTGGTGCTCAGCCTCCTGTTGGAGTTGGCGCTTCTCCTGTTCTTGCATGAGTAGTTTGTTTTCCATTTTCGATTGCTCGTATTCCCGTTGCTGACGAAGCAAACGGATGCGATAGCGAAGAGCCATTACCACAGCAAAGAGTATGATTATTGCAGCGATGATAACGACAAGGAGTGTACGGGCATATATCTGTGAACGATATTCGAGTTGCTGATTCTCCATTTCCTGCCTCAACGTCTCTTGATAGTATTGATCCTTCTGTTCCAGCGCTTTGTAATAGAAACTCTCCACTTGTTCGAAAGCTTCGTCAATATCGTCTTCCACCTTTGTGGCTCCCATCCTTTGGAGCGCTATTCTGGCGAGGTTGCTCTGTATGATATATGCCAAATGGATGTTCTCTCCAGGCTCTATTTGACGATAGACGGTTTCTGCTGAGTCGAGCATATTAAGACTAAGGTAACTGCGAGCCAACACTTGTAATGCACCAGATTTCAAGTCGGGATGCTCCTCTTTGTCTTCACCCGAAGGAGGGAGTGTGGATTCTGCTTGACGGGCATAGTCAACCGCTTTGTGATATTCGTCTTTAGCCCAAGCGATGTTTGCAAGACTGGTAAGTGTCTGACACATCAGGTCATTCATCTGGTTTTTCTCAGCAATGCCGTATGCTTTTTTGATGTAATTGATTGCTTCGTCGTAAGAGCCTTCTGTATTGTATGCCACTTGTGCTGAATATGTGCCAGCATAGTCGAGCAGGATGACATAGTTGCGTTCATCATCGGGATGTTGTTCATAAATGATCAAGGCTTTCTTCATCAGGCGCAAAGCCTCTTCAGGACTACCTTGCGACAATGCTACCGCCAATTGTTGATACGCGATATAATAGGTGTGCCAATCCTCAGACTGTTCGGCTAAACGGATGGTCTTTCGTAGTAAGGTCTCACCAAGACGAATACTATCATTGGCCAAAGCATCTTTCGCATCCTCCAGACAATCTGCTGCTGTCTGTGAATTTGACTCTTGCTGTGGTTGATTGCAAGCCATCAAAAGAATGCCTATGATGAATATGTACACTGTCCTTGTAAACATACCGTTGATAGTTTCAATATTTCTCGTTGCAAAGTTACGACAATTATACGAAAGCCGTATCACTTACTCATGGAAAATGTGCAATCATGATAAAAATAAAAATATCTATAAATCAACATGTTACGAATTGTATGATAATATAACCCATGGAAAATTAATGACTGAGGTGTGTTTGCATTTACCCCAAATCGGTCATTAGACAGAATTTGGGTTTATGTGATAAGCAAAAAGGTTAGAAGTTTGAACACATCAAAACTTCTAACCTTTTTATTGTGCGATGCACATACTTCACATTACAACCATCAAAACATGTCTTCTACATATTGAGAGTTGTTGTAAACGCTTTCAGGGCAAAGTTCGATGTAATCGAGGTGGAACTCCGTTGACGTGTTATCAGGTAATACCGTCTTGAAGCGTAGCCAGTATTCGCCCTGCTCAAATTGCATCTTGGTGATGATACGACGCAAGTCTTGCACGTCGGCACGAGCAATGAGCGAACCACCTTTACCACGCGAATAATACAAGGTGCCGCGCATCCAACCCATATTGTGCATGTTCGCATCACTTTCCACACCCATGTCGTCGGTCTTGGTATATAAGCACCAACCTGTTCCCGAATTGGTGTCGGGTGAGCCATCGGGATTATCTACGGGAACCTTACGCATATCAAGAGGAATGTCGAGAGCTTTCATCGTTGTGAGTGAAGAGCTCCTACCTAAGTAGAATTGCACCATACCACGGTTGCCATTGGCAGTATATCCCATGCGCAACTCGTATGTTCCGTCGGGAACGGGAGGCAAACGGAATGCAAAATCGTATGCACCCATGCACAGAATTTCATCACCCTGATAGTTGGGCCAGTTGCAATCTTGTCCTGGCAAATGATAAATCTCCGTGTTGTCTCCATTATATACAACCAAGTGCTTGGAGTAGTTGCGAGGCAGACGCATGTTTCCATTACCACCGAATGCCGTTCCGCTGGATTCACCGAGGATAGCCCTCACCTCAGAGGGTTGCATCTGTCTGAGCTTGTTAGACATTACTTCAGGCAAAAGAGATAAATCGTCAAAGCGCATACGTTCGTTCAACACACCGCGAGGAACATATTCCTCGTAAGCCAACATGTTTAAGAGAGGATGAATATAACCATTGAGCGCTTGAATGTTGTCTCTCTTCAGAGAAATACCCTCTCTCTTGACGGTAGAGATAGAAGCAGAAGCCATTTCTGCTACACGGTCGGTAAGAGTGCTATTGGTTACCCAGCGGTTGATATAGATTTTTCCACTGTTACGTATTACCTTGAATAAGGTATAAGGCAACATCGTTTCGTAATACTCATATAGGGGAACCCTTGAGGTCTCGTTGTAACTATACACCAACTTGGTATAAGGCACGATATACTTGACGATATGGTAACGCACAAACATATTGAGTGCATTGTTAGCCTTTTGGAAATCCTTGTCAGTGCTTACTTTGATGTTGTGGTTACGATAGTAATCATACCATCCGCTACCTTGGTCGGCACATTTGCCGTACGTGTTGTTGGCATATTCTATCAAGTCGTTGATGTCGTTGATGCCGTTTTGTTTCAGAGTCTCGTCAGTTTCTGCAAAGATAGTATAACCCACGATACACTCTTCGGGAATGTAAATCTTTCCAGAACCTTTACCCGTTCCCACCTTAGTAGGCATTTGAATATCAGTACGTGCTTTCTCGTTGAGCGAGTCTGCCAAGCCCGTAAGTGAAAGAGCTTGGTAGAAGATAGAAAATTCCTTGTGTTTTTCCATCTCACCACTGATCAAGTTGTTAGAACGAGTAATCACGTTGTTGACCACATGCAACACACCATTCTCCAATTCATTATCCATACTGGTAATCAATGAACTGTTGTTCAGCAAGATACCACCAGAAATGGAGTCGATGGAAGAGTTGATGTCACGTCCCAACATCGAGTTCATGGTCATTCCGTTGCCTAAGTCCACTCCCATGATTTCGGAATAGAGCAAGTGGAAGAGGGCGATGTCCTTACACAAAGAGTCGGTAAGTCCCTCAAGACCTTTCTGAGTCATTCCATTATGTGGTAAGTCCTTGTTAGACATATCCTCATACAGGTCATCAACATACTTCCTCATAGCCTCATTCGTAGGGGCGAAACAGGTGTACGTACCGTATGCAGACAGAATCTTGTCGTAGCCAGTGCGCTTTAATACATAATTGAAATCGCTAAATTCATCATTGCGATTGAGAAGGAAGTCTTCTATGGTTTCACCCGTAAAAGTGTAGAGGTTAGACTCGTCTATTTTCTCAGAGCAACTGGTCATGAAGGCACAGCTCACCACAATGATTAGCGATAATAATTTTCCGAGCGTTCTCATTATTTATTATATATAAGTCTTAAAGATTGTGTTATTCTACAGTGAGGTAAAGCACACGACTTGACCAATTCACTTTCTTCGACCAGTCAACATCATGCGTGTAAGGCAATTCCAAACCGTGGTTCATCAGATAAGCACCGCTGAAACTCTTGCCTTCGATGTTGAGAGGACGATTATCGATACGATTCAATTCGTGAACCTTATACATCTTATTGGCATCAAGACCAGCCATCTTCACACGAGGAAGATGCTCGTTCTGGAACTGTTCGGTCTTCCACCAGTAGAACACTGCCTTGTCTTTTTGTTCACTCACGTACATCATGGAAGCCAATCCTTTGTTCTCGTATGGTGAAAGTAAACGATAGATGTCGCCAAACTGTACCACGGGGCGAATCTCCTTATATTCCTTGATAGCCTGACGACAGAGAGCCTTCTCCTCATCAGTCATGTTCTTAGGTTGAATCTCCATGCCTAATCTTCCACTCATCGCCACGTCGATACGCATCTTCAGGCTGGTGGTACGATAAACGGTATGGTTAGGAGCAGCTGAGATGTGACTTGCCATTGCGATAGCTGGGAAGAAGTAACTCGTTCCCCATTGCATATAGATACGTTGTAAGGCATCGGTATTGTCGCTCACCCAGAACTCGTCAAAGTAAGGCAGCACTCCCCAGTTAGCCCTTCCGCCACCACTGGCACATGCTTGAATGGTGAGGTTGGGATATTTTGCGCGGATGCGCTGGCACACTTGCTCAAATCCACGATGGTAGGCAATGTAGAGATGGCTCTGCTCATTGGCTGGCAGATATTGGCTACCGTGGTTCATGATAGCCATGTTAGCATCCCATTTGATGTAATCAATTTCGGGATAATTCGTCATGAGATTGTCCACAATGCTGAAACAGAAGTCTTGAACCTTGGGATTAGCCAAGTCTAGAACCAATTGCGTTCCACCACGACCGAGCACAGCATCACGCTTAGGAGCCTTGATAATCCAGTCGGGATGCTTTTCGTAAAGCTCACTGACCGAGTTTGTCATTTCAGGTTCAATCCAAATGCCAAACTTAATACCGTGTTTCTTTGCGTCACGGAGCAAACCCTCAATACCCTCTGGTAGTTTTTCGGTATCTACAACCCAATCGCCAAGAGAAGAATTGTCAGTCTTTCTCTTGTATTTGTCACCAAACCAACCATCATCCATCACGAAGAGCTCGCCACCCATAGATGCGATGTCGCTCATCATTTGGTCCATACCCTTTTGGTTGATGTCGAAGTAAACACCTTCCCATGAGTTGAGCAAGATTTTGCGTTCTATGTTTCCGTGCATGAGCTTATAGGTACGTCCCCAGCGATGGAAGTTGCGAGAAGCACCACTCAGTCCTTCTTTCGAGTAGGTCAGAGCCAAAGCAGGAGTCACGAATTTCTCGCCCTTCTTCAGGTGATATTCAGAATTGTCCTCGTTGATTCCAGCGAAGAAATAGTGGTATTCCGTATCGTCGGTATCAATCTTCAGACGGAAGTTACCCGAATAACAAAGTGCTGCACCAATCACATCACCCGTATTCTCGCGAGCCTTTCCGTCAAGAGAGAACATCACTTCGGCGTGGTCGGTGTGAGAGTTACGCGTTCCATCCTTATTCTTGATGATTTTCTGTCCTGGTTCAAGCAATTCCTCGCTTACTCTTCCCTCATTCGCCCATGAGCCATAGAGGTGAGAGAGCCAAACTTCGCCACGACGAATGGGCAAACAAGCAGATGCAAACGTAGTAAGCGTTACGGTGCCTTTCTCGTTGTTTGTGATTTCCGTCCATGTCTCTATCATGTCCACGTCTTTGTAGGCGCGATACTTGATATCTACATTGATGGGATAAACGGCATCTTTAGTATGGATGGTGGTAACGGTGGCATGAGCCTCTTCCGTCTTTTCAACGCCCGTGGCAACCAATGCCGTTGACATATTGCCATCAATGTGTTTCATGGCAAATGCGTCTTCAGCGGGTGTGTTCAGTCCGTGAGCAGGATAAACCTCCATCCTTCCGTTGGTGGGATATTGAAGATGTCCCAGCTCATTGGCATTCAACTTGCTTCCAAAATAAACATACGTGGGTTGTTTACCATTGTTGACCTCCAACACCATCGTCATGTTCTTTGTCTGTATCACCACTTGCTCGGCAAAAGCTATTGTTGCTGAGAGCAAGGATAAGATGCTGAATAAAAAGACCTTTTTCATGGTTGTTGTCATTAGAAAAGTGGTTGCTGAATGATGATTTTATTCAAAAACACTGACATTTAAGAATTTGCACCATTGCTTGTCGTACTCGTAATTCTTCACGGATGATTTTCTTACGACTAATTTTCCTTCCAGCGTGGTGGCTTTGTCAAACGTACTGCTGCTGATCTTAGCAGGAACAGCACCTTGCGACTTCACCGTCATCAAGTTTACGCAATTCTCAAACGCATTGCTTCCGATTTGTTTCAATCCCGTTGGAAATTCAATTTCCTTCAAGTGAGAACAACCGCGGAAAGCATCGCTGCCAATTTCCTTGATGGATGCGGGTATCTGAATGGTTTCCAATGACGTACAGTTTTTGAACATATCGTCTGGAATCTTGGTAATGGCAACAGGAATGGATGATTTTACAAGGCTTGAACAATCCTCGAAGATTCCTTGACCGATAATCTTCAATGAGTTGGGCAATATCAAGCTGTCGAGATTGGCGCATCCCTTGAAAGCATCATCGTCTATGCGATTCACAGAGTTAGGGATAATCACATCCTCCAAGCTGCTGCAATTCTCGAAAGTGCTGTCTTCAATACGGGTAATACCCATTGGCAGTTTGACTCTTTCCAACGTGACACAGCCGATAAACAAAGAATTACCCATCTTGTTCACTCCAAGGGGAATCTCAATCTCCTTTAAGCTGGAGCAATCTTTAAACACGGTATTGCCCAATTCTGTAACGGCATCGGGAATATAGATGCTTACCAAGCTGGAACAACCCTTGAAAAGTCCATCGGGTATTTTCTTCAACATCTTGGGAAGGTCGATGTGGCTCAACGACTTGCAGTTTTCAAACACGTCGGTTCCCATCTTGTTTACTCGCTCAGGTATGATGACCGTCGTTAAACTGGTGCAACCCTCAAACAAATCCGACTCTATCTCAGTGAGCTTTTCGGGAAGTGTCACTTCCGTAAGGCTCGAACAGTTCTTGAAAGCTGACGAACCAATCTTGCTGATGGTCTTGCCAAATTGAATGGAAGTCATTCCCGTGCAATCCGAAAATGCTCCAGAAGAAATCTCTTCCACGTAGAACGTCAGGCTGTCAACCGTGATTTTCTCAGGGATGACGATGTCTCCCACGTAGGGTTCCGCACTCTTGATGACGGTAGCTACTTGTTTCTTGGCATTCAGTTGGTAGTTGATGCCATCTACGATGTTCTTTGTTGCTTTGATTTTGATTGCTTGAACCTGTGTGCTTGCCATGATGACAAGTGCAAACATCAGGATTTTGGTGGATATTTTCATGATAATAATAGTAATTGATTTATTTCGCAAAGATAAAGATAATTATGCAATTATCAAAAACAATTTGAAAAAAGATTGCAAATATATGGTTTTGCCTTGCTAAACATTGTCTTTAGCAAGGCAAAACCATATATTTAAATCTTATAAATGTGCCAGTTCGATGACCTTCTCTATGGCAGCGTCAAGACCGTTGATGTCTTTGCCGCCTGCAGAGGCATAGTGTGGCTGACCACCGCCACCGCCTTTGATGAGCTTGGCAGCCTCACGCACCATCTGTCCGGCATGTAGCTCATGGTCTTTCACCATGTCTTCACTGAGCATGACGCTCAACAAAGGCTTGTCTCCATGAGTGCTGCCTATGACGCAGAGCAGGCTTTCTGGTATGGCGTTTCTCACCTTAAACACCAAATCCTTGGCTTGGTTGGCGTCAATGGGAAGAATCGCTTTCACGATGCTTATGCCATTTCTCTTTTCCACGTGGTTGAGCAACATCTGAATCGTACGCTCCAAAGCCTGTTGCTGGAACTTTTCAATGTCCTTCTTCATGCTGTCGTGCTCTTCCATGTACTTCTGAATCACGCCTTGCAAGTCTTTGGCATTGTTGAACAAAGCCCTGATGTCACGTATCATGTCTTCCATCTGGTAGAGCGCTTCCTCACAGTTCTTTCCCGTGATGGCTTCTATACGGCGAATGCCTGCTGCCACGGAGCCTTCGCTCACAATCTTGAACAAGCCAATATGACCTGTTGACTTGGCGTGAATACCTCCACAGAACTCACATGAAGGACCGAAGCGAACCACACGTACCTTGTCGCCGTATTTCTCGCCAAAGAGGGCGATGGCTCCCATCTTCTTGGCTTCTTCCATAGGCATTTCACGATGCTCGTCTAATGGGATGTCTTGGCGAATCATGTCGTTGACGAGACGCTCCACTTGTCGCAATTCCTCATCGGTAACCTTCTGGAAGTGGGAGAAGTCGAAACGCAACGTGTTAGGACTTACCAACGAACCCTTTTGCTCTACGTGGTCGCCCAATACTTGCTTTAATGCGTAGTCGAGGAGGTGAGTGGCGGTGTGATTGGCTGCACTTGCCTCACGCTTGTCAATGTCAACGCAAGCCATGAAGTCAGCCTCCGGGTTCTTGGGCAATTGCTTGACGATGTGAATGCTTTGGTTGTTTTCACGCTTGGTGTCAATGATTTCCACAGTTTCGTTTTCTGATACGATGACACCTTGGTCTCCCACTTGTCCACCCATCTCTCCATAGAAGGGAGTATAGTCGAACACCAGTTCGTAGAATACGTTCTTCTTTTGCGTTACTTTCCGATAGCGTAAGATGTGGCATTCGTATTCACTATAATCGTAACCCACGAATTTCTGTTCGCCAGGCATCAGTTCCACCCAGTCGGAGTTTTCCACTTGCGCAGCATTGCGGGCGCGAGCCTTTTGTTTCTCCATCTCCTCGTTAAACTGTTCCACATTCACCGTGTAACCATGTTCGCGACAGATGAGTTCGGTCAAGTCGAGTGGGAAACCGTATGTATCAAACAAGCGGAATGCAGAAACACCGTCGAGAACGGTTTGCTTGTGGGCATTCAGTTCGTCCATAGCTCCATTCAGAAGGTTAATACCTCTTTCGAGAGTACGCAGGAAAGAATCTTCCTCTTCTTTCATCACGCGTCCGATGAGTTCTTGTTGTGCTTTCAGTTCTGGGAAAGCATCACCCATCTCACCTACGAGCACGGGAATCAACTTAAACATGAATGCTTCCTTCTGGTTGAGGAATGTGTAAGCATATCTTACGGCACGGCGCAAGATACGACGAATCACGTAACCAGCCTTGGCGTTGGAAGGCAACTGACCGTCGGCAATGGAGAAAGCTACGGCACGAAGGTGGTCTGCACATACTCGCATGGCAACGTCAACGTCTTCATTCTCGCCATATTTCAATCCCGTGATGCTCTCTTCCTGCTTGATGATGGGCTGGAAGATGTCGGTATCGTAATTGGAATGCTTGCCTTGGAGTGAACGTACCAAACGCTCGAATCCCATACCAGTATCGATGACGTTCATGGAAAGTTTCTCCAACGAACCATCAGCCTTGCGATTGAATTGCATGAACACCAGGTTCCAGATCTCAATCACTTGTGGGTCGTCCTTATTCACCAGTTCTCTTCCGGGTACCTTTGCCTTTTCTTCGGGTGTGCGAGAGTCGAGGTGAATCTCAGAGCAAGGACCGCAGGGTCCCGTGTCTCCCATCTCCCAGAAGTTGTCGTGCTTGTTTCCGTTGATGATATGGTCGGCTGGAACGTGCTTAGCCCAATAGCTTGCAGCCTCGTCGTCGCGTGGAATATTCTCTTCCGGCGAACCTTCAAACACCGTTACGTAGAGGTCGGCGGGATTGAGGTGAAGCACATCCACCAAGTATTCCCAAGCCATGTCTATGGCTCCCTCCTTGAAATAATCGCCGAAGCTCCAGTTGCCCAGCATCTCAAACATCGTATGGTGATAGGTATCGTGTCCCACTTCTTCCAAGTCGTTATGCTTACCGCTCACGCGGAGACATTTCTGTGTGTCGGCTCTGCGTCGTGGCTCTGGCTCACGTGTGCCGAGAATGATGTCTTTCCATTGGTTCATGCCTGCGTTGGTGAACATCAGCGTAGGGTCGTCTTTGATAACCATCGGTGCTGATGGTACGATCGTGTGTCCTTTCGACTCGAAGAAAGTCTTGAATGAGTCGCGGATTTCTTTTGCTGTCATCATATATTTATTTGGTATTTAATTGTTTATTCCTTTTTAAAGTGGTTGCAAAATTACAAAAAAATATCAAATTACATATTGAAGTAGCGAAAAAAACACTATATTTGCATTTCATTAATGAATTGAACCCAAATAGAAGGAATCATGGCACTGAATACAGATAAGAAAACAAAACTTTATTACTCCATCAAGGAGGTGGCAGAAATGATTGACGTAAACGAGAGCTTGCTGCGATATTGGGAAAAGGAGTTTCCACACCTGCGCCCTAAGACCGTTAGCTCCAACAAGGTACGTCAATACACGGAGAAAGACATTGAACAAATCAAGTTGATCTATAATCTGGTGAAGGTGCGTGGGTTTAAGTTGGCTGCTGCCCGTAAATACTTGAACGAGAACCGTGGCGGATTGGACAAGAGCAATGAGGTGTTGGAAACGCTGATGTCTGTGCGCGACCAATTGAAACTGCTCAAGAGACAAATAGAGTCGTTGACGTAAATGGGATATACATGCAAGATTTTGCAGCAATAGATTTTGAAACGGCTAACTATGAGCGCAGTTCGGTATGCTCCGTAGGAGTGGTCATCGTGCGGAATGGCGAATTAGTAGATTCTTTTTATTCGTTGATTCAACCTGAACCCAACTATTACAATTACAGATGCTCACAAGTACATGGTCTTTGTCGTGAAGATACTGACGAGGCTCCCGTCTTTCCGAAGGTTTGGGCACAAATAGAACCGCTGATCAAAGGGCTTCCGCTCGTTGCACACAATAAGGCTTTTGATGAGGGATGTTTGAAAGCCGTCTTCCGAGTTTATCAAATGGATTATCCCGACTATGAGTTTTACGATACGCTCAGAGCCTCACGCCGTGCCTTTCGTTATCTGGCTGACCATCAGTTGCATACCGTTGCGGCAGAGTGTGGCTACCATTTTGAACACCATCACCATGCTCTCGCTGATGCTGAGGCTTGTGCTTGGATTGCAAGAGAGGTGCTGTAAACTCGAAAGTTGGACGGTTTGGAAACATCTAATAATAACATACTGAGGCTCAAGCGATCATCCCACTTATCTTTCCATATTCATTTTTTAAGCTGTGGCCTCTACAAATAAACTATTATTATTCCGCTCAGTATTATTGAAACAACATGAAGTCCATATGACAATAAATACCATTTTTTAGTTGGATATTTTGAGTCAAAATAATGATCCTTAACAAATTGTTTATATGGTTCTGAACATGCTATCCTTGTAAAAGGTCCTATAACCACAGCTGTAATAATAGCCATGGTTATCTTTACAGGTTGTTCTGGAAAATGAAATAGGTATGTGTTAGGTATCCAAAACACTATATTTAATAATGAAAAAACATATCCATATATCGTCGCAACATAAAAATCTACACCAATAGCATTTGCTAACATGCGCGCTTCTATACCACCTGGATTTAAACTCGTGCGATCTATACTTGTAAACGTAAACAAAATCTTATGTAAAAAAGATGTTAGTACCATATATTATAATTAGGTAATGATATAGTTGTTGGCATAGGCAGTGCCGAAGGCACGATAGATAACAGGCAGGCGGTGAAGCCCGAAGGGCGTAACCCCTGCTAACATGAGCATTTGTATATAGAGTGCCGAAGGCACGACAGAACAACCTTGCGCAATCGGTTCTGTCACCCCTATCGGGGTTCGATTTGAAACTCTACCATTGAAGGGGTTTCGCTCCGCTTCACCCCTCCCTGTGTTCTTTTGTCCCTTCGGGACTTATGCCAACTGCTATATTATTGCCTATAATTATTATAATAGTATTGTTTTTGTAATATAATATTTTGTTGGTCAATCCATCTCATTTTTGGTTCTATCATTCTCAATGTCTTATTCACTTTCCATCCATAATATACTAAATCAAATTAATTTAGGTTATATATTCCTACTCTTTCCAGTTTTCTCCCAAATGTTTTGGAACTCCTGTGAAGATATTAGTTCAAAAGAATCATAGTATTCCATCTGATCATATTCACCCTCTACAATGTAACACATTTCATCATCATAATTCATCTCGTCAGAGAAGTCAATGCGTTCATATTCCTCTTCCCCCATGATAACGGCACGTTTCGGATACCACCACAAATTTCCTTCAAAGTAGCAGATGTTGTCATTGTACTCTGACTTGAACCAAACAAGGCTTTCATTGGGTACCTGTTCACTATGTAACTGATAGATAATGTCCTTCAACCGCGTCAATACGTCATCAGTAGCCCAAGACTCTTCGATGGTTACAACTATTTGCATAGAACCAAGTTTGCTCGGTTCATTTGCTTGTATATTCACCATATCAAGAATAGTTTTATCCTCACACACTTCCGTAAAAGCGGAAATCCTGTCTATTCTTTCCTGATACACCTTTTCCACGTCTTGTGTATAGGGATTAACAAACGTGTTTATCCTAATCTCTACCGTTTTTTCCTTGGGGGCATACGTTACAAAATACCCAATCTCCTCATTTCGCAACTCATGGTCACCCGTAGGCTCGATTCCAAATATCTGAGTCAAACGCGTCATCATATTCTTTTTTCTTCGATTCCACATAACTTTTTTTTTTCAATTAATTCTTACTATATTTAAGCTAAAATCAATCCAAAATTATCTTTTTCTACGTTTCTAAAAGCGATAGTGGGATTGTTTTTATTCCAATAAGATTTATTTCATATATGGAAATACTAAAGATCCTTTTTTCCACTCATTCAAAATATCAGACGCATCTATCTTGGCAACTCCATAAGATCCATTTGCTATCTCTTCCAACACTTCTATGGCTTTTTCAGGAATTATAGGCAATAAGTCTAAAGCTATCCATACACGAACTCCTGGTATTGGATCATTAAGATATTTCTCTAATAGTATCATACTATTGTTGTCATACAAGTATTTTTCACATTTTCTAATAATATCATGCGTTTTATTAGTTTTTCTTGAATCACACTGTTCTGACGCTTCTGCATTTTCTCGGGCGGCATTTAAATATATTTCTAATGCTTCCTCGACACTATTAATTGCTTTTTTCATAATTCAATATAATTTATTGATTTGTATTTAATTATTTTAGTTATAGCTGATTTCATCCTACTCGCAAAATTAGTAATTATTCTTATAATTCGCAAATAGTTTGTGGAATAAAATAATGAGCCTTTACTTTGTTTCATATAAAATTCTTACATCATAAAAACAATTGTATATAATAAATCCATAACCTATTTTGTTATCATCTGATATCTATTATTTACCCTTAGGGAGTCCAGCGATATGGCTGCCAAGACTATTACCAAGGTAAAAAAGATGTTAGTACCATATATTATAATTTATAATTATATTCGTTTTCACAGCTGACCGGTTAAAAACTGGAGCATGTTGTTTAACTTATTGATAATTAATTGAATATAGCGTTCTTTGAATTTTTGGATTAAATTTTGTACCTTAGCAATTAGGCCTCTAGTGGCTGTATATTGCTATAATGAGTACGAAAAAGACCATCTTTTCACAGATAATGTCTCTGGTTTCACGTTATGAATTCCAGAAATGTGTTGATCGCTACAAGGGCGACTGGCTCTATTCAAGCAAAGTGATATCCATTCCATATTCAATGTAACTAAAGATGATAATAATAACCGTTCGGACAATCCACCTATACAACTTTCGTTGTGGTGAGATTTTAACCGGTCACTAGTGCTTTTCATTTATAAATTATTCAAGTCTTTATTTGCCCTCATTTGGAGTTCTTGTTTCTCTTTTTTTTCTTTATATTTAGAATACGCAGAATCCATGATGATTTTGACAGTATCTTTAAATAAAGGCGTGCCATCAGATAAAATCATAAAGTTGTTTGGGATTATTTCGAAAGTTTCTGTCCTATGTGGAGAAATAAACCCAAAGCGAATTTCATTATCCTCTGGGGTTACTTCTTTTAATGGGGCATCAACATAATCAGATTCAAACATCAAATATTTTGTAACCTTAGCATGATCATCAGCACATCTTATATATAATTGTCTGAAATTGTATGCAGGTATTAATCCCTTTTTTTTATAAATCCTGATACGTATTATACTATCTTCAGGCCAACTAAATTTTCTGGCTTTCATTTTTATGTCTGATGTAAGAGGAAGAGTTGTCTTGTAGATTCCACCAGATTCCAAATAAAGAGGAGTTAGAAAATGACATGAACTGAACATTAGTCCCATCAAACAAATTGCCAATATAAAAAATTTTTTATTTCCACCAATAATGTCCATAAGCTTGTTTTTCAAAATAATTATTTGGCCCTGAATATATTCCTTCAAATCTTTCTAAAAATTTTAATTCATATATGGAAATGTTAATTCTCCTTTTTTCCACAACTCCAAAGTTGTAGACGCAGTAGCCTTTGCTGCTCCAAAAGGTCCATTGGCTATATCCTCTTTCACTTTTATAGCTTTCTCAGGAATCACTGGCAATAAATCATAAGATACCCAATTTCGAACTCCATTAGCAGGATCATTTAGATATTTCTCTAATAGAATCATGCTATTGTTGTCATACAAGTATTTTTCACATTTTCTAATAATATCATGCGCTTTATTAGCTTTTCTGTAATTGCCGGTCTCTGATGCCTCTCCATGTATTCGGGCGTTGTTAACATATAACTCCAACGCTTCCTCGACACTTTTAATTGCTTTTTTCATAATTCAATATAATATATTGATTTGTATTTTGTTATTATAGTTGTCTTTGAACTGTCATGATGCTGTTTTTTATATATAACGATGATATGGGGATTTTATAACCTATTATCTTCTATGTTTAACTTTTTTTATTAACGTGAGTTCGATTTAAGAGTTCAGCGTAATGAGTCTGCTTTTGTCAATGATTTCGATGTTCATCTGTGGCTTCTTAGGCAAGAGGTTGTAGGCAATGAGCCCGGCGATGAGATTCGTCACGAAGTTGTCGACCGAACGGTGCCTGGTATGTTCTATCTGGCAGATGTTCTTGAGCTCATCATTGACCGTTTCAATGACTGATCTTTTCCTAAGCATGAGTTTGTCCTTCAGAAGCATGAGCGAGTTCTTCATGTTCTTCTTGATCTTGGTGACAAGGTGCAGGTCATCCACAAAGAGCATCTCAAAGAGGTCCTGGCTGATATATCCCCTGTCGGCGAAGAGTTTCCCGAAGAGCTTCTCCGTGAAGCGTTTGTCCTTCAGCGGTGCCCGGTCGTCGACGTTTCCCGGGGTGAGCTGCCACTGGATGATCTCGCCCTTGTCGTTGATGACCAGATGCAGCTTGAATCCATAGAACCAGCCCATGGTGCACTTCCCCTTGGCAACCCATCCCTTCATGGTCTTGTGCTGCTTCTCCCGCTTGATGTGGCATGATACCAGAGGAGTGGAGTCGATGATGGATATGCCCGTGCACTTTCCAAGAACGCAAGTCTGGAAGAAGAGCAACAGATGCAGCCCAACCTGAGCCTGACGCTCCACGAAGCGGTTGTATGAGACGGTATGCGGGAATTCTTTCCTCATGTGCTGGCAGACATAGCCTAGGTAGAATGATTTCAGGTCGCGGAAATGGTGCGTATGGAACAACAACAGTATGGTCATTATCTCGCTGTCGGACATGCGGCTCGGACGGTTGCGATGGCGCTTGCCAGGGACCTCTAAAGTGTGTTTTTTCAACTCTGGAGCAAAATATTTGCAGAATTTTTCGCTTTGCTCAACAACACGTCGTCGAGAATACAGAAAATTTCTA
>DJXW01000002.1 GCA_002449845.1 Prevotella sp. UBA6994
CAACTGCTATATTATTGCCTAAAAAAAATGAGTAAAAGTGGAAAAAACAAAAAATATGGCACTTATTTTGCAAATTAACCTTGAAAACATTATCTTTGCATCACCTTAATAATGTTTATTAGGTATATAATATATATAAATAATGTATAACATATAAATTAATAATTGGAAATGGAAATTCAAGATTTAGAAAAAGCAATTAGGGAAAAAGAAGGATACATGTCGTTGGCATTTCCCTCACTCATGCGCAAGGTATATGTTTGGATGACGATGGCATTAGCCATCACAGGCATCACAGCGTATGGCGTAGCCACCTCCCCCACCCTTTTACAAATGATTTACGGTACCCGTTTTGCCATTTGGGCATTGATCATTGCAGAATTGGCATTGGTATTTTGGATTTCGGCACGCATCGAAAAGTTGTCATTAACCAGCGCCACGCTGTTATTCATTCTCTATTCAGTCATTAATGGTGCCACATTGTCATCCATCTTCTTCGTATATACGCCCACAGCTATCACCAAGGTGTTCTTCATCACGGCTGGCACATTTGGCGTAATGGCCCTCTATGGTTATTTCACGAAATCAGACCTCAGTTCTTGGGGAAAGATCCTGATGATGGGTGTACTCGGACTTATCATTGCCCTTTTGGTCAATATGTTCTTGAAGAGTGCGATGATGGATTTGATACTCTCTGGCATTGGCGTATTGGTATTCACTGGACTGACTGCATACGACACACAGAAGATTAAGCAGATGCTTGCCATGCAAACCGATATGGGTGAAGGTGCACAAAAGGTGGCATTGATTGGTGCATTGAGCTTGTATCTCGATTTCATTAACTTGTTCTTATATTTGCTGCGCTTCTTCGGAAGGGGGAATGATTAACTCGGAGAGCTCGGAGAACTCAGAGAACTCGGAGGACTCGGAGAGCTCGGAGGACTCGGAAAAATATCAGAAAAATGAAAAAATCAATTATTGCAGCAGGCATCTTTTGCATAGCACTTACAGGATGCGGAAGCATGGGACTCGGCACATTAGGTACAGCAGGTACGACAGGTACATCTGGCACAAGCGCCACAGGTAGCATCTTAGGTAACGTGCTCGGTGCCATCACCAACGGACAAACCATCGGCAACATCCTCACAAGTGTCATTGGCATCGACAAGCCCACACAAGCCGACCTCATTGGCTCTTGGCGTTACTATCAACCAGGTGTAGCTTTCACCAGCGAAAACCTCTTGGCAAAAGCTGGAGGAGAGGTTGCCGCCACCACCGCAAGGGAGAAATTGGTCACTTACTACAATGGCGTAGGCATCACCAACGCCAACACGTCCTTGCAATTTACCCAAGACGGTTCGTTTAGCGGAAAAGTGGCTGGCAAGCCCATCAGCGGTACGTACACCTATGACGAAAGTACGTGCAAATTGACCATGAAGACTCTTCTCTTTTCCTTACCCGCATACGCCAAGAAGTCGACACAAGGCATCAGCATCCTTTTTGAATCAAAAAAGTTACTCAATGTTCTTCAGACGATGGCTGCCGTAAGTGGCAATTCAACCCTCTCTTCTATCGGAGAGCTTAGCAAGAACTACGATGGCATTCGTTTAGGATTTGACATGAGCAAATAAGGTACCGTTACATATACAAAAAATGGGATGGAGCATTGTAGTCTCCATCCCATTTTCGTTGTCATTTCACTCTTTTACACACAAGAGTTCATTCCCAAGCTCGTGGCAATAGCCGTCAGTATGGCAGTGATAATCTGGATGACGAATTTCCACTTTTCCTTATTCATCGAGCAATCCTCACACATTAACCATTATTCTCGCTCTCGGTGTTCTCTTTGTTCTCGCTACCTGCATCATGAGAATAAATCACCTGTTCCTTGGCACGCGCCATGATGCCCAAAGCCTTAGAGGTAAGGTCTCCAGTGGCACGAGAGCGGAGCTTGTATGCTTCCACGTTCTTGGTTACAGAGAAGTCCTCAGGTTTGTCAGCAGGCTTAGTCTTGATACCGAGAGAGAAGATTGCCAAGTTGGGTATCTTCACAGCCTTGCCGTCGAGCACCAACTCAGAGATGCAGTCAATCATGTCGGTCAAGATCCCGTAAATCAATCCCTCAGAATACGGAGAGTTATGGTTCGACATGTGCTTAGCCAAGTCTTCAAGAGTCAGTGTTTCGCTCAATTGCACGTGTGCATACCACTTTCCATTCATGGGAGAATTTTCTCTTTTACTTTGATAAAGTTTGTACCTTAACATTTTCTTTTGTTTTTAATAATGAATTACTTTGATTGTTACTCTCTTTGTTGATTGTCGACTTTCAACGATGCAAAGGTAATGGCATTCTTGCGAATACTTGCAAAAACACCCTTTTTCGGAATGTTAACAAGGGTTAATGGATAATTATATAGAAGCAAGAAAGGAAGAAGCAAGAAGCAGGAGATTAGTCTTTTTGATTGAGAAGCAAGCAACCGTGACTAATTAACACAAAGCATCCACCAATCCACCACTAAACACTCATCACTAAACACTAAGCATTCATCACTAAACACTCACTCATTAATCATATCTCCTGCTTCTTGCTTCTTACTCTCCTGCTTCTAAACAAAAAGAGGGAACCAGAATTTCTTCCGATTCCCCTTTGATTTATCAGATGTCTTTGGATTATACATCCCAGAATCCGCCCTTTGCTGTGGGAGCAGGAGCATCACCAGCATTTGAGCCGCCACTGCCAATGTTGATGGCGGTGCTGCCGTCGTTGAACGTGCCCGTACCCGTCACCTTTGAGAGCCATACGGCGAAACCATTCTCTGTTACCACCTCGACTGAAGTGGTGCGTGGAACTACATAACTTCTTTTCATATATTCATTCCTCCTTTTTTATTTCACTAATACTTTCTTGCCGTTCACGATGTAGATGCCCTTCTGCAAGTTGCCTTGTACCTGCTGACCGTTCAGGTTGTAAACCTTATCTGCACCTGTCTTCACACCCTCAATGTTGTTGATGGCATTCGTACCCTCGAAGAAAGAGAACTTAGCACCAAATCCACCAATCGTAGGAGCATTTTGAGCATTCTTCGTTGCCTTGATGTCGAAGTAACAGATTGTTGGAGCGATGGTTACATTCTTTTCTACGGTGTAGAAGTTGTATTCACCCTCTGCTGGGTTACCGAAGTAGAAGTAGATGTACTTGTATCCCTTTGGATCTTGTGGCTCGCATGGAACAAGCTCGAAGTCCTCGTATGTTCCGTACATGCTGATTGTTGCATCAGGCTCATTGGAATCAACATGAGATACGGTGAGAGGAGTACCAAGTTCACTCTCTAAGATAGAGAACTGAACCTTCTTACGTGCATCATTGTCCATACCACTAATCTTCTCTGGCAAGAAGAGGTAAGGACGGTTTGGAATGAGGTCGTTAGGACCTACCTCCTCAAACTTCAAGTCACAATTCCAGTGATAGCCATCCTCTGCATTCTCGTGAGACTCTACGGCTACATAGTCGAGGAATCTACCATATATGCCATTCTGAGCCAACAGGTTATAGTCGGGCAATACGAGGGTCATCCACGTGTTCAACGTAAAGGTTCTCTCAAAAGTAGTAGTAGGTTCTGGCTCTGGTTCCTCCACAGGAATTGCAAAGAATGCATAACCCTGTACGTATTCTGCCAAATCTTGTGCATCACCAGTGATATGATTTTGAGCACTACGCTCTACATAGGTTTGGTGGAACCAAGAACTTTTTATTGAGTTAATAGCAATGTAAGTGTTCTTGTCAAACTGATTCAACAAATAATCAATATCATTATCGCTTGGCATACCTAAAGAGAAAGAGCCGTTCAATGCATCGTTGATATACAACTGCCAACCAGGCTGAGTTTCATTTCCTATACCTGGTCCCCAAACAACGCCTTCTACATTTACTCTCGTAGGTACCATGAATTCGTTAGTTGCAACATTTCTCACATCGTTGAATTTAAGATTCAAACTGTATGCGTCACCGTATAATGCCCAGTGAGCATTCTCTAATGCGTGGAGTCCTTTTGAATTAACGTCGCCAGGTCTTTTAACAATTTCCAATTCTCCATTCCTGTTAGGAGCCATCGTGCTAAAAGGTTCTCTTGCATTCAAGTCATTTTCTGAGAAATACAGATATTGCACACCCTGTCCTGCTGCATTATTGGTAATATAATTCCAATTCGTCTCATTGGCAGTGGACATTTTAAAGGGAGGATTAAACTCATAGTCAACATACACAGTAGCATCAGAAGAGGGGACTGTCGTAATCTCCTGTGTCAAGGCTGCATCACTGTAATATTTGTACGTGGTGTAGCCACGCCACAAAGCTTGTGGCATACCGTTTTCGAGAGAGGCACCAGCTCGAAGGTTTCTAGCTGTAGCGGTCATCGTTCTGCCATCCACATGTGTGGTCAAGCTGTACGTGATGGTAGCAGCGTTGGCAGAAACCACAGAACAGAATAGGAATGCCAATAGCATCCACATCTTCTTGAATAGGGGTTTTGTTTTATTCATACTAAAACTGATTTGATGATTAATAATGTTAATTGTTTTTTATGTGTTATTTTTTGATACAAATTTAATGATTCATTTACATTAATGTATAACTAACAGATACATTTTATCATTTTTTCACATAACAAAACCTCGATTAACATTCATTGAAGGGAGGGAGGGATTTTAGAGAAAAAGAGGTGAGGGGTGAGAGGTGAGAGATATGTTTTAGAGATGGAGGATTTTAGAGAAAAAGGGGAACCAAAATTTCTTCCGATTCCCCCTTGATTTATCAGATGTCTTTTGATTATACATCCCAGAATCCGCCCTTTGCTGTGGGAGCAGGAGCATCACCGGCATTTGAACCGCCACTGCCAATGTTGATGGCGGTGCTGCCGTCGTTGAACGTGCCAGTACCCGTCACCTTTGAGAGCCATACGGCGAAACCATTCTCTGTTACCACCTCAACTGAAGTGGTGCGTGGAACTACATAACTTCTTTTCATATATTCATTCCTCCTTTTTTATTTCACTAATACTTTCTTGCCGTTCACGATGTAGATGCCCTTCTGCAAGTTGCCTTGTACCTGCTGACCGTTCAGGTTGTAAACCTTATCTGCACCTGTCTTCACACCCTCGATGTTATTGATGGCATTCGTACCCTCGAAGAAAGAGAACTTAGCACCAAATCCACCAATCGTAGGAGCATTTTGAGCATTCTTCGTTGCCTTAATATCAAAGTAGCAGATTGTTGGAGCGATGGTTACATTCTTTTCTACGGTGTAGAAGTTGTATTCACCCTCTGCTGGATTACCGAAGTAGAAGTAGATGTACTTGTATCCCTTTGGCTCCTGTGGCTCACATGGAACAAGCTCGAAGTCCTCGTATGTTCCATACATGCTGATTGTCGCGTCTGGCTCATTGGGATCAACATGAGAAACGGTGAGAGGAGTACCATTCAAGTTGAACTTCACCACCTTGCTGCGAGTATTGTCATCAGCACCCTCAATCTTCTCAGGCAAGAAGAGGTATGGGCGGTTAGGAATGAGGTCATTAGGACCAACCTCCTCAAACTTCAGGTCACAATTCCAGTGATAGCCATCCTCTGCATTCTCGTGAGACTCTACGGCTACATAGTCGAGGAATCTACCCCAGATACCGTTCTGTGCCAACAGGTTATAGTCGGGCAATACCAAGGTCATCCACTTGCCTTGAGTAAATGTTCTCTCAACACCAGGAACTTCTGTCTTTGTCTCCTTGATGTAAACAACGATATTCTTCGTGTTAGGCATCACATAATCATCAGCATATTTCTCGGTGAAATCAGCATCCTTATAGAAGTAATCATACTCACATTCAGGATCTTGTGTGTATTCTGTTGGGAACGACAGTTTCTTGCCATTACCGTAAGAATCAACTTGTGGCTTCACGATGTCCTGATACCATTTACCGTCATATCGAAGAATCTTATATGTTACGTTATAGTTCAAATCCAGTCCCGTGTTCACTGGTGTAGCGTAGAAGCCATACCACCATTGATCATGCTTGGTTCCAGTATCACCTTCCCATCTTGGGTTACGAACCAACTGGTTCTGGTTATCGAAATGGAATTCTCCTTCAATTTCTTTGGTTTGAAGCTTATAATTTACGTTTTGAAATTCTACATACAAATTGGTGTTTGGTACACCCAACATCATTGTTGGATACTCAACCCACTTGTATTGCTTGTTTTGCTTGGTTGTCTTATTAACATATAATTGCCAACCAATCCTTGGTTTAGCACCTAATTTCAAGTTAGAAGCACTAGTAGTACTACCCCATTGCATCCATCCATTTTCTCCGTAAGAAGCATCATTAATTCTAATGTTCAAATTATACGCATCACCATACAAAGCCCATTGGCAGTCACCTAATATACCCATTTCGGCATTAGGGTCGATACCTGTCTTTCCATAGGTGGGAGTTTTCGTTCCTGTAACTTTATAGCCAAATACGCCCTCATAACCGGGATAGTTTCTTTGTTTCAGATACAACATATAGTTGTTGGAACCTCCAGAATTATAAGTACGAAGGTTATGCCAAATAGGGTCTTGTCCTTCTTGAGATACAATAAAAGGAGGATCAAACTCATAATCTACAGACACCGTTCCTCCATTATCAGGAGCAGTAGTGATCACCTCACCTGCTTCGTTGCGGAAGGTATAAGTACAATACGCACGCCACAAAGCTTGTGGCATAGAGCTGAGGAGGTCGGCACCTGCAGCCACGTCAGCCGTAGCGGTCATCGTTCTGCCATCCACATGAGTGGTCAAGCTGTACGTGATGTTAACAGCGTTGGCAGAAACCACAGAACAGAATAGGAATGCCAATAGCATCCACATTTTCTTGAATAGGGGTTTTGTTTTACTCATATTAAACTGCTTTTATGTTGAAAATGTTAATTAATTACTCCATCCGGTTTAGAGCGTGATATATTATTTTCCAAAATTACACACATATTTTATTATATATATTAATTGCTTTGACAATTTACCATTTATTTACAAACCACACTCAAAATTAACAATAATTACGAAATTATTTTGTAACAGAATTGTAAATACTTAGTGAAAAGAAGTACTTTTGCACCGTGTCCGCACGTTGTGGACACATATTTTTATTTGAATGATACAAGACAACCATTCCCCACTCCATGAGCAAAGGGAAGCCGTGGCATCCGTGCCAAAAGAATCAGTGAATTACAAACTCTTCATGCAACTATTCATCAATCAACTGCTGGAATGCAAAGACCCTGCACTAAGCAACGATATAGAACTGATGCTGTATCGCACATTCTCGAAGATGCCTTTCAGCGAGTCCTCCTACGAATTATTGGAACTCATCAATAGCATATCGTCACCCCCAAAAGAGGAGAAGACGAATGGTAAATATTATTTGGCAGACCGTTGCAAAACCAGCTTCACGAAGATTGTCTGGGCACTCAACGAGATGAAGATGCTCAGGATGGAAAACGGATTGCTACCCACTAACAAACAAGACGTGATGGAGGAATTTGGACGATTCTTGCATACCGACCTGTCTGAATACAGCACTTTGCTCAGTAGGGCGAAGTCGCAAGACAAGGAAGAGGGATTCTTGGAAGTTATCAGGATGATGGAAGAGTCGTTGAGAAAATATTACTATCGTGGTTAGATTGAAGATTGAAGATTGAAGATTGAAGATTGAAAATTGAAAATTGAAAATTGAAAATTGAAAATTGAAGATTGAAAGGAACACAAATAGAAAAGACTAATCTCCTGCTTCTTGCTTCTTACATTCTTGCTTCTAAATTAGACTAATCTCTCACCCCTCACCTCTCACCTCTAAATAAGACTAATCTCCTGCTTCTTGCTTCTTAATTTCTTGCTTCTTAATTAGCAACTCCACATTAGGTAAACATTAGGTTTCCTAACCTTTCCATGGGTAATACATACTTTTGCATCCGATAGCAAAAGTATTCATTAACAAATGCAATAATATAGCAATTGGCATAAGTCCCGAAGGGACAAAAGAACACAGGGAGGGGTGAAACCCCTTCAATGATAGCGTTTTAAGTCAAACCCCGACGGGGTGACTGAACCGATTCCACAAAGCTGTTCTGTCGTGCTTTCAGCACTCTTTAAACACAAATGCTCATGTTAGCAGGGGTTACACCCTTCGGGCTTCACCGCCTGCCTGTCATCTATCGTGCCTTCGGCACTGCCTGTGCCAACACCTATATTATTGCTTTCACAAAAAAAAAGGAAACAAATGAAAATTACAGTGACAAGAATTGCGAAGAAGTCCGACTACACCATCGGCAAGATGATGGTAAACGGCAAGTACCTGTGCGACACGATGGAACCCACATGGCGCGACCTGAGAAAAGAAGGTAAGATTTGGGGGAAGACAGCTATTCCCGAAGGCACATACCAAGTGTATGTCACCAAGTCGAGGAAATTCAGACGATGGCTTCCCCTGCTCTGGCAAGTACCTGGTTTTGAGGGCATCCGCATCCACTGTGGCAACTACCCCGAAGATACGAAAGGCTGTATCTTGGTGGGGTGGAACAAGCACCGTGGCATCTTATGTAACTCTCGTGCTGCCATGACCCTTCTTATGAACGAGATTACTGCCGCATACGGCAAAGAGGAAAAAGTGGAGATTGAAGTGAGGGGAGTATAGAAAGTAAGAAGCAAGAGGCAAGAAGCAAGAGATTTGTATCATTTAGAAAGTAAGAAGCAAGAAGCAGGAAGCAGGAGATTTGTCTATATACAAGAAAGCATATCTCTTGCTTCTTACTTTCTTGATTCTTGCCTCTAACCTTCTTACTTTCTTGATTCTTACTTTCTTAAAACTACACCTTCCCCATAAACTTCTTCTTATCCACGACATATCGGGTGTGCTCGCCCTCTCCTATCACCACAGGCTCGCCTTCTTCCCCATCGTTAGGCATTTGCATGGCGACGACATGGAAATCCAACTTACGACCGTCGATGTTGGTGAGTTGGGCGGTAGCGATAATCTCTGCGCCCACAGGAGAAGGCTTTACGTGAGTGCTCTTGATGAAAGCTCCTACGGTAGTTTGTTCTGGTGGCAACTCCTGGTCAACCGCAAGCATGGCAGCATTCTCCATGAGAGCCGTCATGATGGGGGTTGCCAATACCTGCATGTCGCCCGATCCCACCGCGGCGGCGGTATGGGCATCCTGCACTTTCAATACGCTGGTGTGTGTCAGTCCTATTTGTAACATATATATAAATGATTGTAAATATCTTAAAGAAAACTCAACTGTTCATCGTTGCAAAAGTAACTAAATTCAATCACACTAACAAGTTTTATGTCAATAATTTGTATTGACACATAAAAAATGAATTAAGCGGTGAGATTTGTATTAGAGAAGAAGGGGTGAGAGGTGAGGGGTGAGAGAATACCACCGGCAGCTTGCTCCTTAATCACAAAGGCTAATCTCATGCATCTTACTTCTTTCACTCTTGCTTCCAAATTAGACTATTCTCTCACCTCTACTTCTCTAAATCCCCCTCACCCCTCTTTCTCCACTCCATCCCCTAAACTGTCATGATATTTCTGAATTTACATGTCAATTTACGAGCATTTTTCGTATCCAATCGATATTCAGTACGAAAAAATGAAAAAACGGAGGAATTTACAAACAACTAATAATCAACAACTTACAAATCACCCTCCTATAGAAACGGGAGAAAAATCATCAATTAGGAGCAAAAAAGCCACTTTTTGGACCATTCATAACATATTAATTTAGCGTGCTAACATATATAGTTACGGACATAACATACATAGTTACGGGCGTAACTATGTATGTTAGCAAGAAAAACATCAATATTGACCAGATTGAAACGAATTTTTCAATCTCTCAACTCTATTTCGCAAAAATTCATGAATACAATTTTGTAAAATGGTTTGATAATATTTTTTAATTCAAGTTTTATAAATACTAAATAATTGATAATCATTTCAAAAGCCATTAATAACTTATAACCATATTGAAAAAAGTTCCGTAAGCACTGAAACAAGCATAGAAATCTCCATGAGGATTGCGATTTTTTATACAAAACGTTTGCTATTTGGTGAAATCTTCGTAAATTTGCAAACGAACAATAAAATGATAATACTATGGCAAGACCGATTAAAGAAACACCAATCCTTTATGGCGAGGATGCGCGCCGTTTTGAGGCACGCATGAAGGAACGTCGCCACATTTCACCAGAAGAGAGAGCTGAAATGCAAGCTATATACGAAGCTTTTATGACAACAGCAAATTTCTAAGATGATGGTAAGGGTTGAACGATACTTTATGACCAACGAAACAGCTGGTTGTCGTTTCATCACGGTTGATGCTTACACAGCTGCGATTCCTTTCTATTATAAGAACGGTTTTGTTCCCCTCAACGAGGAAGATGAGGACGAACCAACACGTCTTCTCTATTTCGACCTCAAAGATTTAGATGAGGATTAATGTCATTATCCATCAGGATTACCAAACGGAAACCGCGTTGCAATCATTTTTAGTCATCCCATTATAAATAGACTATTTGTCTATAGATAATTCACAAAAAAAAGAGAGTGTGTCATTTTGACACACCCTCAATAAAAATACAAGGCATTTAAAAGTCCCAGGCACTGAAGCCTTTGGCACGGTTACCGCCACCGCCAGAACCTTGACCGCCACCGCCGTATGGATCAGTTCCTTCACCAACTTCTCCAACAGCAGGAGGAACTCCACCCTCATCAGTCGGTCCACCTCCTACTTCACGTATAACAGAGTCACCAAGGAGAGGCAAACGACAGTTCATTACATGTATCTTCGTTATTGGCTTCAAATATGTTTTTCTCATCTTTATATTTTTAAAATTATTTTACAACATACTTCTTACCACTCTTAATATATACACCGTTGCTAATTGGTTTTCCATTCAACTTTTGACCATTTACATTATACCACTCGGTATCTGTGTTTGAATCATTTACGTTATTGATAGCGTCTGGAATACCTGCATCGTCACTGACGACATCTTCAATATCTTGTCCGCCAACAAGAATTCTCATGCCATTGCCGAATGTCATTGGCAAATAACCCTTCACGTTTCCTGCAGAAGAACTTACTGTGAAGTCATCGTCAGCAAGATCTGTTCCACCAGCTGCTACCCAACGAGCAGGAAGGAATTTTTCTCCATCAGCAGCTTCAATTTCCTTTTCCAAATCCCAGTTAGCACATATGATACCAGTTTCATTATTCCATGTCCAGTTGCGAATGTCATTCACTTTATTGTACCAGAATTGAGCTTTTTTAGTAGCTTTATTCCAACCAAGGAAGTAGCTATATTGTGGCATCAAGGACAAGTAGAATGAACCCACGAATGTATAATCATACTTATCAGAGATTTCCATCTTGTAACGTTTTCCGTTAAACAAGAATTGTTCAGTTTCATCATCACCATTCATTGGAGTATAAGTGAAAGTAGAGCCATCATTCATTGTAATAGGTGAATTCGCATTGCCCTTTGTTTCTTCACCACCTGTAGTAAGATTATTAATCACGTATGCAGGCACTTGGTATTCACCATTATAAACAAGTTCTTTTTGCTCATTTCCTGACAAATTCTTTGCAGCATTCAATCTTTTCCATAGACCATCGCTAACAATTGCATTGGGCTTCAAAGCAGCCTGAGCTTCTTGACTTAATTGATCATGTCTATAAATATCAAACTGACGACTGCCACCATCAGGAATCTCAGGTCTAATCATGTATGGAACTCCAGCATGAAGAATCACAGGGTCACGAGCGATTTCTTCACTAGACCACTTACCTTTATCCGTCTCATCAATATATCCATGAACCCTACCATAAATATTACCATCTGCATCAGGGAATTGCTCATGGTTTGTTACTTCACCATTAGCTTCCAAGAATTGCTCCTTGTAAACCATCAAGTTTTTGCTGAACATCAGAGTTACATGTCTATTCGCTACATCACGAACCACATAAACCAATTTACTCAGATAAGGAATCTTGTTGTTCTTCTTATCCCCGAAAAGATATACCATATCACTGTACGTCAAATCGTAAGGTACACAAATGGTCCACCAGTCATTATCGGTAATAAATGACTTCAAAGGTTCAAATGGAACATCTGAGTTGGTTGCATTTGCTGCCATCACAAATTGATGCCATCCACGATAATCGTTCTTCTTCAACAAATCACGGAACACAGCATCTACCATCACTGGGCAATATGTGCCAGTCTCGCCTTCAGCAACTTCACGGTAATATGTTACATAAGAGTAGTGTTGCAGAGCATTGTCAGACTCATTATCTACAGCTTCTCTATAACCTTCTCCCTTGTTATAACGTGTCTTACCAGCATCGGTCGTTTCATTATAGGCATGGAATGTACCTTGCAACACTTCACCATAACGCTGAGAGCCATCATCAGTAGCAGCATCGTATGCTTTGTAACCATTTTCAGTATAACGAGTATCGGTTACTTTATTTCCAGAAGCATCCAAAGTATAATCTGTAGCCTCTGAATAATCACGATATACTACAGGTGATAATACCGTCTTATTGTAGCGTGTTGAATTGATTGTGCTTTCATAATCATTTGCACTTTCTGTCCAAACCTTATAATCGGAGCTAATTTTATATACATCATGTTGATACATTTCAGTAGTTGTCGTCACTTGTTTCCATGTGCCACCTGCTGGACTATAATGTGTATATGAAGCTATTTTCTCATCTGTCCATCCCCAACCTTTAAGGGTTGAAATTGTTGCATAATATGCTGATTGATATGGATCAAATTCATTAGCATCAATATATTCTCCATTGGGATCTTCAACATAAGTATTAGAAGGTTCATAATAATAATATTGAGAAGGATTTGTTTGGTCCTTTTCTGTCTCCTTAATTAACGGATGATAGTACACACCATCAGTAGCCTCAGTCCATTCATAATCTTTCACTAAGGTACCACTTGCATTTTCCTGCATGTCTTTTACAAGATTTCCATCACTCTTTGGTTCAATTTCACTGTCTTGTACAAGGTTACCATCAGAAGCCACAATATAGTTCTCTACATAGATACCATTATTGTCTTCATCGTAGCGTGTATCTTCAACAAATGTACCATCGGTGCAAGCTTCATATTTCAAAGTACCATCTTCGTTGATCGCCTGAGTTTGTACACGGCTGTAGTAAGTCTTACCCTCTTCGATGTCACCAGCTACTTCCACATAGTCATCACCAACCTTTTCATACATTGTACCAGTAAATGTAGATGGGTCAGAAACTGGCTCATATTTGAAATACTCTTCTGAATATTTAGCTGCAGGATACAGAGGTACACCTCTACCCTCTGTATTCAGTGAATAAGATGCTTCATCCCAGTAAACGGTAGAATAAGGAACAAGACCATTGGGTTGACTAACCTTTCCACCTTCAGTAACGTCATAGAATGATGTCAGTTTCTTGGTGTCAAGACCTAATTGATTAGCCTCGTATGCAGCATTAGCCGCATCCTGACGTTCATCGGTATAACCTACAGTTTTAGAAAGATCTGACTCAATGGTGGTATTTCCGAATCCATTATTATAATCTTCACGGGTAGTATCCCATGCATTCCACAACAAGCCAGTGGTTGCCTGCAGATATGAACGACAATACTCAGATTGGTTAGGATAATAAATCGTAGCACCATTACCATCCTTGTCACCTGATGCGATAGAGTATCTGCGAGTAGGATCGGTATATCTCTGAATGTCTGGTGCGACAGTCTCACGAGGATAATGTAAAATGGTCATCCATTTCCAAGTGCCACCATTTCTATAGGCATCACGTGTGATAATACCTTCGTTCGTAATAGACGAAGAATTGTAGTGGTCATTAGCTACATATTCAAGAGTATTGAAGGCATCAACATGACAATCTGGAGCTTCAGGATTCAATGAATAAACATCCTTGATCTCCGTTGCACTTTGGAAAGCACCACTCTCAATCAGTTCCAAGTATCGTGGAAGAGTGATAGATCCGTATAAGATGTCACAAGCGTTATAAGGCAAATAGCCATACTTTCTGATTTCATTATCATTTTCATCAAATCCCGTCACTACACCATTATCGGTAATTGTACCATCAATTGGAGAAGTCCACACATGATATAAATGGATGTGTTGGAAAGCACGCGCCTTGATATACTTAATGTTTCCAGGAATATATATCTGCGTAATATAAGGGGCATCGGCATTCAAGAAATCAGCTGGTAAAGTATCTACAATAGGATTGATAGGAATGTCAACACGCTTTGTGTTCCTTCCAATTAAACCAGAAATACTTAAATTGAGGTCATCAATCCATTGGGGCTCAATAACAGCATCAGATAAGTCGAGATGTACCACCTCTGTATTTTGCAGAGCTCCATACTCCTTTATACCATCGCCTACTGCAACTCTTACATTTCCACTTATTCCTATATTATAATCATCAGGACCATACTTTGTTTCGTCAGCAGGTTCGTTGAATACAATATGTCCATCTTTAGTATAGTCTAACTCAGCAGAAAATATATCTCTTGCAACAGGATAACCTGAAATAGTTACCTCAAAGATATTTGAATGTTTACCACTATATTGAGAAATTCCTAATAAAGATGGTTTGTTGTCTAAATATGTATGATGAATAGTGGTTTCAAGGGTATTGCCTTTATGCACGTATGCCGTTACGCTATGCCCATTCTTTACACTTATATCCCCATCATAACATACATTCTCTGAAAAGTCATCAGAGCTCACGCAAGAGGCAAAATTCTCACTTGAAGACAATGTTAATCCAATTGCATTTACTTCCGATTTTGTCCATCCTTTAGGAAGAACAAGGTACTTGACGTTTACATTAGAAAATGACTTGCTTGTAGCAGCCCAAGTAACATCCTCCAACACGATGGTCTGATAATTCAGATCAGAAAGAGCTGCCAAGTCAGCATCGCCAATCGATTCACCAGAGATGTAAACAATGTCACAATCCTTTAAGGGTTTTCCGTTTATAGCTGCTCCATTATTGATTTCATTAATAGCAGCAGCTAACACACCAGATTTTGTTAATTGAATAGTCACAGCAGATTCGTTATCGGTATAACTCCGCCATGTGTCGGTACCAAACAAATAGCCATCTGCTTCTCCTTCAGCCCGCGCCCCTATCGAGACGCATGTGAAAGCAATTACAAACAGTAATAATTTTTTCATTGCTTATGAAATTTAAGTGATACAAATATTTTGAAATTTAAGTCAATTATCCTCTTAGTGTTAATCGGATATAGTCATGCAAAAGTATATATATTTTTTGATTCAAAAAAATTTTTTGACTATTTTTTTTATTTTACGAATATTTTTTCAGGAATTGGGGGAAAGATTAGAGGTGAGAGGTGAGAAGTGAGGGGTGAGAGATTAGTCTTTTTGATTGTGAAGCAAGTAAGAAGCAAGAAGCAGGAAGCGATTATTTTATCAAGACGTATGTCATTTACTAAACATTGGCAATGATATAACAGTTGGCACAGGCAGTGCCGAAGGCACGATAGATGACAGGCAGGCGGTGAAGACCGAAGGGCGTAACCCCTGCAAACATGAACATTTGTGTTTAAAGAGTGCTGAAGGCACGACAGAACAGCTTTGCGCAATCGGTTCTGTCACCCCGTCGGGGTTTGACTTAAAATGCTATCTTTGAAGGGGTTTCACCCCTCCCTATGTTCTTTTGTCCCTTCGGGACTTATGCCAACTGTTATATTATTGCAATTAAAATTATGTACTTAATTGTTTAAGAAAAAATCGAATAGCTTCTTTTAAAGGTGATATCTCATTCTTTATAATCCATAAAATCTGTGCTGCATCTACATCGAAATAGTGGTGAGCAATAATGTCACGTAGCCCCTTAACATTTCTCCATGGTATAGAAGGATAAGTGGGCAAAAGTAAGCCATTGGTTACCTTATCCAGATTTTTCAAACTCTCACCAATAGCAATTAGCAGCATACAGGTAGCATCCAATAAAACCATACCTGATGAAGAACTAAGGAAATCATCAATGGAGTGAATATCCTTTGTTCGATCCTCAAGTTTTTCTATTGCAGACAAGATATCCTCAAGGATATCCAAGGCAATGCTTTGTCTCTCAGAAGATAAAGATACCATCTTTTAAAATTCGTTTCCTTAGACGTGGATTCAAATTCTGATGATTGCGAACAATGTCAACTGATGAGCCAGTGGCATTTTCAAGAAACTCTTTTGCATCCATCAGAATAAACGGATTGGGCGTTTTCGTGTCCACAAACAAATCTATATCACTACTATCCGTTTGTTCATTTCTGGCAATTGAACCAAAAAGAGACATTGATGTTATACCATACTTTTCTTTAAGTATGCTCATATACGTCTTCAGTATTTTGATACATTCATCCTTTCCCATATCTCAATCTTATTTCTGCAAAAATAAGAATTATTTGGCAAACAACAAAGACATTATGAAAAATATTCATAACAAACAAGCTACACCTAATTTATTTTTAGGAATTGGGGGAAAATTAGAGGTGAGAGGTAAGAGGTAAGAGGTAAGAGATTAGTATTATTGATTGGTAAGTAAGCAAGCAAGAAGCAAGAAGCAGGAGATTAGTCTTATTGAGAGAGGGACAAGGATTTCACTTTTTCATATATTTTTCAACAAATCCCATAGGCGTGAGGATTTCCAATCTCGATTGTTCGACATTTTTAAAATCACGCTCGTTTATGGTTATTAATACCGCACAACGATTCTCCAAAGCGCAATGATATTGTAAACTATCTTCTATATCTGTAAAAGCTTCATCAAATGCGGCAATCTCGACCCCAGCATGAGATAATTGAACTACCGTTGCCAAATTCAACACATCCGCAAGTAAACACCTAATTCGTTGAGTTAATTCAGGACGATGGCATCCTTGTTTTTTAAGGCCAAGTTCAAAAAGATAAGTTAACGTATATGCACTTCCCAATGAAATACAAGCTGTATGTTCTCCGTTAGAAATTGCATCGATGATTTGGCATACGGGAGCATATTGTTGACGCCTTGCCATAAACTCAACAAAAATATTAGTATCAAGGAATAACTTCATAGATTGTATTTCTCTTCTAAATATTCATTGACAAGTTGTTTTTCCGTTATTTTACTGGGTAGAGTGAATTTATTTAGAAAATCCATACTTGGACGGTGTTTATGAATAGTGCTTGCCGCAGTATTATGAGCAATAAGTTGCTCACCATATTCTGTGAGTAAGCGTGTAAGTTCCTCAATCTGATATGACTCAGGGACATTGAGCGAGATATTAATAATCCTTGTCATAAATAAGTTTGAAATTGTTAGTTTGCAAATATACATCATTTTTTTTAATTTACAATCATTTTTATTATTTATTTATAAAAGATAATTGTTTATAAAAACACCACAATTTTCAGGAATTGGGGGAAATTTAGGGGTGAGAGGTGAGAAGTGAGAGATTAGTCTTTTTGATTGTGAAGCAAGTAAGAAACAAGAAGCAGGAGGCGATTATATTATCAAGACGTATGTCATTTGCTAAAATATTGGCAATGATATAACAGTTGGCACAGGCAGTGCCGCTTCCTATGATTTTCTGCAAACAAATTTAGTTAATATTCTTTAATGGTGTTGTTGTATAGCCATTTCCGATCCTCTGCGTCCTGATGGCCTCATGGTCATGTTCATAATCCATGTCATTTTGGACGAGAGAGAAAACGAGGTGTATGAGTTTGTTTCTGGCATTGTTGATGATGATGCCGTATGGCTTTCCTTTTTCTTTCAGTCTGAGGTAGTAGTCGTGGTATATGCCATTTTCCCTGATTGTCCATTCAGCCGCCTGTGTGAGGTAGGCCTTGAGTAGGGAGTTGGAATAGCATTTGACGTATGCCTTCTTGTCCACGCTGCTCCCGGATGTGTCCCTGAAGGCTGCTATGCCGTAGTAGGAGGCCATCCTGTTTGCCGTGGTAATCCCCTTGAAGTTGTTGCTGTAGGCGATGAGCGCCGTGGCATTGACGATTCCAATCCCGTTGACGGATACGATGTGCCTGTAGCTGCTATAGAGTTCCTCGTCACCCTTGATCAGTTCGAGTATCTGCTGTTCGCACAGCTTGATGCTCTTTTCAAGCGCCTTGATGCTCTTGCGGGCATCGCGCAGGATGAAGCTCATGGACTTGCTCTTGGCCGCCGTGTCCTCCAGGTGCGACATGCGTACCTTCTTTTCCGTCTTCTCCTGCACCAGCTTGTGCCGGTATTGCAGCAACGCCTTCAACTCGCGGATGGTGCTGCTGGGCGTCTGGTAGATGACGGCCTTGTCCATGTGCCGCATGGCATACTCGGCAATCATCAGCGAGTCCGCCTTGTCGTCCTTCCCCTTACGAACGCCCATGCTGCGCTTGATCTGCAGCGCGCTCTCACGCCAGATGTCAAGGTCCTTGGCATAGATGTAGTCGCACAGGCATCGGTCGTATCCGCCCGTGGTCTCGCAGCAGAACAGGACTTCGTCAAGAGTGACGCCCTTGATCAGGTGCCGTGCCCAGACCAGCATGCGACGGAACCCCATCGGACGGTTCTCGAACGACTGATAGCCCAGTTTCTGGACGCCAAGGTGGGCGTTTTGCATGTCAATTGCGCTTGCATCGATTTTTTCTTTGGAAATGTCGATGCCGATAACGATTCTTTTCATATCTTTGTACCGTTTTTAATTACAGGAAGCGATTGACTGAAGGAAAGCTGTCTGTGACTATTACTTTAATTAGGCTCCGAGCCTACCTTCCTATTTGGCATTTGCAGCTGGAAATCCGGAGGGCCTGCAACGGCACATAAGCTCATGGCTTTCAGGTACGATTAGGGTGACCTCCGGCAGTCAATCCTTCCTTTCTACAACAAAGGTAAGGAATAACTGGTCTATCTTTCCATGTTATTGAGTTTTTTAAACGTTAATAATTTTAAGAGTTCGCTAAAGACTCTTATTTAAGGCTGCAAAGTTAAAGAAGGCACGATAGATGACAGGCAGGCGGTGAAGCCCGAAGGGCGCAACCCCTGCAAACATGAACATTTGTGTTTAAAGAGTGCTGAAGGCACGACAGAACAGCTTTGCGCAATCGGTTCTGTCACCCCGTCGGGGTTTGACTTAAAATGCTATCTTTGAAGGGGTTTCACCCCTCCCTGTGTTCTTTTGTCCCTTCGGGACTTATGCCAACTGCTATATAAGAATTATTTGGCAAACAACAAAGATATTATGAAAAATATTCATAATAAAACAAGCTACACCTTATTTATATATAATACTTCATAGGATGGAATAAGAATTGGGAAAGTTACACTTATTATATCATTTTTATGCAAAAATATTTTGCAATATGCATAAAATATGGTATATTTGCAGCCCAAAACCGAATAAATATTCAGAATGAAAGAAAAGAACAGCCGTATAGAAACTCTCAAGATGCTTATTTCGAGCAAGGAATTAGGCAGTCAGGAAGAGGTGTTGCAAGCATTGAAACAGGAAGGATTTACATTGACTCAAGCCACATTGAGCAGAGATCTCAAGCAACTGAAAGTGGCAAAAGCAGCGAGCATGAACGGAAAGTACGTGTATGTGTTGCCCAACGAGACCATGTATAAGCGTGTGCATAAGCACACCACCGCCAAGGACATGTTGGAGACTCCTGGATATATCTCGTTGAACTTCTCCGGTAACATGGGCGTGATGAAGACTCGTCCCGGATATGCCAGTGCCATCGCATACAACATCGACAGCACCGACATTCCAGAGATATTAGGAACAATAGCCGGCGACGACACCATCTTCATCGTTATTAAAGACGGCACCCATCCTAACCAAATCATCTCTGCATTGGGAGAGATTATTCCCGTGGTGAAGGAAAAAGGAGGAGAGAAATAAGGAGGGTTCAGGAGTTAAGGAGTTAAGACAAATGACTTACTGCTTGAGGAAATGAGATGACTGAACTTGAATAAACAAGAAAACAAAAATTATAATAGAAATATTGACGATGGAAGAGATAAAAGTAATGGTGGCAGACCCATCACATGAGATATATGTAGATACCATACTCAAGACGATAGAAGATGCTGCGAAGGTGCGTGGCACGGGTATAGCCAAACGTACTCATGAATATTTAGCTACGAAGATGCGAGAGGCAAAAGCCGTCATCGCATTGCAAGGCGACAAGTTTGCAGGGTTTAGCTACATCGAGACGTGGGGAAACAAGTCGTATGTAACCACGTCGGGATTGATTGTTCATCCCGACTTCAGGGGGATGGGCATTTCCAAGAAGATCAAGAACATGACGTTCACGCTGGCACGAATCCGCTGGCCTCACGCCAAGATATTCAGTCTGACGAGTGGTGCTGCGGTGATGACCATGAACTCACAGTTGGGCTATAAGCCCGTAACCTTCGGTGACCTGACCGATGACGAGGCGTTTTGGCGTGGATGCGAGGGATGTATCAACAAAGACGTGCTTCATCGCACCAACCGCAAGTATTGCATCTGTACAGCCATGCTCTTCGATCCAGCAGACCATCTGCCAGCGAAGTTGCCACAAGAAGTAATAGAAAGAATCAAATCAATAGACAAAAAATGAAAAAAGTAGTAGTTGCATTTTCGGGAGGTCTTGACACCTCATATACAGTGATGAAGCTCAAGAACGATGGTTATGAGGTATATGCCGCATGTGCCAACACGGGTGGATTCAGCGAGGAACAGTTGAAGAAAAACGAGGAAAACGCCTATAAGTTGGGCGCAGTGAAATACGTGACGTTAGACGTGACACAAGAGTATTACGAGAAGTCATTGAAATACATGATATTCGGCAATGTGCTTCGTAACAACTGCTACCCTATCTCCGTCAGCAGTGAGCGCATTTTCCAAGCCATTGCCATTGCTCGCTATGCCAAGGAGATTGGCGCAGATGCCATCGCTCATGGTTCTACGGGAGCAGGTAATGACCAGATTCGTTTCGACATGACTTTTTTGGTGATGGCACCAGGTGTAGAGATTATCACCCTCACCCGTGACAAGAAGCTCACCCGTAAGGAGGAAGTGGATTACCTGAACGAGCATGGATTTTTTGCCGATTTCACCAAGTTGAAGTATTCATACAATGTAGGTATCTGGGGAACCAGTATCTGCGGAGGCGAATTGCTCGACCCCACACAAGGACTCCCCGAAGAAGCATATCTCAAGCACGTAACGGCTGAGGAACCAGAAGCCACGCTCAAGATAACATTCAAGAAAGGTGAGATAGCAGCCGTCAATGGCGAGGCGTTTGACGATAAGGTGAAAGCCATCCAAAAGATTGAGGAGATTGGCGCATCGTATGCCATCGGCCGTGACTGTAACGTTGGTGATACCATCATCGGCATCAAGGGTCGCGTAGGTTTTGAGGCAGCTGCACCTAAGTTGATTATCGAGGCACACCGACTATTGGAGAAATCCACACTCAGCAAATGGCAACAATACTGGAAGGACCAGATAGCCAACTGGTACGGTATGTTCTTGCATGAGAGCCAGTATCTGGAACCCGTGATGCCAGACATGGAAGCCATGTTGACCAGCTCGCAACGTAACGTGAACGGAACCGCAATCTTGAAACTCCGTCCTTACGGATTTGAGACCGTAGGAATAGACTCTGATGACGATTTGACGAAATCGAAGTTGGGAGAATACGGTGAGACACAAACGGGATGGACCGCCGATGAAGCCAAGGGATTCATCAAGGTTTCGAGTACGCCACTGCGTGTTTACTACGGAATACACAAAGAGGAAAAGAGGTGAGGACTAAGAAGCAAGATGCAAGAAGCAGGAAGCAAGAAGCAAGAGGTGAGAAGTGAGGGGTGAGAGGTGAGAAGTGAGGGGTGAGAAGTGAGAGGTTTGCAACTTTTACGTTCCGAATCACGTCAAATGATTGTAAGTAAAACCAAAATTGCAAGAAATCATGGCAACAGGAAGAAAAATTTATCGCTCTAACGACCGCCTCATTGGTGGCGTATGTTCAGGAATAGCAGAGTATTTGGACATTGATCCTACAATATTCCGCATCGGATATGCGTTGTTAACCCTTTGCACCGCATTCTCAGGCGTACTGCTCTATCTTCTGCTTTGGATAGTGATACCGCCAAAGGCATAACACATTATTATTATATGATTAAGATAGGTATTCTTGGTGGTGCAGGTTATACGGCAGGCGAACTTATTCGCCTGCTGCTCAATCATCCCTGCGCCCAAATAGTATTCGTAAACAGTGAGAGCAATGCCGGCAATCTCATCACTGACATTCACGAGGGATTATATGGTGAGACAGAACTACGTTTCACCGACCAAATGCCATTTGATGAGGTGGACGTATTGTTTTTCTGTTTCGGACACGGCAAGAGTGAGGCATTCCTCCGTGAGCATAACGTGCCCAGCCACGTGAAGATTATCGACTTGGCACAAGATTTCAGACTCCATTCTCCACACCCTTGTGAAGGAACATTCTTGACACATCCCACTCCCGAATGTCATGATTATGTTTATGGATTACCCGAAATCAACAAGCAACAGATAGCCCAAGCATCACATATAGCCAATCCAGGTTGTTTTGCAACATGTATCCAGTTGGGACTTCTTCCCGCAGCGAGCATGAAACTCATCAACGATGACGTGGCAGTGAATGCCATCACTGGCTCTACTGGTGCCGGACAAAAACCCAGTGCCACCACCCACTTCTCGTGGCGAATGGGCAACATGAGCATATACAAAGCATTCAAACATCAGCATGTGCCGGAAATCAGGCAAAGCCTACAACAAGTACAAGGATACTTAGATGCAGCCATCGACTTTATCCCCTATCGTGGAGACTTTGCCCGAGGGATCTTTGCCACCAGCGTCATTAAGACAGAGGGGGTGGATGGATGCGATGTCATTGCAACATACAAGGACTTTTACAAAGATGCGGCGTTTACCCACTACGTGGATAAGGCCATCGACTTGAAGCAAGTGGTGAATACCAACAAGTGTCTTGTTCACGTAGATGTGTTTGACAACAAGATACTCGTGACAAGTTGTATTGACAATCTGCTGAAAGGAGCTGTAGGACAAGCCCTACAAAACATGAACATCATGTTTGGCATCGATGAAACCGCAGGGCTCAAGTTGAAACCAAGTGCATTCTGATTTAACAAATATCACAAACAACAAATGAAATTATTCGACGTATATCCATTATTCAACGTAAATATCGTAAAAGGTGAAGGTTGCCACGTATGGGACGACAAAGGCAACGAATACCTCGACCTCTACGGAGGACATGCTGTAATCAGCATCGGCCACTCACACCCGCATTATATCGAACAGGTAGGAAACCAATTGAGCAAATTGGGATTCTACAGCAATTCCGTCATCAACTCCCTGCAAATCCGATTGGCAGAGCGATTGGGATATATCTCAGGATATGACGACTATCAACTGTTTCTCATCAACAGTGGTGCGGAAGCCAACGAGAACTGTCTCAAGTTGGCATCATTCTATAACGGACGCACACGTGTGCTTTCAGCAGAAAAAGCCTTCCACGGTCGCACCTCGTTGGCAGTAGAGGTAACCAACAATCCCAAGATTATCGCACCCATCAACGACAATCAACATGTGACATATCTGCCGCTGAACGACTTGGATGCCTGGGAGAAAGAATTAGCAAAAGGTGACGTTTGCGCCGTGATTATCGAATGTATTCAAGGTGTAGGCGGCATACGGTTGGCTACGCCAGAATTTGCACAAGGTCTGCAAGCTGCCTGCAAGAAATACGGAACGGTATTGATTTGCGACGAGATACAATGCGGTTATGGACGAAGCGGAAAATTCTTCGCCCATCAGTGGTTAGGAATTAAGCCCGACTTGATTTCCGTAGCGAAAGGTATTGGCAATGGATTCCCCATGGGAGCCGTTCTGATTTCACCAGAATTCAAGCCTGTCTATGGACAATTAGGCACAACGTTCGGTGGCAATCACTTGGCATGTGCAGCAGCGTTGGCTGTTCTCGACGTGATGGAAGAAGAAAAGTTGATTGAGAACGCCGAAAAGATAGGTAACTATCTCATGGAAAAGCTCAATGAACTGAAGGAAGAGCCTAACAGTCATATCACCGACGTACGTGGAAGAGGATTGATTATTGGCATTGACTTAGACATTCCACAGAAAGATGTTCGCCAACAATTGATTTACAACGAACATTGCTTCACGGGATGTACAGGAACCAATACCTTGCGTCTGCTTCCACCACTGTGCATCAACCAACAAGAGGCAGACTCTTTTATAGAAAAATTTAAAAGGACATTGAAGTTGTAGGAGAGAGATGAACTATAACATTAATATTAAAATAGAATAGAAATATGAAGATTTCAGTGATTGGAGCGGGTGCAATGGGTGGTGCCATTGTAGAAGGACTGCTCAAAACAGAAACATATCAACCAGCCGACATCACCGTGGCTGACCCTTACACACCGATACTCGACCATTTTGCAGAGAAAGGCGTGAGTGTTACGACCAACAATCACATTGCAGCCGAAAGCGGTGACATCGTCATGGTAGTAGTGAAACCTTGGCTCGTGGAAAACGTATTGAAAGACATCAAAGAGTCATTGGATTACAATCGTCAGCAACTCGTACTCGTTGCAGCTGGCATTAAATCAGAACAAATGATTACATGGATGGAAAAAGGAGAAGACGGTACTCTGCCATTCTATCTCGTCATTCCTAACATTGCCATTGCCGAGAAACAATCCATGACATTCATCGTTCCTGTAGGTACCACGACCATACAGACAGCGACCGTCAAGGAACTCTTCGACCAGATGGGCGACAGCATCATTACGGAAGAGCGATTGTTAGCCGCCGGTACTACCCTCGCCTCTTGCGGCATTGCATACGCCATGAGATACGTACGTGCTGCCGTAGAAGGAGGTGTAGAACTGGGATTCAAGGCTAAAGACTCTGAAAAGATTGTGCTGCAAACCGTAAAAGGTGCCGTGGAACTACTGCAAGCTACAGGTGAACATCCAGAGGCTGCCATCGACAAGGTGACCACTCCTGGGGGCGTGACAATTCGCGGATTGAACGAGATGGAACACGCAGGCTTCACCTCAGCTGTGATACGTGGGCTGAAGGCAGCATTATAAACAAAAAAAAGAGCCAAATGATTTGACTCTTATTGAAAAGAAAGAAATGATTAGAAGTTGCGCTTAGCAGATTCTAACACATCTATCACATGATCGCACCAATGATCAAACTCTGGGTCATCCTGTTGACATTCAGGATGACTCTTCATATATGCGATACACTTTCTTACTCCATGTTCAAAAGATGTCTTTGCAAGGAAGCCGGGAACCGTTCGCTTAATCTTCGTACAATCAAACACCACGGACGCAGCCTTGTCACCCATGAGGTTTCCCTCTACCTCAAACTCCTTGGGAGCCACTGCTGCAAGGAATGATGAAGATACGAAATAAGGTTTGTATTCTACACCCAGCACCTTGGCAATAATGGCATATATCTGATTCCACGTAAGAGATTCGTCAGACATAATCTGGAAAGCCTCACCAATGGCATACGGATTACCTAACAAACCAACAAATCCCTCTGCAAAATCCTCGTTCCACGTCATTGTCCAAAGAGAACTGCCATCGCCATGTACCAAGACAGGCTTTCCTTCCATCATACGTTTCAACACTTGCCAACTACCTTTCGTACCATGAAGACCCGTTGGAACACTTCGTTCACAATATGTATGACTGGGGCGAACAATGGTTACGGGGAACAATTTTTCACGATAGAAGCTCATCAGCAATTCCTCACAAGCAATCTTATCCCTTGAATACTGCCAATAAGGATTAGCCAGCGTGGTACCTTCATTGATAATATGATTTCTCACGGGTTTGTGATAAGCCGATGCAGAACTAATATACACGTATTGTCGGGTACGACCAGCGAACAGCCGATAGTCACGTCTCACCTGTTCGGGAACAAAAGCGATGAAATCACATACAGCATCAAACTGCATGTCAGCAATCTTGTTTGCCACATCAGCCTCATTATTCATGTCGGCTACAATAACATGCACTCCATCGGGAACATCATCTTGTCTGTTTCCTCTATTAATCAACCAAACCTCATGGTCATTTTCTGCCAATTTCCGTGTAATGGCACTGCTGATCGTACCAGTACCGCCTATCAAAAGAATCTTCATAGTTGTTTATGTTCAAAATGTACTATAAAAGTATGCATTATTATTGAAAACATCAAGTCATTAACACACATTAACTTGCAAAGCACACTATTTTTATTCACACACGAAAAAGGGCTGGCAAAAAGCCAACCCCATATTTCATCATCATATCATGCTAACTGATTAGAACTTACAGCGCAAACCTAAGAGAGCAATACCTTGTTCACCGAATCCCAACTCGAAGAAACCTCGTATATGCTTGGGACCTGCCTCCACTCCGAGAAGAGAAATCTGCCAATTAAAAAGGCCATCATTGTTGTTATACTTCTTGTCACTGTTAGTTTCCGTATCGTGATATGTTTCCTTGCAGTTGTAAAATGTATAACCAACACCTAATTTCATATACATACCAAAATAATTGCGACGCAAATAATCCCATTTCAGAGCAGGCATTACCGTAATAAAACGAGTCGTACGATCACCAGCCTTCACATTATCTTTCAAAAAGTCATCATTATCCTGAGAAAAACATGCAATACCACCTATTGAGAAAGCGGGATCTAAATGATAGAAATATTCAGCTGAAAGGGAGCCAAACCATGACGTATTCTCATACTTCGTGTGAGAAGTTGACTTGCCTACTAAGGCATCACCTATCGCCTGTCCAATTTTTGCCCATATAGTAATGGGAGCACCACCATAACTGACAGCAATGTCATGTTTAGTTTCATAATCTACATTTTGAGCCTGGACACTGGAACTTCCACAAAGAAGGATGACAACAACCATCCATACCTTAAACTTTTTCATATTCTTCTATTAACTAATGATTATTTCGCTTGCAAAATTAATCATTTTATATTAATGTACAAATATTTACACAAAAACAAAAATTTATCTTATGACATTTTCTGTTTGATATCAATACCAAAGGCAAACTTTTTAGGAAAAAGATTGGATTGACGAAAAAAATCAATTAATTTTGCATGTCCTTATCTCATCATGCTATGAAAAACGAAAAATATGACAATGGAAAAGAATACAGAACTTAGACAAGCATGGGATTTCGTTGAGAATACGGGGAGGAGCATCTTCCTTACGGGAAAGGCTGGAACAGGAAAAACCACCTTTCTCAAAACCGTGATGGAGAAATCGAAAAAGAGAGCCATCGTGGTTGCTCCCACAGGTGTGGCAGCCATCAACGCCGGCGGAGTAACCATTCACTCATTTTTCCAACTCCCATTCTCACCATTCGTTCCTGATGCACAAATCAAGAGTAAGTTTGACTTTGGACGTGACAAGAGGAAGATTATTGCCTCGCTCGACCTTCTGGTCATCGACGAGATTTCAATGGTTCGTGCTGACCTTTTAGATGCTATTGATTCCGTATTACGCCGTTTCAGAGACAGATACCTCCCATTCGGTGGAGTGCAATTACTGATGATTGGCGACTTAGGGCAATTGACTCCCGTCGTCACTCCTGAAGACGAGAAAATCCTTGCACCTTATTATAATACTCCTTATTTCTTTGGTTCTAAAGCTCTGTCGCACGTGGAATATGTGACAATACAGCTCAATAAAGTATATAGACAGCAAGACAAGGTATTCTTGGACATCCTGAACCAAATCAGAGAGGGTAATCCCACCACACAAACGCTCACTTTGCTCAATAGCAGGTACCAACCTACGTTTGTACCCAAGCCTGACGACGGATATATCCGACTGACCACGCACAACAACCTTGCCAATTCATACAATGACTCAGAACTCAGGAAGTTGCCTTCTCAATCATTCTTTTTCAAGGCAGAGATAGAGGGAACGTTTCCCGAACTCTCCTACCCCACTCAAGAAACACTTGAATTGAAGGAAGGTGCTCAGGTGATGTTCGTGAAGAACGACCCTTCAGGTGACCATTTATATTATAATGGGCGAATAGGAAGGATAACGCATTTAGATGAAGACAAAATCATGGTACGTTGTCAGGACGACTATGAAGACATCGAGGTGGTACCACTGGAATGGGAGAACACCCACTATAAACTCAATGAGGTGACACGGGAGATTGAAAGCGAGGTGCAAGGAGTCTTCCGCCAATATCCGCTCCGTTTGGCTTGGGCTATCACCATTCACAAGAGTCAAGGACTTACCTTTAATCATGCTATCATCGAAGCTCACCTGTCTTTTGCACCAGGTCAAGTGTATGTGGCACTGAGCCGTTGCAGGTCATTAAACGGAATGGTGCTTGCTTCGCCCATCTCCCCTCATGCCATTATCAGCGATGATCGTGTAGAGACATATATCCAACACCAAGAGATTGAAGCCCAAAAGAGTATTGAACAGTTGCCTACGCTCAAGGAGGAATATTACAGACAGTTGTTGATTGAATTATTCGACTTCCACACCATCCTCTATCACCAGGAGAGTATGGTTAGACTGTTTACGGAGTTTTTTTATCACAGTTACCCCCAACTGGAACATAAGCACAAGCAAACACTTGATAATATGGGACGCGACATCATTGTCATTGCCAACAAGTGGATGCTGAGAATCAGGCAAATGACCAACGAGGAACTACACTCTGAGAAATTCTTGCAACGTGTAAAGAATAGTGCTGAATATTTTGACAACAAATTGGAAGAACTGTTCAGTACACCGCTCAAACTTACGAAAGAGGTAAAGACCAACAACAAGGAGGCAATGAAGCGATTAGACATCTTGATTTCTGATTTTCGACAAGCCTACCTCTCACGTCGCTATCTATTGGGCAAGATGACAGAACACACATTCTCCATCTCCACATACTTGCAGGAAAAGCAATCGTCGATGTTAGACGCATTAGACGAGAACAACCTGAAAAAGAAGAAAAGAGAAAAGAAAGAAAAGGAGCCTCAGAAACCCAAAGAAAAAACTTGGGAAACGACATATCAACTCTACAGGCAAGGACTGACACCCAAGCAAATTGCTGAAAAGCGCGCGCTCACCCTGAGTACCATCTTCGGGCACTTGACCAAATATATCAAGACTGGCGACATTTCATTGAACGAAATCATACCCATCGAAAGACAGCAGATCATTGAAAAGGTGATAGAAAAAATAGGAATCGACAAGAACACAAGCATCATCAAGGAAAACTGCCCACCCGACATTACGTATGATGAGATACGACTGGTTTTGACCAAGATTACCTCGTCAATGACAGTTTAACACTTAATCCAAAGTCTTGCGTGGTAGTAGGATAACTACTGCTTGACAACAATGGCGTATTGGTTTGACGGTCGAAATAGAAACTCATGGTCAGCAACCTCGACAATGTGTAATCAGCCATGAACGACAGTTTAAAGGCTGTATTGCCACTTGACGCAGCACTTGTCATGCTGGCGATGTCTCGCGTAATGGCAGCCTGATTTCTCAAGCTCAGGTCGAGACGTAGGTTCAAGTCGTGATTCACCTGATTCTTCCCACGTTGATTGGTTGTCTTCTTCTTATTGTCATCCTCTTGTTGGTTTCTGCCTTTCTTTCCCTTGACGGCACGATGGTTACCACCGCCAAAAAGATTGAAATTATTGATCTTATATCCCATGCCTACTACCCAGTCGTGACTTACAGCCTCATTGATTTGTACACTTGTCATACTCAATGTCAAGACACGGGTAGAGCGATATTCAAACTTACAAGTGAGATTGTTGTGCAGCGTAACGTCAACACCCAACAATGGTGAGAACGACTCATTGATGCTCACGGTAGAGACATTATACATCGAGTTTGGTATAGGATTGCCCGTTGTGGCATCCTTGATGAAACCAAGTCCGTTCATAAATTCCATAAAGGTACTATACGAGCTGTATGAACCTACGGAATAAATACTCTTGTAGGAGTGATTGAGATTGACACTCTTGAAATACTCACGAATCCAAGGCAACTTACTCAGTCCACTGTATCGAATACTCCAGTTGGGCAAGAGCTTTGACAGGGCTGGGAAGATATTCAGGGAATTGCCTCCCATTCCTGTATATGAAGACAGGAACGCAGGTATCATCACGTCGGCACTATACATATTCACGCCTCCGTTTTGCGGGTCGAACTTCTTTCCTGCTAAGGTAGTACCTTTGGGATAGACAGCGTTGGCATATTGAGCCTCTACTCGGTCACGGAATGCTGGAAGAGCATTGCAGAAATTCTCAAAGCTGGCGCTCTTATATCCATTGCCAGCATCTCCCATTCCCTCAAAGGCACTCTTGAGCGACAAGGTGGTCATGTTAAATGTTCCACTTTGCGTGGTGGGATTGCCCTCATACATATATTGCACGCTCTTTGACGTGGTCGAGCTTCGTGAGGCATTTAGGTCTATCTTGAAATTCTTGACGGGTTCCAATGTCATGCGTATCTGCAAATCTTCCGTCTTGCTTGACGTGGCAGGTGTAGCGACAGATTCACTTATCAGCAACCATTTATTCTCACGCGCACGTTCAATATATGAATCGTCCACAAAGCCGAAGGCATAATCCAATCCAGGAGCCAACACACTTGTCTTGTTGGTTTGTCCGAATGCTTTGCCTACCGTGGGCATAAAGCCTGGCAAGGTCAAAGAGTATTTATTGCTATAGGTGAAGTTCAAGTTGCGAACCATCATCAGCACACGAGCTATACACTCAGCTGTGCGGTACCATGCCTTTTCTTCCAACGGGTCTTTAGGCGTTACCATCACCTTAATCTTCATGGCAGAATCCACACGGTTGGTAATCTTGATCTTGTTATCGTCCACCTTTTTAAATTTCAACGGGAATATCTTGCCATCCTCCGTCTTGGCAGCTACTATCAGGCGTTTGGTTTTCTTGCCATGATTTACCTCAATGGTGGTATCAGGCATGAGAGTAATTTCCTTCTCAAAGCCTTTCTTGTTCTTGGGCAGTTCTTTCTTCTTGTTGTCCTTGGCATTTTTATCGTTTGCCCCATTCTTGTCTGGATTCTCACCGTTCTTCGCCAATTCCTGTTTCTTCTGTTTCTCAGCTTGTTTCTTTTGCTGTCTGTCTTTGCGTTCCTTCTCTATCTGCGTTCTGCTGGGTTCCTTATTCAATCGGTCATTCGCTTTCTTCAAGAAAGGAACATGGTTATAGAGTTTCTCCAAATTGAATGAGCCATTGATATTGAGAACACGACTGTTTGAAATCGTATTGCCCAATGACGTGCCATCTTCCAGGTCAGTTCCACGAATCCAATTGTAAGTTGCATTATATGAGGCATCCGTGCTTACCCAGTCAAAAATAGGAATAAGTTCTATAGGCAACTTGTATGACCCTTGGAAGGTTTGATTGTAACTCAAGGGCTTTCCAAATTTGCGCAGACTTGCCTTCACCGAGTCTTTCCATGCTTCGTAGCGCTCTGGATAAAGGTCTTTGTTCACGGGAGTATAGGGTTCTTCTATCTCTGCATGGGTAGCACTGCTGAAATTCATGTGCAAGTTTTTGGTAAGATCCCAACGCAGGGAGAAATCACGGTTCCACAAGAATTGCTGACTGAACGTGAGCGGCAATTGCGAACCGCCCAGATCTTCCATGTCTCGCTCTTGCAACTCATGGTAATTACGAGTAATATCCGTATTGAACGCCACACTTTGCGGCAACCAGTTTAATCCGAATCTCTTCAAGATGTCAAAATACTTCGACTTATTCTTGATTTTCTTAAATGGCTCCAAGGGCTTGAATACAGGTGTCCAGTTATAAGCCAATGACCCTCGCCACTTGTCGTCTTTCTCATACACCGTGGTCTCACCGCTTGAATAAGTATGGGAGTGACTGTATGATAAGGAGAAATTGGCTGGGTCGATAGGAGTCGGATGGCGTTTGTTTTGTATGCCCACACGAACGTTAGACAATGAGAAATTGGTATTGGTGGTCTTGGTCACGGCGATATTCTCCAATGAGTCGCGCTCATGCTGTGACTCCAACGCGTCCAACGCATCCTTCAGTCGCATATCGGTATCCAATGGGTTATACTTAGGACTGTTCTCCTCCTTCGTTACTGAGTAATACAATGGTGCGCTTACCTTAGCCTTGTCTGGGAAGAACTTACCAAGTTCAAAAGTGGTGGTGACGCTATACGACTTCTGGTCTTCCATAGATCGTTGCATCACGCCCTCTTCCAATCCGCCAAAACCTTCGGTTACATACTTACCTTGTACGTTTACCGAACCAAAGTCTGAGAACTGTACATTCAGGTTGCCTTGGGCTGCCCAACCGCCTTCGTTATTGTATTCTTGCAAACGCAATTCATTGATCCACACTTCTCCGCTCTTTTGGTCACTGCTGAGGTTGCGCACACCGATAATCATGGTTTTCACCTCACCAAGCGACGGGTTACCCATGATGCTTATCTTATTCTGCGGCTTGTTGCTGTCGTATGCCGTATATACATGATTGTACGAAGCCGTTCCAGCCGACTTAGCGCGGTTTCTCTCTTTCTTCAATTGCGTAAACACATCGAGCGCTATGTCTAACATGTTTTCTTCGGGCCACACTTCCCTGCAACCAGCCAGTGAATAAGTATCGTAACGACCTGCTGGGGTGAGCTTCAGAGGAATCTCGTATTCGTAATAGTTGCTCTTATAGTCACTTCCCAAGCGAATGAATACAGCCAATTGGTTGTCGGTGAGGTTGGTGGTGTTTTGTTCCAACGCATTGGCATGAACAAACATCTGAAGACGCTTGTACTGTCTTAAATCTTGTGTGATGTTCTTGAATATCGCCTTCGACTCACCACTGCTCAGGTTGTCCACCACAAGGTCGAGAGCTTGCTCGTTGCTTTCCACCAACTGTGGGTTTTGTGGGTCAAGGGCACGACGAATACCTGGAGGCAGAACGTAATTGACGGGGGTCTTGTCGTTGTTTTCCTCAATATTCACTGAACTGACGTTGATGACACCGGTCTGGGCAGCTGTATTATCAAGGTTTTGCTGATAAGTACGCCAATCTCCACGAACAAGGTGCATCGTACCGAAACGCAGGATGATCTGATGCTTGAATCCTTTCATGAACATACGCATGAATCGGATAGAACTGAAATCGTTGATGCCTCCATACGCCCGCTCAAACTGTCTGACTGGAATGCGGAACTGATACCATGTAATCTTTTCCGTTTTTCCGTTTCTCAACTTGGGTTCATAGTCGCGACGGTCAACGATGTAGTTCTGTCCCACCACCAGGTCTTCGGGACGGATAGACACACGATACTGGTAATATTTCTCATACTCGTTCAACGTGTAGTCTTGGTTGATGTCTTCCACATCAGGCATGGTTTTATATGACGTATCGTAATTCTCGGTACGCATATCGGTATCAGGCGAGTTGCCTTGGGGATTGTTGATGTATTTATAGCGACGGATGATGTCTGCCTGCATTGCATCCAGGTCACTGCCACGGAAATAATGGTAGTTGTCATTGGCTGGGTCGTTGTAGATGGAATCCCACACCTCTGGCGACACCTTGCCTTGAATGGCTGTCAGAAACTCCTGATAGTTATCAAAAGAACGTTCTTCCTGATCATTCAATCCGTTGAGACCTACGTCTTGCAAGACTCTCGAACCGCTGCTCGTGGCAAAGGCGTAAGTGACGGTTGACTGTACGGGTATCTTTCCCCATTGGGTGAAAGTGTAATTGCTGCTTCCATCAACAGGCATTCCACTTTCATAGAATTTCTTGCCGTCACGTAAGATGTCTTCGCTCACCTCACCTAAATTAATATAGAAGTCGCCACCGTAATCAGACGCAACACCCTTTTCCCTGGTATAGATAAAGGGGTCGAGCATCCAGAACTCAAGATACTCGATATTGGCTGTCTCAAAGTCGCTGGTTTCCAATTTGCGCATCATTCCGCCCCATTTGTCCTGCGGGTTGTCAAACCTTCCCTTGCTGTTCAGGTTGGGATTGAAGTTGTAAGGTCCGCGTTCCTCTGGATAGAAAGCTAAGTCGAGTACGGGCAACGTGTTGGTGGCTCCATTATAACTGCTCAGGTCTTTGTTGGGGAACAGCTCACGGGTAGGAATCTCACGGATATAATGATTAGACAATTGGTCGAGGTCGCTCTTGATGTGTCCCGGTGTGAGGGATGAAGTACGATTGGTGAACAATTTATCTATGGTGTACCATGAAAGCAGACTTCGGTCATATCCACTCCTCAGAGATGTTTTGTCATTGTAATTGACAATGGAAGAGGGTACGCTGGAAAGGAACCACGACGTAGGTGTTGAAACGTCTATTTGCCATTCGGCATTCTCGAAATCGTCTAAGTAGGAGGCGTTGTCTTGCGTACCATGACTCTGTCCGGCTATCAACTGTGCAAATTCTCCTGTGAAAGAGATGTTCGATGGTTGGGTAACGTGGAGGAAAGGAATGTAATTGAGCATATTGGTCAACCACTGGCTTTCTTTCTTCCAACTCATGTTCAATCCCCAAAGGGTGTTGTTGAGGGGCTCGCTTCCCATCGTCACCTTCGTGGTGAGGGCTTGCTCAGACAGGTATTGGATGGTTCCGCCCAACTGGAAGTTTTTGGTGAAATCATATTGCCAGTTCATTCCGAACATGGTCTTGCGCTGCTGGCCATATTCCGTGTTACTCTCCAATGAAACATTCACCGCCGTTCCTGCATCGATGATGCTCTGATTCAGGATGGTTACCTCACCGGCACTGTAATCCACGGTATAATCGGTTCCTTCATGCAGCTCCATGCCTCCCGCCGTTACCTTCACCGAACCTTGTGCCACGTTCATGGCTCCTAATGAAATCACGTTGGCGCTCGTTCCACGGAACTGTCCCATCAGCATGAACTTGTCTTTCTCGGCAATTTGCATGGCGATGGTCTTGGTAGAATCATACAATTCCGTGAAGGCGTATTTAGCTGCCTTGTCAGCGCTAACGCCCCTTCCCACCAAATAATTGTAGAGATATTCGCCAAACGGTTCGGCTGCGGGGAAGAACACGCGTCCGTTGCTTACGGTGTAACCTTCTACGAAATCGAAATAGCCATTGGGATGGGCTTTATTGTTGTTATCCAAACGGTCTGCTCCCAACACCCTGAGCAAAGGCAATTCTTTCACCTGTGGTTCTGGAATGTAAGTAAGATACACTCCTGCCGTATCGCTCTGGAACTTCACGTCAAGACGGAACCTGTCTTTCTGGATATTGGAGGAACCTAGGTTATAGACGTTCTTCATCATCAAGTCCCAGTTGCCTTGCATCGGGTTGTTGCTGGTATTCTTCAATGCTTTCACGAAGAGGGCTTTCTTCACGTCGGTAATGTCACTGGCAAACTCTCCCACCTGATAGGTGGTTCCGCCGTATGTGAACTCATACGCTACGGCAAGCACCTGGTCGGTCTGCAAGGATGTTTTCAGACTGATATATCCCAATGCTGTATTGACTGTATATTCAGAAGAGTTCAGCAGTCGGGCACTCTCTAATTTCTCATAGTCAGAACCTCCCTCAAAGCCATCTATGCCTTCCAATACGGAAGAGGTCTGGTCAATGTTACGGGCATCGACATATTGGTTGACCATTGCCGAATACTCACCGTTTGCTGCATTCGAGGGAACCACAGAGCCTCCTCCACCCCAACGGGGATAGATGATCTTGCTGCTTTCACCCAAGTCGGTCAGTGCAATGATGTTACGGGTGTTGGTGGTGGTTCCCGTCTTGTTGGTCACCCACACTTCCACACGGTTGATCTTGATACCTGTGGTGAGATTGGGCAATGTCTTCATGGCATTGTCGTATTTCTCACGGAAATAATGTGAAAGGAAGAAGTGGCGGTTTTCTTCGTAGTTGACGGCATCCAACTCAAAGGGTGTCAACTGCACGCCGCCTTTTGAAGACACGCTCTGTGTGTTGCTCTTCTTTTGCGAAGCGGCAAGTTGCAGTTTCAACTTGCCAAACTGCAAGTCTGTACGCAATCCGAACAGCGAACTGGCTCCTTTGATCAATGTGGAGTTGGAGGGGAACGAGATATTTCCAGCCTCTACCAGCTTGATGATTTCGTCTTCTTTTCCATCAAACTTCAGTTTCATGTTTTGCGTATCGAAATCAAACGTCGCATCGGTGTTGTAATTCAGGTTCATGTTCACCTTGTCACCCACCTTACCATTCACGTTCAGGTTGATTTTCTCATCGAAATCCATCGAGGTGGTTTTCCTGTTACGCACGGGAAGGGATGGATTGTCGATGTTCTTGATGGTTGCGCCAAACTTCAGTTCTGCCGTTCCTTGCGTCTTGATTCTCACTCCACCCGGACCGAATATCTTTTCAGCTGGTCCTAAGTCGAAGTGCATATCGGTAAAGTCAAACTTCTCCTTTCCCTTTTTCTTGTAGATTTCGTCATTCTTGGAACGGAAGAACTTGAGCATATTTTGTTTGTTGCTCCAGTTCAAGTATTCTTCAGGCGTCATGGAGATAGGGGCATTCAACCATGTGTTACCCAACTTATTACCGAAGAAATAGCTGTTCAGTGTGTCATTGTATTGCACCTCTTGCTTCAGGTTGTCAGGACGTTTCAAATCCACAGGCGACTGCTGCAAGTCGTCGTATGTGACGGGTAGGGTGCGTTGTATTTTCCATCGTGGATGAAGCAGGGAATCAGGTATGGAGTCTTCGTTTTCCAGAATCGGCTGGGCAATGACGTCGGGCTTTTTCTCCTTGTCGTCTGGATTGCCGTTGGTATTGCGCTGGGCGTTTTGCTGGGCATTTTGCTGGCGCAACCTACGGGGATCGTCTTGTGGAGGTTCATTGTTTCCGCTTTCGTGAGAGGTGTTTGCCACAAAAGGTACAGACACAGCGTAGCTGGCTACGAATCCCATAACCAACAAGCATATCACCATCGTCCCTATTTTCATTCTAACCTTCAAAGCGGATAACCTTCCTATTTTTAGATACTTACTTAATTTGCTTCAATGCTAACTTTATTACCTGCTCAACGGGTAAGTCTGGTTGTTCCTTTAATATGGCTACTACCACCTTGGCAGATGGCGCAGGTGAGAAGCCCAACATGGTCAGAGCCTGAACAGCCTCATCCTTCACGCTATTGTTCACCATGGAAACGGGTTGGTCGCTCACATGCAGCTCGCCCGCAATTCCGCTTGACACAATCTTATCTCTCAAGTCCACGATGATTCGTTGGGCAGTCTTCAAGCCGATTCCCTTTACGTTCTTCAACATACGCTCATCTCCGTTGGCAATGATGTTGCACAACTCTGCTGGAGACGATGCCGACAAGATCATCCTTGCCGTATTCGCACCCACCCCACTTACGGTAACAAGCATTCTGTAGAGTTCGCGTTCTTGCTTGGTAGAAAAGCCGTATAGCGTGTAACTATCATCCCTGCCACCCGTGACAAGCGACTCCTGAACGTAGAGCTTCACGTCTTTTTTGCCTTGTATGGCACTAAATGTGTTTAGCGAGATAGACATCGCATAACCTACACCCACCGTCTCTACAACGGCCAAGGTTGGGGTTAGCTCTGTCAATTCGCCCCGAATATAGTCTATCATTCCTTTTAAAACTGTATATATACTTCTTATAAACGATATATTTCCCCTTTTTATTGCATGGGGACCACGATTTTATACGAACAAAAATTGCATCAAAAAACCCATTGACAGGGAAAACACATATCTGTCAATGGGTTATCGAGGATAGGGAAACGAAAATTACCCTACTATCATGTTCACGAAATACAGCACAATGGGAATCGTGACAATGGCTATTCCGATGAAGTCGATATACACGCCTGTCTTGATCATCTTGGTAATGGGTATGTACCCACTGGCATAGACGATGGCATTAGGAGGTGTAGATACGGGCAACATAAAGCCAAGGGATGCTGAAAGGGCTACTCCTACGGCTACGGGCACAGGACTGAATCCTGCCGATACAGCTGCTCCAATGGCAAGCGGACCAATCATGTTGGTGGCTGCCGTGTGAGAGGTAAGCTCTGAAAGCAACAGTGACATCACGCAGAACACTGAGACGAGCAGCAGCTCTGAAGGCTGACCACCCATCAGACTGATAATCTGATCGCCTATCCAGGCGGAAAGACCGGTAGAATACATCATTCCACCCATGGCAAGACCACCACCGAAAAGCAACAACGTACCCCACTCTACACCAGCTACGGCATCCTTCCAGTCGATGGTCATCTTACTCCATTTCTTGTTCACTGGCAAGAAGAACATCAACAAGGCTCCTACCATGGCTACTACGGCTTCGGGGAAATACCGGTTATATACTTTGACCACTTCGCTTTCAGCTCCGTAAATCATGTTTAACACACCTGGAGCAACCCAAAGTACTACTGCAACGATAAACGCGAACAGCGTGTTTTTCTGAGCGTTAGTCCACTTACCCAAACCTTTCACCTTCTCTTGTATCAACTCGTGAGCACCTTCAATATGTTCCACGTCTGCGGGGAACATACGAGCGAGAACGAGGTACGCTATCACGAAATAAGCGATCATGGCAATAAAGCCCCAACACATCCAGTCGAAGAACGACACATGGATGTCTGCCATCTCACTCAAGAATCCCAACATGATAATATTTGGTGGTGTACCGATGGGCGTAAGTACACCTCCAATCGAACAAGCGTATGCTGTCATCAACATCAGACCAGTAGCGTATTTATAGGTGCGAAGGTTGATTTCCTTACCGTTGGCAGACATCATTTCGCGAATAGCTTCCAATAATCCCAACGCAATCGGGAACATCATGGCAGCCGTAGCCGTATTGCTAATCCAACCGGAACAGAGCATACATGCCAAGCCAATAGCCAAGAAGATACGGCGCGGACTGTCCCCCACCCATTTCATCGACATGATTCCGTATGCGATTCGTTTGTCAAGTCCGTTGACCATCATCGCTTTCGCAATGATAAATCCACCCATAAACAAGAAAATCATGGGATTGGCAAAGGCGGCAAATGCCTCTTTCATCTTCACCACACCCAGGATCACGCAAAGAGTAGGTCCCACCAAAGAGGTCACGGGGATAGGGATAGGCTCCGTAATCCACCACAAGGCAACAAGTGTCATGATGGCAAGCAACTGATGTGCTTCTACCGATAAGTTCTCAATGGGAGTAAACCATACGAGTAATGCACATATTGGTCCACAGACGGCACCAATAATACGACGTTTTCGGTCAAAGGAAGAATCTTGATTCACTTCCTCTTCCACGATTTGTGGAATCTTTTGTTCCATCACATCTTTCATAAAATAAATTATTTTACAACTTCAATTTCTCGTTATTAGGTGTACAAAGGTAACTAATTATTTATAATAACGGTTGAAAATTTCAAAAAAAAGACCAAGCAAGTTGTTTTTTTACACTATTTTTACATAACTGCATGGATAAAAACTTATTTATCCATCAGATTTGTTCGTGACAGAACACTTTTCTGTTAAAGATTATTATAAATAGATTATTACCTAAATTCCGCAGCACTTTAGGCATAACTTTTCCAATATACATGCCAGCGGCATTGTAATCAGTGAACTGTTATGTGATCGGCTATTTAATCAATGTCCTAAGATATATTATTTCAGATTCCTCACCAGAGCATTTAACCATAGCCTTAAATCTATTAGTATATTTGGAATACCACAGAATGCTCAAAGTCGCGTTATATTGATAATTGTTAGAAATAACTGTTATCCTTTTGTCCTGCCCCGAGAAAAGCCATCTACCTTCCATTATTAACGAAGACTGAACATTATCTTCAATCTCACAACTCCCATCAGATTTGAACCAATAACTTATCTTACGAGAATGTAAGTTCTGTCCATTATAATTTACAGCTTCCCACATTCCAACAAAATCCGTACTCTCAATAGAAATGTCGTTGGATTCTTTATTGCAAGATACGTTAATCACCATCAGCAAGAATACAGCTGATATTCTAATACAGAAGAGACTATACTTTATCATATTTCTTATTTGCTGAGTTTAAGTATACCTAAATTCCGCAGCACTTTAGTTTAACTTTGTTATAAGTCCCTGAGCAACAAAAAGTTCTTGCTGGGGCAAGCGGCAGAGCCGAGCGGCCCAGGATTTTGCCATGTCAGATTTTTCACTTACCTTAGTGCTGCAAAATCAAGACAAGCAAAATCATCAA
>DJXW01000037.1:0-3348 GCA_002449845.1 Prevotella sp. UBA6994
TAGGAACAGGATTATGCACGTTGATTGGAACAAAGTTGAGGACGAAACTATATCCCAAAGTGCAAATCACGAAGCTCAAAGTGCAAAAGCTGGCGAAGAATTACCCCCAAAGTGCAAAAATTGCACTTTGGAAGAAGTCGCTCTACTTCGCATTGTGCAAAAGAATCCATCTGCTACCCAAAAAGAGATTGCTGCTGAAATTGGAAAATCTGAGCGGACTGTCAAATCAATTACCATAGCGTTGCAAGAGAAGAACATTCTACGTAGAGTGAATGGTAAAAGAAATGGCTATTGGGAATTTATTGAGGATTCTATTCAACAAGGAAGCAATATAGACAAAAAATGAGTAATATACAAGATATAAACAATATCCCCAAACTCCAATCTCCTTTCGAGCAGTTAAGAGAGGTTGATGCCGATGGCAAGGAATGGTGGAACTCTCGCAAGTTGGCGCGAGTGATGGGCTATGGCAAGTACTGGAACTTTGAACGAGTCATTGCTAAGGCACAGGCATGGACTTCACAGAAGGGCTATCATCTTGGAGAGCATTTTGTGGAGATAACCGAGATGGCAGAGTTGGGCAGTGGTGCTGTCAGAGAGGTGACGAGCATTCGCCTTTCACGTGCAGCTTGTATGGCTGTGGCTATGAATGCCGACCAAAAGAAAGAGATGGTGAAGGCTGCACAGCAATATTTCAGCGCGACCATGACTCCCGATGTTGCCGTGAGAAGCATGGAGTCCTCAGTACTTATGTACAGAGGCGGACGTGGAAAAGTACAAGTGCAGGTTATCTTCGACACCAATACTTTTTGGCTTTCTCAGCAGAGAATGGCAGAATTGTTTGGAGTGACCCAACAGAACATTAGCTATCACCTATCACAGGTAGAGGAAAGCGGTGAACTGCATTTGTCCGATGCTTACAAAAAAATTTTGTTACCTTCGGACAAATGGTCTGGCGAGGTGATGATGTATAGCCTTGATGTGGTCATTGCCGTAGGTTATCGTGTAAATAGCTACGAGGCTACTCAGTTCCGTATATGGGCAACACAAGTTCTGAAAGAATATCTTACCAAAGGCTTTGTGTTGGATGATGAACGTCTGAAGGGAAAGAACGTATTCGGGGCAGACTACTTCGATGATTTGCTTGACCGCATCCGAGAGATACGTATCAGTGAACGGCGTTATTATCAGAAAATTACTGATATATATAGCGAATGTAGTTCTGACTATGATAAAGATTCAGAACAGACGCAGTTGTTCTTTAAGACTGTGCAGAATATGATGCATTATGCCGTAACCAAACAAACAGCTGCCGAGATTATCTATGACCGTGCGGATGCCGAACGCCCTCACATGGGATTGACAACATGGAAGAATGCTCCAGATGGAAGGGTCGTGAAATCAGATGTCACGGTAGCAAAGAACTATTTGAGTGAAAAAGAAGTGGATTCGCTGAACAGGTTGAGCAATGCCTTCATTGACATTGCTGAGCAACGCGCAGAAGATCATATTCTGATGACGATGGCAGACTGGTCGGCTCTCCTACAACGTTATATGGAATTAAACAACCGTCCTTTGTTGCCTGATGCTGGGCGTGTGACTCACGAACAAGCGGTAGAAAAGGCACTCACAGAATATGACAAGTTCCGTGTCATTCAAGATCGAGAGATAATGAGCGACTTTGATAAGCAGTTGAAACTGCTATTTGGAGACAAAAAGTAAGATAAAAAGGAGAGATATGTCAAAAGCAACAGTAAAGAAAATACTCATGTCTATGCCAAAGGAAGAAATCATTGGCATGGTTCTGGAGATGTATGATGCTCGCAAAGAAGCAAAGGAGTATCTAGAGTTCTATGCAAACCCCGATGAGGATGGTAAGCTGGAAGAGTATAAGAAGATTATCACAGAAGAGTTTTATCCATCAAGAGGACGACAGGAGCCAAAGACCAGATTCTCGGTTTGCCGGAAGGCTGTCTCGGACTACAAGAAACTGAAACCTTCTCCAGACAAGTTGGCTGATTTGATGCTTTGCTATATTGAGAACGCCTGTCAATTTACATATGACTATGGAGACATGTGGGAACAGTATTACACTTCTGTGGAGAATAACTTCGACAAGACTATGGCATTCATAGCCAAGAATAATATGTTGGAGCACTTCAAGCCTCGTTTGAGACAGTGTATGGAGTGGGCCTCCCCATGCGGATGGGGATTTGCTGATACGATTGGTGAGATATATTATGAGTATTTCCCAGAAGATAAATGATGAGAAAAGTAATGAGTGGATATGTTCAATGAGGTGACCACTCATGTTTTTCTGCTGTGTCTTAGAGACTTACAACCAAGTGGAATCCGTTTTGAGACTATCGTCATAATAGAATTAGCGCACAGCCAAATGGCTGTGCGCTAATTCTATTGATAAAACTTTATCTTACTTTACCTCCTCGAAGTCGGCGTCCTGGATGTTGTCATTCGGATTGCTACCTTGTGTCTGCTGACCACCTTGAGCTCCACCTTGGAATCCTGCGCCAGCTCCTGGTTGGGCACCACCTGCTTGACTATACATCTTGGCAGATGCAGCCTGCATCACTTGGTTGAGGTTGTTGATAGCATTGTCGATTGCTGCTACGTCACCACTCTTGTGAGCGTCTTTCAGTTGCTGAACGGCTTGCTCTACGTTAGCTTTCTCGGCTCCCAACTTGTCACCATTCTCGTTAAGGAAGGTTTCGGTTTGGAAAATCATAGAGTCTGCCTGGTTCATCTTGTCAATCTTCTCACGTTCACGCTTGTCGGCTTCTGCATTAGCCTCTGCCTCAGCCTTCATGCGGTTGATTTCGTCTTCACTCAGACCACTTGATGCTTCGATACGGATAGCTTGCTCCTTACCTGTAGCCTTATCCTTTGCGCTTACGTTCAAAATACCGTTGGCATCGATGTCGAAGGTCACCTCAATCTGTGGTACACCACGACGTGCAGGAGCAATACCTTCGAGGTTGAATTGTCCGATTGACTTGTTTTGTGCAGCCATAGGACGTTCACCTTGCAGTACGTGGATGGTCACAGCTGTTTGATTATCTACAGCAGTAGAGAATGTCTCGCTCTTCTTGCAAGGAATGGTAGAGTTGGCATCAATCAACTTGGTCATCACGCCACCGAGTGTTTCGATACCCAGTGTCAATGGAGTAACGTCGAGCAATACGATGTCACCCACGCCACCTTCCTTGTTCAAGATGGCACCTTGGATAGATGCACCCACAGCTACTACTTCATCAGGGTTCACACCCTTTGAAGGTTCTTTGCCGAAGTAGTTCTTCACCAATGCTTGTACGGCAGGAATACGGCTTGAAC
>DJXW01000037.1:3416-4690 GCA_002449845.1 Prevotella sp. UBA6994
TACGGCTTGAACCACCTACGAGGATAACCTCGTCAATGTCGCTCGTTGAGAGTTTTGCGTCACGGATGGCATTCTGGCATGGAATGAGGCAAGCTTGAATGAGAGAGTGAGCCAACTGTTCAAACTGAGAACGTGTAAGAGTCTTCACCAAGTGCTTTGGCACACCACCTTCTGCAGAGATGTAAGGAAGGTTGATTTCCGTAGATGTAGAAGATGACAATTCAATCTTTGCCTTTTCTGCAGCTTCCTTGAGACGTTGCATAGCCATTGGATCTTTAGAGAGGTCGATGCCTTCATCAGCCTTGAATCCGTTCACCAACCAATCGATAATCACTTGGTCGAAGTCGTCACCGCCGAGGTGAGTGTCACCGTTGGTAGAAAGCACTTCAAATACACCGCCACCAAATTCCAAGATAGAAATATCGAATGTACCGCCACCCAGGTCGAACACGGCAATCTTCATGTCCTTGTTGGCTTTATCTACGCCATATGCCAATGCAGCGGCAGTAGGCTCGTTGACGATACGCTGTACGTTGAGGCCTGCAATCTGACCAGCTTCCTTTGTTGCCTGACGCTGAGAGTCAGAGAAGTAAGCAGGAACGGTAATCACGGCATCGGTCACTTCCTGTCCGAGATAGTCTTCTGCGGTCTTCTTCATCTTCTGGAGAATCATGGCAGAAATTTCCTGTGGCGTATATTTACGTCCATCGATGTCAACACGAGGATAACCGCCCTCGTTGGTTACGGTATAAGGTACACGCTCAGCTTCCTTTTGTGCTTGAGCATAGGTCTCACCCATGAAACGCTTGATGGAGTACACCGTGTTCTTTGGGTTGGTGATAGCTTGACGCTTGGCAGGGTCACCCACTTTACGTTCGCCATCTTTCACGAAGCCTACCACTGATGGAGTGGTGCGCTTTCCTTCACTGTTAGCAATCACTACAGGCTCGTTGCCTTCAAATACGGCTACGCAGCTGTTGGTAGTTCCTAAGTCGATTCCAATAATCTTTCCCATAATTGTATAATTTTAATTGTTTATATTCTTTTTTATTTCACTCTGTCCTTATATATTATAATAAGGTGTTTGTTCATGTGTCGCAAGATGTTTACATGCGAACGCACTATTAACATACAAATGACGTGCCAACTGTCATGTCGCATTTCTGATGTTGGCATAGTTGTGACAAAATGGCATTTTTAGAGAAGCAAGAAGCAAGAGATATGCTTTGTGAATGGAGTCTCCATCTCTAAAGCATATCTCTTGCTTCTTGCTT
>DJXW01000037.1:4749-204972 GCA_002449845.1 Prevotella sp. UBA6994
TTGCTTCTTGCTTCTAACTTTCTTGTTTCTTGCTTCTAAAAAAACTTCTTGCAAGAATTTAATTCATATTCTCTTGTATGGTTTGTGTAATTTGGGCTTCCAACTCCTCGCAAAGTTCTGGGTTATCATTGAGCAAAGCCTTTGTAGCATCGCGACCTTGAGCCAGTTTGTTTCCTTGGTATGAGAACCAAGAGCCACTCTTTTGGATGATGCCAAACTCTACGCCGAGGTCGAGAATTTCACCCACCTTAGAGATTCCTTCTCCGAAGGTGATTTCAAACTCAGCCTTGCGGAAAGGAGGAGCCACCTTATTTTTCACCACTTTCACGCGTACTTGATTTCCAATCACTTGGTCACCGTCTTTCAATGCCGTTACCCTGCGGATATCTAAGCGTACCGACGCATAGAATTTCAACGCGTTTCCGCCCGTGGTGGTTTCTGGGTTGCCAAACATCACACCAATCTTCTCACGCAATTGGTTGATGAAGATACAGGTGGTATTGGTCTTGGCGATGGTTGATGTCAATTTTCGCAGAGCCTGGCTCATCAATCTTGCTTGCAGACCTACGGCAGAATCGCCCATATCTCCTTCAATCTCTTTCTTTGGCGTGAGAGCTGCCACGGAGTCGATAACAATGATGTCAATGGCAGATGAACGGATGAGTTGGTCAGCAATTTCCAATGCCTGTTCACCGTTGTCTGGTTGTGAAATCCAGAGGTTGTCCACATCAACTCCCAGTTTTGCCGCATAAAAGCGGTCGAAAGCATGTTCAGCATCAATGAAGGCAGCAATGCCGCCTAACTTCTGAGCCTCGGCAATGGCATGGATAGCCAAAGTAGTCTTACCCGACGATTCCGGACCATAGATTTCGATGATTCGTCCACGAGGATAGCCACCTACGCCTAATGCCACATTGAGTCCTATCGACCCCGTGGGTATCACGTCAACATTTTCCACTTGCTCATCACCCATGCGCATGATAGAGCCCTTACCAAAATCCTTTTCTATTTTAGACATGGCAGCCTGTAATGCTTTCAGCTTTTCAGCATTCGGATTGGTTGCTGCCATTTCTTCAGTTGCTTTTTTTGACATAATTATATTTTAAGAAAGTAAGAATCAAGAAGTAAGAAGCATGAGATATGCTTAATTATCTGAGTCTTACTGTTGTTGAGTATTTACTAATTTTTCTTGCAGATTGGTCCTGAGACCTATTAACATTCGTGCTATTTCCTTTTTCAGTTTCAAATATCAATAATTGTTCATGGTTCATGTAATGAAGAGATTCCGCTATCTCTAATTGACACATGGTTTCTGTAAGAGAGCCAAAAGCTATTTCAATGAAATGTATTCTTTCTTTAACAGAAAACCTTCCCATACCTTCTGCAATGTTGGATGGGATGGAGATGACTGATCTTTGAAGTTGGTTGTTTAAGGAATGCCTCTCTTCCTTTGGGAAAGATTTGATGAGGTTGTAAACATCCACAACTAATTGTCTCGCTTTATGATAAACATTCAGCTTGCGATAATAAAAGTCATCCATCTGCGATAAAAGGTAATCTCCTGCTTCTAACTTTCTTGCCTCTTACTTTCTTGCCACTCCCTCTCTCAGAGCTCCAAATCCCCGTCAAACACTTCGTGCCAGGGGAGGCCGTGGATATTGAGCTGTTCCATGAATGGATCGGGGTCAAAGTCCTCTACGTTCCATACGCCTGGCTTACGCCAAAGACCCTTGACAAACATCATTGCGCCAATCATGGCAGGTACACCCGTGGTGTAGCTTACACCCTGCATACCCGTCTCTTGGTAAGCCTCTTGGTGCTTGCAGTTGTTGTAAACGTAATACGTGCGCTCCTTGCCGTCCTTGATACCACGTATCCTGCATCCAATACTCGTTTCACCTTCGTAATTCTCTCCGAGATCTTGAGGATTAGGCAATACGGCCTTGAGGAATTGCAATGGAATGATTTTCACCTTGACCGTTTTGCTTGGGTCCTCAGCCAAGGGAGCCTCGTAAACCACCTCGTCGATTCTGCTCATTCCGATGTTCTGAATCACGTCAAGGTGCTTGATGTATTGTTCGCCGAAAGTCATCCAGAAACGAGCCTGCTTGATGGTGGGATAGTTCTTCACCAGACTCTCCAGTTCTTCATGGTGCAACAGGTAACTCTCTCGTGGACCGATGTTAGGGTAGGTGAGAGGCTTGTGTATTTCCAGTGGCTCTGTCTCTATCCATTGCCCATCCTTGTAATACAATCCCTTTTGCGTAATCTCTCGGATATTGATTTCCGGGTTGAAGTTGGTGGCAAAAGCCTTGTGATGGTCTCCCGCATTACAATCCACGATGTCGAGATAATGTATCTCGTCGAAGTGGTGCTTGGCGGCGTATGCGGTATAGATGCCACTCACGCCCGGGTCGAATCCGCAACCCAGAATGGCAGTCAGTCCTGCTTGTTCAAAGCGATCTTTATATGCCCATTGCCAACTGTATTCAAAGTGCGCCTCGTCTTTTGGCTCATAGTTGGCTGTGTCGAGATAATTGCATCCACATGCCAAACAAGCATCCATGATGGTCAGGTCTTGATAGGGCAGGGCTAAGTTGATGACCAATTCGGGTTTGAAATCGTTGAAGAGTGCTTTCAACTGCTCTACGTCGTCAGCATCTACCTGTGCTGTGGTCAAGTTGATGGTGGAGTCTTGTCCTTTCAGAACGTAGAATGTGGTTTCTCCCCTTTGTTCCTTGCATTCAACGGACAATCCCAATCGTTCGATAAGAGAGTTAACCAACAGGTCGCACTTCTCCTTTCTACGACTTGCAATCATAAAGTCAGTAAAGACGTCAGCATTCTGTACAATCTTGAATGCTGCTACTGTGGCGACGCCTCCAGCGCCAATCATCAGAATTTTGCTCATTTGGTAACTTATTATTAATTGTTAGTTGTTTTTCATTCTACAAAGATACGCTTTTCTAAGAACATAAGCAATAAAAATGGGTAATAATTTGTCAAACGGTTGCTATTTTTAGTTTTTTTACTTGTTGTCTGGCATCATGATTAATCATATACGTAAAATTTGTTTTGTTATGAAAATTCTGAATTTACCCCCTAAAAAATGGGCAGTATTTCAAAATGATTGAGAGTTGGTTGGAAATATGCCAAAATTTTTGTGTTTTGTTAATCCAATGATAATCAGGTATTTGTGGTTTCTTTTGTTTTAGTTAATGAATATTTCTTGTATATTTCTATCAAATAGCTCCCATTTTTACCGTTTTTTAACCATCATTTTATGGGTGCTAACTATATACTTTACGGTCGTAACATATATAGTTAGCTCCGTAACATGTATAGTTACGAGCAATAACTCGTAATTTTACCCATTTTATCTCTATTTTTCACCATCTATTTTCCAGAATGCCAGAAAATTCAGACAAAAATTTGTCAAGATGTTTGGGGGTAATTAGAGAAAAGAGGTGAGAGGTGAGGGGTGAGAGAAATGATAAGGCTGCTTGAATGAACATATTACGGCTCAGACGAAAAACAATAGGGGAAGAAGATGGTTAATTCACAATTCATAATTTACAAGTAAAGATTGACTGATGAATCAGATGAATGGCCAATGATGAAAGGCTCATGGTCTTCATTGAAGATTTGTCTCGATAGAAATGTCACGATAGAGGGAAATGCCGCTAGGCATTTGATGTTAGTAGACAGCCATGCAGAATCGCCGTTAGGTGATTCGAAATGGCTGGAAAGAAAGAGTTGTGGTGGAGAAAGCCTGCCTTTAGGTAGGCGATATGGCTTTTCATGTCCCCTACCTAAAGGCAGGGCATTCCGTTTGCTGCATCCCCCATCCCAGCCATTTCGCCGTACCTATGGGCACGGCTGTATGGCTGGCTACTAACATCTGATGCCTATCGGCATCTTTCCGTACTGCATTATTATTACTCGACATCGACTACAAACACAATCTTCAATCTTCAATCTTCAATCTTCAATTATCCATTATGAATTATGAATTGTGAATTATAAATTTCAATCTTCTTCCCCTATGAAAAATCGCTTGAGCCCATATTACAGATTGTAAAGTTGTGGCTATGTATAAAGCATTAAGAAAAAAGGAGTTGGATCAATACTATTTGTGCCAACTCCTTAGATATGTCTTTTATAATAATGCTATTGAAGTTCTTCGGCTTTGATGCCCATAGCATTCATCAGTGAATAGCCCAATATCTCCTGTTGAAATTTGCCGCCCTGCATGGGTTGCATGGAAAATACCGTGATATGCTTGTTGTCATCGTTTTGCCGACGCAAGGCGAAACGTATATGATTATATAAGATTTCGTTGTCAGCATCAGGGACAATCATGATACGTTTCACGTCTTGTTGGGAGCAGATGGTTTCCATCACATCCAAGAAGAAATCGTCAGCGTTGACAATGTCTTCAATGGGAAGACAGGTGATGGAAAACTCACCCAAATGGTCTTTGAATGCTTTTTCGTGAAACTCGTTGATCAAATCAGATGGGGCGAAATTTGCTAAAGACTTCGTTTCTTTCCTATGAATCAGCACCACCTGTATCTTATTGTCTCCTTCCCTAATACCACCGTCAAGAGCAATGCAATCCAACCACCTTGCCATGTCTGCAGGAGGTATGCGCCGCCCAATCATTCGCTCAAAGTTGACAATCAAGTCAAAAGCTACACGGTCGATGTAGTTGGCATCGGCTATGATGATGTTTTCGCACGAAGATATTGTTTTCATCAAAACGCCTCGGCTCTTTTTTTCTCTTTCTTCAACATATATGCCTCATGTGGCAACATTCTGGTGCCTAAAAAGATAAGGTAAATAACTGTGAAGACGAAGAATGCGGTGTCAGAATAAAACTCCTTGCTGGTGAGGTTGAAGATGACGCCAGTGGCAAAATGCAATCCACTACAGATCAACATGAGCAGTCCACATGTTGAAATGCTGCCGAAATAAGTGGAGTTAAGACGCAAGCCTAAGATGAAATATGATGCTTCTGACAAGGCGAGCAATGCAAAACATGCGTTATAAGCAAACTTTACCATAGTGGCAGAAGTGGCTGTTTCGCCAATGCTTGGCAATGCGGCTGCAAGAAGGTGGTAACACAACAAAAGTATCATGGTGACATTGATGTGCCCTGTGAAATTGCGAAATTCAAATCTCAACCCTTTCATCAAACAATATAATAAGGTGGTCTCTCCAATTGTCTTCATCACGTGTCCTGCGACGTGGAGGGTAGAGATGGGAGGAAGAGACAGACGATTAACGAAGTAATCGTTAACCGACGAGTCAAGGAAATAAATGAAAAGTTGACCGATGACAGCCACAATGATGGCACAAATTGTCATGATTCGGGGTAGGGGAGACTGCAGGAAATCAACACTGATGTTTTGTCCCGATTTCATCCAGTGCAAACTGTAATTACATGTAGGACACATTCTCGTTTGTACTTCTACCTCCGTATGACAATGAGGACATTTTCTAGTTTCCTCTCCGTTAGGTCTAACAATGAAATTATTCTTATCTTTTTTCTGCATTTGGCTTTTGTATTTAAATTTTTTGCAAAGATAATAATAATATTTATAATAAAACATTTAAAATGTAAAATTTTACTATATGGTTTTTTCTTCACAAACCATGTTTTTTTCTTCAAGTAACATAATTGTTGTTTATTTTACTTTTTCTCACGCATAAAAAAATGAAAAAGTATTTGGTTATTAAATATTTCTGATTATCTTTGCAGTATCTAATATAAAATTAACGATTATGAAGAGTGTACTTTCAAGTAGGCCAGCTTTAGAGGCTGAGGTAATGAAAATAGCAGAGGTAGCAGGCTATCTTTGGCAAAATGGATGGGCAGAACGTAATGGTGGTAACATCACGGTGAACGTAACTGACTTTGTTGACGATGAGATGAAGCAGATGCCAGCCATTAGTGACGTAAAACAGATTGGAACGACATTGCCCTATCTGAAAGGTTGCTATTTCTATTGTAAGGGAACGGGTAAACGTATGCGCGACTTGGCAAGATGGCCTATGGACAATGGCAGCATTATCCGTATCTTGGATGATTGCGCCAGCTATGTCATTATTGCAGACAATCCCGTATTGCCTACCAGTGAGTTGCCCAGTCATCTCACGGTTCATAATCATTTGATAGAAAAAGGTTCTAATTATAAGGCTACCGTACATACGCACCCCATCGAATTGGTGGCAATGAGTCATAATAAGGCTTTCCTGGGAAAGGACGTACTCACGAATATCCTTTGGAGCATGATTCCAGAAACCAAGGCATTCTGTCCGTTAGGATTGGGTATTATACCTTACACATTGCCAGGAAGTGTGGAGTTGGCAGATGCTACCCTGAAAGAATTAGATGATTATGACGTGGTGATGTGGGAAAAGCATGGTGTGTTCGCTCAAGGACTTGACGTAATGGATGCGTTCGACCAGATAGACGTGTTGTCGAAGAGTGCGAAGATATATATCGATGCCAAGTGTATGGGTTTTGAACCGGAAGGTATGAGTCAAGAGCAAATGGCAGAAATGACAAAGGCATTTAACTTGCCTAAATAAGATTGTTCACATAAATTTTTAATAAGATGAAAACGATTTTTTTGAAAGTATTTGTTTGTGCTGTAGCACTGACAATGGGAACTCAGATGGCAAGTGCCCAAGAGGTATACAAGCAGAATGGTGTAACATTAGGGACATCTACTAATTCTGCTTTACAAGAGCAAGCTTTGAAACAGCAGGAGCAGAATGTGAAAGAACGCCAGCAAGCTCTGAAGGAAAGTCAGAAACGACAAAAAGAGGCTGAAAAGGCGCAGAAGGAAGCCATGAAACAGCAGAAAGAAGCTGAAAAGGCTCAGAAGCAAATGGAAAAAGAGCGCAAACAAGCCGAAAAAGAAGCTAAGAAAGCTGAAAAGGAAGCTAAGAAGCAGTTGAAGGAACAGCAAAAGAAACAAAAGGCAAAAGAAGCTGCAGCCAAAGCAAGCCAAAAAGCCAATAAAGCTCAGAGAGATGCCCAGAAAGCAGCAGATAAGGTTGCCCAAGCTCGCCAAAAGGGATTATCGCAAGAAAAGATTCTGAAACTGGAAGAGAAATCCATTAATGCTCAGCAAAAGGCATTGAAGGCAGCGGAGAAAGCTGCGAAACTTCAGGAAAAGTTGTGATTTTTATATAAAACTCTTTTTTTTAAAAAAAGCCCCTTGCGCTTTTGCGTAGGGGACATTTTTTGTTTGTGTAAGATGATGTGTCTTTTAGGTTTATCCGATCATTTGTGGTAAGAATGATGAGATGATCAATACAATTAATCCAATTACCAATACGGTGATGGTCTTTTGGGAACATCCCTTCCACTCTTTTAAAATGATACCCCAAACGTTGGAGAATACCACGTTGAGTGCCATGAGAATGCAGAAAGACAAGGTGTCCATTGTGCCGCCAGTTTCGAAGAAACTACGACCGAGTGACAATCCGAAGAATTGTGAATACCACAGTGCACCAGCCAAAAGACAGAATAAGAGGTTGTTGCCCCAAACGGATGTCTTGGCATAGTCGCCCCATGTGCCGTTCTTCTGATTTTGGTAGAAACAATAGATGGCATTGGTGACGAAACCGCCTAATGTAACAAGGAATGTAGCAGGCAACGTGCGGAACATGGGGTCGGTCAATTCGCCAAAGTTGATGTCTTTACCAAACTCCAGACCCACGTTGAAGCAACCGCTCATGAAACCTGCAAGCAAGGCAATTGCTAATCCCTTGGGGAAATTGAAGTCTTTTACTGCTGCCTTCTTTTCTTCCTCGCTCAATGATGCTGACTTCATAGAACCAGCCACGCCGATGATGGCTATACCCAATAACGTAACGATGACACCGACGATAACGGCAAACGTTAACTTAGATAAGGCATTAAGTTCGGGGAAGAAGATGTTGAGCAATACCGGTCCCATGATGGTTCCCAAACCAGCGCAAGTTCCCAAGGCAATAGACTGACCAAGAGCCACGCCAAGGTAACGCATAGACAAGCCAAACGTGAGACCGCCTACTCCCCATAAGACACCAAAGAAAATGGTCATCCAGAAATTGAAAGAGGGGGATTGACTAAATAATCCGAACAGTGATTCTCCTGCGGGTACGGCGAGTAATGCGCCAAGGAATGGCAACACCAACCATGCAAACACACCTTGTATAATCCAATAGGATTCCCACGACCAGTCTTTTATTTTATTAATAGGTACATAGCACGAACTTTGGCAGAATGCACCTATTGCTATAATCAATAATCCAATGATTACTTCCATGATGAAATAAATTGAAGATTGAAAATTGAAGATTAGATATTCAAAAATGAAGATTGAAGATTGAGGAGTAGATGTGAAAAGGCAATCCTTGTCCTCAATATTCAATCTTCAACATTGAATGATTAACGCTTAGAAGTTACGTCTTTCTCGTATTGTTGGATGCAAGCGATGAACTCTTCGCCTACAGGAACGTTGTTCTTGAGGTTGAAGTAATCGAACACAGCACCGAATGGTAAGCTCTTAGCTTCTTCCATCAATGCAAGACGCTCGAAGTTCTGACCGTTGTCCTCATATTCACGAAGCTTTGCCTTTGGTTCGAGCAATGCCTGAAGGATGCACTTCTGAGTAGCACGTGTACCAATGATGTAAGCTCCGATACGGTTGATGGAAGCATCGAAATAGTCGAGTCCTACGTGAGCGCGATCGAGAGCATCAGCACGAACGAGTTCCTTGAAGAGGTCAAGCGTCTGGTCGTTCATGATGGTAACGTGGTCAGAATCCCAACGTACTGGGCGAGATACGTGCAACATCAATTCTGGAACATACATGAGCAGGGTAGAAACGAAGTCGGATACGTTTTCTGTTGGCTCATAGTGACCAGTGTCAAGGGTGTACATCTGCTTGCGGGTAGCGCAATATGCGGTATAGAAGTCGTGTGAACCTACGGTGTAGCTCTCCAATCCGATTCCAAACAACTTAGCTTCGAAGCAGTTCTTTACGCCATCGAGCTTCTCTTCCATGATTTCGTCGAGTGAAGCGGCAAGGATTTCACGATATTTCTTTCTCTGAACAGGCATATCCTTAGAACCATCATGTACCCAAATGTTCATGATACATGGGTCGTTCTGAGCCTTACCCATAGCATCGGCTATACGACGGCAACGCTTGGTGTGCTCAATCCAGAAGTCGCGAATTTCCTTGTCAGGATTTGAAAGAGTGAGATCACCACTCTTGGGGTGAGAGAATGAAGTAGAGTTGAAGTCGAGCTTCATGTTGTTTTCTTTTGCCCAGTCAATCCAACTTTGGAAGTGGCATACTTCTACTTGGTCACGATCCACAAACTTACCGCCAAAGTCGCCATAAATCTCATGAAGGTTCAGACGATGGTTACCTGCCAGCAACGTCTTAACGAACTCGATGTCCTTACGTACCTCGTCGATGTTGCGGGCACGACCAGGATAGTTTCCTGTGGTTTGAATACCGCCAGAAAGTGCTTCGTTGCGTTCAAAGCCTACAACGTCGTCAGTCTGCCAGCAATGCAAGGAGATCTGTTGCTTCTGAAGTTGGTCAAGTACTGCGTCAGTGTCAACGCCAATGGCTGCATAGCGTTCTTTCGCTACGGCATAAGCTTTCTCTATCAATTCTGCTTTCATAATAAATTTTTGAGTTTTTAATATAATGAATAAATGATTTATTTCTCAATGATGTTGAGGTATTTTTCGTATGCTTTATCCCAAGCTTCACGATTCTCTGGGTCAAAGCGTTTCAACTCTATGGAGTTGGCTATGATTTGGCGCATTTCCCAAATGTCTTTTACCAAACCTACAGCCTTGGCTTGCAACATGATATTGCCGATGGCTGTACATTCTTGAGGACCAGCCAAGACGGTTACGCCAAGAGAGTTGGCTGTAAATTGGTTGAGGTATTGGTTTAATGAGCCACCGCCAATAATATGTAATGTGTCGAGTGGGAAAGTAGCAAATTCCTTGAGCCAAGTGAATACCTGACGATAACGTAAAGCCAAGGAGTCGAAGATGCAACGGCAAATCTCTGCTGGTGTTTCTGGCACTGGCTGACTTGTTTGCTTGCAATAGGTTTGAATGGCTTCAATCATGTTGGCGGGATTGGCAAACATGGTGTCGTCTGGATTAATGATGCTACGGAATGCTTCCACTTTCATGGCTGAGCCTTGCAATTCAGGATGGCTCATCTTGCGAATCTCTTCTGGCCATTCCTTGCGACAACGCTCATAGAGCCACATGCCACAGATATTTTTCAAGAAACGTGTAGTACCCTCAATGCCACCCTCATTGGTGAAGTTCAAGTCGTAACTGCGCTCATTGATGATAGCATCTTTGGTTTCAATGCCCATCAAGCTCCACGTGCCACTACTCAGATAAGCGAATTTCTCATCCTTGGCGGGAACGGCTGCAACGGCACTTCCTGTATCATGACCTGCAACGGCAATCACGGGAATAGCTCCCAAACCAGTCATTTGCTGTACTTCCTCAGTAATAACGCCTATCTGTGTGCCAGGGTTAATCATTTTGCCGAATTGCTCTCTTTCAAGACCTAATGCTTTCAACAATTTGGGGTCAAGGTCTTTGGTTCGTGGGTCAAGCAATTCTGAAGTAGATGCAATGGTATATTCGCAAACAGCCTCGCCTGTGAGCATATAGCTCAGTGCGTCTGGCACGAATAGTATTTTTTTCGCATTCTTGAGGGCGGAGTCGTTGTTCAACTTCATGGCATAGAGCTGGAATATGGAGTTGAAGTTCATGAACTGAATGCCCGTAATGTCGTAAACGGTTTTCTTCTCTATTTCATTCTCAAAGAATTTCTCCATTACGCCAAATGTGTGAGGGTCACGATAAGCAAGGGGATTCCTCAGAATGGCACCATCTTCACCAATGCAAACAAAGTCAACTCCCCATGTGTCGATGCCTATGCTGCTGATTTCAATCTGTCGTTGGGCGGCAATCTTTAAGCCTTTGATGATTTCAAAATATAAGGCATAGATGTCCCAATAAAAATGTCCACCCGTTTGAATTAAGTTGTTGTCGAAACGGGTTAACTCTTCCAAGTCGAAACGACCGTCATTCAGTGTTCCGATAATCGTTCTTCCACTTGTAGCGCCGAGATCTACGGCAAAGAAATATTTTTTATTTTCCATGATAAATGGTAATGTTATATAGAGTTAGGTTTATCTTATGCAAAGATAAGAAGAATTATTCAGACCCCAACAAGATTATTTGATTTTTCATCCTTAACTTTTGATTTTTATTTTTGATGGGAGTGAATGATAAAATTTTAAAAGAGGTTGTATGAAATATCCATCAGCATATTTTTTTGTTTCTCAAAAATATTCCTTACCTTTGCACACATATAATAATTAAAACAAAATCTATTAGAAAAAATGGGAACATTTACTTTGGTGATAGTCATATTGTTCTTGATTGGCTATCTGTTTATCGCTTTAGAAAGCGTAACGGAAGTAAACAAGGCTGCCATCGCACTCCTGATGTGTGTGCTTTGTTGGTCTGTTTATGTGTTTAGTCCTGGTGCGGAGATTGGTGAGATGCTGAAGATGCATCTTGGTGATACCGCCGAGACTCTGTTCTTCCTGATGGGAGCAATGACAATTGTGGAGATTGTTGACGCTAATGGCGGATTCAATTTTGTGAGAGACTTGATGAAGACGCGTGACAAACGTAAATTGCTTTGGCGTGTGGCTATCGCAACGTTCTTCCTCTCTGCCATCCTCGACAACCTTACTACGTCTATCGTAATGATTATGGTACTTCGTAAGTTGGTGCGTGACAACAAGGAACGTATGATTTATGCAGGTCTTGTCATTATTGCAGCCAATGCGGGTGGAGCATTCTCGCCCATTGGTGACGTTACCACGATCATGTTGTGGATTAAGGGAATGATTACTACACAAGGTGTCATCACAGAAATATTCCTGCCTTCTGTTATGGCAATGGTAGTGCCTACGTTTATTCTTCAATATTCGCTGCATGGGAAGTTCGATAAAACACAGAACTTTGAACAAGCACAGGTTTCTGCATTCACGGAGACACAACGTAAGATTATCTTCTTTTGTGGTGTAGGTGGCTTGATTTTCGTTCCTATCTTCCGCGCTATTACCAATTTGCCTCCTTACATGGGTATCTTGTTGGTTTTGGGTGTTTTGTGGACTACAACGGAGATTTTCCATCGTCAATTGGATGAGAATGACACGATGGCAAAACGTGTAACAGACCTTCTTACTCGTATCGACATTCCTACCATCCTTTTCTTCTTGGGTATCTTGATGGCTGTTGCTTGTCTGGAAGAAGTAGGTGTGCTTACACAACTCGGTGAGGAACTTGACAGATTAACGGGTGGCAACCACTACCTTGTAACGGGTATTATTGGCGTATTGTCGTCTATCGTTGATAACGTACCATTGGTGGCTGGATGTATGGGAATGTATCCCATTGCTCCGACTGGTGACATGGCTGTAGATGGAATCTTCTGGCAATTATTGGCTTATTGCGCAGGTGTAGGTGGTTCTATGCTGATTATCGGTTCTGCTGCTGGCGTGATTGTGATGGGTTTGGAAAAGATTTCATTCGGTTGGTATCTCAAACGCATGACATGGGTAGCTTTTGTTGGCTATCTTGCTGGTATCCTTTGCTATTGGTTACTCGACACGTTTGTGTTTGCGTAGGCGGTAACTTGCTTGTTAAGAAGTCTTTTTTTTCTATTATTTCTGTACGCTAAATTTTTGCATGAAATAAAATTAGGCTGAATCCCTTGCTTGGGTTTCAGCCTTTTTTGTGCCCTTTGTTTCTGCAACAACCTAGATGTAATGAACAAAGGTACATGTTTTTCGGACAGCCGATGTATGGTCGGTAAATTTCTGTAGGGGCGCAAGAAAACGTTCTCTTTTGTACTATGAATTATAGGGTAAGTTGAATAACTGATACCTGTCTGCTTAGGGTATAAATTAAGAGACATGCCGCTCTCCTGACTTCGTCAATGATTCACCCGTGTTCACTCCAGCCCTAGGGCTGACAGTTTGAAGAGCGGTTCAATATCCTTCTGCCGCTTAGTAAGGAATAATGTCTTGACATATACATCCCTGTTCTCTGGCATATTCACTCTTACCGTGATGATAGTCCTTGCAACCTTGAGTACATCACCTATGCCCATGTTGATGTCTGCCAGTTTGATGATTCTCTCGAGTTCCTTATAGACCTTATAGGCGACAAAGCATATACATACGTGTGCTTCTATCCTTCGCTCTGTAAAATGGAACATGGGACGCATGTCCAAAGTTCCTTTTGAGATGCGAAAAGCCTTCTCTACCACCCAAAGTCCGTGATACAGGGCTACGACCCTCTCCGCATCAAGCTCAGTATTGGTGATATACCCCTTTAGTCCGTCCCATCTCTCGTCCTCGCTGATTTTGTCTTCACTGATAGACACTTGTATTTCCTTGCTTATTTCGAGGAACTTGTTATATCCGCGTCTGTTCACCTGTGCCTTGGTCAGTTTGCCAGTGCTGTATGCCTTACGAAGTCTGGCTACGCCACGTTCTCTGTTGTAGGCATCCTTCTTCGCCCGCTTATCAGAATATCCGACTATCAGTCGTTCACCACTATCGCGTTTGCGCTCAAAGTAGTGGCCGTCTTTCTTCTCTTGACAGAGAATCCACTCCTTGACAGCCTTGCCCTCGCTCTTGATCCTTGCACCTATTATATACTTGTAGCCTGCACTGCGGAGCAGCTTGACATTGGCATCGCTCATCAACCCCGAGTCTGCCACCACGACAAAGTCATCACCGAGACAGAAACGCTGCTTGAAGTCATCGATAATGGGCAGCATGGTGTATCCCTCGTACTGGCTCCCATTGAACAGCGAGTAGGACAGCGGATAGCCGCCATCGCTGACCAACAGGCCGAGTACCACCTGCGACTCTGCCGCCTTGCCATCCTTTGAGAAGCCCGGCTCACGCAGATAATCGGTCTTTGCCGTCTCGAAGTAAAGCGTGCTGACATCATAGAACATCAGACCTATCCTGCCACCGAGTATCTTCCTGGTGTGCTCTACACTGATATTCTGCACCAGTTCCTGCTGTGTCTTGTACAATCTGTCCATGTAGCGGTAGATATGGTTTAAGTCCACATCCTCATCGTAGTATGACTTCAGATACTCCACTGTGGCCAGTTTGCTCATCGGCTGTGAGATGCGGGCTATGACCAGATGGCGCAACACATCGTCTTGGATGCGGTTAAAACCGATGCTGTCGTAGATTTGGGTAAGAAGCAACTGGGTGCCGTTGATGATTGCAGCATCCATATTGTCAATTACACGCTTCGTTTCTTTAAACTCACGCCCTCGCAGGTCATCAAAGTCGATAGACTGCTGGCCGCCATATGTCATCAGCCATTTTTGTGCCAGCCCATACAGTCTGCTGACATCTTCCTCGGTCTCAGCAGTGCCGAAATTCCTTACTTCGACAAATTGACCATGTCTCTTGCTTATCACCACAATACTCGTAGAGCCAGAACGATTCTTTCTCTTGCGTATGAACATGGTGCAAAGGTACAAAAAAGGAACCGATTCACCCTGATTCACCCAAAGAATTTTGTAACTGACTGATTTTCAATAGCCGCTATTTGATGGCACAAAAAGTGATGAAGTCAGGAAGAAAACGTTCTCTTTTTGTACTATGAATTATAGGGTAAGTTGAATAACTGATACCTGTCTGCTTCGGGTATAAATTAAGAGACATGCCGCTCTGATGGTGGGCTGCCAGTGACTGTAGAAACTCTTATTTGATTATATCTTAATTGTTGTAGTTGAGGTGAACTATGGCTGAGCAAAGGTACAACAAAACTACAACTGCTACAACGTGTATTTTAATGGATGCTTATGCTTCTTACCCTATGTGATATGGGATTCTCATAAACTACTATAAAAAAGCAGCTACAGTCGAAAGTGATTGTAGCTGCTGTTGTTATACTACATTTGGTATTACCGTTTGTAGTTTATCGAATACCTATCTTTTTGTACAATGTAGTTAATATTGAATAAATTTCTTCCCATTAATCACATAAATACCCTTAGGCAAATCACTTAGGTCGATAGAACCATTCTGCATACTCTTTGAAGCAACTTTTAATCCATTGATAGTATAAACATCAACTTCTTTTTCTTCTGCACTAAACGGAGCCATGATACCTGTTGTGCTATCACTATCACTATCGAATTTGATTCTCAAAGATGTCTTGGAAGCACCTACAGTTTCAAAATAATCCTTTGTAAGAACAAAATATGCACGGAATGGAGCAACGGTGTTGCTTATGGTATAGTCAGCCTTTGTCGTAGGACTCTTAATACTTGGATTGTAATACTTAAAAGCATCTCCAGCATCGTTGAGGAACCAACCATCTTCAATAGTTTTTCCAACCGTAGTGCCTATGAAATTGTAGTAACTTGAATTATTTCCAATAGTAGCTTCATTATGTAAGATTGCATTTTCACCATAGAATGTGATGTTTTTATTTCTTAAATCCCATTTCTTACCCCAATAATCATCGGGAACATTCATGATATAGGGTTCGTATGCAAGCATCTCATCAGTATTCTCGAAAATAACTGTATTATCACTTGTATCCAATCTATCGAATTTTCTAATCCAGAAATTCTTTCCTGTATCACTATCAGAATGGAACCAATCGATATCAACATTATCTGTTGTATTTTTAACAGAACTTACTTCGAAAGGCAAAGCGATCGTTCTCCAATTATTATTGTTTCCACGGCTAACTCCTGCTGTTGGGGTTGTTGTGAAGTTTATTTTCTTTGCGGTAAATCTCTTAGGTACAAAGAAGTCTTTGCCATCAACGAGCGTTATGTTCTCAGCTACATTTCCTTTAACAACATTCTTGTTTGCGAGTCCGCTTGGTACAGTTTGAGATGCGCCCAGATAATATAAGACATTGGGATTCGAACTTGGAGTGATTATTTTGACAACAGTAGCATCTGTAACATCGACAGCAACCACGTCAGTTCCAATTTTTACAGAAGCGGTTGGAGCTACAGAAGAACTTTCACCATTTGCTTTCCATGTGGTAACTGCAGGAAGGAATACCATGGGCAAAACTTCAATCAACTTAGAATTAGTTCCAGTAGCATCCAAATTATATTCCACCCTAATATCATATCTACTATTATAATGTAAATTTTCAAATTTTATGGGAATAGAGATGGTCTTTCCTGCGGGAATATAAAAATCTTGAGTATACCATGTCGCATTATCTCCCTTTGTATTAAATCTATCAAAATTAAATGAAGTTGCATTTACGCTATCATATTCTCTAAGCCAAATATTCAATGTTGTAAATACTGGAAGTGTTCCATTATTTGTAATTCCTGTAATTGTCACATCAAATGTGTTTCCCCAAATACTACGTTTATCATTGACAAATCTTGCATAATTTTTATTAATGCCAAAGCCAATTTTACTTATATCCAATGTGGGTTGCGTCTTATTTAAGATACTTAATGTTGTTTGACCAATAACATTATTACCACTTGCATCAGTAGCTATCCAAATGTTATATTTACCAGCTGCGGTAGGTGTAAATGGAAATTCAAGGGTAATTTCATCATTTTTTCCTAAATTAATATATAAAGAACCTTTGTTTGTTCCTTTTGTAGTTGTATTGCTAGCAAAAAAATATACAGTACCAGAGAAACCAAAATCTCCACTTTTTATGGTTGGCAATACCGTTTGTTCTTTTTTTATAAAGCCATTACCTTCAAAATTAAATCCAGAAACATATAACTTAGAATCTTTTATTTCTTTGGTTGAAGGATTCAGTGACAAGGAAACACTGTTGTTGTAGTTGGCAAACGCAACGTTGTTATGATAACAAACTCGCCATGAGTCATCACCATTGAGTTTGTACATTGGAACTAAGACATAATCATTCCCAAAAGGAATATTTGCTTGTTTAAAATCATTGGCTGTTAACCCAATTGTTCTGGATGTACTTTTACTATTTTCTAATGTCGAATAAGAATTTGAGTATTGTTTTAATAAAACCACATCGTCATTATACATACATCCAATACCAAATAAATAAGAGCCAGAAAGACCACTTTCGTTTACATATAAGATTGTAGCGTTTGAACTGGAAGCTGTCGTTATTTTAGAAGCCAAGAAACGATTTCCTGAGTTTGTGTCACCTAAACTTTTAGGGGTCGCAAACAATAAAGCACTTTGTTGCTGAGCATAAGAACGAAAATTATTAATAGTTGTGTTAGCCCCCGATTTATATCTGTTGAGAACAGATAATCTGAAAAAACCATCATTAAGACCTTTCCACCCCCAATTTATGTGAAATAATCCACTTATATCATATCCGTCCACAATAAAAGAATGACCATAAGTATTATTAGAGGAACTTACATAAAAACCATTATATAAAACTGGGCGATGGTTTAATAATTCATTGTAAATTAAATCTTCCCACTCCTCAACTGAATAGTATTGCCTATTAATATATGTCATTGAAGAGTTATATCCAAAATAATTTTTTAAAGCAGGAATATGCGATGAAATTGACGAAGCTCCATTGCTGAAATCAACATTTAGAGCCCTTGCACAATAATACATGAAATTGGAAACGGCATTCAACTGAGTTGTGTTGTATTTCATTGTAGGTAATTCAATTAATTCATCTAACATGTTGTTCCAATCTAATTTTGTTCCTTTGGGAATAGAGGAATTAATTGCTGCTGTTGTTGAAGGCACATTTGAATTGCCATAATAATACATAAGTTGTGAAAGTGCAACAGTAGCACACCCTAATCCAGAATGTAACTTAGTAGTGCTATTTATTGGTGTTTTTGAACTATATGGATAACCTGATCCCCATTTAGACGTTGTCAATGGCGCAATTGTCTTTTTTGTCTTTTCTAATACTTTTCTTGGAGAAGAAACAGAATTCTCACTTGCATCAACCTCAACAATAGATTCTATTTCCCTCTCATATCCTTCGAGCCAAGCCTTTAATGGTTCTGGCATGTTTTCCTCATCAAAACTTCCTGTGTCAGAGTAGCCCAAAATTTCTTCAGTTCGATCATCTCCAGAGACAATTACGAAACCTTGATCGTTACCCACATTGAAGATGTAATAATAAGACGATTCGTTTTCCTGAGCATTAGCTTTACGAGGAGCACGGTAAGCTACCTGTGAAGACTTCAATTCGATACCTTTCGTCGCAAGGAAGCTCTTGGCTTCATTTAATGCTTGAGAACGAGTTACAGGATTTGCCTTAACTACAAGGCAAAGCAAAAATAAACTAAAAAACAGAGCAAATCTTTTCATTAGATGATACGTAAATTAATTTTTCCGCAAAAGTAGTAAAATAACACCTAATATGTTACAAGTAAACACATTAATTAATTATAATTAACACAAAATGATGGCATTTAAATTTTTCACATCATAATTGAAATGGTTTAGCCTACTTGTGCCATGATATAGTCACGGCATTCTTCCATCAACCATTTAGGTGTACTTGTAGCACCACAAATACCAATTGTTTCCACACCTTTTATCCAATCCATGTCTATCTCGTGAGCACTCTCAATTTGATAACTGTTTGGATTTACGCTTTTGCATTCATTAAACAGAACCTTACCATTTGAACTTTTTCTTCCACTTACGAAAAGAATTAAATCATGCTTAGCGGCAAAGTTGGAAATATTTGGCATTCTGTTAGCTACCTGTCTGCAAATTGTATCAAAACTCCTGAAAGTTGCTGAATTAGAAATATGTTCTTGAATATACTCAATGATTCGATGAAATTCATCAAGACTCTTGGTTGTTTGTGAATATAAATAAATATCTCGATTGAAATCAAGTTTCTTTACATCCTCCAGGCTTTCCACCACAATTGCATGACTCTGCGTTTGTCCTACCAAGCCCAATACTTCAGCATGTCCGTTCTTACCAAAAATCACGATTTGAGCCTGTGGATTGCTGTCAAATTGTTTTTTGATTCTTCTTTGAAGTTGGAGCACAACTGGACATGTAGCGTCAATAATCTCTATATGATTACGAGTCGCCAATTCGTACGTTTCAGGAGGTTCTCCATGAGCTCTCAGCAATACCTTTACATGATGTAATTTTGCCAAGTCCTCATGATTGATGGTAATCAGTCCTTGCGCATGAAGACGTTCCACCTCCATACCATTATGGACTATATCCCCCAAGCAATACAATGTATGGGTTGACTTTGTGCTTTCATTAGAAGCGCTTAATTCTTCCTCTGCTTTTTTAATTGCCGTAGTTACACCAAAGCAAAAACCGCTGCCGTTATCTATTTCTATCTGAATCATTATTTCACGTTTATATCCACTATTACTTTTGAACGTTTAGGATCATTGGTTATCATTAAGATACGTGGCTTTGTTTTGGTTGTTTTGATTTCCTTTGCTATGGCAGAAATTTTCATCTTCACAACTTCTCCTGGCATAATCTTCACTTTGTCTATTTCTACCTGAATGCCTATCGTGTACATCTGAATAGCCGTAATATCCAATCTTGATTTTCCTTTATTGGTGATTTCAATCTCTCCCTTCAACTTTTTCTTTCCATTAAAATGGCCTAAGTTAAGTGAAGTTGTCGATAGATGGAAGATGGGAGCATTCTTCAACTGTTGTTCCGTTAAATTTCCAAATCCTGGAAGAAGTACGGCGGATATTCCAATTTCCTTTTCGGGTGCCACTTTATCGCCAGGGTTCTTACCTAAGAATACATTGGTTTGGGCAAGACCATCATTAGGCAACAAGGTTGAATTTAATGTAAAGGTTATTTCCCCTCCCTGACCAGATGAGATTCTTGAAGGCGACACGTCTGCGGTCAGATAATTTGGTAAATGCATCACCAAGGGATAAGCAGTCTCACTGGTTGGATTTTTAATATGAATTTTTGCGACAGGTCTATCCCCTCTGTTCACGTCGTCAAACTCAATATTGTGAGCATCTGCCAATAAGTCGCCCAGCTTAAATGGGTAGTCTCCCGTGAAGTCGACAATCTCTTCCACAACTACACCTTTAAGTGTCAGAACCAAAGGTTCTTCCATACCGTAAGCATAAACCAAAGTGTGTTTTTCAAAATGTCCCATTTGCTGGGCATCGTATGTCACTTTAATCAAGAAATCTTGATCGTTTGGAATTGACTGACGAGGATAATCCACTGAAGTACAGCCACATCCCAATTGCACATCTGTTATGAGCAAAGGTCTTTTAGTTGTATTTTTCAATTCATAGTCAACAGATACAGGCACTCCAAATTTCACTTGTCCTACATCTATTGAATGACTTTTCACTTGTATTTCCTGAGCTGATGCAAAACCAAAAGACATCAGTCCAATCAAAACTATTAATAATATCTTTCTCATAACTTATATTTTATTTCACTACCAATACTTTTCCAGCTTCTCTTGCCATAAATTCGGGAGAGTATGCACATTGTGCAGAACAAGTTCCTGTTTGGTACGTTCCGATTCTATCTATGTAATACTCACTCTCAATCTGATGTTTTCCCTTGGGAAGACGATCAAAATAATAATTCGTTGCATGATCTTTGTGAACGCGATAATATCCCCATTGATAACCGCTTAGTTGCCCTATCGGTTCTAAACATGCTGCGCGTTTGTCCGTCACTTGGACGAAATCATAATCTCTATCAGCCTCTATGGTAATTCGCACACGTACTTTGTCGCCTAATTTCAAAGGTTCATGAACGTTCAACAATTCTCTTGTTACCTTCATCCCAGCCGAAGCGTCTTTCACATCAGATACTTTTTGCATAAATTGGGCATAGACAGCACCCCATGACGTTCCTTCACTTGTTTTCTCAGCAGTGAACTCTTTCATTCGCTCACCAGTCAGTGAAGATTTGATGTATCCCAGTCCGGCCGTCAACTTGGTATTATCTATCACCTGACCATCTACAGAGAGGGTTGAGGGTGTTGCATGAAGAGCAGATAATTGCTGGGTCTCTCCATTCAAGAATGCATAGACGGCATTCACGGCATTGATAGGCGTACTCCAACTTTGTGTTCTCTTCGAATGTAAGAGCCATCTTTGCAACTCTCTTATCGTCTTCTCGTCAGAGGAGTTAAGCATCTGAATAGCTTCTATAGCTGCCACTTGTGACGGAATCTTATAGTCAAACCAACTATACAATGCTTTTGGTGTATCGAAATACCTACCCATTTCTTCCTTATAAACAGTATATTCTTGAATACTCTTTAAATATTCCCTTGCCTTGGTCATACGGTTGTTCTTGGCAAAGATAATGGCAGACACAGCCTTTCCATAAATAGAAAAAGCGGATGTTTGTTTGGCGAGCAAGTCTATCAAATAGTCATTGCCATGTTTGACGTCCGTGGGAAGTGAACGACCGTCAATTGCACATAGATACAACCACTGAATTGCCGTTTCACTTGGACGCAGGTTCTTGGCATTTTTCTTTTCTTGTTTCTTGAGTTCTGCTACCTCTTCCAAGATGCCTTTCCCCATATACTTAAATGCCTTGTTCAGCATATTTGAAGCATTTTCCTGTATTCCTATCATGTTGTTCAAACGTACAAGCATCTCTGCTGTTGCAACCGTAATATGGAGATTGCCATTCATCCCTGGCCACCAGCTCCACGAACCATCTGCGTTTTGCAACTTTTCCATTTTCTGTAAGTTCTCGCTCAGTCGATAATCCACTTGGTTCTCATCGAAGAAGTTGATAAGTTTGCTCTTCTGGTCCTTTTCATGGTCTGCGTCGTTTACCCAAGGTGTTTCGTCAAGCATCATCGTCTTCAGTTCTTGGTTCTTTTGCAGACTGCTTTCCAAAGATGTCTCATTGCCCTTTTCCTCTTTCCATGCAGCAATGGTCTTTTTGATGTCTGGCGATTGATGAAGTATATTCCATGCGATGCTATTTGCATAATAAGCAGAAGCCAAACTAATCACGTTGTTGTCGCTTGATGATGCTACAGTTGGTAATGCCTGTATCATCAACCATGTGGGATTATTGGTATATTCCACGGTTAGCTTATTGGTCTTATCCTTTACTGGGAACAGTGCGTCTAAATCGATGCTCTTTGTTCCAGCTCCCATTTGAACAAATGGGTAAGTATTTGTCACCATTTCCTTATCGGGCAATATGGGCAGATAATGTTGCTCTCCGTCACTAAAGCCGTTGCCGTTGGCTATCACCCTACATATTAATAAGGTGGGATAATCTTCTTGAGCTTTCACTTCAAAGGTGACAGTTGTATTCTTTCCACCGTCTGCCACAAACTTCTGACTTTGTCTATACACTATGTTTTCGGTCTCTGGATCTATGAGTTGTATCTCAGAAACACCATTGATGATCTGTTCAGAAGTATTAAGAATTCTTGCTGAAACTAATCCAACGTCTCCCACACGTAAGAACCGTGGTAGATTGGGTTGTACCATCACGGTCTTTTTGGCTACTGTTTCACCATCTATCATACCATAATTCACATCCTTATCGTGCGAAAGTCCCATGAACCTCCATGTTGTGACACTCTCAGGCAAGGTAAAGCTGATCTTCACGTCACCATTTTCATCTGTGGTCAACGCTGGATAGAAAAACGCTGTCTCATTTAGGTTCTCCCTAATCTGCACCGACTCGCTCGCAGGGGCACCATCAGTTAAATCCTTATTGTTTTTTTCTTTGACAACAACTTCCTTTAAAGACATCGCTTCTTCCGTATCAGCCAAGACAGCATTACTTCCAACAACAACTGTTTTTTCAACAGCATCGTATTGCACATCGTTTCTTGCCATTGTCATCTTAGCGCTTGCTGCCATCAACATTCCTCTCCCCTTACCATATCTCATGATACGTACAGGATACAAGTCAAATAGGGTATCATCGAAATGTGAGAAACTTAATGCTTTCTCATTAAGCATTTTATAGGGTAGTTCACCATAAACGCCATGAGATTGAACAAGGAGTCCTTGCCAGGAGGCGTATGGAAGACTCAACTTCAATCTCGGAGAAAAACGCCATAGATGTCTGCATAAGTCGTCCAATGACTTATCATAAAGCACCGCCATCATCTGGGCTGATGCTGGTTGATTATCTGGGTTGGCTATATGTAATGTCCATTCCTCTTTCTGTCCTGGTGTCAACCTATCCCTAAATGTTGTCCATTGCATTTTCAGTTTCTTGTCAGGCAATGCCTTTCTGATAGCTGCACTATGAGCATACAATTTTCCATTTCTCACCCAAGCACACGTCAGTAAGATACCGTCCCCGTATTCTTCCTTATAAACAAACTGACGGGTGGTGAGGGCGTTGCTTTGGTCTATCACTCCACTCTCAAGAATCATTTTCCCAGAGATGATAGAGTAAACAATGTGTTGGTCTTTATCTGTTGCTCCCATCTGCACGTACACTGGCTTACCGTCACGAGGAAACTCGTTGGCTGACTGATAAAACCAATCGTGTGTTTCAATGGCAGGGTGTTTATCTTTCATGCTGAAGACAATGAAGTCTGCTTTCACGGTATCGGTGCCACAAGTAGCTACAAGTTGGTGTTTACCTGATTTCAAATGGTTGAAACTCATCATAAACGACTTGTTAGCATCAACGGCATTTGTCTTCTTCACATCGTCTATGTAATAATTCACTTGACCAGAGATTTCCTTTCCTGCATTATTCAGATAATTAAACACCACGGATTTGATACTGTCCACTTCAACCTGGGTGGGCATGTTCACGCTGAAAGCGGTGGAGCGGTTGCTCAAAGGCAATGAGAAATCACCTTGATGACTTTCCCCTGCTGCATCGGTCACATCAACATGAACGTTGAAATTATAGAATTGTGGTTCATTGCCTGTCAGTTTTTCTGGCATTTCTACGGGAAACTTCACGAAGAATCGGCCCTCATCGTCTGTGGTCAATGTGTCCCGCATGATTAGGTGTTGATCTTCGTTGACATAATAACGCCACCAAAGAGCTTGCTTGCGAATCACCTGCACCGCTACCTTTGCACTTTGTATGGGTACTCCAGCATAACTCAATGCCTTACCTTTAACTGTTACCGTGTCGCCATTTTGGTATTTCTCCTTCATCTCCTCAAATTCCACTTGGAAAGTAGGACGTTTATACTCTTCTACTGAGAAATACGTGGAAGCACTTTGGTCGCTATGGATGGAGAATCGTCCCATTAAACCACCAGAGGGAAGGACGAAATCATACGACGCTGTTCCATATTCATCGGTAATCACGTCTTGCTCTTTCACCACCTTGTAATTGGCGTCGCGTAATATAAGTTTGCATGATTTGTTCGCCAACACGGATGTCTCTTTATTGTTCACATTGCGATAGGCAATCAATGTTGCATGTACTGTCTGACCTGGTCGATAAATCGCCCTGTCGGTAAAAAGACTGAAAACCTCAAAATCTCTTTTTGGCGAATAATAACTGAATCCACCATGAAAGGTCGTTTCAGGACAAGCTTTGTCGTTGTCTGTAAATACATATATCCGATTGGGTTGCCTCTTGTCGTATCGATACATTGCCTCTCCTTTCTTGTCACAAGTAAGTAGGTTCACGTCATCATATCCTCCCCGATAATTGGCGTACCTCAACTTGATTTTTGCGTTGGGCACAGGCAATCCCGTCGTGGCACTCAATGCAACCAATCTCACATGGTTATCTGGCAAAAACTCGTGAACTGCATACATATCACTAACATGAAGCAAAGCTCTTTCTGTCTTCATGTTATTGTAATTAGTACTAAACTCTATGAGATATACGCCCACGGGCAAGCCTTCAATCATCATGGAGTCTTTCATCACCTTGTAGTTCGGTTGCCCTAAGTATCGATGAGTCACGGTTTGTTGCGTTCCATCAACTACCAATAATTTCTTTATCTTGGCATAATCTTGGTCATTATCTACGTTCAATTTGTTCTCACCATCTACATTCACTCTTGTTACGGTCATCGTAATCGACTGGATATTTACTATTTGATGAATGTCAACCTTTCTTGGTGTATTCGGGAGCGATACCCCATTGCCTATCAAGGCATTGAAACATGGTAAGGTAAGTTGGTTTTGAGCATTCCTCAACACATTCATTCGTGGCCACGCCCCCCATTTATTTAAGGCGTAATTGATATAGTTCATCTTCTCTTCAGCCGACACGTCTTCAGCCTCATCCATGAATTGATATCGTTCAATTGCAATCTCGCCACACTCTCTCAAGTCACCATATACATTGATTAAAGAGTCTATTGCTTGCATGTATTTGGATTTCCTCATCTGTGTGTCATTGCTATAACGCTCTTTTTGCAACATCTTGAGCGCACAGATACACGCTGCCGGGCGATTATTATGGCTCAGGTAATAATCGTGCATGGTTTTAAAGTCTTCTGCCTCAAAACCAAGCACATGTAATAAGTCGTTATGGAACAATTTACTGTCAGCTTCTTCGTGTACAAATGGTTCATAGCCAGTTGCCAAAACCGTTGCCAACAAATAAGGATTGCTCATCGACTTGGCATAATACTCCTTGCTCACCTTTAAGGCATCATCTCCCAAGTCGCGATTGTCACGATATATTCGTCCTAAAACACTTTGATAAACGGCTGCCAGCACATGCTTGTTAGCGGAAGCCTTAACCTCAGCCTCCTTGAGTTGTTTCACAAACACTTCCATAGAATCTGGCGCAATGATGGTTTGTGCAGAAGCCCTCATCAATTGTGCCTTCAGCAAGTGCCCGTAATGATTATCCAATGTAGCTTTGGAAATGATTTTATCAAGAATTTCTATCTGCGTCTTCGGCAAATCTTTTTGCTGTGCTTCCGACACCTGTTTCCATAAAGACGTGTAACTATCTGCCATCATAGCCATAGGAAATAACAATAAGATTAAAGACACAAAAAATTTTCTCATAACCCAATATATTTAAAGCATCACTTATCTTTTTGAACAAATGCTATTTATCATGGGCAAAGATAAAAACAATTTCCGAAACCACCAAATCTTACATGGCTATTAAGAAAAAACAACAATTTGTGTGATTATTCGGCTTCTTGCTTATATATAAATAAGGTGTCAGCCTAATTGTTTTTTAATTGACTATATCGTTCTTTATTTCCAACCTCCTTAAACAATTCCTCCATCTTTTATCCTGTCCATATTATATGTGAAGGATAAAAGATGGAGGAACTTCCATCATCATATAGTTTTTTGTCAAATCACCTCTATTCTCAGTTTCTCACATAATTGCAAACTCATTTCCTTGAGTTTGAACTTTTGGATTTTACCAGAACCCGTTAGGGGGAATTGGTCGATAAAGAACACGTACTTGGGTATCTTATATCGGGCGATCTTGCCGCGGCAAAATTCTTGCACGTCTTCCGGCTCCATTTTTACACCCTCGTTAAGGATGATGAAGGCTCCCACTGCCTCGCCGTATTTCTTGGAAGGCACGGCAGCTACCTGTACGTCTTTGATGCCTGGCATGTGATAGAGAAATTCCTCTATCTCTCGTGGATAGATGTTTTCACCGCCACGAATAATCATGTCCTTGATTCTTCCCGTGATGCGATAAAAACCGTTCTCGTCCTTGATGCCTAAGTCGCCAGAGTGTAGGAAACCGTTTTTGTCGATAACCTCTGCCGTTGCTTCGGGATTCTTATAGTAGCCTTTCATGACGTTGAATCCACGACAACACATTTCACCTTGTACGCCGACAGGACATTCCTCGCCTGTTTCGGGGTCGAGTACCTTCACCTCAACAAATGGATAATCACGACCTACGGTAGTACAACGTTGTTCAAAAGAGTCAGCCAGACATGTCTGTGTCATGCCAGGAGACGATTCTGTTAATCCATACACACTCGTGATGGTCATGTACATCTTCTCCGATACACGTTTCATCAATTCTACCGGACAGAGCGATCCCGCCATGATACCCGTGCGTAAGCATGAGACATCAAACATATCGAACATAGGATGGTCTAATTCGGCAATAAACATCGTGGGTACGCCATAGACAGCAGTACACCTTTCTTTATGTATAGATGCCAGTACCACAAGAGGGTCGAATTTCTCAACCATCACCTCGGTACAGCCGTGGGTGAGGCAGTTCATCGTGGCAAGAACCACACCAAAGCAGTGGAAAAGAGGTACACAGACACAGAGCTTGTCATCTTGCGTGAAGCCCATGTTCTCGCCCGTAAAGTAGCCATCGTTGGCGATATTGAAGTGGGTCAGCATCACGCCCTTGGGAAATCCCGTGGTGCCGGAAGTATATTGCATGTTGCAAACATCGTGACAAGAAACCTTGCTCTTCATTTCGTTGAGATCCTCATCCTCGATGTTCTGTCCTAAGAGCAACAGCTCTGCGGTGTTGTACATTCCACGATATTTCTCCATACCGATGAACACCACATTCTTCATGTGAGGGAATCGTTCACTATGCAAATGACCGCGTTCGCAATTCCTTAATTCAGGCAGCATGGTATATGTCATGTCCACGTAGTTACAGTCCCATGTTCCGTCGGTGATGCAGAGCGTGTGCATATCAGAGTCTTTACAGAGAAATTCCAACTCGTTCTGCTTATAGTTTGTATTCACCGTTACCAATACTGCACCGATTTTTGCCGTAGCATAAAGAAAAGTCAGCCAGTCGGGAACGTTCGTAGCCCAAATGCCTACATTTGAACCTTTTTTCACACCGATGGCAATCAATCCTTTTGCCAGATTGTCCACGCGTTCATTAAACTTACTCCATGTGAAGCGTAGATTACGGTCTGAATATACGATGTATTCCTTGTCAGGAGTGGTCTCAGCCCAATGCTCCAACCACTGCCCGAGTGTTCGCTCAGAGAGCGTATAGCCAGCACTGCCAGTTTCAGCTGGGTATGTGCGGCGTTTTACATTTTCCTTCGTTTCCATTGTTTACGTTAAATAAGTCTTTTCCAAGTATTTCCTTCTGTATGGATTAAAACTTAGAATGGAATATAAACTACAGCAAGAATCTTGGCAGGTTTGCCAGCCACACCATGTACGTGGTGTTTTACGATAGAGTCGTAGAAGATGCTGTCCCCAGCCTTGAGCGTATATTTCTCCTTGCCATATTCTATTTCGAGTTCGCCTTCGAGTACATAGATAAATTCCTCGCCTTCATGGGCAGACAACTTATATTCGAGGTTTTCCGTTGGATTAACGTCAATGACAAATGGCTCCATGTGGCGGTCAGCCTTTTGCTGAGCCAGAGGGTGATATTCCATGTGTTTGCGTGTGTCGGTGGCACCATTAGAGAAGCTGATACTACTGTCGCAGTCACGTTCTTCCGCCCGAGTTACCACGGGACCTAACGAATCGTTGTCGTCCATGAATGTGCCCAATCTGACGCCTAAAGCCCTGGCTATCTTGATTAATGGTCCCAATGAGGGAAGATTTTGATTGGTTTCAATGGATGTGATTTGTTCGATAGAAAGACCGCTACGCTCAGAAATCTCCTCGATGGTCAGGTTTTTGGATTCTCTTATTCCTTTAATTTTGGATCCTACAATGTTGGTGTTATCAGACATAATAAAATAAATATATGTTATCTGTGTGTAAAAATTTGGTTGCAAAGTTACTCAATAGTTTTGAAAATCAAGTGCAAAAGTTATAAAAGTTAACTTGAGTACTATATTTTTTATTTAAATTGGTTTTAAAAACCATGTTTTAATGGCAAATTGTTTTATCTGACGTTTTTTTTCATACAAGTTTCAAGCTATATCATTATTGGGAACCATTGGTAACTATATAAGAAACCATCGGTCACTATGCTGAAAACCGTTGGTCACTATATAAGAAACCGATGGTTTCTGACAAATGAAACAAAAACTTTTGGCTAAAAATATCTAATTATGTGATATTTTATTTGCTTTGTGCCATTATTCGGATTTTTTTCAATAATTTTGCACCAACTTTTAAATGAACGATAATCTCGATTGATGAAAAAGATATTTATAGCCGTTTTGATGGTAGCTAACACGATGTTAGCGTATGCACAAAGTGGAACAAACTCTCCATACAGCCAATATGGGTTAGGCGTGTTATCCGACCAAACAAGTGGATTTAATCGTGGTATGAATGGTTTGGGAATCGGTTTTCGTGAACACAACCAAGTGAATTTCTTAAACCCGGCATCATATTCCGCATTAGATTCGCTTACATTCATCTTCGATGCAGGTGTGTCAGGACAAATTACCAATTTTGAGGAAAAAGGAAAGAAGAAGAATGCCAGAAATGCCGATTTCGAGTATGTAGTGGCAGGTTTTCGCTTTGCTCGTCACTTAGGTGTCAGCTTCGGTCTTGTTCCCTTTACAAATGTTGGCTATTCATATTCAAACACCGATTACGTCAGTAAGATGAAAACCGCCACGTTTACTAACAATTACAACGGAAGCGGTGGAATCCATGAGGTTTACTTAGGAGTGGGATGGGAACCCTTTAAAGGTTTTTCCCTTGGTGTGAATGGCGGTTATCTATGGGGTGGCTACAGCAAGACGGTTACGAATGATTACAGCGAGTCGTCTGCCAACACCTTATCAAAAAGCTATTCGGCAGACGTGCGCAATTACAAGTTGGATTTCGGCTTGCAATATACGGCTAAATTGTCTTCCAAAGATCATTTGACATTAGGATTGACTTATTCGTTAGGACATAAGATAGGTGGAAATGCTACCTGTCAGGTCATCATGAAAAACTCCCAAACGAATGTGTCTGATACCACGAATTATCCCAAGAGCGGTGGATTAGATTTGGAATTGCCTCATATCTTTGGAGCAGGATTAGCCTTGAACCATGACAACAAATGGAAGGTGGGAGTGGATTACACCATGCAACGATGGTCTAAGGTTTCCTATCCAGAATATTCGGAAATAAACGATGCACCTGCATACACATTAAAGAACGGTCTTTTCAAAGACCGTCATAAGGTAACCGTAGGTGGCGAATATTGTCCAGATATCTCAGGAAAGAGATTTTGGAAGAGCATTCGGTATCGAGCTGGTGTATCATACTCTACACCTTATTTAAAAATAAATGGTGCAGACGGTCCCAAGGAGATAAGTGCAAGTTTTGGCTTTGGCATTCCCATCATCAATGGCTACAATAACCGATCCATCTTAAATATCAGTGCCCAGTGGGTACGTGAAAATGCCAAGAACTTAATCACGGAAAATACTTTCAGAATCAATATCGGTCTGACGTTTAATGAGAGATGGTTCGCTAAATGGAAGATAGAGTAGTGGATAGCTCGTTTTCTCGTATATGGTTGTGCCTCCTGGTTGCATGTATGATGTTTGCCTCCTGTGAGGAACAAACTGAACATACGGCACCTGCCATTCATGACCGTGACTCTGTGGCAGTAATGGTTACGAATGGAGTAAACACGCTGATTTCTGACTCAGGCCTTATCAAGTATCGCCTCGTAGCAGAACGATGGGAGGTGAACCAAACCAAGAATCCTCCACGATGGTATTTCGATAAGGGATTGTTTATGACACAGTTTGATGAGAAGTTTCATGTACAGTTGTATATACAATGTGATACTGCTTATCATTATGATACTCGCAGGCTGTGGGAACTGAGAGGAAGGGTACACGTGTTGACCAAGGATGGACTCGACTTTAAGAGTGAAGAGCTGTTCTACGACATGAACAAACGTGAGTTTTATTCATATAAATACTCTACATTGATTACCCCAGAACGAACGTTGCAAGGAACATATTTCAGAAGCGACGAGACGGTTACCAACTATTATGTTTCTAACAGCAAGGGTTCGTTTGAGAAAGGTGACATCATGAACGAAGAGAAAGAAACGGAAACTACTGAGAAAAAAGATACAACAAATACTGCTCCCATCAGACAACAAGCTCAACCTCAACGTAAGTTGATGAGCAGATAACTGATGTCGGAAAAAGAAAATTCAAAATGGATGAACCAGTAAACATATCGCTCATAATAGGCATTCTTGTTACGATGGCATTCTCAGCATTCTTTTCTGGAATGGAGATTGCTTTTATTTCAAGTAACAGGATGCTTGCTGAGATGGACAAGGAAAAAAACGGATTCTCACAGAGAATGTTGTCCGTCTTTTATGCCCATCCCAATGGCTTCGTGAGTACTATGCTCGTGGGCAACAACATTGCGCTTGTGGTTTACGGAATACTCATAGCACGGTTGTTTGACAATACCATTTTCAAAGGACTGGATCCAGGTATTACCGTACCAGCCGACATTATCCTTTCTACTCTCATCGTGCTGTTTACGGGAGAGTTTCTTCCCAAGACGTTGTTTAAAAGCAATCCCAACAGGATGCTGAATATTTTTGCACTGCCTGCCTACATTATTTATATTTTATTGTGGCCAGTCAGCAAATTCTCTACTTTCTTGTCTAAGATTCAGTTGAGAATGGTAGGCATCAGGATAGCCAAGAAGGAAGAAGACGAGGGCTTTACCAAAGTGGACCTTGATAACTTGGTACAGTCGTCTTTGGAAAATGTCAAGGACGATGATGACATTGATAATGAGGTGAAGATATTCCAGAATGCGTTGGATTTTGCCGACTTGAAAGTGAGGGATTGCATGGTGCCTCGAACTGAAATCATGGCAATAGAAAAGAACGGGTCATTGGAAGAGCTCAAGCAATTGTTCGTAGAGAGTGGCCATTCCAAGATTTTGGTATATGATGAGGATATAGACCACATCGTGGGATATATTCACTCTTCTGAAATGTTCCGAAATCCATCAGATTGGCATGATGCCATTCTCACCATGCCCTTCGTGCCAGAGACCATGGCAGCCCGTAAGATGATGCAACTGTTCTTGCAACAGAAGAAATCCATTGGCGTGGTGATTGACGAGTTTGGCGGTACCAGTGGAATCGTATCTTTGGAAGATATTGTGGAAGAGATTTTTGGCGATATTGAAGATGAGCACGACAACTTGAAATATACAGCCAAGCTTACAGAGGAAGGTGACTATCTGCTCTCTGCTCGATTGGAAATAGACAAGGTGAACGAAATGTTTGACTTGGATTTGCCGGAAAGTGATGATTACATGACTGTAGGAGGCTTGATACTACATGCGTATCAGAGTTTCCCCAAGTTGAATGAGGTGGTGAAGATAGGCAAGTTTGAGTTTAAAATCATCAAAAACACCATGACGAAGATTGAGTTGGTGCAGTTGCACATATCGGAAAGATGATGGAATAATTGATAATATTTGACATGAAAATAGCCGTGGAGTGCGTAAAACTTATATTTTTTAAGGTGAAAATTCCTTAGTTTAAGAAGTTTTTCGTAACTTTGTGCGCTTTTTGTGCAATATAGATTGAAATAAATAATAATAAATAATTAAAAAAATGGCAGCAATTGGAAAAATTAGAAGCTGGGGTCCAGTGTTAGTTAGTGTAATAGCATTGGCTCTATTTGCATTCATTGCCGAGGAACTGTTCCGTTCTTGCGAGTCCACTCGCAATGACCAACGTCAGCAAGTCGGTGAAGTCTTGGGAGAGAAAATCAATGTTCAGGATTTTCAGAAGTTAGTTGATGAGTACACTGAAGTCATCAAAATGCAACAAGGAACTGAACAATTGAATGAAGATCAAATGAACCAAGTGAAAGACATGGTGTGGAACTCATTTGTTCAGTCAAAGATTATCGAGGGCGAAGCTAAGAAATTAGGCTTGACCGTTACCGATGCAGAGATGCAGAACATCTTGAAGGAAGGAACCAATCCCATGTTGATGCAAACTCCTTTCGTTAATCAGCAAACAGGTCGCTTTGATGCCAATGCCCTGCAACGTTTCCTCGCAGAGTACAAGAAGAATACCAACCCACAGATGGCTAAGCAATATGATGCTCTGTACAGATATTGGACATTCATCGAAAAGACACTCAGACAGCAACTCCTTTCTCAGAAATACCAAGCATTGTTAGGCAATTGCTTGCTTTCTAACCCCGTTGAGGCAAAGATGGCTTTTGAAGGTGAGAACGAGGAAAGTCAAATTCAATTGGCTGCATTCCCATATTCAAGCATTGACGATAGTAAGGTAGAGGTATCTGAGAGCGAGATGAAGGCCAAGTTTGATGAATTGAAAGCTCGTTTCGACCAACCTGTAGAGAGCCGTGACGTGAAGTATGTTGACATCCAGGTTGATGCTTCTGCTGCCGACCGTGCTGCTTTGCAGAAAGATTTTGCTGACTATTCTCGTATGTTGGCTGAAGAAGCTGATCTTTCAAACGTAGTTCGTAAGGCTACATCATTGATTAGCTACTTGGGACTTCCCGTTTCTAAGGATGCTTTCCCAAGAGACATTGCCAATCGTTTGGATTCTATCGCTGTAGGTGCTGTTTATGGACCAGTAGAGAATAAGTCTGACAACACACTCAACTTGATTAAGTTGGTGGCAAAGCAACAATTGCCTGACTCTGTACAGTATCGCCAGATTCAAGTTGGTGGCAAGGATGCTGCCGATGCTCACAAGCGTGCTGACTCAATCTTCACAGCTTTGAATGCTGGTGCAGACTTTGAGGCAATTGCCAAGAAATATGGACAGACTGGTGAAAAGACTTGGATGGTTACCAGCCAATACCAGAATGCTCCTTCTATGGATACTGACACGAAAGGCTATATTAACAGCTTGAATACAATGAATGTGAATGAGCTGAAGAATATCTCTCTTGCACAGGGTAATATCATCATTCAGGTGCTTGACAAGAAAAACTTCATCACGAAATATACAGCAGCTGTTGTGAAGAAGACCATCGACTTCTCTAAAGATACTTATTCTAAGGCTTACAATAAGTTCTCTTCATTCGTAAGTGCCAATCGTTCATTAGACGACATCGTAAAGAATGCTCAGAAGAGTGGTTATCAAGTAAGAGACTTGAAGGATGTTACCACATCTCAACACAATTTGGCTGGTATTCACAGCACTCGCGATGCCTTGAAATGGTTGTTTGAGGCAAAAGAAGGCGATATCTCTCCTATGTATGAGTGTGGAAACAACAATCACTTGTTGGTTTGTGCCTTGGAGAAGATTCACCCAATTGGCGTTCGCTCTATGAAAGACGAGCAGGTAAGCGAGTTTATCAAGGCTGAAGTAATCAAAGACAAGAAGGCAGCCCAACTGATTGAAAAGGCAAAGGGTGTGAATAGCATCAATGCTGCAAAGGCGAAGGGTGCTAACATCTCTGATGTGAACCAGGTAACTTTCGGCGCTCCAGTATTTGTTCCTGCTACGGGTGCCAGCGAACCCGCTTTGTGTGGTGCTGTTGCAGCTACGGCAAAGGGTAAGTTCTCAGCCCAACCTGTAAAAGGTAATTCTGGTGTGTACTTGTTCCAAGTTGTAAATAAGACCAAGCGTCCTAACAAGTTTGACGCTAAGGCAAGTGAAGCTCGTCTTCGTCAGAAGGCAATGCAATATGCAAGTGGATTTACCAATGAGCTTTATTTGAAAGCAAAGGTTGTAGATAACCGTTATCTCTTCTTCTAATTAGAGGAGATATACAAAAGAGGGGGAATGATTAACATTCCCCCTCTTTTGTATATCTTGGTATCAAAAATAGCTTTTTTCATAATCCTCATCGTCAGAAACATCCTCAGCCTCAAGGTTCAAGTCTTCTGGGTCAGTTTCAAAAGTGGTACGATAACTCTCTTCCGTTAACTTGTCTTCATCGTAATCATCCTCATCGTCAATGTCGTTGTAGTGATCTTCGCTTTCTTCAAGTTCATCATCATTGTCGATGTCTTCATCATCTTCGTTGTAATTGCCCTCATTGTCGTAGTTGATATGAGGTTTGATAGCTTCTGGTTTCTCCTTGGCAAAGATCGCCTCTACCCAAGAGCCCTTGGCGATTTCCAATACTTCAAATCCATCGTTCACTTTCTTCTCGTACATTCCACCAGGTTTGTGGAGCCTGTCTTTAGGAAGTGTTGTCGTACTGATGTCGAAGCCACTTTCGATGATGTCTTGAATGCTTTGGGAAAGAGACTCCCAGCCACCGCCAAAATTCCTGTCGATTACTTCCAATAACTTAGCAGCCGAAATGTGACGGATGTTCTCGTAAGTCAAGTCGGTAACTCTCATAATGGGACGTTTCTTGATAGCCCATTTGGTTTTTGAACTCTCGTCCACCCGTATTACGCCTATTTTAAAACCACGAGCTTCATATTTGGAAATAACTTCTGGCTTGTCGATTTTCACCTCTTCCAATTCGAAGGCACTACGTAAGATATCAGTATAATGGCGGAAGTTGTCTTTGAGATCAGCATCTTTCTCTGCGGCTTCCCACATGCGAAAGACATCATTTTCTTGAATATCCCAAACATTACTCTTTGTTAGAGTTTTCAAGGTCAAAATACTTTTGTCTTTTTGTTTCATATAAATTGATATGTTAGTTTTTATTTTAATTTTCCGTTGAATGATTCTGAGTCATCTTGTTCGTTAAGAGTTATGTCGTATGTTTGAATGGTATTGTGATATGAACTCCATACTTGTTGCAAAATTACAATATAATATTTAATTTGCAAGTTTTTGGGTTATTATTTTTATCTTTCTCGCAAAAACAATGCTTGAAAATGCTTAGATGTGAAATTTGGCATAGATTTATAAAAAACTATTGGCGAAAGATGTGGTCTGAAATGTTTTTTGATTAACTTTGCAAATGAATAACATATAATGATAGAAAATGAGTAGAAAAAAGAGACCGATGCCAGTTTTTGAGAACGTGACCATTACCGATACGGCTGCAGAAGGAAAATCGCTTGTGCGTATTACCATCCCTGCCCATGACGGTACTGAAGAGTCACAACTGGTGGTGTTTGTTCCTTGGTGTGTACCAGGAGATGTGGTTGACTTGCAGATTAAGCGAAAAAAACATAGTTATGCAGAGGCTGAGGTTGTCAGGTTTCGCAAATACAGTGATGTGAGAGAAAAGCCTATGTGTCAGCATTTTGGTGTTTGCGGAGGGTGTAAGTGGCAAAACCTACCATATTCCGAACAACTGAAGATGAAGCAAAAGCAGGTTTACGACCAACTCACACGTATTGGTCATTTGTCTTTGCCTGCTCCTGGAACCATATCTGATGACGGAGTGGAATTTAAGAATATCTTGGGGTCGGTAAAGACACGTGAGTATAGAAACAAACTCGATTTTGGCGCATCCAATCGTAGATACCTTACACGGGAGGAAATAGATAGTGGGGTAGAGTATTCCAGAGACGCACTTGGTTTTCATATTACAGGTGCTTTTGACAAGATACTGCCCATTGAAAAATGTTGTCTGATGGATGATTTGCATAATCGTATCAGAAACGAAATCAGAGATTACTCCCTGCAACATGGGATTTCTTTCTTTGACCTTCGTCAGCAAACGGGATTGTTACGAGACGTTATCATCAGAAATTCTAACTCTGGTGAATGGATGGTCATCATTCAGTTCAAGTTTGAGCAACCTTCACAAATGCCTGATGAGGCAAAGGGATTGTTGCAACATATCGCCGATACGTTTGAGGAAATCACGTCTTTGCTATGGGTGGATAATCAGAAATGTAATGATACTTTTTTCGACCTCGAAACACATGCTTTCAAAGGCGCAAACCATATCTTTGAGATCATGGAAGACCTGCGTTTCAAAGTGGGACCTAAAAGTTTCTATCAGACCAATACCGAACAGGCTTACCATCTCTATTCTGTGGTACGCGATTTTGCTTTTTCTGGACTTAAAGACTCCACGCCCCCTCTTATCTACGATTTATATACAGGCACGGGAACCATTGCCAATTTCGTAGCCAAAAAAGCAAGTCGTGTGATAGGCATTGAGTATGTACCCGAAGCGATTGAAGACGCAAAGGTAAACTCAACTATCAATCACATAGATAATACCTTCTTCTTTGCAGGGGACATGAAAGATTTGCTGACAGATGAGTTTATTGAACAACATGGTCGGCCAGACGTAATCATTACCGATCCTCCACGTGCTGGAATGCATCCTGATGTGGTGGAAACCATTATGAGAGCTGCTCCGAACCGTATCGTGTATGTAAGTTGCAATCCTGCAACACAAGCGAGAGACCTCGAACGCTTGACAGAACAATACAAGATAGTAACCGTTCAGCCCGTTGATATGTTCCCACATACTCCTCATGTAGAGAATGTGGTACTCTTGAAGCGACTCGACGAATAAATGCACAAAAAAAAATCATTTGTATATATATTAATAATGTGTAAATTTGTAAGCATTAAAAATAATGTTTATCTTTGCAAATGAAATATAAATTGTAAAAAAGTATAATTATGAAAAAGTTTTATTTGTCAATGCTCTTGGCAATGGTTACTATTAGCTCTTTTGCACAAGAAAAAAAGACGATTCAATTACCCTCTTGGCTTACTGACGTGAAACTGAGTGGATATGGTATGTTGCAATACCAAGGCTTAGATAAGGAAGATGCCAAGGAGAATGCCTTCAACTTGCGCTTGTTGCGTTTATCTCTCGAAGGCAGAATCAAGCAAGATTGGTATTGGAAGATGCAACTCCAAATCAACGGAAACATTTCGTCGCTCAATGCTTCTCCACGTATCGTTGATGCTTTTGCTGAATGGCAGAAGTATAAATTCTTCATGGTGAAAGCTGGTCAGTTCAAGCGCCCGTTTACTTTTGAGAACCCAATGCATCCTATCACACAAGGATTCATGTCTTATTCACAACCCGTGTCTAAGTTGGCTGGATTCTCTGATCGTACAGGCGAACACGCGAGCAATGGCCGTGATATTGGTTTGCAGATTCAGGGTGACTTCCTTCCCAATGCAGCTGGCAGAAACTTGCTTCACTACCAAGTGGGTGTGTTCAATGGTGAAGGTATCAACCAAAAGGACAAAGACAATAAGAAAGACCTTATCGGTGGCATTTGGGTGATGCCTATCCCAGGATTGCGCATTGGTGCGTTTGGATGGACAGGTACACGCTATATGACGACATCAGAAACCGTTAATGGCTCACTCGATGTTGTGTCTAAGACAGAAAGTGTTCGAAAGAATCGTTATGCTTTTTCTGCTGAATATGCTCAAAATGATTGGACTTTCCGTTCAGAATATATTCATAGCCAAGGTTATGCTGCCAACAAGGACAAGGGTGACAAGGCTGACGGTTTCTATGCACTTGCCATTGCTCCTATCATTAAGAACAAGATGCACGCTAAGGTTCGTTACGATGTGTATCGTGACCAAAAGACATGGGGTTCTTCCAAGACTTATTACGAGGTGGGAGCCGATTATCTGTTTTCAAAGAACTTGCAGGTATATTTGGAATATGCTCGTGTAAATGAGAGAGCCACCCATTCCAATTATAATCTCGTTGACGTAGAACTTGATTTCAGGTTCTGATACGAAATCTTTATGTTTATTTAAATACAATCTTATATGAATAACATTCCAAGTGTATTTTGGTTGGTGCCAATTGCATCGGTAGTTGCCTTATGCATGGCATGGTTTTTCTTTAAGAGCATGATTCAGGCAGACGAGGGAACGCCTCGTATGCGTGAGATTGCTAAGTATGTACGTGATGGCGCTATGGCGTACTTGAAACAGCAGTACAAAGTGGTGCTATATGTGTTTATTGCCTTGGCTGCCCTCTTTGCTTTCATGGCTTACGGTATGGGCGTACAAAACCCATGGGTACCCTTTGCCTTCTTGACGGGTGGTTTCTTCTCTGGATTGGCAGGATTCTTTGGAATGAAGACTGCTACATACGCGTCTGGTCGTACAGCCAATGCTGCTCGTAAAAGTCTTGATGCTGGCTTGAAGATTGCTTTCCGTTCTGGTGCCGTAATGGGACTCACCGTGGTTGGTCTTGGCTTGCTCGACATTGCCATTTGGTTTATCGTGCTCAATCGTTTTGATCCGGATGGCCTCATTTCTATCACTACTACCATGCTGACTTTCGGTATGGGTGCTTCTACGCAAGCCTTGTTTGCTCGTGTAGGTGGTGGTATCTATACCAAAGCTGCCGACGTAGGTGCAGACATCGTGGGTAAGGTTGAGGCTGATATTCCAGAAGACGATCCACGTAACCCCGCCACCATTGCAGACAATGTGGGTGATAACGTGGGCGATGTAGCTGGTATGGGAGCCGACCTTTATGAGAGCTATTGCGGAAGTATTCTTTCTACTGCTGCCCTTGGTGCTGCTGCCTTCGCAATGGTACCTGAGATGCAACTCAAGGCTGTGGTTGCTCCAATGCTTATCGCAGCCGTTGGCGTGTTCCTTTCTTTGTTCGGCATTTTCCTCGTTCGTACCAAAGAGGGTGCTACCATGAAAGATTTGCTTCATTCATTGTCTTTGGGTACTAACGTATCTGCCGTACTTATCGCAGCTGCTACATTTGCCATCTTATATTTGCTCGGCATAGAAAACTGGCTGGGCTTGTCATTCTCTGTGATTTCTGGTCTTGCTGCTGGTGTTATCATCGGACAGGCTACAGAGTATTACACTTCTCATTCATATAAACCTACCCAAAAGATTTCCGAGGCAGGTCTTACGGGATCAGCTACCGTAATTATCAAGGGTATAGGTACGGGTATGATTTCTACTTGCATTCCCGTGATTACCATTGGTGTAGCCATTATGCTTAGTTATATGTGTGCCAACGGTTTCGACCTTAGCATGTCTTCTCAGAGTCTTGCTCACGGTCTTTATGGTGTTGGTATCGCTGCTGTAGGTATGCTCTCAACGTTAGGTATCACATTGGCTACCGATGCTTACGGTCCTATTGCCGACAATGCCGGTGGTAATGCAGAGATGAGTGAGTTGGGTGAGGAAGTGCGCCATCGCACGGATGCTCTTGATGCTCTTGGTAATACAACTGCTGCTACAGGAAAGGGATTTGCCATTGGCTCTGCCGCTCTCACCGCCTTGGCTTTGCTTGCATCTTACATTGAAGAGATTAAGATTGCCATGACTCGTGCAGGAGTAATGATGGAAAATGTGAAGGGTGAGGCTATTGATGCCGCACAAGCTACAATTCCCGACTTCATGAACTTCTTCCAGGTTAATTTGATGAATCCTAAAGTGCTTGTCGGTGCTTTTATCGGTGCCATGGCTTCATTCCTGTTCTGTGGACTCACCATGGAGGCTGTGGGACGTGCCGCTCAGAAAATGGTAGTGGAAGTACGTCGTCAGTTTAAAGAAATTGCTGGTATTCTCGAAGGTACAGGTACTCCTGATTATGGTCGTTGTGTAGAAATCTCTACTCGTGCCGCTCAGCATGAGATGATATTCCCCTCAATTCTTGCCATCATCATTCCTATTATCGTAGGATGTGTACTTGGTGTAGCCGGTGTGCTCGGTTTGCTCGTAGGCGGATTGGCATGTGGATTTACCCTTGCCGTGTTCATGGCTAATGCTGGTGGCGCATGGGATAATGCCAAAAAGAACGTCGAGGAAGGTAACTTTGGCGGAAAAGGCTCATTTGCACATAAGGCTACCATCGTAGGCGACACCGTGGGCGATCCATTCAAGGATACAAGCGGACCTTCACTCAATATCTTGATTAAGTTGATGTCAATGGTCAGCATTGTAATGGCTGGATTGACGGTCGCATTTATTTAAAAACACTAATAAGATAAGTGAAAATAAATGGATTTCAACGATTTCCTAAATTTTCACTTATCTTTTTTGGGTATATGGCGTTTTTTTGTTACTTTTGCAACACAATACACTAAATAATGAATTATGGCTAGCTTTAACGAAAAAAAACGTCATCACCATCATCACAATGATGCTTCCGAGGTGTTTAAGAAAAAAGCGCTGAAAGCCAAGAAGCGTAAGGACTTCTTGGAGAAAGCGACCTTTTTCTTATTAATGGTCTTGGCTGCTCTAGTGGTAATCGGTGTCTTCTATGCCTATACATTTGGGTAATTATATATCACAATGAGTAATTTAGGTGTAACAAGATAAAAAGCAATCAAATCAATGATTGCTTTTTTATTGTTGTTTGTATCTTGTAGCTTTTGAGATTCATTTAGAAATAAAAAAATCAAGAACGTTTCACAACGCTCTTGATACGAATTTTTAACTAACTTATTATCAACTATTCATTACTCATTACTTTCCGCTTGCAAAGATATGAATATTTTTCATTAGTCGTTATCATTTTGATAGGAAAACTAACGTAAACGTTTACGATAGTCAAATTGTTTATATGAAATAAAGTTATATTTTTAGGCGAATATCAATGGTTGTTTCAATAAAATAATGTATATTTGCAACAATTATAAATCGTGACGTATGAAACAGCGCAGAATATCGTTAAAAGATTTAGCTAAGGAGTTGAATGTAAGTATAGCCACGGTTTCTCGTGCATTGAGGGGAAGTCATGAGGTGGGAGAGGAGATGACACGCAAGGTAAAAGAACTTGCCAAGAAGTTAAACTATCGTCCTAATCCCTTTGCCCAAAGTCTTCGTCGGGAAGCACCGAGAGTTATAGGTGTCATTGTGCCCAATTTGGTTACTCATTATTATGCCTCTGTCTTAGATGGCATAGAAGATTATGCTTCACGCAATGGTTATTCGGTGATCTCAGCCAACAGTCATGAGAATCATGAGATTGAGGAGAGGGCTATTGATAATTTCATTTCTATGCACGTAGAAGGTATTATAGCTTGCTTGGCACAAGATACTGTTGATTACCATCATTTTGAGGAGATTCATGAGATGGGACTTCCTCTTGTCTTTTTCGCACGTACTTGTTTGCCTGATAAGTTCTCTCAGGTAGTTGCTAATGGAGATGAGGCTGCATACGAAGCTACTTGTCATTTGATAGAATCAGGCAGCAAGCGCATTGCCTTTATTGGAGGTCCCAATCACCTTGATATGGTTCGCAGACGTAAACACGGGTATTTGGAGGCATTGCGTGAACATAAGATTCCGATAGACCGTTCTTTGGTGGCTTGCGATAAGATTGATTTCAGCGTTGCCCGTGACGTTACCATTCAGATGCTCAAAAGCGACAACCGTCCAGATGCTATCCTTGCCTTTAATGACATCATCACATACGCAGCCTTTGACGCTATCAAGTCTATGAAACTCCAAATCCCTGATGATGTGGCAATCATAGGTTTTACCGATGGCGACAGTGCTGCATTCGTTACTCCTCGTCTTTCCGCTATTATGGATCAGGCACATGTGCAAGGAGTGAAAGCCTGTGAGTTACTTTTACGCAATATCAATGGCGACACAAAAATATATAGGGAAGTGGTTCCGATGATTTTGAAAATTCGAGAAAGTAGTGAGAAAAGTAAATAAATGATATGAAAAAGTTATCTTTCATCCTGTTCTTTTTTACCGTATGTAATGTTTTAACCCATGCTCGCGAACGAAGTTGTTTCGATGAAGGATGGTTGTTTACCTTGGGCAACGATGAGAAAATGGCTCAAGTAGATTATAATGATTCCCAATGGAGAAGACTTGACTTGCCACACGATTGGGCTATCGAGGGCGACTTTTCTGCATCTAATCCTTCTGGGGCAGGTGGTGGAGCGTTGCCTGGTGGTATTGGTTGGTATCGGAAACATTTCAAGGTAACAGACGCTGCTCAGTTTGATAAGTATTTCATTGAATTTGATGGGGTCTATATGAATTCCTCAGTTTATCTGAATGGACATCTGTTGGGATTCCGTCCTTACGGTTATAGTTCTTTTGAGTACGATATGACTCCTTATTTGAATATGGATGGTGATAATGTGCTTTCCGTGAAGGTGGACAATAGCGACCAACCTAATTCCCGTTGGTATAGTGGTTGTGGTATTTATCGTCATGTATGGCTCACCAAGACCCATGCCCTGCACGTAGCTCATTGGGGAACTCACGTAGTTACCACTGCAAAGGGAAATCTCACCGTTACCGTAGAATTGAAAAACGAGTCTTCTTTCCAAGTTCGTCCTCTAATTCGTCACACCGTATATGATAATAAAGGCAAGGTAGTTGCAACCAAAAAAGGTAATTCTACCACCCAGACATTGAAGGTAAAGAATCCTCTTTTGTGGTCGATTGATCAGCCAAATGTTTATAGCGTGAAAACGGAAATCCTTGTCAATAAGCAAGTCGTAGATGAGTATTACACCACGACGGGGTTCCGTTCTTTCCAGTTTGATGTCAACAAAGGTTTCTTCCTCAATGGCAAATCCATGAAAATCAATGGCGTGTGCAATCATCACGACCTTGGTTGTTTGGGTGCTGCTCTCAATGAAGATGCCCTTCATCGTCAATTGGCAATATTAAAAGAGATGGGGTGCAATGCTATTCGTTGTTCTCATAACCCTCCTCCCCCTGAATTACTGAATATGTGCGATACGATGGGATTCATCGTTATGGATGAGAGTTTTGATATGTGGCGACGCAGAAAGACACAAAACGACTATGCCCGTTTCTTTGACGAGTGGCACGAACGTGATTTGACTGATTTGGTGCTACGTGACAGAAACCATCCTTCTATCTTGATGTGGAGCATAGGCAATGAAGTGTTAGAACAATGGTCATCCGCAGAGGCTGATACGCTGACGTTAGAACAGGCAAACCTAATCCTCAACGCCGGTCACGATGCGTCAACGTTAGCACAAGAAGGAGAGATGAGTGTCAATTCCTTGCTGACAAAACACTTGGCAGAGATTGTACGTAGATACGACAATACCCGCCCCATTACGGCAGGGTGTAACGAACCCAATCCCAACAACCATTTATTTAAGAGTGGAGCCATAGACATCATAGGTTTTAATTATCATAGACAATGGATTAAAGATGTGCCTACCAACTTCCCCGGCAAGCCTTTTATCATGACAGAGAGTGTTTCCGCTTTGCAAACACGTGGCTATTATCGTATGCCAAGCGACTCTATTTACATCGCCCCAGACCGTTGGGACAAGCCTTTCACTGATCCTTCTATGATGTGTAGCGCATACGACAATTCACATGCGCCGTGGAGCTCTACTCATGAGGAAACTTGGGAAATCGTCAAGCATACTCCTTATTGTGGCGGACAATTTATTTGGACAGGATGGGATTATTTGGGTGAGCCTACACCTTATGGATTCCCAGCCCGCAGTTCTTACTTTGGCATTATCGATTTGGCTGGTTTCCCGAAAGACGCATACTATATGTACCAAAGTGAATGGACCAATCAAGATGTGCTCCATCTCTTCCCGCATTGGAACTGGATTCCTGGACAAACCATTGATATGTGGTGTTATTATAATAATGCCGATGAAGTGGAACTTTTCATCAATGGGCGTTCGCAGGGTGTCAGAAGTAAGAAGGACGGCCATCAATATCACGTGATTTGGAGAGTTGCCTTTGAACCAGGTGAGGTGAAAGTAGTATCTCGCAAAGCTGGCATTCAGGTGGCTGAACAAGTCATTAAAACGGCAGGAAGTCCCTACCAGATTCGCCTGACAACCGACAGAAACAGTTTGCAAGCCAATGGCAAAAACCTTGCTTTTGTCACGGTAGAGGTGGTTGATAAAGATGGCAACTTATGTCCAAATGCCGAGAACCAAATCTTCTTTGATGTTGAAGGAGCAGCTACCATTGCCGGAGTGGACAATGGTTGCCAAACTTCTATGGAGCGATTTAAGGACAACAAGCGCAAGGCTTTCTTTGGCAAGTGTCTTGTAGTTCTGCAATCAGCCAAGCAAAAGGGAAATATCAAACTGACTGCCAAGGGTGTTGACTTAAAGGAAGCCACGTTAAACATTACTTGCAAATAATCATTGATAGATGAGTGAACCGTTAGCTGAACGAATGCGTCCCCATACGCTCGACCAATACGTGGGACAGGAACACTTAGTTGGTGAGGGGGCTGTCTTACGTAAGATGATTGATGCGGGAAGAATCTCTTCATTTATCCTTTGGGGACCTCCAGGTGTGGGAAAAACCACGTTGGCACAAATCATTGCCAATAAGTTGGAAACACCGTTCTATACGTTGAGTGCGGTGACCAGTGGCGTGAAGGATGTGAGAGACGTGATAGAACGTGCCAAGAACAATCGTTTTTTCAATTCGCGCTCACCCATTCTCTTCATCGATGAAATCCATCGTTTTAGCAAGTCGCAACAAGACTCCCTGCTTGGGGCTGTAGAGCGAGGAACGGTAACGTTGATAGGAGCCACGACGGAGAACCCTTCCTTTGAAGTTATTCGTCCATTGTTGTCTCGTTGCCAACTTTACGTGTTGAAACCTCTTGAGAAAGACGATTTGCTGGAATTACTTCATCGTGCCATTGATGAAGATGTGGAATTGAAAAAGAAGAAGATTGTCTTAACCGAAACAAATGCGATACTACGGTTCAGTGGCGGAGATGCACGTAAACTCCTCAATATCTTGGAATTGGTGGTTGAGGCAGAAGACACCGACGAAATAGAAATTACCGATGAAAAGGTGGTCAATCGTCTTCAGCAAAATCCTTTGGCATACGATAAGGATGGAGAAATGCACTACGACATTATCTCTGCCTTTATCAAGAGCATCCGTGGCAGCGACCCTGATGCGGCTTTGTATTGGATGGCTCGAATGATTGAGGGTGGGGAAGACCCGCAATTCATTGCTCGTCGTTTGGTCATCAGTGCTGCCGAAGATATTGGCTTGGCGAATCCCAATGCCTTGTTGTTGGCAAATGCCGCTTTCGATTCGGTCATGAAATTAGGTTGGCCAGAAGGACGTATTCCCTTGGCAGAGGCAGCGGTGTATCTTGCCACCAGTCCTAAGAGCAATTCTGCTTACTTGGGTATTGACACGGCTTTGGGATTGGTACGTGAAACGGGCAACCAACCCGTTCCCCTGCATCTGCGCAATGCGCCAACAGCGTTGATGAAACAGTTGGGGTATAGTGATGGGTATAAGTACAGCCACGATTATCCTGGGCATTTTGTAGAGCAACAGTTCTTACCCGACCAATTGAAAGACACCCGTATCTGGCACGCTCAACATTCTCCGTCCGAAGAACGATTGTACCAATGGATGTTAACCTGTTGGGGCAATCGGTTTAAGGAATAGAAAAGGTAATATATAAAATAACCATTGGTTACACACATGGTGACCAATGGTTTCTTATATGGTAACCGTTGGTTTCTTATATAGTGACCAACGGTTTCTTTCAATTTGGAAAGTTGGGAACGAGTTTTCTAAAGCATATATTGAGCTTTTCTAAACATACTGTTTAGCTTTGGTAAAGATAGTGTTCGTCTTTGGCAAAGACCATGTTCATGCTTTCTATTTGTGCCTTTTAATCATGAAGAAACCTAAGCGATGGGTCTTGCCTTTCTTGTTAAGCGATTTCAAAACATAGAAACCTTCCTTCACGTCGCTCACGTTGGCAGTCTTCCCTCTATACGGTTTCAGCGCAATCATCTTTCCTTGAAGCGTCTCAATGGAAACCATATCGGCATCGAGCACGGAGCCTTTTTCGGGAAGATCCAATAGATATCCGTTGCAAGACAATAGTTGGGCATTCGGTACTTGAGCAATTTCGGGCTGATGGCTCTGCAATGGCGCACTCTCGTTGCCGTATCTGTCCATTGCCGTTACGGCAAAGTATTTGTCTTTGATGTTCTTGTCGAAATGAATCTGCGTATTTGTCAGTCGGGTGGCTATGAGATTCTTTCCGTTGTTGATGTCAACAGGACATTGGTTGCTGCTATACACATTATATAATATATAAGGAGCATCACCTTTGTTCGTGCTTCCTTCCCAATAGAGCGAGTTTCCTTGTAACTTCAGAGAGGTGGGTGATGAGGGAGATGTGGCGTTTGCCCACGTCATAGGAGGAATGAGGGATGGATAAGGGCAGAATCTCTTGGCAAAACCATAGATTCCCTTAGTGTCATCAGTAAGAAATTTCCCCCTGAAATAGGTGTGTCCCAATCCATATTGTCGCAACACCTCCATCTCTTGTGTAATGGTTGACAATGCCCAGTTGCCTTCACGAGGAGACAAGAAATAGATTCCCAAACCAGGTGCGACGATTTTCCCATGACTCTGTTCTGCCCAATCGATGGCAAAAGGGAAGAATTGCTCGCCCTTGAAATACATCATGGGGAAGAGCTCGTCCATCAATCCGTCTCTCAACCATGCTTGTGCGTCTTGGCAACCTTTATCGTAAGCATTCCAACCATGCGACCAATATCGGGATAAGTCACTGTATTTACCGATAGGCGAACAACTCATTTTTACCCAAGGTTTCAGTTGTTTTACCTTATCGTGGATGGCTCTTACTATATTGGTGATGTATTGCCTTCCTTGATGCTTGCTCACCTTCACCCTCCATGTCTCAGGGTATCTGATATAGTCGAGATGTATTCCGTCAATGTCGTAATTGCGAGTAATCTCTTCGCATAAGTCGGCAAGATAACGTGCCGTTTGCGCATCTTCTGGATTCATGTAACCTTCATCACCAATCTTCTTGATGAGTTTCGGAAACCGCTTCCGCAATTGGGCGCAACCCTTGCCGTTCCATTTTCCGACAGGCATGGTTACCACCCACGCATGTATTTCCATTCCACGTTTATGACATTCGTCTATTGCGAATTGCAAGGCATCATATCCCGGACTTATCCCAGGCTTACCGCTCAGGCAACCATCCCAAGGCTCGTAGAGAGAAGGGTAGATCACCGTTCCCCTGATACGAGTTTGCAGAAGTACGGTATTGATTCCCGCTTTCTTGTATTGGTCAAGTATGGTGCAAAGCTCTTGCCGTTGCATTTCCGTTCCGTTGCCGTTGTATGAATAACGGTGAGGCCAGTCCAACCCACCGATGGTAGTCAGCCAAACGGCTCTCACTTCATATTTAGGTGCTTGTGCGTTTGCGTAAAGGCAAAGAGCCAGTAGCAGAGCGATTATTTGTATTTTTCTCATGAATTTCTGTAATTGAGTTGCAAAGATACGGTTTAATTTTCAAATTAAAACTAAATTTTGCGAGTCGTTGCTAAAAATTCGCCTAATTAATTGTTTTACTCGAAATATTTTCTTATTTTTGGTGAATAATTGTCATTGAAACAGTTTTATATCATGAAAAGATTACTTATATTATGCGGTTTGATGTGGACGATGTCTGCTTCTTTTGCGCAAGTACGTACCGAGAAATTCATCAAGAATTGGGAGTTCTCCCGTGACAAGCAAGAATGGAAAAAAGTTTCCGTACCACACGATTGGGCTATAGATGGACCCTTCGACAAGAAATGGGACATGCAGGTGGTTGCTATCGAGCAAAACGGTGAAAAGGAAAAGAGCGAGAAGACTGGTCGTTCGGGTGCTTTGCCATGGATAGGCGAAGGTTTTTATCGCACGACAGTCCATATTGGCAAGACAGAAAAGGCAGAGTTGCTCTTCGATGGAGCCATGAGCGAACCCGTTGTCTATGTCAACGGAAAAGAGGCTGGACATTGGGCGTATGGCTATAATGCTTTCCGTGTAGATATCACTCCCTTCTTGAAGGTTGGAGATAACCAGATAGAGGTGGATTTGAAGAATGTAGAGCAGAGCAGCCGTTGGTATCCTGGCGGTGGACTTTATCGTCCCGTGACGCTTATCTTGAAAAACCGCACTTCCATTCGTGACTGGGGAACATATATGCGCACCATTGATGCCAATACCCAATGGGCAAAGCTGAGTGTAGATACTCAGGTGGACGGTGTGGAGCAAGGCGGTAATCTTGCCGTAGAGGTTTCCATCATGAACCCAAAAGGCTACGTAGAGATTGCGGGACACTCTGGCGTGAAAGCCGACGGTCTGGTACATCTCGACATGGAAATGAAAAAGCCACAGCTGTGGTCGCCAGAGTCACCTTTCTTATATAAGATGGTTACCCGTTTGTATCGTGACAACCAAGTGATAGATGAGCAAGTGCAAAACGTGGGTATTCGTACATTGGCTTATAGCAAGGAAAAAGGTTTCCAATTGAATGGCGTTTCCAGAAAGTTTAAAGGTGTTTGTCTGCATCACGACTTAGGACCTCTTGGCGCCGCTGTCAATAAGGCTGCGCTTATCCGCCAAGCCAAGATATTGAAAGACATGGGATGCGATGCTATTCGTACAGCCCATAATATGCCATCAGCCATGCAGATGGAAGTGTATGATTCGTTGGGCATGATGGTGATGGCAGAGAGCTTTGATATGTGGATTTATCCTAAATGTAAGAATGGCTATGCTCGTTTCTTTAAGGAGTGGAGCGACAAGGACATCGAAAACTTGGTGAGACATCATCGCAATCATCCCTCGCTCGTGATGTGGAGCATAGGCAACGAGATTCCCGAACAGTGGAGTGAGGAAGGCGTGAATATCTCCAAGCGTTTGCAAGACATTTGCCATAGGTTAGACCCCTCACGTCCCGTTACGCAAGGCATGGATAGGGTAGAGTCCGCATTGAAGTCTGGCTTTGCACAGGTGATGGACGTGCCTGGATTCAACTATCGAGTACATAAGTATGATAAGAGCATCAATCAGTTGCCTGTAGGATTCCTTCTTGGTTCAGAAACAGCTTCAACGGTAAGTTCTCGTGGTGTTTACAAATTCCCTGTGAAAGTATCCAATAGAGCCACTTATCCTGACGGACAATGTTCGGGTTATGATACGGAGTATTGCTCATGGAGTAATTTGCCAGAGGCAGACTTCTACATGCAAGATGAACGTCCTTGGTTGATAGGCCAGTTTGTCTGGACGGGATTCGATTATTTAGGAGAGCCTACACCTTATGATGGCTATTGGCCCTCAAGAAGTAGTTATTTCGGTATTTGTGACTTGGCGGGATTGCCCAAGGACAGGTATTATCTCTATCGCTCGATATGGAACACCGAGGAACACACCATTCACCTCTTGCCACATTGGACATGGAAAGACCGTAAGGGGAAGGTAACGCCAGTGTATTGCTATACCGATTATCCGTCAGCCGAATTGTTTGTCAATGGCAAGAGCCAGGGACGATTGACCAAGAAATCATCCCTTCAGCCATCATCTTCAACGAGTGAGAAAGCCTTGAACGAGGAACTGCTTGACCGTTATCGCCTGCGTTGGAATGACGTGAAATATGAGGCTGGCGAATTAAAAATTGTGGTGTACGATAAAGACGGAAAGCAAGCTGGAGAAGAGGTGCTGAAAACGGCAGGTGCACCAGTTGCAATGAAATTGGTTGCTGACAGGAAAGACATCTCTGCTGATGGAGAAGACTTGGCATACGTGACAGTTTCGTTGGTTGATGCCAATGGCGTGGAGATACCTGATGCTTCTGATTCCCTTTGTTTTGAAGTGGAAGGAACTGGTACTTTCAAAGCCGCTTGCAATGGTGACGCAACGTCTTTGGAACCATTCACCCAACCTCAGATGAAACTCTTTAGTGGAAAGTTGGTTGTTGTTGTTCAATCCACCCAACAGAAAGGAAATATCAAACTCACGGTAAAAGACCAAGACAACAAGAAAATCCCTTATGGAACGATTACGATTGCCACACGCTAAACCTTATATAATAGGTGTTGCGCTTCTCTTCTGTACATTATCTGTTCATGCACAGAAACGTTCGGTCTATGAGTATTACCGTGAAATGCCTGTTTATGTAGATTCCATTCAGGCAAGTCTAACGTATCCTCTGGCTTGGAGAAATTGCCAAAAGACCATGTCTTTCAAGGAATGGCGAAGTAAGGTCAGACAGAAAATCTTTGATTTGATGGGACCTCAGCCACCTAAGGCAGAGGCATTTGATATGAAAGTGGTTGCGGAAGAGCAACGTGACGGATATAAGGCACAACGTATCGAGTTTAATCTGTCGCGTTGGTATCGTGTATCGGCTTATCTGCTCATTCCTGATGGTAAAGGCAAACATCCGGCGGTGAACCTCTTGCATGATCATGGTGCCCATCTTTTTATAGGGAAAGAGAAGATGATCAAGCCGTTCGCAACGGATACGGCGGTGATTAATGATGCCAATCGGTGGGTGGATAATCTGTATGAAGGTCAATACATGGGCGACTATCTTGCCAAGAATGGCTACGTGGTTTTCTCGATGGATGCTCCATTGTGGGGAGAGCGAGGACGAAAAGAGGGAGTTGACCGCAATCGTTACGACATCATAGCTGGAAACATGATGATGTTAGGTCGTGACCTTTGTGCATTTATGCATTATGACGACTTGGAATCAACGAGGTTTCTTGCCACCTTGCCATTTGTAGATAAGAAACGAATAGGTTGTGCAGGTTGTTCGATGGGAGCATATCGTGCATGGATGTTGGCAGCCTTGAGTGATGATATCAGTGCCTGTTGTGCAGTGTGTTGGATGATTACCACTTCCGACCAACTCACATTGAAGTATGGGAGAAAGGAGAACGGCGGCTTTGCCAATTGTATTCCCATGCTTCGCAATTGGATGGATTATCCCGATATTGCGTCCTTGTCTTGTCCTAATCCCTTGTTAATCATTGCCGGCAATAAGGATAAGCTCTTTCCCGTTCCTGGTGTAGAGAAGGCATTTGGATTGATGCATCAAGTTTGGGATAGCCAAAAGAAAGGTAAGAACTTAGAGACTTTCATCCTTGACCAACCTCACGAATGTAATCTCGGAAACCAAAAGGCAGCATTGGAATTTTTTAATAAAAATCTCAAATAAACCCTAGGAATTCTTAGAAATTCCTAGGAATACCTAGGAATACTTAGATGTTCCTAAGATTTTCTAAGAATCTTTTTAAAAAACAATTCATTTTAATGATTCAAGAATATACACTCCGCCTACTCCCACAACAAGCCTCTTCCTCGCAATCTGTGATACAATATCTGGCGCAGGAAAAAGGACTTGATGCTCGTACCGTTAAAAGCATCCGTATATTGAGACGAAGCATTGATGCACGACAGCGTACTATTTATGTAAACCTGACGGTGAGAGCTTATATCAACGAGTTTCCTGCGGATGATGAATTTGAGCATATTCATTACCCGAATGTCTTTGGAAAACCACATGTAATAGTGGTTGGAGCAGGACCAGGTGGCTTGTTTGCAGCTTTGCGACTCATCGAATTGGGATTGTGTCCCATCGTGATAGAACGTGGCAAGAATGTACACGACAGAAAGGTGGACATGGCAGCCATTAGCAAGACGCATAAGGTGGATGCTGATAGCAATTATTGTTTTGGTGAAGGTGGAGCAGGTGCTTTCTCGGATGGGAAATTGTACACCAGAAGTAAGAAGAGAGGAAACATCACTAAAATATTGAATGTGTTCTGTCAACATGGGGCTCCAACTTCCATTCTCTCAGACAGTCATCCGCATATAGGTACGGATAAGTTGCCCCGTGTGATTGAAAATATGCGAAATACCATCTTGCACTCTGGTGGAGAAGTGTATTTTCAAACACGTATGGAGAGACTGATTCTCCATGAGAATGAAGTGGTCGGCATTGAGGCTATTAGACTGGATACTGGTGAACAACGTATTTTCAAGGGTCCTGTCATATTGGCAACGGGACATTCTGCCCGTGATGTTTATCGTTACTTGGCAAATGCGAATATACTCATTGAACCAAAGGGTATTGCCGTGGGCGTGAGATTGGAACATCCGTCGATGCTTATAGACCAGATTCAATACCATAATAAACAGGGTAGGGGAAAGTATCTTCCTGCCGCAGAATATAGTTTTACTGCACAGGTTGACGGACGTGGAGTGTATAGTTTCTGTATGTGTCCTGGTGGATTTGTCATTCCTGCCGCTACGGGGCCTCAACAGATTGTAGTCAATGGTATGAGTCCAAGCAATCGTGGCACTCAGTGGAGTAATTCAGGAATGGTGGTGGAGATAAGACCAGAAGATATTGAGGACCCGAAATTGATGATGGAGCATGAGGCAGATCAAGGTAATACCCAAACATCAACTTCTTTCCAGACATTGAAAGTGATGCACTTCCAGGAACAATTGGAAAAGATGTGTTGGCAACAAGGTAATATGCGACAAACGGCACCTGCTCAACGAATGGCAGACTTTGTCAACAATCGTTTGAGTTATGATTTGCCTTCAAGCAGTTATTCACCAGGACTTATCAGTAGTCCATTACATTTTTGGCTACCGTCGTTTATCAGTTCTCGATTACAACAAGGTTTTAAGCAGTTTGGAAAATCCAGTCATGGCTTCCTTACCAATGATGCCACCCTTATCGCTGTAGAGACACGTACTTCAAGTCCTGTTCGTATCCTTCGTTATCCCGATAGTCTTGAACATGTACAGACACAAGGATTGTTCCCTTGTGGTGAAGGGGCAGGATATGCAGGTGGAATCGTTTCTGCAGGAGTTGACGGGGAACGATGTGCTGAAATGTGTAAGTTGAAGATTGAAGATTGAAAATTAAAAATTGAAGATTGAGGATTCCTTTGTCTTGAGAATAGTTTTCTCAAAATACGATGGATATAATCTTCAATCTTCAATTTTCAATCTTCAATCCTAAGAGTTTTCAATCTGTATTAAAGTTCGCTTTCGCTAACGTTGAATGTTGTGGTATTCATGTTACCTGTGTCAATGCCACGTTTCAACCATCTCATGCGCTGAGCACTTGTACCGTGAGTAAATGACTCGGGTTGTACATAACCTTGGGCTTTCTTTTGCAGGTAGTTGTCACCAATCTTTTCTGCACAGTCGATAGCTTTTTCTACATCACCTTCTTCCAAGGAACGGAATTGTTGATTGTCGTAGTGTGCCCATACACCAGCATAATAGTCGGCAAGGAGTTCCAGTCTCACACTAATCTTATTGGCAGAAACCTTGTCCACCTGATTCATCTTGGCATGAGCCTGTCCTAATGTTCCCAAGAGATTCTCTACATGATGTCCCACTTCATGAGCTATCACGTATGCGTATGAGAAATCGCCATCGGCTCCAATCTGTCTCTTCATAGTGGTAAAGAAGCTCAAGTCGATGTACAGCTTCTGGTCACCTGAACAATAGAATGGTCCTACTGCTGCTGATGCAGTACCACAAGCACTGTTTACGCGATTGGTAAACAACACCAGTGTGGGAGGAGTATATCTACGTCCCATTTGTTGGAAGATGGCAGTCCAAACGTCTTCTGTTCCTGCGAGAACTTGGCGAGACAATTTGGCAAGGCGTTGTTCTTCTTCGGTAAACTCCACCTGTCCTTCCATTTGTTCTTCTTGTACTTGTAAACCTCCGTTTTGTACAACATTGGTCACTACATCACCCAAGTTTCCACCAGATAAGAGCGTGAATAGGGCAATCATGATAATACCGCCAATACCTCCTATACCAGCCTTGGCTGTAGAACTCATTCCTCTGCGATCCTCTACGTTATCGCTTTCTCTACGTCCGTCTAATCTCATTTTATTTCATTTTTAGTTATTGATAATCGTGATAGTTATTATCATCCATCAAGTCTTTGTAACTATTGGATTAAAAGTCTTTTGCAAAAATAATAATAATTTTATAATTTATCAACGATTGTCATGAAATATTTTAGACAAATTGCTATTTCACTTTCAAGATTATCTTCTGTAAGTCGGAATCCTTGCTTGAGCTTCCTACCATGAGCTCGTGCTTACCACTTACCACACGCATGGTATTGGTTTGTTCGTCCCACGTCTCGAAAGAAGAGCGAGAGAATGGTATTTCCACCACTTGGGTCTCTCCAACTTTCAATGCTACTTGTTTGTAAGCACGAAGTGTTTTCAAAGGACCACCTACATCGTTGAGTCTTCGCATATATACTTGCACGGTTTCTTCGCCATCTCGCTTGCCAATATTGGTAACGTTTACACTGATGATGCCTTTCTTTGCAAGATACTTAGGCTTTCCGATTTTGAACTGAGTATAGCTCTGTCCATAACCGAAGTGGAACAATGGCTCACCCTTGAAGTATCGATATGTACGATTGTTCATCGTATAATCTTCAAAGTCGGGCAGTTGGTTGACATCCTTATAGAATGTAACGGGCAGCTTGCCTTGTGGATTGAAGTCACCAAAAATAACATCTGCCACGGCATTTCCTCCCTGTTCGCCTCCATACCAAGCCTGAAGGATAGCATCGGCATTCTCTGTTTCGGGAACGAGAGCAACAGCACTACCAGAGCAGTTGACGTAAACAACTTTCTTTCCTGCCTTGTGAAGGGCTGCAATCAAGTCGCGTTGCACTTGTGGTAGTTGTATGTCTGTACGGTCACCGCCACGGAATCCAGGTTCACTCACCTTCATTTCCTCACCTTCAACTCGGGGAGAGATACCACCGACAAATATGACTGCATCTGCATCAGCTACTTCACGGATGATTTCTTGGTGCGTAGGTGTTTGTTTCTTACAGATGTCAAATTGCATCACCGCCATGTCGAAGTCTTGTACATAGTCTATTTGGAATTGATAAGACTCACCTTTCTTGACATTGATTTCCTTCCGTGTCTCGTTGATTCTGTTGCGAGCTTTCCAATTATTAATCAACGTGTCGCCATTGACAATCAATCTTGCCTTGTCGTCACTTCCCATCGTGATGATGAGAGTTTCGTCAGCCATTGGGGTGAATGTTCCTTCGTATTTGGCAGAAAATTTCTCTAAGTTAACACCAGGAGCAAATACTGTTGCACCTCCATTGCTGAGGTTGATGGCTTGCGTCATGGTAACGGTATTGACGGGTTCGCCTTTCATCGCATTGTTGTTCCAGTAGGTTGCTTTCATTCCTTTTGAACCATCAGGGGTGGTGAAGAGATTAAACCTACTTTCGAAAGACTCGTTACGAGTAAGACCACAACCAGGAATGTATTTCACATCATAACCTAATTTTTGCCTGATGCCATTGAGAATAGTCGTTGTTTGCGTGGGATAACCACTATAATTGCCCCACATCATGACAGAATCGTTGGCATTAGGTCCCATCACCACAATCTTTTGGCTTTTGTTCAATGGTAGGATATTGTTCTTGTTCTGTAACAAGACAATGCTCTTGCGAGCCATGTCAAGTGCCAATTGCTTATGTTCTTTACAAGCGATGACACTGGCTGGTATCTTCGTCCAACTCACCATTTCGTCTGGGTCGAAGTCGCCCAATTCAAAACGGGCGATAAGTAATCGTTTCAGGCTCTTGTTGATTTCCGCTTCAGAAATCTCTCCTGCTTTGACTGCTTCTGGTAATGACTTGTAATTAGAACCACATTCCACGTCGGTACCTGCCCGTACAGCCGCAGCGGATGCTGCGTGACGGTTGGGAGAAAAACCATGTCTGCCTTCCACCCAGAAATCACTGATAGCACCGCAGTCGCTGGTTATCAATCCCTTGAATCCCCATTCGTCACGTAAGATTTGTTGTTCGTATCTTGAATTACCGCAACACGGTTCGCCATCAATGCGTTGGTAGGCGCACATCACCTCTGCCACCTGTCCTTCTTGTACCAATGACTTGAAAGCAGGAAGATATGTTTCCCATAAGTCACGACTTGGCAGATTCTCGATATTAAACTGGTGACGGTTCCATTCTGGACCACTGTGTACGGCAAAGTGTTTGGCGCAAGCTAACAACTTGCGGTATTTAGATGGAGCTACTTTTGAAGAAGGTGAAAAGGCTGTTCCTTGCAAGCCATTCACCACGGCGAGTCCCATCTTTGTGGTGAGATAGGGATCTTCACCGTATGTCTCTTGTCCACGTCCCCAACGAGGGTCTCTGAAAATGTTTATGTTTGGAGTCCAGAAAGATAGTCCTTGGTAACGCTTAACACTACCTTTCTGCTTCGCAACTTGGTTTTTGGCGCGAGCCTCATCGCTCACAGCCGTAAAAACCTTATACAGCAATGCGTCATCCCATGATGCAGCCATACCCATCGTAATGGGAAACACGGTGGCAAATCCATTTCTTCCCACACCATGAAGTGCTTCGTTCCACCATTCAAAGTGGGGAATACCCAAACGTTCAATAGCTGGTGACACATCCATCATGAGTGATGCTTTTTCTTCAATCGTCAACCTTCCCAATAGGTCGTCAGCTCTCTGTTCGGATGTGAGTGTAGGATTTTGGAATGGGTATTTATAAGATTGTGCATTTGCTACAGTAGCACACAATATAGCACAAGTTAATAGTAATTTTTTCATTTTTCTTAGGTTATAGTTTGATTTGTTTAAAGTCTCTAAGATCTTTAAGGTCTCTTTATGTTTTTAAGAACCTCAAAGATCTTAGAAATTATGTTAGAATTGTACTTTCCTAATCACTTTCTTGTTATTTTCAAGGGTCTCTTTTTGGATAAATACTCCCTTATTAGGATTCAGTACGCGCATTCCTTGCAGATTATAATATTCTGTAGCAAAGGCATCAACTTGTTCTATTTCTTCAATGCCAGATGCAATTGACGTTATCAAGCCCGAAATCACCACGTTGCCAATGGCAGTTTCCTTTCCTGCATTCACATTATATATATTAATAACTAACTTCTGTTCGCCTGAAGCTGCAGGTATGGTGTTGATTTCCTCATCGTATTCCGTGTACCAACCATTCTCAGCCTTGTTTCTATTCAGTTCCATACCCAATGCCAGTGACACGGTTCCATTCTCGCTTTGCCAACTCACGTCAGCATTACCAGAGTCTGTTCCGATGCGTGAGAGAAGAAAATGTATCTTTCTTACCAGGAACGTGTAGTTCTCACCTACATTAATGCTGAAGTTGACAGCATTGGTTTCGGCAGCACTCTGCTTTTCTGTAGATTTGAGAAGTACCATTGTCTTGCTATTGATGTTTCTCGTGTTGTTAGGAACAAGGTTGCTTCCAATGGTCATGAGGGCTTGCGAAACATAGTTGGATGCTTGTCCATCAACGATACCCGTTACCATTTTCGTGTCTGGAATGGCAGTGCTCAGTTCCCATGTGATGTCTCCGTTGGCTGTTACATCTTCGTCACTGGGTTGGTCAATGATGGCAACGTCTGCATTGATAGCTTCCACTGCATTACCATTTGCCTCCTTATATGCTGGATAATACTCTTTTACCGCATCGTCAGTGTCAGCATTGCCTTTGAGCATAATGTCTTGAACGAGACTGTTGCAATATACTTCAACGTTGGTGTAATATTTGGCTGGATCGATGGTGTAAACCAATGCGTCGGATGGGTCGTTAGGATTCAGACCATTGGCTTTTTCCCACTCATCGGGAATACCGTCTTTATCTGTGTCAAATGTTGACTCACGTTTCCCTGTTCCGAAGTTGCTTTCCGTATAACCTTTCACGTCTGATACAAGGTCGATGCGTCCTGGCTTGCCTGTTTTTGAACCAGTATAGAGGGCAGTGGCATTCTCAGTTTCATATACATAGCGAGCGTCAACGTCATCTTGTACGAGCGAAGCACCAGCATAACCAAGCACTTTCTCGTATGCAATGGCTGTGGGGTGGGTTGTCACGTCTCCTTTGGGAGCAGGTTCGTCCAATTTGATAGATACGCAATCCTTGCCAGCAGAGTTTTTGTAGTAGTTCACTTTGTCTCCATAATAATGGTTGGGGTCAGGACTGCAACGCACGCCATTGATGAGGTAGGTTCCACTATCATACGACATGTTGTTCCAACCAGCGTTGGTGTTCTCATCAATTTGGTTTCCGCTGAGATAATACCTACTGGTCATGGTCCAGTATTTGGGATAGCCTTCTGCATTGCCATTCGCTCCTACCGTAACGGTAGTTAGGCGAGTGGTGTTTCCTGCGGGACCCGACTTGAAATAATTGTTTACCATGTTGATTTGGCCACCACCAGGACCACCATAACAACCGTTTCCACAATTATATACTACGCAGTTGCGGAAATCTACGTTTTCTGCCTGTACTGCATTCTCCCATTTATATTCATTATATTGCGTATTGCTCGTATAGCCTTCCCAGTCGTAGCGAGCACCATTGAAACGAGGCGAGCGGTTACTCACGTGAAGAATCAAATTGTGATGGAAGGAGGCAAGCTTGCCTCCCCATATACCACCATATCCGTGTGCTCCCTTGTTGTGACCAGCATCGTTCAAACTCTCACCGATGGTACACCATTGCATCGTAAAGTTATTGTTGTCGTAGAATGATGCCACCTCGTCGATAGACCATGAAAGTGAACAGTGGTCAAGTAAAATATTAGTGAAATGACGAGCTGTACTTGCGTCAGCACCATCGTTTACATCCTTCTCTTGTCCACGACGTATTCTGATAAATCGCATGATGATATTGTTACCGTTTGGATTTACGGTGTAATATCTCAATGTGATGCCTGGGGCAGGAGCCGTTTGTCCTTCAATGGTGGTGTTTGCACCGATGTTGACGTTACTTTTCAAGGCAATTACGCCACCCACATCGAATACAACAATCTTTTTGGCAGAGCCACTCACCGCTTGTCTGAACGAGCCTGTACCTGAGTCGTTGAGATTGGTTACGTGGATAACGTTTCCGCCACGTCCTCCGGTAGCATATCTACCGTGTCCTTCTGCTCCAGGGAAAGCAGGGGCTTGCGCTTGGGCAAAAAGACTGATGAACAACGAGAATAAAACAATGGATAGTTTCTTCATTTTGATGAATTTTTGATTTTATTTTAGTGAAAAGTTTTTATTTCTTTTGACTTTGGTAGTATTCCAATCCTGCCTTGACGTTCTTGACAAGTGCATCTGATGACATGGTTGCACCAGTAACCCCATCCACTTTCATCTTCGAGGCTTTACTGATGGTCTTGCCCTCAAATTTTCCCAACACCTTCTTGGCCTGTTGGAAATATTTGGGAGTTTCTTTGTTGCGCAAAGGAGTTATTTTCGACACCTTATTCTTTTCAATGTAAATCTTCACGGGTGTAGGACTTTGGTATCCTATGATGTCTTTGGTGAGTGAAGTGGTATTTACAACGGTTGCATTACCTTCCTTTGAGATTACTTCATCACTGGTAATGGCACTTGTCATCAGTGTCAAAAAGGCAATTACTGTCAGGCTTTTGATAAATGAATGGGATGTTTTCATTGATATAATTGTTATTGTTGTTTGTTTGAAAGAGAATGAAGATAGAAGAAATTCGTTTTCCTTCTATCTTCAAATAGGATGCTTATTGGCTTACACCAAATGGGCGATAAGGTCTTCACGGTCACCGGCAAGCATGTCGATAACGGGTATTTCTATCATGGTATAACATCCTGGCTGTTGCTTCATGGATGCACGGGCAACGTTTACCAGAACCTGTCCGGTAAGGGCAGGGTTGTTGATACTCATGTTAAACTCCAGTCGTTGGTTTTGCGTCTTACCACTTACGCCTTTGCGCACGAGGTTTACACCGTGTCCCATGTCGCGCACGTCATCTACTGATGCTACGGCAAATACATGGGTCTCATCGTTTGAGAAATAGGGGTCAGCCTTGATTTCCGCTGTCACCTCTTCCAACTTTACTCCTTCTTCCAGTTCTACGTAAACCATGCGGCGGTGGATTCCCTCACCCAATGGAATGGTCATGGAGAGTGCATTTTTCACGCCTTTCTTCCCACGCACACAAACAGAGTGTCCCATCGACATACCAGGACCGAAGTTGGTATAACTGAGTCCTTTGGGTGCAAGGCTCTGCATGAGTGTACGAACGATAGAATCTGAGCCTGGATCCCATCCGGCAGAGATAATGCTGACGGTATTGGTCTCCTTGCAAATGGGGTCAAGAGCTTTGCGATAGTCGAGAATGCTGGTGTGAATGTCGAATGAATCCACGGTATTGATTCCCAATGGCAAAATCTTCTTGGCATATTCCTCGCATGAACGGGTAGGAGTGGCGAGTATTGCTACGTCCACGTCCTTCAGTTCTGTGATGTCTTTCACTACTTCGTATGGTGCCAGTTCAGCTGGTTTGTTTTCTGCGCCATTGCGCCTTACGATACCTGCAATCTCGAAGTCTGGTGCAGCTTCGAGTGCTTCTACTGTGTAACGACCGATGTTTCCGTAACCAACAACGGCTGCTCTAATTTTTTTCATGTGTTTGTTGAATTGATGATTTGTTATTCCAAATTACTGTGCAAATTTACACAATTATGATGAATAAATCCCCTTTTGTTACGTTTTTTTATAATATTACATGTCATTAGACACTTTTTATATATAAGAACCAGAATCAATGAGATGTATCATCGTGATGGAAATAGATGGAGTCCATGATTTCAGATGACACATTGGCAGTGTAATGAGATGGTTCATAATAATGATGATAATCTTGTGTCCATTTATTGATACCTGAGAAATTAAAAACATTATCTTTACCAAATATTTTGCATAGAGTATTGTAGTCTTGGGGGTTAATGCAAATCTCGTTATAAAGTGGGTTGATGACGATTTTATAATAAGTTTGGTGTTTGTCTAATATATGTTTTGCTTGTATTAATATGTCTTTTCTTTCTTCATTAATGGCAATTGGGTAAATGGAGTCGGGTTTTTGTATGTTCTTAAATAGACGCATAGTTTTACTACTGAAATATTTCCCAGTTTTTATTAAACTGTCTTCTGTGACAAATAATTCTTCATTAGTAATAGGGTTGTAATAATGATAGTTTGTACCTTGTTCTATATATTTAGCCATTTTGGGAGAATATTCGTTGAAAAGGTGATAATAAATCCAATAATACAAAAAACGAAGGTCAAACCATGCTTTAAGGTGTTCGGTATGAAAAGAAAAATAATTGGAGAAATTGGTTAGTTGTGGGGCTGGTAGGAATAACCGTCCTTCTCTGTCGGTTTGGGATAATAAATCATAATCTACAGTGATAATGGCGTTACGTATTTTTTCATTTTGTTTGTCAATGAATTGTAGTTTTCTGAGAATCCCTTTTACAGAACCTCCCGATTCAGAGAAATGATAACCTATGCTATTGGGTGCTATGTGTTTTTTCCAATCTTCAATCTTGTAGAATAAACTCCTTGAATTACCAATGATGAAAGAATCGTAGTGATAGCGATCCTTTCCTTTGATATACATGTTAGTTGATACGAAATCTCTATTGATTCCACCATCTCCTTTGACATAATAATTATCGTAAGACCAAATAACCTTAAAAGGGTCAAGATAAAAATAGAATAACAAAAAAACGAAAAATGGTGATAGAAATAACAACCAGTATTTAAAGAACCGTTTCATGTCGATTAAAATTGAAAATATATAAAAGTTTGATTCTTACCAGCAAACATGATGATAAATAGAATAATGAAATAATAAATACTCCAACGTACCGTCCGATGGTTGAATAATTTGTTGTCTGGAAATTGTAATGGATGTTGCTTGTCTCTTTGCATCCATTCAATAAATGTCATGATCAGACAAAGAATAATAGTCTTCCCATATAATTTATTTGGATCGAATGAGTAATTGGTGAACATTGAGTAAATATAATCTGCTGCTTGTTTCAAGCTTTCGGCTCTAAATATAATCCATCCAATGATTGTAAGGAAGAAGGTTATTATTATTTGAACAAACTCCTTGATGTTAGGGATTTGCTTGCCATGTGCAGCCTCATGCTTATACTTCGTGTTTATTCCCAAAGCGTTATAAATTGCCAACAGGGTAGCATGGTACAATCCCCAAAATACAAAAGTCCAATTGGCACCATGCCATAATCCACTGATTCCCCAAACAATAAAAATATTGCGAATTGTTTTTAGCTTGCTACAATGACTTCCTCCCAAAGGAAAGTAAATGTAGTCGCGAAACCATGTCATGAGTGATATGTGCCAACGACGCCAAAATTCTGGTATATTTCTTGAAAAATATGGATAATTGAAATTACGCATAAGATTAAAACCAAACAGTCGTGCGCACCCGATAGCAATATCTGAATAACCCGAAAAGTCACAATATATTTGGAATGTAAACAATATGCCTATTATGAGTAGTGTTATTCCTCCAATGTCTTGGTAATGCTCCCAATTTGCATTTACGATTGTTGCACAATTGTCTGCTATAACGATTTTCTTGAAAAATCCCCATAACATTTGTCTGCATCCATCTGTGGCTTTTGAGTAATCAAATGTTCGTTTTACCTGAAATTGGGGTAATAAGTTTGTTGCCCGTTCTATGGGACCGGCTACCAGTTGGGGGAAAAAACTGATGTATGCAAAAAAATCAATGATGTTTGTAGTTGGCTTTATTTTCTTTTGGTAAATATCTATCGTATAGCTAAGAGCTTGGAATGTATAGAAACTGATACCAACGGGAAGGACAATATTCATGGTTACCCAATCAATATGATAACCCAAATTAGATAATAATACATCTAAGTTGTCTACGAAAAAATGATAATACTTGAATATGCTGAGAATCAGTAGATTGATGATGATGTTTGATGCACTAATGACTTTTTGTATATTTCTTTTTCCTTCGTATTTGCTGATAAGTAACCCGTTGATAAAACTGCAAAATGAGGTGAAGGCTATCAATAAAAGAAAACGCCAATTCCACCAACCGTAAAAAATATAGCTGGCAATAACGATAAGAAAATTTTGCCATCGTCTGGTCTTAAAGACATACCAATATAATATGAAAACTATTGGCAAAAAACAAATAAAGGCAAATGAATTGAAAAGCATGTTTATCGTTTTCTTTTAATTGTTATTCAAAATATGTCAATATCTGTCAGTTATCAATGATGAAAGAATGTGTGCTTCGACAGAAAAAGACGGTTGCAAAATTAGTAAATTTTTGTATTATATAAAAAAAATAATAATATATTGTTCTTATAGAAGAAAAAAACTTTTTTGAGTAATGGAATGATATTAAAAATGTGTAACTTTGCCTTTTTAATAAAATCACTGCATCATTATGTCAGAGTATATAGAGGTAAAGGGAGCAAGGGTAAACAACCTGAAGAATGTAGATTTAAAGATTCCACGTAATCAGTTTATCGTCATAGCCGGTGTGTCGGGATCGGGTAAGTCATCACTCGCATTTGATACGTTGTATGCGGAGGGGCAGCGCAGGTATGTAGAATCGCTGTCGGCTTTTGCCCGTCAGTTTTTGGGAAGGATGAGCAAGCCAGAGTGCGACTTCATCAAAGGCTTGCCACCTGCCATTGCCATAGAGCAAAAGACCATCGCCCGCAATCCGCGTTCTACCGTAGGCACTTCTACGGAGATATACGAGTACCTACGCTTGTTGTATGCAAGGGTGGGGAAGACGTATTCTCCCGTGAGTGGAGAGGAGGTGAAGAAAAACTCTACCGAAGACATCGTGAATTGCGCAATGAGCTTTTCTGAAGGTACCAAGTTCGTGGTACTTGCCCCGCTTCGCCTGGTGGAAGGTCGTACTCTCCGCAAGCAGTTGGAGATGGAAATCCAACAAGGCTTCGTCAGACTGTGGTATAAGAATGATTTCATTCGCATTGACGAATTTCTTGAGCAACAATCAGCCCGAACGCTCAATTCTCAATCTCCCTCCATCTTGTCGGATTTGTGGTTGTTGATAGACCGAATGTCGGTCAGCCATTCCAAGGATGTCATCTCTCGACTCACTGATTCAGCAGAGACAGCCATGTATGAGGGTGATGGTGCTTGCAGGTTGGTGTTCCTGCCTTCTCATATATGTTATGACTTCTCTTCGCGTTACGAGGCAGACGGCATTACTTTTGAGGAACCCAACGACAATATGTTTTCCTTCAATTCGCCCGTTGGGGCTTGCCCCACTTGTGAGGGCTTCGGCAGTATTATCGGTATTGACGAGAAATTGGTTATTCCCAATTCCTCGCTGAGCGTGTATGATGGTTGCGTTCAGTGTTGGCATGGTGAGAAGATGGGCATTTGGAAAGATGTGTTCTGTAGAAATGCTGCCAAGGATAATTTCCCTATCTTCAAACCGTATTATGAATTGACTCGTAAGGAGAAAGATATGCTCTGGCACGGTCTTCCTTCTGAGAAACATCTGGATATTCACGAACAGGTGAGCATCGACTCCTTCTTCCAGATGGTGAAGGAGAATCAATATAAGATACAATACCGTGTGATGATGAGCAGGTATCGTGGCAAGACGGTTTGTCCTGATTGTCACGGCACACGATTGAAGAAAGAATCCACATGGGTGAAAGTTGGCGGAAAGAGCATTTGTGATTTGGTGGAAATGCCTGTCATCAACCTCAAAGAATGGTTCGACCTCCTGCAATTAGATGAACACGACAGTCAAGTGGCAAGTAGGTTGCTCACCGAAATCAAGATGAGGCTGAAGTTTCTCGTGGATGTGGGATTGGGTTATCTTACCCTGAACCGTCCGTCTAACACGCTCAGTGGTGGTGAGAGTCAGCGTATCAACCTCACCACATCGCTTGGCAGTTCGCTTGTTGGTTCTCTTTACATCCTTGACGAACCGAGTATCGGCTTGCATAGTCGTGATACCGACCGTCTGATACGTGTACTGAAAGACTTGCAATCATTGGGCAATACTGTCATCGTAGTGGAGCACGACGAGGAAATCATGCGAGCCGCCGACTATCTCATTGACGTGGGTCCTGATGCTGGTAGGTTAGGAGGGGAGATTGTGTTTGAGGGAGCTATTCCCCAACAAGAGGCGTTGCGTAAGATGAGCGACCAATACCCACGTAGTTATACGGTGAAATATTTATTGGGCATAGACCAGATTGACGTTCCTAAGTCGCGTCGCCCTTGGAATATGTATATAGAACTCAAAGGATGCAGGATGAACAATCTGCGAGGCATCGACGTGAAGTTCCCGTTAAACGTGATGACGGTAGTCACGGGAGTGAGCGGTTCGGGAAAGTCGTCCTTGGTCAAGGGTACACTGTTCCCTGCTTTGAAACGACACCTCGACGAAGTGGCAGAAATCCCAGGTGAATATTCTTCCATTGAGGGCGACTGGAAACAAATCACTCATGTGGAGATGGTTGACCAAAATCCCATCGGCAAGAGCACACGCTCTAACCCTGCTACGTATGTGAAGGCTTACGACGTGATTCGCCAACTCTTCGCCGAGCAACCTTTGGCAAAGCAGATGGGATTCTCTCCGCAATATTTCTCCTTTAATGCTGATGGCGGCAGATGTGAGACTTGTAAGGGAGTGGGCGTGATTACCATCGAGATGCAGTTTATGGCAGATTTGGAATTAGAGTGTGACGAGTGTCATGGCAAGCGGTTTAAGCGTGACATCTTAGACGTGCGCTTTGAAGGGAAAGATATCAGCGAGGTACTCGACATGACCGTTTCAGAGGCTATTGAGTTCTTCTCTTCTGCTGCCTCACGCATTTCGCAAAAGTCTATGTCACAATTGGCTTCGTTGGTGGCAAGTCGTCTGCGCCCTCTCGAAGATGTGGGATTGGGATATATCAAGTTGGGACAAAACTCTTCCACGCTCTCTGGCGGTGAAAACCAACGTGTCAAGTTGGCTTATTTCATCGGACAGGAAAAACAAGACCCCACGCTCTTTATCTTCGACGAGCCTACCACAGGACTGCATTTCCATGATATCCAACGACTGTTACATGCTTTTGATGCACTCATACAGCGTGGTCACACCATCTTGGTGGTAGAGCACAACTTAGACGTGGTGAAGTGTGCCGATTATATCATCGACCTTGGTCCTGATGGTGGCGATCACGGTGGCAGCCTTGTTTGTTGCGGTACGCCTGAAGAGGTGGTACTGTGCAAGAAGAGCGTTACCGGACAATACCTGAAAGATAAGATATGAAAAACGAAATTTCCATTTTGATTCCCACTTACAATGATGTTTGTGTGGATTTGGTGAAGGCTCTGACTCGCCAATGCGAAGCAGTCAGTGGGCTGCAGTTCGAGATATTGGTAGCTGATGACGGCTCTACTGATGCCGAGGTGATTCGGCAAAACTCTTACATTAATAATATATATAGGTGTAAGTATATCCTGCGTGAAGAAAATACTGGTAGGGCTTGTATCAGAAATTGGTTGGCTCAACAGGCACGTCATGAGTGGCTGTTGTTCATCGATAGCCACATGGCTGTTTGCAAGGATGATTTCATCACTGAGTATTTGGATGCTGAAGGTGATGTAGTATATGGTGGCTATGTGGTCAAGGGAGACCCTCTACAACTGAAGGGTAACTTACGCTATATCTATGAGAAGAAGGCAGAGCCTTTTCATACTGCAGAACAACGTGCTTGTTCGCCCTATCAAGACTTCCATACGTCTAATTTCATGATTTCCAGAAAACTGTTCGTGAATCATCCGTTGGATGTCAGGTTCAGATACTATGGCTATGAAGATGTGTTGTTTGGCAAGCAGTTGCAGCGGGCAAACGTTCCCATAGACCATATCCCCAATCCTCTGGCATTCGACAGGTTTGAAGACAATGCGCATTTCGTGGCAAAGACGGAGGAAGGATTACGTACTCTCCATGCCTTTCAAAACGATCTGAAAGGATATGCTCGAATGCTTCATGTTGTCAGCCAACTTGATAAGCATCCTCTCGTGCGTCGTCTCTTCTTGTGGATGTATCGTAAGCGGAAGAATAGTTGGCGAGCAAGTCTGTGTGGACCATCGCCCTCGTTATTGGTGTTTAAGCTATATAAGTTGGGCTATTTCTTGGAACTAAGTTAGTTCAAATGCTTGTGAGGGTGTGGTGCGTTTCAGTACATCCAACTCAAAGTCCTTGCCTGCAATGATGCCGTAAGAGCGAAGAATCTGTTCCACGGTCTTACGTGCCAGTTCGGGATGGTTGTTTTCTTCACTGAGGTGGCAGAGCCATACATGTTTGAGCTTTTCGGTGGCATTCTCGGCAAGGGCATTGCCACATTCTACATTCGACATGTGTCCTTTATCTCCCAATATCCTGGCTTTCAGATGAGCGGGATACGTTCCAGCTTTCAGCATCTCCTCATCGTAGTTGGCTTCAATGATGAGGTAGTTGGCTTCGCCGATGTATTTCTTCATTTCATCGGTAAGGTGTCCCACATCTGTCATGATGCAAAATACCACGTCTCCCACCTGTATGCGATAGCCCACACTGTCGAGGCTGTCGTGGGGTACGTCAAAGGAGGTCACGATGAAACTTCCTAACGTGACGGTGTCGCCCTTCTCAAACATTCTCACACGGGCAGGGTCTATCTTGCAGCGCACGCAATAGTTGTTGTTGATGCCTACGTGTACGGTAAGGGTGGAATATACGGGCAGGTCGAAGTCGCGGCTCACGCTTCCCACGGATTTCACGTGGTCGGCATGGTCGTGTGTGATGATCAAGTGTTTGATGCGATTAAAGGGAATGCCATAGTTTCTTAGGCATTTCTTGACGGAACGCACGCCTATGCCTGCATCAATCAGCAACCCCTCCGTCTCCGTATAGAGTAGGTAGCAGTTGCCGCTACTTCCGCTCCCTAATGATATCAATTTCAGCATGATTTTTTATTTTCTACAAAAATACAAAAAAATATTCATCTCTCCACCTATCATCTCCCATCTTTTTATTATCTTTGTCGAAATTTAATAATTTTAAGATGAAAACGATAAGACAGTCGTGTGTTAGTTTACATATTCTCTCTATAGCATTGCTTTTTTGTTCAATATTGTTTTTTGCTTCATGCGAGTTCCATTCGGGTAGTTCTCGCCAGTTGAAGAAAGAGGTAGATTCCTTTGCTGTGTATTTTTTCAATTGGCAATTCCATCAGGCTCGCCGTTTCGTCACACCGTCGTCTGAGAAGTGGATGCGTTACGCTGCCTCTCAGGTGCATCAGGCTGACATTGAGTTGCTGCAAAATAAAGAGGTGCCTGCTACTTGTGAAATCCATGAAATTACATATTCTGATGATGACAGTACTGCCGTGGCTCATGTCACCATCCACGACTTTCTTCACATGGATACCATCGGTAAGGCTGCCTCCATCGTCGATGCCGCCCATTTCGACATTCCTCTTAAATATGAGGCCAAGACGGATAAATGGATTGTGGAGGTTGATGGACTGATGAGGGGGATTTAGAGAAAGAGGGGTGAGAGGATGTTTAGAGAAAAAGAGGTGAGAGGTGAGAGGTGAGAGAATAGCTATGGCTGATTGAATCTCAATCAAAAAGACTATTCTCTCACCTCTCACCTCTCACCCCCTCTTTCTCTAAATTCTCACCTCTCACTCCTTGAAATATCATGACAATTGATTTTTGCGAAATAGCTCAAGTTAATCGTTAGGAAAGCCGAAATATTACTTGTTTTGTTGAAAAACGGCTTGTTTTTCTCGTAACTAATATAGTTACGGGCCTAATTATATGTGTTGTGTGCGTAACTATATATGTTAGCGAGCTAACATATTATGTTATGAAGACCCAAAAACAATGGTTTTTTACTCCAAAATACCCTTTTTTGAATTAGTTGTTTGATGGTTTGTTTTGTAAATTGTTGGATGTCAGTTTGTTATGTAACATGCTTTATTTTTCCGAATTTTCGCCCAATATTTGGTTGGGTTTGAAAAATGCTCATATTTCATGTCGTATTTGTCACTTTTCAAGACAAATGCTTGGTTTTATAGAAAAGCCTAAAGGTAACATATATAGCGTTTGTTATTGTATGTCCCGATAAGGTGATAGAATATCTGTCGTACATTCTTTGTAAATCAAATGAGTACACACGCAATTTTTTTCATTAAAAAACATTAATTTAAGCCTTTCAATATATTATTTATTATATATAATGTGTATTTTTGTGTTTAATAAAGATACAATGGTAAACTTGAAGTTCAAAATAATAAACAATAATCTTATGAAACAAAAATTACGTTTAATGATGACCATGCTGCTATTGGCAGTGATGGGGAGTGCGTGGGCAGAAGAGTCAATCTATAAAACTGCTCTTTTCGGCTCAAATTATAATTCAAAGGGAGTATCTTCTTATACTGATACTTGGACAGCTACAACAAATGGCTTTACCGTTTCACTTTCTAACTTCAATAATAACAACAATAATTGGGAGTATGTGAAATGTGGACGTAAAAACAACGCTTCAGTTGGTAGTATTACAACTACTTCCACAATTGACAAGGCAATAACTAAAGTTGTAGTAACTGTAGATGCATTTACTTCAGGGAAGATTAATTCCTTTAAGTTATATGTTGCTTCGAATAATAGTTTTACAACCAATTTACAAACCATTTCTTTGAATATAACTCAAGGTGAAAATGTTTTTGTTATTCCAACACCTTCTGAGAATCTTTTTTATAAAGTAGAGGCAGATTGTGCAAGTGGAAGCAGTAATGGACTTGTAACTATTTCTAAAATTGATTATTATTTTAATGATAGTGGAATGCAAAAGATTGTCACCCCAACTTTCTCTCCAGAAGAAGGTGAGGTTGCGAAAGGCACTGTTATTTATTTTAATTGTGCAACAGAAGGAGTAACGTATTGTTATACAACAGATGGTACTGAACCAACAACAAGCAGTGCTTCGGGTACTTCTTACACGGTGAATGCTGATGTAACTTTGAAAGTGATTGCCGTTAAGGAAGGTATGGAGAATAGTGAAGTGGCAACGGCTTCATATACCGTGTTGAAAAACGATCCTGAACTTGCATTCTCAGAAAGTAGGGTGACCGCAAACATTGGAGAAACATTTACCCCACCTACACTTAGTTATGCGGAGGGTTATGATGGAACAATAACGTATTCAAGTTCTAACTCAGCTATTACCGTCGATGCTTCTACTGGCGAAGTTTCTTACGGTGCTTCTGCGGTAGGAAAAACTACTACAATTACAGCAACGGCATCTGAGACAACTGATTTCAAAGGAGGAACAGCTTCTTACGTACTTTCTGTGGTTGACCCTAATTTGATTGAAGGAAACTTGAATAATACAACATTTGGAACAAGTTATAAAGGATCTATCACACCAATTAGTAGTTTCACTTCTGTAACAGGAACAATTGGGAATGTTGAAGTCACATACGCAAAGGGTGATGCTTCTTATGCATACATAAACGATTCACAAATTCGATTGTATAATGGTAGTGAGTTGACTTTCACAGTTCCAGACGGCTATTATATTAAATCATTGACATTTAATAATAGTATAAGTGGCTGTACATCAGATTGCGGAAATATAAGTGATAAAAATTGGAGTACAGAAGAAAATGTTACCTCTGTCACAATTTACGGTCCATCTTCAAGTAATGTACAATTGGCAACAGTTTATATTTCCTTGGCAGAAGAAGCTTCAGCTATAGCCAAGCCAACTATTACCCCTTCTTCTGGTACTTATACAACAGCACAGACGGTAACTATTACCAATAATGCCGAAGGAGCTACTATTTATTATACTACGGATGGAAGTGTACCAACGGCTTCAAGCACTGTCTATAGCAAGCCATTTGAATTGAGTGCCAATGGAACATATACCATCAAAGCCATTGCCATTAATGGTGACGAAAAGAGTAGTGTTGTTACAAGCAATATCGTGATAAAAGTTCATGTCGACGCCCCAGTGTTTGCAGAAGAAGATGGTACTTCTTTCACCGAACCTTATACTATCCATTTGACATCGGCACAGGGTACTACGATTTATTATACTACAGGTTCTGTTTCTCCTATTGACGAGAACGGTAATTTGACAGCTGATGCTAAGGTTTATAATGCCACTACAGGTATTGCAAATCTTACCAAAGCCATAACAATTACAGCTGTAGCTATAGATAAAGGTGGTAATCATAGTGAGACTGTTTCTGCAAGTTATACTTATAGTGGTGAAGTAAGTGCTCCTTATTACGAGAACTTCGATGAGGGGCTTGGTATGTTCACGGTAGAGTCATCTGGTACAAGTGCTCCCGAATGGACTTTTAGAACAAGTGCTACACCAGCGGATATTGAAAAGTATGGCGAGGCTCGTCGATATGCGTATGTTACTGGAAACAATAATAAAAGAGGTACGTCACGTCTTATTTCTCCCGTGATTGATTTGACGGAAGCTGACATTACATCTGCTGCGCTCAACTTTATCCATGCTGGAAGATATTTTGATGGGTATAATTCCGACAATATGAGTGAGGAAGAAACAGCAGCAGGAAAAGCACCAACACATGCACAGTTGTTCATTCGTGAGGAAGGTGGAGAATGGCAACAATTGACTATCCCCAATTGGTTCACCCAAACAAGTACATATACGCGTCGTAATTCAGGTGAGATTTCGCTCGATAGCTATATTGGAAAGAAAGTACAGGTAAGCTTCTTATATACAGCTGATGCAAGTTCGACTGGAACATGGAATGTGCTGAAATTTGCCGTAACTGCTACAAAAGCAGAGGAAGTCGTGAACTACGAGACTGTGAACATGAAGACTGACGGTTACATTACTTACGTAGTGAAGAATGACATCGACTGGGATGCAACCATGAAGATGAACGCTGGCGTTTATGGCTATAAGGTGATACAATTCACGCAGGCTGCTAAAGGTGGCAACGGTACTACGGTATTGGTGGAATTGGGTAATAATGTAGAAATGGCTGTAGATGAGGAGAAGACATCATTGACAGATGAGCAAAGGAAACCGTTGTGGTCAGAGAAGATAACTCCTGCTGGTACTCCTATCATCTTGAAAGGACATGCTGGAGACAACCTGCTGGTTATTGCTAAGTCGGATGACGTGATTCCATCAGTGAAGGGCAATCTCTTGAAACCTTCGTTTGGTGACGTGCAAGGCTCAAGTGCTCAGACGTTGTACGTATTGCAAAAAACGTCTGATTGGGTAGCTACAGACCCATATAACAACTACCTGTTCTATAAGTTGGCTAATGGAAGACAGATTCCCGACCGCAAGGCTTATCTCAATGGTGCTGATGCAAGCAAGGAGATTATTTATTATCTGGCAGAGAAACCAGGAGCAGATGGACCTGGTGATCCTGCAAGTCCTCATGCAAAACAAAACTTTATCATTCTGTCTCATACGGAGAGCGAGCAGTTGGTGAGCGAGGATGCTGGTATTCCAGATGGCATTGAGGCTGTCAGTGGGGATAATGAAACGAAAGATCGTGTATTCTATTCTATCAGTGGCGTGAAAGTAAGCAATCCTACCAAGGGTATTTATATCTTGAATGGAAAGAAAGTAATCGTAAAATAAAGAAGAAATGAAAAAAGAACAGTATATTTCACCAGCAATCAAAGTACATGTTCCATCGTGTAATTTGCTCCAGATAGGTATAGCCTCTGGATACAATGACAATCCTATTGAGAGCAAGGGTAACTCCATGTTTGAGGAAGATGACCAAACCGAGATGTGGGGCAAAGTATGGGGACGTGTAGATGATGAGTAGAAGTGTAATAAATTATAATAAGGTGTACGGGGCAGCAAGTGATGTTGCCCCGTACAGTTGTTTTTTGGAATGAAATGCAGAAAATTCTACACTTTCTTTGAAAAATATTTTGATTATTCGAGAAAAAAATGTAATTTTGCACCCTGTTTGGAACAAGTATGTAAATCGAAAACGAAAAATTAGATAGAAATGTCGAAAGTTTGTCAAATCACTGGCAAGAAGGCACAGATAGGTTGTAATGTGTCTCACTCAAAGCACCGTACAAAGAGAAGCTTTGACGTTAACCTGTTTAGTAAGAAGTTCTACTATGTTGAAGAAGGATGCTGGATTAGTCTGAAGATTAGTGCTGCGGGCCTTCGTCTGATCAACAAGATAGGTCTCGACGCTGCGTTGAAGCAGGCCGTGGACAAGGGTTATGTAGATTGGAAAGACATTAAAGTGATAGGAGAGTAATAGCCATGGCATCAAAGAAAGCTAAAGGTAACAGAATCCAGGTGGTTCTTGAGTGTACTGAGATGAAGAATAGCGGTCTGCCTGGAACAAGCCGTTATGTAACAACGAAGAACCGTAAGAACACTCCTGAGCGTATGGAGTTGAAGAAGTACAATCCCATTCTGAAGAGAATGACTGTACATAAGGAAATCAAGTAATCAATTAAAAAGACTACAGAACTATGGCAAAGAAAACCGTTGCTACCCTCCACGAAGGTTCGAAGGATGGTCGTGCATATACAAAGGTGATTAAGATGGTTAAGAATCCTGCCAACGGAGCTTACTCTTTCGACGAGCGTATGGTTCCCAATGAGGCTGTGCAGGATTTCTTTAAGAAATAACAGGCTTTGATTTTTAAGTTGTAGTGGGGTCGTAAGTTTTTACGGCTCCATTATTCTTTTTTAGAGAAGCAAGAATGTTAGAAGCAAGAAGCATGAAGCATGAAAATGGGGGTAAGGAGTATGAAGCAAGAAGCAAGAGATTAGTCTTTCAAATGGAGGACATATCTCTTGCTTCTTGTTTCTTGCCTCTTACCTCTTGCTTCTTGCCTCTTACCTCTTGCTTCTAACACAATTATCGTTGTTGTATATCAAGAAAAAAAATATATAATGTAATTAATAAGGTGTAAAATAGCTTGTTTTGCTTTTTTTTTAGTAATTTTGCAACCAATTATTAGTTTTTATGGTAAATAGTCAATTATTTCCCGACTATATCTTTGAATCAAGTTGGGAAGTCTGCAATAAAGTCGGAGGTATTTACACCGTTCTATCTACTCGAGCAAAGACACTGCAAGATGCTTTGAAAGACCGAATCATTTTTATCGGTCCTGATTGTTGGAGAGAGAAAGAAAGTCCGTACTTTCGTGAAGATGTTAAACTGTTTAAAGACTGGAAGAAACAAGCAACCAAAGAAGGAATCAACGTCAAGATAGGTAGATGGGCTATCCCTGGCGAACCTATTGCTATATTGGTGGATTTCCTTCCTTATTTCTCAAAGAAGAATGATATCTACGGTCAGCTTTGGGAACTCTATCAGGTGGACAGCCTTCACGCATACGGAGACTACGATGAAGCCTCCATGTTTTCATACGCCGCCGCTCTCGTGGTGGAAAGTTTCTATCATTTTTATCTCGATGACACCAAAAAGGTGATTTATCATGGCAATGAATGGATGACGGGATTAGGATTGCTATACGTTAACCATTTTCTACCTCAAATTGCCACCATCTTCACTACCCACGCAACAAGTATCGGAAGAAGCATTGCTGGAAACAATAAGCCCCTGTACGACTATCTCTTTGCTTATAATGGCGACCAGATGGCTGGGGAACTGAACGTGCAAAGCAAACACTCCATCGAGAAACAAACTGCCAAGTATGTGGATTGCTTTACCACGGTGAGCGAGATTACTGCAAAGGAGTGCTTGGAACTGTTGGATAAACCCGTAGATGTGGTATTGCCCAATGGCTTCGAGAATAATTTCGTTCCCAAGGGTGCTACGTTTACCCGTAAGCGCAAGGAAGCACGCAAACGCTTGTTGGATGTAGCCAACGCATTGATGGGTACAGATCTTGGCGATGATACGTTGATTGTATCTACCAGTGGCCGTTACGAGTTCCGCAATAAAGGCATTGACGTGTTTATAGAGGCAATGAATCGACTCTTGCGCGACAAGGACTTAAATAAAAACGTGGTAGCATTCATAGAAGTACCAGGTTGGGTAGGAGAGCCGCGTAAAGACTTGATGGAACGCCTTGCTTCAGGAAAGAAATACGATACACCATTGGAAGTGTGCGAGATAACCCATTGGTTGAACAACATGAGCCACGACAACGTGCTTGAAATGCTGAAATACTTCGACATGCACAATTACAAGGACGACCGTGTAAAGCTCATCTTCCTGCCTTGTTACCTGACGGGAGACGATGGCATTATCAACATGAGCTATTACGACTTGGTGCTTGGCAACGACCTTTGCATTTATCCATCATATTACGAGCCGTGGGGATATACACCATTAGAGTCTATTGCCTTCAAGGTACCCTGTATCACCACCGACCTTTCGGGATTTGGATTGTGGGCAAACAGCATCAAAGGCGACTACAGCGAAATAGAAGACGGAGCGAAGGTGATTCACCGCACAGACTATAATTACTCTGAAGTGGCTGATAACATCAAGGATACCGTTGCGAAATACTCTAACATGAGTGCAGATGAAGTGAAAAAGGCTCGTCAGAATGCAGACAAACTGTCGAAGAAAGCCCTGTGGAGCCAATTCATCAGCTATTATTATGAAGCATATCACATTGCGCTCAGTAAAGCAGAAGAGAGAAAACAAAAATAATACATATCAAAAAAAATTAATTTTATGAAGATTAAAGCGAATTACGCAAGCGAACCCCAATGGAAGTCATTGACGGTAAAGTCGAGCCTTCCAGAGGATTTGAAGTGTCTGGATGAGATAGCCCACAACTTGTGGTGGGTTTGGAATTATGAGGCAAGGGACCTTTTCCGCGACCTTGATCCAGAGATATACCATGACGTGCGTCACAACCCCGTGCTTTTGCTGGAGCGTTTGAGCTTCGAGCGTAAGGAGAAGATTGTGAAGGATGCCGCATTGATGAAGAGAATCAAGGGCGTTTATAAGCAGTTCCGCACATATATGGATGTGAAGCCCGATACCAAGCGTCCTTCTGTTGCCTATTTCTGTATGGAATATGGTATGCACTCTGCCTTGAAGATTTATTCAGGTGGTCTTGGCATGTTGGCTGGTGACTATGTGAAAGAGGCATCAGACAGTAATGTTGACATGTGTGCAGTGGGTTTCCTCTATCGTTGTGGATATTTCACCCAAAGCTTGAGCATGGACGGACAGCAGATTGCCAACTACGATACGCAGAACTTTGGTGCCCTTCCCATCGAACGCCAGTTGGATGAGAATGGAAATCCTATGGTTGTTGCCGTACCTTATAATAACTATCAAGTACACGCATACGTATGGCGCGTGAATGTGGGTCGTGTGAAACTCTATCTCCTCGACACTGATAACGAGATGAACTCAGAGTACGACCGTCCTATCACCCATTCTCTCTATGGCGGTGACTGGGAGAATCGTTTGAAGCAAGAAATCCTCTTGGGTATTGGCGGTATGCTGACCCTCAAGAAACTGGGTATCAAGAAAGACGTTTACCATTGCAATGAGGGACATGCTGCCCTTTGCAATCTCCAACGTCTCTGCGACTATATTGAAGAAGGCTTGACATTCAATCAAGCACTGGAATTGGTACGTGCATCAGGCTTGTACACGGTACATACTCCTGTTCCAGCAGGTCACGACTACTTCGATGAGGGATTGTTTGGCAAGTACATGGGAGGTTATCCCGCCAAGCTCGGTATCTCTTGGGACGAGTTTATCGGCATGGGACGTACCAATCCCGATGATCACAACGAGAAATTCTGTATGTCAACATTCGCTTGCAACACCTGTCAGGAGGTGAACGGTGTAAGTAAGTTGCATGGATGGGTGAGCCAGAAGATGTTTGCTCCTATCTGGAAGGGATATTATCCAGAGGAAAACCACGTGGGATACGTGACCAATGGTGTACACTTCCCCACATGGGCAGCTGCAGAATGGCGTCAACTCTATTCTAAGTATTTCGACAAGAAATTCATGGGTGACCAAAGCAACCAAAAGATTTGGGAAGCCATCTACAATGTACCCGATGAAGAAATCTGGGCTACACGTATGGCATTGAAGAATAAGTTGGTTGACTATATCCGTACTCAGTTCCGCGATACATGGCTGAAGAACCAGGGTGACCCATCACGTGTAGTTTCTCTGTTGGAACGTATCAATCCTAATGCACTGATTGTTGGCTTCTGCCGTCGTTTCGCTACTTATAAGCGTGCCCACTTGCTCTTCACCGACTTAGATCGTCTAAGCAAGATCGTAAACAATCCTGATCGTCCCGTACAGTTCCTCTTCGCAGGAAAGGCACACCCCGCTGATGGAGCAGGACAAGGACTGATCAAGAAAATCTATGAGATTAGCCAACGTCCAGAGTTCCTTGGTAAGATTATCTTCTTGGAAGACTATGACTTCTTACTTGCTCGTCGTTTGGTTTCTGGTGTAGATATCTGGATGAACACGCCAACCCGTCCATTGGAAGCATCTGGTACATCTGGAGAAAAGGCTGAGATGAACGGTGTTGTAAACCTCTCCGTGCTCGATGGTTGGTGGCTTGAAGGCTATCGTGAGGGTGCTGGTTGGGCTTTGACAGAAAAGCGAACCTATCAGAACCAAGGTTATCAAGACCAATTGGATGCTGCTACCATCTATAGCTTGTTGGAGAATGAGATTATTCCTCTCTATTACAATACCAATGAGAAGGGCTATAGCGAGAACTGGATTAAGGTTATCAAGAACTCTATTGCCCAGATTGCTCCTCATTACACCATGAAACGTCAGCTCGACGATTACTATGACAAGTTCTATAACAAGCAGGCAAAGCGTTTCAAGGCTATTTCTGCTGACGGTTATCGTCTTGCTAAGGATATTGCTGCTTGGAAGGAAGCTGTAGCCGAGCGTTGGGATTCAATCCGTGTGGTTTCTAAGGAAGACCAGTTGGCAGCTGAAGGCGGTGAGACGGGTAAGACCTATAAGATTAGATATGTCATTGACGAACAAGGTCTCGACGATGCAATAGGTTTGGAATTGGTATCTATCTTTGATGATGGTCGTACCACCGATCGTGAACTGAATAAGATTGATTCGTTCAAGATGATTGGGCATACTGGTAACCTCTATACGTTTGAGGCAACCGTTGAGCCAGATAAGGCAGGTATGTACAAGACGTGTGTGCGTATGTTCCCCAAGAACGAAAACTTACCTCACCGTCAGGACTTCTGCTACGTGAAGTGGCTCGACTAATGTGAAGAATTAATTCCACTGCCAAGTTTCTTTAACTTGGTCATTCAATAAAAGCAACAGCGACGATGCTCATCACATCGTCGCTGTTGCTTTTATCATTTCTAAGAGTATGTTAGTCTGATACTAAAACGTAATCAACAAGCGCCACCACGTCGGTGATGTTGACCTCTCCATCTTCATTCATGTCGGCTGCTTCCAAGATGATACCGATGCTGTCTGAATCTAAAATGTAATTGACAAGACAAACGACATCAGTGATGTTGACAAGTCCGTCACCGTTAACATCACCCTTTATTACCTTGATGGTAGTGGTGAGTTCGCCAGTGATAACGATGTTGCCAAGTCCGAGTTTCTTGTTGCTAAGACCATATATATGATATGTAAAGCTATGGTTTGTACCAGCTAAAGATGATATATTCTGGTCGTAACTGGAGTAATAACCATGTTCAGCATCATTTCTGTTAGGTTCTACGTTAGACAATAAAGAATTACCATCGAGATTCAAGTCAAACTTACCACCATTTGTACCAATCTTACAAGCATTGAAAGAAATATTAGTTGGCTTGAAGGTGATGGATGAATTAGCCGTTTCGATGTTAATGGTCAGGGCATTGTCGGCGTTGGCACTTTCGGCATTTACTTCCGTCGTGCTGATCTCATTAAAGTTTGCACCGTTTACTGTTCGTTTGCTTTCACAGTTCAATGCTGCCCCCAAGGTAACTGATGTCGTCACTTTCCCATTAGCATTATTGTCGTAGTTAATGGCAAAGTCTGTACTTCCATCATAGAACGGCAAGGTAATCGTACCCGTAACGGTTCTGACTATTGTTTTCTCTTCTTCTTGTTCTTCCGCATGAGTGTAGAGAGCCAATTGCCATCCAACTTGTCCGTCGCCTTTTGGTGTGAAGGTCAACGTCTTCGTAGCAGGTGTGGCTAAGACGATGGTATAAGTCTTGTCATCATTGGCTGTTCTGCTTGGGAACACATAATCGGTGGCAGAGAATGTCTGTCCGTTCAGTTCGGAGAGATATGCACTACCGCTATCAATGTTGGCATTTCCTTGAATGGTCACTTTCTCAATGGTAATGCCGTCAGGGATGTTAATGGTGTACTGATGGTTTCTGGAGAATTTGATGTAATTGGTTCTTGTTACGATAGCGGGCTCTCCACTTTCGCTGATGCTGAATCCATTGCTAAATGTCCAATCACCATTACTTGTCTCTGCCGATATTTCGTAAGCCATCTCTTGTTGGGTGTTTTCGGCTTTCTCCGTTTCACCTGTCATGGTACCGCCGGCATTTTGGGCATCAGTGATGTTGGCAACGAGAGAGTTGATATAGTTCTCAACATTCGTATAGCCGTTAGAAGCAACAACAGCACCATCAGTAGCATCATTCTTGTTCAGTCCGTTTGCATCTTCCCATGTATCAGGCATTCCGTCACCATCGGTGTCAATAGGAGCGGTCGTGCTGTTTAACGTTGGCCATGCGCTCCAATCTGATGATGCGTTGGCTGGCTTCATGTCATCTTGAGAGTTGATGAATCCACTTCCCAATCCACTACCTGTGTAAGATGCCGTACCGTTTCTGGTATCACTAACCATTAATTCATCGAAAGAGTCGCGACTTAATGAAGCACCTGCATAGTCGAGCACTCGTTGATAAGCCATTTCCGCCGTATGCGTCGTGGTGGTAATATAGGGAATAGGAGCATTGATACGTATGCTATCCTTCGTGGCTTGTGTATATGTACCATCGCAGTCAGCTTCAGAAATCTGATTGTATATACCATACGTCCAGTTGTCGTTTGTCACATCCGAATATTTAGAATTGACATTGCCATCCACGAAGTATTTTCCCCAAACATGTAATGCTGGAGTATAATCTGGATAGGTGGCTATATATTCATCGGTGCGAATGCCGAGACCAGCGATGCGCTTACCCTTGTAACTCGTAGGAGAACCAGGACCAGGCTTGTAGTAGTTGTTAACGATATTCACCTTCATGGCTTCACCTCCATAGCAACCATTGCCACCGAAGTTATAGATGACATTGTTACGCATATCCATCCGCTCGTCCAACTGTGTAGTTGGTCTCGGAGCAAGGCGAGGAGTGCGACTTGTATGGTGTACCAAGAGATTATGGTGGAACGATGCGCCACTTCCACCCCAGTTGCCACCATATCCGTGAGAACCTTTCGAGTGTCCACTGTTAACCAAGCTCTGTGCTACCAAGCACCATTGAAGTGTGGTGTTCTTGTTGCCCAGCAAAGAGAGACATTCGTCAATTGACCAACTTACTGAGCAGTGGTCGATGATGATATTTTCTTGGTCGAATCCTCCAAATCCATCCCAACCGTCAGCACCGTCTAATAACACATTCTTATTACCAAGTCTGAATCTCATGTATCTCACGATGACATTACTGCCTTTAATGGCACAAGGATAGTCTGCGATACAGATACCATCGCCAGGTGCCGTTTGACCAGCGATAGTCACGTCGTTACCGATGTTGAGTGCTGATTGTAGATGAATGGTTCCGGAAACATCAAACACGATAATCTTTTTTCCGCCTTGACTCAATGCCCAACGCAAAGAACCCGTACCAGAGTCGTTGAGGTTGGTAACGTGGTAAACATTACCTCCACGGCCACCAGTAACATAACGTCCAAATCCTTCTGCTCCTGGGAAGGCGGGTTGCTTTTCCGTCTCATCTTGTACGATAGTACTGTTGCCATTAACCGTAACGGTGGTGCTGCCACCCAATCCACCGTTCTCGTTGGCTGTACGGATGACGTATGTACCTATTTCTGGAGCGGTGTAGGTAGTGCCCGTGATATTGGTTACGTATTGGTTGTCTTTGAATATCACATAACAACGGGCATCTTCCACGGTTGCCCAAGAGATAGCCATTCCGTTGACAGAAGCGTTAGGAGCAGAAGAAGCTGCCGTTTCTTCAGTAGGCAACCAACTGTCAGTGCCTCCCAATACATTCTTCAGCGTGAATCTTGCTGCTTCCGTGTTGGAAAGGACAGGCGTATAACTATTGGTACTCGTAGGAGAATTTTGGCGAACGGAAAGATCTATCGTATTGCCATTCTTGTCTTTCGAGTTGTATTCATAGAAATGTGTAGGCAACGTGCCCATGCTTGTCCATCCACCATTGGCAGGTTTTACGTTCATCTTCGTGTTCAAGAAATAACAACGTGGTTCGTTTTGCCAAGGACGACCGAGGTTATAACTACCATCGGTTACCAATGATGCGCCATTCATGGCACTGATGTTACATTCCTGGAATACATATCCCCATTTAGATGAAGCTGCAGTAGAAGGTGCAGCGATTACATTGCCCGAACGGTTTTCAAGAATCAAGTCGGTCTTCCAATAGAAATTGTCGCCACCTCCACAGATGAAGTCCACTGTTCCGTGAATCTTGCATTGCTCAAAGTAAGCACGGTTACCCGTCACTTGTGTGTCTTGGTTGCTCAGCATACATACGTTTTTCATGGCAGTCTTATCGCCACCGTAAATAGCAACTGCTACGCCACCCTTATCACTCAACCCATAGTTGAAGTCGTTTCGTATGGTAAGGTCTTGCAGATAGAATCCCGTGCGGTCACGCAAATTCAGGATGGGGTAGGAGATTCCACTACGTGTGCCATGAAGCACCACGCCGTCTCTGCTTTCACCGATAATACTCACATTATAAGCAGTGAACCTTTGTTCTTCCGTTCCGAAATCATAATCTCCGTTCTTGACGAAGATAACCTTACGAGTAGCTGAGGCATTCTTGTTGGATGCGTTCACCGCAGATAATGCAGCCTTCCATTCACTGACATTGCTTACTACATAGTCGTAAGCCACTTTGCTGACGCTTGCTTTGTTGCCAACGTTCACACTCACGGTGATGGCTTCGCTGTTGGCGTTGCCGTATGTGTCTTTGGCAGCACCTTTAGCCACGGTAAATGTGTTTTGACTGTTGTATGCCAAATCCCAAACAGGGAAATAAAGAGTGGCAGATCCACCTTCAGCCGTTACCGTCTGTCCAGCGATGGTCGCATTTGCACTTACCATCTCTCTGTCGAAGTTGAGTGCAACCACACAGTGATTCTTATTGATAGTTGGAGTAATGGTAAAGCTCTTGAGTTGTGGAGCCGTGGTAGGATTCACTTTCTCGATGACTAATTCAAACCAAGCCACAGGTTGACCGCCTCCTTGCAACGTAAATACCAATGGTGTGCCTGCTACATGGTCTTGCAAAGAAATGATGAGGTCGTAAGCTGTTTCGTCTGGTTCTTGATAGTCGTGCTTAGTGGGAATCGTTACCGTAGCACCTTCGCTGGTGAATGATGTCAGTTCACCGCCGTTATAGTTGGCATTGAAATCCTTGAACGTGATTTGTTTTACTCTCACGTCGCTTGGAATGCTCAACGTATATGTTCCTTGTCCCATCTTAAAGCTACTGTTCTCCCATCCGTCGTTCACTCCGGAAAGAGAGTAAAGACCATCCGTCCAATAACCATCTTGTTTTCCTGTTCCCGTATATTTCAACGTGACGGTTTCTGTCTCATTCGTTTCCTCTTCATCGGATGGTTGTGTGTTTTCGAGATAATCAACGTAGTCGGGCATGTAATAACCCACGTGAGCAGGTTGATTATATGCTACGTTTTGCCATGCTATTCCCATTCTATATACATGGTCGTGCATGAGTGTAGGTATGCGATATTGCGTTTCCTCGTTCGTAGAGAAAATGTTGATGGTGCATCCATCTGAATAATCCCACATGATGATTTCCTCACGCCAGTCACCAAAGAGGTCGGCAATGAGATTGGGAGAAGCCTTGGTGGTATTGCATGTTTGCGAGTTGCCAATGTCTGTAAAGCTCTTATAGGTATTGGCTTTTTTCTTGGAGGTATTCCATTTCTCTACGGCTGGACTGCATTTCCCGGTGCTGGAGTCATAGTGTCCGTCAAACAATTCATCTTGCAGGTCACCATCCCAATAGATTCGCATACATTGCGAGGGTCTGCTGGTACTGATGGTTGTACCGTTAACGGCTCTTACTTCGCTGCCGCCAGTTGACCAGAATTCTCCCCCTCGGTTGTCTGCATCTATATCAGCCGCCATTCCGCGTCCTGTGTCGCCACTGGCAGTAAAGCTGTAGATGACTTCGCCCGTTGCAGCATCGTGCAAGTCGCCACCGTAAGGGTTGATGTTTTCTTCATGTACGTCAAACAATTCCAAACCAGGACGGTCTGGGTCGAAATCTGACAAGTGAATAGCATCTCCATGTCCATATCCTACGCTGTAGAGCAGTTGACCGTCATTGTCAACGGCTCCACTTCCCCAAATAATCTCGTCGCATCCGTCACCATCAACGTCACCAATAGATAGATTATGGTTTCCGTTGGCGTATAATGTGTAATGGCTGCCTTTGCCACTGGTGTTAGAACTGTATGTCTTTGTAGTCTTTGTCCAATTGGCATTGTAATGCTCAACGGTGTTGCTCTTGGTACTTGCATGAAGCCATTTGTGTACTAATTTAGAGCCGTTGTAATCTACAGCCCAAACGTATGACTGTGTGTAGTAGCCGCGACACATAATCACAGATGGATTGTTGGTAGGACCGTTGAGATAAGCAACCGCAGCAAGATAACGGTCGCAACGATTACCATAATTGTCTCCCCATGAAGACGTATGTGATGCAGTTTTGTTGAAGGTCATTCCTCGATTAGGATTATACCAAATGGTGTGTTTTGCCTTACCTGTTGCACCATCAAATACGGTGAGAAATTCTGGACCTTCAAGGATATAGCCATTTGAGTTTCGATAATCTTTCGTGTTGTCTGTAGATTTGATATTGCTGTCGTCTGCTACAGCACTGACGTAGTTGCCTTGTCCATCTTTAGAGCCTGGTGCTGTCTTGCAAATCATTTCAGCTTTGCCGTCACCGTCAAAATCATATACCATGAATTGGGTGTAGTGCGCACCAGCTCGTATGTTTACGCCTAAATCTACGCGCCACAAATACGTACCATCAAGGCGATAGCAGTCTATATAGACGTTGCTTGTCTTTCCTTTCTGTGAGTTGTCCTTTGAGTCTGAAGGATCCCATTTCACGAATAGTTCATATTGTCCGTCACCGTCAATATCTCCCACTGAAATGTCGTTGGGAGTATATATGCTACTGGGTCTTTTCAGCTTCAATGACAAATATTCTTTTCCCCATGAAGAGACAGTTTCTGATGTAGATACTACCGTCCCGTTATTCTTGGTAACCACTTGATACTTGCTGGATGAGCTGCCTTGAGCATCATTGTAACAAGTTGCACCATTGATGTCTGAAGCGATAACGGTTCCGTCACGCATGAGGTCGAATGTCGTAGATTTGTAGTTCTCTGTTCCAAGAAGTCGCCAACTCACAAACTGTCCTGTTCCTGACTTGGCTGGTAATACGACGAGTCCTCTGTCTAAAAACTCCATTTGTGATGTTGCTGAAGAATACGAAACGCCAGGCGTATCTTCATAATCAAACAGTGTGATAGACCAACATACTTGTTGCCCCTTGGGTGTGAACGTGAGTGTTCCCGTAGCAGGACTGTCTAACGTAATGGTGTAAGTCTTGTTGACAGCCACTTCGTTTTCTTTCATTGGGAAAACGTATGTGCTGGCTTCGTAAGTCTTGCCACCTACCTCGGCAATGTATGCGTCAACATCCCCATAATTGTCGTAACCAGAGAATGACACCGACTTGATGGTGACACCATTGGGGATGTTGATGGTGTATTGCACACCTTTAGAATACTTGATGGTAGGACTGCTGCCAGTGGCATAAGTCTTCCCCAAACTGTTTGAGATGCTGCATCCGTTGGTGAAAGTCCAATCACCATTGGATGTGTTTTGCGACAGCTCAAACTTGTGTTGCGCCCAAGATAATGAGGCAACAACCATGAAAAGCATGGTCAAGAATGTTTTTTTCATTTTGATTTGTTTGAGTAGATAGATATTAAGAATTGTATTTCTTCTTGTGTAAAGAGTGAGCAGACCAGCTTATTTCTCATTGAGGTATTGCCTTACGGCATCTGCCAATTGCTGTCCTCTGAGTCCTTTTTGCAGAATCTTCCCTTCTTTGTTGACAATCATCGTGTATGGGATAGACCTGATGCCGTATGCGTTGATCATGGAATTGTTCCAGCCATTCAGTTCCGATATGTGAGTCCACGGTAGGCTGAGTGACACGATGGCATTTTTCCATGCAGCCTCGTTAGAGTCGAGCGAAACACCAATGATGCCTAATCCCATCGGCTGATATTGGTTGTACATCTTGATGACCTCTGGCATTTCGTGGATACATGGTCCACACCAACTTGCCCAAAAATCGATGACAGTAATCTTGTTTTTCTTGATTTCGGTGAGCAGTGAGAGAAGGTTGCCATTCACGTCGCGCATCGTGAAGTCGGAGAGCTTTGAGTTGCTCCTTGCGTTGAGAATCTTCTTCATCTGTTGGATTTGCGGACGATTGCTCATGTTGATAGGCATCATCTCAATGAGTTTCAGACGGTTGCTGTCAGAAATGTATTGCTCATCGTAGAGGTTCACCAGAAAATACCCTAATTCGTTGGTGATGTTCCTCTCTGCAAAGCCCATGATGCATTGGCACATTTTGCCTTGTGTGTTAGTCATCTGGGTTTGCAACGCCACTTGAGCTTCTTCAGAAAAAGACTGACTGAAGAGTTGTGCCGACATATCGTTGAGCTTCTTGCTAAACATATTAATCGAATCCACTAACAATTGCCATTGCTCGTTGACCTTTGTTCCAGAAACTTTTTGCTTTTCTGGAACGTTGGAAAGATGAATGTCTATCTCGCCAGGCTCAAGGAAGAACGTGCTGCTGATGTCTATCTGTCTTTTGTGATATATGACACCCAACTGGGTGGTGTCCGTCTTTCCTTCGTAAGAAAAAGTCCCGTCTTTCACATAGAAAGAGTCGGATGGAGTACCATGTCCTAAATCGTATGTAATATACAAGGTGTCACCATCCTTGGCTCCGTCTATCGTTCCGTTTATCTTGAAGGAATTGGAATGACAAGCTACGAGCATGGTAGCAGCCAATATCCATCCCGCCGTCAAGTGAATGTTTCTCATGGGGTAGGTGTCTATACCAAATATTGCGAACTGATGCTTTCGTTGCTTACCACCCTGCGGATAGTTTCAGCAAACATGTCTGCCACGGAGAGGAATCTCACCTTGGAGCATTTCATCGAGTAGGGGATGGAATCGGTAAATACGATTTCTTCCAAGGCTGACTCTTGTACCCTCTCTGATGCAGGGTCGCTCATCACGCAGTGTGAGGCACAGGCGCGTACACTCTTGGCTCCTGCATTCTTCATGATGTCGGCTGCCTTCGTGATGGTTCCTGCCGTATCTACCATGTCGTCGATGATGATGACGTTCTTGCCTTCCACGTCGCCGATTATTTGCATACTCTCTACCACGTTCGCACGTGCACGTGTCTTATTGCACAGTACCAATGGGCAATGCAGGTATTTGGCGTAAGCGTTGGCGCGCTTGCTTCCACCTACGTCGGGAGAGGCAATCACCATGTCTTCTAATTGAAGCTGCTGCAAATAGGGTAGGATAACGCCTGATGCATACAGGTGGTCAACGGGAACGTCGAAGAATCCTTGAATCTGGTCGGCATGTAAGTCCATCGTGATCACTCTGTCTATACCGGCAACGCTCAGTAAGTCGGCAACCAACTTGGCTCCTATACTCACTCTTGGCTTGTCCTTACGGTCTTGACGAGCCCATCCAAAGTAGGGGATGACAGCAATGATGTGACGAGCCGATGCTCTCTTGGCGGCATCAATCATCAGAAGCAACTCCATGAGATTGTCAGAGTTTGGGAATGTACTCTGTACAAGAAATACGTCACGACCACGAATAGACTCTTCGTAAGAAACGGCAAACTCTCCGTCAGAGAATCTCGTAATCAACAATTTACCGAGTGGGCATCCTAAACTGGAGCAAATCTTCTCGGCTAAATACTTTGTCTTTGTTCCTGAGAACACAAGAAAAGAATTGTTTTCTAACATTGGTTTTAATATTGATGTTATTACTTTTTTCAACTTATAGCCTTGCGCAACTTATCGAAATGCGCAATCAACTTCTTGTAGTCAAGTTCGTTGTGGATATTGAATCGGTTCCATAGGTCACCACAAATGACTACTCCGCCGAATCCCAGTTCCTTGGCTATCTTCACATTCTCCAAACTCATGCCTCCCAAGGCATAAACCTTCTTGTCAATCAAGCCAAGAGAAGATGCCTCTTCCAACTGTTGCATGGTGAAGGTTGACTTTTCTTCCTTGAACTCTATGCAGTCGAAGATGTTTTTCAGGAATACGTATTGTGAATTGCGTTTCATGTCTTTGAGTAGGGCCATGTTGTCGCAACTGCGACTTACCTGTCCCTTGTATCCTGTGGGAATGTCGTCTTGTTGGGGATGGTCGATGTGAATACCTGCCAGATTGTATTCACCCTTGAGATAGAAATGCTCGTGAACGGTAATCTTCTTATGGTATTCTTCTGGCAGAAGGGTGAGAAGTCGCTCGCTATACATAGGAGAAGAGCCTGGCTTGAACAAGTGCAAATTCTCCATTCCCTCATCAAATAGTGAGGATAGAATCTTGTCTTCTTCCACGAAAAACGTGGATTTAGTGAGTATTACGAGTTTCATCTGCTTGAATTTCTTTGCAAAAGTAATCAATTTCTATTAAATTTCCAATTTACGGTTCATAAAATTCTAAACTATTATACATTCATGATACATTTTCATGTTTTTTTCTTATTTTTGCAGAAACATTTTTAGAAGATGAAAGTAGATTTGCAGCATTTCAGAGAGGTGAATACACCTTATTATATATTAGAAGAGAGTAAGCTTCGCAAAAACTTGTCGCTCATCCAACATGTGGCAGAAGAGGCTGGCATTGAAATCATATTGGCTTTTAAGGCGTATGCGCTATGGAAGACGTTCCCCATCTTTCGTGAGTATATTCACGCCACCACTGCCAGTTCTCTTTACGAGGCTCGTCTGGCTTTCGAGGAGTTTGGCAGCAAGGCGCATACTTATTCTCCTGCTTATACCGACAATGAAATCGATGATATTGCAAGGATGTCAACTCATCTCACCTTTAACTCTCTCTCTCAGCTTCAGCGGTTTGGCGATGATGTGAAAGGTAAGTTCCCTGACGTCAGCTTGGGATTGCGTATCAATCCGGAATATTCTGAGGTGGGAACGGATTTGTATAATCCTTGTGCACCAGGAACACGCTTTGGCGTTACTTGTGACCAGTTGGCTGATGCCTTGCCTTCTGTCATAGACGGATTTCATTGCCATTGCCATTGTGAGAGTGGGGCAGACGTGTTTGAAAGAACGCTGGCACATATCGAGGAAAAGTTCTCCAAGTGGTTTACCCAACTGAAATGGATCAACTTCGGAGGCGGTCATCTGATGACGAGAAAGGATTATGATGTTGAGCGATTGATATGGTTGATGAAGGATTTCCGTGCCCGCTATCCTTGGTTGAAGGTGATCCTTGAGCCAGGAAGTGCATTCGGTTGGCAAACAGGACCATTGGTGGCGCAGGTGGTGGACGTGGTGGAAAACAAGGGTATTTCCACGGCTATCGTCAACGTGAGCTTCACGTGTCACATGCCCGATTGTCTGGAAATGCCTTATATGCCCACTATTCGAGGAGCTGAGGCCATTGACCATTCTTCATTGAGCATTGACCATTCACCATTGAGCATTGACCATTTGCCATTGACCATTGACGAATCCCAGGAAGGCAACGCAGAAATGTTCAATGGTCAATGTTCAATGGTCAATAATAAAATGTTCAATGTTTACCGAATAGGCGGTAACAGTTGCTTGTCGGGCGACTTCATGGGCTATTGGAAGTTTGATCATGAACTGCAAGTGGGTGAGAACATCATCTTTGAGGATATGTTGCATTACACCACGGTCAAGACCAATATGTTTAATGGCATCAGCCATCCTTCCATCGCCATCGTACATTTGGATGGTGAGATGGAAACGCTTCGTCGGTTTACATACGAGGACTATCGGGATAGGATGGACTGATTAGTAACTCTCTTCATGGGTTTGCAAAAGGGCGTAAGGTATTTCGTCGCACAGCATCGAACAAGCCGTTTGGTTGGGCGATGGCTCTGTTGTAGGTGATGGCTCCGAAGACGGGGGAGCCGACTGCGCCAACACCTTTCTTTCTTTTATTTTAGTGACGATGCGTGTCTGGTAAACGGTGTCTCTGATGGTCATCGTTTGCAGGATGGTATCGTGTTTCTGTTGCACGGTTTGTGCCGTCGGCAACACTTCAGACTTGGATAAGTTGGCGTGAACTCCAAAACCTATGATAAAACTTACGACACTGGCGGCTATGGTAATGGCTGCGGCTACCCCACGGTTTGAGCGTTGAGAATGCCACGGCTCAACGTTGATATGATTGTTTACTGATTGTTTCTGACGGCGAGCCGACTGGATTATCTGTTCATTTGTGATTTTCATATTTCTTGAGTTTTTTACGGATGATGTTCATGGTTTTATGCAGGCGCGACTTGATCGTTCCTTCAGGAATGCCGACAATTTCTGCAATCTGTGGGATAGTCAGTTCTTCCTGGTAATGGAGTGAGAATAATTGGTGCAATGGTGCTGGCAGCTCAGATAACACTTGCTCTAATGCTTGGTCGAGTGTGGCAGCGTCCAGATCCACTTCTATATGCTGTTCAGCAATAGGTTCAGCATCGAGGGCTTCTAAGAGACGAGACTCGTAAGCGTTGCTGCGGTAGTGGTTACGACAGATATTGTAGGCTATGGTATAAATCCACGTGCTGACGCTGCTTCCCTCTCGGTAACGACAACGAGCCTCGTATAGCCGTAAAAACACGTCGTGCGTGGCATCAGCAGCCAATTCCTCGTCTCTTCCTAATTGTAGGAAGAAAAACCCTTTCAGTCGATGGGCATAGCGACGATACAGTTCCTCGAAAGCTGCATCTCTACCAGCCTTTGCCCGTTCCATCAACTGCTCGTCAGTTTGTTGGCGCAGAGGTTTCAAGTGGAATATGCTCATGACTTTATTCTTTGATAGGTTCTGTTTCCAGAATGACATGAGTCTCTATCGGTTCACCTGTCAAATATTTGAGTCCTTCTTTTTTGGCATTACCGTAGAGTCCCGTAAATGATTTATTCGGCTTGACAGTCCCTTCTTCCACTTCATAGTGTACCCCTCGGTGGTCTTCCTTTTTGTGGATGTTGAAAACGGTGGTGCCAATGACGAAACCTTCATCTTCCATCTGAGCCAACACGTCATGATACAGGTGGTTCAGCCAACGAAAACGATCTGGGTTGTTCGTCTTATAATAAGGCAGGAGGTCTTTTAATAAAATGAGGTAATTAAAAGAAAGATAATTGTAGCGTCTGTCTGAATCTGGTCTGAATGAGAAACGCAGATAATCTAACAGATAGCGTTCTTCCACATTGCGCCGTTTCACTCGCAAGTTATCGTAAGGTTTGGCTGAATAGCGAATGGTCAACCCTTCGTTATAGAGGTACTGCTTCAGGTCTTCAGGTACACCATCGCCAAATAATAGTCTGGAGATGCTGTTGGAAGATAGATAGACGGGGCGTTTGACATTGGCGAAGATATAACGAAGCAGGCGTTCCAGTCCCTTAAAGTCTTGGTGATTCCGACGCAGGCTATCTGCGATTTGAGGGGATAGTCCCATTCGTTGGATACATCCTTCGAGGAAAGGAGAGTAGTTGATGACAGATGCTTCATTATAGAGAATCTTGTCACGATGTACACCCTTCACCAGTTGTAGGATAAGCTTCCCGATGACATTGTCGTAATGCTGCCCCAAATAGACTGCTCCCTCGTCCATTCCCTGCAACTCGTTGTAATGGTATTGCAGTTCATCAGCAGGATACAAACCGCTTTCGTAGAATCTGGTGAGCACGCGGGTGAGACGCACGGTGTCTAAATTACTCATCAGATACCCCGCCCATTCCTCGTAGTCGTAACGTGCCACCTTGTCATGTAATAACTCTATGGCTCGGTTGGCATAGTGAGAAGACAGACTGTCGGGAATATCATCAGGATTCTCATATTTCAACCATTCGTAGTCACAATCGAAGGCACAATAGTTGAAGGTATAGCTGTCGGGAATGGCTTGTTCCATTCGCATCATCACGCCTGTCTTGCGACGCATTTTCAGCTCTGCCTCGAATATCTCCTCACCCGTTTGGTAATTTTTATGATTTACCAAGTATCTTTTTTCGTAGGTATCGTAAATCTCATAGAGATTACGCCACGCTACCTCGTCTTTCGGATGTTCTTCCACAAAATGGTTCCAATAATGGTACATGCTGTCTAATTTCAGACTGTCTGCCATGTAAAGGGCAGCATCTCGTTTGATGTGTTCTGTCTGTTGTGCGCTGACCATCATGGTTGTGAGAGCCAACAGCATCGTAAAAAATGTTCGTTTCATACCTTTCTGTTTTTGTTTTGACAGCATACACATGAAACGGCAAATCGTTCATTTTATTTTGATTGTTTAGTGTGAAAGTGTTTCGTGCTTAGTGATAACAAAAGATTTGGGCTATTCCTTATTTTGTCAAGATAAAGTGATAAAAACGGCTCTCTATTTTGCGATATTTTTCACCAACTCCTCCGTCGATCAAAAAAATGATTGTTTTTGGTTTATTTTGTAATGTGTTGATTATTAGGTTATTGTAAAAATGATAGTATATTTATGCGTTTGTTTTCCGTATGTTTATGCGTAAAAACGGTGTTTTTGAGCCATGATAACATATTATTTGAACTCGCTAACTATATACTTTACAGTCGTAACATATATAGTTATGACCGTAAAGTATATAGTTACGAGAAAAAACTCGTGTTTTCGTGTTCAAAACACCACTTTCTGTTCCTCTTAACATCTCCTTTGAGCTTTTTCACGAATTTTTTTTGTATGAATATTTCTGAGTTTTTTTTTTAGGGGGAAAGGTGAGAGATTTGTTATGAGAAACGAAAAGGCATGAGGTGAATCACTGCGTCTCATGGCACATCGCGAGATGCTGATCTTATCGAAAAAGTTCTGTATGATGATAAAGGGACTAAAGAATGATTAAATTATAAGCTATGGCATACTGTGTTTTTACATGTAAGAAACCCGAAAGTGGCGCAGCTGATGGTGGACTGTCAGCGCACATCGACCGAGAGAAATGGGACGGCAAAGAGCATAAGATGGTGCCGTTTGTCCCCAAGTCTGTCATTCATCCAGAACACATCACATGCAGGCTGCCGGTTTTGATCTTGAACGTGGCATTCATGGCTCAAAGGCGAAGCACATGGATCCTGCGGTCTATAATGCAATCAAGGCAGAGGAGGCGAAACTGGAGACAGAGAAGGATGGACTCAAAAAGCAGAAAGAAGTGTTGGAGGACGAAGTGGATATTCGAGAGTTCGCAGTTGCTCTCATGGGAGGTCGCTATGTCAACTTACCTTGTGCAGGTGGTGGTTCTGTCAGTAGCGAGACTGGCTGGGACGGTCGCAAGAAAGACGAGGAGAACGAGGACTTCCGACTACGTTGTTGGCTTCATGCAGCAAAGACCGCCAAGGCTTCGCGATATGTGCCGACAAAGAGGAAAGGGTATGGCCTTTGACGTATTGCCGCCATCGTAACATTATATCAGCAAATAACGGAGCGCCCACATCTGTAAATTCAGGTGTAGGCGCTTGCATTTAGTAGCGATTTCTGATAAGCCGGGACTGATTTTAAACGATTCCGATAAAATTTCTGTTAAAGAGCACTGATTTTTGCCATTCATTGATGTTATTTCAAATTATATTTGTAATTTTGTGTCCAAAATGTGACAATCTTAAACAAGGAAAGTTTATCATTCCTTCTTTCAAGCAAATTAAGCAATGGCAAAGACAACAAAAAGTATAGAAGAGAAAGTAGAAGATATTGCAAAAAAGCAGCTCGATGAATACCAAGTAGTCCACTTCGCCAAGACGGAAAGTGTAAATACTGAGATTGACGAGGCATTAGCAAAGGCCGAGTCCAAGAGCGGTGGCAGAGGCGGCAACTATCCTGACATTAAATTGTTGATAGAGTTTCCCGATATGAAGCGAATCCCTGTTATGATTGAAGTGAAAGGCAAGAAGGGCGATTTCGCTAAATTTGGCAAGGATGGAGACGTGATGAACTTCAACGAGAAAGGCGAGGTTATATATGAGAACATCAAACGATATGCCGTAAACGGGGCCATACACTATGCTAAAGCCATCATCAACTACAGCAAGTCCTTCCAAGAGACTATCGCTATCGGATTTAATGGCTATGACGTTGCTGGAGAAATAAAAACACAAATAGGTGTTTACTATCTCTCACGTGAAAATATGCTCCTGCCTAAAAAGATTGCCGACTATTCTGACTTGTCATTCCTTGCAATGGAACATCTTGCCTCTCTGCAATCTGCCATAAAGGAGCTTACACTTACAGAGGTAGAAAAGGAACGACGCAACACTGAGTATGAAATACAGATAGAGACTATACTCCAAAAACTAAACCAGCGGATGGAGGATGGTGATGAAAGTGGAGGCCTGAATATAAAAGCAGAGTCTAGGGTTCAGTTGGTATGCGGGATGATTCTGGCTGCATTGGGTTATAAAGATGTCGTAGCTCCTCTTGAAATCGTGGATTTAAAAGGGCAGAAAGGAAAGAACACAAACGATGGGGCTACGGTTTTGAACCGCATCGACGATGTCCTAAACAGCAAGAATTTGCCCCAAGAGAAGAAAGACACCATCCATTCCATATTTTCCGCCATCCTGCTTGACGAGAACTATTACACGCCACGAAATGGTGAGAGCCCAATCAAATCAGTTTTCACCACCATCAAAGACGACATTATGCCAATGTTTCGTTCCGCCCAGCATCTGGATTTCACAGGCAGACTGTTCAACGTGCTGACTTCATGGATACCTCTCCGTCCTGGCGACGATAAGAATGATGTGGTACTCACCCCTCGATATGTTACGGAGATGATGGCGCGGCTCTGCAAAGTTGACATGAATAGTTTTGTATGGGACTATACTGCAGGAAGTGGCGGCTTTCTTGTATCAGCCATGAAGCTGATGATAGAGGATGCCAAACAAAACATAAAGAGCGAGCGAGACTTGGCTACAAAAATTGAACAGATACAACTTTTTCAATTGCTTGGATTGGAAATCCGCCCCGAAATTTATATACTTGCTGTCCTAAATATGATACTCATGGGCGATGGTTCAACCCATATACTCAACAAAGACTCGCTAACATACGAAGGCAAATATGAGCAATCGGTGGAGAGTGAAGGTGACAAGCCTTTCCCCGCCAACGTTTTCTTACTCAATCCGCCCTATTCAGCAGATGGAAAAGGTTTTGTGTTTGTTGAAAAGGCTCTTGCCAAAATGAAAAACGGCAGGGCAGCTATCCTTATTCAAGAGAATGCCGGGAGCGGTCAAGGGTTGCCATTCACTACTCGCCTTTTGGAACGAAACACGTTACTTGCCTCCATCAAAATGCCTAGCAAATTATTTATAGGTAAGGCAGGAGTACAGACAGGGATTTACCTGTTTGAAGTCGGCAAGAAACATGACCCAGCAGCGCTTGTTAAGTTCATCGACTTCTCTAATGATGGTTTTATACGTCAAGATAAGAAAAAAGCCAGCCTCTCCAAGAACTTCCGAGATGATGGAACTGGTAGGGAACGCTATCAGGAACTGGTGGATATTGTCTTGGACCGCAAACGCTCCACTCACCATCTTGACGGCCATATCATCAAAGACACAATAACGCTTGACGGGAACGATTGGACCTATGGGCAACACCAATCCCACAACGCCATTCCCACTGTTGCTGACTTCCGAAAGTCTGTGTCTGACTACATGGCATGGCAAATCTCCACCCTTCTCACAGACACCTCTCAATCTGGTGAAGCGGTTTTTCTGTAAGCCCCCGACTTGCAAGGCTCAACGAGGAGTTTACCAAGAGCGGGGGCAAATGGGAGAAAAGAAGTATAGGAACGCTGTTTGGTGTAGCATCGCCAAAAATGAAGTTTGATGCTAACAAACTTTCTTTTGGGGGGAAATATCGTTATGTAGCAAGAACCAGTCAAAACAATGGTATACGAGGATACATTAACAAAGATACGGCATACCTGAATGATGGCAACACATTTTCATTTGGTCAAGACACTGCGACAATCTTTTATCAAGACCTGCCTTATTTTACAGGTGATAAAATAAAAATACTAACCCCGTTAAATGTCCACATGAACAACTGGACAGCTTGTTATTTGTTAGGAGTAATGCGCAAAGCCTTTGCAAACTTCCAATGGGGGGTTGATTCTTTTGAGGAAGATGTGTTAAAGGAAACAAGTGTATTTGTTCCCATATCCCAAGGAAAAGTTGACTTTAACTACATGGAGTCCTATGCTGAAATATTGGCAAGTGAATGTATCTCCAAACTAAACTCATACATAGAGAAGTATTCCCTCACTGACTTCACATTAACCTCCACAGAGAAAGCAGCCTTGCTACGGCTTCAGCGTGGCGATGTACGTTGGAAGTCATTCCCCATGAACGCATTGTTTGATCCGCTGAAAGCTCCATATTTACGTAAGGGTACACGGCGACAAGACCATGTAAGCCGCATCCGCACAAAGGAGTTCAGTCTACCTGTAGTCTGTGCCAAGCGAGGTGATAACGGAATCATGAAGTTTGGTCGAAAGGAAGACTTTACATCCTACTCTAATGTCCTTTCCATCATATACAACGGGGCCATCGCTGCAGGACTTGTGTATGCACATGAAGATGAGGTTGGTATTTTTACGGACAGCTATCTGATTAAATGGAAAGGTGAAGAGATTCCTTTTGATGCGAATCTGTTTCTGAAAACCGCTATCCAGAAAAAGATATACCCCATCTATTCGCGCGAACAGAAAGCCACATGGCAGAATCGAGTTGAGGCTGAAGAAATCTACCTTCCAATCGACTCTGACGGTGAAATCGACATTGATTTCATGCAGAAGATAGTCAGGGCTGAGAAGAAAATAGCTGCACGAATTGTTGTAGAGTACAAGAATGAACTAGCAAAAGATATTACCTCCAAAGAGCTACAGGTAATCGAACCACAACACACAATCTTTCCGTTACGACATCCTGTGGCGTATGAGCCTGTGGAGTTCGCCCCCATGATGGCCGCAGAGGATATCTTCATCGACGGAAGCATTCCTGTAGATTTGCCAAAGACAGAACGGAGTCATCTGCTTGAAGAAAGCCTCGACCTTGTTCTCATGTACGCCATCGGCCCCAATGCCCGAAATAAGACAGAGGGCGCAGGGATGATTGCTTTGGGCATCAAGGAGAAATCACTGTCAGAAGAACAAATAGCTTCCTACAAAAACGTGAAATATGTTTTGTTCCACTATTGGAAGAATCCTGCGATTTATGTCTTGAACCAAAAACCAAGACTAGTAGACAAGGACAATATACCAAAAGGATATCTGCCAAGACTCGCTGATGGAGCCTCTAAGTTCTTGCTGCTGGATTATGACCAACAGACACAAAGATACGTTGAACGGCTCAACATCCTAAAAACCCAACGTCGAGGACATATCAGATACCTTCCTTTTGTTACAACAATAGAGTCGATAACTGAAGGTTGTAAAACAAAATAAATAGGACACCCCCAAATACAAATATATGACCCAACTCGAATTACAACAATACCTGCTCCGCGAGTACCCGCAGGAGAATGCTCGGTGTGAGTGGAAGGAATTTAAGAATTTGAAGAACTCGTTCTGTGGGGACGAGAAGGATGATGTGATTTCCTATGTGTCGGCCATCGCCAACATGGAGGGTGGTTTTCTTGTGGTGGGTGTGCATGACAAGACACTGGAGATTGTCGGTACAGACACCTATAACTATGACCGCCAGAAAGCAATCCTTCGATTGACAGAACGCTGCACGAACCTGTCGAGCGAGGGACTGGACATCGAGGAGTATGTCACAGACGACACCCATAAGGTGGTGTGGGTGATTCATATTCCAAAACATCAGCCCAAACGTCCTGTTTATGCTCACGATAAGGCATGGCAATGGATAGAGGATTCTTTGGTGGAGCTGACACAGGAACGGAACAAAGCTTGATGCAATCCTTGAATACATAAAAGACGTTCTTCCTTCAACGAAGTCCATGGAACAAAAGCGCAGGCTGCTCCGACACATATTAGAAGAAATGAAAAATGAGGATATGATTCAGGTCAATGGCCGTACTTGGTTTGAAAATGGCTATAAAAGCTAAACTTATGGCCAAATTATAGCCAAGAATTAAAAATATGGCCCAATTAATGGCCAAGACACGACTAGTTGGCCATAAATAACGACTAGTAAATGACTAATCGAAGGCTTCTAGTCGTAAAAGTAGTCATTTTCCGATAGTTTAGTCGAATTTTTAGTCGAAGTATAAGACAAAAGGAACAAAATATGATATTTGGAAAGAAAATAAGAGAGCTCAGAGATGAGCAAGGAGTGCTGCAACGACAGTTGGCTGCACTATTAGAGATTGATACGCCGATGTTCAGCAAGATAGAGCGAGGTGACAGACGGGCAAAGCGCGAACATGTAATCAAACTCGCAAAATACTTGCATCAGGACGAGAAGATGATGCTGACGTTGTGGTTAGCAGATAAAGTTCTTGATGCTGTAGGCGATGATGAACTTAGCAAGGATGCCATCAAAGTTGCACAAGAACAGATTAGCAAAATGTAATTCTGGCTCAGGCGTAAGAACATGCTTATTATTTTTTTGAAATGTATTTGCTACACTTTTAGCTGTAAAGCAAACTCTGTTTTAATGGTGCAGTTTAATTTATGTATTGCATAAATAGTCTTTCTTTGCATTTCTTTCAAATCCATTTAATATTTAATAGTAGTTGAGAATAAAGGCGTTTTTGATGTTCTTTATATGATAATGATGATTAGATAGTGGATAAGTAGTAGATATAGATGATTGAAAGTGATAGAAAGGCGATAGAAATAAACTTTGTCGAAAAAAACTACGAAAAAAATTTGTTGTATCAAAAAAATATATTACCTTTGCACCGCATTTAGAGAAATGCTCCTGATTTTAGGACAGATTGCGGAAATAGCTCAGTTGGTAGAGCACAACCTTGCCAAGGTTGGGGTCGCGGGTCCGAGTCCCGTTTTCCGCTCTTCATTCTGAATAAAAGCCAAGCCCAGGTGGCGGAATTGGTAGACGCGCACGTTTCAGGTGCGTGTGCCGAGAGGTGTGCAGGTTCGAGTCCTGTTCTGGGCACTGTATTTTATTCGGAATTATTTTTTAGTTGGAGAGGTGGCGGAATTGGTAGACGCGCTACTTTGAGGGGGTAGTGTCAATTGTGACGTGGGAGTTCGAGTCTCCTCCTCTTCACACTTTTTATTGCGGAAATAGCTCAGTTGGTAGAGCACAACCTTGCCAAGGTTGGGGTCGCGGGTCCGAGTCCCGTTTTCCGCTCTTTTTTTTGAAAAACAACCTATTCCATGAATTTATATCTTCGTTATTTCAATAAGGAAATACTGGTTAAGAGTGTTGATGAGGCATTGGATTTTTTGCGAAGTATTCCTGAAATTGGATTAAATCAAGATCTTGAGAATGATTTACGCGACTACGTATCGAGTGACGTGATTTATCCGAAGCGTTACAAGATTCGCCAACGTATTTATTTTATCGTGATTAAGACAACTGCAGAAACAATGATGGATTTTAAGCAAAAAAAGGCATTGCGTGCGCCAGCACAAGATAACTTCAGTAATGAACGTCGTGACCTGACAGCCAATGTAGCCACACGCCTGTCAGAGTTTCGCCCTGGTTGGTATGAGGGTGAGTTAGACTTTAAACGTGTGGTGATGATTCCCGCTACAGGTAAGCATGAGTATCGTGACACCCATTTCGTGGTGCAATGCAAGGCCAATTCGGGATTGGATTGCTATAACCGCATCGTAGATCATTTGCGCGGGAGGGTGGATCATCGTTCGCAGTTTCCTTCTGCCAAAGGGAAAAACTTCCATTTCAGGTATTTGGGAATGTGGAAATAATGCATTTTTCATAAAACGGTTGGTATATGAATAAGGCGATGCTCATAGGTAACGTTGGCCAGGAACCAGAAGTGAGATACTTCGATGCGGATCAGGCATACGCAAGGGTAAGGCTGGCTACCACCGAGAAAGGCTATGTACTTCCCAATGGAACCCAGGTGCCAGATAGGACAGACTGGCATAATCTGCTCTTCAACAAGAAACTGGCAAAGTATGTGGAGCGATATGTGCATAAGGGAGATAAACTTTATGTGGAAGGACGTATCAGGTATCGCTCGTACGATGACAAGAAAGGACAGAAACGTTACTACACGGAGATTGACGTGGAGAATATGGAATTGCTTACCCCAAAATCGTTAACCACAAACCAGGGTAATATGGCATCCGAGCCGCTGGGAAACAACCAAAACACAACGGGAACCACGGAAAATGATGTATTGCCATTTTAGGAAATATGAATATCTTAGGAGCTAATTGGGATATTACAGCTATCATGAGGGCATTGTCTGATGTTTCTGTACAAACACCGACAATGGGCGTTTACTTTGCTGCTATATTGGCTTGCTTGCTGCTTGTGCTATCAGGTTTTGCCAGTGGGTCAGAAATAGCCATATTCAGTCTTTCGCCTAATGATGTCTCAGAACTGGATCCAGAGAAGAATCCAGCAGATAGACATATACAAATGCTTCGTGAGGATAGTGAACGGACGTTGGCAACGATATTGATTACCAATAACTTTGTCAATGTGACGATTATCATGCTGTGTAACTACGTGTTTGATTCTGTCTTGCATTTTGGTCCCAAGGCGTATTGGCTTGAGTTCTTGTGTATCACGGTTCTTCTTACATTCTTGCTCTTGCTTTATGGTGAAATTATCCCCAAAGTATATAGCAGACAAAATCCACTGAAGTTTTGCAGACGTGCCGTCGGCGGAATCTTGTTTGCACGTAAGTTGTTTTGGCCTATCGAGAATATACTCCTTCGGAGTGAGTTCCTCGCAGAGAAAGTGGTACAAAAAGAAAACCACCATTTGAGCGTAGATGACTTGGAGCAGGCATTGGAACTGACCGACAAGGAAGAAATCAAAGACGAACAAAGTATCTTACAGGGTATTATCAGGTTTGGTGATGAGACAGCCAAGGAAGTGATGACCAGTAGGCAAGACATCATAGACTTGGATATTCGCAGTAATTTTTCGGATGTACTCAAGTGCATCGTAGAGAATAATTATAGTAGAATCCCCGTATATCAGGACAATGTAGATCATATACGAGGTATTCTTTATATCAAAGACTTGTTGCCCCATCTCAATAAGTCGGCTTCGTTTAGATGGCAGAGCTTGATACGTCCACCTTATTTCGTGCCAGAAACCAAGAAGATAGACGACCTCTTGCGAGAGTTCCAGGAAAATAAGGTACATATCGCCATCGTGGTAGATGAGTTTGGCGGTACAAGTGGCTTGATTACGCTTGAGGACATCTTGGAAGAGATTGTTGGTGAAATCAACGATGAGTTTGACGAGGAAGAAAAGACCTATTCAAAACTGAATTACAACACCTACGTGTTTGAGGGAAAAACCCTGTTAAGCGATTTCTGCAAGATATTGGCTATTGACGACGATGAGTTTTCGGAGGTTGAAGGAGATGCAGACTCGTTGGCAGGACTCTTGTTGGAATTAAAGGGAGATTTCCCCAGTATTCATGAGAAGATTGATTACAAGAACTATACCTTTGAAGTGTTTGGTATAGAAGAACGCAGAATAAGCAAAATCAAAGTTGTCATTCACGACGTGAAGGAAGAGAAGAAACCTTGATGTCGTGTGTCGTAGATAAAAAAGGGGATGCAATAGTATGAAGTTGCATCCCCTTTATTTATGATGTGCTATTGAGATTATTCTCCCTTAATGGCAGCTACACCTGGCAAAACTTTTCCTTCGATAGCTTCGAGCAAAGCACCACCACCAGTAGAGATGTAAGATACTTGGTCAGCCATGCCAAACTTGTTGATACAAGCTACAGAGTCGCCACCACCGATGAGTGAGAATGCACCGTTGGCAGTTGCCTTGGCGATGGCATCAGCAATTGCTTTAGAACCACCGATGAAGTTGTCAAACTCAAATACGCCGGCAGGACCATTCCAGAGAATTGTCTTAGCGTCTTCGATGGCGTTAGCAAATGCCTTGCGTGTCTCTGGTCCAGCATCCAAGCCTTCCCAACCCTCGGGAATGGCATTAGCAGGGCAAACTTGTGTGTTAGCGTCATTAGAGAATGCGTCGGCAGCGATACAGTCTGTACCCAAAACGAGGTTTACGCCATTTTCCTTTGCCTTCTTGATTACGTCGAGAGCAACATCCAACTTGTCCAACTCTACGATTGAGTTACCGATTTCGCCACCTTGAGCCTTAGCGAAAGTATAAGTCATACCACCACAAAGAATCAAGTTATCTACTTTGCCCAACAAATTCTCGATAATTCCAATCTTGGTACTTACCTTAGAACCACCCATAATGGCAGTGAAAGGACGCTTGATATTGCTGAGGATATTGTCAACGGCTTGAACTTCCTTCTCCATCAAGTAACCAAGCATACGATGGTCAGCATCGAAGAACTCGTCAATAACAGCTGTAGAAGCGTGTTTGCGGTGAGCGGTTCCGAAAGCATCCATTACGTAAGCATCAGCGTAAGAAGCCAATTTCTTGGCAAACTCTTTCTGACTCTTCTTCATCTCCTTCTTTGCCTCGTCGTATTCAGGTGTTCCCTTTTCAACTCCTACGGGCTTTCCTTCTTCTTCAGCATAGAAACGGAGGTTTTCAAGGAGTAATGCCTCACCTGGCTTTAATGCTTCAGCTTCGGCAGAAGCGTTGGCACAGTCGGGAGCAAATTTCACCTCTACTCCAAGAGCATCAGAAACAGGTTTTACGATTTGTGAAAGAGAGAACTTTGGATTCACCTTTCCTTTGGGCTTACCCATGTGGCTCATCATGATAACAGCACCACCGTCAGCAAGAATTTTCTTCAAGGTGGGAAGTGCACCACGGATACGGGTGTCGTCAGTTACGTTTCCATTCTCATCGAGTGGTACATTGAAGTCCACACGAACAATAGCCTTCTTTCCGGCAAAATTAAATTGATCGATTGTCATAATTGTATGAATTAATGAATAATATCTTCTTTTGATTTGCAAAGATACTAAAAACTACAGAGAGCATTGTTATCTGATGAATGTTTTTTTAGTTTTTTTGTATGTTTTCCCACTTGAAGTGCAAATTCCACACGAGTTCTTCTCTATATCAATTTAAATGTTTACCTTTGCAGCATGATTAAAAATAAGAAACTCATGAAAGACGGAGTGATAATCGTCAGTGGGGGAATGGATTCCATCACCCTCTTGTATGACAAGAAAGATGAGATAGCTTTGGGTATTTCTTTTGACTATGGTAGCAATCATAATGCCAGGGAGATACCGTTTGCGCGTATGCATTGTGAACGTTTGGGAATCAAGCATTTGGTGATAAAACTTGATTTCATGCATCAGTATTTTAAAAGTTCTCTCCTTTCGGGCGCAGAAGACATCCCAGAAGGAGCGTATGATGATGATAACATGAAATCGACCGTCGTGCCATTCAGGAATGGCATTATGTTGTCTATCGCCGTAGGTATAGCCGAGAGTGAAGGTCTGACAAAAGTGTTTATTGCCAATCATGGAGGCGATCATGCTATTTATCCAGATTGTCGCAGTTCTTTTATAGATGCCATTGATGCAGCTTCTCAGGCAGGAACATACGAGCACGTGCGAATAGTAGCCCCCTATACATCCATCACCAAGACTGACATTGCCCTGCGTGGAAAACAGTTGGGTATTGACTATTCAGAAACTTGGAGTTGTTATAAGGGTGAGGAAATACATTGTGGCAAATGTGGCACTTGCGTTGAAAGGAAAGAAGCATTGAGAGAAGCTGGAATAGTGGATACGACACGCTATGTTTCTAATACGTAAGTTGGATAGATATGGAGACACTGGCATTAGGCATATTACAAGACATTTCCCATATAGACACCCAAATGCTCTTGGCAATCAATCGAATGCACACGCCATACTGGGATTCGTTTATGTGGTTGGTCACAGATAAATATATGTGGATACCGTTGTATATCTCATTGATATATGTGATTTTCAAAAATCATTCCCTCAAATCGTTCTTATGGTGTGCTGTAGCCATTGGATTGATGATTTTGATTACGGATAATCTGAACTCTCAGTGGCTTCGTCCTGCAATAGGAAGGTTGCGGCCATCGAATTTAGACAATCCCGTGTCGGCAATGGTGCATGTGGTAAATAACTATCGTGGCGGTCCATACGGTTTTCCATCATCTCATTCATCCAATACGTGGGGAATTGTGTTTTTTATAGCATATCTCTTCAGAAAATATTGGTTAAACTCCTTTTTGGCAGTTTGGGCAATCATGGTATGTTATTCCCGTTCATATCTGGGCGTACATTACCCTGGCGATTTGTTGGTAGGGATGTTATTGGGACTGTTTGGCGCAACCTTGACCTATTATTTGTTTGCATACATAACAAAAGAGAAACCAAGGGAAGAACTTCTATATGGCTATTTGCCCGTGATAGTGGTGTCAATCACTTTTCTGTCTATTGTCGTCACGTCATTCTTTTTTCGGATATAGTGTATGCAGATTGAACCGATAGCCATATTTCGCTCACCGTTTCAGACAAAGTTTGGTGTTCCCAAGCAAAGTGGACTGGTTAAAGAATTGCGAGGCGAGATTGTTCTTGAGCCTCCATATAGAGATGCGGATTATTTAAGAGGCTTGCAAGATTTTGATTATATCTGGCTGATATGGGAGTTTTCTGCCAATAAGCACCAAGCCAATAGTCCTGTAGTGCGTCCGCCTGTGTTAGGAGGGAATCAACGTATGGGCGTATTTGCCACGCGGTCACCTTATCGCCCTAACGCATTAGGACTGTCGGTTGTAAAAATAGAGTTGATAGAATGGGAAACGTCTAAAGGACCAGTTATCCACGTGCTGGGTGGTGACCTGATGGATGGAACTCCGATATACGACATTAAACCATACTTGGTATATGCAGATTGCTATCCCGATGCACGTTGTGGTTTCGTGGATAACCGTTCATGGCCCAAACTAAAGGTGATTATTCCTCCTGTTATCGCTTCACGCTTTAATCCGGAGCAATTAAAGGCTCTGACTCATACATTGGAACTTGATCCCCGTCCACATTATCATCATGATGCAGCGAAAGTGTATGGGATGCTATTTGAGGGAGAGGACATTCACTTTAAAGTGGAAAATGGTGTGTTGAGTGTGATGGAATAAAAGAAGGCGAAGCTGGTTTTGAGCTTCGCCTTTTTGATGAATGCTGAATAAGTTTATCCTCCAAAGTTGTCATACATGATAGATTCTGGTTCTACGCCAAGAGAGTCGAGCATAGAGACAACGGCTTTCGACATGGGACCAGGACCACACATGTAATATTCAATATCCTCTGGTGCCTCATGATCCTTCAGATAAGTGTTGAGCATAACCTGATGAACAAATCCAGGAGTATACTTCACGCCAGCTGCATCTGCTGCGGGATCTGGACGGTCAAGCGCAAGATGGAAGTGGAAATTGGGGAACTCCTTTTCCAATCCCAAGAAGTCATCAAGATAAAATACCTCATTGAGTGCGCGAGCACCATAGAAATAGTGCATCTCACGGTCGGTAGTATGCAAGGTCTTTGTCATGTGCATGATTTGGGCACGCAAAGGAGCCATACCAGCACCACCGCCAACCCATATCATCTCTTTCTTGGAATCGAAATGAGGATGGAAGTCTCCGAATGGTCCACTCATCACTACCTTGTCTCCTGGTTTCAGAGAGAATATATAAGAAGAGGCGATACCCGGGTTGACTTCCATAAATCCACTCTTGTCAGCCTTGAAAGGAGGTGTTGCGATACGTACCGTAAGCATAAACACGTCACCTTCTGCAGGATAGTTAGCCATGGAATATGCACGAATGGTAGGTTCTGGATTCTTGCATTTCAGTGGGAACAATCCGAACTTCTCCCATGATGGCAAATACTCATCACCAATCAGTGACTTATCGAAATCCTTGTCATAATCGATACAATCGAATGCAGGAATCTTGATTTGTGCGTATGAGCCAGGCAAGAAATCCATGTGAGCTCCTGGAGGCAATTGCACCTTAAACTCCTTGATGAAGGTAGCCACGTTCTTATTAGAGATAACGGTACACTCGTACTCTTTCACGCCAAGGATAGACTCATCCACGTGAATCTTCAAATCACCCTTTACCTTGCACTGGCAACCAAGTCGCCAATGATTCTTGATTTCCTTACGAGTAAAGTGAGGCTTTTCGGAATCGAGAATCTCACCACCGCCCTCAAGAACTTGAACCTTACATTGTCCGCATGACGCTTTACCGCCACAGGCAGAAGGGAGGAAGATGCCGTTCTCGTTGAGCGTAGTCATCAAACTTGAACCCTGTGGAACGTTGATTGTACGATCTCCATTGATTTCAATATTTACGTTTCCACTCGGTGACAGATATTTCTTTGCCACGAGCAGAACAATCACCACAAGGATGATTAATGAAAGGAAAACTCCTATACTAATTGCTATAAACTGTGCCATAACTTAAATGTTTAATCCAGAGAAACACATCATCGCCATCGCCATCAAGCCAACGGTGATAAATACGATACCAAGACCTTGAAGTGGCTTAGGCACGTCACTATATTGCATCTTTTCGCGAATAGCCCCAAGGGCGACGATTGCCAAGGTCCAGCCGATGCCGGAACCAAATCCATACACCATTGCGTCCCAAATGGAAGTGATAGCTTGAGAGTTTGTTGGTTCCATGAGGATGCGTTGTTGCATGAAAAGCGAAGCACCCATGATGGCACAGTTCACGGCAATCAATGGAAGGAAGATTCCCAAAGCTGCGTAGAGCGAAGGAGAATATTTCTCAACGGTCATCTCCACCAACTGAACCATACCTGCAATCACGGCAATGAAGAGGATAAATGAGAGGTAACTTAAATCAATGCCTTCAACAAGACAGTCGGGACCAAGCACCTTTGTCTGTAAAAGATAGTTGACAGGTACTGTCACGGTCAACACAAAGGTAACGGCAAGTCCGAGTCCCAATGATGTCTTCACCGTCTTCGACACGGCAAGGTAAGAACACATGCCGAGGAAGAATGCGAAAATCATGTTATCGACGAATATCGACCTGAATAAAAGACTTATTGCGTGTTCCATAATTTATTTCTCCTTATAAAAATATGCACGATGAACCCATATCACACAGCCAACGAGTATAAGAGCCATAGCAGGCATGGTCATCATACCATTGTTTACATAGCCAAAGTCATAGAAACTTTGAGGAATAATCTGGAAACCCAGCAAGGAGCCGCGTCCGAAAAATTCGCGGAAAGCACCTACAATGACAAGAATCATCGCATAACCAAGACCGTTGCCTACGCCATCAAGGAATGAAGGCCAGGGCTTGTTCATCATAGCGAATGCCTCTAAGCGTCCCATCAAGATACAGTTGGTGATGATCAAACCTACATACACGCTCAGCTGAACGCTTACGTCGTATGCAAAAGCCTTTAATATCTGGGATACGATAGTTACAAGGGCTGCTACAACCACCAATTGCACTACGATACGGATACGATTGGGTATGGTGTTGCGGATGAGGGAGATGATTACGTTAGAGAAAGCGGTAATCACCGTCACGGCAAGTCCCATCACGATAGCAGGTTTCAGTTGTGAAGTGACGGCAAGTGCCGAACATATACCCAATACCTGTCCGAGAATTGGGTGGTCTATATTTAACGGGTTTGTGAAAACCTCCTTGTTTTGTTTACTGAATAATGCCATAGTCTTATTTCTTTAAGAGGTTCTTATATTGTTTCATACAATCGCGAAGCATATCACTCACACCGTTTGAAGTCAGCGTAGCACCTGTTACGCAGTCAACCTGTGAGGCAGGGTTGTCCACTTTCTTCACGACAGAAAGCACCACTTCACCATTGTCATCAAAAATCTTCTTTCCTTGAAATTTCTCCTGCCAAGCCTGAGAGTCCTTGATTTCGGCACCAAGTCCGGCGGTCTCACTTTCATGGTTGAAGTAAGCCCCATAAACGGTATTCAAGTCTTCGTTTACAGCGAGGAAACCACTGATGCCTCCCCAAAGTCCCATTCCTTTCAATGGGAATACATACTTCTGCTGACCGTCTATTTCGCAAGTATAGTATTTCAAACCTTCTTTTTCGATTTCGCCTTTCACAACATCCTTGTATTTGGCTTCAGCTTCGGAGCCGTCCAATCCATGGATGTTCAACGAATAAAGAATCTGTTTCTTGACGTCCAATGCAACGTTGGCATCCTGCATGGGTTTCAATGCTTGGAAGACAAATGCCAACAAGAAGGCAACGATGATAACGAGAATCGCACTATATATAATAATGTACGTATTCGAATTGGTGTTCAGTTTCATTTGGTACCTCCTCTCTTCAAACGTTTACTGATGTTTCTTTCTACAACGAAGTGGTCGATCATCGGAGCTAACATGTTGCCAAAGAAGATGGCAAGCATCATACCCTCTGGATAACCAGCATTCTTGATGCGGATGATGACCGCCATAGCACCAATGATGAATCCATAGATGTATTTACCTGTCTCAGTACGGCAAGATGTAACGGGGTCGGTAGCCATGAATACGGCACCGAATGCAAAACCACCGAGGATGAAATGATGCCACCAAACCATAGATGTAGTACCTGTAGCCTCAAAGATGGCTGCCATGATTCCACCACCTACAAATACGCTGACCATTGTTTTCCAAGACGCAATGCCTGTCCAAAGCAGGATGATTGCTCCGATGGCAATGGCGATAAGTGAAGTCTCACCGATAGAACCAGGGATGAAGCCACAAATCATGTCGCAGATGGAAGCGTTGGGGGCAATGCCTTGTCCAATCTCTCCAAGTGGAGTGGCAGCGGTAAAACCATCTGGGAGGTTGTTACCCAATCCGAAAATGGAGTCTTGCGCCACCCAAACCGTATCGCCAGTCATCTTTGATGGATAGGCGAAGAAGAGGAACATACGGGCTGCAATGGCAGGGTTGAAGATGTTCATTCCTGTTCCGCCGAAGATTTCCTTACAGAAGATGACGGAAAAAGCGCAAGCCAAAGCCAGCATCCACAGAGGACAACCAATGGGCACTATCAGCGGAATCAAAATACCGCTTACCAAGTATCCCTCTTGTATCTCCTCGTTTTTCCACTGAGCCCAGGCAAACTCAATGCCCAAGCCGACGATATAGCTAACGAGAATCTTGGGCAACACAGCCAAGAATCCATAACAGAAAATCTCAAGAAAAGAAGCTGTAGCCAACGTTCCAGCAGCGAGATAGTTCTGATAGCCCACATTATACATACCAAACAGCATGGCTGGCATCAGTGCGATAACCACCATACTCATAATTCGCTTCGAGTCAATGGCATCATGGATGTTTGAACCGCTCTTTGCCGTGGTGTTTGGCACGTAAAGGAAGGTTTCAAATCCATCAAAGATGCTTCTGAAGGCATGTAGCTTTCCACCTTCCTCGAAGTTCGGTTTGATGTTGTCGATATATTTTCTTAAACTCATGTCTGTATATTTTGAGAGTTACAATGATGACGAATTATGCGTTTTCCTTTCTGAGCATATTCAATCCGTCTCTAACGATTTGCTGTAATTCCAACTTAGAAGAGTCTACAAACTCAGCAAGGGCAAAATCTTCGGGAGAAACTTCGTAGATGCCCAACTGCTCCATCCTGTCAATGTCGCCTGCAATGATGGCTTTGATGAGATATTCACCGTAAATGTCCATCGGCAACACTTTATCGTATTCTCCGCTCATGATGATGTGGCGCTCGCCACCTTTCACTCGTGCGTCTAAAGCATATTCTTTGTTACCAAGCAACCAAGAGAAATAGCTGCGGTTAACGGAGAATTGCTTGAAACGAGGCAATATCCATCCGAGCATTTCGTCAGCATGGTCACCTTCGGGAATGACAGAAACGGTGGAAGTGTGTGCGCCAAGGTAAGCGTCGATACTGGTTTTCGTGCCAGACAACGGATTGCCGCTGATGATACGTACAGTCTCGCCTTGCTTGATTTTTCCGTTCAGCAAAACGGATAGGGGAGTACCTACCAAAGCATCTGCATAACAAGGGCTCTCAACTTCGCTTCCTGCGATGGCAACGGTACGAGTAAGGTTGACTTTACCTTCCTCAAACAGTCTTCCGAAGAAAATGACAGCCGTTGGTTCTACTATCCACACCACTTCGCCTTTATTGACGGGAGAGATGTGATTCACCTGAACGCCAACGTTTCCTGCCGGACAAGGACCGTCAAAGATATTTATCTCCACATCCTTGGCGTTGACCAATGCCGATGCAGACTGTTTTGCACCTATGCCCAAATACGTTTTTGCCATCTTAGACAAAGCTGTCAAACCTGTTTGGAATGCTTTCTCGTTGCCGTTGAGTTCAAACTCAAAGTCGGCAGCCAGTGGCTTGTCGCGCAAGGCGGAAACAAAGATAGCCTTGGGTTTTTCGTTGGGTGTCGTGGAAATGGCATAAGGCAATTGATTGATGTAGCCGAACAATCCAGCTTCTAACAATGCGTTTTTCACCTCTTCGCCATTCATAGACGAGACATTGCGTTTACCAAAGTCAACAAACACCTGTTTGTCATCGGCTTTGATTTTCACGCAAAGCACTTTTCTGCGTTCACCACGCACAACTGCCGAGACAGTTCCGCTTACAGGTGAGGCAAAACGTACTTCGGGGTAATTCTTGTTTACGAACAAGGCTTCCCCAGCTTTTACATGATCCCCTTCGTGTACTGCTACTTTAGGAGTTATTCCCGTGAAATCGTCTGGAGAGATTGCGTATTCACTCACTTTTCCAAGGGACATTTTCTCCTTTATGGCCTTACCTTTAAGGTTAATGTCTAAGCCTTTACGTAACTTGATAACATTTGCCATAAAATAAAAATATGTGTATATTTAAATCCGTCTTTACAAATAGACTGCAAATATAGTGAAAATTTGTAATTGTAGGAATTTTTTTTATCGTTTTCTTTCTAAATCACGTGAAATATAGTAATTTTGCAGTGATTTGAATAACCTAAAAAATATCATTCGAGGAGGAATATGGACCTTAGTGGGGGTGTATGTTACCTTGGTGATACTGCTGCAAATACCAGCAGTACAGGATTACATGGGCTCGCAAGTAGGAAAAATCTTGTCTGAGAAGTTCGGAACAAAGGTTACGGTCGGGCAGATTGATTTGGGATTCATGAATCGTATCATCATTGATGATGTTCACATGACCGACCAATCGGGGAAATCCATGTTAAAAGCCACCAGAATGTCTGTTAATGTTGACCTTCTTGACCTGTTGAAGGGTAAGATAGTAATTACTTCGGCGCAATTGTTTGGATTAGACGCGAATCTTTATAAACAAACAGCGAATTCTACTCCAAATTTCCAGTTCGTAATTGATTCGCTTGCATCAAAAGACACTACCACCCATACTCCTCTTGATTTGTCTATAGGTTCGTTAATCGTGCGTCATGGGAAGGTGAAATATGATCAGTTGGATGTGGCTCCAAAGCAACAGGAGTTTTCTTTGGAACATATTCATGTATCAGATATTAGTGCACACGTAATTCTTAATACGTTGACCGATGATTCCATGAACGTTAATCTCAAGAAACTATCATTTAATGAAGAAGCTGGTTTGAAGGTGGGCGCATTGTCGTTTAAGGCGGAAGCCAATAAACAAGGTGCTAACTTGGAAAAATTAGTGTTGAAACTCCCTCATACCGAAATTCTTCTTGATTCCGTATGGTCGTCTTTTAAAATGAAAGACAATCAGTTAGATGTATCTTCTTTAAGTTTTGGTGGAAGATTGGATAAGTCTAAGATAACTCCATCAGATGTAAGCAGTTTGGTTCCGTTGCTTCATAATTTCAAGAATCCTATTTATGTGAAATCTTCATTTGGCGGAACAGCTGATAGCATAGATATAGATAATGTGGTCATAGGGTCTGAAAACAATAGCATTCATTTGTCGGCGCGAGGCTCTGTTGCACAATTGTCATCTACACCTCGTTGGGAAACGACGGTTAACAACCTTCGATTCAGTGAAGAAGGTATTAAGTTTGTTGCAGACAACTTAGGAGCTAAATTAAACATTCCGGAGGAAGTGACGAGGATTGGTGATGTTGACTACGTAGGCAATCTTGGAGGCTTTGGTAACGACATTTCCATGCGAGGAATGCTGAAGTCTGGAATAGGTGATGCCAAACTGTCTGTCAATAAGTTAGAGCAGCACGTGACAGGAAAGGTTGAAACCTCTGGCATTAATCTGAGAAAGCTTCTCGACAACAATCAATTCAATGAGGTTGCTGCTAATCTTCAGTTTGACGGAATGTTGAGAAATGGCAAGAAACCCAACCTGAAAGCGAAGGGAACGATATTGAAATTCGACTATAACAATTATACTTTTAACAATATCAACTTGGATGGCTCTTACGAAAACGGTACTCTGGCTGGTAAGTTTGCAATGGATGACCAAAGCGTCAAGATTGATTTGTCTGGAAAGGTGATAGAACAAGGTCGTAATTCGTCTGCGAATATAGAGGCAGAAGTAAGGAAACTCAACTTGTCAGCACTGAATTTGACTAAAAAATGGCCAAATACGGTATTTGATTTTGACCTAACGGCAAATATACATGGTAATTCCTTGAAAACATTGGATGGTACATTGGATTTGAATCATTTCGTGATGGATTCTGAAAACCAGCACTACGAAATGGAAGGATTGCATGTTGAGGCTGGAGATGATGAGCAAGGGCGGTTCTTGGAAATGATGAGTGACTTTGCAAGTATTGAGATTCTCGGTGATTATGACTATCGAACCATTGTACAGAGCATCACGAATCTCATAAGCGATAAACTGCCTACGTTACCAGGATTACCAAAGGCTACTCATGCACAAGATAACCAATTCAAGATCAACGCCACCATATTTAAAGATGATTGGCTGAGGGAATTGTTTGCCATTCCGTTGAAGTTGGATTCACCTATCCACTTGGAAGGAAGTCTTGATGACCGTTCTCACTCTTTGGATTTACTGGCTACTTCTCCATATTTCGTTTATGATGGAAACCAATTCGTCAATGCACAACTGAGAGTTTCCACACCTAATGATACATTGCGTACCGTTGCCCAAATCGAAAAAATGGATGAGATGGGAAAGAAGATGTCGTTGGGGGTGAAGGCTGATGCTATTAACAATAAGTTGTCAGCCATAATAGATTTTGACAACGAACATGATTTACGTCCCGCCAAGGGTAATTTGAATCTTGATGCACGATTCTTCGAGTCAGAAGATGGCACAGATGCGGCTCATATAGACATACATCCGTCTAATATTCAAATAGGAGATAGTATTTGGGAAATCCAACCCAGCAATGTGGTTTATCGAAAAGACCTCGTTACAGTTGACCACTTCGCCATTCGCCACGATAAACAGCACGTTATCGTAGATGGACTGCTGACAAAGAATGCACAAGACACCTTGTTTGTAGATTTGAAGGATGTCAACGTGAGTTACATCCTCGATTTGGTGGATTTCGATGCGGTATCGTTCAGCGGTCTTGCTACGGGTAAGGTTTATGCCACAGGTGTTTTTGACAAACCGGCAGCAGCTGCTCACTTGAAGGTCAATGATTTTAAGTTTGAGGATGGACGGTTGGGTGTGCTTACTGCTGATGCCGTATTAAACAACGAACAAGAACAGATAGACATTGATGCGATTGCGAATGATGAAGGCGGTGCTTATACTACCGTTAAAGGATATGTTTCACCTCAACGAGACAGTCTCGAACTCCATATATCCCCTCATCATGCCCGTTTGGAGTTTTTGGAAAGCTTCTGTGGAAGTTTCATGGAGAATGTGCAGGCAAGGGGCTTGGGTGACCTGACACTAACTGGTGCGTTAAGCGAACTGAACCTCATTGGTGAGGCTGTGGTAGATGGAGACATTACCATCAGTAGCCTGAACACAACGTACACCCTTCACAATGATACCGTCAGATTGATACCCGACCACATTATCTTTAGTAATGACACGATATATGACAAAGAAGGGCATATAGGCATTCTCTTTGGAATGGTGAATCATGAGAGTTTGACCAACTTATCATACGATTTGAATGTGAATGCGCAAAACTTACTGTCATACGACTTTAAGGATTTTGGTGATGATACGTTTTGTGGAACGGTCTATGGTACGGGAAATTGCCGAATCGTAGGTAAAGAGGGGGAGGTTACCATTGACGTTGACGTTACTCCTAACAAAGGTTCTCAGATTGTATATAATGTGGCTTCACCTGGCGCTATCAACAAACAGGAGTTTGTGCGTTGGGGAGTGCGCAACGATAGCTTATCTTTAGCCTCGCTAAACGATACGTTAAGCTCACTCAAACACCATGTTTATGATGCCGAAAGCTATGCTTTGGAAACAGACCTTCATATCAATTTCTTAATCAATGCTACTCCTTCGGCTACGCTTAAACTGATTATGGATTCGCAAAGTGGTGATTATATTACCTTAAATGGCAATGGAGTGATTCGTGCAACCTATTATAATAAAAGTAGCTTTGATATGTTCGGCAATTATGTAGTAGATCACGGTATGTATAAGTTGACCATTCAAAATGTCATCAAGCGTGATTTCCAGTTCCAACAAGGAGGTTCCATTAGCTTCGGAGGAGACCCTTACCAAGCTTTGCTTAACTTGAAAGCCTTATATACGTTGAATGGCGTGAGCCTTTCCGACTTGAGCATTGGCAAAAGCTTTTCAAGTAATAATATTCGGGTTGATTGCTTGATGAATATCACAGGTACTCCCGCTTCACCAAGCCTGGAGTTTGATTTCGATATGCCTACCGTTGGTTCTGACGCTAAGCAAATGATATACAGCATTGTGAATAGTGCCGAGGAACGCAACCAACAAGTATTGTATCTTTTGGCTATAGGTAGGTTTTACAACCAAAATACCAATAACGCATCTTCTGAAAACACTGGTCCTTACAGTCAGACAAGTTTGGCGATGCAAAGTATTCTCAGTGGTACTATCAGCCAACAATTAAATAATGTGTTGAGCAGTGTTATCAAAAACAACAATTGGAACTTTGGAGCAAATATCTCTACTGGTGACGAAGGCTTCAACAATGCTGAGTATGAGGGATTGTTGAGTGGTAGGTTACTCAACAATCGTCTTTTGATTAATGGGCAATTTGGTTACCGAGACAATGTGAATGCTACGAGTAGCTTCATCGGTGATTTTGACATCCGTTATTTACTTTATCCCAATGGTAATCTTGCCATTAAAGTGTATAATCAAACCAATGATAGGTATTTCACGAGAAATAGTTTGACTACCCAGGGAGTAGGTCTTATCATGAAAAAGGATTTCAACGGACTTAGCGACTTGCTGGGTGTGAAGAAGAAAAAGAAAAATAAGAAAAAGAAAAAATAAAACATTAACTAATTAACTATTTTACCATGAAGACAAATTTACTGTTATTGTCAATGATTTTTATCCAACTGTTGAATGGATTGTTGTTTCCTAAAGAAGCATGGAAAGAAACGGATTTGAACACACCGGCAACTTCTGTCACCGAATCATCTATTCTCTATCAGCAGGGGGATGTGCCAGCTGAGCCTATAGATCTTGGCTTGAGTGTGCTATGGGCTAGTTATAATGTGGGTGCAACCTATCCTGAAGGCTATGGTGGCTATTATGCTTGGGGCGAAATTGAGGAAAAACACTACTATGAATGGACAACCTACAAACATAGTGAAGGTACGAGAAAGACTTGTCATAAACTTGGCAAGGAGATTAGTGGTACGGAAAATGATGTGGCTCGTGTGAAATGGGGCGGAAAATGGAGAATGCCTACCAAAGAGGAAGTGGAGGAGTTGTGTAAAAGGTGCAACTACGTGTGGACAAAGGTGAATGGTGTGCAAGGTGTGAGATTTATCGGAAAGAATAAAAATAGTGTGTTTTTCCCTGCCTGTGGCTTTCGTCATGAGGACAGCTTGTACGACCGTGACTTGTATGGCTGTTATTGGTCGGGTACGGCAGAAACACGTAATAAAGCAGGAAATGCTTTTATACTTACATTCCTCTTGAGGTCAAAAGGATGGAATCCTAAACCCCGTCCTAATGGTTGTTCCGTTCGCCCTGTAATGGATAGAGAATAGGAAGAAGAACAAGGTGGCTAAGCCGGTTTTATGATTATTTTGGTTAAAAAAACATAATGCCAAACCGATTCTTTGATTTTCATTCTTCAATCTTATTTAATTGGTGTAATTTTGCATCCGCTTTGGCTATTTAGCCATTGCCTAAGAGTTTTCAATATAAAGTCTAACTTTATTAGTATCAAATTTTTAATTAATTAACATGTCAAACTTTAAAAACGTTGAACCATTAGACAACTTCAATTGGGAAGAGTTCGAAAATGGTACAATCGCAAACGTAAGTCATGAAGAACTTCAGAAGGCTTACGATGAAACACTTAACAAGGTAGCCGATCACCAAGTGGTTGACGGTAAAGTAATTTCTGTCGACAAGAAAGAGGTTATCGTTAACATCGGTTACAAGAGCGATGGAGTTATCGCTGCATCAGAATTCCGTTACAACCCTGACCTGAAGGTTGGCGACATCGTTGAGGTGTATGTAGAAAATCAGGAAGACAAGAAAGGTCAGTTGGTACTCTCTCACAAGAAGGCTCGCTTGAGCAAGAGTTGGGACCGTGTCAATGCTGCCCTTGACAATGAGGAAATCGTACAAGGTTACATCAAGTGCCGTACTAAGGGCGGTATGATTGTTGATGTATTTGGTATCGAAGCATTCCTCCCAGGAAGCCAAATCGACGTTCATCCTATACGCGACTACGATGTATTCGTAGGCAAGACCATGGAATTCAAGATCGTTAAGATCAACCAAGAGTTCCGTAACGTGGTTGTTTCTCACAAGGCTCTTATCGAGGCTGAGTTGGAAGCACAGAAGAAAGACATTATCTCTAAGCTCGAGAAAGGTCAAATCCTTGAGGGTACCGTTAAGAATATCACCAGCTATGGTGTATTCGTTGACCTCGGCGGTGTTGACGGACTCGTACACATCACAGACTTGTCTTGGGGTCGTGTTAGCGATCCACATGAAGTGGTGGCTCTTGACCAGAAGATTAATGTGGTTATTCTCGACTTCGATGATGAGAAGAAGCGCATTGCTCTTGGCTTGAAGCAACTCACTCCACATCCATGGGATGCTTTGGATGCAGACTTGAAGGTGGGCGACCATGTGAAGGGTAAGGTAGTGGTGATTGCCGACTACGGTGCATTCGTTGAAATCGCTCCTGGTGTTGAAGGTCTTATCCACGTTAGCGAAATGTCTTGGAGCCAGCACTTACGTTCTGCACAAGAGTTCATGCACGTTGGCGATGAGGTAGAGGCTGTTATCTTGACACTCGACCGCGATGAGCGCAAGATGTCTCTCGGCATTAAGCAGCTCAAGGCTGACCCATGGGAGAACATCGAAGAGAGATATCCTGTAGGAAGCAAGCACGTGGCTAAGGTTCGCAACTTCACAAACTTCGGTATCTTCGTAGAGCTTGAAGAGGGTGTTGACGGATTGATTCACATCAGCGACCTTTCTTGGACAAAGAAAGTTAAGCATCCTTCAGAGTTTACCCAGCAGGGTGCAGAGATTGAGGTATTGGTTCTCGAAATTGATAAGGAGAATCGTCGTCTCTCTCTCGGTCACAAGCAATTGGAAGACAATCCTTGGGATACATACGAAACTCTTTATACCCCAGGAAGTGTTCACACGGGTAAGATTACCGATATGATGGATAAGGGTGCCGTTATTTCCTTGAACGAAGGTGGTGAGGGATTTGCTACTCCTAAGCACTTGGTAAAGGAAGATGGAACACAGGCTCAGATGGGTGAGGAACTCGAATTCAAGGTAATTGAGTTCGTGAAGGATACCAAGCGCATCATCCTTTCTCATAGCCGTACATTCGAAGAGGCTAAGGAGGAAAAGAAGGCTGCTCCACGCAAACATGCCGCTAAGAAGGAAGAGGCTCCAGTAAACAATGTAGCCGCTGGTACTACACTTGGTGACATCGACGCTCTCGCTGAGTTGAAGGCAAAATTGGAAAAAGGTGAATAATCAACTTTCCTTACGATAAAATGAAAAAAGGCTCGCAAAAAGCGAGTCTTTTTTTTGTGTATATGGAAAAAAACTATTACCTTTGCACTCGTTATAAGATTTGAGCGTTACAGTTCTTGAAACGTCTCTTTTTACAAAATCATTTTTATATATAATGTATAATAAAGACGAACTTTTATCGAAAGATATCGCCGTGTTGGATGGTATCGCACATGAATTAGGTGCAGAATACAACCCTGATGCCAATAAAGAGGATATTGTTTATGCTATTCTTGACAAACAAGCAGTCATCAAAGGCAGTGAGACACCTTCATCAACATCAAAACGACGTCGTTCCAGAATTACGAAGAAAGATCCAGATAAGGTCTATTCGGTTAACGGGAAAGACGGTGAGAATTTAGATGTGAAAAAGGCAAAACAGATGGTAGAACAACCTTCATTGTTTAAGGATGAGGTACCATCGGTGGAGGATGACAAACAAACCTCAAGCGAAAAAAAATCCAGCACGACCAAGACTTCTACAAAACGTAAGACAACTCGTAAAGTGAAAAAGGAAACAGAAGAACCAGAAGAGGTGAAGGTGGCTGAAACGGTCAGCGAACCTGTTGAAGAAGAACAACTTACCGAAGAAATGCCAAGCATTGATATGATGGAAGATTTTGAACCGGAAAACAAGGGAAGTCTGCTTGACGTAGTGAATGACCAATCTGACGACATGGATGATGCGGATATGATTCCAGAGCAGAAGTTTTCTGAAGATTCTGATACAGAAGGCGAAAACACGGAGTTGTTGGAACAATTGCAGGCAAAAATCAATGCACACAATGAGGGGGTGATGGATGAGGATGGTCTTCCCGTTGAAGAGGTTTGGGAAGGTGATCCACAGGATGGAACCGATTTTATCACCGTTGTAGATTTACCCATTGAGGATCAAGGAGCAATGCCTAATTACGACATGTTCGACAACCCAACTTCTGGGATGCAACAGATGCCCCCGGCAACTTATCAGCCAGCTCCCGTAGAGAACAACGTGCCCATCTATGATTTTGAAAATGTGATTGAGGCAAACGGAGTGCTTGAAATCATGCCTGACGGTTATGGATTCTTGCGTTCCAGCGATTATAATTATCTCTCATCTCCTGATGACGTGTATGTTGCCAATAATCTCATCAAACGTTATGGATTGAAAACGGGCGATGTCATCCAGTGCCATGTACGTCCACCACGTGATGGCGAAAAATACTTCCCGCTGACAAGCATTGAGAAAATCAATGGTCGTATTCCTTCTGACGTGCGCGATCGTATTCCATTTGAACATCTTACTCCTTTGTTCCCCGATGAGAAATATAATCTCTGCAATGATCCACGTACCACGAATATGTCAACTCGTATTGTCGATTTGTTCTCGCCAATCGGTAAGGGACAACGTGCTTTGATTGTGGCTCAACCTAAAACGGGTAAGACTATCTTGATGAAAGATATTGCCAATGCCATTGCTGCAAACCATCCAGAGGCTTATCTGATGATGTTGCTGATCGATGAACGTCCAGAGGAGGTTACCGATATGGCTCGTACTGTGAATGCAGAGGTGATTGCTTCTACCTTTGACGAACCAGCCGAACGTCATGTGAAAATTGCTGGTATTGTTCTCGAAAAGGCAAAACGAATGGTAGAGTGTGGACATGATGTGGTGATTTTCTTGGATTCCATCACACGTTTGGCTCGTGCATATAATACGGTGGCTCCTGCTTCAGGTAAGGTTCTCACGGGTGGTGTTGATGCCAATGCCTTGCAAAAGCCAAAACGCTTCTTCGGTGCTGCCAGAAATATAGAGGGTGGTGGCTCCCTGACCATCATAGCTACTGCATTGATTGATACTGGTAGTAAGATGGATGAAGTTATCTTCGAGGAATTTAAGGGAACGGGCAACATGGAATTGCAACTTGATCGCAACTTGTCTAATAAGCGTATCTTCCCTGCCGTCAATCTTGTGGTATCCAGTACGCGTCGTGATGACTTACTGCAAGACAAGACTACGCTCGACCGCATGTGGATTCTTCGTAAATACATTGCCGATATGAATTCTGTAGAGGCAATGAATACCATCCACGAGCGAATGGAACGTACACAAAATAATGATGAGTTCCTATTGTCAATGAACTCATAGTAATCTTTCTTATAAGATAAAATCCTTTTATCTTCTTATCCTTTACCTATTTAGGTAACCAACTGTATTTAAGGATAGGATGATAAAAGGATTTTTTTGATGGTCAATTCCAGACAACAAATTCCTTAGATATTACACGGGACCATCATCAGACGTTTCTTTGAAGATGTCATCGGCAATGTTGATTTCGTCTGTATCAAACCAAGTGTTCAGTTTTGCCTTGGCTTTGCTCTTCACTTCTTCAGATACATCACCCCAAACTTTATGCAATACATAGATGAGAACCGCCAAGTCGTCGCTTAATCCTGCAATGGGGATGGCATCAGGCACCACGTCAAGAGGACTGATAAGATAGCCTAATGCTCCGATGATGATGGCTTTGTCTTTGATAGAAACCTTTTCGCTTTCCAATGTATAATATAAAAGGAGGGCTGCATATACCAATTTGACACCTGCACGCTTGGCGATGCGTGATATTTTCTCTACAAAGCCTGTTGCAGAGAAGGTGTCCTTATATTTCATGAAGTCGGGTAGGTTGTTCATTGTCATTTAATTATCATGTTGTTTTATAGATAACGCAAAAAAGTGATTTTTATTGTTATAGTTCCGATAGAGGGATGTTTCTAAGTTGATGGAGAAAGTCTTGGTGTAGCTTATCCACTTCATTCCATTTTCCATCCATTTCTCCCACTTTTATCTTATGTTCCTTGTCTCCCTTGCTGTAATTTTCCAATGCTTCAAGTAGTTTTCCCATGTTACAGTGTTCTAAACTGGAATGAGGCTGATAGCAAAGGTCTTCGTTGTCGTCTTCAGAGATGGACACGCTTAACAAACGCATTTCTACCAATAAATTAAGCAATTCCTTCACGATACGAATGGGAATTCCCGTTTCCTGTTTCAGTTGTAGGGCGGTAAGGTGCAATTCGTCCTTTTTAAAGTTATTACAGATATGGTGCATGAGCAATGCACAATATTTCACCTTCGTCTTTTGCGAAATGTCATGAGGGTTAGCCAAGAATGCAAACTCTTCCAAGTTTTGACTGGTGTATGTGAGTTCTGCACCAAACAAGCAGATGGTCCATGACAATTGTACCCAAAGCATGAAGAGAGGCAGGGCTGCAAATGAGCCATAGATGGCGTTATATCCTGAGAGGAACACTTGGCAGTGGATGTAGAAGAATTGCAATAATTGCATGGCAATACCCGCCAATATTCCTGGGATGATGGCATCTTTCAGTTTTACCCTCGTATTGGGCATAAAAATGTATAACACAATAAATACGGAAGACGTGATGACGTATGGCATTAGTCCGATAAATGTTCTCACCATCGGACCTAAAAGCATATATTCTTCCATTTCCTTGGCTACGGTGGCAAGGAAGATAGAGATACCCGACTGCAATACTATGATGATGGGAGCTAGGAAGAACATGGCAAGATAGTCGGTCACTTTCCGTATCAGCGAACGTTGTTGGTCCACTTGCCAGATCTGGTTAAATGCTGCCTCAATATTATGGATAAGCATCAGCACCGTCCAAAGCATGACCAATAAGCCGATTCCCAAGATGACACCGCTATGGGTGTGTGAGATGTATGAATGAACGAATCCAATAATGATTTCGGCAGCTTGTGGCTGACTGTTGAGCGTGGACAGCAGCCACGACTCAATATATTTGGAGAAACCAAAGCCGCTGGCAATGGCATATAATACCGCTATCACTGGTACCAAAGCCAATAGTGTGGAGTAGGTGAGGGCAGAGGCAGTACTGATTACATCCTTGTCTATAAAAAACTTGATGGCAAGGATGATTCTTTTCAGAATGTTAATGCCAAGGTATTGAAACCCTGGTAGCTCTTCCTTGCTGATTTGCCAAATCCTCTCGGAAAAGAATTCCTTTATTTGGTCTATATTCATCATATATGACACTTATAAAACGAAAGCAGTGTTCCTATAAGCCGGGTTCTGTTCCCCATGCGGGGCATCTGTCATCTATCTAATCTATGAGTCACCCCATAGCTCAAGCGTTCTACCCTCCATCGTATGCACCGAAATGCCATTTGGACGAGCAACCCTCAAACGATGGTATACATGAACTTGCAGCCTCCAGTTGGCACAGCCTGACGATCACCCGTCAACTGGTGGTCTCTTACACCACCTTCTCACCCTTACCAATCTTTTCAATCTTCAATTTTCAATCTTCAATCAAATAGACTGGCGGTTGTTTTCTTCTGCCATAACCTACTGTCACCAATAGCTTCTATTTTCGGAAGTGGAGTGCCCTATGCTGCCCGGACTTTCCTCTCGTGCCGAGACACCAGCGACAGAACCAGAACACTGCTTTCAGCTTGCAAAATTAACAAAAAATTGTGGATGAACCATATAGTTTTTCTTTGAATAAGTGTAAAAATCAAAAAATTATATAAATGTCACCATATTAAACGAATGTAAATTTGACATCATCAGTCTTTAAGAGCCGTTAATATGACAAAAACGAGTGTTAAAATGGGATAAAGATACCCGACATTTTGTCAGATTCACAAAAAATGCACTTATATTTGCATCACGTTAAACGTTTTAGTTAAATTATCGTCAAAAGAACGTGAAGATACATGCAAATGTTCAATTAAATATAGAATATAATAGTTAAATGTTAAAACAATAAGACAATGAAAAAGTACTCTAAGTATTTACTTGCAGCCATGTGCGTAGTGGCATTGGCTTTCTCTGCAGGATCTTTTATCAAGGTTAATGCAGCTCAAACTGTTGTTACGGCTCCTGGTCAGCCAGTTGATTTGACTTATGCGGCTGAAAAGGCTTTACCAACCGTTGTTCACATCAAGTATGTGCAAAATTCAAAGGTGAAGACCGTTGAAGTACAAGATCCATTTAGTGATTTCTTCTCTGATCCTTTCGGATTCTTCGGTAATCCAGGACAAGGCGGAACACAGAAACGTCAGGTGCAAACTCCTAAAAAAACTGCTACGGGTTCTGGCGTTATCATCAGTGCTGACGGTTATATCGTAACCAACAACCACGTTGTGGAAGGTGCTGACGAACTGACAGTGACATTGAATGACAATCGTGAATTTTCTGCTCGTATCATTGGTACGGATAAAAATACAGACCTTGCACTTATCAAGATTGACGGTAAGAATTTGCCAGCTATCACCATTGCCAACAGCGATAATATTAAGGTTGGCGAGTGGGTACTTGCTGTAGGTAATCCATTGGGTTTGAACAATACCGTTACCGCAGGTATTGTCAGTGCTAAGGCACGTTCTCTTGGAGCCAATGGTGTAGAATCTTTTATCCAGACTGATGCTGCCATCAACGCTGGTAATTCAGGTGGTGCTCTTGTGAACACCCGTGGCGAATTGGTTGGTATCAATGCCATGTTGTTCTCTCAAACCGGTACAAACATTGGTTATGGATTTGCCATTCCTACCACGATTATGAATAAGGTGGTGGCTGACCTCAAGGAATATGGAACCGTACAACGTGCTTTGCTGGGCATTATGGGTGGTGATGTTCACAACTTCATCGACAAGCAGAAGGAAGAAGGTAAGGAAGTTGACCTTGGTGCCATTGAAGGTGTTTACGTAGAAAAGGTTGAGGAAGACGGTGCCGGTGCAGATGCTGGACTCGAAAAGGGTGACGTGATTACCGCCGTTGACGGAAAGAAAGTTACCAAGATGGCTGAATTGCAAGAGATCATGGCTAACAAACGTCCTGGTGACAAGATTTCATTGACATTCTTGCACAACAAGAAGAGTAACACCAAGACCGTTACGTTGAAGAACGCACAGGGAACAACGAAGGTTGTTAAACAAGCCGACCTTGATGTGTTGGGTGGCAACTTCCGTGAAATCACTGCTGACCAAAAGAAGCAATTGGAGATTAATAATGGTCTTGAGGTTATCAAGGTGAACGATGGTGCCTTGAAGAAGGCTGGTATTGGCAAGGGATTCATCATTCAGTCTATCAATGACGAGGTAGTTAAGACGATTGATGACTTGCAGAATATTGTGAAAGAGGCTTCTACTAGCAAGGATGCCGTTCTCTTCATCAAGGGTATCTGGCCTACTGGCAAACGTGCTTACTTCGCAGTGCCTCTCAACGAATAAAGACTTTGTTTTCTTGGTTAAATATATAGCAACATGCCGTGCAAGTACAAATTGCACGGCATGTTTTTGTTTGAGATGTAAATAAGCTGAATATTATTTATTGAGAATGATGTTCACTATTTGAACGGCATCATTGATGTTGATAGTTCCATCGTCATTGATGTCTGCATTGAAGAAATAGAATGGCGACACTGGATTACCAAGAATCTTGTTGATGAGTTGTACGGCATCTGTAATATCCACCTTTCCATCTCCGTTTACGTCGCCTTTCACGTCTTGGTCAAAACGAATGCTCACCTTATTGATTACTTCCTTGGGAAGGTAGGTTGACGGTATGCGAAGATAAGCTTTACCACCGCTAATGGTCTCGTTTACCACCGGTATAAATACTTTTCCCGTATTGTCTTTGTTTAACACAAAGTTAGAGTAGCTTCCCGTCTTTGAAGAAAGTCGTGTGTCTTCCTGAACGCCAACCAATAGATTGGTGCCGTTGTTGGCTTGAGCGATGTAAGGCACCTCGTATTCTCCTTCCAATCCACGAAGCAATAACCCCTCATTGGCAGCCGACTGAGCAATGTGATTCATCTGAACATTGCCATTGTCCTTGTCGAAAGATGTGGCACGAAAAGCCTGTAACCCTTCTACATTGCTGAAATCGAGCGCTTTGGCATTTGAATATGTGTCTATAGTACTGCTCATGTTGATTACTGCCACCGTACCAGCTTGTTGACGTGCTGCTTGATAAATTTCCGAGCGCAATTGATTGACCAGTTCCTTTGAAAGATTCACGCTATAGTTGTCATAGATGATAAAGTAATTGCCAGAGTCGTTGTTCCAAACGGAGATGGGCTTGCTGTCAAACTGAGGAGCCAAGCACACTTGCGTCTGAGAACCATATTTGAAATTGATAGCAGTCAGTATGTAATACCCATTCTTTTTAGAGATGCTGAATGGTTGCGGAGTGTCACTCAATTCAGATTGATACAACGGATTCAGATATTTTCCTACACCTATATTATATATATAGTAGTAACCAGGAAACTTATCTGTTGTCAGAATCATCCAATTGCTGGTTTCGTCTTGTACCTTTGCCTTAGCCTTGTATTGCGATTGGCAGTCGCCTTCGTGAACAGAACCGGCTATGGGATTTGCATTGCGCAATGTTGGTTCTCCGTCTTGTGCGACCATGGCTCCATAGCCATAGGCATTAAAGATGTAATATGCTTTCTCTGCACTGAGATGAGCCACTTCGGTCACTTCACCATATTTTAGCAGAGTTCCATTCTTGACCAAGTTGGTCAATGCTGACTGGTAATCCTCTAAAGTACTGGAATTGCTGTTGTAAACAGCCTGCAGCTCTTGTAGGTCTTCCGTAGAATAGCTATTAAACATATCCGCACGGTCAAGATAGTCTTTAGCCATTGACTGTAAGTGTGATAACATGGTTGCTCTGTCTTCTTGGAACAATTCCAATTCACTTATGACAATGTACTTTCCATACCCTTCGGTGAAGTTCAGTTTAATGTATGAGGTGGTGATGGGATTGTTCAGCACGATTTCTTGCAATGCAGCATCTTGTAGGTTATATGTACCTTTACTTGTCCAAGTGATTCCATTTACAGACGTGAGTATCTCCGCACGTTTGGGGCGATAGTTGCTTCCTCTGTTGCTTGGAATGTTGATGCAAATCTTGTCGATGGTTACGTTACCGTTGTGATATAAGGTGAGCTGATGAGGGTAATCCAAGTCACCGCTGCTCCACCAAGACGTGTGCCAGTATGTAGTCTCGTCACCATCTATACTCATGGCAGCCCTACCGTTTGTCCCTTCACCTCCAGTTTCTTGTGACGAAAAGTCTGTTACCGTCCATTCCGTCTGGTCAAGTTTCAGGTAAGAGGCTTGCATGGCCAAGTCCATACGGTCTTCGTTTTGTTTCTTGATGGCAGGTTCCACGTCTTGGTTGATGAGTTGTTGCAACGTATTCTCATCAGGAACGATGCCGTTGGGCTTGATGAGAGGAATGTCGCTCTTGCCCGTGTATGGGTCGATGTATCCTCCAGATTGCATATAGATGGCAGGTTCACCCTCAAAGTCATCGAGAGCTGTCTGATACCAGTCGTTTCTCGCCCCGTCATCCGTTCCGCCGTCCGTATGGCTCCAGGTAAATTGGTTACGGTTATACCATGTTCCGCTTTGCATCGAACGGGTGAAGATACGACGGTAATAAGCCTTATGAATGGCATAACCCTGACTGTTGTTTGTTCGGGTATATTCTTCAAGGAAGGCATTGAAGTTGGAGCCGAAGTAATTGGTTGTACCCGATTGGCGAATCGTGCCGATATAATGCCATTCTGTATCTACGCCCTCTGCCCAATACCAAGCCGATAGCAATGTGTTGTTGTAGATGGTGCCATCGCTGAGCGTGATTTGTTCTGGGCGAGTGTTCAGTAAAAAGCGAACCCATTGCCCAGGCTTCCATAGATTACCATTTAAGATGATGTGACAGCCAGTGCCTTCACCACCGAATCGTTCGGCAGTGACATGTTCTGCCTCTCCTGTGGCTATCACGCCGCTTCGCTTGAAGTCGGCTAACTCTGGGTCTGAGTCGGTATCACCATTGTCCCAACTGGAGAAGATGACGGTGCGGTAATCGGTACCGCCATTGCTGCCATTATTTTGGATGCCTATGTATCCTCCCTTGAAACCAAATGCCTCTGCGTATGTGCCATGATAATCGGCATCTGTAGGAATCATCACCTCATCGTAAATCCAATCGAAAGCGTTTCCAGAAGGTAGGCTTGCATCGGTAGAACCGAAGGTGAAAATATGTAATGATGGCATGGAACGCCATCCTGCGAGAAATACGTTAGCGTTGGTTCCTGTGGCATTGCTTGAGGTGACGGTGAAATCTTTCAGAATTGTCACACCTGGCGTTCCACCTGTCAATTGGAAACGATACCAACCCTCTTCGGATGAAGTGAAACTGAAGTTTCGCGCAGACTTGTTGGTCGTCTTGTCTTCACCTGTGGAGGCATCACGTACATTCACGCGAATGGCAGCATCATTTGCCGAGGTGATTTGGAATGTTCCCACGGGGAAATGAATATAGAAAACGGGCACATAGCCAGCAATAGGCCATGTGGTAGAGTAATTGACGTCACACTGAGGCTTGCCATCTGCAGTTTCTACATATCCTCCCTGGGTGCCGTCGGGTGTTACGGGAATGGTCCATTCCTTCGCGTAACTTTGGTGGCTCCACAACGACAATAACAGAAGAGTCACCATTTTCATCAAGCTTTTATTCATTTGTTATTATGTTTAGATTGTTTTGGATTTTCATCGACAAAGATAAACAAAATAAATGAATAATCCACTCAACACGATAAGAAATCACATTAATCTTATCTTTTATGATTCGTTAGAAGAGATTCCCATGATGTTTCCTTCTCGGAAACCAACGGTTTCTTGCATAGTAACCGTTGGTTTCTTGCATGGTGACCATCGGTTCCTGATATAGTTACTTTTGTGTTCTTTCATTTTTAGCTTTTATTTTTTTCATTAAAAATATTAAAAACTCTTGCATTTACGAATAATTTATTATCTTTGCAGAGATTTACCATGAAATTGAACCTAAAAAAGAAAATGATTGGTGAGTTTTTAAATCGATACAACTAACTTTAAATAATAATTTATGTCAAAAATTAACGGACGCATCTCGCAGATTATTGGTCCTGTTATCGACGTTTATTTCGATACCAAGGGGCAGGATGCCGAAAAGGTGCTTCCAAGAATTTACGATGCTTTGAAGGTAAAACGTCCTAATGGTCAGGAATTGATCATTGAAGTACAGCAGCACATCGGTGAAGATACCGTGCGTTGTGTGGCTATGGACAATACTGACGGATTGCAGCGTGACTTGGAGGTGATTCCTATGGGACAGCCCATCACCATGCCTGCGGGTGACCAGATTAAGGGTAGAATGCTGAACGTTATCGGTCAGCCTATCGACGGAATGAAACAACTCTCGATGGAAGGGTCGTATCCCATTCACCGAGAGGCTCCTAAGTTTGAGGAACTCTCTACGCGTAAGGAAGTACTCTCTACGGGTATTAAGGTGATCGACTTGCTTGAGCCTTACATGAAGGGAGGAAAGATTGGACTCTTTGGTGGTGCTGGTGTAGGTAAGACGGTGCTTATCATGGAGCTGATTAACAACATTGCCAAGGGACATAATGGATTCTCCGTATTTGCCGGAGTAGGAGAGCGCACTCGTGAGGGTAACGACTTGATTCGTGAGATGATTGAGAGTGGCGTTGTTCGTTACGGTGAGAAGTTTGAGAAAGCCATGGAAGAAGGAAAGTGGGATCTTTCTTTGGTTGACCCAGAGGAACTGAAGAAGTCTCAAGCCACCTTGGTATATGGTCAGATGAACGAACCACCAGGTGCTCGTGCATCAGTGGCATTGTCGGGTCTGACAGTTGCAGAGACTTTCCGTGACAATGGCGGAAAAGATGGCGCAGCAGCAGATATCCTGTTCTTCATTGACAATATTTTCCGTTTCACGCAAGCAGGTTCTGAGGTGTCTGCCCTCTTGGGACGTATGCCTTCAGCCGTAGGTTATCAGCCTACGTTGGCTTCTGAGATGGGTGCAATGCAGGAGCGAATCACTTCTACCAAGAAAGGTTCTATTACCTCTGTGCAGGCTGTTTACGTGCCAGCTGATGACTTGACTGACCCTGCACCTGCAACGACCTTTACTCACTTGGATGCTACCACTGTGCTTTCTCGTAAGATTGCCGAGCTTGGTATCTATCCAGCCGTAGATCCATTAGGTTCTACCTCTCGTATCCTTGACCCACTGATTGTTGGTAAAGATCATTATGATTGCGCTCAGCGCGTGATTCAGATTCTGCAGCGTTACAATGAGTTGCAAGACATCATCGCCATCTTGGGTATGGATGAACTCTCTGATGAAGACAAACTGACAGTGAACCGCGCCCGTCGTGTGCAGCGTTTCCTCTCTCAGCCATTTGCCGTTGCCTCACAGTTTACTGGCTTGCCAGGCGTGATGGTCAGCATTGAAGATACCATCAAGGGCTTTAATGCTATCCTTGACGGTGAGGTGGATGACCTGCCCGAACAGGCATTCCTCAACGTGGGTACGATAGATGATGCCATCGAGAAAGGTAAGCGTCTGTTGGAAGCTGCCAAGGGTTAAATTGGAGATTGGAGATTGAAAATTTAAAATTGAAGATTGAAGATTATGCTGACTCTAAAGATTGTTTCTCCTGAAAGAGTGGAGTTTGACGGTGAGGTAGAGAGCGTGCTTGTACCAGGTACGTTAGGTTCGTTCGAGATATTGAATGACCATGCCCCAATCATTTCTTCGCTCGAAAAAGGCAAGGTGGAATATACCACCAAGGAAGGAAAAGTGGAGTTGGGCATTCTTGGCGGATTCGTAGAGGTGAAGAAGAATCAAGTTTCACTCTGTGTGGAAGTAACCAAATCTGAATGAGATGGATGCGAAACTGATAGATGAGTTAGGGCATAGGTATTACAAACTCAGTTTGTGGATAGTGGTGGGAATCTCACTGCTGGCTCTGCTGATATTGGGTGGTTCTCCTTACTGGAATACATCTGTGCTTTATGCCATTCTTATCAGTGCTGCTTTCTCTTTCTTCACGAGTGTAGCCTATCAAGCTTCATGGAAAGGGATAGCTAAAAACTCTCCTTCCACACTCACTAAATTCTATCTCGCCGCACCTGCCTTGCGGATGATGGCAGCCGTATTGGTGATCTTGATTTACTATATAGTGAACAGAAATGCTACATCTTACGACGGAAGACCAGCCATTCGAGGGCTGATGCTCAGTTTCACATTTATATTTCTGGCATATTACGTAGCCATGCTCATCTTGGATTGCGTATATTTTGCCAAAGTAGAAAAGCGTAACAAATTACATTAATAGAACGATATGAAATATCTCAGACATTTGCTCTTGCTGACCCTGCTGCTCATCTGTGCTGCTCCCATGAGTGCACAGGATGAGAAACCGCAAGTGGATGTAAAGGGCATTTTGTGGGGACATATCAAAGACTCTTACGAGTGGCATGTGACCAATATTGGTGATAAGTCCATTGTGATACACTTGCCTGTCATCGTGAAAACCTCAAACGGCTGGTACTTCGGTTGTTCCAGTGATTTTGAGGAAGGACATCATGGCGGTGGTGAAGCTCATGCGGAGGGTGAAGCTCCCGTTTACCGAAAGGGACCAGAGGGCACTAACCTTTGCATAGCCACAAGTGGACCATACGAAAACAAAATCGTGGAGTTGATGCCTGACGGTACAGAGAAACGCCCATTCGACTTGTCTATAACCAAGACGGTGGTGTTCCTCTTCATCGTGGCTATCGTATTGCTGCTCTGCGTATTGTTGCCAGCTCGTTGGTGCAAGAAACATAAGATTGACGACCCTGCCCCCAAGGGCTTTACGGGGTTCATGCACATGTTTATCATGTACATATATGATGATGTCATCAAGAGTATTCTTGGCGATGAGGCACCCAAGTATGCGCCTTATCTGCTCACGTGTTTCTTCTTTATCTTCACGGCTAATATTTTGGGTATCATCCCGTTCCCACCATTTGGCGGAAACTTGACGGGAAACATTGCCTGTACGTTCTTCCTCGCCCTTTGTACGTTTATCGTGGTAAACGTCACGGGTACGAAAGAATATTGGAAAGAGATATTCTGGCCAGAAGTGCCTACATGGTTGAAGGCTTATCCAATAGCCATCATGCCATTTATTGAGTTCTTTGGTATTTTCACCAAGCCTTTTGCGCTGATGATTCGTCTTTTTGCCAACATGATGGCAGGTCATGCAATCGCCTTGTCGTTTGCTGCAATCATCTTCATCATGTGGGGCATCAACGCTTTTGCCGGCGTTTCAATGACGTTTGTCAGTGTTGCGATGAGTGTCTTCATGATGCTTCTCGAAGTACTTGTATGTTTCATTCAGGCATTGGTGTTCACCATGCTGAGTGCGATATTCCTCTCACTTGCTCACGTCAAGGAGCATGAGGCTTAAAAGCTGAAATAAGAATTATAATTAATAAACAAATAACAATTAAAAACTTTAAGATTATGTTATCATTATTATTAGCAGATGTTGCTATCGCAAAAATGGGTGCTGCCATCGGCGCTGGTTTAGCCGCTATCGGTGCAGGTATAGGAATTGGTAAGATTGGTGGTCAGGCAATGGATGCCATGGCTCGTCAACCAGAAAAGATGGGTGATCTCCGTTCAAGTATGATTGTTGCTGCCGCTCTTGTAGAGGGTGTGGCTCTCTTCGGTGTGATTATCGCCGTATTGGCTATCGTTCTTTAATATTGTCCATTAATCCAACAGTCAGAGATACATGGATTTATTGATTCCTGAAAGTGGCTTGCTGTTTTGGATGGGGCTTGTGTTCCTCATCGTCCTGTTCATTCTATGGAAGTGGGGATTCCCCGTCATAGTGAACATGGTCGCTGAGCGCAAGGCTTACATCGACGAGAGTCTGCGTAAGGCTCACGAGGCAAACGAACGGCTTGCCAATATTCAAAAAGAAGGTGAATCCATTTTGCAGGAAGCTCGCGAGAAACAAGCGCAGATATTGAAAGAAGCTACGCTAACTCGCGATGCCATCGTTGAGAAAGCTCAAGGAAAAGCAAGAGAAGAAGGCGCCCGACTACTGACGGAAGCAAGGGCAGAGATTGAGGCGGAGAAACAGAATGCCATTCGTGACATTCGTTCTCAAGTGGCTCAACTCAGTGTCCAGATTGCCGAGAAGGTGGTGCGCCAACAACTTTCTTCCGACAAGAAGCAGATGGATTTGATAGAGAGACTGCTGGATGAGGTAGCTGTTGACAAGAAAACGATTAACTAACGAGCGTAGCTTATGGATTTTGGTGTAATATCGGTTAGGTACGCACGTGCGCTTCTGAAGAGTGCTACGGCAATGAAATGCGACAGTCAGGTGTATGCAGATATGCAGACATTGGCAGCATCGTATATAAACGTGCCACAGTTGCGATTCACCATCGACAATCCTATGCTCGCCAAAGAACAAAAGAGGAAACTGCTTGAAACGGCTTGCGGACAGAAACCCACAGAGCTGACTAAACGTTTCCTGCAATTGGTTCTCGATGAGGGCAGGGAGAAAACCTTGCAACTGATGGCTAATTCGTTTGTTGCACTCTATCGTCAACAGAAGAACATCACCCGAGGAAGACTTATCACCGCCACCGCCGTATCTCCTGAAACAGAGACGAAGATGAAGCGAATGGTGGAGACGAAGACTCAAGGAACTGTGGAGTTTCAAACCGAGGTGGATCCTGAGATAATCGGTGGGTTTATTCTCGAATATGATACTTATAGAATGGATGCGAGCGTGAAGACGAAGCTCAATTCCATCTTATCCACATTGAAGAAATAAACCATAGGGCTTGCAGAAGTATTCTTATAAAGTATTACTGCATTCCCAGGATAATAAAAAAAAGAAAAAAGAAATGTCAGACAAAATAAAACCAAGCGAAGTGTCGGAGGTGTTGCTTCAGCAATTGCAAGGCATTAGCAATCAGGCGAAGTTTGATGAGGTGGGTACCGTACTCCAAGTGAGTGATGGTGTGGCTCGTATCTACGGACTTCGCAATGCCGAGGCTAACGAGTTGTTGGAGTTTGAAAATGGCACGATGGCTATCGTGATGAACTTGGAGGAAGACAACGTGGGTTGTGTGCTTCTGGGTTCTACGGCTGGTATCAAGGAGGGACAGGTAGTGAAGCGTACCCACCGTATTGCGTCGATTCTCGTTAACGACAATATGTTGGGACGTGTCATCAACCCTCTGGGACAAGCCATCGATGGCAAAGGTGACATCGACCTTACTGGTGCTTTTGAAATGCCACTCGACCGCAAGGCTCCAGGTGTGATTTATCGTCAGCCTGTGAAAGAGCCTTTGCAGACGGGCTTGAAGGCCGTCGATTCGATGATTCCTATCGGTCGCGGTCAGCGTGAGCTTATTATTGGCGACCGCCAAACGGGTAAGACTGCCATTGCGGTGGATGCCATTATCAATCAAAAGAGTTTCTACGAAGCAGGTAAACCTGTTTATTGCATCTACGTGGCTATCGGTCAGAAAGCTTCTACCGTTGCTGCTCTTGTTCAAAACTTGAAGGAGCATGGTGCCTTGCCTTATACCATTATCGTAAGTGCTACGGCTGCCGACCCTGCTGCCATGCAGTATTATGCTCCATTTGCGGGTGCTGCTATTGGTGAGTATTTCCGTGACCGTGGACATGCGGCATTGGTGGTTTATGATGACCTGTCTAAGCAGGCTGTCGCTTATCGTGAGGTGTCACTGATCTTGCGTCGTCCATCTGGTCGTGAGGCTTATCCTGGTGACGTGTTCTATCTTCATTCACGTCTGTTGGAGCGTGCGGCTAAAATCAACGAACAACAAGAAGTGGCAGAACAGATGAACGACCTGCCTGAATGTATGAAAGGTCATGTAAAGGGAGGTGGTTCTCTTACTGCTCTTCCTATCATTGAGACACAGGCTGGCGACGTATCTGCTTATATTCCTACGAATGTGATTTCTATCACCGATGGACAGATTTACCTGGAGTCGGATTTGTTCAACCAAGGTTTCCGTCCAGCCATTAACGTAGGTATCTCAGTGAGTCGTGTGGGTGGTTCTGCCCAGATCAAGTCTATGAAGAAAGTGGCAGGTACGCTGAAGATTGACCAAGCACAGTATCGTGAGTTGGAGGCATTCTCTAAGTTCTCCAGTGACATGGATGCTGTGACGGCAATGACTCTCGACCGTGGTAGAAAGAACAATCAACTTCTTATCCAACCTCAATATTCTCCAATGCCTGTGGGCGAGCAGATTGCCATTCTTTATTGTGGCGTACACGGACTGATGCGTAACGTACCTATCGAAAAGGTGCGCGAGTGTCAGGATGCTTTCCTTGAGAAAGTGCGCAATGCTCATCCAGAGATTATCGAGACGTTAGGAAATGGTAAGATTGACGACGCTACTACCGATGCCATCGAAAAGATAATGGCTGATATTGCTGGCACTTATGCCTAATATTCACTCATGATTAATATACTATGCCTTCATTAAAAGAAATTAAAGGTAGGATTGCTTCTGTGAATAGCACCCGTAAGATTACGAGTGCCATGAAGATGGTTGCGTCCAGCAAGTTGCATCATGCACAAGTGATGATAGAGAATATGCTTCCTTACGAGAACATGCTCGAACATATCCTCAAGACGTTTCTTGCCAGTGAAGCTGATGCTCAGACGGTGTTTAGCATGGAACGTCCCGTGAAGCGTGTGGCCTTGATTGTCTATAGTTCCAATAGTTCACTTTGTGGAGGCTTCAATGCTAATGTCATCAAGCTGATGATGCAAGCAATGAAAGAGTATGAACATCTTGGTAAAGAAAACATCGTAGTCTATCCCATCGGGCGGAAAGTGGCAGAGAAAGCATCCAAATTAGGCTATCCTATCGCCGGAGATTTTTCTGACTTGGCAGACAAGCCCAATATCCATCAGTGTATTGACATTGCGATGGAACTTGGCACCAAATTCTTGTATGGTGAGTTGGATCGCGTGGAATTGTTCTACCATCATTTCAAAAGTGCTGGTTCGCAGGTGCTTACTCGTAGTACATTCTTACCCATAGATATAACGGAGGAATTGGAGCGAGACAAGGAACGTGATTTGTCATCCACGCTCGCTACCAAGGAATCACAGGAATATCTGAAACGAAGGGAACGTGAGCGTGAGCAAGCAAGAGAACAAGAAAACGTGAAACCGCTCAACGATAATTTTATCGTGGAGCCAGACATGGATACCGTTCTTGGATTACTGTTACCCAAGCTTGCCCATTTGATGCTTTATACCGCATTGCTTGATTCTAATGCCTCTGAACATGCTGCTCGTATGGTGGCTATGCAGACGGCTACTGACAATGCTGATGAATTGTTGCGTGAACTCAATTTGCAGTATAATAAGAGTCGTCAGCAAGCTATTACAAGTGAATTGCTCGACATTGTAGGTGGAAGTATTAACAATTAATTACTAATGATAGTGGGGGCGTATGAATATATGCCCCCATATTTTGTTTTCAGGATGCGTAAATATTTCTTTTTGTTATTGATAAGTGTTGGCTTGAATTGTATAGCTCAAACCAAACAGCAATTGCGTGACTCCCTAAAGAACGCTTCTAATGAATTGTCTTTTCATCCCGATTCCATCGACCTGAGATTGAAGAAAGCTGGTTGGAATATCCAGCTTGAAGAATGGAGAAAGGCAAAAGACGAATATGATATCGTTTTAAAAACTCATCCTACCAATATCGCAGCATTGTATTTCCGTGCCTTTGTGAATGAGAAATTAGGGCGGTATAATTTCGCCCGTCTCGATTATGAGAATCTTCTCTTGCTGGTACCTGGGAATTTTGAGGGACAATTAGGTCTTGCTTTGCTCAACCAAAAAGACAAGCATTACACAGAAGCTTACGACCAATTGAATCGTCTATGTAATCAATTCCCCGATAGTGCCGTCGCTTACGCTGCCCGTGCAGGTATGGAGTTAGAACGAAATATGTTGGAATTGGCGGAATATGATTACTCAGAAGCCCTAAAACGTGACCCTCAGCAAACAGACTACTTGCTGAATAGGGTGGAAATCAGGTTGCGATTGGGCAAACACAAGGAAGCAAGGGAAGACCTTGATTCATTATTGGCTCTTGGTATTTCTAAAGGAGAGCTAAGAGAGTATTATAAGAGGATAAAGAGGAGTGAGAGGTGAGGGGTGAGAGGTGAGAGAATAGTTTTACTATTGGAGGACATATCTCTCACCCCTTACCTCTCACCTCTCATTTCTCACCTCACACCACTCACTACTAAAAAAGCTGCCGATTGGCAGCTTTTTTGTTAGAGTATCGTCTTCACAGCCTCAAGCATACCCTTTTCTTGGATGAGATCGAGGTCTTTCTTTACAAGCTCTGCGAGACCGGCTACGTTGTGTAAGTCTTCGCCCCAGATGAACTCTGCACCGAGAACGCCATCTGTAACCTTCTGCGTGTCACCTGTTGCCCACAACTCCTTGAGTAAGTCCATAATCTTCTGGTCGTCGTTAGGAACGATTTCGGCACCGTCGGCACGTTTTCCACCTTTATAATATGTAATGATGGCAGCGAGACCGAATACCAAACCTTGTGGAAGTTCGCCTTTTCTTTCCAAGTAAGTCTTCACTCCTGGCAGGTCGCGAGCTTGGAACTTGGGGAATGAGTTGAGCATGATGCTCGTCACTTGATGATCAACGAATGGGTTGTTGAAACGCTCCAATACGTCAGCGGCAAATTGCTTCAGTTCATCCATTGGGAGGTTGAGTGTCTCCATCAGTTCCTCAAACTGTACCTTGTGGATGTACTTACCCAGCACCTCGTGGTTGCAAGCATCGCGAACGATATCTACGCCACTCAGATATGTTACTGGAGAGAGCACCGTATGAGGACCGTTCAGCAAGGTTACCTTGCGCTCGTGATATGGTTTCTCGCTTTCTGCAATCAGTACGTGCAAGCCTGCCTTCTCTGCTGGGAACTCGGCACGCAGTTCTTCGCAAGTCATGTTCTCAGCTTTCTCGATTACCCAGAGGTGGAAAATCTCAGCTTGTACTACGAGGTTATCCTTGTAACCAATCTTTTCTTGGATTTGAGCGATTTCCTTACGTGGGAAGCCGGGAACGATGCGGTCAACCAATGTAGCGCAAACGTAGTTGTATTTTGTAAACCACTCCTTGAATGCCTCATAGTCAGCACCTAAGTCTTCTTTCCACAATTCGATATACTTGTAGATGCAATCCTTCAGATGATGTCCGTTTAAGAAAATCAACTCACAAGGCATGATGATCAATCCCTTCTTAGGATCACCGTTGAAAGTCTTGAAACGACGATAGAGCAATTGTACCAACTTTCCAGGATAAGAAGAGGCGGGAGCATCTGTAAACTTGCAGGTGTCATCGAAGGCGATACCTGCCTCAGTGGTATTAGAAATCACAAAACGAATCTCTGGCTGTTCTGCCAAAGCCATGAAAGCTGCGTTCTGTGAATATGGGTTCAGTGCACGGCTAATCACGTCGATTCTCTCCAATGTATTCACGGCCTCGCCGTTTAATCTACCTTGCAGGTTTACGTGATAGAGACAGTCTTGTCCGTTGAGCCAGTCTGCCATACCTCTTTCGATGGGTTGTACCACTACCACGCTACCGTTGAAGTTGGTCTTTTGGTCCATGTTCCAAATAATCCAATCAACAAAAGCACGCAGGAAGTTACCTTCACCAAACTGAATGATTTTCTCTGGCATTACGCTCTTAGGAGCCGTAAGTTTGTTTAAAGACTTTAAATTTTCCATGATAATTTTTGAGTAATATTGTTTTAAATTTTATTTTGATGCAAAGATATATAATATTATGTAAGATTCTCTCGTTTTTTTCGGAAAATATTGCGTAAAGGTTTGCGTTCTTTTATAATTTCATCACCTCCGTAAACATTTCCTTGAAAGTGTCTGTTATATGTGTAGGCTTTTCCTTGAAGATGCCAAACATCGCACTTCCGCTTCCGCTCATTTGTGCATACAGTGCCCCTTGATGATATAGTTCACCCTTGATGTCGGCAAGAATGGGATGAGCCTTGAAAGCAGGAGCCTCAAAGTCGTTGGTCAGTTCGTCTTTCCAAGTGATGATGGGTTGTCTGACGATGTCCCTGCACGATTTCTCCGGTTGCTTGGGAGTGATGAGCTGATAGGCTTCGCGAGTAGATACCGAAACGTTGGGTTTGACGATGGCAATATAATACCCATGTAAGTTTCCGTGCGGACCGTCTGCAGGTGCCAGAATATCACCGATGCCCGTAGCGTAAGAAGGCTCTGCCGTAATGAAGAAAGCACAATCAGCCCCCAATTTAGCCGCATATCTTTCCATTTCGGCATTGCCAATGTTCAGTCGCATTCGTTCATCTAATAGTCGAATCATAAATGCTGCATCGCTCGAACCGCCACCAAGTCCAGCCTCAGAGGGTATTTTTTTATAAAGGTGTGCATGTATGCGAGGCAACTCAAAGTCTTTTGCCAACAGGTTGTAAGCCTTTACCACCAGGTTGGATTGTTCGTCACATTCCACGGCATTGCCCGTAACTTTCAAGTCACATCTCACGTCAGATGGAAACTCATCATTCATGTATTTGATTTCCAGTGCATCGTATAGGGGGATAGGGTAAAACACGGTTTCCAGGTTATGGTAACCGTCTTTCCGTTTCGATACGATGTTGAGTCCAAGGTTTATTTTTGCGCAAGGAAAAATAATCATCGTTGTAGTAATTTTGTTATTCAATCGCAAAGATAAGTATAAAAAACCAAATCTCCATCATTTTATGAAAGTATTTCTGATGAAAAATCCATGGCAAGAACAAACGCCCAGAATCGCTTTGTCAATAAAAAGTGATAAAAAGGGCTCTCCAGTTTTCGATATTATTCACCAACTCCTCCGTCGCTCCAAAAAACGGCAGTTTTTGCCTTGTTTTGTAATAGGTTGATTATTAGCGAGTTGTAAAATCCATTGCATATTTATGCGTTTTGTTTTGTTGTTTTTATGCAGAAAAACAGTGTTTTTGGGCATAAAAAACATATTCAGTTAGCTCGCTAACATATAGAGTTATGCTCGTAAAGTATATAGTTACGGTCATAACTCTATATGTTACGTGAAAAAACGAGTTGTTTTGCACGGAAAAACCATTGTTTCAGCTTCCCTAACATCTCATTCGAGATTTTCCACGAATTTTTTTTGTAAGAATAATTCGGAGTTTAACGGGCATTAATCGATTCCTCTAACGATGATGTTGACTTTTCATGTCATGGTGTTACTTTTTTATACTAAACGCACTGTTATTAAAAAACTTTTTGTAAATTTGCACTCGTAACATTAAAGCATAGCGATTATGGGCATATCATTAGATAATCTGTGGGCAAAGGCCCAACGCCTCTCGCCGAGTGAGCGTCTTGCTTTGTCACGCCGCTTGGCCGAAAGCGTCACCGAGAGCGAGACCGCACGCCGTGAGCGCGTGGCAAAGGAGATGGACCTGTTCTTCGGTGGATGGGCTGACGACGAGCGCACCACCGACGAAATCATGGCGCAGATACGTGCTGGACGTACTAAGAACACCTATCCTAAATTCTAAGTTATGGCCGAACTGAAATACCTTCTCGATACTTCAACCTGCATCGAGCAGTTGCGCGGCAACGAGCATGTGCGCCAGTTCTGTGTGGAGAACAACCAACTATGCTGTATCTCTGCCATCACTGCCATCGAATTGCTCTATGGAGCGTACAATGCTCCCGTCCGCTATCGTCAGCAGGAATTGGCAAAGGCCCGGCTGCTGATAGACTATTACGATGCCGTGGGCATCGATGATATTGCCGACGCATTCAGCCGTGAGAAGGTTCGACTGGAGTCCATTGGTCAAACCATTGAGGATTTCGACTTGCTCATCGGCATCACAGCCCGCGAAAACGGTCTTGCCGTAGTGACTCACAATACCAAGCACTTCAGTAGAATAGAAGGCTTAAAGACAGAGGACTGGCAGCTGTAATATTATAAAAGTTAAGGAAATCACAAGCAGGAAGCCGTGGCTGACATTTATCGGCACGGCTTCCCGCTTTTAGAGTCCATAATAATCAGTGTCTGGTAATTCAAATATTTTCTTCTGAAATCTGATTATATAAAAAATTAATTTTGTATATTTGCCAATGATATAACTGAATCATAAAGAAAGTATTAAAAATGAATACACGCAAACTATTTCTTATGCTTGGCATTACAGTTACATCTGTCATGATGCAAGCGCAAACTTATCAGATACCAGTGCTCGAGACAGACGAACCGATGCAAACTGGTCCGTTCTCACCTACATGGCAGTCACTCCGCACCTACGAAGTGCCCGAATGGTTTCGCGATGCCAAGTTCGGCATCTGGGCGCACTGGGGACCACAATGCGTGGAGGGGTCGGGCGACTGGATGGCACGTGAACTCTATATGGAAGGTAGTGGTAAGTACAACTATCACCGCGACCACTACGGTCATCCGTCACAATTTGGATTCAAAGACATCCTGCCATTATTTAAGGCAGAGCACTGGACACCTGAAGCACTCGTACGCTTCTATAAGGAAGAAGTTGGAGCACAATACTTCTTCGCTCTTGGCAACCACCACGACAACTTCGACCTTTGGGACTCGAAGTATCAAGAATGGAACTCGATGGCAATAGGTCCACATCGCGACATCCTCGGTGAATGGTCTGCTGCAGCCAAGAAGGCAGGACTGCCATTCGGCATTTCGTTCCATGCCGACCATGCTTGGATATGGTATGAACCAAGCCGACGGTTCGACCTTCGCGGTCCGCTGCGCGGGGTGAAGTATGATGGATGGCTCACAAAGGAAGATGGCTATAAGCTCAATGCCGACGGAAGTGTGAAGTGGTGGCGCGGACTCGACCCACAGAAACTCTATGCACAAGACCACGACTTCTCTGCCGACACATGGAACAACCGTGCTGTCCACAACCAATGGGGGTGGGGCAATGGTGCCAACCTGCCAACGCAGCAGTATATTACCAACTTCTACAATCGCACACTCGATGCTATCAACCGCTACAACCCAGACCTCCTCTATTTCGATGTCACCATTCTACCGTTCTATCCTGTTAGCGATGCCGGCATGAAAATTACGACCCACATGTACAACCATAGTGCTGCACTTCATGGCGGAAAGAACCAAGCAGTGGTGTTTGGCAAGATTCTCGAAGAAGATCAAAAGGATGCACTCGTATGGGATGTAGAACGTGGAGCTCCAAACAAAATCGTGGAACGACCATGGCAGTGCTGCAACTGCCTTGGCGACTGGCATTACAACACGTCGGTATATGAACGTAACGGCTATAAGAGTGCGGCAACTGTTGCCAAACTTCTTGTAGATATCGTTTCGAAAAATGGAAACATGTTACTCAGTGTGCCACTTCGTGCCGATGGTACTCCCGACGAGAAAGAACTTGCAATATTGCACGAGTTTGGCGCATGGATGAAGATCAATAAGGAAAGTATCGTCAAGACGCGTCCGTGGACAATCTTTGGTGAGGGTCCGATAGCCGATTCCGACATTAAGATAAACAACCAAGGATTCAACGACGGTCAATATACACGTGCCGGTTCCGACGAGATACGTTTCACACAAACCGAACGTTACCTATACGTTTCGGCGCTTGCATGGCCAGCCAACCATACCATCAGCGTACGTGCGCTGGCTGAAGGTTCTAAACTCTTCACAGGAAAAATTGGTAAGGTGGAGCTCTTGGGATATGGTAAGGTTGCCTTCACTCGCAATACCGATGCACTTGTTGTCACTCTGCCAGAAAAGCCGCTCAACAACATCATGCCGGTTTTGAAGATTAAGAAGTGACATCCTGCACCATCAGCTAAATGGAACATTGCCGTTAAATAGCCTTGCAGCACGGAAAGATGCGGTAGGCATTTCCCTCAATCGTGACAAATTAATCGAGATCAATTATGAATTGTGAATTATGAATTATGAAGTGTGAATTGTGAATTATGAATTGTGAATTTTTTTCTTCTGAAATATTGCTTTTTATAAATTTTTTTGTATATTTGCCAATGATATAATTGAATCTTAAAAATACAGAGCTTATGAAAAGAATGTTTATGTTTTTCGCGACCTTGTGGTTAGGAATCATGGGTGCGAGTGCGCAAGGTTATCACTATGACGTGAACAACGATGGTAGCGTGAATATCAGCGATGCCGTGGCTGTGGTGAACAGGATTCTTGGTAAGACAAACGCTGGTGATGTAGGAGGAGGCGAGGCTATCGACCTCGGCTTGCCCAGCGGTACGTTATGGTCAAGTTGCAACATTGGTGCGAGTAGCCCTGAGGAATACGGCAACTATTATGCTTGGGGCGAGACGGTGGCAAAGAGTGAATATAGTGAAAACAACTACCAATATTACAAGAATGGCAGTTATGTGGATATCGGCTCTGACATCAGCGGAACGCAATACGACGTGGCAACGGCGTTGTTGGGAGATGGTTGGCGAATGCCGACGTATGCCGATGTTAATGAGCTGAAAAATAATTGCACAAGCGAATGGACGACATTCAATGGTGTGTATGGCCGCAAATACACCAGCAAAGTCAACGGCAACAGTATATTCCTCCCTGCTGCAGGCTACCGCTGGGAAGGCAACCTCTTCAACACTGGCAAATACGGTGATTACTGGACATCTACGCAGGAAACATTTCACTTTGAATTTAATGAGTTAACAGGTGCCTCCTTTTCCCCCTACACTGGTCTATCCATCCGCCCCGTTCGTTCTCCGAAACCAAAGGAAATATACGTTGACCTCGGCTTGCCCAGTGGCACACTTTGGGCGAGCTGCAACATCGGTGCAAGTAAGCCAGAGGAGTTTGGCGATTATTTTGCGTGGGGCGAGACACAGGGGAGAAAAGGTGTCTTCACCACCACTACGTATCAATATTACCAAAACGGCGCATATATAGATATTGGTTCAGACATCTGCGGTACAGAGTATGATGCCGCCACTGCCGCATGGGGCAGCGACTGGCGTATGCCCACCAAGGAACAGGCCAAGGAACTGTTTGCCAATTGTACGGTGACATCGTCCACTGTCAACGGCGTGAAGGGATATCTTTTCACCAGTAATATCAATGGCAACACCATCTTCCTGCCAGGTAATGGATGGTGTAATGAAAGGGGATATATAAGCAACTCATTAGGTAGGGGTTGGTATTGGTTGGGAACAGGTGTCACAAGCAATGAAAACACGGCATATAGTTTTTTTAACTATGGAAAATCAGTTCTTGATGTGGGTACATCTCGTTACGTAGGCTATGGCATTCGTGCCGTCTGTTCGCATGTGCCCAATCCTAACGTCATTAAAAAGGAACCCGAGGCTGTTAACCTCGGCTTACCAAGCGGAACGAAGTGGGCAAGCTTCAACATAGGTGCTACTAAGCCAGAGGAATATGGCGACTATTTCGCATGGGGAGAAATAGGTACGAAGTTGGACTATAGTGTGGATACATACTTTTTCTATAATAATAATGGATATACCTCATTGGGTATAGACATTAGCGGTACGAAATATGATGTGGCTCGCATGAAATGGGGTGGCAGCTGGGTGATGCCAACTCTTGATGATGTAAAAGAGTTATTTAATAATTGTACAAGAGAATGGACGACACTCCATGGCGTAGATGGCTTAAAATTCACAAGCAAGAATAATGGCAACAGCATCTTCCTGCCCGCCGCTGGCCGCCGCTGGAACGGTGACCTCTACTACGCTGGCGAGGACGGCTACTACTGGTCATCTACGCAGGATCCAGACGGCTCGCGCAGCGCCTACTACCTCCTCTTCCGTTCGGGCAGCGCCTACTGGGACTGCAACTACCGCCTCCTCGGTCGGAGCGTTCGCCCCGTGGTCAGAAATTAGTGCATCCTTCCCCAAAAAACGTGAAAAAGCCCCCAACTAATCCCTAAAAGATACGCAACGGCGGTGGGGCGCAGGCTCCCAAGCCTGCGTGAAGCCCCACTGCCGTTGCGTATCTTTTAGGCTCGGCTTTAACATCGTACCAACGTGTCCATACTAATTTTTTTTCCATCATCCATTTGTTTGTTACGATGATTATTTGTAATTTTGCAATCCATTTCATTTAATCTTTCGTAACATGCCTGACAATAACTCAAACAACATACGGAGAGGTGGTCAAACACCTATCGACAATACTTACGGACACCTACAACCGCAAGCGTTGGAGATAGAGCGAATGGTGCTGGGCGCGCTGATGATAGACAAGGATGCTTTTTCTATTGTGTCTGAAATCATCCGCCCCGAAACCTTTTACGAGCCACGCCACCAGAAGATTTTCCTTGCCATACGCACGCTCAACATGGATGAGAAACCTGTTGACATCATGACCGTGGTGGAAGAGCTCAAGCATGAAGGGACGTTAGACAGCATTGGTGGTGCTGAATACATTATCGAACTGAGTTCTCGTGTGGCTTCGTCTGCTCACATAGAATACCATGCCCATATCTTGGCACAGAAATTCCTTGCCCGACAGTTGATTTCGTTTGCCAGTAGGGTAGAGACCAATGCTTTCGACGAGACATTAGACATAGATGCCGTGATGCAGAAGGCAGAGGGAGAACTGTTTGAGATTTCCCAGAAAAACATGAAGCAAGACTACACCCAGATAGATCCCGTAATTACTTTGGCTGTAGAAACCTTGCAGAAAGCATCCGCCAATAAGGGAGGTCTGACGGGAGTTCCGTCGGGATATACCAAGTTGGATGAGAAAACCTCTGGTTGGCAACCCAGCGACTTGGTGATTATCGCCGGTCGCCCCGCCATGGGAAAGACATCGCTTGCATTGAGCATTGCCAAGAACATTGCGGTAGATTATCGTGAGCCTATTGCCTTCTTCTCTCTTGAAATGAGTAACGTGCAGTTGGTACAGCGATTGATGTCAAACGTCTGCGAGATACCGGGCAACAAGATTCTAAACGGTCAGCTTACCGCCGACGAGTGGGAACGGTTGGATAAGAATCTGCGCCAGCTCACAGGAGCACCTATCTATGTAGATGATACACCAGGATTATCGGTGTTTGAATTGCGCACGAAGGCTCGAAGACTTGTACGAGAGAAAGGCGTGAAGGTGATTATGATAGACTATCTGCAATTGATGAACGCCAACGGAATGCGTTTTGGCAACCGTCAGGAAGAAGTGTCAACCATATCCCGCTCGCTCAAGGGACTTGCCAAGGAGTTGAACATTCCCATCCTTGCCCTGTCGCAGTTGAACCGTACCGTAGAGAATCGTGAGGGATTGGAAGGCAAACGTCCACAATTGAGCGACCTCCGCGAGTCGGGAGCCATTGAGCAAGATGCCGACTTGGTTTTGTTTGTCCACCGTCCGGAATATTATCGCATCTTTAAGGATGAGAAAGGAAACGACCTGCACGGCAAGGCGCAAGTGATTATAGCCAAGCACCGTAAGGGAGGCATGGGCGATATTCTGTTAGACTTCAAGGGAGAGTTTACCCGTTTCCAGAATCCGGAAGATTCTTATTTCACTCCAGTGGCTCCTTCCAATGGTGGAGGAGAGATTGTGGGCAGTAAAATGAATGGTTATGATGACCCATTTGGAGAGGCTCCGCCAGATAATTTACCATATTAATCCACCGAAAAGTTAGAATTTGTAAGATAATAAGCGAAAATAGTGATAAATTATTTGTTTGTATCGTTGTAAATGATTATCTTTGCAGCCGCAAAAAATAAAGATATGAGAATCAATTATAGTGAACTACTAAGCATTATTATTCGAATTCGACTTCAAGAAGTGGTCGGAAGTGATAGGGTATGCATGTAGTTTTTGCTATGTTAGAGAAATATAGAGCCTTTCCACTTCCGTATGAGTGTGAAAGGCTTTTTTCTTGAAGAATGACAATTAATACAAACATAAAAGATGAGTGACAGATTATTTATCTTCGACACAACGCTTCGAGACGGAGAACAAGTTCCCGGTTGCCAGTTGAACACGGTAGAAAAAATACAGGTGGCTAAACAACTGGAGCAATTGGGTGTGGACGTGATAGAGGCAGGTTTCCCCATATCCAGTCCAGGGGATTACAGTTCAGTAATAGAGATTTCAAAGGCGGTGACATGGCCAACGATTTGCGCCCTTACACGAGCCGTGCAAAAAGACATCGACATTGCTGCAGAATCCCTGCAATATGCCAAGCATAAACGTATTCATACGGGAATAGGCACTTCGGATTCACATATTAAATATAAGTTTAATTCCACGCGTGAGGAAATCATCGAACGTGCGGTGGCTGCCGTGAAATATGCAAAGAAATACGTGGAAGACGTAGAGTTCTATGCTGAGGATGCAGGTCGTACAGACAACGAATATCTGGCACAAGTGGTAGAAGCCGTGATTAAGGCTGGAGCCACCGTGGTTAATATTCCCGACACTACGGGCTATTGCTTGCCACAGGAATATGGCGATAAAATCAAGTATTTGATGGAGCATGTGGACGGTATAGACAAGGCTATCATTTCCACACATTGTCACAACGACTTGGGAATGGCTACTGCCAACACGTTCTGTGGTGTAATGAACGGAGCCCGTCAGGTGGAAGTGACTGTCAATGGCATTGGAGAGAGAGCGGGCAACACTTCGTTGGAGGAAATAGCCATGATATTGAAGTGTCACAAACACTTAGGCATAGACACCAATATCAATACCAATAAAATCTATCCTATCAGTAGGATGGTTTCCAGTTTGATGAATATGCCAGTGCAGCCTAATAAGGCAATTGTAGGCAGAAATGCTTTTGCCCATTCCAGTGGTATTCATCAGGATGGTGTTCTTAAAAACGTTCATACCTACGAAATCATTGACCCGAAAGACATTGGCTTGGACGATAATTCAATTGTATTGACGGCTCGTTCGGGTCGTGCAGCACTCAAGTATCGTCTCCATGTAAACGGTGTGGATGTGGACAATGAGGCAAAGCTCGATAAGATTTATCAGAAGTTCCTGAAACTTGCAGACCAGAAGAAAGAGGTAACCGATGCCGATGTATTGATGCTGGCAGGTGCAGATACGGCAGATACACATGGCGTAAAGCTCGACTTCTTACAAGTGACTACAGGCATGGGTGTAAGAAGCGTGGCAAGTATCGGACTCGACTTGGCAGGACAGAAGTTTGAGGCTGCTTCTACCGGAAATGGTCCCGTTGATGCCGCTATCAAGGCATTGAAAAAGATTATCTCCAAGCAAATGACCATGAAGGAATTTACTATCCAAGCCATCAGCAAAGGTTCGGATGACGTGGGTAAGGTTCACATGCAGGTGGAATATGACGGACAAGTTTATTATGGATTTGGTGCCAACACCGACATCGTGACAGCTTCGGTAGAGGCTTATATTGATTGTATCAACAAATTTAGGAAATAAATATGAATACATTGTTTGATAAGATTTGGGATAAGCATGTGGTGCAAGTCATTGAGGGCGGTCCTACACAGTTGTATATAGATCGTCTGTACGTGCACGAAGTAACGTCGCCACAGGCTTTTGCGGGAATGCGTGAACGAGGACTCTCGTGTTTTCGTCCGAACAAGATTTATTGTATGCCCGACCATAATACGCCAACACACGACCAAGACAAGCCCATCGTTGACCCTGTTTCGAAGAAGCAGGTAGATACGTTGGCACAAAACTGCAAGGATTTTGGGTTGACGCATTATGCCATGAATACTCCTGACAACGGGATTATTCATGTGGTAGGACCCGAGAAAGGACTTTCTCTTCCTGGTATGACCATCGTCTGTGGTGATTCCCACACTTCTACTCACGGCGCAATGGGAGCCGTTGCGTTTGGTATTGGAACATCTGAGGTGGAGATGGTCATGGCTTCGCAATGTATCTTGCAACAGAAGCCTAAATCGATGCGTATCAGCATTCATGGCTCGCTGAATAAGGGTGTTACTGCAAAGGATGTGGCACTTTATCTGATGAGTCAGCTCACCACGTCGGGTGCAACGGGATATTTCGTGGAATACAGTGGTCAGGCTGTTCGCGAAATGTCTATGGAAGGAAGGCTGACGCTTTGTAATCTTTCCATAGAAATGGGAGCACGCGGTGGATTTGTAGCTCCTGATGAAACCACTTTTGCTTATATTCAAGGTAAGGAATACGCACCAAAGGGTGAGGAATGGAATCAAGCATTGGCTTATTGGAAAACACTGAAAAGTGGCGATGATGCAGTGTTTGATAAGGAATTGGAGTTTCATGCTTCCGATATAGAACCACGTATCACGTATGGTACCAATCCTGGGATGGGTATTGGTATTACAGAGCATATTCCTACGTTATCAGAAATATCCGACGCAGGAAAGGCTTCTTTCCAAAAAAGTTTGGATTATATGGGATTCCATCCCGGAGAGAAATTGTTGGGACACCCCATTGATTACGTATTCTTAGGTGCCTGTACCAATGGACGTATCGAAGACTTCCGTGCCTTCGCCAGTTTGGTGGCAGGTAAACACAAGGCGGAAAACGTGGTTGCATGGTTAGTGCCAGGTAGTTGGGCTGTTGACCGCCAGATTCGGCAAGAAGGATTAGACAAGATATTAGAGGCAGCAGGTTTTGAGATTCGTCAACCTGGATGTTCTGCTTGTCTTGCCATGAATGACGATAAAGTACCGGCAGGTAAATATTGTGTATCTACAAGCAACAGAAACTTTGAAGGTCGTCAAGGACCAGGTTCCAAAACCATTTTGGCAAGTCCGTTGGTTGCGGCTGCTGCTGCCATAACGGGAAAGATAACCGATCCTCGTGATTTCATCTAATCTTAAAAACTTCAAGCAATGAAACAGAAATTCAATATTATCACTTCTACTTGTATTCCTCTTCCATTGGAGAATGTAGATACCGACCAGATTATCCCAGCCCGTTTCCTCAAGGCAACCGACAAGGAGGGTATGGGAGACAACCTTTTTCGTGATTGGAGATATCATCCTGACGGTTCACCAAAGAAAGACTTTGTACTCAACGACCCTTCTTATTCGGGCGTGATATTGGTGGCTGGCAAGAATTTCGGTTCTGGTTCCAGTCGTGAACATGCAGCATGGGCTATCGCCGGTTACGGCTTCCGAGTGGTCATCAGTTCTTTTTTCGCTGATATTCATAAGAATAACGAACTGAACAATTTTGTCTTGCCCGTCGTGGTGAGCGAGCCTTTCCTTCAAGAATTGTTCCAATCCATTGCTGAAGACCATGCAACGGAAGTGGAAGTTGACCTGCCGAATCAGACCGTTACCAATAAAAAGACGGGAAACAGTGAGCATTTTGAAATCAATGCTTACAAGAAACATTGTCTGATGAATGGCTTGGACGATATAGATTATCTCGTTCAGAATAAAGATAAGACAGAGGCATGGGAAAGACAGAACCTGTAAATCAAGGACAATTGCGACAACCCTTCGTGGAAATCATGGATTGCACGTTGCGCGATGGTGAGCAAACCAGCGGCGTATCGTTCCTGCCTCATGAGAAGTTGATGATTGCTCGCAACTTATTGAGCGAGGTGAATGTGGACCGTATCGAAGTGGCTTCTGCACGTGTCTCCGATGGCGAGAAAGATGCCGTCAAGATGATTTGCAGGTATGCGGAGAGCGTTGACAAGCTTGATCGTGTAGAGGTATTGGGGTTTGTCGATGGTTGTCGTTCCATTGATTGGATACGTGACTGTGGTTGCCAAGTGGTCAATCTGTTGGCAAAAGGTTCGCTCAAACATTGCCAACAACAGTTGGAAAAGACTCCGGAAGAGCATATAGCTGACATTGTGCAATGTATTGAGTATGCCGACATGCAGGGTATGGACGTGAACCTATACTTAGAGGACTGGAGCAATGGTATGACTGATTCTATTGACTATGTTTATCAGGTGATGGACGTTCTCACGCAGACAAGTATCAAGCGTTTCATGCTTCCAGATACATTGGGCATCATGCACCCGTTGCAGTGTATCGAGTTTATGCGTAAGATGGTGAAGCGTTATCCCAATAAGCATTTCGACTTCCATGCTCACAATGATTACGACCTGGCTGTGTCTAATTCCTTGGCAGCCGTGCTATGTGGTTGCAAGGGCTTGCATGTCACTGTAAACGGGTTGGGAGAACGTTGTGGAAATGCACCGTTGGCAAGCGTACAGGTGATTCTTAAAGACCATTTCAATGCCCGTACTAATATCAAGGAAGACAAGCTCAATGCCATTAGCAGATTAGTAGAGGGGTATAGTGGCATTGCCATTGCTCCCAATGTGCCTATCGTAGGTGAGAGTGTCTTTACGCAGGTAGCTGGTGTACATGCTGATGGTGACAATAAGGACAATCTCTATTGCAACCAATTGGTTCCCGAACGATTCGGACGCAAAAGGGAATATGCGTTGGGCAAAAACTCAGGCAAAGCGAACATTGCCAAAAATCTGCAAGAATTAGGACTTGAACTCACGCCAGAACAAACCAAGAAGGTGACGGAGAGAATCACTGAGTTGGGAGACAGAAAGGAATTGGTTACACAAGAAGACCTGCCCTATATCGTGAGCGACGTGCTCAAACACTCTGTACCCGAGGATAAGGTTCGATTGTTGAGTTACATGGTTTGTACGTCATACGGATTGAAACCTCTTGCTTCTATCAAGGTGGAAATCAACGGTCAGGAATATGCTGCCGATTCCACGGGAGACGGTCAGTATGATGCCTTTGTGAAAGCGTTACGCAAGATTTACAAGTATAATCTCAATCGCACGTTCCCCATCTTGGCTAACTATACGGTGAGCATTCCGCCTGGCGGTCGTACTGATGCTTTGGTGCAAACCATCATTACATGGAACAACAATGGCAAGGTGATTCGTACACGAGGATTGGATGCAGACCAGACGGAAGCTGCCATCAAGGCAACGTTTAAGATGCTGAATATGTTTGAGTCGGAAATGACCAACGCTTCCTCTGAATAAACTGATAATATCAATTTTACCACATTAATAAATATAATATGAATTTAAAAATAGCTGTTCTCCCAGGTGATGGGATAGGACCAGAGGTAATGAAACAAGGTTTGGCTGTGCTTGATGCCATTGCCGAGAAGTTCGGACATGATTTTACTTATGATGAGGCTATCTGTGGAGCTCATGCCATAGACGAAGTAGGCGATCCTTTTCCCGAAGAGACATTCCAAACGTGTATGAATGCTGATGCCGTGTTGTTTGCCGCCGTAGGTGACTTACGCTTCGACAATGACCCAACGGCAAAAGTTCGTCCCGAACAGGGATTGCTCGCCATGCGCAAGAAGTTGGGATTGTTTGCCAATATCCGTCCTGTTGCCACTTTCGATTGCCTGATACATAAGAGTCCTTTGAAAGACGAATTGCTGCGTGGAGCCGACTTCATCGTGATACGTGAACTGACGGGTGGTATGTATTTCGGCGAGAAGTATCAAGACAATGACAAGGCATACGATACGGACATCTATTATCGTCATGAGATAGAGCGTATCTTGAATGTATCTTTTGAGTATGCCATGAAACGCAAAAAGCACCTCACGGTAGTGGATAAAGCCAATGTCCTCGCTTCCAGTCGTCTTTGGCGTCAGATTGCCAAGGAGATGGAACCACAATATCCAGAGGTAACGGTGGATTATATGTTTATCGACAATGCCTCGATGCGTGTGATTACAGAACCACGATTCTTCGATGTGATTGTCACGGAGAATACCTTTGGCGACATTCTCACCGATGAGACCAGTTGTATCACGGGGTCAATGGGACTCCAACCTTCTGCGTCATTAGGCGAACATACTCCTTTGTTTGAACCTGTTCACGGTAGTTGGCCGCAGGCTGCTGGCATGAACTTGGCTAATCCATTGGCACAAATCCTTTCTGCCGCTATGTTATTGGAGCAATTCAACCTGAATGAAGAGGGTGGGCTTATTCGCAAGGCTGTGGATGCAAGTCTTGAAGCCAATGTCCGTACTCCTGAAATCCAAGTGGAAGGTGGTGCTCATTATGGCACCAAGGAAGTAGGTGAGTGGATTGTTAATTACATCAAGAACGTATAATCATCCTTGTGTTTTAGAAAGTATAACATCATGGGGTATGTCATATTTGCACACCCCATGATGTTTTTTATTGGCTTATCCATTTGGTTATCTCACACCGCCACCGTGACCGCCTCCAGAGAAGCCTCCGCCACCTCCCCAGGAAGATGAGCCTCCGCCTCCCATGGCTCTTGCTTGTCTTTCTTCAATTCTTTGTTTTACCCTTTGCGTTCCATTCAAGGTGGCGTTCGAGAGGTTGGGGATAAGGATGATCGTACTGTCAGCCATTTGCTGTGCCATCTTGTCCATCTTGAAAAACTCTGGATTGATGGCTTGCATGTCTTTCATCACTTGTTCGGCAATGCCAAACAATGAGGCATAGACCAAATAGTCTTTCCAGAGAGCTACTTCCTTCACGTGTCTTTCGTTGACGAGCGTAAAGTCTTTGAGGTATTTCCTCAATCCTGCCAATTGCTTTACCTCTTCTATCTCTCTTTGGCAGTCGTCTAAACTCATGTTGGGTTTGAGTTGTTTGACAAACCCCTCCAAGCTCTTCCAGTTACTGCCCATCCATTTCTCCAATTCCTTCGGTTGAAGAAGCCTGTCGTCTCCAGCAGCTTTGCTGAATATGTTATAGAGTTTGTTTTCCAATCTGCTATCGGCATTGCTCGTATCAATGGCATGAGGTTGACCAATGCCCATATATTGTTTGGTCTTGCCCGAATTAGGGTCGAGAATTACTTTCACTTCCAGTTCGCCTCTATACAACATACGCATGATGTACGCACTCAGTAGGTTTTTTGTATCATAGTAACTGCCGTAGCCAATGGCGTGACAAACGCTGTTGGCATGTTGCAGATTACCTTGATAAGGAATGTCCCTATACCACGTAAGTTCTTTTTCCAATTGCTTGCGAAACTTTCGTGTCTTCCACCACCTATATATAATATACAACAAGGGAGACAACATGGTAAGGCCAATGAACGAGAGGAAGAACAATAATTCTATATTGTCTTTCAATATTTCCCACCAAGTACGATTGTCTATGCTAACAACGTAGTCGCTGCCTTCAAAAGCCTGTTCACGCAATTGGTCAAAACTACCTTGTCGCTGGTCAGTGGGGTGAAACATTCCTTTGGGAAAACGAGCCATCACAATCATGGCACTGCCTGATGTAAACGGCTCTGATGTCTCTGCTACGATGGCACTGTCTTCTACCATGACCGTTCCGTAATAGCGAAATGCCCAAACGCCAACGGTGTCGGGAATAAATGGGGTGCCTGGCTTGACAATGGTCACCTTTACGTGGTCGGGAGCAGGAGATAAATCCTCTGCCACAAACATATAGTTAAAGCCGTCAGCATCATCGTATGCTTTCACGAGTTGTGTCACGGTATAACTGGTAGAGTATTCCCGTGAACCTTCATTGCCAAGTCCCCAGCACAGTTCATAGCCATCACTCTTGTAAACGATGCCACACTTACCCGCTTTCCACTCACGACTCATGTCCACATCCCATTCACCCACGTTTCTGTACACCAATCCCGTCTCGTCGGTTACGCCCAAGTCTTTCACTTCACTGCCATTGAGGTTGTCAATGACAATGTAACATTCCGTACCCTCCGAGTCTATCTCCATGCTTCTCTTTTCCGTGATGCGAGCGTCACCGTTGTCAGCCAGTTCCACACGGATGTTCAAGTCTTTGAGATGAGGATTGGCGAGGGAGTTGGTCGATGCTATCAGCATCAATGCCACGATGCCGAAGGATGCTAACCTATGCTTGAGCTTGTTCATTCTTGGTGTTGAATACGTCATCAAGGTTTGGGTAAGCCGATTTCTTCTCTTCGTCAACGGTTAGGTATTCCCGTTCTCCGAAATGCAACAACGATGCAACGATGGATGAGGGCCATTGGCGCACCATGCGGTTCATCTTTGTGGCAGTGTCGTTATAGACCATACGACTCTGGCGCACCAGTTCCTCATATCTGTTGATTCCGTCCATTGTCTTTGAGAATTGCTCATTGGCTTTCAGTTCAGGATAGGCTTCACCTACGGCAATCAATCTGCCAAGCACTTGCGCAAAGGCACCTTGTTGCTCATTCACTTCGGCGGCAGTCTTTACCTGTCCGTCCATCCTGCGGGCTTGAATGGTCTTGATGATGGTTTCCGACTCGTGCTTGGAGTATTGGGCAGCCATCTTGGCAAGAGCCAGTACTGCGTCCCAACGGGAATTGAGTTGCACGGCTATCTGACTGAATGCGTTCTTACATAGTTCGTCAAGGCGAACCAATTCGCGTTGGGTGTTAAACACATAGAATAACACGGCGAGCACGATACACAGGATAATAACGGATACTGTTGTCATGGTTTTGTTAGATATTAGTTAAAAATGTTCATAGAGTTTCTTCTTATGTACCGCAAAGATAAACAAAAATGTTGATAATCAACAAAAATGACAGAAGATATTTGTAATTACTTGTTTCTATTTATAGAATTATCTTGATGTTTCACGATTATTTCAAAAATAAGTTGTAATTTTGCATCGTAATAACTAATTGATAACATGATGAAAAAGGTACTCTTTTTGGCTTTTGCCATAATTGCATCGTTGAATGCAAGCGCACAATATCGTGAAGGAACATTGAGTTTGCAACCTAAGACTGGTGCTTTGTTTGCCAATCTTACCAATATGCCCAAGATGCCTGTCTTTGAGGATGTGGATTTAGACAGTAAGGTTTTTCCTGGAGTGTTGTTTGGAGGAGAACTTGAGTATCAGTTGACAGACATGGTAGGTTTGGCGGCTGGTTTAAACTACTCGTTGCAAGGTGGTAAATGGAAAGATTATCACAATGCTGCCGGTGCCATTAAGGACGTGAAGATAGAATTGGGGTATATCAACGTGCCACTTGTTGTCAACGTATATCTTTATAAAGGATTAGCCGTTAAGACGGGTTTGCAAGTTGGATTTATGACCAATGCCAAGATGAAGGGTATCATTGAGGATGCAAATGTGGTGTTGCCACTATCTGATAATTATCTGGACGATTGCAATACGATAGACCTTTCTATCCCGTTTGGCTTGTCTTACGAGTTCGACGGTCATGTCGTGTTAGACGCACGATATATGCTTGGTCTCACTAATGTCAATAAGGATGAGTTGATTGCCGACAGGAAGATGAAGAATAGTATCTTCATGCTTACCGTAGGTTATAAGATAGACTTATAATGTAATTTCTGCCCTTTGGGTGATTTCATTCTCAATTGGTCACCATATAAGAAACCATCGGTCACTATGCATGTAACCGATGGTTTCTTATATGGTGACCGATGGTTTCTTGCATGGTGAACCAATTAGAAAGAGTTTTTTTTTGGTGTTGTCATTGTTTATTTGTACCTTTGCAGACGTAATTGGTTCATATACTTGATTAAAAAGGGAATTGGGTGAGAGTCCCAGACAGTCCCGCTGCTGTGAGTAGTCCTTATGTGAGGCAAACAGAGAGCCACTGAGCATATCGGGAAGGCGTTTGTACTCGGACTATAAGTCAGAAGACCTGCCATTGCATGTTTGTTTTTCAATCTCGCGGAAGGTTGGGAAATGCTTTTAAGACAATGATTCTACGTGCTAATCGTGACACGAAACGATGAGGTGATAAGATGACAAATCGTATCATATCCATATTGGCTGTCGTGCTGACCATATCTCATGGGGGATATGCGCAGACAGATTCTATTGTAAGCAAAGTGCATACGATAGATGAGGTGGAGGTGCGTTCACGTCAAGTGAATGACAATGTCTTGGCTGTCACTCCCACCCAAGTGATGAGGCAAGAGCAACTCACATCGTTGGGAATTGTCTCGTTGGCTGATGCCGTGAAAAAATTTGCTGGTACGAGTGTGCGCGACTATGGTGGCATTGGTGGATTGAAGACGGTGTCGGTGAGAAACTTGGGGGCTCATCATACCTTAGTGAGTTATGATGGGATAGCCGTGGGCAATGCACAGGCTGGTCAAGTGGATATCAGCAGGTACACCACGGAGAACCTCTCACAATTGTCGTTATCTATTGGTCAGGTAGATGACATCATGCAGAGCGCAAGGCATTATGCTTCGGCTGGAGTGTTGTCAATACAAACGCAAAGTCCCACCTTGGACCAACGTTCTTATTCCGTTCATGCTTCTTTGCGAGGTGGCTCCTTCGGTTGGGTTAACCCTTCGGTTTCATATTGGCAGAAGTTGGGGAGTGAGACATCACTTGCCAGTCATTTGTCATATATGCGTGCGGATGGTGTCTATCCCTTTACGTTGAAAAATGGGTATCTGAAAACACGGGAGAAACGATATAATTCTGATGTAGAGAGTGTGCAGGGAGAAGTGAACCTGTATCACACCTTCCGTGACCAGAGTGAGTTGCAAGCCAAGGCTGCCTATTACCAATCAGAACAGGGATTGCCAGGCGTTGTCATCTTGTACAATACCGATGCCAAAGAGAGATTATGGAACAAGAATTTCTTTGCGCAAGCAGAATACAAACGCAGGTTTGCAGAGCGTTGGGAACTGCGAACACGATTGAAATACAACTATGCGTGGGATCGGTATGAAGACGTGAACTTGAAATACGAAGGAGGCAAACAGACTGACATCAATCGCCAACAAGAGTATTATGCCTCGGCTACATTGGGATGGAAACTGACAAGTCACTGGACACTCGCCTTGGCGGAAGACATCGTGGTAAATAAGTTGCACAACAACTTTGAAATGGGGATGCAACCCGTCAGATTCACGTCGCTTACAGCATTGTCTTTTCGATATAGCGGAGAAAGACTTACGGCAAATGGCTACGTGTTGGGAACAGTGACAAAAGAACACGTAAAAAAGGGGAATGCTCCCGATGACAGAAGTAGATTGTCGCCAACTTTGTCGTTGTCTTATCGTTTGTTGAATGATGAGTCGTTGTTTGTCAGACTCATGGCGAAAAGCACGTTCCGATTGCCCTCCTTCAATGATTTGTATTACCAACGGTTGGGCAATAACCAGTTGCGCCCAGAGAAGGCGATGGAATACAATGTGGGACTGACATGGGAACATCCTTTCTCTTCTTCCTTCCGCATTTACGTGACGGTGGATGCGTATTATAACCATGTGAAAGACAAAATAGTGGCGTTTCCTTCTACATACGTGTGGAAGATGGTGAACTACGGGAAGGTTGACATTAAGGGATTAGGCTTTACCATCGGTTCTGATTTACCTATCCTTCCCAAAGTGAATGCCCAGATACTTGCCTCATATACGTTGCAGGAGGCATTGGATAAATCGGGAAACAACGAGCAGATTCCTTATACGCCCAAGCACAGTGGGAATGTATCTGTCATTCTTAAAACCCCTTGGGCAAACGTGGGTTATAGCGTGATGGGATGTGGCGAACGCTATTCCAACAATATCCATACGGATGAATATCGTCTGCATGCCTATTGGGAACATACCCTGACGTTGTCGAGAGAAATAAAGTTGCGTCATTGCATTTTCATGTTGACAGCCAGCATTGTCAACTTAACCGATGAGCAATATGAAGTAGTGAGATACTATCCCATGCCAGGTAGAAACTGGAGAGTAGGAGTGGTAGTGAAACTATAGTTTTTGGAACGATTTTTCTTAATAATAATACATCATGTTAAAATTAAAAAGTATTTTTTTAGCTGCCTTGTGCGGCTTAATGTTAACGGCGGGTTTTACCTCATGTAGTAATGATGATGATGACTCGTCATGGAATGAAGGGGCAAAAGTAATGTTGCCCAAATATCGTGGTTTCGTATTGACAGAAGGAGCAATGGGAAGCAACAATTCTCATTTGTTCTTTGTTGACCCATCGCAAGACACTACCTATGTGAACGATATCTATACGGCACAGAATGGTACGAAATTGGGCGATACTGCCAACGACATGATAACGTATGACGGTGATATCTATATCGTTGTCAATATGTCTAAGGTGTTGCTTCGATTGAGTGGCTCTGGTGTAGAGAAGGCTCGTTATACTCAATTTGAAACATTGGGAGAGCCACGTTACTTGGTTGCCCACGACGGTAAAATCTATGTCACTTGTTATGGTGGATTTGTGGCTCGATTTGATGCCAAGACATTGGCATTCGAGAAAAGCGTGAAGGTTGACGCCAATCCAGAGGAAATTATTTGTTATGAAAACAAGTTGTATTGCGTAAACTCTGGTTGGGGAACAGGAAAGACCATCTCGGCTATTGATGTCAATACGTTTGAGAAAGCTGAAGCCATCGAGACATTGACCAATCCCGTAGGCATTCAGGAAGCCAATGGACATATCTATGTGCTTACCAATGGTACTTATAACTATACCACCTATTCGTATGATGAAATGCCTTGTTGCGCTGTCTTTGACCCAGTGACCAAAAAGACTACCAAGATTGGCGACGCTACGCGCATGATGGCAATCGGGGATAATCTCTATTATGTTAATTCAGTTTCGGCTGATTGGGTAAACTATACCACCACATTCTATCAATATTCTGCCAATACTCCTATGTCAGTCAACACCCCAAAAACATCATCTTGGACATTGAATAATATGCCAAAGGTGTTGGAAACGTCTATCGTGTATATGATGGTTCGCAACCCATACGATGGAAGTATCTACTTGGGAACGACTGATTATCGTAACAACGGAACGGTTTATCATTTTGATTCCAACTTTAAATATCTGAACAAGAATTTCTCGGCAGGTGGAATCAATCCTAATTCAATGGTGTTCTTGAAATGAAGAAACTTTAAAATGAAGAATCTTTAAAATGAAGAATGATGAATCGTTTGGTTGTGAACAAGCACCATGATAACTAAGGAATGAACTTTATCCAATTGCGGAAGCCGATTCTTCATTCTTCATTCATCATTCTTCATTTAAAACAAATGGGATAGGCAACAACCAATTCCGTGAAGTCGGCTTTGGTTAGGTGAGCATTGATGTTGAATCCGATGGAAAGGTTGTTTAATTTGGGAAATGAGTATTGAACGCCTATTCGTTCGTAATATGGTTTTTCTACTTCTTTTGCGTGATGTCCCATCTCACGATAGAGATAATATCCTAAAGCCATTGCCACGGACAGGTTGCGATAATACACCTGATGTTTCAACGATAATCCTAAGGAAACAGGACTGTGCTTGATGTCTCTGCCAGCCTTCTTGTCAATGTCTTCCACGTGAGAGGCATACGTACCGTAGTAAAAATCGGCTCCAATACCCGATGCCCAACGTCTCGCATATCTGTACATGATGTCTGCATGAGCAGAATATGCCATATAAAACTTAAATTTCTCCGTGCGATAGTCCGCTGAGTCAGGATGGGTTTGGAATTGAGTGATTTGCCAATCTTCCAAAAGTGTCTTTCCTCCAATGCCCAATGTGATATTGGTAAACCAATAGGGCTTGAAGTATTTCTGAATGCGATTGGTGGCACGATTCTCCACCTTATTATAATAAGGCATATACTTCACTCCTACGATGGGCGATATGAAATTAGCTCCCTTATTGGGACGAGCCAATGCTCCGTTGCTATGGTGGAAAAACTCTACACCACCCATCAATCCCCAGTTGGGGGCAATGCGGTAAGTGGCATGAAGACCCGCGATAAAATAAATGTTGATATGAGAACCGATAATCTCATCATCAATATTGTCGGTCTTGTTGTATGCTTTGCTGCAATAACCAATACCTGTACCGAGCGAATAATCAAACATCCAAGAACGATTGCGATAAAAAGGGCGGGTAAAAGTTGCGTATAAGGTCAAGGCATTTCCCAGTTTCGAATCATAGTTTACCTCTTCAGCCCATCCCCAGTCTGGGTCTGGTGTACGGTGCATTTTCACGTCGTTGACATGGTATCTTAGGCCTACAGAAAGGTTGGGATAGTTATAATCACTATCGTATGCGTTGCTGTCGGAGGGTAGGGCAGAGTGGTTGATTTCGGCACTGAAGGTATAAGAGAAACTTGGCTTGACAAATTTTTTCGTGTATTTGTCGATGTTGATGTACTTTCCTGAGCCAATGCTCAACTGAAAGCCATAGTGGTGGGTGGAATCTTTGCTTTCGGCAAAAGAATGGTTCTTTCCAACAAAGAATAACAAGAAAACCAATAATACATGAAGAATGGAGATTTGGCTCACACACGTCATTCGAGTGAATGCAAAATCTCCATTCTTCATGTTGATGATATTTCAGTCTTAATATGCTGACTCAAATTCGTGGAGGAATCTCGTGTCGTTCTCTGAGAACATACGAAGGTCGGCAACACGATATTTCAGGTTGGTAATGCGCTCTACACCCATACCAAATGCGTATCCTGTATATACAGAACTGTCTATGCCACATGCTTCAAGCACATTGGGGTCAACCATTCCGCAACCGAGAATCTCCAACCATCCTTCACCTTTACAAAGGCTACAACCCTTACCGCCGCAAATGGTACAGCTTACATCCATCTCAGCAGATGGCTCGGTGAAGGGGAAGTAACTTGGACGGAGGCGAATCTTCGTTTCTGGTCCAAACATCTCACGGGCAAATGACAACAACACTTGCTTGAGGTCGGTAAAGCTCACGTTCTTGTCGATATACAATCCTTCTACCTGATGGAAGAAGCAATGGGCGCGAGCGGAAATAGCCTCATTACGATAAACACGACCAGGACAAATCACGCGGATAGGCGGTTGGTGTGTCTCCATGTAATGAGCTTGGTCGTTAGACGTATGAGAACGAAGAATGACGTTCTTGGCTACATCGTTGGGATTGGTCTCGATGAAGAACGTATCTTGCATGTCGCGGGCGGGATGGTCAGCGGCAAAGTTCAACTTAGTGAATACGTGTAAGTCGTCATCAATTTCGGGACCTTCAGCCAATGTGAAGCCCATGCGCTGGAATATGTCGATGATTTCGTTCTTCACGATAGTCAACGGATGGCGTGTTCCCAACTTCACCGGATAAGCCGTTCGGGTGAGGTCAATGTCATCATTATCGTTTTCTTGTGTCTCGCACTGCTCTTTCAGTTGGTTGATGCGAGAAATGGTGAGTTGCTTCAGCTCGTTAATCTTGATACCTACGGTCTTTTTCTCATCGGCTGCCACGTTGCGGAAGTCTGCCATGAGCGCATTAATCTCACCTTTCTTACTCAAAAATCTCAATCTTAACTGTTCAATCTCATCTGCATTCTTTGCCGAGAGATTGCTCACTTCTTTCAGAAGTTCGTCTATCTTATCTAAAATCATACGTTGTAATTTCCAAAATTCTGTGCAAAGGTAACAATTTTCATGCAAAAAGAAAAAAATATCCCCTACAAACTTAGGGAAAAGATGATTTATTCACAGAATAATGGATAAATCATTGTCGGTATGATAAGTAAAAGGGAAGGATGTGGTGTTATTTTCACGGAAAATGTGTAACTTTGCGCCCAAATTAATAATATTGTGTCTGATTCTATGGAGTCAATCAACTTTTGTTCCGTATGCCCGCAGGTATTCATTCATCGTGAAGACTTGGATTCTGAGCTATGGAAGCAAAATGTAGAGTTTAAGAAAGGAAATACTTACCTTGTCGAGGCAGATAGCGGACAAGGTAAGAGCACGTTTTGTAGTTATGTATTGGGATATAGACATGATTATCAAGGTGTAATCAAGTTTGACCAACAAGATGTAAAAACGTTCAAGGTGAAAGATTGGACGAATATTCGTTTGAGTCATGTAAGTTGTCTTTTTCAAGACCTATGCCTGTTTCCAGAGTTAACGGCTTTCGAGAACGTGGAAATCAAGAATCGCCTGACGAATCATAAAAGCAAGGGTGAGATTCTTCAATGGTTTAAAATGATGGGAATAGCTGATAAGGTTGATACTCAGATTGGGTTGATGTCGTTCGGACAACAGCAACGTGTGGCGATGATGCGGGCATTGGTGCAGCCTTTCGACTTTATCATTGCGGACGAACCAATCAGTCATCTCGACGACAACAACTCTCATATCATGGGCAAAGTGATGATGGAAGAAGTGGGCAGACAAGGAGCCGGCGTGATTGTCACGAGCATTGGCAAGCGTATGGATTTGCAATACGATTACACGATAAGATTGTAGCTTTCAATCAAGCACAAGTTTAAACAAATAGAAAATATGAATTTAGTTTGGAAGTTACTCCGCAAGCATATTAGTTTACCGCAATTCATTGGTTTCTTTTTTGCCAATTTGTTTGGTATGTTTATCGTATTGCTCGGTATTCAGTTTTATCACGACATCGTACCAGTGCTTTCTGCGGAAGATAGTTTCATGAAATCTGATTTCGTGATAGTCAGCAAGAAGATTGGAACGGCAAACACGATAAGCGGAAGGACTAACTCATTCTCTAATGAAGAGCTGCAAGATATTGAAAGTCAGAAATTTGTTAATAAGCTTGGAGTCTTTACATCTACCAATTATAAGGCTGAGGCTTATATGGGTATCAATGGCTCAAGGTTGTTTAATTCTGAACTGTTCTTTGAGAGTGTTCCTGATGATTTCATAGATGTTCCCCTTGACGAATGGAAGTACCAAGAGGGTTCGCATGAGGTTCCCATTATCTTGCCACGTACCTATATCAGTATGTACAACTTTGGGTTTGCGCAAAACAAACAGTTGCCCAAAATCAGCGAGGGATTGATGGGAATGATAGACATTGACATCTTTATCCGTGGCAATGGCGCAAACGAGACGTTGAAAGGAAGGGTGATAGGACTCTCCAACCGACTGAACTCCGTCTTGGTTCCGCAGACATTCATGGATTGGAGCAACCGTCGGTTTGCCGCCAACGAATCCAATGCTCCCACACGCATTATCATGGAGTTTGCCAATCCAGCCGATGAGAATATTGCCACTTATTTTGAGGAGAACGGTTATGAGATAGACAATGGCAATCTCAATACCGAAAAGACCATGTATTTCCTAAAGACGATGGTGATGTTGGTATTGATTGTGGGATTGGTTATTTCTGCATTAAGTTTTTACATTTTATTGCTCAGCATCTACTTGCTGGTACAGAAAAATTCCACCAAGTTGAAGAACCTCATGTTGATGGGTTACACGCCCCAGCAAGTAGGCAGACCATACCAGTTGTTAACCCTCATTTTGAGCTTCCTTGTGTTGCTGATAGCTTGGGGTATGCTTTGGCAGGTGCGATCATACTATTTAGACGTCTTAGAGACTATGTTTACAGATGCTAAAGATAGTACTTTCAAACCGGCTGTCTTAGTGGGGCTTTTGCTGTTTGTTATTGTCTCATTATTAAATTATGGTGTCATTTTGCGTAAAATGTTGCGAATTTGGCATTTAAAAACAGATAACGAGTAAAATTTTTACCTTTTTGTGGTATTATTATGTTTTTTTTACCTAATTTTGCAACCTGAAAGATAACGTATTTATTTTATTAATCAATTTTATAAAAATCATGCAGAAAAGATTACTCTTTCTGATTGCGGCAATAATGATGGTTTCCACCATGATTGCCCAAGTCACCACGTCTGAAATGAGTGGTGTTGTAACGGTCGGAAATGCTGATGGTGAACCTATCATCGGTGCTACGGTGCAAGTAGTACACGAACCGTCGGGAACACGTTATGCAACTGTATCGAATGTGAATGGTCGATTCAACATTCAAGGTATGCGTACAGGTGGTCCTTACTCAGTGACAGTTTCGTACATTGGCTTCCAGACGAAAGTTCTCAATGGTATTATGCTTCAGTTGGGTGAAACTTACAACTTGTCTGTTTGGCTCAGCGAAAACGTAAACGAACTGAGCGAAGTGCTGATAACGGCTCAGGCATCTAAGTTTGCGGCTGAAAAGACTGGTGCAACCACTAACATCTCTAACACACAGATGATGTCTTTGCCTACCGTTGACCGTAGTATCGCAGACATTGCACGTCTTTCACCTTATGCAAACGGTATGAGCTTCGGTGGTGGTGATGGTCGTTCTACCAACTTCACCATTGACGGTGCAAACTTCAACAACAACTTTGGTCTTTCTTCTGACCTTCCTGGTGGTGGCAATCCTATTTCATTGGATGCTATTGAGGAAGTACAGGTAGCTGTTGCTCCATTCGACGTTCGTCAGACCAACTTCATCGGCGGTAACATCAATGCCATTACCAAGTCTGGTACGAACTCTTTCAGAGGTACGGCTTACACTTACTACCGTAACCAGAATATGCGCGGAAACCGTATAGACCATACTGACCTTGGCGCACGTCCTGACGAGGCTCACAAGATTTATGGTTTCACCTTGGGTGGTCCTATCTTGAAGAACAGACTCTTCTTCTTCGCCAACTTTGAAAAGGAGATTATCCCAGGACAGGTTATCAAGTATCGCGCCCGTGAAGCAGGTGAGGCTGCTGGTGGAATGGTTTCCAGAACCTATATGTCTGACATGCAGAAGGCTGCTGATTTCTTACGTAACACGTATGGCTATGATCCAGGATCTTATACTGATTTCCCTGCTGACGTAACCAATACCAAATTCCTTGCTCGTATCGACTGGAACATTACTGATCGCCATCATTTGGCAGTGCGTTACAATAATACGAAGAATGTGACTTGGAATGCTCCTAACGGAAACTCTGCCGACTTCCTCTCTGGTTCTAATGCCCGTCTGAACGGTACCTATCGTGTAGGTGCTCAATCAATGGCATTTGCCAACTCTATGTACTCAATGGATAATAAGGTGGAATCTTGGTCTGTTGACTTGAACAGCCGCTTTACCAATTCCATCTCTAACCAGTTGCTCTTCACCTATACCAATATCGAGGATATTCGTGGTACAAATTCTTCACAATTCCCCTTCATCGATATTATGTATGGACTGAATGACGACGGTACACAGATTTTGGAACCATATATGTCTGCTGGTTACGAGTTGTTCACATATAATAATGGTGTACACAACAAGATTACGAGCGTGATAGATAATTTCACCTTGTATCTCTCTCACCACAAGATTACCGCAGGTGTAAGTTTCGAGCATCAATATGCCAACAATGCTTACATGCGTGAGGGTACAGGTTACTATCGTTACCGTTCTTTAGACGAATTCTTGTCTGGTGCTGCTCCTGAAACGGTTGCATTTACATACGGTTTCAATGGCGTTAGCAAACCAAATGCACAAGTAACGTTCAACCAATTGGGCTTCTATGCTCAAGACGAATGGAACCTCTCTAAGAAGTTCAAGCTCTCTTTGGGTATTCGTTTCGACAATTTGATGTTTGACAACAAAGACTTGCAACGCAACAATGCCATCTACGACTTGCAGTTCCGTGACGGACAACGTGTAGATACGGGATTGTGGCCACAAAACAACTTGCAGATCTCTCCACGTCTCGGTTTTACATGGGACGTATTGGGTAACAAGACACTCAAGGTACGTGGTGGAACAGGTATCTTTACCGGTCGTTTGCCATTGGTATTCTTCACCAATATGCCTACCAACGCCTCTATGGTACAGTTGACACAAATCTACGGTACGAAGTATAAGAAAGGTACGGGTGAGGTTTCTTACAGAGATGCAATGCTCGACCAGTTTGCTGGCAAGATGGTAACCACCGTTGACGAATTGGTAAAGAAGACGGGCGTTCCCACTTCCAACGAGAATCACCATGTAGCTGGTTCTAAGATTTCTGGTGTTGACTCTAAGTTCAAGATGCCTCAGGTATGGAAGTCTTCTATCGCAGTTGATTATATGCTGCCTGTATCCTTCCCATTGTCAGTGACGGGTGAGTTTATCTTCTTGAAGAAGATTAATGACGTGATGGTTGACAACATCAACATCAAGAATCCAGATGCTTCTTGGCAACGTTTTGCTGGCGCAGACAACCGCTACATCTATCCTGATAATTATATGATTCAGAGCGGTAAGAATGCCGTTGTGCTCACCAATACCTCAAAGGGATATGGTTATACCTTGAACTTCACGGTGAATGCTGAGCCTGTGAAAAACCTCAACTTGATGGCTGCTTATACCCACACGGAATCTAAGGAAATCTCAGGCTTACCTGGTTCTGACCCCGTTTCTACATGGCAGGGTATGATTACCGTAAACGGTCCTAATCTCGGTACTCCACAGCGTTCTATCTATGTGATTCCCGATAAGGTGATTGCTTCTCTCGACTATTACATTCCTTTCCATCATAAGAAATTGTTGCGTGGTACACACATCGGATTGTTCTACACGGGTTATAAGTTTGGTAGCTTTAGCTTCTGCTACACCAACGACATGAACGGTGACGGTATCAACAACGACTTGATGTATATTCCTGCCAACGATAGCGAAATCCAGATTGGTTCTATTGATGCGTCTGGCAATTTCGTCAACAATCCTACAGAGCGTGCCGCTTTCTGGGACTTCGTCAATCAAGACAGCTACCTGAAGAATCATAAGGGTAAGTATGCTGAGGCTTATGTTGCACGTGCTCCTTGGGTTCATCAGTTTGACCTCCGTATTGCTGAAGACTTCGTATTCCGTGTAGGTAAGACTTCTCATAAGTTCCAGGCAAGTCTCAACTTCATGAATGTGGGCAACTTGATCAATTCTGGCTGGGGTATTCCTAAGACCAATACTGTTTCAAACAACAACCGTGTCTTGACATTCAAAGGTGTTGACAACAACAATGTGCCTGTATTCTCAATGTATAAGATGAATGGTGAATATCCTACCAAGACCTACGATACCAATATGGACTGGAGCAATTGCTGGAGATTGCAAGTGGGATTGAAGTATTTCCTCAACGACAAGGATGACGATTACCTTGATTTCGGCAAAACAGAAAAGGCTACTTCTCTCTCTCAAAGCCAGCTCGATGCACTCAATGCTCGCCTGAAGGCTAAGCAAGACGAGATTGACCGTCTGAATAGCCAATTGGCTAACCAAAAGCCAGAGGTGAAGACCGTAGAGAAGGTGGTGAACAAGACAGAGGTGATTGCTTCTCCCGTGTCTGTGTTCTTCAACATCGGTGAATCTACCGTTGCTAATGCCAGCGACTTGCAGAACGTGAAAGACCTCGTAAAGGTGGCTAAGGAAAACAACAAGAAGATTGTCATTACGGGTTATGCAGACTCTAAGACGGGTAATGAAGAAATCAACAAGGCTTTGAGCCAGAAGCGTGCTGAGGCTATCGCTGATGAACTCGTGAAGATGGGCGTAAGCCGTGACAATATCAAGATTGTATCTGAAGGTGGAACCGATGCGTTGACTCCTACTACTTACAATCGTCGTGCGGTGATTTCTATCATGTAATCATAGTTTTTCAATCAAATATGGATGATGCGGAGGGTAGATCATACTCTCCGCATTTTATTTTGTTAATCTTCTGAAAAACTTTCTTTTTGTCAGGTATTTTTTGTAAGTTTGCAAGATAATCATCAATTAAGCTCATGAAGAATTATCTGCTGGCAAGTTTCATGCTTTTTCTCTCTCTTCCGATGTTCGCTGATGCGTTGGATGAACTCCAGTCGTATCTGCAAAACAATCAACAGGTACAGGAGAAAATCTATATACATACTGATAACACCTGCTATTTCATTGGCGATACGATTTGGTATAAGGCATACGTGTTGCGGGCTGACAGCTTGCGCCCCACCAACATGAGTAAGATACTCTATGTGGAACTGTTGTCTCCAGATGGCCTTGTTGCCGAGCGACAAAAAATCATCATCAGCGACAAGGGTTTCACCAATGGGCAATTTGCGTTGAAAGACTCTCTCTATTCAGGGTATTATGAAATCAGGGCTTACACCCGATGGATGCTCAACTTCAATGTCTTCGAGCGTGAATATACCAGAGATGACAGGCATAAGTTTTATAGTAATCAGATGGCTAAAGACTTCTTCCGTGATTGGGATGGTCTTTATTCACGCGTGATTCCTATCTACAGCAAACCCAAGGAAAAGGGCGATTATGATGAGAAATATATGTACTCGCGCCCGAAGCAAGAGATTGTCAAGCCCAAGAAAGACAAGCTAAGTGTCTCGTTCTTCCCCGAAGGCGGCTCCTTGATTCATGCCATCAAGAGTAGGGTAGCCTTTGAGGTGGTTGACCAGAATGGGCAAGCCGTAGATATCGAGGGTACATTGTCAAATGGCACTAAGATTGCCACATCGTACATGGGGCGTGGCGTGTTTGAATTGACGCAATATAAAGAGCCCCAAGATGCTACGTTTGTTTGGAAAGGTAAGAAGTATCAATTCAGTTTGCCCAAGAGTCTTGTTTCTGGTGTCACGTTGTCTTATCAGATGGAAGACAATGTGGTAAACATTCTTTCTACGCCAGATGTCACATACCACCAGCTTGCCTTTGTCGTGATGTGTCGCGGAAAATTATATTATTTCCAAAGATTAGATGCTACAACCTCTACCATTAACCTGCCAACCCTTCCCACAGGAGTTAACGAATTGATGCTTATTGACACCAATCGTCAGGTACATGCTTCAAGGCTCATCTTCGTCAACAACCATGATATGGAATCGAAGTTGACGGTCAGCACGGGAGGAAAGACCGATTTCTTGCCCTACGAGCCTATTGAAGTAGATGTGGATGGTTGTGAAGGGGTCTTCTCCTTGTCCGTCCGTGATACCCGTACCGATGAATCATCCTACGACAATGGTAATATCTTGACGGATATGCTGCTGTCATCCGACTTGAAAGGCTTTATTGCCAATCCTGCATATTATTTTTCCGGCGACGATGAGAAAAGGAAGAAAGCACTCGACTTATTGATGATGGTGCAGGGATGGAGAAGGTATCGCCCCGTAGATTTCATCAGGTATCAACCCGAAAAGACGTTGACCATAGAGGGATCCGTGTACAAGCAGTTGGGCGTTGACTTGTTGTATCTTGATGATGTGAAGGGATTGAACGACAGGGAGGCTGTCTTTGAGGAGATGGAGGAAAAACTGGCTAATTCCACGGGTTTTGAAACGGGAACGACGGCTGCTGACGCATTGAGCTCGGATAATTCGGAACAAGAGGACTTGTCATTGAAGAGCGAGTCGCAAACGGAAACGGAGGTGGTGACTATAGAAAATCCGTATCTCGGCGTTAATCACGGTGGCTTGAAACATGAGGTGCTGGTAGAGGCAGAACTGAATAGCCTCACGGGTCAATCTGTAGGAGGCGTTCAGATGACGAAAAATGGTGGGCACTTCATCTTTGAGATTCCGCCATATTATGGAAATGCCATTCTTTTCTTGAAAGCATACAACGTGAAAGACTCGGTAAAAAAGTCGATGACCAATCGGGTGGAGAAGGACTTCAGAAACGAAGAGGCTTATCCTGATTATTATGTCAAGCAAGACTTGTTCTTTCCTGTCTTTTCGCATGAGTATAATTATTATCAAAACCATATTCCACCTGTGGATTTCGTGAGTTACGTGGAGGAGGATACTACTGCCTATCTCTCAAAATTGGATGGCGACCACACCTTGGCTACGGTTAACGTGAATGCTCGTCGCCGTGGACGGAGGGCAATCGACTATTCCAAGCCCGCTTACGTGGTAGATGCTTACGACTTATACAATGAGGCTACCGACAGGGGATTGAGTTGGGGCGTGGTGAATATGGGTAGTTTTCCTCCCACGGCTTGCTTTACCGTGTATGGAAACATGCGCAGATACAGGGATTATAATGTTCGTGCGAAGATAGACAATTATACATTCTTTCAGAACTATTCTTCTATCTTGGAAAGCATCAAGAATAGAAGTGAGGCGGCTGTCTTTAAGGACTTACACCTCAATCGCATCCAGAATTTCAGGTTCTTTACGGATTACGAACCGAGAAATATCGACTCTCTCATTTCGCAGAGTATGAACAGGGATGATATTACCTTGGTGTATGAGACCATTCCCAATGACGGGAAACGCCCTACTTATCGTGACCGCAGATATGTGTTCCCTGGAATGACTTATCCTGAGTCGTTCTACCAACCCAATTACAGTGATATGATTCCACAAGAACCCACTGACTATCGTCGTACCTTGTATTGGAATCCCAATGCACGACCCGACGAGAATGGGCATTTCCATACCACATTATATAATAATAGCAGGGAGACGAGAATCAAAGTGAGTGTGTCAGGGGTTTCACCCGCTGGAAAGTTTTATGTCCAGTAGTGGTCACCAAGCAAGAAACAGATAGCTACCCTATAAGAAACCATCGGTCACAATATGAGTAACCGTTGGTCACCATGCAAGAAACCATCGGTTACTATATAAGAAACCGATGGTTTCTCGTTATGACAGGTTGGTGGGAATCTTCGCCAGTGCCTTCTTTGGAACCAATAGAATTTTCAATGAAGACCATTAGTCATTCATCATTGATCATTCATCTGATTCACCAGCCAATCATCAATTGTAAACTATAAATTGTAAATTGCCCATCTTCTTCCCCTATTTTTTTTCACTTGAGCCTAATTTTTTTCAATTATATTCCTTGTTTCAAAATAATGTTGTATATTTGCAAACAATCATCAACACGAAGATTAAAATTAAAAACCTAATTTTATGAAAAAAGTAGTTTTATTTTTCACATTCCTATTGTTGGGAACATCGGGTGCATTTGCACAAAGTAGTAAGTATGACTTGAATGGTGACGGTAATGTGAATGTCACGGATGTCATAGAGTTGGTTGATTACATCCTTGGTAATCGACATGAAGCGATCGACCTTGGTTTGCCCTCTGGCACAAAATGGGCAAGTTGCAATGTAGGAGCAACGAGGCCCGAGGAATATGGTGGCTATTATGCCTGGGGAGAGACTGAGGAAAAGGATATTTATAATGATAGTACTTACAAGTACTACCAAAATGGTGATTACGTGAATATTGGCACTGACATCAGTGGCACAGAGTATGACGTGGCTCACGTGAAGTGGGGTGACAAGTGGTGTATGCCTACTTCGGACGATTTCACGGAACTAATAGACAATTGTACAAGTGAATTGACAACGTACAACGGAGTAAACGGTTGTAAGTTCACCAGCAAGATTAACGGTAATAGCATCTTCTTGCCCGCTACTGGCAACCGCTTGGACGGTGACCTCAACATTCCTGGCGAACTCGGCGACTATTTGTCATCTACTCAGGTTTCCACCCAACCGAGCTTCGTCTACTTCTTCTATTTCTATTCGGGCCACACCCACTGGAGCGTCAACATCCGTCACAGCGGTCAAAGTGTGCGTCCCATCGTTAGAAATTAGTGCATCCTTCCCCCAAAAACGTGAATTAGCCCCCAACCCATCCATAGAAGGTAGGCAATGGCGGTGGGACGTAGGCTCACAAGCCTGCGTGAAGCCCCACTGTCGTTGCGTTCCTTTTAAGGATGGGCAAATGGTTGATAATGAGTGTCACTTCATGACAGAATTGAAAAACGGCGGCAGTAGGGAAAGCAAAATCTCACAAATCCTTTCTCTTAAAAAAAATAGATTTACAATAATATAGCAGTTGGCACAAGTCCCGAAGGGACAAAAGAACACAGGGAGGGGTGAAACCCCTTCAATGATAGCGTTTTAAGTTAAACCCCGACGGGGTGACAGAACCGATTGCGCAAAGCTGTTCTGTCGTGCCTTCAGCACTCTTTAACCACAAATACTCATGTTAGCAGGGGTTACGCCCTTCGGGCTTCACCCCTGCCTGTCATCTATCGTGCCTTCGGCACGGCCTGTGCCAACAACTATATTATTGCATTTTTATTTGTCATGATCAAAGAAGATGCCGATAGGCATTTCCCTCAATTGCAACATTTAAAAAGAGACCATTCTTCAATTATGAATTAAAAAACTCCGTAATTATTCTTGTATTCCAATGAAAATGATTATTTTTGCAAAGATAATCGTTTTATAACTAAAATACATATAATATGAAACCAACATTATTTCTTTTGGCAGCTGGAATGGGTAGCCGCTATGGAGGATTGAAGCAATTAGACGGGTTAGGACCCAATGGCGAAACCATTATGGATTATTCCATCTATGACGCAATCCAAGCTGGATTTGGCAAAATCGTATGGGTGATTCGTAAAGATTTTGAAGAGCAGTTCCGTACACAAATATTGTCTAAGTACGAGGATAAGATTCCTTGCGAACTTTGTTTCCAAGCTTTAGACTCTCTGCCAGAGGGATTCTCTGTACCTGAAGGTCGCGTAAAACCTTGGGGTACCAACCATGCCGTATTGATGGGTAAGGATGTGATTAAGGAGCCTTTCTGCGTGATCAATTGTGACGACTTCTATGGACGTGACGCATTCATGACCATCGGCAAGTTCTTGGCTGACTTACCCGAAGGCTCGAAGAATGCTTATGCAATGGTGGGATTCCGCTGCTGCAACACCTTGTCTGAGAATGGTTCGGTGGCTCGTGGTGTTTGCGTTTACGATGACAACCATCACCTGACGGACGTGGTAGAGCGCACCGAGATCATGCGCGTTGATGGTCCTATCTGCTACAAGGATGAGGAAGGCAAGTGGATTCCATTGGAAGAGAACGTTCCTGTGAGCATGAATATGTGGGGATTCACTCCCGACTATTTCGAGTATAGCGAGGAGTATTTCAAGGAGTTCTTGAGTAATCCAAAGAACATGGAGAACCTGAAGGCTGAGTTCTTTATTCCTTTGATGGTGAATAAACTCATCAATGATGGCACTTCAACGGTGGAAGTGTTGGATACTACCAGCAAATGGTTTGGCGTAACCTACGCAGCCGACCGCCAAGATACAGTTGACAGAATACAGAAGCTCATTGACGACGGTGTATATCCAGAAAAATTATTTTAATGCAATTTAATATCCTTACAGAACAAGAAGCCGCTACATTTCAAGAATTGATAGCGGCTTCTGTTCATATCGTAATATGTTGCCATAAGTCTCCCGACGGTGACGCGTTAGGTGCAATGCTGGCTTGGGGCGAGTATCTGAGGCTTCAAGGCAAGGAGGCTCTGATGGTGGTGCCTGATGCCTTTCCCGATTACCTGCGCTGGTTGCCTAACGTAGAGAAGGTGGTAAGGTATGACAAGCATCAGGAGAGGGTTGACGCATCGCTGAAAGAGGCAGACCTCGTGTTTTGCTTGGATTTCAATACCACTGACCGTGTGGAATCTATGAAAGAGTCGTTGGAAGCGTCGGCAGCGAAGAAGGTGATGATTGACCATCATCTTGATCCAAACATCCCCAATGCCATGATTATATCACGCCCAGAGATGTGCAGCACCTGTGAGCTGATGTTCCAACTGCTATGGCAATTGGGCAAGTTTGAGGAAATGAACAGGAAGATTGCGGCTTGCATCTATTGTGGAATGATGACCGATACAGGGGGCTTTACGTTCAACTCCACCAGACCTGAGATATTCTTCATTATCAGCCAACTGTTGACGAAGGGCATCAACAAGGATAAAATCTACCGAAACGTATATAACAATTACAGCAGTTGGGCTATCCGACTGAGAGGATATATCCTTTACAACAAGATGAATGTCATCGATCATCTTCACGCTTCTTACTTCGTGCTGACACGTCAGGAGATGGAACGATTTCACTTCATGAAGGGAGATGCGGAAGGATTGGTCAATATTCCCTTGCAGATCAAGGGGATGAAATTGTCTGTCTCGTTGCGTGAGGACAACCAACGTGAAAACTTGGTGTGGGTGAGTCTGCGCTCGGTGGACGATTTCCCATGCAACAAGATGGCAGCAGAGTTCTTCAATGGTGGCGGACACTTGAATGCAAGTGGTGGAAAGTTGTTTTGCTCGGTGGGAGAAGCTGAAAAAATCGTCAGGGAAGCGATTAAAAGTTATGAAGAATTATTGAAAAACTGAAAAAAAAGAAAAAGTCGTTGTTTTTCCATACTTTATTACTACCTTTGCAAAAGATTTCTATTTAATAAGAATATGAAAAAGCTTATATATCTTTTTGTGGTATTGATAGGTGCTTTTTCTTTTGGTTCGTGCAACAAGACCGAGACTTACGCAGAACAAAAGGAATATGAACGTTCTCTTATCAATAAGTTTATTGCCGACTCTGCCGTGAAGGTGATTTCTGAGGCTCAGTTTTTTCAACAAGACAGCACCACGGATGTATCTAAGAACGAGTACGTTTTGTTTGAGTCGTCTGGTGTGTATATGCAACTGATCAGGAAGGGATGTGGAACCAAATTGAAAAAGGGAGAGACAGCCACTGTATTGTGTAGGTTCAGGGAGAGAAACCTGAAAAGAGGTGCAGACAGTATTCAGTTGACTAACGAGAATTTGAAGAATGTCACTGTATGCGACAAGATGACAGTCAAAAATACATCCGGCACGTTTACGGCATCGTTTATCAACGGTGCAAGTGTGATGTATTCGACATACGGCAGCGCATCTGTTCCTGCTGGATGGTTGGTTCCTCTGTCTTACATCAATCTCGGTCGTCCAGTGAACGACAATGACGAGATAGCCAAAGTAAGACTGATTGTTCCCCATTCGCAAGGTCAAGCATACGCCTCACAAAGCGTTTATCCATGTATTTACGACATAACATACGAGAGAGGTAGATAAAAATGCCTCTTTTATTTTTTTTGTTCAATCAAAGATTTTAATTAAACTATCTAATATATTATGACATTAATAAAATCAATATCTGGTATTCGTGGAACGATTGGCGGTCGTGCAGGTGACACGCTTAATCCATTGGATATCGTAAAGTTTACCTCCGCATACGCCACGTTTATTCGTCGCAGTGGCAAGTCGCAAAGCAATCAAATCATTGTTGGTCGCGATGCTCGTATCTCTGGCGAAATGGTTAAGAATGTGGTTTGTGGCACGTTGATGGGCATTGGTTACGATGTGGTGAATATCGGTTTGGCAACAACGCCTACCACCGAGCTTGCCGTTCGTATGTCGAAGGCTGCCGGCGGTATCATCATCACGGCAAGTCATAATCCTCGCCATTGGAACGCCTTGAAGCTGCTGAATGCCGAGGGTGAGTTTCTTACTGCTGCTGATGGTGCTGAAGTGTTGGCGATAGCTGAGAAAGAGGATTTTGAATACGTTGATGTGGATGGTCTCGGCAAGTATGTGGAAGACAATACGTTTGACCAGCGACATATTGACAGCGTATTGGCATTGAAACTCGTTGACGTAGAGGCTATTAAGAATGCACACTTTAACGTGGTGGTAGATTCCATCAACTCAGTTGGTGGTGTCATCCTACCTCAATTATTAGATAAATTAGGTGTTACATATAAATTCCTGAATGGTGAGCCAACGGGTGACTTTGCTCATAATCCGGAGCCTTTGGAGAAGAATCTTTCGGGCATCATGGACGAGTTGCGTGGCGGTGGATACGACTTAGGTATTGTCGTTGACCCCGACGTTGATCGTTTGGCATTTATCTGTGAAGACGGAAAGATGTTTGGTGAGGAATATACATTGGTAAGCGTAGCTGACTATGTGCTCTCTCACACTCCTGGAAATACGGTTTCTAACCTCAGTTCTACTCGTGCCTTGCGCGACGTTACAGAGAAACATGGTGGAAAATACACAGCTGCTGCCGTAGGTGAAGTAAACGTAACAACCAAGATGAAGGAAGTGGGTGCTGTCATTGGAGGAGAAGGCAATGGTGGTGTGATTTATCCCGAAAGTCATTATGGTCGTGATGCTTTGGTAGGTATTGCATTGTTCCTTTCATTGCTTGCACAGAAAGGAAAGAAGGTCAGCGAGCTACGCAAGGAATATCCCAATTACTTCATTGCCAAGAATAGGATTGACCTTACTCCATCCACAGACGTAGATGCTATCTTGGAGAAAGTAAAGGAGATGTATTCTTCTGAACAGGTTAACGACATTGACGGCGTAAAGATCGACTTTGCCGATAAATGGGTGCATCTGAGAAAGTCGAATACGGAACCCATCATTCGAGTATATAGCGAGGCTGCAACAATGGAGGAAGCCGATGCCTTAGGAAAGAAGTTAATGCAAGTGGTTTACGATATGCAATAAGTTCATTGTAAGCTTATTGTATCTTGTAACAGTTTATAAAATAAGCGTCAGCCCTAACGAGTTGACGCTTCATTTTTATTGAACGGTTTACTGAAATATTTCCCATAGATGATTTCATCAGATAATTTTTTTATTTTTTCTGTTACGGAGTTTTTGTAATTAGGATTTAGAAGGGAATGGCCTAATCCTTTCCATTCATTATCTATGCCTAAAATATCCAATAGGGTAGTGTAAACGTCTAATTGATTGAAGTCGCCTGTCCATGCCTTTGCCTTATCGATGTTACCATTAATAATGTATAAAGGTGTTTTCGTTGATATCTTGCCAATCATATCTAATTGCTTGGGATGTGCTTCATGGTCTGATGTTATGATGATTAAACTCTTATCGTATAATCCTTGAACTTTCAAATGATTAAAATATTTTTGTATTTGACTATCAAAGAAATGACATGAATTAAGGTAATTCAAATACTTTTCAGGCAACTTATCATCTTTCAATATAAAAGTGCTATCAACGGTTCTGTAATATGGTTGATGCATAGACATAGTCAGAATTAATGAGAAGAATGGCGATTTTATCAATTTGTCTTTTTCTGAAGCTATGGAGAAAATCACATCGTCAGATAAGTCAATTAATACATTGTTGTCCTTGAAGTATTCTTCTTTTGAGAACATGGTATCTATTCCATATACCTCGTTCATGGTATTTTGTTTCCAGGTAGTAGCCGACGTTGGAACAATGATTTGTGTATGTTGGATGTTTCTCTTCTGTTTTAGAATTCTTGGTAACCCTAATGGTGCACAATCATTTACACGACTAATGGTGATGTCTGAACGTAATGGCAAAAGGCCTGTCATATATGTAAACTGTCCGTCTGACGATTCGCCCAGATAAACAAGAGGATGCATATTGCCATTATAATAAACATCACTATTTCTTTTTAATGAATTGAGAAAGGGAGTGATTTCTTTCCCATTTACAACTTTATCTGATGTTTCAGATAAATATGATTCTACTAAGATAAAAATAACGTTTTCTATATTTTTATTTACGAGGTGATTTGTATATCTTTGGTCACTTTTTTGGTATTCCAATTCGATTTTGCGTATTTGATCTTTCGTTAGAGGAGTGTTTTTGGCATTCTGGACAACAAAATTGTCAATGACTAATGTCCTGAAAAATCCTTTATGGAAGGTTGACCAGTTTGGATAAAGATAATTGAAATGTGTTAAGGGGTTTAATGTCAATAATACTTTATACCCTTGTGCTTTGAGGAAGTAAGAAATATGCAGCAAAAACACAATAAGAACAATACTTCCTAAGAAAACACCTAAGCTTTGAAACCCTTTTTTGAAAGATAGTTCTATGTTTCTTTTTTTGATTAGAAGCCATAGGAAAAAAAGTAATGCAATTGGATAATATAGGTCGTAATATTCAAAACCAGACAACATACTTTGAATGACGGTGTTGTCATATAGGTTTTCTATTTGGCCAAATGATGAAATAGAAATATACTGTCCAAAAAAACGAGAATATAAGACATTACAAAAGGAAAAAACTAAGGTGATGAGAAATGTTATGATAAAACTAATTCTTATTCGAAAGAAAGATAATAGTAGTGTTATCACAAAAAGTACAATCACATCAACTGTACTAAATAGTAAATTGTCAAAAAAAGAAGTCTTAAAGAAACCTATTTCCAAACCACATGTCAATAGTATTTGATAATGCATAAATAACAAATTGACTATTGATAGAGAAAATATAATAAAAAAAAGACTATTATAATTTGATGCGTATGATTTAAGAAATTGTTTTAATTGACAAATCATAATAATGATGTATGAAAAATGTTTGAGACAATTCACTCGAACACCTTAAACTCATAGCCTTGTTCTTTGAGCCATTTGATAGACTCGGGTAGGGCGAAATGTAACTTGTCTATGCTCTTGAGAGAGTCGTGAAACGTGATGATAGAGCCATTGCGAGTGTATTTCTTGACATTGTTGAATACGTCTTCGGCTGTCATCCATTTTGAGTAGTCACGAGTAACCACATCCCACATGACAATCTTAAAAGCCTTGTTTAACCAATAATATTCGCTAAATCGCATGATACCATGAGGAGGGCGAAACAGATGAGAGTGAATCAATTCGTTCGCCTTGAAGGTGTTAATGACGTAAGTGGTAGTCCAATGCTTGAATGCTCCTAAATGATTGTTGGTGTGATTTCCCACCTGATGACCAGCATCTACAATTTGTTGATACAGTTCTGGGTATTTACGCACGTTCTCGCCAACCATAAAGAAGGTTGCCTTCACGTCGTATTTAGCCAAGGTTTCCAAGAGGAAAGGCGTTGACTGGGGAATGGGTCCGTCATCGAACGTCAGGTAAACTGCATGTTCGTTGGGATCCATTCTCCAGACAGCCTTGGAATAGAACCATCTGATTAACTTTGTAGGTTGTTCAATGAGCATTATTTGTCATCATTGTGGAAATGTTCCACCTTTGTTGGTGTATCTTGCATAATAGCTTTCAATCAGCTTCATCTGCTTGTCGGCAAGACTTTGGTCAATTATCTCACTGATATTGTGCAGGCGTTGCATCACATAGATTTGCGTAATGCAGTCATTGGTTGATTGCATGAAACGATGTGAGTCGAGTGCAAGGTACCATTCCATGTACTGAGAGGCATTCTTCCAAAGGTCGTTTATGATCTCCGTAGCCTTAGCCTTTTGGTTGAGCAGGGCATACGCCATTGCCAAATCCATACTGCCACTTCTGAAGTGGTGAGGCACATTGTAGGTAGGAATTTCTTTCTCAGCTTTTTCCAATACCTTCAAAGCCTTGTCCTTCTTGTCCTCAGAAATCAGTTGGTTGGCGAGCGTAGCCATCAAGTTACGATGTGTGTAACACATGCGCATCACCGTTTCGTCGATGTATAAGCCTTTAGTTGACAGTCCGCCAAACTTATACCTATTCATCACGTTGTTGTACGTCTTCTCCGTATCGAAGTTGCGTGCGCCAGCCTTGTTGGTGGTAAACGGTGTGATGCGGTTGGCAAGTCCTTCCTGTACGAAGTTGTCGCCCAAGTTCATGTAGTTTTCCGACCCTACGGTCAACGCAACGTAAATCGGACGGGTCCAGTTACATTGTGAAATGATTTCCAACATCATCAAGTCTCCCTTGTAAAGGGCGCGCTTACCAGCAAGAGAGATAACCATCTTGTCAGGGATAGAGTCGCTTGCCATCATCATTCCACTCTTCTTCACGGCTTCCTTGTCAATGGTCACATACACCGTATCGGTAGGAATGATGTGCATATCAGGATTCTTTGAGCGCACCCAGTATTGGAGGATATTCTTCAGTTCGAAAGGCTCTTCGCCAAATTGCTTCTTCGCCTCTTCAGGATAGTCCTTGAAGAATTGTAAGATTTGAGCCTTGGCTGCTGGCTGCACTTCTACGTACTCATTGGTACCGGAACAATAGTCGAGTCGTGGCCATGTGATAGGAACAGAAGGTGATTCGTATGCGGGTCGGCACATCTGGTCAATGTACCAGTCTGTTTGCAGGTAACTCAAGTTGCAAACACGAGCATCGGTTCTGAATCCTTCCACGTCTTGGTTGTACCAAAGTGGGAAAGTATCGTTGTCGCCATTGGTGAAGATGATGGGGTAGCCTTCGTCTTGAAGGGTCATCAAGTAGTTCTGACCAAAGTCACGACAAGTATAGCGACCGCTTCTGTCATGGTCGTCCCATGTCTGTGAAGCCATCTGAATAGGCACGAGCAAGGTGATGATAGCTATCAGGGCAGATACGGCTACACCTTGGAGCTTGAGGTATTTCTTCACTAAGTCGATGATGGCAGCTACGCCAATTCCACACCAGATAGCGTAGGCATAGAATGAACCTGCGTATGCGTAGTCACGCTCACGGGGTTGGAGAGGTGTTTGGTTCAGATAAACCACAATAGCCAAACCTGTCATGAAGAAAAGGAAGAACACCACCCAGAACTGTCTGATACCTCGTTTTCCTCTCCATGCTTGCCAGAACAGGCCGATAAGACCTAATATCAATGGTAAGCAATAGAACACGTTGTGTCCCTTGTTGTTCTTCAACTCATCAGGCAACTTGCTTTGGTCTCCCAATCTTGCGTTGTCTATGAACGAAATACCTGAAATCCAGTTGCCATGTTCCAACTCTCCGTTTCCTTGTATGTCGTTTTGCCTTCCCGCAAAGTTCCACATGAAGTATCTCCAATACATGAAATTGCATTGGTAGGAGAGGAAGAACTTGATATTATCGAATTGTGAAGGTACTTTCACCATGATGTTTTCTCCACAGCGATCGTATGGCACTTCCGTACCATCTACGCCACCCATCCATTCCTCGTATGATTGTGTATGGCCAGCGTCATACATTCTTGGGAAGAACATGTTTTGAGCGTATTCGTATTTATTCTTGTGGCTCACGATGAAGTAAGAGTCTTTCTCGTCGGCAGAAGCCTTTTCCTTGCGTTGCCAGATGGGAGCACCCTCTGTCATCACAGGTTTGCACATGTTGCCTTCTTGTTCGAGCTTTACCTGAGACGTATAGGCTTGTCCGTAGAAGAGAGGACGGTCACCATACTGGTCACGGCTTAGGTAATTACCCAATGTGAAGATGTCCTCGGGTGAGTTTTGGTCCATGGGAGGATTGGCAGATGAGCGAATCACTATCAGTGCATAACTTGAATAGCCTATCATCAGCATCAAGAGGCACAATAATGTGGTATTTTTGATGCGGGCATTGATGAGTGGAATCATCTTCTTTTCTACCTTCACCTTACGGCTCAGAACAAACCAAAGGACAACCAAGAGGATGACACCAATCACCACTGCCGACCAACCATATCCATAGAAAGGAATACCCAGTAAGGCAATGCTCAATGTGAAAGCAATGTTTTGGCGCAGTTGGCTCTTGTCGGTAAATGTCTCGTAGATGGCCCAAATCACGGTAGCCACCAAGAGGAAGATGTAAATGATTTCTCCTGTGTTGAACGGACAATGGAGCACGTTTACAAAGAGTAATTCAAACCATCCGCCCACTGTGATGATGCCAGGCACTACGCCATAGAGCACGGCAGCGACGATGACAAATGAGATAACCAATGCAATGAGCGACCCTTTGGTCTCGATGTTGGGATATTTGCGATAGCAATACACCAAAACGATGGCAGGAATACAAAGCAGGTTTAACAAGTGTACACCGATAGACAATCCCGTTATATAGGCAATGAGAACCAACCAACGGTCAGAATGTGGCTCGTCTGCATGGTCTTCCCATTTCAAAATCAGCCAAAATACAATAGCGGTAAGGGCAGAAGAGTATGCATACACCTCTCCCTCAACGGCAGAGAACCAGAACGTGTCGCTGAACGTGTAGATAAGTGCACCCACCAAGCCAGATGCTTCAATGGCAATGAGTTTGCTCGTGGTCAGTTCGCTCCAGTCTTTCATAATCAACTTCCTTGTCAGGTGTGTGATTGACCAGAACAAGAAGAGAATAGTCGTTGCTGAGAGCAACGCACTCAACATGTTCACCATAAATGCTACCTGAGTAGGGTCGCTGGCAAACTGAGAAAAGAGGTTTGCCGTAAGCATGAAGAAAGGAGCACCTGGTGGGTGACCGATTTCAAGTTTGTAACCAGTGGTGATAAACTCTGGACAGTCCCAGAACGATGCTGTGGGTTCAATCGTAGAGCAATATACGAAGGCGGCAATGGCAAATGCCAACCATCCCATTATATTGTCTACTAATTTGTATTGTTTCATGGATTTAACCTATAAATAAAATTTGTCTTATCAAATACTTATGCTCATTTGCACTTTTCCGTGCAAAGTTAATTAAAATTATTGACATACAAAAAAAAGGCATAAGATATTTGTTCAATTGCACTTTCTCTTAAGGAACATATTGATTGATAGACGACTTATAAAACCAAATTGCCCCCAAAAATCAATAATGCGTAGCGTACAATTTTACCTAACGTAATGCTGATGGTAGTAATGAGTAGGTTGGCTCTCATCAAACCCAAGGCAATGGTGATGGCACTGCCAATAACTGGTACGAAGGCGAAAAAGCCCATCCAAGCACCACGACCGGCCATGAATCTCTCTGCACGGTCTAAGTCTTTCTTCTTTACATGTAAGTAGCGTTCAATCCATTCCATCTTGCCCATCCTACCTATTCCGTAGTTCAACAACGACCCCAAGACGTTGCCGATGGTTCCGTAAATGGCAAGAGTGAAAGGGTCTAAGCCAGCTGCCATCAAGCCAATCATTACAGCCTCACTACTGAATGGAAAGAAACTTCCAGCCGTGAAGGCGGAAATCAGCATCCCCCAATAACCGTACTGAATCAGAATTTCAACGAAGGCATCCATATATTATAATAGGTGATAAACAGAGTGACAATCACGATGACATGAAAAGAGAAATTGGTGAACCGCGTCTGGGTGGTGGCGATGAAATGACCGATAAGAGGAGCGGTATTCACGATGAGCATACTCAGTAGGATGGTGTAATGATGCGGTTGCAAAACGGCAAAGATGATGTAACAAATGCCAACGGTGATAAAAACCTCGTAAAGCATTCGGGTGCGTATCTTGTCAGCATATCGCTTGCGCAAGTAATGAATGGTGCCAACAAGGAACAAGAACACTACCCAACCAAACGTCACCATCTGATGTTGGGTAATGGAGGAATAGTCGAAAGGGGTGGAAAATTGGGTAAGGGAAGGGAAATGGTTGAAGAGGGTATCGTATTGCTGGAGATAAATCATGTAGCCACCGATAAACCAATAAGGGGTTATCAATCCCAACAGGGATGCAACGAAACTTCTCGCACCAAACGCCAAGATGTTAAAAATCATCAGTATCCATAAGATGGGTACGAAGTAGAGAATCTGGACGAACACCACACTTGCCATACCTATGGCAAAGAAAGCATAGAACACCCACCCCGTGGCATAAGCGTTTTGGTAAGCCTTGAAGAATGACAGGTAAAAGGCAATGAGACACAATTGGACAATCGTGGCTTGCAGGGAGTGTAATAGGAATATAGCCATGACAGACATGAACAGGAACGAACAAGACACCATACGACTGAAGATGCGAATGAGTGAGTTGGAATTGTTGAGCTCTGCCATGAGGAGTGTGGAAATGGCAAGGATGATGGTCTGCATCCACAATTGCTGTTCCCATGCTCCGTAGAGAATGCTCATCACTAACCCATAGACAATGGTTAGTGGAAGAGCAATCCTACTTTCTGCAATGATATTTTGTGATCTCTTATGCGACATTATAGGTCACTGCCGATGTCTGAGCGGAAATACTTGTCGGTGAATTGAATCTTTTGTGCTTCGTTGAAGCATTTCGCCAATGCTTCCTCCTTGTCTTTTCCATAGCAACTAACGGCTATCACTCGTCCGCCATTGGTGACTACTTGACCGTCTTTCATTGCCGTTCCGCTATGGAACACCACGCAATCTTCCACTTGGTCTAACCCTGTGATGGGATAGCCTTTCTGGTAAGCTTGTGGGTAACCTCCGCTGACAAGCATCACACATACGGCTGCTCGCTCGTCAAACTCTACCTTACACTGGTCTAACGTGCCATGAGCTACGCCTTGGAAAAGGTCAACGATGTCGCTCTTCAAACGCAGCATCACACTCTCTGTTTCGGGGTCGCCCATCCTGCAATTGTATTCAATGACCATAGGATTTCCACCTACATTGATCAGTCCGAAGAAGATGAATCCCTTGTAGTCAATACCTTCCTCTGCCAGTCCCTCTACGGTAGGACGGATGATGCGTTTTTCCACCTTTTCCATCCAATCCTTGTCGGCAAAGGGAACGGGTGTTACGCTTCCCATTCCGCCCGTGTTCAGACCTGTGTCGTGCTCGCCAATGCGCTTGTAGTCTTTGGCTTCGGGAAGGATTTGGTAATGCTTTCCGTCGGTGAGGACAAATGCGGAACATTCGATTCCACTTAAAAACTCTTCAATGACCACTTGTGCGGAGGCATTGCCAAACATTCCGCCCAACATTTCCTTGAGTTCTTTTTTTGCCTCTTCTAACGTGGGGAGAATGAGTACGCCCTTTCCAGCGCACAGACCGTCGGCTTTCAAGACGTATGGAGGGTTGAGTGTTTCCAAGAACGCCATTCCCTCATCGATGGTCGTACCGTCAAAGGTGCGATAGGCAGCGGTGGGGATGTGATGTCTCTGCATGAATCCTTTGGCAAAATCTTTACTTCCTTCCAACAGAGCTCCACCCTTAGACGGACCGATGACGGGGATGTGAGCCGTAGAAGCGTCGTTCTTGAATTCATCGTATATACCCTTTACCAATGGGTCTTCTGGTCCAACCACCACCATGTCTATCTGATGATCTTTGGCAAATTGCTTGATGGCTTCAAAGTCGTCAGCCTTGATATTCACGTTCTCGCCAACTCCGCTTGTTCCTGCATTTCCTGGTGCAATGTAGAGTTTTCCCACTTGTTTGCTTTGGGCGATTTTCCAAGCAAGTGCATGTTCTCTACCGCCACTTCCTAACAATAATATATTCATTTTGGTGTTTGTATTTATTTCAGGTATGTATCAAAATAGTCACTGATTCTCTCGTGTAGGTGAACGCTACTGTGCCCCATCATGTTATGAGGCTCGCCAGGGTAAGCAAAGAAGTCGGGTTGAGTGCCAGCCTCTACGCAAGCAGAAAGGAATGAGAGACAATGTTGTGGAACCACCGTGTTGTCATTGTAGCCCGTGATGATTTGGAGCTTTCCTTTCAAGTTCTTTGCTTGTTTGATCAATGAGGTTTTCTCGTAACCTTCAGGATTGGCTTGTGGTGTGTCCATGTATCTCTCGCCATACATCACCTCGTACCATTTCCAGTCGATGACGGGACCACCAGCCACACCCACCTTAAACACGTCGGGATGATTGGTCATCAAGGTGATGGTCATATATCCTCCGAAGCTCCATCCGTGAACGCCCATCCTGTCTGCGTCAACGTAAGGCAAGGTCTTCAGAAACTCCACGCCCTTCATCTGGTCTTGCATCTCTATCTGTCCCAATTGGCGGAAGGTGGCTTGCTCAAACTCTCTGCCCCTGTTATCGCTTCCCCTGTTGTCGAGGATGAATAGCAGGTAACCTTTCTGAGCCATGTACGTTTCCCAACCACGTGAACAGTAGTTCCAACGTGCATCTACATTGTGCGCATGAGGACCGCCGTAAACATATACGATGGTAGGATATTTCTTGGATGGGTCAAAGTTGACGGGTTTCACCATGCGGTAGTATAGGTCTGTCACGTTATCGGCAGCCTTGATAGTGCCGCAGGAATATTCTGGCACTTGGTAATCTTTCCAAGGATTCTCGGCAACGAATAATGTCTTGCTTTGGTTCTTCATATTCGTAACGGCAATCACCCTTGGCACTTGTGGCTCTGAATACTTGTCGAGGATGAACGTGCCGTTGGCAGATAGAGTTGGCGTATGCCAACCTTTTCCATTGTCTAAAAGCGTTTTCTTTCCATTCTTCACGTTCACGGCAAAGGTGTTTCGCTGGATGGGAGAAAGTTCGTTGGATTGGTAGAGAATACTCTTTTCCTTGGTGTTGAATCCCAATACGTCTAATACTACCCAGTTGCCGTCGGTCAGTTGGGTGTATGTCTTCTTGGAAAGGTCATATATATATAGGTGATTGTAACCATTGCGCTGACTTTGGAATACAAACTTGTTGCTGTCCCAAGGCAAGAACATGATGGGGTGGAGTGGTTCCACGTATTTGTCGTGTTTCTCTTGGTATAGTTCTTCCTTTTTCTCGCCCGTAGTGGCATCATAGCTGATGAGTTGGCAATCATTCTGGTCACGGTTCAACTCAAACATGTAAATGGTCTGGTTATCTGGGCTCCAGGCGATATTCGTGAAATATCGGTCAACGGGGTTGGCTGTTTTCAGGTAAGCTGTCTTCTCCGTCTTCAAGTCAAAAACGCCCACTGTGACCACATGAGAGGTTTCGCCTGCCATCGGGTATTTGTCGGGTTCGTAGGAGGCTACACGGGTGAAGATGTTCACCTGCGGATAATCTGTAACCATGGTCTGATCCATGCGATAGAAGGCAAGTCGTTCTCCGTCAGGACTCCAGAACGTGCCTTTCTCAATGCCAAACTCATTGCGGTGAACACTTTGTCCATACACGATTTCTCGTGAGCCGTCGGTGGTGAGTTGTCTTTCCTTTCCTTGGGCATCAAGAACGCAGAGTTGTTGGTTATCGTTCAAGTAAACTGAAGCCTTTGACGTTGCCACCCATTCACGGGAATTTTCCTTTGAGGTGCTGTCTGCCCAGACCACTTTTTTTTGCTTGAAGTCTATCAGCATCATCACATGGTCTCCGTAAACGGATACAAGAGGCTTCTCGGCATCATGGAATTCTGTGGACAACAAATGACGTACGGTGTGAGAGATTCCACTGTTTTTCACCCAACTGTTGATTTGTCTCAGGGTAAAAAGTGTATTCTCCTTTCCCGTTTTCATGTTTACCAAGAAACATTCTTCTACATCTTGTCGAATCAACTTGTCTCCCCACCATGTGTAATATTTGTTTGCAGGAACCATGTTTCGGTAGTTGTTACCACCGAAATTCAAGTCTTCCAAGGTGAATTTCTTTGCTTGAGCATTGATGTCCATGTGGGAGAAAAGTGCTAATAAACAGATAAGAACAAATTTAATCTTCATCATCGTCAAATCTTCTTTTGTTTCCAAAATCCTTGTTGCCTCGTTTCTTCTTGTCGTTAAAGCGTCCTCCTTCTTTTCCGAAACGTCCTCCATCCTTTCCAAAACGGTTGCCATCTTTCCCATATCGACCTCCATCCTTGGAGAAACGTTTGTCCCCCTGTCCGAATTTCTTGTCTTTCTTGTCGAATCTTCTATCACCATTGAAATGGCTGTCGTGGTCGTGGTCGAAGAATTTCTTGGCTCGTTCCTTTCTTGCTGCCTCACGTTCCTCTTTCTCGTTGGCACGTTCCAGGGAAAGGAACCTGAACGAGCGGATGTCTTGTCCTTCATTCTCTTCTTCCTCTTCCAAGCGTTTCTTGAAGTCGCGGTTTTTCTTGAAACGATGTTTCTCCGCCATTGCCTTCTTTTCCTCTTCGGTCTTGACGATTCCACCTTCTTGGCGGAACTCTTTCATCTTTCCCTCAAACATGGAGTACTTGCGGAACTCACATTCCAGACTTCCGTTAAACACGGGGATTTTGATAGAAGGCTTCAGTCCAATCTGCTCAAAGCATTCCTCACGGTAACTCAAAATCCATGCGTCGTTGCCCGTGAATTGGTGCTTGAGCTTTTCGCCAATCATCTTGTAAGTAGCCAAGAGGTTTGGTGTGGAGATGCGCTCTCCGTATGGTGGATTGGTGATTATGATGGCTTTCTCTGCTGGTTTCGTGAAATCCTTGAAGTCGGCAGCCTCAATGGTTATCTCATTGGCAAACCCAGCAGCCCTGACGTTCAGACGGGCTTTGCCCACGGCTTTCATGTCAATGTCGTAACCGTAGATATGATGTGTAAACTCGCGTTCCTTGGAATCGTCGTTGTAAATCATGTCGAAAAGGTCTGCGTCGAAGTCGGGCCATTTCTCGAAAGCATATCCCTTGCGGAATATGCCAGGACTCATGTTGTGGGCAATCAATGCAGCCTCAATCAACAAGGTTCCCGAACCACACATTGGGTCAATGAAGTCGGTGTCTCCCTTCCATCCCGTCATCAGTATCATTCCTGCGGCAAGCACTTCGTTTAACGGTGCTTCCACGCTCTCTTGACGGTAGCCACGACGATGCAACGACTCTCCGCTGGAGTCTAACGAAAGAGTGGCGTTGTCTTCTGCCACGTGGATGTTCAGGCGGATGTCTGGATTGGCAACCGAGATGTTGGGGCGTTCGCCAGTCTTCTCACGGAACTGGTCAACAATGGCATCTTTTACCTTGTAAGTTACGAATCGGGAATTACGAAACTCTTCGGAGTAAACAACTGAATCCACGGAGAATGTCTTTCCCTTGAGGATGTATTGACTCCAGTCGATTTTCTTCACTTCCTCATACATGTCGTCTGCGCTCTTTGCCTTGAAGTGGCAGATGGGCTTCAGAATGCGTATAGCCGTATGCAGTTGGAAGTTGGCACGATACATCATTTCCTTGTCGCCGGTAAATGACACCATGCGGCGACCTATTTGTACGTCGTTGGCTCCCAACTCTATTAATTCCTTTGCTAACACGGGTTCCAGCCCCATGAACGTTTTTGCTATCAGTTCCATATTTGTTATTTATATATTATCTATTTTGCAACCTGTCTATTTCAGTTTTTGCTTGATGAGTACGGTTATGTGACACATGACAGAGCTTTTACTGATGAATGTTTATTGAAATGTCAGTTCTTCCTTTTCCGGATGCTTGTCAATGTGAATGGTGTCGCCGGCGTGGTTCTCACCACTGAGTATGCGTTCGCAGATTCCATCCTCGATGTGATTCTGAATGGCTCGCTTCAGTGGACGTGCTCCAAATTGTACGTCGTAGCCTTTCTGTGCGACAAACTCCTTGGCTTGGTCGCTGATCTCCAGATGGTACCCCAAGTTTTCTATTCTCTTGAACAATCCCTTCAGTTCAATGTCGATGATCTTCATGATGGCGTTCAAGTCAAGCTGGTCGAAAGTAATGATTTCGTCTAACCTGTTCAGAAACTCTGGGGCGAATTGCTTGCTCAAGCTCTTCTGTATGATTGAGCGTGCGTATTCCTTGTCTTTGTCGTCAATGCTCAGACCTACGGTTCCGTTCGAGGAGAAACCGATGCCTCTTCCAAACTCCTTCAGTTGGCGGGTACCAGCATTAGAGGTCATGATGATGATGGTGTTGCGGAAGTCTATCAATCTACCGTTTCCGTCAGTCAACCTTCCTTCGTCGAGTACTTGTAAGAGGAGGTTAAACACATTGCCGTGAGCTTTCTCTATCTCGTCGAGCAATACGATGGAGTAGGGCTTCCTGCGCACTTTCTCGGTCAGTTGTCCACCTTCCTCATATCCCACGTATCCCGGAGGTGCTCCCACCAATCTCGATACGTTGAAACTCTCCGTGTATTCGCTCATGTCTATGCGGATAATGGCATCATCAGAGCCAAACATAAACTCGGCAAGTCTCTTGGCAAGATAGGTCTTACCCACGCCAGTGGGTCCTAAGAACATGAATACGCCAATGGGATGGTTGGGCTCTTTCAGTCCGATGCGGTTTCGCTGAATGGCTTTCACGATTTTCTCTATGGCAGGGTCTTGTCCGATGACCACGTTCTTCAGTTCGTTTGCCATTCCCTTCAGACGAATACCTTCAGCCTCTGCCATTCGTTGTACGGGTACTCCCGACATCATGGAAACCACATCAGCCACCTCCTTGTCCGTGATGGTCTCACGCTCGCTGCCATCGTTTGCCAGCCATTGCTTGTTCAACTCTTCCAGTTCCGCTTCCAGTTCGGTCTGTCGGTCACGGTAACGGGCTGCCAACTCAAAGTTCTGGTTGCCTACGGCATCTTGCTTCTTTTCCTTGATAAAGCCGATTTCCTTTTCCTTTTCCGTGATTGATGGTGGCACTTGCGCATGTTGCAAATGTATGCGAGCTCCCACCTCATCCATGGCATCTATTGCCTTGTCGGGGAAAAATCTGTCGTTGACATATCGCTCTGTCAATTTGACACAGGCGTTGATGGCATCTTCCGTATAGGTAACGTGATGATGCTGTTCGTATCGGTCTTTGATGTTATGCAGAATGACGAGCGTCTGCTCCGTCGTGGTAGGATCTACAATAATCTTCTGGAACCTACGCTCCAATGCGCCGTCTTTCTCGATGGAGTTACGGTATTCGTCGAGCGTGGTTGCGCCTATACATTGAATGGTTCCCCTTGCCAATGCAGGCTTCATGATATTGGCAGCGTCCATGCTTCCTGGTGTGCTTCCTGCTCCAATCAACGTGTGAATCTCGTCGATAAACACGATGATGTCGGGATTGCTCTCCAACTCCTTCAACAAGGCACGGATGCGTTCCTCAAATTGTCCACGGTATTTCGTACCTGCCACGATGGCGGTCATGTCAAGGTTCACCAATCGTTTGTTGAAGAGGATAGGAGAGGTGTGGTGCTGGGCAATCATCTGTGCCAGTCCTTCTACGATGGCGCTCTTTCCAACACCGGGTTCACCTATGAGGATAGGATTGTTTTTCTTCCTCCTGCAAAGGATTTCCATCACCCTTTGTATTTCCTTTTCCCTTCCTACCACGGGGTCCAACTTCCCGTCGATGGCAGCTTGTGTCAGGTCGGTAGAGAAGTTGTCGAGCACAGGGGTGTTTCCGCCTGGCTTCTTGTTTTGGGTGGTGGTGTGAGAACCATTGTCTGCTCTCATCCCTGCGTGATTGCCTTTGGTTGGCTCTGCCTCGTCCTCAAACTCGTCGGGCAGGTCTAATCCACTTTTGACGGTGGATGCTGATTGTTTCAAGAATATCAATGTATCTTCGTAATTCATCTTGTTTTGTTCTAATACCTCCTTGGCACCATTGTTCACTTGGTCGTGAAGCATAGCCAACAACAGGTGTTGCACATCTACGGTCTGGGTTCTTTGCAGACGTGCTTCCAATACGGCAAGTTTCAGGATGTTGCTGGCTTTCTCGTTCAGCATCACACCGTTATCTATCTTGTAAGGCAAATATATGTCGTTATCCTCTGCCTTTTTTTCCAATGCTTCCTTGAAAGCCTTGATGTCGATATGATGATAATTGAAAAGGTCCATCAGAGGAGATTCCTTTTCACGTATCATTCCCAAAAGCAAATGTTCTGGTCCTACCCATTTGCTTTTCAGACGTGTGGCTTCTTCTCTGCTGAACGCAAGTATTTCTGACACTTTTTGTGAAAACTGACTTGTCATGGTTGTCCTTTTACCTTATTATTATTCTGAATAAATTTGAATGTCAATGAATTTCATACAAAGATTGTGCCAAGATTATCTCGTTATCATTCCCTTTTTTATTTCACGCGATATAAAATCACCCTACTGTTCAGTCCTGATGGCACACGAGGCCAATTCTCGTATGTGGTCTTCTGGTAGTTGATGTCCACCACGTTGATTTCATTCATCTTTCGCCATTTCTTGCCCTCACGGTCGAGTTGAGAAATGCGGTTGGCAGGAAGGTTGGTCACTTCTATCCTGATGGTGTTCACTCCTTCCTTGAACACATTGCTGAATGACAGCAGGTAAGGCACTGCCCAGGCACAACCGATGTATTGATCATTAATGTACACGCGTGCGCTCTCACGAACATCACCTAAATCAATCATCCAGTCGTTACAGTCTGCCAAGTCTTTCTTGGTCAGTTTCAACTTGGCGGAGTAAACGCCCGTTCCCATCAGGTTAGCGGTGTTCTCGTCAATGTTCTCCCAAGTCTTCAGGTTGTCTATGAAGTATTGCTTGTTGATTTCAGGCACGCTTTCCGTAAACGTCAGATACCAGCCGTTGCTCAACAATTTTCCTTTGTTGTCGAAGGGCTTGTTCTTTCTCAAGGGAAGGGTCTTCACCGTTTCCTCTTCCTGGTTGAATGTTTGCAAAATCATGCTTTCGCCAGAGCGAAGGTTGATGGTCACCTCGCCTTTGTTGGCTTCTGCCATGTATCTCTCGCCATTCATGGGGTTAAACCACATCGCATTGGCAAAATCTACAGCTAATTTCACGCTCTCGTTGATGTCGTTGGGTGTCAGGTTGGCAATGAAGTAATGATAACCTTTGTCATTGCTTCTTCTGATCATGTTCAGTCCATATCGTGTCTTCATCATCTCCATTCGTGCGCTCTTTGCCATTTGCTTTCCGTCAATGCCATAGACGATGTTGGCACCTTGTGCCTTCAGTTGTTCGATGTGAGCCTTCAACTTCTCTGTCATGATGTTGTTGCCGGGGATGATGAGCCCCTTGTATCTCGTTCCAGCCGACGTCTGCAACATACCGTTCACGAATTGCGTGGTGAGCAAGTATTTCTCGCTGATATAGTCGCAGTCGTAGCCCAGCGAGTCGATTTGCAAGATGGCTTTGATGAACGCAGGAGCTTTCTTGTCCATGGAGTGTATGTCGAACTGCATCAAGAGTTTCTTGGTGTCGTTTTGCCACATATCACGCACGGGCAGGTAAACGAGGAAGTCGTTGTCGGGCTTACCCCATTGCAGGAAACTTTGGCAACGCTCCACGTATTTCATGAAGTTGGGTGCATCTCGCCAAATGGAGTTGGTGGGCGACATGTCGATTGAGGCGTAGAATTTCCATCCTGGCCACTCGTCGTCTTTGGGCGAGTAGGCTGTGCCGTGGAAGAACATGTGGTTCACGCCAGCGCAGAACATCAAGTCCATGTCAGGCTTCAGTTGCGACAGGGATGTACGGAAATGCTCTGTCAACCAAGTGAAGGTTTCGCTCGACGTGTATTTCTTGCCCATGATGTGAGCAGCACTCGGAGCGTATTTCAACATGGAAAGGTCGGAGAAGTTCTTCTTTGTCATTCCTGGGTCGGTACGCAATCCCTTGATGCCAAACTCTGAAAGTCCAAAGCCTTCTATCTCTGGGATGTCCACGGCAGCGTAGCAATCGATGAGGTTGCCAGGTGTACCGTGTGCTTGGTTGCGTGTGATGGCTCCGTGAGAATGTGCCCAAGCTGTCCATTGCTCGGTGAAGTTCTCCAATACCAAGTCGCCGATAGTCTCACGATAGTCTGACACCACCTGCTTGTCTCCTTGTATCAGTCGGTCGAAGTTTTCCTCCAACTTATATCCCCTTCGCTTGGCAAACTCGTCCAAGAGGGTAGGGGTCCAGTTGGCACCATACACCTCATACGAGTCGTTGAAGAATGTATGTGGGTAGTTCACGCCATATTGACTGAAAGCCTTGTCGAAATGCTCCAGGTAATGCTTCACCGCCATCTTGTCGAAATGGTCTATTACCCATCCCTCACCGCCTGGGGCAGCACGTTTCACCTTCTGTCGGGTGCGTGAGTTGTATTGGGCGATGATGTGCCATTGGTGAGACGATTTTTTCACCTTGGGAGCTTTCCATGACAGTTTGTCATTGATGACGAATGAGGTGACGTCGAAACATTTCCTTTCTCCCGTGAGGGTCTGGGTGAATGCCTTTACCTTTCCCAACTTGGCGTATGGCTTTTCTTTCTCGTCCACGGCAAGGCTTAGGTCTTTTACCTTCTTGCCCGTGAAGTCTTTTTCCACGAACACCACCTTGCAAGCGGCTTCCTCGATGGGAACCCACGGACCGCCGAATGGCCATCCCGTACCTGTTGCCATCGAAATCTCTATGTCATCTCTCTTTCCTTCCTCTTCCACGAATCGCAGCATCTTCATCCACTTATCGGTGAGGTAGGGGATATTGTTGTTGTCGTTGCCTTGCACGCCATAGATAGGAGTGATCTCAAGTGCGCCTATGCCGTGGTTGGCATATTGCTGCATGTTCCATTGCAGGTTGTTCTCGTCCACGGCTGAGCCAAACCACCACCAGCGTGCGCCTGGCTTTGCCTCTCGTGTGGGCGTAGGCCATTGTTGGGCACTTGCAGGTGCCAATATGCTAAGGGCGAGAATGAGTTGACAGATTCTTTTTTTCATCGTTTGCGTTATTTTGGTTATGGTTATTCATGATGATAGGGTTCTCCTTTGATGATGGTGCAGGCACGGTAAATCTGTTCCACGAACAACAGGCGTACCATCTGGTGACTGAATGTCATCTTCGAGAGCGACAACTTTTCATTGGCTCTCGCATATACGGCATCCGAGAATCCGTAGGGACCGCCTACGACAAACACCAGTCGTCTTGCCGTGTTCTGTTTTCTTTGCAACCAGTCGGCAAACTCAATGCTTCTGTATTCCTTTCCGTGTTCATCCAGCAGCACCACGGTATCAGAGGGTTGCAATTTTTGCAAAATCAGTTCCCCCTCTTTGTTCTTCTGTTGCTCTTCGGTCAGGCTTTTGGTGTTTTTCAGGTCAGGAATGACGGTTATCTCAAAGGGGATGTAATGGCTTATCCTCTCCGTATAGTCGTTGATGCCCACAGCCAAGTGCTTGTCCGTGGTCTTGCTAACGAGAATGAGTTCCGTCTTCATAGTGCTTATGATTGTTAATTATTAAGGTCTTGTTCTTTTTGCGCGTAGATGCTCTTGCCGTGATGAAGCGGACAAAGAGTTTCGTCTTTGTCTATCGGTGAATATTCGTGCTTGCGCTTGGGATTCATGGGAAACCATCCCTTTTCCACACGTTTTTTTTGCGAGAAAAGCTCGCCTATCGACCAGAGGAATGAGGCACCCAATACTCCGAGGAGAGACGACCAGAAAACATTTGCCACGCAGAAAGCACATCCTATGCTCGTGATTCCGAAAATGAGAAACACCCACCAATACTTCGTGCCAGTGTGATATTCGGTCTTGATGACCAGCGGGTGGAAGAATCCAATGGTCAGAAATGTGCAAATGGCAATGATGACACCAGTGAAATGAAATTCCATTTTTATAGTTTTGGTGCAAAGGTACACAAAATTATTTAATTATGGAAGAATAGAGGAGATATTTTCTTTTGACAATACCCATCTAACCAAATCAAGAAGGGATTGGGAAGGTTGGTTTTCTGCATTGCAAGGGAGTAAATACCAACAAACCGTCCATGAGAGTTGTTGACCTGGATTGAGGGCGGTATATGCTCCTTGGCTTTCCAGTTCAATATATGTGGTTCCTCTATTGACATAAACTTGAACCTCAGCTTCACCAGGAGCGGGTTGAGAAGCATCAAGGTCCGTAAACTGCTTAACGAGCAACAAACCATTATTGGCGTATGCAAGCCATCCCTTTCCGTCAGCGTTAATCTTACGGTTTTCGTTTATTGCATCTGCCTGATACCATGCTGCATTGTGTGCAAACTGAAATGGAAGTAGGTTGGCGGGGGAGATGCTTTCTTTAGAAGCATCGAAGAAGATAAGACCACTGTTTGGTACTCGTGTGATTTCCCACGGTGCAACGGAACGTATCATGTCAGTAACATTCTTGATGGAGTAGGTGATAACGATGGCTTTTCGTTGTTTATCGGTCGTAAATTTCTTGCTGACTTGCAGTCCAAGACGTGATGAGGGTTGACTGGTCATAACGATTGCATCATCGTTTTGTTCAACGGTATATGGTTGTTTGTCAAACTCAGATACAGGCGGCCATTTCCATTCTCGTTGTGGACTTGTCCAGAATGTGCTGCCAAATGACTCAGGCCATCGTAATTGAGAGATGACCTCCGTTTCGTCGTATTTCAACGATAGGATTTTTCCTCCATTCTCGCTAATCATCATGTGAAGGTTGCCAACGTTGATGAAATACTTTTGTTCTTCTTGATTCTGACCTTTTGGCATTGTTGCCGATGCGGTATTGACGAATAATAATGCCAAACAGAATATGGTAGCAATTCGTTTCATATTTAAAGCTTTTTTGTAATTCGGGGATAAAGTTATCCATTATCTTTGATTCATGAAAGAAAAATCTGAAAAATTCGCGTTATTTCTTTGGCTTTGTCGTATTTTTATTTTATCTTTGCCCAAAATGTTAAATGTCAACTAAAAACTTAATCAAAAAAAATGGAAAATAACGCAGCTTTGATTGCCCAATGTGAGGAAAGGGCAAAACAATGGCTTTCTCCAGCCTTTGACGAGGAGACACGAAAAGCAGTACAGGCAATGCTTGACAACGAGGACAAGACGGAGTTGATAGATGCCTTCTATCGCGATTTGGAGTTTGGTACGGGTGGACTTCGTGGTATCATGGGTGCTGGTACTAACCGTATGAACATTTACATCGTAGGTATGGCTACACAAGGCTTTGCCAATTATATCCTGAAGGCGTTCCCTGGCAGAACGGATCTTTCGGTGGTGGTGGGACACGACTGCCGCAACAACGGTCGTCTCTTTGCCGAGACCGTGGCTAACATCTTCTCTGCCAATGGCATCAAGGCATATTTATTCGAGAGCCTTCGTCCTACTCCTGAAATCTCTTTCGCCATCCGACAGTTGGGCGCACAGGCAGGTGTGAACGTTACTGCCAGCCATAACCCCAAGGAGTATAATGGCTACAAGGCTTACTGGGATGATGGTGCACAGGTGCTGTCTCCACACGACAAGGGCATTATCGACGAGGTGAACAAGGTGACGATTGCCGACGTGAAGTTTGAGGGAAACAAAGACCTCATCGAAATTATCGGTGGCGAGATGGACGTAGATTATCTGAAGGCTGTCAAGGAGGCAATGGTTGACCAAGAGGTTATCCTGCGCCAGAAAGACCTGAACATTGTGTACTCACCTCTTCATGGTACTGGACGTGTCATTATTCCCGCAGCTCTGCGCACATGGGGATTCCAAAATATCCACGTGGTACCTGAGCAGATGGTGATAGATGGCAACTTCCCCACGGTGGTTTCTCCTAACCCCGAAAACTCTGAGGCAATGACGCTTGGCATGAAGCTTGGTACAAAACTCAATGCCGACCTCGTGATTGCCAGCGACCCCGATGCTGACCGCCTTGCTATCGTTTGCCGTAACAACAAGGGCGAATGGGAAATCCTCAATGGCAACCAGACAGCCATGATGTTCTCTTGGTACATCATCACCAATAAGAAGAAACTCGGACAACTGAAAGGCAACGAGTTCATGGTGAAGACCATCGTGACCTCAGAGTTGATTGCGAAGATTGCCAAGAAGAATGGCGTGGAACTGTTCGACGAATACACGGGCTTCAAGTGGATTGCTTATCGTATCCGTGTCAACGAGGGTGTGAAGAAATACATTGGTGGAGGTGAAGAGAGCTTTGGCTTCCTGCCATTCGATAAGGTACGCGACAAGGATTCACCAGCTTCTATCTGCTTGATTTGCGAGATTGCTGCTTGGGCAAAGGATAATGGCAAGACCTTGTACGACCTCTTGATGGACATCTACGCTGAATACGGATTCTCTCGCGAGTTTACCGTGAACGTGGTGAAACCAGGTAAGACGGGAGCAGACGAAATCAAGCAGATGATGGTTGACTTCCGCAAGAATCCTCCTACAGAACTGGGTGGCTCGCAAATCGTTTTGTGGAAAGACTTTGAGAGCCTTGAGGCACGCAAGGCTGACGGTAGCGTAGAGAAAATCGACATGCCTGCTACGAGCAATGTGCTGCAATGGTTCTGCGATGACGACACGAAAGTGTCTGTTCGTCCATCAGGTACCGAGCCTAAGATTAAGTTCTACATTGAGGTGAAAGACCCAAGCTTCAAGTGCGCCGGTTGCTACGACCGTTGCATGAATGCTGCCGCTGAGAAGATTGAGGCTATCAAGCAGAGCTTGAATCTCGGCTAATCAGACTATTCCAGTTTCTCATTCCCATGAAGTAAACAAGTGAGAAACCACTGGTCACCATGCAAGAAACCATCGGTTACACATATAGTGACCGATGGTTTCTTGTATAGTTACTTACGGAAGAAAGGTGATACCAATCTTCTCAAAAGACCAAAACAATGAGGCGAATATTTTATCGAGCCATGTTTTCTCTTATCTTATGTTAAATTACACAGGCATGCTATCACTTGCGATGTATTTATCATTTTTTTATTTATCTTTGCAGTAAATAGTCACAAACACAATCAGTTATGCTATTATTGATTATATTTCTGTTAGGTGCCATGAGCATCTCTTTTTTGTGTTCCATCCTCGAGTCCGTATTGCTATCGACACCGATGTCTTTTGTCACCATGAAAGAGGACGAGGGCTACAAACCCGCCACCCTCTTCAAGAAATACAAGACCGATAATTCAAGAGCCATAGCCTCCATCCTTTCCTTGAACACCATTGCACACACCATAGGTGCGGCTGGCGTAGGCCAGCAGTCGTCCATTGTCTTTGGCAGCGAATGGTTTGGTCTGGTATCGGCCATAACAACGGTTCTGATATTGGTTTTTACCGAAATTATCCCGAAGACGCTGGGCACAGAGAACTGGCGAAGCCTGATGGGCTTTACGGCCAGAACCATTCACGTGCTCATCTACTTGCTCTACCCCGTTGTGGTGGTGTCGCAATGGCTTACACGCCTGATTTCACGGAAAAAAGACGGTGAAGCGGCAGTGAGCCGTGAAGAGGTGACCGCCATGGCCGATATGGGCGAGGACGAAGGTGTCATTGATGAAGACGAGAACAAAATCATACAAAACATCATCAAGCTCGACAGCATCAAGGCCACAGAGGTAATGACTCCACGTGTGGTGGCTGCCACGGCTCCTAAATCCATGACGTTAAAGGATTTCTACGAAAGGAAAGAATTCAAGCATTTCTCGCGCATACACGTATATCTTGATGATGAGGATTTCCTCACAGGCTATGTGCTGCGAAGCGACGTGCTCACACAGTTGACCGAAGACCATACCGAAAAGAAACTGGCTGATTTAAAACGTAAAATATTCCTTGTCAACGACAATTTGTCGGTGGCTGATGTCTGGGACTGTCTGCTGCGCAATAAAGAACAGTTGGCAGGCATCATCGACGAATATGGTTCATTCAAGGGCATCATCACCCTCGAAGACATCATCGAGACAATCTTCGGTCTTGAAATTATCGACGAGAACGATGCCGTGCACGATATGCAACAATATGCCCGCGAGCGTTGGCAACTGCGCCAGCAGAAGCACAAGGAAATCAACCTTCCAACTAACTCTCCCCTCTCATCAGATGGCGAAGTGCGCTGAGGAGTTCTTGAGACTCTTGGACGACACTCAGGAATACGGTCATGGCTTCGATGTTGAGTTGGCGGGTCTGTATGTCGTGAATGATGCGTTTGCGATAATCGGAAAGTGATGACTGAAGTACGGCTGCATCATTACGTATCTGGGATGCTGTCTCACAATCGAGAGACCGAAGGTACAAGCGCATAATCTCATTTCGCAAGACAAGAAACTCATTGGCATACTCACTTGGAACGGGACTGAAATTGTTGCCGACATGCTCCCTGCACGACTCACCCATGCGCTTCAGGCAATAGTACATCTGGGAGAGGGAGTTGACGATTAGGAAATACCACGTGCTCTTTTCTACGCTCACTATCGGATCTAATCGGCGCAAGGCAATAATCTGCTTACGGCGCTGGCGTTTCAGTTCCTTGCGTTGCTGGTCCACATCCGACGTGACATGTTTCAGGCGGCGGTAATCCTCGCAGAAGAAAGCCGTGGTCAGTGACTCGTAATCATCTGTTACCATACGGACATGAGTCTTGATCGTCTGGTTCTCATATTCTCGGAGCAACGCCCAACATTCTTCCTTGTCATCGCAATGCACTATCCTTGTGAATAATTTGTCATCCTCACCCTCCGTCGTATTCTTTCGGTAATTCAGATGACTGCGAATGAGCAGGAAGGTGGCAAGCGAAATGGCGACCATCATTGCTACAAATGACCCGAAGTACAAGGCGATGCTTACAAGGAAACACAAGATGAATGCCACGCCAGCCGTGATGAACCAACCACCGATGACAGACAGTACACCCGTAATGCGGAACACAGCACTCTCGCGACCCCATGCACGGTCGGCAAGTGACGATCCCATAGCCACCATGAAGGTGACG
>DJXW01000005.1 GCA_002449845.1 Prevotella sp. UBA6994
GTGAAGGAGGAGCTTAGAGAAGAAGGGATGAGGGGTGAGAGGATGGTTAGAGAAAAAGAGGTGAGGGGTGAGAGGTGAGAGAATAGCCACGGCTGCTTGAAGCCCCAATACGTAAGCTAATTAACCACCATCAAAAAGGCTAATCTCTCACTCCTTACCTCTTACCCATCACTACTAAAAATCTCCTCACCTCTAACATGAATCTCAATCAAAAAGACTAATCTCTCACCCCTCACCTCTCACCCCTAAAAATCCCCTCACCCCTAAAAATTACAGATCATGAAAAAGGAAACTTGGAAATTTATCATTCAGATTTTGCTCTCTATTCTCACGGCTATAGGTACGACGCTTGGCGTAACCTCGTGTATGGCTTAAAAATTCTGTCCGATACACTTCAATGCTTTTTTCAAAAATTACTTTGAACACATGAGCTTTATTCCTACTTTTGCAATGTCAAACAAAACAACAAAAGAAAATAAAGAGTAAAAACAAAACATATTATTCACATTTAAAAAAATACAATTATGAAAAAGTCAAGGTTATTTTTGGTAGCACTTATGTGCATGGTACTTCAGTCAGCAACTTGTTTAGCAGACGACAGAATCATCCCGGTAGAGAAACTTCCAGCAATATATAAAGGCTAACCATCCTGGAGCAGTCATCACCAAGATAGACAAGGAACGTTATGGATATGAAATAGAATTGTCAAACGAACTGGATCTTAAATTCAATAGGAATGGGCAGATTATCGGCTTTGACGATTAAAGAAAGTATTCAAGACAGCCACATAAGTCCCAAAGGGGAGTATAGATGACAGGCAGGGATGAAGCCCGAAGAGTTTCACCCCTGCCTGTCTTCTATCGTGCCTTCGGCACTGCCTGTGCCTACTGCCAAATCATTGACTTTTGTTATGTCAAACTCACATTAATGAGAATGGAGGATGATGTTTACCAATTCAACGACATCAGAGATGTTGATGGTGCGGTCTTCATTCACGTCGCTGTCGTTGAGGAAGAACTTGCCCGTGGGATTATTGCCCAACAATTTGGTAACCACAAGGGTAGCATCCGTAATATTTACCCTGCCATCATCGTTGAGATCACCCTTTACCTGCGGTTTCACATAGACGTATGGGTAGTTTTCAGCTGCTTTCTCTGCCTTGACGCGAAGCAATGCCTCTTTTTCTTGAACTTTCAAGCCGTAGGATGCTGCTTGGAAGCAAGGAACGCCATTGCTCGTTCCCAAACGATAATATTTATATTGTGTGGTAGGCGTATTCAACTCACTGGCAGGAACCATGCAGTAGTCGCCTTCCGCCTTGATGGCTTCCTCTTTTCCATAGAGAGTGGTCAAGAAATCGTAAGAGCCTGGTGCGCCCTTCAGCAACACGGCTGCATGGTAAGGCAACACCTGTCCTGCCTGATACGTGTCTTTCACCATGAGGTCTCCTTGTGCGTTAGCCTCTAACGTGTAAGCCGTGATTCCTTCTGGTATCACCACTTTGTGGTTTTTCATTGCCACATTAGTGAGCGTGGCTACCCCACTCTCAGGAATCGTCACCGACTGCGTATAGACAAGTTCGAGGTCGTCAATGAGCAACACGTCACCAGCAGAGCCTTGCCCTGGGTCGGCATTGGTAGAGAAGGTTACCATGATGGCTTTGGGCTCGTCGGTCTTGTTGAAATTCTTAGAATTATAACGGAAGGGCACATAAAGATGTTGCCATTGTCCGCCATTGGTACTGATTTGCTTATTCTGTGCATAGCCGATGACCACAGAGCTGTCGTTGTTGGCAGTGGGCTCTTGGTAGCGTTTACCATTGGTAATAGCCGCACTCACCGTAGCGTAGGGATGCTCAGCCTGTGGTGTGCCCTGGGTGAACTTCACCCAAACGGAGAGGGCCGTGGGTCTCTCATTCAATAACGCATAATAGGGGTGTCCATCGGCAGATTCGGTATTGGAAATGTCCATCCACGCATGATTATTTGAGTCAGTAGCAACCCCTGCCCCAGCATTCATCCTACCCGTTGTAATCGTGCCGTTGGCCAATGCTAAGCTCAGGTCACGAGGAACAAGTTTGAGACATGACTTACCCGTGGTTCCGTCGTGCAAGTTAGTGGTATTCTTGCTGGTATGCAGTTTGGACTTGGCAAAAGAGACAAATAATGGATTCCCTCCTACCGTCTCAAAGCTATGCCATCCTACGGGTGCATTGGGATAATTTTTACCGCTCCAATCCTCAAAATCAGAATTGTAGATTTGCGTTCCCTCATATTGTGAGAAATCAATTGCCACGCCCTGAGCATGTATTCCCAAAACAGAAAAACAACATGCAGACATGATAGATAGAGTAATTTTCTTTTTCATAATGTAGTGTTTATGTGATTTATCGAATAACTTTCTTTCCGTTGATGATATAGATGCCCTTGGTAGGCTCGGTGACCTTACGTCCCTGAAGGTCAAAGACAGACTGGCTGGCAGAGGTAGAGGTTGTGAAAGGACGAATGCCAGCCGATGGTTGTGGCTCTGCACCAAAATACACGTCTATCAACTGTCCGAGCAAGTCCATCAGGTTGATGTGAATCTCGCAATAGAGTTTGGTGTCATTGAAACGCGCTTCCATAGCGATGGGAACGGCTCCAAGCAGGGGTCCCATCCAAAGCTCGATGGCGGGGTCGTCACCATTCGTAATCTGCAAGTCGTCGTTGTAGGTGATGGACGTGATACCGTCAATGGTGATACCCTCACGGTCGGCAAGCACGATGTTTCCCACGCCTAAGCGTGTCACGCTGCTGTCTGGCTCCACCACCTCCAAGCAGAAGTTGTTCAACGAGAGCGTGTATTTCCCATCTTCCCCTTTCGTGACAGAGATGGTAGTCTGCTGGGTGGATGACTCTCCATTGACCGTTACCGTCAGTGTATCGGTATATTCATTGGCAAAGGAGGTCAACGAACATAAAACAAATAAAATGAATGCGGAAATCTTTTTCATACAAATTATATTATCCTTATTATATATTACCTTATTGATTATTCGCGTGCGTAAGGAAGAATTTTTGGTGAGGAAAAAAGCTACCTTTATGTTTTGGGGTGTAAAATTAGTAAAAATTATCTAAAATACCACAAACATGTCCTAAAAAATATCATTTTTTGACTTTTTGATATGCAATAATGGAAAATAAAAGGCGAAAGTTTGTCTATTTCGCAAATTTTGCATATATTTGTAAAATCAAACAAACTTAAACAACCAACAACACTCATGGAAAATGAAAGACTGGCATTAAATGCTAATCGTGTAGTGGCATTCCTGAAAAAAATGCCGCAGGAGTTTACTAAGGAAGACATCATCAACTTCATTCGCCAAAACCAAATCCGCATGGTCAACTTCATGTACCCTGGTGGCGACGGTAAACTCAAGACCTTAAACTTTGTCATCAGCGACTTGTCTTACCTCCGCACCATCCTCACGTGCGGTGAGCGTGTAGATGGTTCAAGCCTCTTCTCGTTCATCGAGGCATATTCGAGCGACCTGTACGTCATTCCCCGATTCTCTACCGCTTTCGTAGATCCGTTCTCAGAGATTCCCACCCTGTGCCTGTTGTGCTCTTACTTCGACAAGAACGGACAGCCCTTAGCTTCTTCTCCCGAACAGACTCTTCGCAGGGCTGCCGAAACATTCAAGCAGGTAACGGGGATGGAATATGAAGCGATGGGCGAACTGGAATACTACGTAATCAAACCTACGGAAAACGTTTATCCTGCCATCGACCAAAAGGGCTATCACGAGAGTGCGCCTTACGCCAAGACCAATGACTTCCGTACCCGTTGCATGGATTACATCGCCCAGGCTGGCGGACAAATCAAATACGGTCACTCGGAGGTGGGCAACTTTGAGCAAAACGGATTGACGTATGAGCAAAATGAGATTGAGTTTCTTCCCGTTCCCGTGTGCGAGGCAGCCGACCAACTGATGATTGCGAAGTGGGTGATTCGCAACCTGGCTTGGCGCGAGGGTCTGAACGTGACGTTTGCACCGAAGATTACCACGGGAAAGGCTGGCAGCGGATTGCACGTACACATGCGCATCACCAAAGACGGGAAAAACCAAATGCTCAAGGATGGAAAGCTCAGCGACATTGCCCGCAAAGCCATTGCCGGCATGATGGAAATGGCTCCGAGCATCACCGCATTCGGCAACAAGAACCCCACGAGCTACTTCCGCCTTGTACCGCATCAGGAAGCACCTACCAATGTTTGCTGGGGTGACCGCAACCGCTCCGTTCTCGTGCGCGTACCATTGGGATGGACGGCTCAAACAGACATGTGCAGCCAAGCAAACCCATTGGAGAAAGCCGTGGACTTCGACACTACGCAAAAGCAAACCGTGGAAATGCGCTCTCCCGATGGCTCTGCCGACATTCACCAGTTGTTGGCTGGATTGTGCGTAGCGTGCAGACATGGCTTTGAAATGGAAAACGCCTTGGACGTTGCTGAAAAGAATTACGTAGATGTGAACATTCATGATGCTGCCAATGCTGCCAAGCTCGCTACATTGGCACAACTGCCCGACTCTTGCGTGGCATCTGCCGACTGCTTGGAGCAGCAAAGGGGTGTATTCGAGCAACATGGGGTGTTCAGCGCAACGATGATTGACGGTATCATCAAACAACTACGTGCCTTCAATGACCGCACCCTCCGTGCCGACATTTCTAACGACCAAGAAAAGATTGCCAAGCTCGTGGAAACATTCTTCCATTGTGGGTAGAGGCTCAGAGAAAAAGAGGTGAGGGGTGAGAGGTGAGAGATTAGTCTTCCTGTTTGAGATTCAAGCAGCCGTAGCTATTCTCTCACTTCTCACCACTTTTTCTCACTTTCTCTAAATATCCCTTCAACGCTAAATCATATCTCTCACCTCTCACCCCTCACCCCTTCTTCTCTAAACATCCCCTCAACACTAAATCATATCTCTCACCCCTCACCTCTCACCCCTCTTTCTCTAAACATCCCCTCAACACTAAATCATATCTCTCACCCCTCACCTCTCACCCCTTCTTCTCTAAACATCCTCTCAATAATTCTATACAAACGCGGATTATAATCTTTAAAAAGGGAAGATTAACCACTAACAAATTGTAAGTTTTAAGGTACAAACATAGACAAATCTCAATTTTTAATTAGATTTTTTTAATTTTTTATCGATTTATTTGCATAATTCAAAGCTTTCTCATACTTTTGCATGTCATACAAAAACAATGACAACCAATCATTGAATGGTTTTGGGACAAGAAGTGACATAACATTTTTTAATATAGTAATAATTTTAAGAGAGAGAATTATGATGAAAAGACTAACAATGTTTTTGGCATGTATCTTCCTTTGTTTAGGAAGTGCATACGCACAAACTCAAGTCGACGGTATCGTAGTGTCTCAGGAAGACGGACAGCCCGTGATTGGCGTGTCTGTCCTCGTAATCGGGACAAACATCGGTACCGTGACAGGCAGTGACGGTCGTTTCTCACTGACCGTACCATCGGGTAAGTCACAACTTCGTTTCTCCTACTTAGGAATGGAGACATTAGAGGTGAGCGCACGCCCGAAGATGCGTATCGTACTGCGCGGCGATGACACGAATCTCGATGAAATCGTGGTAACCGCTATGGGCATCAATCGCCAACAGAAGACACTGGGTTACGCCGCCACGCAGCTCGACAACGAAGAGCTGACGCTTGGAAAGATGACCGATGTCACTTCTGCCCTGGCTGGTAAGGTGGCTGGTGTGCAAATCAATGCCAGTTCTTCTGACCCAGGAACCGCCAATTCGGTGATTATCCGTGGTTTCAGTTCTATCAACGGTAACAACCAACCTCTTTACGTAGTCGATGGTGTACCCCTTCAGCAGACTTCTAACCTTCACCAAGGTCAGCAAGAAGCCTTCGGAGGTATTTCCAACATCAACCCCAACGACATCGAGTCGATGACGGTATTGAAAGGTGCTGCCGCTACCGCCCTCTATGGTAGCCGTGCCGCCAACGGTGTAATCGTGATTACCACCAAGAGCGGTAAGAAAGGGGATAGCCGCAACTTCTCCATCAGCTACGACGGTAGTGTGCAATGGCGCACTGTGGCTACGTTGCCTAAGTTCCAGAACCAATTCGGTCAAGGATGGAACGGTAAACAAACGTTCATCGAGAATGGTTCATGGGGACCAGAGTTCGACGGTTCTCAACAGGTTTATGGTCCAATTTGGAACCACACACAGCTGATTCACAAATATGAAGCAGTGGAAAGCAACGTCAAGGACTTCTTCGAGACGGGTATCTCCACCAGCCATAGCGTTGCATTGAGCGGTGTGAGCGATGACTCGAAGTTGAGCTACTACCTCAGCTATGGTTATACGGGTGACAACAGCATCATCCCAGGCGACAAGGACACATACAGACGTAACACTATCGCCATGCGTGCCAGCTATGAGCCTCTCCACTGGTTGAAAGTATCGTCGAACGTCGATGTAGCCAACTCTAAAGCCGACCTCGTGGGTTCCTATCAGGGAACATCATTCATCGACGGTATCTTGGAGTTCCCACGCGACATCAGCTTGGTTGACCGCAAAGACCTCTCTTCTGCATTCAACACGCCAGAGGCTTGGTACACTCCTTACGGTATCACCAACCCCTACTGGGCTATTGAGAACAACTACAACCGTAATAATTCAAAGCAGGTACACGGTAAGATTCAAGCCGACATCAAGCCTTTACGCCAGTTGACGCTGACCTATCGTTTTGGTTTCGACTATACAGACTATGACCTGAAGATAGGTTATCCTCAGATTACGCTCGACGATGCTCTCATCAACGAAGACTATGGATATGCACCCTCTAACATGAACCAGGATGGATATGTATATACCCGCTATTTGCGTAAACACGAAAAGAACCACGACTTCCTGGCTAACTGGACCGACAAGTACTTAGACGGAAGACTCGACGTGAACGTGACGGCTGGTGTCAACATGAATGAGCGTTATCAAACACTCACAACTGGTGAGACAGACGGTCTGACCTTCAACACGGGATTCTGGGACCTCTCAAACGGTGCTACCAAAGCAGTACTCTCTGAGAGTCAGTCAAAGCGTCGCTTGGTAGGTTTGTTCGGTGACATTACCTTAGGATGGGACGAGATGATTTACTTAGGATTTACTGCACGTAACGACTGGTCATCAACATTGCCCATTGAGAAGAACAGCTACTTCTATCCCGGTGCAACGCTGAGCTGGATTTTCACCAGACTCATCCCCAAGAACAACATCCTCGACTTCGGTAAGTTGCGCTTGGCATACGGTAAGACTGGTAACGATGCTGACCCCTATTACACATCGGCTCGCTTCATACAAGGAACGTCACGTGCATACTATGGTAGCGACGTAGCCAAGTTCCCAATGAGTGGAGTGAATGCTTTCCAAGCCTCTGCCACCATCGGTAGCTCCGACTTGAAACCAGAGATGACCACAGAGTATGAAATCGGTGTAAACCTCGCATTCTTCGGAAACCGCATCAACATCGACGCTGCATACTATAACCGCGAGACCAAAGACCAGATTTTCACCTTGCCTGTTGATCCCGCATCAGGATATGCTTATATGGTATCCAACTTCGGTAACGTGCGCAACCGTGGTATCGAGTTGCTCGTCAACACCACACCTATCCGCACGAAGGATTTCCGTTGGGATTTGGGCTTCAACTTCTCGAAGAACAGTAACAAGATTCTCTCCATGCCTGCCAGCGTAGAAGGTGGAAAGACCGACATCTACTCATTCTCAGCAGGTAACGATGCCGTTTACTTCTATGCAGAGGAAGGCAACCCAATGGGTGAATACTACACATATATGCCCCAATACACCGATGACGGAAAACTGATTGTTGGTGAAGACGGACAACCTCTTCTTACAACAGACCTGAAAGATACAGGTAAGAACATGAATCCCGATTGGATTGGCGGTGTTACCACAGCACTCTCTTGGAAGGGCTTTACCCTGAGTGCAGCCCTCGACATCCGCAAAGGTGGCTATATGTTCTCTCGTACGAAGAACTTGATGCAGTTTACGGGTAATGGTTCAATCACCACATATAACCAACGTCGCCCATTCGTCATTCCTAACTCAGTAGTTAGCGACGGCAATGGTGGATACGTAGAGAACACCACTCCAATATTCTTAGGTGGTGGAGATTTAGGTTACGGTGACTATCAAGCCTACTACAACAACTACGGTTGGGGACAAGGTGGTGAGGCTTACCTTCTCAACAAGTCATACGTAAAGCTGCGTAACATCACTTTGGCTTACCAACTTCCCAAGTCTTTGGTCAGCCGTCTCTACTTGAGCGACATCACCGTGTCACTCTTCTGCAACAACGTGTTTACCTGGACTCATAAGAGCAACACCTTCATCGACCCAGAAGGCAGTACCACTGGAAACGACCTCGAAGGACAGTTCGGTGAGTTGTACGTGAACCCAGGCTGTCGCACGTTTGGTTTCAACGTAGGTGTTAAATTCTAAATGAAGGAGGACTATCGTATGAAGAAATTAGCAATTATAACGACCATCATTCTGGGACTTGCCACAACCTCTTGTGACAGCTACTTGGACATCAACCAAGACCCCAACTCTCCCAGTGAGGGAAACATGACCACCAGCATCCTGATGCCTGCCGCCGAGATGGGTATTGCCGCCACTTACGGCAACCTGCTCCGCATTCCCGCAGGATATTTCTCACAACACTACGCACACATGTTCGGTACGTCTAACTATGTGGACTACTCTCAGTTCAATATGTCACCAGTACGTTCCGGTTCTGCATACTCACAAATCAACCGCGTAGGTCTGAAGAACCTTCAGACTATCCGCTCGTTGGCTGAGGAAAACGAGGAATGGGGCACCTATCTGGCTGCCACCACCCTGCGTTGCTTCGCTCTCCAAGTATTGGTTGACTGCTACGGCAGCATTCCTTACACGGAGGCTCTTGACATCAACAACCCCTCTCCACATTATGACGATGGAGCGACTGTATATGCAGGACTCATCTCTGAGCTTGAGGAAGCTTTGGCAAAAGTTTCTCCAACAGACCGCGTAGCCACCAACTTCCTGTTCAGTGGACAGAATGCTCTTCCTTGGATTCAGTTTGCCAATGCGTTGAAGCTGAAGATCATGAGCCGTGAGGTGGGAGCCGTGGCAGAAGTGGAAAGCAAAATCGGCGCACTCATTGCCGAGAACAACTTCCCATCAGCCGACGTTGCCTATACTGATTGCTGGAGCAACGAGACAGGACAGATGAACCCCTACTACTCAGAGGAATTTTCTACAGCCTTCGGTTCTACGCAAATCAACGTAACGGCTAACATGGCTATCATAGGTACCATGTTGCAGAAGAACGGAGAAGGCGAAGTAACCTATCGTGACCCACGTCTTGGATCATTCTTCGATACCAACAGCAGTGGTGAGTACGTAGGTGGAGTATCTGGAACCAACTTCAGCACTTCCACCAATTTCAAGGCCGCTTACTGGTGTCGTCCAACCATGAAGTACAACTCTCCCGTTTACCTGCTCCAAGTGGCAGAGACAGAGTTCTTCATTGCTGAGTACTATGCTCGCCAAAACAACTCTGCACAGGCTGAAGCTCACTACAATGCAGCCATTCAAGCATCTTGCGCCTCTGCTGGCGTAGGAACTGGAGCTGCCGAGGTGATTGCCAAGTTCCCATACAACCAAGCCAACTACAAGCAGTGCATCGGTATCTCGAAGTGGATTGCCCTTGCTGGAACAAACAACTTTGAGTCTTGGTGTGAACTGCGTCGTCTGAAGTATCCAGCATTTGGTTCTGTTTCCGGAGCTGACCTCTACGACAGCGATGAAGACAAGCTCAACACGCAATTGTACAGTCCTGGTACACTCTATACTCCTATCTCTGTCTTTGAGAAGGTAGGTAGCAACCAGGTTATCCAACGTTGGCCTTATCCCTCTGTATCTACGTCAAGCAACTCAAACGCTCCCGTGTTTAATGATGCTGACTATAAGACCCCTTTGTTCTGGGCTAAATAAATAATAACTGATAATGATGACAATGATGAAAAAGAATATATTTTTCGCAATGATGCTCGCCTTGGTCAGTTTGGCTCTGACAAACTGTGGCGACAAGGATTCGGAAGGATTGAGTCGTATGACTTACTATCCCATTCTTGAATTGAAAGGTGATGCGTCTATTATAGTAGATAAAGGAACCACTTTCAGCGATCCTGGCTTTACAGCTACGCTCAATGGCGAGGACGTAAGCGACCAAGTGGTTGTAAACAGTAACGTCAACATGAACAAGAGTGGTGTCTATACCGTTGTATATTCCATCAAGAACGCTGATGGTATTACCGCCAACTCAAGACGTACCGTGGTAGTGCTCGACCCGAACAATGCCATAGAGGGTTACTATCTGTGCCAAGCCGACAGCTATCGTTTGCGTGAAGGTGCGCAAGTTGCTTACGGTAGGAATTTCGAGATTCTGGTTATCGACAACGAAGACGGTACGTATGACGTTGACGACCTTCTTGGTGGTTGGTACTGCCAGCGTGCTGGCTATGGTACCAGTTATGCTATGCAAGCGTTAATTTCCATCTATGAAGATGGAACGGTGGAATGTGAGGCAGGATTCGTACCAGGTTGGTCTGATGGTCCTGAAGATGTCGAAGGAACGTTCGATGTGGCAACTGGCACATTCCATCTCAATGTCTTGTATGCAGGTATGAATTTTGTACAAACTTGGGTAAAAGAATAAATGACTATGAAGAAAGTAATATATTTTGCAGCATTGCTCCTTACTACGGTTTTCGCATCATGCGAGAAAGAGGAAATAGGAGGAACGGCAACAGAATCAATGGCAGGACAATGGTACTGTATCGTTGATGCCGTCGATGACAACGGCGCCCCCATCCTTTTAGGGGAAGACTACTTCGGAGAAGGAAAGACCATCTGGATCACTTACAACACATCAGGAAATGCTTCCTCAGAAATGTGGGTGGACAATTTGGGCATCGGTAATTTTTCTGCAGCTTACAGTTCTTACTTTACGCAGTACATCTCCATTCTCGGTGGTACCGTTGACAGCCTCAAGATTGTTGAGGATGCCAAGAACAAATACCATAATGGTTTTCCTGAATTAGGTATGCCTGGTTTCCCTACATATTCCATTAAGACCAAGGTAAACATCGACCAGAACACACTGACATTCAGGAGCACAGAGTCAGAGAACTTTGGCGAGGGCTACCAGTGGTGGATCAAGAAAGTGAAATTCGACGAGAAAGGTGACACCGTATGGGCTGACGAGAAGAAGAAAGAACCAGAAATGATTGATGTATTGCTCAATGAGGAGAAGCCTATGCCCGTCACCATCGAGGGAAAGATTCTGAAAGGCGCTGGCAGACAGAACAATGGCTCACCAGCCGACAGTATCATCTTCTTCGTTACTTACAAGGACGACCCCTGGTATCCGGGTGACGGCTATACTCGCTATAAGGTAAGTGGTATCCGCTACTCTGGCTTAGAGGAAAACGACTAAATTCTTTTAGTTTTGTCTAAATAAACCAAGAACGGCTGATGAAATGCCAAGACGACATTCATCTGCCGTTCTTTTTTCAATAATATTCAAATGTATTTAGGAGAACTCATTTCTTTGGGAGTAGCTTTTTCCTGGACTATCGCCGCCCTATCCAGTGAGATAGGCAGCAAGCAACTGGGTGTGTTCGTGATGAACGTATGGCGAATGGCAATGGCATTGTTGTTGTCTGCCTTATTGATGTGGTGGGCATTGGGCAAGCCTTATCCCGTTTACGCCGGATATGAAGCATGGACATGGTTGTTGGCATCGGGCGTAGTGGGTTATTTCTTTGGTGACTGGTGTTTGTTCAACAGTTACCTCACCATCGGCTCACGATACGGACAACTCTTCATGACGCTCGCTCCCATGTTCACTGCCCTCTCTGCTTGGATGATGATTGGACAAACCTTGTCGTGGAACGCGCTCTTGGCAATGGCTGTCACCCTCATCGGCATTGCCATCTCGGTATTGGGACGCGACGAGAAACATCATGTGGCTCTCGGTCTTCCTACCAAGGGAATCCTCTTCGGCATTGGGGCTGGACTGGGACAAGGTGTGGGATTGGTATTGAGCAAGATTGGGCTCGACCATTACATCGCCAACGTACCAACGGACGTGCTTCCATCCATCGAAAATTTCTTGCCCTTTGCCTCTAATATGATTCGGTGTGTGGCAGGATTAGTTTGTTTCTCGGCTTGGCTCATCGCCAGCGGACATGCAGACAGAATGAAGACAAGCATTCACAATCATCGTGGACTGTTGGCTATGATGATAGCCGTGTTTTCCGGTCCTTTCATCGGCGTGGGATTCTCCCTCATGGCAGTTCAATATACGGCAGCAGGAATCGCAAGTACCATCATGGCAATGACTCCCATCATCATACTCCTACCCTCTCGTTGGCTGTTCCATCAACCCATCACCCTACGTGGTGTGATTGGTGCCGTGATTTCCGTCATCGGCGTTTCGCTTTTCTTCTTGTTAGACTAAAAAAAAACGTACAATTCTTGAAGGGATTTTCAATATTATTCCGTAAATTTGCGAAATAAAAGAAATACATCGATGAAAAAGGCTACATTTCTCATCCTCACGATTTTATACACCCTTACGCTGACAGCCCAAGACGGTGTTATTCGCCCAGGACAATTGTGGCAAGACACTGACGGCAAGCACATCAATGCACATGGTGGAGGAGTATTGCAGCACCAAGGAACCTATTACTGGTTTGGCGAGCATAAGGCTGAACGTACCAGTAATGCTATGGTAGGTATTACGTGCTACGCTTCTACCGACCTCACCACATGGAAAAACATGGGAGTAGCGCTGTCTGTATCGCAAGAGAAAGGACACGAACTGGAACGTGGGTGCATCATGGAACGCCCGAAGGTGATTTACAATCCATTGACAAAGAAGTTTGTGATGTGGTTTCATCTGGAACTCAAGCACCGTGGCTATGATGCGGCACGATTTGGCGTTGCCGTGAGCGACCGTCCCGAAGGTCCTTACCAATATCTTTATTCTGGCAGAGCCAACGCAGGCAAATGGCCCATTGAGTTTAGCCGAAGAGATATTGAGGTGGCTGACTCATTCAAGATGTCCGACTATCAAGAATGGTGGACTCCCCGATGGATGAGAGCGGTGCGCAGAGGATTGTTCATCAAGCGCGACCTCGCTGGCGGACAGATGTCGAGAGACATGACCCTCTTTATTGACGATGACGGAAAGGCTTACCATATCTTCTCATCGGAAGACAACCTGACCATTCACATCGCTGAGCTTACACCCGACTTCCAACATCACACAGGGCGATACACTCGCTTGTCGCCCGCTGGTCACAACGAGGCACCAGCTATCTTCAAGCACAAAGACACCTATTGGATGATTACGTCGGGATGTACGGGATGGGATCCTAATGAGGCTCGTATGTTTTCCGCTCCGAGCATCTGGGGACCGTGGGTACAACACCCTAATCCCTGCGTGGGGCCTCGTTCGGAAATCACTTTTGGTGGACAGAGTACTTTCGTACTTCCCCTGACAGACGGAAGGTTTATCTTCATGGCAGACATCTGGCGACCTTACCACCCTATCGATGCACGATACATCTGGTTGCCTATCACATTCAACAACGACATTCCCGTCATCACATGGCAGGATGAATGGAAAATATGATGATCCACAATAAAAAGACATACAACAATGAAAGAAATCTATTTTGCTGGCGGTTGCTTCTGGGGAACAGAGCATTATTTCAAACAGATAAAGGGTGTGGTAAAGACAGAAGTGGGCTACGCCAACGGAGCCACGGAGAATCCCACCTATCAAGAGGTTTATACCGACAAGACCGGCTTTGCAGAGACCGTACATGTGGTATATGACCCCGAAGTGATTAACTTGGAATTTCTCCTTCGGATGTTCTTCAAAGCAATTGACCCTACCAGTCTTAACCAACAAGGTCATGATGTGGGTACCCGCTATCGCACAGGTATCTACTACGTGGACGAGACAGACCTGCCCATCATCGAAAAGATATATGATGAAGAAGAACAAAAATATATGATGGATGAAGGAGGAACATCATCCTCGTCAACCGACGACACTTCGTCCCTCAAATTTGTAGTAGAAAAGAAGCCATTGGAGAATTTCTATACTGCCGAGGAATACCATCAAGACTATCTTGACAAAAATCCCGATGGCTATTGCCACCTACCCCAAGCATTGTTTGAATACGCCAGAGAAATGTCGAAATAACTATTGCTTTGTCTATTGTCAAGAAAAAGTAATAAAAAGGGCCCTCCATTTTGCGATATTTTCAATCAATCTTGATGTATAGGAAATATTGAATTTTGAGAACCTTTACACAAAAGACTGATTTTCAACCATTTACCAAGACACACGTTTGAATATTGTCCAAAACACGTTGGAATTATGCAAAAATAGCATGATTTTTGAGCGTTCAAAACATATAATTTGAGCGTGCTAACTATATATGTTACGCTCATAACTTATATAGTTACGGTCGTAACATAGATAGTTAGGAGTAAAAACCAGTAATTTTACGCACAAAAACCATCAATTCATATTTATTAACCACTCATTTGAGAATTTTTGTGAAAAAATTTTGTTGGGAAAATTCTGAATGTAAGTAAGGAAGAAGCATGAGGCAAGAAAGTAAGAAGCAAGAGAATAGTAGTGAGGGGTGAGAGGTGAGAGATATGTCTTGCAGATTGAGAAGCAAGCAACCGTATCTATTCAACACTAAACACTAAACACTCAACATTTACACACTCAACATTTACACACTCAATCAAAAGACTGCAACGCAGTCTACACTCCATAACCGTAGTGTCCGCAGGACCTGCGGATAGTAAATAATGAGGGCAACAAGCACTCTGAAGGAGTGCCCCATATATGTAATGGGCGACTCCTTTAGAGTCGTTACTTCCGTTCATCGTTTATTCGCGGGTACTATGCACCCACAGTTATTGAGCGGCGACACTTTCAGCGTCATTATCAGTACGGTAGGATGCTGATAGTGAAGGCTTCTTTTTTTCTAAATCATCAATTTCTAAGATAAAATCAAGAAAAAAAAATTGCTTTTATCATTCATTTGCCGTATCTTTGCATGACGGAAATTACGTTACGGAAATTCCATAACGGATAAAGTGAAATAAAGATATCCAGAAAACGGGTTAGAAGCACTTTTACGTTCTTATATACAATTTGTTCCTCACGCACATTTCGTTTTCTCTGGCAGCAAACGCCACTTGATGGCACAAATCTTCAATTCGCCATACCGTCCGTTCTATCAAAGTATGGTTACGATGGGACTTGAGCCATTGCATGAAGAAATCTATTATCAATTTGCCAATCGTTTCTTTGAAAACAAAAAAGGAAGTTTTAGTACGGAAGTACAGCCCTCGACACATTGCTTGACAAGGATTTAGTATATCGCAGTCCGTCAGGGTATCATGTTTACGACCATTTTCTCGAAATTTGGCTACAACGATTGTTATAAGTTCATAAGGAGTTTATCTTAATAACAGCATTTTCCTCTATTGAGACAAACAAGATGTTCTTCCATGTATAATTATTATCATTTTTCGTATTTTTACTTGCATGTAAAATAAAAAATTTCTATCTTTGCAAATGGTATTGGGGGAGAAATCCCGAACCATTGATGCAATAGCTTATTATTTCGCACTTACCGAAGCAGCGTAGGAAACTTCTTTTGGAATAGTTCGATTTATAAAGCATAAGGGAGAGACTGTGAAGGATGGTTTTTCCTCTCTACGAGCATTCAGCTGTGCACACGCCTTTTGGCGTGGAGCATTCTTATATCGTAGAGAGGGGTTCCGAATTTCCTACGCTCGCCCCTTAGGTAAGTGCATAAGGATGGCCACGCCATTTTCATGCCCTTACGTTGTGTCAATTCCCTAATGACAATTGATTATTATACCGAATTATTCACTTAGAAGTTGCGCACGACACGAATAGTGCTATTTATCATGAGAAAACTATTACTATTATTCGTTATGCTTACCTCTGCAATAAGCATAAAAGCTCAAGAGGCGTATGCCGTATTGTCTGAGGACTTAAAAACGCTCACGTTCTATTACGATAATGAAAAGGATTCCCGAGAGGGAATGCCATACACGCTAAATTATAATAGTTATGCTAATACTCCAAAGTGGTATGATAGATATGGACGTTCTATGGAATATATAGAATATGTTATATTTGACAATAGTTTTTCTAAAACAAAGCCTACATCTACATATGAATGGTTTCTAGATATGACACTAGTACTGGTGCGATAAAATCGC
>DJXW01000039.1 GCA_002449845.1 Prevotella sp. UBA6994
CATTCTGCTCAAAGATGGGTGTTCCTGTAAAGCCAAACAGCTGAGAGTTTGGGAAGAACTCTTTAATGGCCTTGTGGTTCTCGCCAAACTGCGAACGATGGCATTCGTCAAAGATAAACACCATACGCATATCTCTTACAGGAAGTAGACGTTTCTGATAGTTAGCGCGATTCTGCGGATCTAAGGCGATACCCAATTTCTGAATGGTGGTCACAATAATCTTGTCAGAGTAATCTTCCGACAACATTCTGCGCACCAGCGCATCTGTATTGGTGTTCTCTTCCACACAACCCTCTTGGAACTTATTGAATTCCTCACGTGTCTGTCTGTCAAGGTCTTTACGATCCACCACAAACAGGCATTTGTCGATTTCGGGATTGTCTTTCAACAGCGTTGCAGCCTTAAAAGATGTCAACGTCTTTCCACTACCCGTCGTATGCCAGATATAGCCGTTGCCACGATTTTCATTGATACAGTTTATGATAGCCTTTACAGCATAAATCTGATAAGGACGCATCATCAATATCTTCTGTTCGCTGGCAACAAGTACCATGTAACGGCTAATCATCTCACCCAACTTACATTTAGCCAAGAAGACATCAGAGAAGTCGTCAAGGTTGGTTATCTTCTTGTTCTTCTCGTCTGCCCATTGATAGACCGGCAAATAGTTCTCGGCAGCATTGAAATTGAAATGAGTCCTGTTGTTGTTAGCAAAATAGTAGGTATTTGTCCTGTTGCTGACTATGAACATCTGCATGAAGCAGAGCAACGAATTAGTATATCCGTTACCAACATCATTCTTATAGTCAACGATTTGCTGCATGGCACGACGAGGGCTGACATCAAGTGTCTTTAACTCTATTTGCACAAGGGGCAAGCCGTTAATCAACAATATCACATCATAACGATGCGAACTATAACGGGTGTTCATTCGCAACTGATTGATGACTTCATAGTCATTCTTGCACCAGTCCTTGATATTAACCAATGTATATTGAAGAGGTGTGCCGTCCTCACGCATAAACGTATTAATTTCACGCAATCTCTTGGAAGAGGCATAGACATCAGAATTAGTAAGTTCCTCCATCAATCGGGTAAACTCAGCATCTGTCAAATGCACTTTGTTCAAAGCCTGAAATTTCTCCCTGAAATTACGCTCAAGACTCTGCCTGTCGTGAATATCATCACGATAGACATACTTCAAATCTGTTGTTAGTTTCTTTATGAAACTATTCTCTATATGGCTCTCTAACACGGCTAAATGATTATTAACTTTGCAAAGATAGTGATTTTTATTTATTAATTGTTTATTATTAGCTTTTAATTTGACCATCAGGTTTTAAGATTTATTTGTTTCTTTCTTTTGCTTTGTCTTGTAATTTCGCAATTTAGCCCCAAATTCCAGCCGTTTTTTCAAAATGTTTTGGATGTGGGACGAAATAATGAAAAATGGAGGGGTTTTGTTAATTGGTTGATAATCAGGCAATTTTCTATTTCTGATGATTGTGAAGAGCGATAAAAGGCATGGATTTTCTTCAAAAAGCCATGTTTTTGAGGTTCGTAAAGCATTATTATAGCACTCGTAACGTTATTAGTTACGGTCGTAACATATTACTTTAGCGTCATAACTCATTATATTTTTCTGGAAAAAGAGATATTTGAGGACTTTTAACCCATTCTTTTGCTTCTTTATTTCTAAATGGCAAGAAAATCAAGACAAGATTTTGTAAGGATGTTTGAGACGGAATTTATAAAGAATGAAGTATATCTTTTTCCAACATTGTCCATTTTTTTTGAAAAAAGTGCATTTTCTTGATTTAGGTTAAAGATTACATGAAAAAGAGCAGATAATGGCGAGAATTTGATTCGTGGTGTTGGGAAAATACCTACCTTTGCAGCGCAAAACAGAACTTTTAAAGTTTTTAGGATAATAACATTATTAAAATTTAAAAAGGTAAAGAGATGAAAAAAGTAATGATGACATTGGTTGCTGCCATGTTGACAGTAGCTGCAAGCGCACAAGTTTACGTAGGTGGTTCACTTGGTATCGGTAGCGTAAAGCTCGGTAGTAATGATGCTGAGACAACTTTCAAGATTGTACCTGAAGTAGGTTATAATATCAACGACGAGTGGGCTGTAGGTCTCGCCATCGGTTATCAACAAGGTGCTTGTACACTTGGAAAAGGTGAATATGCACAGAACGTAGATGCTAAGGTGTTCGGTGTGAGCCCATACGTTCGTAATACATTCCTCCGCACCAAGTACGTGAACGTGTTCGTAGATGGTGGTTTAGGCTATGAGAACATTAAGGATCATGGTAACAACTTCATGGTAGGTTTGAAGCCAGGTGTAGCCGTGAACTTCAACGACAAGCTGAGCTTTGTAGCACACATCGGTTTCATTGGATACGAGACATTCAGTCCTAAGGGTGATGGTAAGTCAAGTAACACCGTAGGTGTTGACTTGGACGGAAACAACATCACATTCGGTCTTTATTGGAATTTCTAATCATTATTGATTACAAAAGAATACAACAGCGGGTGTGCTTTGCCGAAAGGCAGAGCACACTTTTTTTATTGGCAATAATATACAAATGACACATATTTCTTCTTTCTGATTGTCATTTCTCGAATAAATATGAGACTCCTTGTTGCCTTTCTCGATAAAAATATTTATCTTTGTCGCATCAAAACTTAATACCATGCAAAAGTACGTAGAATACATCAAGCAAATAGAGATTGATTCCCTGTGGAGCGGAAAGCGCCATGTGCTCTGGAATCTCAATCGTCAGGTGAATATTCTCAGTGGTGTGAATGGAGTGGGAAAGAGCACCATCTTGAACAAAGTGGTAAAAGGATTGTTGCAAGGTGGGGATATCCACAATAACATGATGCAGGGCGTGCGCTTGGCTGTTTATCCGGAAGATGCCAATCGAATCAGGTTTGACATCATCCGCTCTTTCGACCGTCCGTTACTGAATATGGAGAGTGTGACGAAGATGGATTTGAGCCTTGCCACCGAACTGGATTGGCAGTTGTTCCAGCTCCAACGACAATACCTCGACTATCAGGTGAACGTGGGAAACAGGATTATCACCGTGTTGCAGAGTGGAGATCCCGATGCGTCAGAGCAAGCCAAGGAAATCAGTAAGCCCAAGAAACGATTCCAGGACATCATGGATAAGTTGTTTTCGGAAACGGGAAAGAAGATTATCCGTACTGAGAATGAGATTCGTTTTACACAGATGGGCGAGACGTTGGTGCCCTATCAGTTGTCGAGTGGCGAGAAACAAATCCTTGCCATCATGCTTACCGTGCTGGTGGAAGACAACAAACACTACGTGCTTTTCATGGATGAGCCAGAGGTGAGCTTGCACGTGGACTGGCAGCAGCAGCTCATCGACTTGGTTTTGGAGCTTAACCCCAACGTACAAATCATCTTGACTACCCACAGTCCTGCCGTCATCATGAACGGATGGTTGGACAACGTGACCGAGGTGACCGACATTACCGATAATATGGATTAGGAAAAGAGTGGATGGATGAGTAAGAATTTAAAGGACAACTTATCGTCAAAATACTTTGAGGCAGCCAACAAACTCAACTCGAAGTCATCACGCAGTAGGATAGTGGCTTACGTGGAGAGTTACGACGACGTGTTCTTTTGGCGGTCGGTGCTCAGTAGGTTTGAGAATGAGGAACGATTCTTCGAGGTGATGCTTCCATCGCATGATTTGAAGTTGGAGCGTGGGAAGAAAGCGGTGCTCATGAACCTGCTGTCAAAGAAGGTGGGAGAGAACATGATAGCCTGCGTGGATGCTGATTACGACTTCCTCATCCAGGGAAGAACGTCGGCTTCGAAAGAGGTGGTGTCCAATCCTTTCATCTTTCACACCTACGCTTACTCCATCGAGAATCTGCAATGCTACGGTCCGTCGTTGCACGATGTGTGCGTGGCAGTGACGCTCAACGACCATGCCATCTTCGACATGAACGAGTTCTTGCGGCAATATTCCATCGCCATCTTCCCCTTGTTTGTATGGAGCATTTGGTATTACCGCATATCAGAATACAAGGATTTCAGCATTACCGACTTTAACAGGGTGATAGAGATTGGCAATTTTGTCATCGAGAATGCCGACGACATTATTTCTCGCGTAAGACACAAGGTAGCACACAAGGTGAAGCAACTGCAACAAAAAAATCCCAATGCCAAGGAGAGCTACCTGAAGCTGAAACAAGAATTGAAGAGAATGGGTGTCAGTGCCGACAACACATATTTATATATACAGGGGCACCAACTGTTTGACAAGGTGGTGGTGCCGATGATGAAAAAGGTGTGCGACCGACTGGTGCGTGAGCGTGAAAGGGAGATACAAAAGCAGAGTATGCACAACACGCAATACAGAAATGAAATGTCGTGCTACACGAAGAGTGTGGAAGACCTCACGAGTATCCTCAAGAGAAACGTAGGGTATATGCGGTCGGTACCGTTCCTTCATATCGTGAACGACGTGGAACAGTTCTTGAAGAAGAATGAAGAGAAGAAGCAGATGGGTGAAGAAAAAGACAACCCATCCGCCCAAAAGAATCAAACGTAAGTTTCTAAGAATTTGATGTCTCCTTCAATATCGAGACATTGAGTGGTGGCTGGAATCAAGATGGTTTCGCCAGCTTTCAGTGTCGTTTCGTTTCCCTCATTGTCCTTGATAGATGCTTCTCCTTTCATGCCAATGAGAATCACGAAGCTGTCCAATTCAGAATAATCAATGGTCATGGGTTCGTCTAAATCGTAAACCGATGTAGTGAAATACGGACATTCCACGAGCGATACTCCACGGTTGGGTTGTGGCGTGTAAGCGGTACGATAGTCATTCTCCACATGATAGTCGATGCTCTCGGCAGCCAGTTGGGTATGCAGTTCACGATAGTTGCCGTTCTTGTCCTTTCGCTTGAAGTCGTAGATACGATAGGTCACGTCGCTCGTTTGTTGTATCTCTGCCAAGAAACAACCACTGCCAATGGCGTGAATCCTGCCCGCAGGCAAGAAGAATACGTCTCCCTCTTTCACCTCATATTGAGCCAATGCGTCGCAGATGGTATCGTCTTCCACCATTTGCTTGTATTCGTCGGGTGTGATTTGTCGTTTCAGTCCACTGTATAATTGTGCGCCTGGCTCAGAGTTCATGATGTACCACATCTCCGTTTTCCCACGCTCCTTACCTTGTCGGTGAGCGATCTCGTCGGTGGGATGCACTTGGATGGAGAGGTCTTGGCGAGCGTCGATGAACTTGATGAGCAAGGGAAACTCTGTTCCGAAGCGATTGAAATTGGCTTGTCCCACCAACTTCTCTTTCATCTGCTCTACCAATGCGTTGAGGTGAAGACCCTTATACGCACCGTTAGCCACGATGGTCTCATTGCCTGGAACGCCACTGATCTCCCAGCTCTCGCCCACGTTGTCTATATGTTCGTTGATATGTTTGAAGGGGATAATCTTGTCTCCTCCCCAGAGTGTTTGTTTCAGTAATGACTTGAATTTAATAGGTTCCATATATGGTGTATTTGATGACTTGTGAGAAAACGATGTTAATTATCTTTCCAGAAAGCAGACGTGAACAACACGAGTACGGTGAATATTTCAAGACGACCCATCAACATCAGTCCTGACAAGAGCCACTTCACCGTGTCGGGAAGAATGCCCCACGACATGGTAGGACCAATCTCCAATCCCAACGTTGGACCCACGTTGCCGGCGCAACTAAGCGCAATGGTAATGGAGTTGGTGCTGTCAACGCCCATGAGTATCATGCTGAAATACGTGAAGAGACATAATGTCATGTAGGCGGTGAGAAAAGCCAACAACGTTACTTGGTTGGAATAAGGCACGTTGCTGTCGTTCACCTTGACGGGCAATACTGCTCTGGGGTGTAAGATGCGCCTCATCTCATTCTTCAAAATGGTGATAACCATCACGGAACGAATGCACTTGAAACCTCCGCTCGTGGAACCTGAACATGCTCCCAAGAACATGCAGATGCTCAGGATTACCCATGTGATATGATGCCATTGGGCTGGGTCGTCGTTGAGGATTCCCGTAGTGGTGATGAATGAAGTCACCTGGAACAGACTTACGCGGATGGCATCTGACCAATGGTAACCATTGTCACGAATGAGAAGAATGCTGATGGAAATGGTGGCTATCAGTACGACGACGATGTACAGTCGAAACTCCTCGTTCTTAAAGAATTGCTTGAGTCTGCCCTTAACCAAAGTAACATAGAGCAAGGTGAAACTCGTTCCGGAAAGAAACATGAAGATGATAGCCGTGTAGTCGATATAGGGATTGTGGAAATATCCCGTGCTTGCATTGTGGGTAGAGAATCCACCTGTGGCGGTGGTAGTCATGGCGTAGTTGAGGCTGTCGAAAAGATCCATACCCGCCAAGTAATAACACACGGCACATTCGATGGTCAGCATCGAGTAGATACTCCAAATCCACTTTGCCGTAGTGCCCAGTCGTGGGTGCATCTTCGCACGGATGGGTCCCGTAGCTTCGGCAGAGAATACTTTCACGTTGCCTCCCACGAGTGAGGGAATGATGGCAATCGTAAAAAAGACGATTCCCAAACCGCCAATCCATTGAGTCATGGTGCGCCAAAACAGCAGGGCGTGAGGAAGACTTTCCACATCGTCGAGAATACTACACCCCGTAGTGGTAAAGCCTGAGATGGTCTCGAAATAGGCATTGGTGAAATTGGTGATATAGCCGCTGATCATGAAAGGGAAGGAACCAAACAGACTGAAGATGATCCACGTGAGCGTCACCAAGAGGTATGCTTCACGTCTTCCTAACGAGTTGTCTGCATCACGCCCAATGTATTTGAACGCTATACCGCCCATGATGGTGAGGATAACCGAAATGATGAAAGCCAGCGAATCATCCTCACCCAAATATAATGATAATCCCATACACCCCGACATGACCGCTGCCTCGATGAAAAGCAGTGTGCCAATGATCTTGTGTATGATTTTCAGGTTGAGCATTACTTGAAGAATTTTTCAATTTTCGACATGTTAATCTCGTAGCAGAACACCACTACCGAGTCGCCAGCCTTGATTTGCGTTCCACCACTCACCAGATGGCCCTCACCATTGCGAACGAGTCCGCCGATGGTTGTTCCTTTGGGAAGACCCAGTTCAAACACTTTCTTCTTGGTAACCTTAGAGCCTGGTTGGGCTGTAAACTCTGCCACGTCGGCATTGGCGGACATCAGGAAACGGATGTTGTTGACATCCGCATCGAGCATCATTTGGTAAATATAACTGGCTGCCAGGGCTTTCTTGTTGATGATGGTACCTATGTCAAGGCTCTCTGCCATGCTTACATAGTCGAAGTTCTCTACCATCGCCACCGTTTTCCTGACACCCAGTCGCTTGGCTGTGAGGCAGGCGAGGATATTGGTCTCTGCATTTCCCGTAAGGGCGACAAACGCCTGCGTGTTTTTGATGCCTTCCTCAAACAATAATCCCATGTCGCGTCCGTCTCCATGAATCACCATGGCAGCATCCGTGTCAATGAGTTCGTTGAGCTTTTCGCATCGAGCTTCATCCGCCTCGATGATTTTTACGTTCATGTATTCGGGAATCATCGTCGTGGCTCTCACCGCCGTTGCTCCACCGCCCATGATCATCACGTTTTTCACGTCAACGTAATGCTCCTTTCCCACGATTCTTCGGATGTAGGGGATATAGTTGCGTGTGGTCATGAAATACGCAATGTCGTTCAGTTCCAATACATCATCACCGCGAGGTATAATAGTTTCGGAGCCGCGCTTGACGGCTACGATGTGATAGGGCGATTCTGGTTTACAAAGGTCTTTCAGTGGCTCGTTGAGTATTTCACAGGTGTCTCGTAGCTTGATGCCCAACATCACCAAAGCTCCGTCGTGTACGTCCCATCGTTGTCTCACCCACGACATCTTCAATCCATTGACGATGTCTTTGGCGGCAAGATTTTCGGGGTAGATTATCGAACTCACTCCCAAGTTGCTGAAGATATCCTTCATCTTGGGATTCAGATATTCCGAGTTATCTACTTTTGCCACTGTTCGCTTGGCACCCAAGGCATGAGCCAACATACACATGTTCAGGTTCAGTTCTTCGTCTAATGTTACGGCAATGAACAAGTCGGCACTGCTCACGCCTGCATCTCTCATTGTCTGTAGCTTTGAAGTAGAGGCGTGGAGCGTCATCAAGTCGTAATCGCTGCTGAGGTTAGCCAACCTCTCTTCATCATAGTCGATGAGAATGGTGTCATGGTTGTTGCGCGACAACAATTTGGCAAGATGAGTTCCTATGGCGTAAGCACCCAATATAACGATTTTCATTTGATGATAGCTTTAATGATACTTTCAATGTCAATCCCTACGATGTGTTGCAATTCGTCCACCGTACCATGTTCTACGAATGCGTCGGGCAATCCCAATCGCTCAACGGTGGGAGAGAATCCGTGATCGTTCATCCATTCCAATACGGCACTGCCCAATCCGCCGTTGCGCACACCGTCCTCAACGGTGATGATGCGCTTGAACTTCTTTCCCACTTCTTGCAGGATGTCTTCGTCCAAAGGCTTGAGGAATCGCATGTCGTAATGGGCAACGCTGATGGGAAGGTGGTCGGCGTTTTCATTCTTTTCCACAATCTCGATGGCTTTGGTCACGTTGTTTCCAAGTGGACCGATGCTTAATATCGCCACGTCAGAGCCATCTTTGAGCTTTCTTCCCGTTCCGATGGGTATTTCTTCAAACGCACATTCCCAATCTACCAGTTCGCCCCTTCCCCTTGGGTAGCGAATCACAAACGTTCCCTTGTTGGGTAGCTGGGCAGTGTACATCAATTTCCTCAGTTCGTGCTCGTTCATGGGTGAGGAAATCGTGAGGTTGGGAATAGAGCGCAATGCTGCAAGGTCGAACGCGCCGTGATGGGTAGCCCCGTCTTCGCCTACCAATCCCGCACGGTCGAAGCACAGCACCACGGGTAGGTTCAGGATGGCAAGGTCGTGTATGATGTTGTCGAATGCGCGTTGCGCAAACGCACTGTATATATTACAGAAAGGTATCAACCCATCTTTTGCCATTCCGCCTGAGAATGTGACCGCATGACCTTCGGCAATGCCCACGTCGAATGTCCTTTTGGGCATTTCCTTCATCATGATGTTCAAGGAGCATCCTGTGGGCATGGCTGGTGTCACTCCTACGATCTTGGGATTCTTGCGTGCCAGTTCCAATAGCGTCTTTCCGAAAACGTCTTGGTATTTGGGAGGCATGTTCGTACAGTCGGTGATGATACGCTCGCCCGTGTCGGGGTCAAACTTTCCAGGTGCGTGCCAGATGGTGGCAGCTTTCTCGGCAGGAGTGTAGCCGTGTCCCTTTTGTGTGTGAAGATGTAGAATCTTCGGTCCTTTCATCTTCTTGAGTTGTTGCAGGATGCGCACGATTTCCTCTACGTTGTGCCCGTCGAACGGTCCGAAGTATCGGATATTCATGCCCTCGAAGATATTCTGCTGATGACTGATGGCAGATTTCAACGCATTGTTCAACCTGATCAGTCCTTTTCTTCTGCCTTCGCTCATCATGCCGTGTGCCTTCAGCCATTCGGCAGCCTTGAATCGCAGGTTGTTGTAAGTCTCGTTGGTGTTCAGGTTTAGCAAGTATTGTTTCATTCCACCTACTGAACGGTCGATAGACATGTTGTTGTCGTTGAGGATAATCAACAGGTCGTTGGGCGAGCTGGAAACATTGTTGAGGCCTTCAAAAGCCAAGCCCCCAGACATCGCTCCGTCGCCAATGATGGCTACTACCTTCCTCTTCGTGGGTGAGGGGTCTTTCTCGCTCTTGCCTTCCATCTGCCTGGCAGCTATCGCCATACCCAACGCAGCCGAGATGCTGTTCGAAGCATGGCCGCAGGTGAATGTGTCGTATTCGCTTTCTATAGGAGAGGGGAAAGGCATGATGCCATGAAGCTTCCTGTTGGTATAGAAAGTCTCACGTCTGCCAGTCAGTATCTTATGTCCGTATGCCTGATGCCCAACATCCCACACCAATCGGTCTTCGGGGGTGTTGAAAACATAATGGAGGGCAACGGTGAGCTCCACCGTTCCTAACGACGATGCTAAATGGCCAGGGTTGACAGACAACTCATTGACGATGTCTTCCCTGAGCTCCTTACAAATTTCAGCCAACTGGTCGATTCGGAATTTCCGCAGGTCTTGCGGGTATCTTATCTGACTTAGCAGGTTGTATTTCTTCTTCTCCATGTATATACATTAGAATAATGTGCAAAGATAGTTAAAAAAAAGAACTCAACAAAACGAAACGGTTCATTTTTCATCTTTATGTGCTATTATTTCGCTTGTCCCGTTAACGTCTCTATACAATATTTTAACCACTTGAAAAAAAGAACGTTGTATTTTTCTAATTTGCTTTAATTCCATGAGGGGCTTTGTCGGCAATTTGGCATTTCTTATTACTTTTGTGCACGAATATCGCTAATCATCAATGAACAGGGTCTTTGTCACGGGATGTTTGCTGCTTTTGTGCTTAGGTGCAAGGGCGCAAAGACGGATATTGTTGCTCGACAGCGACACGCACAAGCCAATCAAGGAAGTGTCTGTTGCCACAGGTAACGAGCCCGTTGCCACTTCCAATGCAAAGGGTATCGTCTCATTGTCAATGCCCTTTGATACCATCCGTTTCACCCACGTCAACTATTCATCCGAAAAGTTATACCAGAAAGAGGTGGGCGATACCGTCTATCTGTTTCCGAAAGAACACATGTTGCCCGAGGTGACCGTGAGAGAGTTGCCACCCAAGGTCAAGGCAAGACTCAAGGGATGGGTAGCCCAGGCTGCGGCTGAAGGAGCGGCAATGGCTCCGAAAGGCGTTGCCTCGTTCGACCTTGCTTCCATGATGGACAGGCGGAAACGGCGAGACAAGAAACATCTGAAAAAGGCAAAGGAGGTCTTGGAGAAATGGGACAGGAAGAAAACGGAATGATAGGAAGATTGAAGATTGAAAATTGAAGATTAGGTAGGGGACGTAAAGAGCCATGAAAAATCCCAAGATGCAAGTAGCACCTTGGGATAAATGATTAAACTATGATCAGCCGACTTATGCTTCTGCTGGAGCCTCTTCTGTGGCTGCTTCAGCCTCGGCATTAGCCATAGCCTGTGCAGATTTCTTTTCAGCTACCTTCTTGGCAATAGCCTCATTCACCTTCTTTTCAGCCTCTAATTTCTTCATAGCGGCATCCTTGCTTGCCTTCTGCTCTTTCTCGCTGATGGCGTTAAGCACTTTGTCCTTGCCGTTTTTCCAAGCCTCAAACTTGTTCAAGGCAACAGCCTCGTCGAATGCGCCTTTCTTCACACCGCCGCGGAGGTGCTTCATCATGTAAACGCCTTCTCTCTTGAGGATGTTACGAACGGTGTCGGTGGGTTGGGCACCAGCCTCTACCCAATAGAGTGAACGGTCGAAGTCCAAGTCGATCGTTGCAGGATTGGTGTTGGGGTTGTAGGTACCAAGTTTCTCAATAAAGCGACCATCACGTGGTGCTCTTTCATCTGCGATAACGATACGGTAAACGGCATAGCCTTTACGTCCGCCACGCTGCAATCTGATTTTTGTTGCCATTTCTTAAATATTTGTTTGAATTATAAATTGAGTACTATTAACTCGTAATAGCGGGTGCAAAGGTACGAATAAAGTGTGTAATGAAAAAACGAAGCTGGTTAAATCGCCCTGCGGTTTATGGATTTTTAACTAATCCGCAAAAAATATAGCGAAAATGTTGGTGAGATAAAATAAAAAATAGTATCTTTGCAGGGCAAAAGAGGAAAGTTGGCAGAGTGACCGAATGCGCTGGACTCGAAATCCGGTATACCCATTTACGGGTATCGGGGGTTTGAATCCCTCACTTTCCGCAAGACATAGACAAATCCCTTCAGAGCCCTTTTCAAAGGGCTCTTTTTTTGCCCGTTTGGGACGGATTTATTACATATTTTATGATAGGTCAAGTTTTATTTAGGCAATAATATAGCAGTTGGCATAAGTCCCGAAGGGACAAAAGAACACAGGGAGGGGTGAAGCGGAGCGAAACCCCTTCAATGGTAGCGTTTCAAATCGAACCCCGATAGGGGTGACAGAACCGATTGCGCAAGGTTGTTCCGTCGTGCCTTCGGCACTCTATATACAAATGCTCATGTTAGCAGGGGTTACGCCCTTCGGGCTTCACCGCCTGCCTGTTATCTGTCGTGCCTTCGGCACTGCCTGTGCCAACAACTATATCATTACCTTTATTTATTACACATTGGTCGATGTTGTTAAATAGCCTTGCTACACGGAAAGATGCCTATTGGAATCTTTTCCGTACTGCATGATGATTACTCGGCATCGATTACAAACACAATCTTCAATCTTCAATTATCCATTATGAATTGTGAATTGTGAATTATAAATTTCAATCTTCAATCTTCAATTTTCAATCTTCAATTTAAACCTAGTGCCTTTATTATTCCTATTCATTTCTATATGGTTATTGGTAGCGGGGGTGAGGGTGACAGTGAGAAAATCGAAGGCTTTCCCTTTTGCTACACTGACATCGAGGGATCGGCATTTGCTGTGTCGGTTAGGTTGGGTGGCTGAACCAGCGTCAGTAGGATTGCTTGATGAACCGATGCCGACGCTTTTGATGTAATAGCCTGGTGCTTCTATGCTGACTGTGAAAGTGACGGCTTCTTCAAAGAGTGAGATGGTGTGTTGGTAAGCGTCGAGTGGGATGTTTTTGTTGGGCGTGATAGTGATGTCGTACCTATCGTCAATGCCGAGCGCAGTACCTTCCAACCATGATTGTGTTTCATTCACTGGTATGCTCCCCGTCTTCCTTGGGTCGTCTTCACGAGTGATGGTGATGCGTTGCACTTTATAAGTATAGCCGACGAAGTTCGTTTCCATTTTGATGAGGAAGTTGAGAGTCTTGTCCGCAGCTCGTGCTGTCTGCGCAGTGGTGACGAGTAGCAGGGTGGAGAAGAGCAGGATGAGTACTGCCCGTGAGGTACTGAGGAAGTGGATGTTCTTAATCATTGTTGTTTTCTAATTTATGTTGTCCCTATTTTGACGTTGTAAAGATATATATTCTTACAATAATGAATGAATAATAAAAAGACAGTTACATGAATATTATGTAAGTTTAACACTAAATCGCTTTTTGAAATTTAACTCTTGAATTTTTTTTGTCCTAAAATTCTGAATTTACCTCCTAAAATATGAGCGTCTTTTCTAATGAGTTGATAGTTCCGCTTTCATAATTCTATTCATCATATAGAATAAAAATGCCGTAGGTGAGGGGTGAGAGGTGAGGGGTGAGGGGTGAGAGGTGAGAGGTGAGAGGTGAGAGGTGAGAGGTGAGGGGTGAGGAGTGAGAGATTAGCCTTT
>DJXW01000029.1 GCA_002449845.1 Prevotella sp. UBA6994
TAATTAATTTTTAGAACATTCCTTTAATAATACTATGGAATATGAAAAAAGAAAAAGAATGGATCAAAGTTACACCGGAGGAAAAAGACCTCATCGAGTCCATCAGGAACTACAACAAGTCTTTTCCAGACGGTTACCCTGAATTACTTTGGTTTGTACAGCAACTGTTTGATAACATGCTAAGGCAACCATATTTTTAATTATACAACAAAAACGGAAATAATTTACGGCAGTTTAATATGGAAACTATGGAAACGATTACAGCAAACCCAGTGGTTGTTACTGACATGAAGAAAAAAATGAAGGATATCTTAATGTGTATATCATGGCGTGAGTTCGCGAATACCTACTTCCAGCGATCATCCTCTTGGTTTTACCACAAGATGGACGGAATAGACGGTAATGGCGGAGAGGGAGGTTTCAACGAAGAAGAAGTAGAGCAGATGCGTGGTGCGCTCATCGACCTCTCTAATCGCATTCGCCATGCAGCAGAAAGTATTTAGGTGAATTTGCATTAACTTTGCCCAAGTTATGAGTAGATTTCACCCTCTTCATACCGACATCGAAAAGCCTCGGGAGATGAACAATCCGTTCGATTATGAACCTCATCCTCTTTGTCAGTTGGCCGTGAATAAACTCTTGTCTCTCATCCCACCAAGTGATGAGGGTAAGATGTTTGGCGTGTTGGTTGTAGAGAATGAGGAAAAAGAATTGGGATATTTGGCTGCTTATTCCGGACAAATCTACGGAATGGAGGATAACGAGAACTTTGTTCCTGCCATTTTCGACTATCTTCAACCCGATGGATATTTCAAAGTTCACGAGGCAGAAATCACAAAAATCAACCATTCCATCGAGAATTTTAAGCATGACGAACGAATTTTGAAAGCCAAGCAACAACTGGATGAACAAACGAAAAGACGAGATTTGGCGGTAAGCAACTATAAGGCCATGATGCAAGAAGCAAAGGTTCGGAGAGACCAACGAAGGCAACAAGGAAACGTGTCTGAGGAAGAAGATGCAGCCATGATTCGGGAAAGTCAATTCCAAAAGGCTGAGTTGCGGCGCATCAAGAATATGTTTAGCCAACCTATAGAGATGCTTTCCAAATACTATTCATCATATTTACAGGAAATAGAGCAAGTAAAACATCTGCGTAAACAATTGTCCGATGCTTTGCAAAACTGGCTTTTCTCGCAATTCAACATCTTGAATATTCATGGGGAAAGCAAGAATCTATTGGAAATCTTTGCTGATACAGTACAAAAAATTCCACCATCGGGAGCAGGTGAATGTTGTGAACCAAAGCTTTTGCAATATGCTTTTCTTCATCATTACAAGCCACTCTCCATGGCGATGTTTTGGTTTGGTCCTTCACCGAAACACGAAATCCGACATCATTTGCATTATTATCCAGCTTGCAGAGGCAAATGTCTTCCGATTCTCACGTGGATGTTGAATTTGAAAAACATTCCATCTATCTCTCCTGAAAACAAGGTTGAAGAGATGAAGACATTGCTTGACGACCGCATTGTCTATGAAGACAAAGACCTCGTGGTGGTGGACAAACCTGCTGGAATGTTGAGTGTACCAGGGAAAAGTGATGAAATATCGGTGTTCGACATCATGCGCAAACGTTGCCAAGATGCCGAATGTGTGCAAATGGTTCATCGTTTGGACCAAGCTACCAGTGGCTTGCTCATCATCGCCAAGACCAAGGAGGCTCATAAACACCTGCAATCACAATTCGCTAATCATCTCATTCAAAAGAAATATGTTGCCTTGCTTTCTCGCCCTATGACCAACGTGCAAAGGAAAGGCACCATCTCCCTACCCTTACGACCAGACCCACTTAACCGACCATACCAAATCGTCGATGAAATGGACGGAAAAACAGCCATTACGGAATATGAGTTGGTTGACGAACAACGTATTTGGCTCTTTCCACATACGGGTCGCACGCACCAACTACGCGTTCATTGCGCCTATTATGCAGGACTGAACAATCCCATCAAAGGAGATGCTCTCTACGGAACGAAAGACGAGCGTCTTTACCTTCACGCAGAGAGCATTCAACTCATTCATCCCACCACAAACGAACCATTGTTTTTGGAATGTAAAACTCCGTTTTAGGCTTGCGGGGATGGGTATTTCTTATTTCACAACCACTTTCTTACCATTTTGAATATATATTCCTTGTGGCAGAGAATGGGCATTGGTCACCTTCTGACCTTGTATATTATATATGTCGCCTGCCTTTTGAGCGTCGTTTTGCACACGGTTGATGGCAGTAACCTCATTAGTCACATCGTTTACCTTGTTCTTTCCACCTTCTGTTTCAGTGGATATTTCAAAGTAAGTGTCTTGTTTGATGTCATTGATGTCAACCGTTTGCGGACTTCCTGAATTGGTACTGAAAACGAAATTCACGTAATCGTCTGCACTATTGATGGTATAGGCTGAACGATACCATTGCTTTCCGTTGATGGTAATAGGACTGGTCACTGCATCGCCTGGCCAATTGCTGTTCTTGGGACTATGGCTACCGTCTCCACCCCATGTCCAGAAGTTCACTTTGTTCCATCCTACCTTATCGGTATTCACATACACATTGATGGTATAGGGATTGAAAGGAGCTTTCTCTGTCACGTTATATTGGCGGGAAACGATTCCACTCACTACGCCATTGATCAGAAGACCCACCTTCAACGTAGTGGTTCCCACGGGAATGGCAATAGTTCCGCCATTGGCTATCTTAGTGCTGTTGGCAGAGGGAGTGGTTCCATCGAGCGTGTAAACCAATTGAACGTTAGCTGATTGGCTGACAGCAGAAATTGTTGCATTTTGTTCTCCTTCATAATCACCTGATGCCAAATCAATCCAAGCCGTTTCCATTGATGGAGAAAGATAATACACGTATTTGTAACCGCTCAACACCTTAACCCATTGACCATTAGGAACATAGTTCTTGGCACCAGTTCCCACCACGCATAGCAACTGTCCCTTGGTTCCCGTTGTACGAACGGCATAATAGGAAGTAGTACTTGCAAAACTGAGTGTAGCACTCTCATTGTGAATACCTGCCAATTTACGAACGTCGATCATGGATTTGATGGCTTGCTTATAGGCTTGCCAGTGGGTCAAGAACACGCATGGTGTTCCAGGCATTGCCAACAAATAGGCATTGGCTGCCAACGTATCTTTGCGAATAGGGTCTTGTTCGGCATTACTGCGCTTCTCTGTATCGTGATTCTCCACGAATGTTACGGCATATTGACGGTAATTACCATTGTCAACATTCGTACTAACCAACGGCCAATTACCGTCATTTTGTTTTCCAAGATACGACCAGTCGTTTTTGTTGATGGCATTTCGCACCGTATAACGGAACTGGAAGTCGAAAGCGGCTGATGTCTTGCTCGTCGCATCAATCCAATTCTTGATGGTATTGGTTCCATCCCAACATTCTCCGACGGAATAAGATGGCTTAGAATAATCATTATACATCTTTGTATATGTGCCACTATACCCTTTCACCATATCGTAACGGAAGCCTACATAACCGAAATCGTTGAGCAACAAATCCAAATATGCCTTCACATTGGCTTGCACATTGGCACTGGTATGGTCGAGGTCGCGCATACCGCTCCATCCCTCGCCTGTGTCTCTGTTGGATGAGAGGGAATAACCGTTTTGTCTTGCCCAGTTGAGCGTTGCCCCGCCATCGTCATCAGAACAGATGTCGGTAGATTTCAACTCGTAAGTCACTCCTTTGTATGTCTCGCGTGGGAAGTCCACCCAATTGGAAACGTTCTTTCGATGGTTGATAACCACATCGGCAATCGTCCCTATACCATTTGCCTTGAACGCCTGTATCAAAGAGCGCAACTCAGATTCGGTTCCAAAAGAACTGTTGTAATTGGTGAACCAATACAAATCGTCGTAACCCATAGAGGTACCGCCACAATTAGCACTTTGTGGCAACCAGACAAGGTCGAAATATTGTCCAAGTTCAGGTGCCTGACTCTGCAACTTAGTCCACTTTGTTGCATCAAATGAGTCCCAGTAAAAACCTTGAAGCATCACGCCACCATATTGTGATGGCCAACCGTCATTGGCACATGCCGTAAAGGGAACGGTGAGCAATGCCAAAAGAAATGCGTAAACCTGTTTCATCTTCTTATTATGATTTCGTTGTTTTTGATAGACTTTGTTTTTCATCTGCGAAATTAAGAAAAAAAATGGTTTGGTGTATATTTTTTATTGTCATTATTCGTGATTAAATATGCAACCGTTTGCACAATACCAAAACCAAATTCATCAAATTCTTTAATCCACGTCACAGATTAATAAAACTGCGTCGTAGTTTTATAAAACCGTGACGTGGTTTTATTAATCTTCGACACGGATTAAACTATTAGAGATTAGTAGAAGTTAGAAAGTTAGAAAGTTAGAAGCAAGAAGCAAGAGATTAGTTTTTTTGATTGAGAAGTAAGCTGCCGTGGCTAATCATCACTAAACGCTAAACACTAAATGCAAAACACTCAACATCAAACGCTCACCCATAAATCATATCACATGCTTCTTACTTCTTACCCTCTTACTTCTATAAAAAAGGGGAACATGTCGAACAACATATTCCCCTTTTTGTTTAAATATTTTCAAAGATTACTCGATGGTGCAGTAAATCTTTTCAGAAGTCTTGCGAGTTGGATAGAGTTTGATGGTCTTACCCACGGTAGAGATATTATCACCGTTGGCAACCAAGTTGTTGATGTCGCCACCGAGATTGATGTCCCATGAATTGTTGGTAGTAAACTTCCATCCGTTGCTGGTAACGACAGCATTGGTAATCACGTAACAGTAGTTTGCTGCATCCCATGTCATTTGTTGAGCATCGTCACCAGCATTCCAACCATTGAAATCGCCTACAAGGTTCATGTTATTGATCTTAACACCGCTCAACGTGTTGTTGGTGAGGTCGAGTGTCACATAATAGAGACCTTCAGCAGGAGCCTTGATGTTGCTGCCACCGCCCAACTCGAAACCTGTAACACTTGCAAAGGTGTTATAGTTGATCTCATTGTCCCAAGAACCTGCAACACGCTGGAACTTGAACTCATTGCCCCAACCGTTAGGATCGGCACAATAGATAAAGCCTGTATATAAGCCTTCATCATTCATGAGTGCGAGTTTCTGCTCGGCGTTAGCCCAACCATCAGTAGCACCGATGAAGTAAACGAACGGCTCGAATGAAATGGCACTATATGACCATGTCAGGTCTAACATATTGAAAGTCAGGTCATAGTATTTAGCACCAGCCACAGCCTCTACGACGAGGTTACCACCAGCGTTGTTGTAAACGAAGGTACCTTCAGTCTCTCCACCAGCCAAGCATCCAGACCAATCGCCTCCAAGTCCAGACTCTGGAGTCATTTTAAACTCTACATTAGAGCCATCCTCTGGAGCAGGAATACGTAAGGTGAAAATTGGGTTGCTGTATGGGTCGGAACCATCATTGGTAAGCTTATAGCTGGTATCACTATTGTTCCAACCATTGATGCTACCCGTCAAGTAATAAGCCTTCTCGATAAGAGGAGCAGCAGGAGTAACTTTGACTGTGGTATTAGCCACGTTCTTGATGCTTTGTCCATTCACGGAAGTCAGGCAAACAACTTCAAGAGCTATGTCGCGTTTCTCTGGGCGAGCACCGAAAAGAGACACTACAGCCTCTTGCAAGTCATCGGCAGCCACCTTACCTTGCGCATCTGCGTTAAGAACGAAAAAAGTAGATTGATTATCAACATACTTATCAACAGACCTAAATACTTTCACTGTATAACTGCTGACAGCCTCATCGCTCACCACCACCGATGGAACAAAGAGCTGTACGGAGTCGGCATCTGTGGCAAGGTCGATATCTCCAACGGGAGCAACTGTCATCTCAACGGTCTTGGCACCCTCCTCAGGATTTGTCTGAGGAGAGGCCCAATCTGTATAATCATCTGAACATGATGCCATCGTGGCAATCAACGTCAGTCCATATAAAAACTTCTTTAACATAATTGTTTCTGTTTTAAATGTAAATGAAACCCATTTGCTTATCTGGCAATAAGAGAATAAGAACCGTCGATATCGTTGAAGATAAACAACCACTTGCCTTCGGGAACGACGAGATTGCCATCGGAATCTTTTTCACCTGCGTAGTCATCCTTATATCCCCAGTTGGTACCCCAGTCTTCTGGCAGTTTCACCTTCAACTTCCAACCACCTTCCACTTCGTAAGACCAGATATGGTTTTCTGCACCTTCGTAAGTGAACACTGGAGTTAAGTCGCTGTCACCCCAATCATTGAAGCTACCTGCGATGCAGAGTTTAGGATAAACCTTCACTTCCTCGCCATAGCTTTCAATCTTACAGGTCACGTCCTTCGTGTTGATGGTAATCTTATAATATCCACCTGTAGCAATCTTAATGTTACCTGGGTCGTCACCGCCATTGCGGAGCGAAGTACCCATATCATCGCCATTACCACAGAATACGTAATGATCCCAATCACCAGGAGTCTTCACAATCTTAAACTCCGCATTGTCAGGGAAGTAACCAATGTACTCGATTTCTCCAGTACCAGTCTTCTTGTCATATTCCACGCCTTGCACGATGTTCATCGGCATCAAGCTCGTACCAATAGCATCAGCATTGTTAGTCCACTTACCGTCAGCGATACATCCACCCACGAGGTACCAGATTTCAACAGGCGCATCCTTTAACTCAACATAGTAAGGAACAACCGTGAAAGGAATCACGTTAGAATAGATAATATTGTTAGCGTAATTAGCAGTCAGACGTGCAAAAACAGTAACAGACTCAGGCACCTTGTCTTCATCCCAACCAGCCAATTGCTCAAGACCCTTTGCCAAAGCAGAAGGACTGACAGTACCTTGACAACCATTATAGATTTGGTCGAGCACAACGTAATCAGCCACGGTATTACCGCTCTCATCAGCCTCTGCCTCAGCCACAGATGTGGTAAAGCTGTTAGAGAGAGAGAATTGCATTTGGTATTGGGCAGCTACGGGGAAACCTCCGTAATTAGGTTGCGACCACGTAAAGTTCAAAGCAGAAGAAGAAGCCAAGTCGGTATTCGCCTGTGCGTATGCTGGAGTATTCAAATGAAACGTCGAGGGAATGACCAGCGTTGGATTAGAGTCGTTGTCATCTTCACAAGCCGTGAAGAGGCACACGCTGCACAGCAGCAGCAATGTTGACTTAAATATATTTTTCATATAATTTTCCTTTCTCATAAATTAGTAACCAGGATTTTGAACGTTGCCATAAGCGGGCAGTTGAGCAGCGGGAATAGCATAGATATTGCGCTCCTTGTTAAAGTTGCGACCAACATACGTACCGCCTTTCCATTGCCATACATAATCAGTTTCACCGCCAAACTTGCCAAAGCGAATCAAATCTACGCGACGACGACCCTCAAAGTAGAACTCACGGCTCCACTCATCAAGAATATCATTGAGAGAATAGCCCGACTTTTGCGATGCGTGAGCACGAGCACGAAGCGCATTGATGGCAGCTACACCTTCAGCTGTAACAGTTCCACCATTCTGGCGAGCAAGAGCCTCTGCGTATGTAAGGTAAGCCTCAGCCGCACGGAAGAAGAAGAAATCTGCATCCATGAACGTAACATCATGTCCGCTTGAGCCATCGGTCTTGAAATTAGTGAACTTAGCCACAGCATATCCATTCTTGAATGTAGCACGGTCGATGTTATTGATTTCACGTCCGATACCATCAAAGAGTGCACGGTCGTCACCAGCCACAGCAGGCATATCATAAGAAGCCACTTGTGGAGCATCCAAATTGGGGAAGAATTTCTGAATCAAGCTGGGACGTGTACGATTACCACCCCACATCTGACCAGAAAGTCCGTTGGTAGCACTGGGATTATTTGGATTAGCGTGCATGTCGCTATCGAAGCTACCAGCACACAAGAACAAAGACGTACCCCAAGAAGTGGTAGTCTTACCATCTTGCAAGATGGGGAAGATAGCCTCGTAAGCAGCGTTGGTTTCACCATTGTCGCCCATGAACAACATTTGGTAAGCACTCCATCCGTTTACGCCTTGCGTATTCAGGCGATAGTCAGAATCCATCACTTTCTTGGCATATTCGGCAGCCTTAGCCCACTGTGGTGTTCCCGTATAAACCTCAGCATTGAGATAGAGACGAGAGAGAAGAATCCATGCTGCAGCCTTGTCAACACGACCATAGCCAGCATCAGAAGACTTCTTTGCCTTGGCAGGAGAGAGGTTAGGCTCTACGTTTTCCACCAATTCCTTTTCCAACCAATCATAGATTTCCTGACGAGAATAGATAACAGGATTGCCAAGAGTCTCTGAAAATGGTACTCTTCCGAAAGCATCCATCAACAGATAATAGTTGAGGGCGCGGATGAAACGAACCTCCGCCGTCATCGTAGCATCATTGTCAGCAGCCACGGTCAGATACTCATTACAATAGGTAATACCCGTGGTTAAGCGAGCAAAGTAACCATTGAGCATAGGATGTGACTCATCGTATGTATTGAAGCAAGACTGCTCAATACCATCATCACCCCATCCGCAGATTGCCTCATCAGTAGGTAATTCATTAGAGTTCCACATCTGGCGCACATATCCTGACGTACCACCGTCGATACCGTCGATGTCACAATCTCCATTGGCACCACCGTTACCAGCCATGGCAATGTTAGCATAGCACTTGTTGAACAAGCCTTCAGGACTTACTTCCGTTGACATTTTGGGATCCAACGGTTCTACATCCAAGTCGTTGACACATGATGTCATACTGAAAGCAAATGCAAGTGATGCAACGGGAATCAGATTTTTTAATATTTGTTTCATGACTTATATTGCTTTTTAAGATTATACATGTTGAATTAGAAATTCAAGTTCAAACCAACAATCACGGAGAATGGACGTGGGTACATATTACTGTCGAATCCATTGCCCACCTCTGGGTCTAATCCATCATACTTGGTAATGGTAAACACGTTTGACGCAGTAGCGTAAACACGTCCGCCAAGTTTGTTGAAGAGATTAGAGAAACTGTAACCCAACGTGATGTTGTCGCACTTCAGGAATGAAGCGTTGTGAACATAGAAGTCAGAGAGTTGAGAGGTAATCTCATAAGTCTGCCAGTTGCGGTTAACTGCCTCATACGAATAGTTGTTCATGTAGAGAAGTGAACTCTTCCAAACTTCGGTCGGATTGACATTTGCCATTCCTTGCTCAATATTATTATATACATAGTTGCCTATGCTTGCACGGAGTGAGAAACCAAAGTCCCAGTTCTTGTATTCCAAGCGAGAAGCCAATCCCATGGTAACGGGAGCAGACGGACTCTTATAGAAATACTTGTCGGCTTGGGTGATTTGTCCATCACCGTTGCGGTCAACCACAGCATTCTCGATAGGCTTGCCATTCTGGTCGTAAGCCTGTTGGAAAACCAAGAATGAATTGATGGGATGACCCACTTGCTGATACTGCAAGTAACGGTCTGTACCAATTTTAATGCTAGTATTTGGAACGGGAGAACCATCAGAAGAGACACCGCTCAAGTCGGTAATCTCGTTCTTGTTATAGGTGAAGTTGTAATCGATGGTCCAATACCAGTCTTTCGTACGAATAGCCTTCCAACTCAATGTTGCCTCAACACCAGTGTTTATCAAAGAACCAATATTTTGCCAACTTTGGTTACGATAAGCAGACAATGGCAGAGAAGGAGCATAGTTCAGAAGGTCGGTAGTCTTACGATAATACCAGTCAACGGTACCGGTGAGTCGCTGGTCAAAGATACCCCAGTCTATACCTATATTATATGTAGTAGTGGTTTCCCACTTCAAGTTTGGCGTATAGTTGTCTGGACGATAGAGTGTACCGTCACCAACCAGTGGATAGAAACTATCTGTACCTGTGTTACGAGAATATGTAGCAATCCATCCATAGTCAGGAACGGCACCAGCCTGCTGACCAGTCATACCCCAACCAAGACGAAGCTTCAAGTCGGAAAGCCAGTTGATGTCACGGAACTTATTCTCATCCTTGATTTTCCATGCGAAAGCGAATGAGGGGAACCATGCCCAATGTTTCTTGAAACGAGAAGAACCATCATCACGCACGGTAGCCGTGATATAGTAACGATCCATCAAAGACCAATTGGCACGTCCGAAGAAAGATACCAAGTAGCTGTCTGTACGGAAGTGATAAGGAACGTGTGGACGCTCGTTGGCGGTGGGATCCGTAGAGTCTTTCTTATACAAAGGACTTGTAGAAGGATAGTATCCCACATAATCTTTTTTCTGGTCACGCCAGAAGTGTTGCCATTCATAACCAGCCATGATGTCGAAATGGTTCTTGGCAGCATCGTTGAAGTCGTGATAATACTGGGCGTAGGCAGAAAGTTGGAGATTACGTTTCAAGATTTTCTCACTACCCCAACTACCATAATAGATAGATGGTGTGTACCAAGGTTGATTGTTGGTATATTGCTTACCTTCAGAAATATCGGCACCTAATGTCATGTGGAGACGCAAATCTTCAAATCCATGAACCTTATAGTCAATGTCTGCACTTCCTACGAACGAACGGCTCTTGGCATATTCGTCACGACCATTGAGCAAGGCAATAGGGTTAGGCATGTTAGACACGCTTCTGTATGTAAATGGCCATGTCGTATCGCCATCATAGTCTGCCTCAACAGGCCATTGGAAATATCCACCGAAGTTATTCAATGTCGTTGCAAGAGAGCTACCTAATAATGTCTTATGATATTCTGACGTATAGTTGTATGGATCTTGTGTTGGGTCCATATAAACGGCAGCACCCACGGCACCTGTATCAGCATACTTTGTCTTGGCGTACATTCCCTTACCATTGAGGTTAAGGGTCAAATGATTGTCAAAGAACGAAGGATTCAAGTTGATAGATGCAGTGACACGTTGGAAGTCGGACGTCTTCAAGATACCCTTTTGGTCGGTATATCCTACAGACAGGCGATAAGGCAATGTCTTAAAGGCACCAGAGAGAGTTAAGTTATGGTCATGGCTGATTGCCGTGCGGTAAATCTCTTTCTGCCAATCGGTATTGGCTGTACCCAATGCCTGTACGGGAATACTGTTTGCATCATACATGTTCTTGATAAAGCTACGATACTCGTCGCCATTCATCACCTTGAGCGACTTCTGACGCATACTAATCGTTGCGCTACCAGAATAAGACACAGTTGGTTTCATGCCTTGACGACCCTTCTTGGTGGTGATGATAATCACACCGTTAGAACCACGGCTACCATAGATAGCTGTGGCAGAAGCATCCTTCAAGACGTTGAACGACTCGATGTCTTGTGGATTAATCATTGAGAGGGGGTTAGACAATCCCTTCACACCATCATTATCCATTGCCAATCCATCAATCACAATCAATGGGTCGTTAGTAGCGTTCAAAGAAGAACCACCACGAATACGGATTGTAGCACCACTGCCAGGCGCACCGTCATTACTTGTGATATTCACACCAGCTATCTTTCCCGCGAGCATGTCTTGTGGGTTTACCACCACACCTTTATTCTTTGCATCGGGTTTCAAGGCAGCTACCGAACCTGTCAAGTCACTCTTCTTGGCAACACCATAACCGATGACCACCACTTCGTTGAGCGAATTGGCAACATCATCCTGAAGAGTGATAACAACGTCAGACGCTGCGGACACCTCTTGCGTGGCATAGCCGATGTAAGACACAGAAAGTGTAGCTCCAGCGTTGGCATTCAAAATGAAGTTACCGTCGATATCACTCACCGTTCCACCGTCCACGCCTACCACGCGGATAGTAGCACCAATGATGGGTTCGCCAGTAGCATCCTTCACATGACCTTTCACAGTAATCTGCTGTGCAAAGGCACTGACCGTAAGGAATAGCCCACATATCAAAGCGAGCATCCTTTGAGGCATTGTAAACTTTACCTGCTTCATCATTACTACATTTTTAAGTTAATTTTAATTGTTTATAGAAATTTCGTTAGGTATATAACAACTGTCTCTATAAGTCACCTCGCAAAGATAGCGAGAAGCCTATTTACAGTTTTCATCATGCAAAAGTAATTTTTATATACATACGATGTATTATTTTTAAAGTTAAATTCGTTATTTTATGTATGCAAACGATTGCATGACGAAATAATCATTATCCGTAAAGCTTTCGTTACAACTTATAGTAATAATTCATATTTTTGCAATGAATAAAGATAACCTTTATAAAAGCCAGAAGCCATGTCTATCACCATGAAAGATATTGCACGAGAATTGGGAGTGTCAGTGGCTACGGTTTCGCGTGCATTGAAAAACAGTTCTCGCATTAGTGCGGAACAACGAGAAAGGATTAACAAGTACGCTCGTGAGCATGATTTCGTGCCAAACATCATCGCAGAGAGTTTGAGAAACAGTCGTACCAAGCCCCAAAAAATCATTGGGGTTATCATACCGCAGTTTGCTCATTTCTATTTCTCGTCTATCCTCAGCGGTATCGAGCAAGAGGCATCCTCTCGCGGTTACAACATATTGGTCTCACAGAGTGACGAGCGGTATGATCGTGAAGTACGTATCTGCAAGTCGTTTTACGAGAACAAGGTATGTGGAATCATTGTCTCACAGGCAAAGGATACCCATAAGTATGACCACTTTAAGTGGTTGTTAGACAATGGAGTGCCGTTGGTGTTTTACGACCGCATCTGCACGGGCGTGAATGCCAGCAGAGTAGTTGTAGATGATTACACTGGCGCATTTAATGCGGTGAGCCATCTTATCGATACGGGGTGCAGACGCATCGCATTCTATGGTTCTCCCATGTCGTTGGAGATTTCCAAGAATCGATATAATGGTTATTGCGATGCTTTGTTAAAGAACAAATTAAAGCCAGACGAACGGTTTATGAGAGTATGTGACAATCGTGCAGACGCAGAAGCCATCACACCGCAAATCATGAACCAGGAAGATATACCCGATGCGTTCTTCGCCGTAAACGATGACACAGCTATCGGCATCTTATACACCGTGAAACGCATGGGCTATCGTGTACCTGAGGACATCAGCATCTGTGGTTTCACCAATGGGCAACGTGCCATTTCATGCGACCCGATGCTAACCACGGTAGAACAACGGGGCGTTGCCGTAGGTGAGGAAGCAGCAAACATCCTCATAGGACACGTAGAAGGCACCATTCCCCTTAACAAGGTGGAAAAAAGAATTGTAAGGACTCGCCTCATTGTAAGAGGAACTACTAGATAAACTAGTAAATCTAGAAATACTAGTAAAACCTAAAAGGAAAAAAATCAAACATCAATAATAAGAATCATGAAACATAAACCCAATCTATCATTCTGGAAGCTTTGGAATTTAAGCTTCGGATTTTTTGGCGTTCAAATTGCATACGCCTTGCAAAGCGCCAATATTTCCCGTATCTTCCGCACCCTTGGTGCAGACCCACACTCTCTGAGTTTCTTTTGGATATTACCTCCATTGATGGGCATTCTCGTACAACCCATCATCGGCACGCTCTCAGACAAGACATGGTGTCGCTATGGAAGACGAATACCTTATTTATTTATAGGAGCATCGGTGGCTGTTGCCGTGATGTGTCTGCTTCCAAACGCTGGCTCATTGGGATTGGGCATCTCCGCCGTTATGGTCTTCGGATTGCTCATGCTCATGCTTCTTGACACAAGCATCAACATGGCCATGCAACCTTTCAAGATGTTGGTGGGCGACATGGTAAACGAGGAACAGAAAGCCAAGGCATATTCCATCCAGTCGTTCCTCTGCAATGCAGGAAGTGTGGTGGGATTCTTGTTTCCTTTCTTCTTCACATGGATAGGTATTCAGAACGTAGCACCAGAAGGTGTCGTTCCTGACTCCGTCATTTGGTCTTTCTATGTAGGCGCAGCCATCCTTATTCTTTGCGTCATCTACACGACGATGAAAGTAAAGGAATGGAACCCACAGGAATATGAGGAATACAACGGTGCAAGTGAAAACAAGCAAGAGAAAGCCAACTGGATTTCATTGCTCAAGAATGCGCCATCTACTTTCTGGAAGGTGGGATTGGTACAATTCTTCTGTTGGGCTGCCCTCTTGTATATGTGGACATACGTGGTTGATGCCATTGCTGAAACCGTTTGGAACACCACAGATTCAGCTTCAGAGGAATATCAGATAGCTGGCAACTGGACTGGCGTTCTCTATGCCATCCAAGCATTGGGTAGTGTGATATGGGCAACTATCCTTCCACGATTCAGCAACATCAAGATGGCTTACGCTTGCAGTCTTTTCTTAGGTGGAATAGGTTTCGCCCTGATTCCTTTCGTACCAAACCAATATGCACAAATCATTCCTTTCTTACTCATTGGTTGTGCTTGGGCAGCTATGTTGGCTATGCCTTTCACCTTCGTTACCAATGCCTTGCAAGGATATGGCCACATGGGAGCCTATCTTGGATTGTTTAACGGAACCATCTGTTTGCCTCAAATCATTGCAGCCATTTGTGGCGGCAGTATCTTAGGACTCGTTGGCGGTCATTCTTCCACTATGATGATTGTGTCAGGAGTACTTCTTGTCATTGGTTCATGCTGTGTTTCCTTCATCAAGAAATGATGGAGCGTCATTATATCATGTGCATTTTACTATGTCTTTGTTGTGTTTCCATGAAAGCCCAACAAAGACATAGTGATGCGTTGGATGATGTATTGCAATACGTACCTACGGCGACTTCTCTTATCTTACGCGCATCTGGACTGAAAAGTGATATTCCTTTGAAAGAGGCTTTAATGAGTAAGTGTCTGACGGCAATCACCGTAGCAGGTACAACCTACCTTCTCAAACATAGCATCAACGAATGGCGACCAGACCATAGTGACCGTCGCTCGTTTCCTTCAGGACATACAGCCATTGCCTTTTCCGGTGCCACGGCTTTACATAAGGAATACGGCAAACATAGTGTATGGATCAGCATTGGCGGATATTCGTTAGCCACATTCGTTGCTGTTGACCGCATGATCAAAGACCGTCATCATTGGTATGATGTGGCAGCAGGAGCGGCAATAGGTACATTAGGTACAGAGCTATCCTATTACATCTCTCATCGTCTTTTCAATAAAAAGAACGTTCACGCAAGCATTTCATATAATCAAGTTTACCTTTGCGTCAATTTATTTAATCAATAGCAGGGGGCTTGTAAGAGGCGTTTTGTTTAGGGGTTTTGTTTGTTGCGTTGGCAACGCAACAGACGGGACGGGAAGGCAGCCACCATGCAAACGTTTGCATACTTTATTTCCCTATTTGTTAGCTCATAGATTACAATAGTTTAGTAATTCTTGCTAATTTTGAGGCTGAAACAAAAACCATTAAACCTATGAACATTTATTTTCATATAGATTATAAAACCATCTATGGTGAAGAACTCGTCTTGAATCTTGTAACAACAGATGAAAAAGGCGAACAGCAAATAGCCCAATACCGAATGTCAACAAACAATGGAGAGCAATGGTATTGCCAGTTGAAGCTCTCTCCTACCATCCACGCTATACATTATTATTATAGTGTAGATAACGAAGGACACGAGAAGAGGCATGAATGGTTGACAGAAGCCCATTCATTGGAGATTAACGCCAATGAAAACACCGACTTTGACATTTACGACAAATGGATTGACATTCCCGAAGATTCGTATCTGTATAGTTCAGCATTTACGGATTGCATCAACCGCAGAACCATCAATCCTACAAAGGGTGCACAACGCCTTGCTCCAAACATGCTCAAATTAGTGGTTCGTGCTCCACAACTGCGCAAAGGGCAACAATTAGCCATCGTCGGAGAAGATAAATACTTAGGTGAATGGAATCCCTCAAGAGCCATTCCCATGACCGAGCATTGTTTCAACGAATGGGTAATCGCTCTTGACGTGACGCGCTTTACTCCAAAGAAAACACCGTATCAGTTTAAATTCATTGCCATGGAAAATGGCAAACGTACGAAAGTTATGTGGGAAACGGGAGACAACCGTGAGATACCCCTGCCTTCCATCAACAGCATTCGCTCCATCGTTACGGTTCACCATCTTGAACAAGCATTCTTTGAGTTGAACGACATCAAGGTGGCTGGCACGTTGGTACCTGTCTTCTCTCTCAGAAGCAAGGGCAGCTTCGGAGTTGGCGACTTCGGAGACTTGAAGAAAATGGTGGAATGGGTTTCTTCCACCAAACAACGCCTGCTGCAAGTACTTCCCATCAACGATACAACAACCACCCACACATGGACAGACTCTTATCCATACAGTTGTATTTCCATCTTTGCCCTTCATCCTCAATATGTTGACCTTAGACAATTGCCCCAGTTGGCGGACAAGCAGGACAGGGAACGATTTGAATCATTGCGCCAGGAACTCAATGCTTTACCGCAGATAGATTACGAAAAGGTCAACAATGCCAAGAACGAATACCTGCGATTGGTTTACCAACAAGAAGGAAGCAAGATGATGAAGAGCGAGGCATTTAAGTCGTTCTTCAAGGAATCGGAATCATGGCTTATACCATACGCTCAATACTGTCACTTGCGAGATAAATATGGTACGGTGGATTTCACGCAATGGAAAGGACACCTCACATGGAACGAGGAAGACCGCAAGACCTTGACTAACACCCGCACCAAGGCTTACCAAGAAGTGGCATTCTATTATTTTGTGCAATTCATCTTAGACACCCAGATGAAGGAAGTACACAAGTTTGCCAAGTCGAAAGGTGTCATTCTCAAGGGAGACATTCCCATCGGCGTGAGCCGTTATGGTTGTGACGTATGGACAGAACCCAGGTATTTCAACATGAACGGTCAGGCTGGCGCACCGCCGGACGATTTCTCCGAGAACGGTCAGAACTGGGGATTTCCCACATACAACTGGGATGAAATGCTCAAAGACGATTGCATCTGGTGGGTAAGGCGTTTCCAAAACATGTCTCATTTCTTTGATGCTTATCGTATCGACCACGTTTTGGGCTTCTTCCGCATCTGGGAGATTCCCATCGAGAGCGTTCACGGTTTGCTGGGACAATTTTCTCCATCATTAGGACTGTCAAGAGAAGAAATAGAAGCATACGGTTTGCACTTCCAGGAAGAGTTGTTCACCCGTCCGTTCATCGCCAACTGGACATTGGAAAGACTGTTCCATGAGCGTGCCAACGAGATAAAGGCTCAATATCTCCAGCTCCAACATGATGATATTTGGCAACTGAAGCCCGAATATGATACGCAGAGGAAGATAGAGAATGCCGTAGAAGACAGGGAATTACGGGAATTGCTTTACAAATTGGTAAGCAACGTACTCTTCGTGAGAGACAGAAAAGATGCCAATAAGTTCCATCCTCGCATCTCTGCACAGAAAGACTTCATGTATGAGGCACTTTACGATAATGACAAAGCTGCATTCAACCGTCTCTACAACGATTACTATTATCGTCGCAACAACCAATTCTGGTATCGTGAGGCGATGAAGAAGTTGCCTAAGTTGGTACAAGCCACACGTATGTTGGTTTGTGCGGAAGACCTCGGAATGGTTCCCGATTGCGTACAATGGGTGATGAACGAACTGCGCATTCTCTCTCTCGAATTGCAGAGTATGCCAAAAGACCCAAGGGTACAATTCGGTTATCTCTCACGCAATCCATACCGTTCGGTTTGCACCATTTCATCGCACGACACCCCTACCCTGCGTATGTGGTGGGACGAGAATACGGAACGTACACAAACCTATTACAACATGATGTTGCAACGCAGCGGCAACGCTCCTCATCCCCTGCCAGCATGGTTGGCAAGAGAAATCATCAAGGAACACCTTGCCAGTCCGTCGATGGTATGCGTCATTGCCTTGCAAGACTGGCTTGCCATTGACGAACACCTGCGATTGGAAGATGCCAATGCCGAACGTGTCAACATCCCAGCCAATCCCAAGCACTATTGGCGTTATCGTATGCACCTGAATATAGAAGAGATGTTAGGGTGTGAAGGATTTACGAGAAACATCCAAGACCTCATCGAACAAACCGACAGGTAAAGATACGAAGTATAAACCTATCGTTTGCATGAGCTAAACGATAGGTTTATACTTCGTAAACCATATATTTATCAGGCACAAATCACATCATCACGAAATAACAAAACAAGAATCATCATGACAACTATCAAACGATTAGGATTCACCTTGGTTTCATTACTGCTCATGAATCAAGTAATCACAGCACAAACCGTATTGTCTCCAAACGGAAACATTGAAATGTCTTTCAAGATTGCAAACAAGGGCATTCCCACTTATTCCATCAACTATAAGAAGAAGCCCGTAGTACTTCCCTCTCGACTGGGACTTGAATTGGCAAAAGACAAACACGCATCGAAGCAATTTGAGGAAACCGATTTGCTGGAAGGATTCAGCATTTCTGATACGAAAACTTCAACGTTTGATGAGACTTGGGAACCCGTTTGGGGGGAAACATCTACCATTCGCAATCACTATAACGAATTGGCAGTAACCCTGACGCAAGCGAAGGAAAAGAGAAACATCATCATCCGTTTCCGTGTGTATGATGACGGTGTGGGATTCCGTTACGAGTTCCCACAACAAAAAGAGCTCAACTATTTCCTAATCAAAGAGGAACGTACCGAATTTGCCATGGCTGGAGACCACACCGCTTGGTGGTTGCCCGGTGATTACGATACTCAGGAACAAGAAACACAACAAACAAAACTCTCAGGTATCAGAGAGCGCATGAAAGAGGCTGTCAACTGGGGAAATTCTTCTGTTGCCGTATTCTCAGAAACAGGCGTACAAACCTCTTTGCAGATGAAGACTGATGATGGTCTTTACATCAATATCCACGAAGCTGCATGTATAGATTATTCAACGATGCACCTGGAATTGGTAGATAAAAAGACTACACATCTTTCAGATAAGTTAGGAGGTGGTAGTAATATATATACGCCAAATCCTCAGCCAAGTAATTATCCTCTTCCTGCACCATATACTTTCGTAAGTCATCTTACACCTGATGCTACCGGTCTTAAAGGTTGTATGCAGACTCCTTGTACCACACCTTGGCGTACGGTAATGGTGTCTGACGATGCTCGCGACATGTTGTCTTCCAACTTAATCTTGAATCTCAACGAACCCTGTAAGATAGAGGATACTTCATGGATTCATCCAACCAAATACTGTGGTGTATGGTGGGAGATGATTGTAGGAAAGAGCAACTGGCATTATACAGATGACTACCCATCTGTACAATTGGATAAGATTGACTATACAAAGACCAAACCTCATGGACGCCACGGAGCCAACAACGAAAAGGTACGCAGATACATTGACTTTGCAGCTGAGAATGGTCTTGACCAGATATTGGTTGAAGGATGGAACGTAGGTTGGGAAGACTGGGCAAATATGTGGAAACGTGATGTTTTCGACTTTGTAACCCCATATCCTGATTTTGACATCAAAGCTCTTAACGACTATGCCCATTCGAAAGGTGTAAAGTTGATGATGCACCACGAAACTTCTTCATCTACCCAGAATTACGAGCGCCATATCAAAGAGGCTTATGAGTTGATGAATAAATATGGCTATGATGCCGTAAAGACGGGATATGTAGGCGACATCATCCCCCGAGGAGACCATCATTACAGCCAATCGATGAACAACCATTATATGTACGTCATTAAAGAAGCAGCCAAACATCATATCATGGTGAACGGACATGAAGCAGTACGCCCCACGGGAATATGCCGTACTTACCCGAACTTAGTTGGAAACGAGAGCGCTCGTGGTACTGAATATGAGGCTTTCGGTGGCTCTCGCCCAGATCATACGGTTATTCTTCCTTTCACTCGCCTGCAAGGAGGACCGATGGATTACACTCCTGGAATCTTAGAGACACAACTCAAGACGTGGAGCGACAATCCCAATTACGTACATACAACCCTTGTAGGACAATTGGCTCTTTACGTTACCATGTATTCGCCTCTGCAAATGGCAGCCGATCTTCCAGAGAACTATGCAAAATTCATGGATGCTTTCCAGTTTATCAAGGATGTAGCCTGCGACTGGAGCGAGTCTATCTACTTGGAAGCTGAACCCGCCGATTACATCACGGTGGCTCGTAAAGCCAAAGGAACAGACAACTGGTTTATTGGCGGAAAGTGCGACGAGAACGGACATAAGTCTGTCATCAAGCTCGATTTCCTCGACAAAGGTCGTAAATACGATTGTACTATCTACGCAGATGCAAAGAATGCCGATTACGAGACCAATCCCAAGGCTTATACCATCACCAAGAAGACCGTGAAAGCTGGACAAACCCTTAAATTGACAGAGGCTCGCGGTGGTGGATTTGCCATTTCATTAATAGCCAAATAACAATACAAACCATGGAAAACTTACGTGTAGGAATCATCGGGGCGGGATGGATAGCAGAGAAAGCCGCCATTACGCTGAAAGATTTGAACGGCGTTATGTGTTACGCTATTGCCTCTCGCTCCATAGAAAAGGCTCAAGCCTTTGCCGACAAATGGAACGTTCCCCACGCATACGGCTCATATTCAGAACTGATAGCCGACAAAGACGTAGATTTGGTTTATGTGGCAACTCCACATTCCCACCACTACGACGTAACACGCGAGGCATTGGAAAACGACAAGCCTTGTCTGGTAGAGAAGGCATTTATGGCAAACTATCGCCAAGCCGCAGACATCGTCAAATTGTCTCGTGAAAGGAAAGTGTTTCTCGCCGAAGCCATCTGGACACGGTATCAGCCAGCCGTACAGATGGTGCGCCAACTCATCAGCGACGGTAGAATAGGAACGCCACGACTGATAACCGCCACGCTGGGCTACAGTATGGGCAACAAACCCCGTATCATGCGCCCCGACCTCTGTGGCGGAGCATTGTTAGACCTTGGCGTTTATGCCATCAACTTCGTCAGAATGTTTTGCGACTCTCCTATTGAGAGGATGGAATCACAATGTGTAAAATCAGATACGGGTATGGACTTATCCAATGCCATCAGCTTCTCCTTTGAGAACGGAATGCTTGCCAACGTGCAATCGTCTGCTTGTTGTGTAGGAGACAATATCGGTGTGATTGCGGGTACGGAAGGAAACTTGATTATTGACAACATCAACAATCCGCAACGCATCCGTATCAACAAGAGAGACAGGGTGTTTGTGAAAGACATCAGCGTTCCTAAGCAAATCACGGGATATGAGTACGAATTTCTTGCCTGTAAGAAGGCTTTGGAGGAAGGACTCATAGAACCGCCACAGATGCCACTGGAAGAAACGCTCTATATCATGAAGATGATGGATGAACTGCGTTTGAAGTGGGGTGTGCGTTATCCCATGGACGAGGAATAAATCATATCGTAATACTCATGAACGATTTGGTTCGTGTCAACATATCTTTTGGTTCCAGTTGGTTCCTTATCGAGAAACCATCGGTTACCCATATAGTGACCGTTGGTTTCTCGCATGGTGACCATCGGTTCCTGACATAGTTACTTGAAAGAGAATCTTACTCCAGGTTTTCATTTCATTTTACTTAACAGACAAAAATGATTAGCAACATGAATATCAAACAGCTCTCACTCTCCATCGTAGCAGCAACAGCCCTCTCCACGTCTGTTGCACAAACAAAGGTGGCTGTTCCCACGACAGAGACATTCCATTTTGATGAGGTAACCTATACGCCCCAGCAGACAACTTTTAAATTGTTTGCACCATACGGAGGCAGGACTTTCCCAAAGGTACAACTCTATCTTTACAAAGATGCCACCTCTCCCAAACCATATAAGACCATCAAGATGCCCTATCCCAAGAATGGAACGGGCGAGGTATGGAAAGCAACGGTAAAAGGCAACTTAAAAGGATGTTTCTATACGTTTCAGGTAAACGACTTACGAAAGAGTCGGGAGAATCGTGCCGAAGCCACCCATCAAAAGAATTACTTGGAAGAAACACCTGGAGTATTTGCCAAAGCTGTGAGTATCAACGGGAAACGTGGCGCTATCATCGACATGAACGAAACAAATCCCGTGGGATGGAAAAATGACAAAAGACCAACCGTAAAATCTCCCGCAGACCTCGTGATTTATGAAATGCACCATCGTGACTTTTCCATTGATGCGTCTTCAGGATTACGATACAAAGGGAAGTTTCTTGCGCTGACAGAACCGAAAGCCATCAAACACCTCAAGGAATTAGGCGTGAACGCCATACATATCTTGCCGAGCTACGACTTTGGTTCCATCGATGAGACAAGGTTGCAAGACAACAAGTATAATTGGGGATACGACCCCGTAAACTACAATGTACCAGAAGGTTCATACTCTACCAATCCCGCAGATCCAACCTGTAGAATCAAAGAGTTTAAACAAATGGTGCAAGCCTTGCACAATGCAAATATACGAGTGATTCTTGACGTGGTTTATAACCACACCTACGACATTGAACACAGCAATTTCCAAAAGACATATCCTGATTATTACTATCGCAAAACGAACAAAGACGAGTATTCCAATGGTTCGGGTTGTGGCAACGAAACGGCATCAGAGCAACCGATGATGAGACGTTTCATGATAGAGAGCGTGAAATATTGGATTAACGAATACCATATTGACGGTTTCCGTTTCGACCTGATGGGCGTTCACGACATAGAAACGATGAACATCATTCGGGAAGAAGTGAATAAAATAGACCCCACCATATTTATATATGGCGAAGGTTGGAGTGCCGGACAATGTGCTTATCCGCAAGAAAAACTTGCCGTCAAAGCCAATACCAAGCAACTCAACGGCATTGCCGCCTTCTCTGACGACATGCGAGATGCTTTGCGAGGACCATTTTCCGATGATACGAAAGGGGCTTTTCTCGCAGGTATTCCAGGTGAAGAAGAGAGTTTGAAATTTGGCATTGTTGGAGCCATTGCCCATTCACAAGTTGACATGAAGAAGGTCAATTACTCCAAAGAGCCTTGGACCAATGAGCCTACCCAACAAATATCGTATGTGAGTTGTCATGATGACATGTGTCTCGTAGATCGTTTAAAGACAGAGATTCCAGGTATTTCCACCGACGAACTCATACGTCTCGACCTCTTGGCTCAAACGGCGGTATTCACCAGTCAGGGAGTGCCTTTCATGCTCAGTGGTGAAGAGATGTTGAGGGACAAGAAAGGCGTTCACAACTCATTTGAATCGCCCGACTCCGTCAACCATCTCGATTGGGACAATCTCAAACGGTTCCCACAAGTTTTCCAATATTACAAGAGCCTCATCGAATTGCGCAAGAATCATCCCGCATTCCGTTTGGGAAAAGCCGAACTCGTACGCAAGCATGTGGATTTTCTGCCCACGGCATCGTGCCTTGTGGGGTTCCAAATCAAGAATCATGCAGGTGGTGACACATGGAATAACATCATCGTTATCTTCAACGGAAACAAGGAAACAGAAACCGTTGACATCCCAGAAGGAAACTATACCGTAGTTTGTTGCGACGGACAAATCAACGAGAAAGGTCTTGGAACGATCAACGGCAACAAGGTGAACATTGACCCACAATCTGCACTGATCATTCACGACTAATCCACATGAGAAGATTGCTCTTCATCATATTCAGCATTTCAACATGCACCCTGGCATTCGCCCAAGACCGTCCTAAAATAGGATTGGTCTTAGGTGGAGGTGGTGCAAAGGGAGCTGCTGAGATTGGAGTATTGAAATACATAGAAGAAGCAGGAGTACAGATTGATTGCATCGTAGGAACAAGCATTGGAGCCATCATTGGCGGATTGTATTCGGTAGGATATCGTTCTCAACAGCTCGATTCCCTTTTTCTCCATACGGATTGGGAACAAATTTTCTCCAACTCCATATCTGGAACCCAACAAATATCAGACGTGTTTGAATCGTTGCTCAACGTTCCCGACACCATAGATTTCGATAGTCTTCCCATTCCCTACCGTTGTGTGGCGGCAGACGTTATCAATGCGAAGGAAATAGTATTAACGCGAGGCAACTTAGCCACGGCTATGCGGGCAAGCATGGCTGTTCCCGGTGCTTTCAAGCCCGTGAAATGGGAAGATAAGCTATTGGTTGACGGCGGTATGCTGAACAATCTTCCCGTAGATGTGGCAAAAGAGATGGGTGCAGACATTATCATTGCCATCGACCTTTCCCAAACCAAGCACGAAGAACGCACTTTCTCGCTGAAGGAAACATTAGGTATTGGCGGTTTGTTGGATTGGTTCGTCTCCCGTCCGGATTGGAAGAAACACAACGAAAACAGGAAGATGGCAGACTATTACATCAATCCCTATCTTAACAAATATGATGCTGCCAGCTTCTCTCACGATGATATCAAGGAGATGATTCACATCGGAGAGAAAGCTGGCAAAAGTGCATACGAAGATTTAAGGAAGTTGGCAACGTCACATTGACTGTTCCTTATACATGCTTTGCCACCATTCTGGTTCATCCTTGAGCCATTTGGCAAACCACGCATAAATGGTATTCTGCCATTTCATTCGCTTTTCGTAATTTAAAATCCAATGGTTTTCGCCTTCCACGGCAACGAAAGCCGTTTCTCTTCCCAATAGTTTCAAGGCATTAAACATCTGTATGCTCTCTCCCACAGGTACATTGGTATCTGCAACGCCATGCAAGAAGAGGATAGGCGTATGAATCTTATCCGCATTAAACAAAGGACTCTGGTCAACATACAGTTTCTTGTCGGTCCAAGGATAACTGTCAGCCATCGAAACCTCACTATAGCTATATCCCCAATATCCTTCACCCCAATAAGAAGTGTGGTCGCTGATGCCCGCATGAGAAATGGCGGCGGCGAAGATGTCAGTTTTCGTTTGCAGATATTGCGTCATGAAACCACCATAACTGGCTCCGATACACCCAATCTTCTTTTCATTGACGAAGGAATGCTGCTTGGCAAAGAGCTTAGTTCCCTCTATGATATCTTCTGCCACACCTTCACCAGCCGTATTCACATGACGCGAAGAAAATTCTTGTCCGAAGCCCGTTGCACCACTGGGATTGATCACGTAAACCACATATCCCATTGCAGCATACGCATTGAGTGGGTAACGAGTGGCAAAATGTCTAGCAGTGGGAGTACAACCTCCATAATAATAGACAATCATTGGATATTTCTTGGAAGCATCGAAATGAGGAGGTAAATAATATCTTCCGTTGATGGTATCACCTCGTGAACTGACAAAATCCCAAGCTTCACAAGTACCCAATTCCACATCTTTCAGGAATTGCGCACTGAAATCTTCCAATAACGAAGACTTCCCTGAACGTGTATTCAACGTATATGCACGAGAAGCATTGCTTGCACTCTCGCCCACCCAAGCACAAACGGGAGCATCATCAGCCATCGAACATGACGTAACCATATCTTCAGGAGTGGGCAACTGTTGGATTTTCCCCGATATGGGATTAGCCTTAAACAGATGAACGCAATCCTTATCGTCTGCCGTGAAATAGATTTGATTGTCGTATTTTGCCCATTGAACAGAACCAACGGAAGGATTGAAATCACGGGTGAGAGCCTTGACTTTTCGAGTGGTCAGGTCGATGGTGTACAACTGATAGTCATACGCACTCGGAATACGACCTTCTGGCACATTTTTGCCGATTCCATCGAGGGTTTCGGGCGATCCTACCACAGCTATCATCTTTCCATCGGGTGAGTATTTGCCATCTACTACAAAGCCATCATCAACCACGATGGAATCGCCTTTCATGGTTTGCAAATCCAATTGGATAATGGTACGAAGGGTGGTTGGGCGCTTGGTCAATCGTTTCTTACTGGTCATCAACAAAACAAAACGACCATTACGCGAAATATCAAGTAAGGAAACAGAATGATGACCAAAGGTCAGAGGTTGTGAAACACCTGTTTGCAAATCGTATTTCACCAGACTATTACGGTCTCTCCATCCTGGTTGTCTGTCGTCAGGCTCCACAATCTCATATACTTTCTCGTCTTTCTTGGGTCCTGTATTTCTATGATTGAAAATAAGGAAGTCTTCCGTGGGAGAAATGGTATAAGATTCGTCGGGTAAGTCTTCCGCCAAGATTGTGCTTTGCATGGTTTCCACGTTAACTGCCATCAATCTACGTCCCTTCTCACTTTTCTCTGTATAGTAATAACGGTTTGAGGAAGGCATCCAACGAATGGCTGTGGATGTTTCTAAAAGTATTTTACCAGTCTTCAAATCCTTCAATTGATACTTTGAAGAACTGGTTCCTGTAGAGAGAATCTCACTATATCGGGTGATGAGGAACCTACCATTAGGCGAGAGGCTCACACCAGACAGACGATTTCCCTCCATGACTTCCTTCATGGAAAACAGATGTTTGTTTCCCTCAGTCAACAGGAATGTGTTTGCTGATACTCCAGAAAGTTTTACATTCACTTTCTCTTGCTTATCACTTTTCGAGAGATACTTGATGTCGAAAGTATGTGTGCCTGGAATCAACTCCACACTTTTGCCATCAGATTTCTTACCATCTACAAACAGTTGATAATCAGCCATTCCGGAAACCATAACTTTAGCCTTCGCAAAGCATAGGTTTTGAGCACCGAAACGTAGTATATACAAGGCGTAACCCTTATCTACGCTTGGAGCAATGGTATCTTCAAACAATTTACCATCGGCAGCTAAGTCGAGTCTAACCGCCGTTTCAAGCAAGTCTTTCTCCTTAAAGGTCTTCTGACTCAAGCCCACACTGTCGATTTCTAACGGTTTATACACGGGGAAAGGTCCTGCACACTTAAACTTGGTGACATGAATGTCATCAGCATTGACATTCATTGCAAAGAGCAAAGAGCAAACACTCGCACATAAGAATTTGGTACAAAATGATTTCATGGTTCGTATAATCTATGTCAATTTATTCTGCAAAATTACACATTTTACGTTTAATAATGTGTTATTGGAAATATTTTTATTAATTTTGCACCCAATATTGATTATGAGCGTATGATAACAAACGATTTATTTCAAGCATATCGTACTTTTTTCGGTAAAGGGGATGCCCTTTACCAGTTGTTTTCACCCTATCGCATCTGTCCTTTGGGCGCACACGTAGATCACCAGCATGGTTTGGTGTCTGGATTCGCCTTCGACAGTGGCATTGACTTCCTTTTCTCAGAGACGGAATCGGGTAAGGTGGAGATGTGTTCTCTCTCTTTTGAAGGATTGATGACCTTCAACGTACAACGACCTGTAGATGAGAAGCAAAACAACTGGGGCGACTACCTACGTGGTGCAGTATGGGCTCTTCAGCAAGATTTCCAGTTGCGCAAGGGTATTCGTGGCGTGGTAAAAGGTTCTATGCCCATTGGTGGATTGTCGTCTTCTGCCGCCCTACTCTGTGGTTTTGTCATGGCTTTGGGAAAGATTAACAACCTTTACTTGGACAAGATGCAGGTGATTCAATACGCTTCAAGGGCAGAACGTGAATACGTGGGATTGAACAATGGTATTCTTGACCAAGCATGTGTGGTATTGTGCGAATCAGACAAGTTGCTTTATCTCGACACACGTACCTCTGAATACCAATTGTTGCCATTCGGAGAGAACGAGAATCAAAAGGAATTGCCGTTTGAATTGGGTATTTTCTTCTCTGGCGTTACCAGAAAACTCACGGGAACCGATTACAACCTGCGTGTATCGGAATGTAAGACGGCAGCCTGGATCATGGAAGCATACGAGAATGTACCATTGAGAGAGCTCCAAGAAACACGGTTAAGAGACGTTGATGAGGAGATTTTCAAGAAATATGAAGACAAGATGCCTGAGCGATTTGCCAAACGTGCCCGCCATTTCTATACGGAATGCGACCGTGTGGAGGCTGGTGTGGAAGCATGGAAGAAAGGAGACATCAAGGCATTCGGCCAATATATCTTCGAAAGTTGCGAGAGTTCGATGAACAATTACGAATGTGGCTCACCCGAATTGATTGCCCTTTACCAAATCATGCGCCGTACAGACGGCATTTATGGCGGTCGTTTCAGTGGTGCGGGATTCAAGGGAGCTTGCATCGCCCTCGTTGACCCGACGAAGAAAGATAGCATTCGCGAATATATTACAGCAGAGTATTTGAAAGAGTTTCCTCAATATAAGGACACTTTCGAGATGTTTTTCTGTAAGCCAGCCGATGGCGTAGATTTTATGTAACATGAAAAATATAGTTATAGCAGCAGGGTACGCCACTCGCCTCTACCCTCTTACGCAAAATTTTCCAAAGCCTCTGCTCAAGGTAGGCAACAGAACGATTCTCGACAGGATGCTTGACGACCTTGATAATATTCAAGATATTGATAGTCATATCATTGTCAGCAACCACAAATTTGCCTCTATCTTTCAAGAATGGGCAAAACAGAGGATGGAAGAAGGTGAAAACAGAAAGCCCATTACCATCATTGATGATGGCACATCGACCAACGACACTCGCTTAGGAGCCGTTCGCGACCTATTACTTGCCATTGACACCATTGAAAATGCCCAAGACTCAACAACCAATGGTAAATCCTCAATGGTCAATGGTCAATATTTAATGGTCAATGGTCAATATTCAATGGTCAATGGTCAATGGTCAATGGTCAATATTCAATGGCCCGACGACATCATGGTAGTGGCTGCCGACAACATCCTTGATTTCTCGTTTCAAGGATTCGTGGATTATTTCAAGCAGAAAGAATCTTCTGTCATCATGTGTCATCATGAACCAGAGTTGCGAAAATTGCAACGCACGGGCGTGATTGCCGTGGATGAGCAGATGAAGGTACAGGAAATGCAAGAGAAACCAGAGAAGCCCGTTTCCAACTGGGCGGTTCCACCTTTTTATATATATAAGAAGGAGGATTTGCCATTGATTCGTGATTGCATGAATCATGGCTGTGGCTTTGATGCCCCAGGCAATTTAGCCCACTATCTGGTAGATGTGACCACTATACATGCTTGGCCTATGCCTGGAAGCAGATATGATATAGGTTCATTGGATAGTTACGAGGAAGCACAACGCATCTTTGCGGATAAATAAAAAAAATTACACATTATTTATATATGAAGATTCTTGTTACTGGAGCCGCAGGTTTTATCGGTTCAAAACTCATGTACACATTGGCTAAACGTGGCGATAGCGTGGTAGGAATAGACAACATCAACGACTATTATGACCCACGCCTGAAATATGGACGTTTGCGTGAGTGCGGAATAACAGGTGAAAACGAGGAGATTTCCTTTGGAGAGGAAATTGTCAGCACTACCCTCCCCGACTGCCGATTCATACGTATGGCATTGGAAGACAAGGCAAGCATTGACGCTCTTTTTGAACGTGAGCAATTTGATAAGGTGATGAACTTGGCGGCTCAAGCTGGCGTAAGATATTCCATCACCAACCCTTATTCATATTTACAAAGCAATATCGTAGGTTTCCTAAATATCTTGGAGGCTTGCAGAAACTATCATGTGAAATACCTGATTTACGCTTCGTCAAGCTCAGTATATGGATTAAACACGAAAGTTCCTTATAGCGAAGACGACAAAGTGGACCATCCCGTAAGTCTTTATGCGGCAAGCAAGAAATCGAATGAGTTGATGGCTCATGCCTATAGCAAGCTTTACGGCTTTGCCACTACGGGCTTGCGATTCTTCACGGTTTATGGTCCTTGGGGACGACCAGACATGTCGCCCATGCTATTCGCTGGAGCTATTCATCGTGGAGACCCTATCAAGGTATTTAATAATGGTGACATGATTCGCGACTTCACCTATATCGACGACATCGTGGAAGGGACAATCCATGTGATAGACCGTCAACCCATTGCGGAGGAATGCCCCAACAAGGTGCCATATAAAGTGTATAACATCGGTTGTAGCAATCCCGTGAAGTTGATGGACTTTATCTCTGAAATCGAAAATGCCTACGGAAAGCCAGCTGAAAAGATTTTCTTGCCCATGCAACCAGGTGACGTATATCAGACAAATGCCGATACAAAACATTTGGAAGAAGAATGCGACTATAAGCCTCACTGGTCTTTGCACGATGGAATCAAGGAATTTATGACTTGGTATAAGAGTGACAAGAATCCATTATTATAAATATAATTGTCTTTAAAATTCTAAAGGTTCTTAAGGACCTAAAGAACTTAATAAAAAAATATTCATGAAAAAAATTGCCATTGCTGGTACAGGATATGTAGGATTGTCTATTGCAACATTGTTGTCACAGCATCATCAAGTGACAGCGGTAGATATTATCCCAGAAAAAGTAGATTTAATCAATAACAGGAAATCTCCTATCATCGATAAAGAGATTGAGGAGTTTTTGGCAACAAAAGACTTGAATCTCCGGGCAACTTTGAATGCGGAAGAGGCATATAGGGATGCTGATTTCGTAGTAATTGCCGCTCCCACCAACTATGATTCAAAGAAGAATTTCTTTGATACTTCTGCCGTAGAGAGCGTGATTCGACTCGTGATGCAATATAACCCTAACGCTATCATGGTCATCAAGTCAACCATCCCCGTAGGATTTACAGAGAGCATTCGTAAGAAAACTGGCTCAAAAAACATACTCTTTTCACCAGAGTTTTTACGTGAGAGTCGTGCGCTCTATGACAATCTCTATCCCAGTAGAATCATCGTGGGAACCGATATGAATGATCCACGCTTGGTAGAGGCTGCTCATACATTTGCAGGTCTATTGCAAGAAGGAGCCATCAAGCAGAATGTGGAAACACTTTTCATGGGATTGACGGAGGCTGAAGCTGTCAAACTTTTCGCTAACACCTACTTGGCTCTTCGTGTCAGTTATTTCAACGAACTTGACACTTACGCAGAAATGAAAGGACTTGACACACAAGCGATTATAAACGGTGTTTGCCTTGACCCACGTATTGGAACGCATTACAACAATCCATCTTTCGGATATGGTGGTTATTGCCTTCCCAAAGACACGAAACAACTGCTCGCCAACTATGCCGATGTTCCAGAAAACTTGATTGAGGCTATTGTGGAGAGCAACCGCACCCGCAAGGATTTCATTGCCGACCGAGTGCTCTCGATGGCAGGGTATTATGAGGCAAACAGTTCATGGGATGTGAATCGTGAAAAGGACTGTACCATCGGCGTATTCCGCCTGACGATGAAGTCAAACAGTGACAACTTCCGCCAGTCGTCTATCCAAGGCATCATGAAACGCATCAAGGCAAAGGGCGCAGAGGTTATCATCTATGAGCCCACTCTGGAAGATGGCAGCAAATTCTTTGGCAGTAGAATCGTCAACGACTTAGAGACATTCAAAAAGCAAAGTCAAGCCATCATTGCCAACCGCTATGACACATGCCTCGATGACGTGAAAGACAAGGTTTATACGCGTGATATATTTAGGAGAGATTAAAAATTTCTGAAAAATCATACGACAATTCAGAAAATTTAGCTACCTTTGCACACAAAATAATATAAGCACTCAAATCTTTTGATGAGATGCGAGTGTAAACAAAAGATACTGCGAGTGTTACATCAAGAAATGGTTATTTAAGTGAGAAAAACAAAAATAATAATAATGAAGAAAAACTCACCAAAGACCACAAGACATAAACAATGTAACGAAATTTAACGTTTCGTTACATGTTTTTGTTGTTATATTACTTGAGAAACATTCATAAGCGGCATTCTAATAATATATTTCACCTCAGATGAGTTAGCATTTGAGGGAGGAGATTATATGAATGCTAATATCTTAATATTCAAATAATATATCTTTACGTCACACAAAACACTCGCTATATTATAATTTCACATCTTTCTAAATGAACAAAAACATTACTGTCACATCTCCACTTTTACCCAATCTTAATGAATTTCATGAATTACTCAAAGAGATTTGGGAAAGCAAATGGATTACTAACAATGGTTCTTTTCACAGGAGATTAGAAGCAGCATTGGCAGAATATTTGAAAGTTCCATACGTAAGTCTATTTACAAACGGAACTTTACCTCTCATCACTGCCTTGCAAGCATTAAGAATTACTGGGGAAGTAATCACAACCCCCTATTCATTCGTTGCAACCACTCATGCACTTTGGTGGAATGGCATCAAACCTGTATTTGTTGACATAGATCCTACAACGGGTAATATAGATCCTAATAGAATTGAAGCAGCCATAACACCAAAAACGACTGCAATTATGCCTGTGCATGTTTACGGAAAGCCTTGTGATACAAAACGAATAAAAGAAATTGCCGACAAATATGGCTTAAAGGTCATTTATGATGCTGCCCACGCTTTCGGTGTGGAAGTACCTGCAGAAAAATACGGTCTTACCCCCGTTACAGATGAATCTACTACGGTGAATGATCAATGTTCCATCTTAAACGCAGGTGACATGTCTACATTAAGTTTCCATGCGACAAAGGTATATAACACTATTGAAGGTGGAGCCATGGTGATGCATGATGAGGCGACCAAGAAACGTATTGACTATTTGAAAAATTTCGGGTTCGCAGGTGAGACAGAGGTTATAGCTCCAGGTATTAACAGTAAAATGGACGAGATGCGTAGCGCTTACGGCCTTCTTAATTTAAAACAAGTAGATGAAGCCATTGAAAAAAGGCATCAAGTAGCTATCAAATATCGAGAGGCATTGAAAAATGTAGAGGGTATTGATTATTGGGATGACATTCCAGGAGTCAAGCACAATTATTCTTATTTCCCCATTTTTGTTGATTCAAGAAAATATGGCATGTCTCGTGACGAGCTCTATAATAAGATGAAATCGTATGGAGTATTTGGCAGAAGGTATTTTTATCCACTTATTAGTAATTTCTCTACATACAGAGGTTTGCCAAGTGCTAACAAAGATAATTTACCAGTTGCCACAAAAATGGCTAATGAAGTAATTTGTCTGCCTATGCATCATTTGCTCACAAATGAGGATATTGAAAAAATCTTAAATTTGATTATTCAATAGAATGAAACAAAAGAAATTGATGTTGTTAGGAGGTTTGCGCTACCTACTACCCGTAATCAAAGCCGCACATGAACAAGGATATTATGTCATTACAGCAGACTACATACCTACCAACATTGCTCATCAATACAGTGATGAATATTGCAATGTAAGCGTTGTTGACAAGGATGCTGTTCTTAAAGCCGCCCAAAAACTTCAAATTGATGGTATTATGTCATTTGCTTGTGATCCTGGCGTGGTCGCTGCTTCATACGTACAGAATAAAATGGGATTACCTTCTTTTGGACCGTTTGAATCAATAGAAATACTTCAGAATAAAGACAAGTTCAGATCTTTTCTCCAGAGAAATGGTTTTAATGTACCACTCTCCAAAGGTTTTGACAGCGTAGATGCTGCAATGGAAGAAACATATTGGTATCCTTGGCCTGTTATAGTGAAACCCACAGATGCGGCAGGAAGTAAAGGCGTAACACGTGTTGATAGGGTGGAAGATTTGCGCCCCGCTTTAGAACATGCAATGAATTATTCTATTTCTGGACATATCATAGTAGAAGAATTCATTGTGAAAGAAGGATGTTCGTCTGATTCTGACAGCATCTCCATTGATGGAAAGTTAGCTTTTGTCAGTTTCAATGCTCAACGATTTGACGAGAACGCAAGCAACCCCTTTACCCCAGCAGCATATACTTGGCCTTCAACTTTTACAAAAGAACAAGAAGATTATCTCACTTCAGAAATTCAACGCCTTATAACGCTATTAGGTTTAAAAACTGTTGTTTATAACATCGAAACTAGAATAGGCGTTAATGGTAAACCTTACATCATGGAATTGACACCTCGTGGTGGTGGAAATCGTCTTTGTGAGATGCTCCATTACGCTACTGGCATAGACCTGATAACCGCAATAACCCGAGCTTCTGTAGGAGATTCTGTAATTAATATAGGGCAAAAACCTTATCAAGGACATTGGGCTGAGATTATTCTTCATGCAGATATAAATGGAGTATTCGATCATATAGAAATAGACAAGAACTTACCAGCGATTATTATAGAAAAAGATATTTGGGTAAAAAAGGGAGATCAAGTCGAATCATTTGACGGGGCTAATAATGCGATTGGAACCCTTGTACTAAAATTCGAAGAAGAAAATGATATGATTAAAGCCATATCTTGTCAACGAGATTGGCTTAAAGTTATTGTGAAATAAATCTTTATTTCTATTTATTCTAAGACATATATATTCCATTGAATAACACTAATTATCCACTTGTCAGTATTTTAGTTCCTGTATTTCAGGTTGAAAAATATATTGAACGTTGTGCAGAAAGTATATTTGCTCAGACATATAATAATTGTGAATTTGTATTTGTCGATGATGGTTGTACAGACTCCAGTATTGTCCTTTTAGAAAAAATCATTGATAAGTATCCGTGTCATAAAGATAAAATCATCATAAAACACCATCAACAAAACAAGGGGTTGGCTGCAACAAGAAATACAGCTATCGAATCTTGTCATGGAGAATTTGTGACACATGTAGACTCTGATGATTGGATAGAACCTAATGCTATAGAATTATTGGTGAAAAAGCAACAAGAATCTGGAGCTGACTTCATTTTTACCCTTGGTTTCTACTTGCATAAAGATAATACGATAAAAGTTAACTGCAAAGGTTGGCTTCCAGAAAAAGATTCTCTGTTGGCTAATTTGCTTCAAGATAATGCAACTATTTCCATTTGGAGTAAACTAATCAAAAAAAGCCTATATACAGACAACAACATAAAATGTGATGAACGTGGCAGCTATTATGAAGATTTCCAAGTCCTCCCTCGTTTAATATATCTGTCAAAGAAAATTGCCAGTATAAATAATTTCATATATCACTACGAACGTACAAATTCCAATTCTATTGTAGCGAATATACCTCATAGTTTATATATTCAAAAACAGGGATTATTGTCAATATTAATAGTATGTGATTTCTTTAAAGATAAAGAACAGTATTATTATAATTTGGTTAATAACTTTCGTATTCGTTACTTATATAGAATGCTGAACATAAACCTCCGTCAAAGAAACAAAAATGGCTATAATATTTTTTTAAGCTTATTAAAACAAACTGAGAAAAAAAAATGGCATTTAATTGGTTGGGACAAAATACAACATAGATTTATGGATAGTAATTATTATTTAAAAATAATCTTATTCCCTCCCTATTATAGCCTTGCAAGGTTTTGGGCGAAAAGAAGACTTAGAACAAACAATCTATAATGTAAGAAACATGAAAGATATTATAATAGTTGGAGCTGGTCATTTAGGACTTGACGTTTACGATTTAATAAAATCAATTAACAAAGTTGAACCTTTATGGCACATAAAAGGTTTTTTAAATGATTTTCCTATAGATGTTGAAAAATATCAAATAGAAGAAAAGGTCATTGGTACAATAAAAGACTGGATGCCTTCTACAGGAGAACATTTTGCTTTAGCAATTGGCTCACCCATAGAAAAGGAAAAGATTGTTACATTATTACAAAGCAAAGGAGCTAAATTTGAAACCCTAATATCTCCCTATGCCTTAGTCAGTAAGACTGCCCAAATTGGAGAAGGTTCAATCATTCTTCCTACATCCAAAATTGGGCGTTGTGCAAGAATAGGACGATTTGTTTGTATTGGTGACACAACTATGTCTCATCAATCTTCAATTGGCGACTATTCAAATACTGCTTCTTACGTCAATATTTATCAAGATATAAAAGTGGGTAAAAGAGTCCAAATTTGGAGTCATGCCGTCATCCTTAATAATGTAGAAGATGATGCTATAATTGGAGCAGGGAGCATTGTTATCAATAAAGTAAAAAAAGGAAATAAAGTGTTTGGTAACCCTGCAAAAAAAATAGACTTATAATAAATCTTTAACAATTATATATAATTATGAAAACTTTAGATGAATTTGTAGAACTCTTTGCTGAGCAATTTGATGACACTGATGCAAGTGAAATCAAGGCAGACACCGTATTTCATGAGTTAGACGAATGGTCGTCACTCATTGGATTAAGCGTCATTGCTATGGTTGATGAAGAGTTTGATGTTGCTTTAAAAGGTGATGACGTTAAAGGCTCTGTCACAGTAGAAGATTTGTATAACAAAGTAATTGCGAAGCTTTAATGGCATTCCTTGAATTTAAGAACGTCAGGATCGCTGGCATCGCCGCCGGCGTTCCTGAAAACGTTGTTAGTAATTACACTCTAAAGAGCGGAGAAGACATTTCTGCAGATTATACCCCAGAGGCGTTTGTTGAGACAACAGGTGTTAAGGAACGTCGTTGTTCTGAGACTCTTACAACTTCAGATCTTTGTTTTGCCGCAGCCGAGAAACTCATATCTGAGTTGGGTTGGGATAAAAAAGAAATCGAGGCTTTAGTGTTTGTTTCACAAACTGCCGATTATTTTCTTCCTGCCACAGCTTGTATACTTCAAGACCGCCTTGGCCTACCGAGAGAATGCTATGCAGAAGATGTGGCCCTTGGATGTTCGGGTTGGGTATATGGATTGAGTAATGTAGCCGCTTTAGTAGCTACTGGTACGATCAAGAAAGCTCTCCTACTTGCAGGTGACGCAAAGAAGCGTTCTAAAATGAAGCGTGACCCGTTGTTTGGCGATGCTGGTACAGCAACAGCCATTGAGTATGTTGAAGGTGCAAAAGGTTTCCAATTCCATTTTGGAACGGACGGTAGCGGATTTGACGCCATTATTACTCCTGACGGTGGTTCACGTAATCAAGTATCTCCAGAATCTTTCGAACTGAAAGAATATGAAGGTAAAATGATGCACAATCTTCAGACACATATGAAGGGTATGGATGTTTTTTCATTTGGCATAACAACTGCACCGAAGTCCGTGAAGAAGTTGGCAGAGTTTTATGGATTTGATTACCAAGATGCAGATTACATCATTTTCCATCAGGCTAATATGAAGATGAATAACCAGATTGTGAAAAAGCTGAAACTCGACCCAGCTAAGGTTCCTTCTTGTATGTATCGTTTTGGCAACACATCCTCTGCAAGTATTCCATTAACTATAGCTGGAGAGTTAAAAGGATTGTTTGAGAAAAAACTAACGAAGTTTATCTGCTGTGGTTTTGGTGTAGGTCTCTCATGGGGTACAGTTGCTATTGAAACAGAGAACATTATCATCCCAGATATTGTAAATGTAAAAGACAAAGAGGATAATTATGGATATCAATTATAATCCATTTTCTTTAAAGGGCAAAACAATTCTTGTTACAGGAGCCTCCTCGGGAATAGGACAAGAAACAGCTATTCAATGCTCTAAGATGGGAGCAAATGTAATCATCACAGCACGTAATGAGGAACGCCTTAAAGAAACTATATCACTAATGGAGGGGGATGGACATCAAATGATTATTGCAGATCAAACTAATCAAGAAGACCTGGAATCTTTGGTGAGTCATATTAATCTACTTCAAGGACTAGTATTATGTGCAGGTAAGCCCAAGACACTTCCATTCCAATTTTGCACAAGAGAGAACTTTGACGAAGTTTTTAATATTAACTTTTTTGCACCAGTTGAACTATTGAGATTATTGGTAAAAAAGAAAAAAATGGCAAAAGAATCCTCTGTTGTATTCGTTTCGTCTATTGGAGGAGTGCGTGCATACGGTGCATCTAATGCTATTTATGGTGCATCGAAATCAGCTATAGATTCCATTATGAAAACTAGTGCACGAGAATTGGCTGCAAAAAAAATCAGAGTTAATAGCGTTAATCCTGGAATGGTTGAAACAAAGCTAATACATGTGGGTATGATAACAGAGGAACAGTTGGAGGCTGATAAGAAAACCTATCCACTACAACGATATGGTACTCCTATAGATATCGCAAATGGAATTGTTTTTCTTTTGTCAGATGCGTCTTCATGGATTACTGGTCATCCTCTTGTTATTGACGGTGGAAAAACCATTTAATTAAGATGAGATTGTTAGAAAAGAAAGTCGCTATTGTTACTGGTGCAGGAGCAGGTATTGGCAAAGCTACGGCGATGCTTTTCGCAAAAGAGGGAGCTACAGTCTATGCTGCAGACATTAAAGGTCTTGAGTGGATAGACTCAAAAACTTTTGAAGGTGGATGTATTAAGCCAATTCAACTTGACATCTGCGATTTTGCAGCAGTAAAAAGTACTATAGTTTCAATTAAAAAAGAGCATGGTCATATTGATGTCTTGGCTAACATAGCAGGTCTTATTTCATATGAATTAATGCCAATGATCAATTATGATTTCTTCCGAAAGATGATAGAGGTAAATGTGGTGGCATTAATAAACTTTATGACACTCGTATCTCGTATCATGCAAAGACAACACAGTGGTTCAATTATTAATATGGCCAGTATGGTTGGTTTAAAAGGTGCAAGTGGTCAACTTTCCTATTCAGCAACAAAGGGAGCTGTTATTGCAGCTACAAAATCTGCAGCAAAAGAATTGGCAGATTATAAAATCTGTGTAAATGCCATTGCTCCAGGAATGGTTGGTTCCGAAAGATTCAAGTCTGTACTGGAAGAGAAATTTGCTCAAAAAATTAATGATATTCCTTTTGGGCGGCTGGCCGAACCTGAAGAAATAGCACATTTATGTCTATTCCTTGCATCCGACAACTCTGCGTATATAACAGGTCAAGTTATCGGCATCGATGGAGGTGCAATTATTTAATAAACCATGTTTCTTGATTTAGATAAGAAAAACAGAAACAAAGTTGCCGTAATTGACGACAGTGGTAGTTCTATCACTTATGGTGATATTTGTGATTTCTCTAAAGATTTTGCAAAACACCTACCTCCGCGTTCCCTGATTTTCATTCTTTCCGAGAACAAAATTGGCTCATTACTTGGTTATACCGCCGCTCTATCTAATAGGACAGTTCCACTTATTATCAGTGCAAAGACGGAAGAAGGACTCTATACAAATTTTCTGGATATTTATCGTCCCGAATATTTATGGATTCCCAATGAGTTGGTTGCAAAATTAGGCTATGAGGCAATCTTTTCCGCATGGGACTATTCCTTGGTGAAGACAGGTTATCCTAAAGTTCCACTCTATGACGAGTTGTCTTTACTTCTTCCCACATCTGGTTCTACTGGTAGTCCAAAACTTGTACGCCATAGCTATCGAAACATAGAGGCTAATGCAGAGAATGTAAAAAAATTATTCAATCTTACTGAGGACGAGAAGGCCATGGCTATTCTCCCTATGCACTACACAATGGGGTTATCAGTCGTAGCTTCACACTTGTTAACTGGTGCAACTTTATTACTTTCAGGAAGGTCACTCTTAGACAAAGGATTTTGGACAATGCTTAAGGAGGCTACAAGTTTCACGGGTGTACCCTACAGCTACGACATTTTGACAAAAATGCGCTTTACAAGGATGGATTTGCCAAACTTGAAAATCGTTACTCAAGGTGGTGGAAAATTGACCACTGAGATGTGGCAGACACTTGCTCAGTATGCGCACGATAAAGGAAAAAAGTTCATTGCTACTTATGGTCAATCCGAGTGTACAGCACGTATGGCCTATTTGCCTGCCGAAATGGCTATGACAAAAATCTGCAGTATCGGCATCGCAGAACCTGGTGGGCAATTATCAATTGTTGACAATGAAGGCATTGAGACTTTTGAAGGAGAAGCTATGGGCGAAATGGTATATCGCGGAGAAAATGTGACATTAGGTTATGCCACATGTCAAGAAGATTTGCAAAAGGGCGACGAGAACCACGGAGTAATGCACACAGGCGACCTTGCCCATCGTGATGACGACGGATGCTATTTCATCGTCGGCAGAATGAAACGGTTCTTGAAGATCTTTGGGTTGAGAATTGGCCTTGACGAAGTGGAGAACCTAATTAAGTCAGAGTTCAAGATAGACTGCTATTGCAAAGGTAACGATGAGAAACTGATTGTCTTAGTAACAGATAGCTCCATAATAGATAAGCTACCAACTTTTATTGAAGAGAAGACACATCTATTCCATCAAAAAATAGAAGTACAATTGGTAGAAGCCATATTGAGAAATGAAGCAGGAAAAGTAATCAATCAATAATATTTATAATGACAAATATAGAAATACTTAACAATATCTTCTGTGATGTTTTTTCCGTTGAAGCATCTGCATTGAATGCAGACTTCGACAAAAATAACGTTGAAGGATGGGACTCCGTTCATCAACTAAGTCTGACATCTGCTATCGAGGATGAATTCGACATTATGCTTGATGCAGAGGACATTCTTGATTTTACATCATACAACAATGCCAAGAACATTTTGGCTAAATACGAAATTGAAATCTAATGGCCTATTGGGAAATTAAGAATGTAGCAGTCAGAGGTGTAACAGGAACCGTTCCCAATCATCCTGTTAAATCAGCTGAATTGCCATTCTTCACGAAAGAAGAGGCAGATACCTTTGACGCAACCGTAGGTATCAAGAATCGCTATATAGCTTCGGATAATGTTTGTGCATCGGATTTGTGTTTTGATGCTGCAGAAAGACTTATTGCAGGTCTTGGTTGGGAAAAAGAAACTATAGATATACTATTATTTGCTTCCGTAACAGGTGATTATAAGACTCCACCAACTTCAGCTATTTTGCAAGACCGTCTGGGACTTCCATCTACCACATTTGTTCTAGACATTCCAATGGGCTGTTGTGGTTGTATATATGGCATCAATGTAGCAGGCAACATGTTAACGGCTGGAACTGCAAAGCGTGCAATTGTTCTTGTAGGCGACACAGCTATGCGAATGGGTAATCCTAAAGATAAAAGCCGTGGTCCTTTATTCGGTGATAGTGGTACAGCGTTGGCTTTAGAATATGATACCACGGCTGAAGACATTATCATAGACTTTAACACCATGGGGGCAGGTTATCAGGCATTGATGACTCCTCATGGAGGGTATCGTCATCCTGTTACTCAAGAATCGTTTGTAGAGGAAGACTTTGGCAATGGTATTATTCGTGCTCCTAAGGATGCACTTATCAATGGCATGGATGTTTTCTCATTCGCCATTACAAAGCCTCCCATTAGTGTAAAGAAGATATTAGAAAAGAAGGGACTTGACAAAGATAAAGACATCGATTTCTTCCTCATTCATCAAGCAAACAAATTGATTGTTGATCGTCTTGTCAAGAAATTGAAATTGCCTGTTGAAAAAGTTCCATACAATCTCCAAAAGTTTGGCAATCTAGGTGGAGCATCCATTCTTATGTTAATGGTTTCTGAGATAGCCGAAGAACTGTCATCACGACCATTGACGCTTTTATGTTCTTCTTTCGGTTTGGGTTTGACTTGGGGCACGATGGTATTAAAGACTAAGCAAATGTTGGTTGTTCCTTTAAATAAAATGTAGCATTATGAAGAACGTTATCTATATTAATTGTTGGGTAGAACCATGGGTAGATGTTGCCCAACGCTTACAAGACGAATATGGTTACAAGCCAGTTTGGTGGATTGGATACTCTCGCGAGGATAATTCACATCAAATTATCCCTCAAAAGTTCCCTGATATTGTCTATCAGGACAATGCCGATGCTTGGAAAAATCGTTTTCCAAAAGAAGTTGAAGAAAAGTCTCCATATTATTACTTGGATGTAGATTTCCTTAAACGTCATGCACATCACGAATTGCAAGCTATCAAAATGATGGACCGCATGGACCAGGATCTTCGCAGTTTCAATTTTATGGAACGACAGCGTCATTTCCGCAACATGCTCAAACAATGGATGGCTGCAATCGATTTGGTAAAACCCGACTTGGTCATATCCACAGCTATTCCACATCGCCTATATGATTATGTTCTCTTTTGGTTATGTGAAGAAAAGAACATACCATTCTTAACCATTCAACATACTCAATTCGCAGGTCGTTTATACTTCTCAAAAAACGAGTTTTATACTATCAAAGACAAATTCATTAAAGATTGGCATACCTATGAAAATGAAAAAGAATTAATAGGAGAACTTCCTGAAGATATAAAGACTCGATTTGAAAGCGTGAAAAAGGATTATAATGAAGCGGCTCCTACTTTCATGTCATTTGACGCTCAGAGACAAAAAAAGGCGACAAGCAGTTTTTTCATGTTAAAACGTTGGGTAAAAAAGTTCACGACAGTATATCGACCATACTTGTTAGGCAAGTCTGCCGATAGTGTTGTTATCGGGCATTGTGCATACGACAAACGACCTAACAAGAAGTATGAGGAAAGCGAAGGCAATATTTATCAGCATGAGCGAATGCTATTAAGAGTCAACAAATACAAAGATCAGTTGCAGAAAGTATATGAATCATTGTGTACTAAACCCAATTATAACGAAAAGTTCGTAACGCTTTTTTTACATTATCAACCAGAGGCCACCACTTCTCCAGGAGGTGACATTTTTGTAGACCAAAGATTGTGTGTAGAGTTATTGCTCAAATATTTGCCAAAAACCTGGAAAGTTTATGTGAAAGAGCATCCTCACCAGTTTATTCGATATCGCATAGGGCATACAAGTCGGATGCGAGACTTATATGATGATCTAATAAAAAACGAAAGAGTAAAACTGATTTCTACAGAAGCAGATACTTTTGAACTCATCAAATATTCTCAAGCGATTAGCACCATAACAGGTACTGTAGGTTGGGAGGCCATAGTACGACAAACACCTGTCATTTCTTTTGGATTAGGTTGGTATGAAAATTATTCAAAGGGAGTGTTGCGTATTACAAATGAGGATTCCGCAAAAGACATGCTTCATTTTATAGAAAACTATCAGTATGACGAGCATTCTTTATTGGCTTACCTTGCTTCTGTTGGAAAAAACACCAAACTTGCATATTATTTCAAAGATATGTATAAAAATGAAGTTGGACTCAGTGAAGAAGAGTGTATTAATAATATTATAGATTTAATCGTTGAACAATTAGAAGCTTAACCATGTTCAATTTAAATCAATTCATAGCAAGTTCTGTTACTTTACGTCCTATCAGCATGTTTGCCGCAGACATAGAGGCAAACAAAAAACTGCTTTCTAAGGAGATAAAAGACAAAAAAGTTTGTGTCATTGGGGGAGCTGGCTCTATCGGATCTTCCTTCATTAAGGCAATTTTGCGTTTTGAGCCAAAGAGTGTAGTGATCGTTGACCTCAATGAGAATGGACTGGCAGAACTGGTACGTGATGTTCGCAGCACATACGGTCTTTATGTTCCCGATGAATTCCGTTGTTATACTCTGAACTTTGCCGATCCTATCTTTGAACGTATCTTCCGAGAAGAAAAAGGGTTTGACATTGTAGCCAACTTCTCTGCTCATAAGCATGTGCGCTCAGAGAAAGACCGCTATAGTGTGCAGGCACTTATCGAGAACAATGATATCAAGGCAAAGAAGTTGATGGACTTACTGACTGTCTATCCTCCTAAGCATTTCTTCTGCGTTTCTACGGACAAAGCTGCTAATCCCGTGAACATCATGGGAGCATCGAAGCGTATCATGGAAGACTTGGTGATGGCTTATAACAAATACTTTAAGGTTACCACCGCCCGCTTTGCCAATGTTGCTTTCAGCAATGGTTCCCTACCTGACGGCTGGCTTCACAGGCTACAAAAACAACAACCATTAGCTGCTCCAAATGATGTAAAACGCTACTTCGTCTCTCCAGAAGAGAGCGGTCAGATTTGCATGCTGGCCTGTATCCTTGGTAAACCAGGAGAAGTCTTCTTCCCAAAACTGGGTGAAGACCAAATGCTTACCTTCTCTTCCATTTGCGATGATTTCATCAAAGCTCAGGGATTTGAGAAGGATCTTTGCGCTTCGGACGAAGAAGCAAAAAAGAAGGCGGCAGCTTTAGATTCTTCATTCTTCACTCTTCACTCTTCACTTCCAAAGTACCCAACGGTGTACTTCAAAAGTGACACCACCGGTGAGAAAGCCTACGAAGAGTTTTATGTACCAGGAGAAAAGATTGACATGCAACGTTTCCAATCCCTTGGAGTCGTTGAGCAAACCACTCGCCATGATATGGATGAGGTAAACACCTTCTTTGATAAGCTTGAAGCTATCTTTCACAAAGACGACTTTACTAAAGAGCTGGTCGTGGAGGCCATCAAGGAGTTTATCCCCAACTTCGAACACGAAGAAAAAGGACGTAACCTTGACCAAAAAATGTAAACGTCTGTGTATAAAATAATTACAAAACTTAAGGGGGGGGGTAACTTAAGGCTATCCAATTTTGAAGCACTTAGATTATTGTGTATGCTAATGGTACTCAACCTCCATAGTTTTAGTGGTTATTCACACGGAAATGGAATTTGGCAAGCACTAGATTTTTTCAGGGAGAGTACTTCTATTTGTGCAGTAGATTGCTTTTTATTAATTTCCGGTTATTTTGGAATCAAATGGAAATTCAAAAGTTTATTTAATTTGGTTTTTCAGTTATTCTATTATAGTGTTGGAATATATTTAGCTGTAGTTGGCATGGGAATTGTAGATTGGAATATTAAGGACTTTATGATGAGGTTTGCATGCTTATTCACTGACTCATGGAAATTTGCAATAACTTATGTCCTACTTTGGTTTTGTGCTCCACCACTTAATGCCTTATCCGAGAAATTATCTTCACGTGATTTATTCATGTATATTATAGTCTTCTTTTTAGTAATTAATTTTATCAGTGTTCCTCGACATGCTCTTTTTACTTACGCTTTAGTATACTTGATAGGAAGATTGCTTAAAAAGATAAGTGTTGAAAAAAGTCGTATCCCAGCTGGTAAGGCATATCTGATTACAACTTTTTTCATATTTGCACTCACCTATTTTTTGGTTTTCAAAACACTTCAAATTACGAGTGCTGTAAGGTTTACTACTTGGCCTATTGGGTTTCTTGCATTTGATTATGCTGCTCCCTTGGTTATACTACAAGCCGTATTTCTATTTATATTCTTCGCTAGATTAACTTTTCAGAGCAAATTCATCAATTGGTGCGCAGCTTCTTGTTTTGCAATATTTCTAATACACATGCATCCTACCATTAAGAATATTGGCTATTATGGATTTACAAGGAGTCTTTATGACATCCCTGTGTTTCAACATATAATCATTTTGGTGGGACTAATAATTGCCGTGTTCTTTGGAAGCATATTAATAGACCAACTAAGAATATTCATATCGAATAGTTGTTATTCTTTTACTAAGATAATTATAAACTATATACCATGTAAATGGTTTCAACCTGTTTTTTACCAAAATTAGTAGCAAAATTGAATGACAAATAACAAATAATATGTATAAAAAAGTAATTGGATTTATTAAAGAACTATATAATAATATGGACTTTGTGCCATTAGCTGTTCCAGTATTCATTGGTAATGAAAAAAAATATCTTAACGAGTGCATTGATACAACATTTGTAAGTAGTGTTGGTAAATTTGTTGATCGTTTTGAGGAAGAAACGGCTAAGTACACAGGATGTAAGCGAGCTGTTGTTTGTGTCAGTGGCACCAATGCTCTTCACATGTCTCTGATGTTGGCTGGTGTGGAGCGTGAAGATGAGGTGTTGACACAAGCATTGACCTTTATTGCAACATGCAATGCTCTCAGTTATATTGGCGCTCATCCCGTTTTTATTGATGTTGATAAGGACACGATGGGATTGTCTCCTGTTGCCGTTCGTGAGTGGCTCACAAAGAATGCCGAGATAAAGGATGGGCAATGTTATAACAAACGCACCGGTCGCAGGGTTAAAGCATGTGTGCCAATGCACACATTTGGTCATCCAGTTCATTTGGATGAGCTGGTAGAAGTCTTGAATGAATTCAACATTGAACTGGTTGAGGATGCTGCCGAGAGTATTGGCTCTATCTATAAAGGCAAGCATACTGGCACCTTTGGCAAGGTTGGTGCTTTAAGTTTCAATGGAAACAAGACTATCACCACAGGTGGTGGTGGCATGATGCTCTTCAATGACGAGGAGTTAGGTGCTTTTGCTAAGCATCTTACCACTCAGGCAAAGATTCCCCATCGTTGGGAGTTCCGTCATGACCATATCGGCTATAACTACCGTATGCCTAATATCAATGCTGCCCTGGGCTGTGCACAATTGGAGCATATCGAAGAGTATGTAGCCAGTAAGCGAGAGACGGCCCATGCGTATGAGGAGTTCTTCAAGGACATTCCTGATATTGAGTTCTTTGTTGAGCCAGAGAATACTCGCAGCAACTATTGGCTCAACTCTGTCATTCTGAAAGACAAAGAGGCACAACAAGACTTCCTTCAGTATACAAACGACAACGGTATCATGACCCGTCCCATCTGGGAACTCATGAATCGTCTGCCCATGTTCGAGAACTGTGAGAACGATGGTCTCAAGAACACCATCTGGTTCGCCGACAGAGTAGTGAATATACCAAGCAGCGTAAGACTCTAATGAACAAGCCCTTAATTCTCATAGGTGGTGGTGGCCACTGCAAATCTGTCATTGATGTGGTGGAGAGTGCGGGCTATACTATCTTGGGCATAATGGATATGCCTGAGATGGTAGGGACGATTGGTGACACGAACCTGTCCCCTGTCACCCTTTGCGATGCCATCAAAGATTTGATAGATTAAGAAATATGAAGTTTAGATTACTTTATATATCTTTTCAGGCAATACAAGCAGACGCATTCTTTTTCCCTCTTAAACATTCTCAAATATGGCAAAACTAAGTTATTCTGAAGATGACCGTCAATACTTGCAAATGATGCAGGAAAACATTACCAGAATGGCATCTAATAGTAATAGCTGCAAGAGTTGGATTGTAACTATAGTCGCAGCTTTTCTTGCTCTAAGCTGTGGTATCGATGCTCTGAACGGCTGGATATTGCTTGCTGTGCTGCCAGCAGTCGCATTTTGGTACCTTGATGTGTTCTATCTCCATCTTGAGCGAAGGATGCGAAATCGCGAGCTTGATTTTATCATCAAAGCAAAAGCATTAGCAGATGATGCGGATAATGAGACAAAGATAGCTTTATACAATTCAGCATTGTATAACTTCGCACCGCTATCAAAAGATACCTTGACAGACGAAGAAAAGGCACTTGGATATGTAAGAACCAACGATCGCTGGTACTCGGAATCGGAAAAAACGTTTTATCTGTGCGTCTTTGTTGTGTTACTTCTAATAACTATTATCCTCAATTGGGATTCTATCTGCTCGGTGTTTTCTTGGTTTTGTTCGCTTTTTGGAATGCAGGATATATAATTAATGACTATGGGACACAACGTGTTTGTTTCTTATAAATATCAGGATAAGAATGTCCGTCCACTACCTGGTATTACGCCTTATACTTGGGGAAGGGACTATGTTGACAAATTAGAACTCTTATTGCCAGATAACGGACAAGTATATTGTGGTGAAAAGGGAGACAATGACTTGTCTGACAAGTCTGATGATTACATCTATGACCACCTGAAGAAGATGATATGGCCAACGACCTGTACCATTGTTCTTATATCTGCGGGAATGAAGAATCCTAACAGTTACGACAAGAGTCAGTGGATTCCGTGGGAAATATACTATTCCATTCGGGAGATATATACTGACAAAGGTACCAGTCACCGCAACGGTGTCGTCGGAGTGGTTATCCCTGACAAAGATGGAAGTTATGAATATGCATTGTCACAAGGAAATTGTTGTGATTCACCTTGTAGGATTATCAATAGCGGGTGGATGTTTAATATTCTGAAAAAGAATATGTTTAACAAGAAGCAAACGAATACTTATAAGTGCGCTAATGGTGATACGATATGGCGTGGCGAGTGTAGTTATATATCTTTAGTGAAATGGGATGGTTTTATCAGCAACATCAATTACTACATTGAGCGAGCTGAAGAGATAAAAGGCCATTGGCAAGACTATGATTTGCACATAAGTGTAAATGCATAAAATTCAATAGGTCTTTGTATTACAGAATACGATAATTTATGAAATTAGTAAGAGGACGTTTTAATGCATACAGTCGCATTGGCGATTCCAATATTGTCAATGAGTCATATACTCGTACAAGGTATTTTAGTTCCGATGGCATCCGCTCTGCCAGTGGCACAACTGTATTTATCTCTCATAAGCATAGCGATTTGGAGGATTTGAAAGGCTTGCTCAACTTTCTGAAGCGCGACTACAATGTAGTTCCGTATATCGACAGTATGGATAAGAAGCAACCCAAGGAAACATGTGGCGAGACGGCTGTTAGAATAAAAGAAGTGATTAGCACTTGCGACAGATTCCTGTTTTTAGCCACTAACAAGGCTCTTGCTTCCATGTGGTGCAACTGGGAGGTTGGTATTGCAGACAAGCAAAAGTTTCCAGCTAATAATATGGCGATACTTCCGATGGTAGATTCTTTGACATCCTTGTACGACGGCAATGAGTACTTGGAGATTTATCCATACGTGGATGAGATTGAAAACAGTTATGGACAAAAGATGCTGACAGTTGTCTATAAAGGGTTCGATGGTAAGCCCAAAAGGATTACTCTGAAAGAATGGTTGTCAGGTAGTGGTAATTACTAAAGTTAGAGAAACTGTTATAAAAAATCAATAATAGATATTATGATTAAGTTTACAGATAACGATGCAGCGATAAGAGCAGCATTAGATGCCAACGCGGAGTATAAGGACTTTGTAAAGCCAGGGAATCCCCGTGGATATATATTGATTCAGGTGGAGAATGGGCATGTGGTTCTATTCCACAACACAGATGATAAGTTTTCTGCATTCCTTCTTCCTGATGAACTCTATTATTATCGCAATAATATTAATGACATCGGTAGAATAGCTAATTCTATCCAAAATTTTGCAAATCTTGATTATCAAGCAAACTTAAAACCATAATGAACAAACCCTTGATTCTTGTTGGTGGCGGTGGCCATTGTAAATCCGTCATTGATGTGGCGGAGAGTGCTGGTTATACTATCTTGGGCATACTGGATATGCCTGAGGACGTTGGTAAGGACATCTTGTCTACTAAGGTTATTGGTACTGACGATGACATCCCTTCCTATGTGAATAGGGCTGAGTTTGTTGTAACGGTAGGATTCATCAAAACTCCAGCTATTCGTATCAAATTGTATAACAGGGTAAAGGAGGCGGGCGGCAAACTGGCAACGATAGTAGCAAGCACCGCTCATGTGTCCAAATATGCTACGATAGGTGAAGGAACGGTGGTGATGCACCATGCCTTTGTGAATGCTGGGGCAAAGGTCGGTAATAATGTCATCCTGAATACCTTTACCAACGTGGAACACGATGCTGTAATAGGCGACCAGTGTCATATATCTACAGGTACAATGGTCAATGGCGATTGTAAACTAGGTGCCAACTGTTTTATCGGTAGCCAGTCAGTCCTTGCCAATGGCATCACGATTGGTGACGATATCATTGTAGGCGCAGGTTCTTTGGTGAGAAAGTCTATCAACATAAAAGGTATATATTCTGGCAATCCTGCTATACTTAAAATACGAGCAAAATGACACATGTCACAATTATAGCGGAAGCAGGTGTCAACCACAACGGCTCTATTGAATTAGCCCGACAGTTGGTTGACAAGGCTGTAGAAGCAGGAGCTGACATCATCAAGTTCCAGACTTTCAAGTCGGAGAAACTGGTGTCAAAATCCGCACGTCAGGCAGAATATCAGAAAAAGAATATCGGTAAAAAGTCTGATGACAGCCAACTGAGCATGCTAAAAAAACTGGAACTGTCAGAGCAGGACCATAAAGATCTAATGACTTATTGCAAGCAAAAAGGCATTAAGTTTTTCTCCACGGCCTTTGACATGGACAGTATCGAGTATCTTCATTCTCTGAACTTAGGTCTTTGGAAGATTCCTTCAGGTGAAGTAACAAACTATCCTTTCCTGAAACGGATAGCGTCCTATAATGAGAGAACCATATTGAGTACGGGTATGTGTGATTTGCAGGACGTTAGGGCTGCTGTTGATGCCTTGTATAAAAATGGACTTTCCAAAGATAAATTGACACTCCTTCATTGCAACACGGAATACCCGACCCCCTTTGAGGATGTAAATCTAAAAGCGATGGATGCACTTCGCAAAGAATTTGGTGTAGAAGTTGGATATTCTGATCATACCAAGGGAATTGAGGTTCCGATAGCCGCCGTCGCATTAGGGGCATCAGTGATAGAGAAGCACTTTACCCTTGATAGGAATATGGAAGGTCCCGACCACAAAGCCAGTCTGGAACCAGATGAACTGAAGGCTATGGTAAGTGCCATCCGCAATATTGAAAAGGCTGTGGATGGTGATGGAACTAAACATGTAAGTGAAAGTGAGCGTAAGAATATTACCATTGCCCGTAAGAGCATTGTGGCGGCTAAAGACATCAAGAAGGGAGAATTGCTTACAGAAGAAAACCTGACGGTTAAACGTCCGGGAACGGGCATATCCCCAATGCGTTGGGAGGAGGTGATAGGTAAGACTGCGGTAAGAGACTTTAACGAAGATGAACTTATTGAAGTTTAATAGGTTAGTAGGTTAATGGGTTAGTAGAAATGACAGTAATTGAGTATTCGTTTCAGAAACTTAAGGTTTGGCAGGAAGCAAAGAAGCTTGTAGTGGAGGTGTATCATTTATTGGATGCCTTTCCTAAGTTTGAAAAGTATGCTCTTTGTGACCAAATAAGGAGAGCAATAGTTTCTGTCCCTTCCAACATCGCTGAGGGTAGTGGACGAAAGTCCTTGAAAGAACAGATACATTTCTTGGAAATTTCGTATGGCTCTCTTATGGAAACCTACAATCAGTTGCTCATTGCTATAGATCTTGCTTATATTACAGAAGAAAGTGTAGAAGCGATCAAGCCTTCTATAGACGCTGTAGCTAAGATGATAAACGGTTTAAGCAATTCATACAGCAAGAAGATTGAGGAACAATCTACTAAGCCATTAAGCAAATAAACAATTAAGCTAATGCATAAAAGAAAGATTTGTGTTGTTACCGGCAGCCGTGCTGAATATGGCATCTTAAGAAGGCTGATGTCAGCCATTAAAGAATGCCCAGAACTTGAGTTACAGGTAATTGCCACAAACCAACATCTTTCCAAACTCCAAGGAGAAACCTATAAGGAGATCGAGCGTGACGGCTTTACCATAGACTATAAGGTATATATGGCTGATGATGACGCACCAGATAATGCCAACACCACAGCCAAGTCAATCAGCAGAGGAGTTGCTGGCTTTGCAGATGCATTTGATGTTTTAAAGCCCGACTTGATGCTGATCCTGGGCGACCGATACGAGATGCTGGCAGTAGCCTCAACTGCACTAATTTACAAAATCCCCATTGCTCATCTGCATGGAGGCGAAATAACCGAAGGTGCCTTCGATGATGCCATCCGCCATGCTATAACAAAAATGAGCCATCTGCATTTTACTTCAACAGAAGCATACCGCAAGAGAGTGATTCAGCTGGGAGAACAACCGGACAGAGTATTCAATGTGGGAGCACTGGGAGTAGAGAATGTGTTGAAGAATAACTTCATGAGTAAAGAGGAGATAGAGCAAAGTTTGAACTTCCAGATAACTGACAAATGCTTCCTTTGCACTTATCATCCCGTAACGCTCAGCAATATGTCTTCTGAAACACAGGTGCTCCATCTGCTGGAAGCATTGAATGATTACAAGGATTATCATATCATCTTTACCTACTCCAATTCCGACACCAACTCGCAGATTATCATCAAGCGCATTCAGGAATACGTGGACAGGAATGAGGGCAGGTGTATGTTTATCCCTTCACTGGGTCAGCGTCGCTATTTCTCTGCTTTGAAGTATATGACGGCAGTGATAGGAAACAGCTCCAGCGGTATTATTGAAGTACCCAGTTTCGATATACCTACGCTGGATATTGGCGACCGTCAGAAAGGGCGCACTGCTGCTGATAGTGTGATTCATTGTGGGTATTCTACAGAAGAGATACGGGAAGGATTGAATAAGGTGGTGGCGTATGGTCATAAGACCATTGACAATCCTTATTACAAGGAAGGCACTTGTGATGCCATCTTGAAGGTCATCAAGACGTATCCCTTAGAGAATTTGGTTCAGAAACATTTCTACGATATAAATCAATGAAAATATTAGTAATAATACCTGCCCGTGGTGGCAGTAAAGGTATTCCACATAAAAATATTAAACCACTAGCAGGAAAACCTTTAATTCACTATACAATTGATGTTGCCAGGCAAATTGTGGCAAAGGAGGACATCTGTGTTAGCACTGATGATCCAGAGATTATACTATGCGTTGAGGACTACGGATTAAAAGTACCTTTTGTTCGTCCTTCAGAATTGGCAACAGATACTGCAGGAACATACGAGGTATTACTTCATGCGCTAAATTATTACGAGCAACAAGGGAAATCTTATGATGTAGTAATCTTGTTACAGAATACGTCACCATTCAGAACTCCAGAACAAGTAAAGGAAGCATTGACTCTCTATAATTCTAATCTTGATATGGTAGTTTCTGTAAAGGAATGTTCTGCGAATCCATACTACTGCGTTTTTGAAGAAAATGAATATGGGTATTTAAATATTTGCAAAGGAGACGGTAGTATAACTCGCCGTCAGGATGCTCCCAAAGTATATGAATATAACGGAGCTATATATGTTATCAACCCTCAATCATTAAAAGAAATGCCACTCTACAAATTTACAAAACGTATTAAGTATGTTATGGATGAGAAGTCCTCGCTTGACCTTGATACTATGAATGATTGGCATATGGCGGAGCTTCTAATAAGCAAATCATCATTATGATAGATCAAAAATATATTATAAACAAGGAAGAGAGTTTATTAAACGCTCTTTCCAAAATCAACGACATTGGTACTGGACCATTAGTGCTTTTTGTGATAGATGAGGAGCAACGTATGGTCGGCACACTCACCGATGGTGATTCGCGTCGTGCTTTAATAGCCGGAACATCTGTTAACGACAGGGCAGAGAAAGTGATGCATCGCAATTTCAACTTTATGACTGTCGATAACATTACAAACGTGAATGAGATCAAGCGTCAGAAGGAATTAAAAATGAAGCTGATTCCAGTACTTGATGCAAATCACCATATTGTTGACATTATTGACTTGGAGCGATTCAAGACCCGCTTACCTGTCGATGCTGTTCTTATGGCTGGTGGAAAAGGAGAACGTTTGCGCCCATTGACAGAAAAAACACCTAAGCCATTATTGCCGGTAGGCGATAAAGCTATTATTGATCACAATATTGACCGACTCATTTCTTATGGAATCCAGCACATCAATGTGACAGTCAACTACCTAAAGGAACAAATTGAAGATCACTACCAAAAACCACGCAATGGTGTTAAGGTACAAACGGTACGTGAACCGAAGTTCTTAGGAACTATAGGTAGTGTAAAGTTTGTCGAGTCATTCTATAATGATACTGTGTTGGTTATGAACAGTGATCTGTTCACCAATATTGATTATGAAGATTTTTTCCTCCATTTTCAGGAGCACAATGCGGAGATGTCTGTTGCGGCAGTTCCTTATAATGTCAGTATTCCTTATGGTATTCTCGATCTTGATGGCCGTATCATCAAAGGATTGTTGGAGAAACCGAAATATAATTATTATGCCAATGCAGGAATATACCTTATTAAGCGTCGTGCTTTGGATGAGATTCCAGACGGAGAGTTTTTCAATGCAACAGATTTGGTAGAGAAACTTATTTCCGAAGGTAAGAAAGTTATCCGTTATCCACTCAATGGAACCTGGATTGACATCGGCAATCCACAGGAGTATAAAAAAGCGCAAGATTTGGTTAAGCACTTATTGTAATAGAGGTTAGGATGGAAAACCAATCATTGAAAGACAAAACCGTAAAAGGTGTAACATGGAACGGAATTAGCAACATAATTTCGACTGGAGTATCATTTTTAGTGGGTATTGTGTTAGCCAGGCTTTTGTCTCCAGACGATTATGGGCTCATTGGAATTATTACTATCTTTACTGCCATCTGTGACACCATAATAAATGCTGGATTCAGTTCTGCTCTCATTCGAAAAAAAGATGCGACAGAAGATGATTTTTGTACTGTATTTATTGTAAATCTGAGTATCAGCCTCTTACTTTATTTTATTCTCTTCGTTAGTGCTCCACTTATAGCCAATTTTTTTGAACGCGAAGAACTGGTCTCTCTAACTCGAGTGGCAACAATCAGTTTGATTATCGGAGCATTGGCTATTGTACAAAATACAAGACTCACTAAACAAATTGATTTTAAGACCCAAGCAATAATAACACTTAGTACCTATCTTTGCAGTGGAATTACAGGTATTACTTTGGCTTTTATAGGGGCTGGAGTTTGGGCACTTGTGATACAAAACCTTTTAGCTCAACTTTTACGAACGATACTTCTATGGTATTACAACAAATGGATTCCTAAGCTTCGTTTCTCTTCAGCAAGTTTTCATGAATTATTTGGATTTGGTTGGAAAATGATGCTTAGTGGTCTATTAAACGCATTATGGGGTGATTTAACAAAGATTATTGTGAGTAAATTCTATAGTCCTGCTACATTGGGACAATATACCCGATCTGGGCAATTTGCATCTTTACTTTCTGGAACACTCACATCAATCATCCAACGAGTTACTTTTCCTGTACTAAGCAACATTCAAGACAACAAGGAACGAATGGTTGCTGCATATAGAAGAATAATAAGGATGACCATGTTTGTTACAGTTCCCTCTATGTTTTTCTTAGGTGCAATTTCCGAACCCTTTATTTATTGTCTTATTGGTTCAAAATGGCATGATGCAGCCACTTACTTGCCTTTGGTTTGTATTTATAGTACAACTTACCCTTTACATGCCATTAACCTAAACATGCTAATGGTTCAAGGAAGAAGTGACCTTTTCCTTGGGTTAGAAATAGTCAAAAAAATCATTGCATTGGGACCATTATTCGTTGGTGCATTTATAGGCATCATACCTATGCTTTATGCAAATCTAATATCTATGATTATTGCTTTTTTCCTTAACTCTTATTATTCAGGAAAGTTGTTAAATTATAGTTCATGGAATCAAATTATGGATGTTGCACCTTTTTACGGACTTGCGATTATTATGGCTATACCTATATATTTCATCAAATTCTTGCCTTTCACTTATTGGCTCATTCTTCCTGTACAATTAATCACAGGAATAGTCTTGTTCTTTTTGATTTGTGAAAGCAAGAAAATAGAAGAATACAAAGAATATAAATCTATTGTTTCTCCTTTTTTTAAAAAAATACTGCATAAATGATGACGTCAAACAAATTTATGGTGCGTACTATTTGCTCCACTTTCAATCAAGCCTCTTTAATTGTGGATGCCATGAACGGATTCACGATGCAGCGAACATCCTTCCCCTTTTTGAGTGTTATTATGGATGATGCTTCTTTTGATGGAGAACCTAAGGTAATTGAACATTATCTTGAAGAGAATTTCGAGTTGACTAATAATAATTTTACGACCATAAAGGAAACTGATGATTACCGTCTTTATTTTACACGTCACAAAACTAATCATAATTGCTTTTTTTTAGTACTCTTATTGAAATATAACCATCAATCTATTAAGAAGTCCAAGGGCTCCTATATTGAAGAATGGTTAAATTCTAAATATGTCGCATATTGTGAAGGAGATGATTATTGGACTGACCCTGCAAAATTACAAATGCAGGTTGACTTCTTGGAACAACATCCCGACTACACCATGTGTTGGCATGATGCCAAAAAGTTAGACATGAATAGTGGTAATATTTGTGGAAATCATCGTAGATATACTAAAGATACAACTTGCCCAACTGAAGATATTATACTTCAAGGCGGAGGCTTTTGTCCAACAGCATCCATAGTTTATAGAGATGACATACGCAAACAAGCTCCCCCCTATTTGTTTCAGCAGCATATAGTTGACTACCCATTACAGCTATATATGGCGTTTAAAGGAAAAGTGCGGTATATTGATCGCTCAATGAGTGTCTATAGAATAAATGTTAAAGGCTCTTGGACTTTAACAATTGCAAATAATCGGGATATTGAGGAAAGACGGAAATTATGGTCAAGTACAATTAAAATATTTGATGATTTCAACAAATACTCCAATTATAAATATGATAAATTGTTTAAACAACGTAAATATATATATTTGTTTTATGAAGCATTTGCTTTAGGTGATTATTCTCTGGCACGAAAATATTGGTACAAATGCAACATTTTCTCACGTCCCTGGTCTTTAGGTCTTATTCTTCCTATTCATGGAATGGGATCTGTAGCAGACTTTATTAAGAAACACGCTATATAAAGTTTTCATAAAAACAACTTTTGTATTTTCCTTAAATTATTACATCTCAACATTAACACCGTCCCTTTAATATGAATGATCTGATTTCAATAATCATACCCGTATACAACACTGGCGTTTTTTTAGAAAAGTGTATTACGAGTATAGCCAATCAAACTTATACAAATATTGAAATCATCATAGTGGATGATGGTTCTATCGACGAATTTACGTTAAAGAAATGTTCAGAAATAAAAGATAAATATTCGAATGTTGTTTTAATTCATCAGTCTAATAGAGGATCTGCAAGTGCGAGGAACCATGGCATTCAAGTTGCTAAAGGCAAATACATTGGTTTTGTAGACAGTGATGACAATGTCGACCCTAAAATGTATTCAGAACTACTTTCTATGATAAAAAAAGACCAAGTAAATGTTGCTATCTGTGGTCTTGCCACTTATAGCAATAATGGAGTGACTTATAATGACAAATCATTAGAATCACGTTGCTATGAACAACCCGAACTGATGCATCATTTCTTATTGGGTCATTGGCATAGTTCATGCACAAACCTTTACTCAAAAGAACTTTTTAAGGACATATCCTTTCCAGAAAAAGAGGTCAATGAAGATTATATGCTCAATTACTGGATTTTTAAGACCCAAAAAAAAATAAGTTTTACCAATAATCCATACTATCATTATATCAGACGCAAGAACAGCAATACATCTTCGCCAAAGACATTACGTTTTTTAGATTGGATTAAACATACTAAACTGGTGCTATCTGAAATGTCTCAAATTCCAACATTAAAAATGGAAGCTGAATATCAATATATTTATTCCAACATTGTTTTAGGGAATAGTTCTCTGTTGACATTATGCAAAATAAAGTCTGATGAGGCAGAACAACTTTATGAAATAGTTTCTGCCAACTTGGCATCATCCAAGAAGATGCTTTATAACAATAAGTTTTTATCGATGAAGTATCGTTTCATGGGGATGATGATGGCCGAATGCCATACTTTATATAAACTTTGTGTCCTCAGTTCTTACAAAATGAAATATCATATATGGAAAAAGGATTAGTATCAATTATAATAGGTGTTCACAATGAGAAAGAAGAACACTTAAGAATGGCTTTTAATAGCCTATTTAACCAATCATATCAAAACATTGAGATCATTGTCATTGATGATGATTCTGATGATAATTGTAAGTCTGTTTTAAACGACATATGCAATGGAATAAAAAACATAACCATTGTACACAACAAAACAAACTTGGGCTTGACAAAGTCACTAAATATTGGCCTTCAAATGGCTAAAGGAGAGTTTATTGCACGTATGGATGCAGATGATTATTCCACCTACAACCGAATAGAAAAACAAGTAGATTATTTAAAATCACACCAAGATATTGATATAATAGGTACTGGTGTTATCTCTTTCGGAGATCGTAATATCTTTATGAGTCCAGCTTATGGCTTATCAAAAGACGATGCAGATATTATGTTATTCTTTTCCAGTACATTATGCCATCCCTCTGTCATGATACGAAAGTGTTTTTTAGAACGTCATCATTTATCCTACGATGAAAATGTCAAAAAAGCCCAGGATTATGACCTTTGGGAACGTTCCAGCATTTATGGGAAATTAGCCGTAACGAAAGACGTCCTTTTATATTATAGAATTCATGCGAACCAAATTACATCATTAAAAAACAAGGAACAAATTAAAGCTGCTGATATCATTCGTAAAAGAAGATTATCAAGAATCGGCATTAATCCAACCGACAAAGAATATCATTATCACGAACTCCTTTCTTCCGGTGTTGACTCATCCATTACAACTCATGAAATGGAAGAGTGGATAAAGAAGCTTCTAGAAGGAAACAAAGAGAAGAATCTTGTTAATGGAAAAAGGTTTCAACATGATTTAAGAACGAGACTATTGCTTTTCAAATTACGAAACAAGAAAAGGATAAATTTGGCAGAAATACCTTTACTTGCAGCCATTGTATATTCAAGAATTGGCATTAAAATTAAGATTATAGCAAATAAAAAGATTATAAAAGCAATGCAACATCAATCAATAACAAAATGAAAAATAAGACAGTCTTAAATATATTTGAATGGATAGAATACTACAAGCGCCATTTTGTCAATCCTGAGAAATACATACCTCGTATGTTCTACGAAAGGATAGGCTACAAATTGAATCTTCAAAATCCAAAAACATTCAGCGAAAAACTTCAATGGATGAAACTCTATGATCATAATCCGTTGTACACGACACTTGTAGACAAATATGAAGTAAAAAAATATGTTGCTAATAAAATAGGTTCTCAATATATTATTCCTACATTAGAGGTATGGGACAATGTTGTAGACATTGACTTCAACAGTCTTCCAAATCAGTTTGTCTTAAAATGCACTCATGATAGTGGAGGACTTGTTATATGTAAAGACAAGTCAAAACTTGACATCAAAAAAGCAAAAAAAATCCTTCGAAAAAGTATGAACCGCAATTTTTATTATATGGGGTTTGAATGGCCATACAAGAATGTCAAACCGAGGATTATTGCTGAAAAATATATGGAGGACACAAAGACTAAGGAATTACGTGACTACAAGTTTTTCTGTTTTAATGGTGAAGTTAAAGCTCTTTTTATTGCAACAGAAAGACAAAAAGAAGGCGAGGATGTCAAATTTGATTTCTTTGATGTGGATTTCAATCATTTACCTTTCAAACAAGGACATGAAAATGCACGTATTCTACCAGAGAAGCCACTACGTTTTAATGACATGAAACATCTTGCCACAATTTTGTCTAAAGGACTACCTCAAGTTAGGGTAGATTTTTACGAGGTGGATGGCAATATCTATTTCGGAGAAATGACGTTCTTTCATCATGGTGGTTGGACAAGATTCGAACCCAGTGAATGGGATACCATATTTGGAAAATGGATAACTCTCCCTATCAAAGAAAGTAACCATTAACTATAAAAATGGAAAAAAAAAGAATTTTCATTTCTATCCACTACATGGAACTCGGTGGAGCAGAAATAAGTTTGATTGGTTTGTTGCAAGCTATTGACTACTCACATTATGACATAGATTTATTCATTCATTCACATCGAGGAGAATTATTAAATTATATTCCAAAAGAAGTAAATTTACTACCAGAAATCGTGGAATATACACAAATTGAGTGCCCGATGATGGACACTCTTATGAATGGTTTTTGGGGGATATTATTTGGACGTTTAAAAGCGAAGTGGTTACATCATAAATTTCTTAAAAATAGGGATAAAAATGAGAGTGCAGCTGGGCTACAATATGTTGCGAAATGTATTTCTCCATTTTTACCATCACTATATAAATTTGGGAAATATGATTTGGCAATTAGCTTTCTAACCCCTCATAATTATGTTTTAGATAAAGTTCTTGCAAAGAAAAAAATATGTTGGATTCACACGGACTATACAAAGGTTATCATAAACGTAGACGAAGAATTTCCCACTTGGAGTGCATACGATAACATCATATCTATTTCTCCTGATGTTACAAAATCTTTCCTTCAAATTTTCCCAACTTTAAAGCACAAAATCATCGAAATAGGAAACATTCTTTCTCCCAATTTTGTACGTAATCGGGCTGAAGAATTTGATGCACATATGGAATTGAAATCAAGAAAAAAAGATATTAATTATATTACAATATTGAGTATAGGAAGGTTCTCTTATCCAAAAAACTTTGATAACATCCCTGACATCTGCCGAAGAATCAATTCTATGATTAAAATTCAGAATTCTAAATTGAAAGTGCATTGGTTTCTAATTGGTTATGGAAGCGACGAACAACTAATCCGATACAGTATTCACGAGGCAGACATGGAAGACGATGTCATTATTCTTGGAAAAAAGTCAAATCCTTATCCATATATTAAAGCATGTGATATATATGTACAACCCTCACGCTACGAGGGAAATTCCGTTACGGTGCGTGAGGCTCAAATGCTATATAAGCCCGTTGTAGTAACTGATTACCCTACAGCTAAGAGTCAAATTCAAAACGGCTTAGATGGGCTCATTGTTCCGATGGACAATGAGGGCTGCGCTCATGGAATAGCTGATTTTATAGCTAACATAAGCCTTCGAGAAAAGATTAAAAAGTATCTCAAAACCCATGACTATGGGAATGTTATGGAAATTGAAAAATTATATCAATTGATATGATTCCAAAAGTTATCCACTATTGTTGGTTTGGCAAGAGCCCTCTTCCAAAATCAGTTCAGAAATGCATTTCATCATGGAAGAAATTTTTTCCTAATTATGAAATCAAGGAATGGAACGAAGATATTTTTGATGTAAATTGTATCGCTTATACAAGTGAAGCATATAAAGCAAAAAAATATGCTTTTGTTAGTGATTATGCTCGTTATTGGATTCTATATCAATACGGAGGAATATACTTTGACACAGATGTTGAAGTCATCAAAACTTTGGATGACATCATTATAAGAGGCCCATTTATGGGAGTAGAAATTCCAAGCAAAAAAGGGAAGGTCCCTATGGTTGCTCCTGGATTGTGTCTTGGCGCAGAGGCAAATATGCCATTTTACAAACAGATATTAGATTATTATGCCACACTCCATTTCATCAATAATGATGGAACATACAATCAAAAAACAATTGTATATTATAACACAGAATTGTTAAAAGAATTCGGACTACAAGCAACTAATGACATTCAACACATTGGAGGTATATGGATTTATCCTCAAGACTACTTTAATCCATTGGATGATTTCACAGGAAGACTAAATATTACGGAAAACACTCGGTCAATTCATTGGTATAGTAAGTCATGGAGTGAAGCGAATCTTTTTAGGATCAAGTTCAGTCGACTATCACATAGGCTCTTTGGATTAACTTTTCATCATATAAAAGATTATTTAAAGAAAAATAAAAATGTCTCCTAGTTTATATCAACCTTTATATCTCATTTTGGTAACAATAATTACTTTTGTTGTAATGAAAGATTATGCGAAATGGAAATATAGATTTTTCATTAAGTATGATTTTTCCAAAAAAAATTATGCCATATTATTAGCATTATTTTTAACTTTCTTTATAGGTCTACGTCCTATTGATGAGAGATATTTTGTAGATATGTTTATGTACGATTATTCATATTACTTTACTTATTATGCCGCGCCTTTTTTCTTTGATTGGAATGCTGATAATATTATCTTCGACAACCTATTTGCATGGATGGGAGCACATCAATATGAAAGCGGTGTGTTTTTTTTCATAATATCTACCATATATTTCATTTGTATGCTAATAGCTTGCCTGAAATTATTTCCTAAAGACACCATGTTGGCGTTCATTGTATATTTAGGTGCTTTTTCTACTTTTTCATTCGGCACTAACGGCATTAAGGCTGGCGCTGCAGCATCATTATTCTTGATTGCTTTAGCATATTATAAAAAAAGCAAAATAATCGTTATTATATTTTTACTTCTGGCATTAGGTTTTCATCATTCCATGAAAGCTCCCTTAATTGCATACGTTATCGCTTATTATTATAAAAAACCAAAAACCTATTTGTATGGATGGGTATTTTGTCTCTTACTTGCAGCAGCACATGTTACTATCTTTATGTCTATTTTTGCAGGTTATACTGACGAGCACGGTGCCTCATATTTAAAAATTCAAACTGGAGATACTGCTAAAAATGTTAGCGGATTCCGCCCTGATTTTATATTATATAGCGCAATTCCTATTATAATAGGATATTATTTAATAACTGTAAAAAAAATCAAATCTGAAAGATTTATTTTTCTATGGTGTGTTTACACTCTAACTAATTGTGTGTTTTTATTGTGTACCTATGGTTCTTTTATAAATCGTATTGCCTATTTGAGTTGGTTAATGATACCATTTGTTTTACTTTATCCTTTCACAAATATTAGATGGAGCAATCAGCAAGATCAATATCTGAGATATGTAGTTTTGGGACATCTTGGTTTTACTTTGTTTATGAATTTTATTTATTATTAATATTATGGCAAGAATCTCAGTTCTAATGGGTATTTACAATTGTGCAATCACCTTACCTGAGGCGCTTGATTCACTATTTGCCCAAACGTACCAAGATTTTAAAATTATTCTATGTGACGACGGTTCATCCGATAGTACTTACGCAGTAGCAAAATCTTATGCAGATAAACATGACAATATAGTTCTTATTAAGAACGAAAAAAACATGGGATTGAACTATACGCTCAACCATTGTTTGGAAAATGCCGACACTGAGTATTGTGCACGTATGGATGGTGATGACATTTCTTTACCAACCCGCTTTGAAAAAGAAATCAACTTTCTTGACGAGCATCCCGAATTCGACATCGTGACAACTCCCATGAAACATTTTGATGAGAATGGAATATACCGTGTTGGAAAAGGAGGATTTGAACCAAAATTAACAGATTTTCCAAAATTTTCTCCATTTTGTCATGCTCCTTGTATGGTTCGGACCAAAGCTTACCAAGCTGTTGGTGGCTATACTGTAGCAGAGAACTTGCTTCGCGAAGAGGATTATCATCTTTGGATAAAGATGTATGAAAAAGGGTTTCGAGGGTATACACTTGAGGAACCATTATATATGATGCGAGATGATCGTAATGCAGCAAAAAGACGAACATTCAAGGTTCGAAAAAACGAAGCATACGTAAAACATCTTGCAGTAAAAATGTTAGGACTTCCTTTTTACTATAATTTTTATTGCATTGTACCGTTGATAAAAGGTATTATGCCCAATTGGTTGTTTTATTTGCTGTATAAACTGAAATAAACATGAGAAAGAAGATTTGTTTTTGCACTACCATTGGTGGAACCATTAAAGCTTTTTTGATTGATCTGTCGAACTATCTAGTAGAACACGAAAATTACGATGTTACATGGATAAGCGGTGAGGATGAATCTTTATTCAATTATACCAATGAACATATTCATTACATCTCACTAAAGATGAAACGTGGAATAGCCTTGGATGGCCCAAAAGTCATTTGGCAGATGTATCGCATTTTTAGACGAGAAAAGTTTGACATTGTTCAATATTCCACACGTAACGCAGGCACATACGCTTCGATTGCCTCATGGATGGCAGGTATCAAAATTAGGCTATATTGTCAGTGGGGAATGATGTTCATTGCATTAAAAGGACTAAAACGAGCTTTATTAAAGTTGGACGAGAAACTAGTAGTTTCACTATCTACGGTTGTGGAATCGGAGAGCTTTTCAATGTATGAAACAGCCATAAAGCACGGTATATATAAACCAGGCAAGGCCTCTGTTATTTGGAACGGGAGTGCTTGTGGGGTAAATTTAGACAAATACATTTTATCAAACAAGCCATCATGGAGAAAAGAAATAAGGCAAAAATTTGGTATTAGCGAGGATGCCAGAGTGTTTGGTTATTGCGGTCGAATAACAAGGGATAAAGGATTGAATGAACTCTTTGCTGCATTTAAGCTTGTAGTTGAAAATAAAAATCAGAAGAAAGAGACATATCTATTAATAATTGGTAGTAATGACCACGCAGAGACCATTAACCCAGAACTATTTGCATGGGCAAAATCATCTCCCTATGTAAAGTTTACAGGATATACGGACAATGTTCCCAAATACTATTCTGCCCTTGACGTGTTTACTTCATTGAGTTATCGAGAGGGGTTTGGTTTAGTGGTCATTGAGGCAGCTGCCATGGCAGTTCCAGGTATTGTTTCCGATGCTCTTGGTCAACGTGACACAATAGAACACGGAAAGACAGGATATTCAGTGCGTACATATCATACAGAAGATGTAGTTGAAGCAATGAACTATTTTATAGAGCATCCTGAAAAAGCTATAGAAATGGGAACCACTGCTCGAAGGGTTGTAGAAGAAAAATACGAACAAAATAAATTGTTCAAATTCTTAGCAGACCATCGAAATCAGTTGATAACTGAAAGACGATAATAAACTATGAAAGAAAAAGGATTAAGTCCACTATTTTTATTTTTAAGGAGAATTGGTCTTAATTACCCCGAAGAAGAATATGGGAATGTGACTTTAAGCCAAGTTATATTTCGCGTCTGGAAAACATATAGAGATAGTTTCTTACTTAAATTCATGATGAATTCATGGATTCTCTCCCCTTTAGAGCCACGTAAAATAAGACCTTGGGTCTTGAAGAAAATTGGATGCCATGTTGGAAAAGACGTTTTTATTGGTTCAAACGTATGGATTGATAGTGGACATGCTCACTTAATTACCATAGAAGATCATGTTCACGTAACGGCTCGAACTGTTCTATTATGCCACAAGAAAGATCTATCACATTATTATGTTGGTGATGATTATGCAAAATTACCTTACCATAAAGGAGAAATACATCTATGTAAGGGATGCTCTACAGGAACAGATACAATAATAATGCCAGGCGTAACGATAGGAGAAGGAGCGATTATCGGGGCTGGTTCTTTAGTTACCAAAGATATTCCAGCATGGACTATCGCCATTGGAAGACCAGCTAAAGTAGTAAAAGAAATCCCAGAAAAAGAAAACTTATGAATATCCTTACATTCGACATAGAGGAATGGTACATAGAAAAAGCTTTTAATGGTAATCGAAAAGAGAAGTTTGAAATCTTTGACAGATATCTTGCCCAAATTCTTGATATTTTGGAAGAGAGAGGATTAAATGCCACGTTTTTCTGTTTAGGAAAAATGGCATCGGATTTTCCTGAGATTATTAAGAAGATTGCAGGAAAGGGCCATGAGATTGCATGTCATTCCGACAAACATGTATGGCTCAACAAAATGTCATACAAAGAAGCAGACGAAGATACTCATATTGCCATTGACTCCCTGGAGCAATTGTTAGGAAAAAAAATAAAAGGATACCGTGCACCTGCGTTTTCAATTGGAGAAAACAACAAATGGGCATTTGAGATATTTTACAAGTACGGTATCGAGTATGACTCTTCCATATTCCCTGCTGCCAGGGATTTTGGAGGTTTTCCTTCATTTGGACATAATAGACCTGTTATGTTATCTTACCAAGGTATAGAAATCAAGGAATTTCCTATTTGTATGACAAAATTATTCGGCAAAAATATTGCCTATTCAGGAGGAGGGTATTTTAGATTATTTCCTTTATGGTATGTATTAAAGACTATCAATAATAGTGATTACGTCATGACGTATTTCCATATAGATGATTTGCTGCCAGGTAGTAATAAAGTTATGAGTCGCAAAGACTATGAAACATATTTCAAAGAGAAAGGATCCATCTTCAACAGATACAAACGATTTGTGAAATCCAACTTAGGAAGAAATAATGCCTTTGCGAAAATGTCAGAATTGATCACTCATACGAAGATGATTAATATAGACCATGCGATTCATGAAATCCAATGGGAAAAAACTGTTAAGGTGTTTCTATAGTTAAAAAGGGAATTGCCATTTACTATAATAAAAGTAGAAATGTGCCTACATTCCCTACATATCGGCATAAATGATTGTCAATCAAATATACACATCGTGTAGGGAATGTGTAATGAGTGTAGGTAAAGCCATTAAAGCATGGAAAAACTGGGGATAGATTTCAAGGAAATTCCATCATCTCATCAATTCCATGAATAGTCGCGACTTACGACATGAATTTCGAACTCAACTGATCGATTAAATAGGTAGCAAGAGGGCCTATTAACACATGAAGTTTTCAATAGTCAGAATCGACAAGCAAAAGACTATTCATTTAACGGTGAAGTCGGCAGAATGGTTTTTCGAACGCATCAAGACGGATACGAAAGCCAAAGACATTGGAAGGCTGAGAAAACACATTGCTGAATTTGGAAACCAAGCAAAATATGACCATTCTGATGAGATTGCCTTGGTTTTTCCATCTGTGGAAATGAAGAAATCGGCTAATGGCAATCTTGACATAGTATCTTTTAATGGACTAATAACACTTCACATTCCTCAGTTACTGAAAAGAGAAGACGTAGAGGCTGTAAAAAACGCCTCGAAGATGATGCCCATGACTTTCGCTGCATTCACTGGATCAGACGGACGAAGTGTGGAAATACTCGTTAGTGTAAAGAGCATCGACGGATTAGTTCTTCAAAAAGAAAAGGAAATGGATGAATTTTGCAAAGTGGCTTACGAAACAGCATTCGGAGCCTACAGCGGAATTCTACCCAAAGCCATTGAACGTCAGAATGTTACTGCGAAGTATGCTTTTAAGATGACGTTGGATGAGCATCCGTATGTAAATCCAACCCATTCATCATTATCCATTGGATATTTCCAAAAAGCTGATAATTCCTCTTCTTCTACACTCGTCAACGAACAACGGGATACAGACATGAATCTCTATGCAGACTACGAGCGAATGTACGAACGAGCCGTAGAAAAAGCATACGAAAGAACAGCGAATCTGATTGAGGAAGAGCAATATGAAGCATATCTCACCCAACTCTCTCAAGAACTTTGTAAAATGGGAATGCCGGAAGAAGAAGCTTTCTTACACATACGGAATCACCATGTTTACAAAAAGACGTACAATGAAGACACCTGTCGTGCCATCATTTCTGCCGTATATACGGAAGAGAATCAAAACCAGCAAAAAGATTATTCTGAAACAGGAAAAGAAACGCGAAGGTTAATCAACTTTTTAACCACCCGATATGTGTTCCGTATGAATACGGTGATGGGTTATACGGAATATCGACCCAACAACACTTGGATACAAGAGTGGCAACCATGTGACGAGAACGCCATCTATGGAATGACAATAGAAGCCCGGTTGGCTAACCTTGACGTGAAGGAACACGACATTCGAAGGTATGTCCGTTCGAATATGATCAGGCAGACCGACCCCGTGGATGACTATTTCATGAAAGTTCGTAACAAATGGGACGGTAAGACCGACCATATAGCCATGCTTGCCCAAGCAATTCCGTGCAACATCCCCCAATGGGAAAAATGGTTTCGCAAATGGTTTCTTTACATGGTGGCGCAATGGCTTGGAAGAGTACAAGACTTTGGCAATTCCATCGTTCCTTTACTCATATCCTCACAAGGCGACGGAAAGTCTACATTTTGTCAAAACTTGCTTCCAAAAGAACTCCGTTGGGGATATCTTGCCAATCTTGACGTAAATGAGAAGAAGCAAACCTTGCAAGCCATGCATAACTTCTTGTTAATCAACCTTGACGAATTCAATCAAATAAGTCCGAAAATTCAAGAAGGTTTTTTGAAAAACGTCATTCAACTGCCAAGCGTGAAGATGAAACGACCATACGGCAAGCACGTGGAAGACTTTAAACGCATGGCTTCGTTTATCGCTACGACAAATGAAGTAAACGTTTTAAGTGACTCTACGGGCAATCGACGATTCATTTGCGTGCAACTGAAGGCTCCCATTAACACCAAATATAAACCCAATTATGAAGCACTCTACTCACAAGCCTACCAATTGGTGATGAAAGGAGAGCAATATTGGTTTAATGCAGAGGAGATTAAGGAAGTAATGGCACACAATCGACAACATGAGATTGTCCCACCAGCCATGATGTATTTCAATGAGTATTACGAAGTAGCATCCAATGAAACAGAAGGAAAGTGGACATCTCCCACCGCCATTTATGATCATTTACGTAAGATAGCTGGTGCAAGTCTGAAAGCCAATGGAGTGTCTGCATTTGGCAAATATCTAAAAAACTTTCCTGGTTTACAACAAAAACGAATAAATAAAGGTATTTTTTACTTGGTTCGTGAGAAATAAATTTGTAATTTTGCACGTTTTCACGAGAATATATAATTATGGTTATGCAAAATCTTTTAGTATATTATATCTAAATAAGACTCTATCAATTTATATATGTATGAACTATAAAGGGAAAAAAATAGTAGTATTTGGAGCAACTGGAAATTTAGGCGCTAATATAGCCGTTTTTCTTAAAGAACAAGGATATGATGTTTTAGCCGTAAGTAGGAGAGCCAATGATAATGGCTTCTTTGCAACGAAAGGGATTAGATATTTATCTGTTGATATTAAACAAAGAAGCGATTTTAACAAATTACCTCAAAATGACATATTCGCTGTATGCCACTTTGCAAGTACACTTCCATCGAGATATGCATTCGACCCACAAGATATGTTTGAAAGTATTACTATTGGGACATTACATGTTTTAGAATGGATGAAGGAAATTGGATGTAAAACTATTGTATTCCCACAGACACCTTCAGATATGGCAAAGTATCACAATCAACCTGGTTTAATTCCAACAGATGCTCCACGTCATTTTCCTTTAACAGGTGATCACGCCGTTTACACTATAGCAAAGAATGCTGCTGTTGATTTGATGGAACATTATCGTGCAGAATATGGTATCCGCTTTTTTGCATTACGTTTTTTCACAATATACCAATATCATCCAAATGCTTATCACTATGCAGATTTCAAACGTCGCATGATGCCCTATAGAATGTTGATGGATAGGGCCATGAAAAGTTTGCCCATTGAGATCTGGGGTGACTGTAAGAAAGCTAAGGAAATGGTGTATATCAAGGACTTTGTACGTTTAGTGCAATGCTGCATTGAGAGCAAAAGCAAGGGAGGTTGTTTTAATGTAGGAAACGGTTGGCAAGTATCTTTGGAGGAACAAATACTTGGTATTATTGAGGTTTTTTCTCCAAAGGACAATCCATCACCTGTAATCTATTGTCCAGAGAAGCCAGACCCACTTCAAAATGCCTTCGATGTGAGCAAGACTTTCAGCGAACTGAACTACAAACCGAAATATTCATACCTTGACCAATTGCACGACTTCAAGCATGAGATGGAGACAGAGCCTTTTGCTCAGCTATGGGGTACGCATAAGGACTATGAGGAGTAAGTACCATGTATCAGCACTTCTTTAAACGCCTTTTAGATATTTTACTTTCCCTGTTGGCTATTATCTGCTTGTCGCCCTTGTTGCTTGTGGTGATGGTATTGCTCTATTTCGCCAACGAAGGAGCTGGAGTGTTTTTCTTTCAAGAACGCCCAGGACTAAAAGGAAAACTCTTTAAGGTCATCAAATTTAAAACGATGAACGAGAAACGTGGCAAAGATGGCAATCTGTTGCCAGACTTGCTTCGCATCACCAAAATCGGGAAGTTTGTCCGTGCCACGTCACTCGACGAACTTCCACAACTGTTCAATGTATTGAAAGGTGATATGGCACTAATTGGTCCACGACCTTTGCTGAAACAATACCTTCCATTATATTCCCCAGAACAAATGCGTCGTCACGATGTAAGGCCAGGAATCAGCGGTTGGGCCCAAGTAAATGGGCGAAACAATTTAACTTGGGGAGAAAAATTCAAACTTGATGTATGGTACGTAGATCATCTTTCTGCATGGTTAGACATAAAAATCGTTTTATTAACAATATTAAAAGTTTTCAAACAAGAAAGTATCAATAATTCAGATACAGCCAACAAGAATATTACCGAATCGAATTTTGATGGAACAAACTAATAGAATATCAGATTTAGCAACTCCTTGTTTTATTTTAGACAAGACAGAATTAGAAAAAAGTATAAGAGATTTCGAAGAGGCACTTCATTCTAATTTTTCTAAATATGCAATTGGGTATTCTGTAAAAACGAACTCCTTACCTTTTTGTCTAAATATAGGAAGAAAAATGGGATGTTTTGCCGAGGTAGTTTCTTTTGACGAATACAACTTAGCACATGAATGTGGTTATGAAGATGCTCAGATTATTTATAATGGTCCAATGAAATCGAAAGAAACATTTATAAATGCCATTATAGGAGGAGCTATCGTCAACATCGAAACTAAGCGAGAAATACAATGGTTGCAAGAACTACCAAAAGAACAAATAATTAACATAGGAATCCGACTCAACATCAATATTTCTAAAGTATCTCCTGAAGATGCCGATGCAGAAAATGACAATAGTCGATTTGGGTTTTCTGATGAAACAGAAGAATTCAAGAATGCCATTAACACCATATTGAGCATGAAAAATGTGCATCTGTCAGGATTACACATCCACCGAACGGCTCACAGTAGAAGTTTGAAATTTTATCAGAATTCCATTTTATATGCTTGCAGCGTTATTCGCAAATATAATTTAAATCTTGATTATCTTGATGTTGGAGGTGGTTTTTTTGGAATCTTTCCAAACAAGCCTACTTACCAGCAATATTCGGATATATTTTTTCATTCGCTGAAAACTTTTGGATTAGAAACATTAAGAGTTATAGTTGAACCAGGAAATGCATTAGTAGCCTCATGTTTTTCATTTTTAAGTGAGGTGATTGACGTAAAACACGTAGAGCCCCAACTCTGGTTTGTCACTACTGATGGCTCAAGAAATGATATTGATCCTTTTTTTAGAAAATCTGGATATATGACAGAAATATTATCTGAGCAAGTAAACAACACAGTAACAGAACAAGTAGTATCTGGTTGTACATGTTTAGAGTATGACAGATTATTCTCATTAAAGGAGCAACCACTTCTCTCTGTAGGAGACAGGATTTTATATAAGAATGTAGGAGCATATACTATGTGTCTAACTCCTATGTTTATTCGATATATTCCCAATATTTATGTAATAGATAAAAACAAACATTATCTAATACGTAAGAAATGGACAGAAAAAGAATTCATTCAAAAATCGACATATTAATGGATAATATATTATTTTGTAGTGTAGGTCGTCGAGCACGACTACTTATGGATTTTAGGGAGTCGATGAAGGGATGTGGGAAAATAATAGCAACAGATGCAAGTCCTGTTGCTCCAGCTCTCTTCTTTGCTGATGAAACATATTTAGTTCCAAAAATCACTGACAAGAGTTATTACAACAACATTTTAGAGATTTGTGAAAAAAGCAATGTTAAAGCCATTACGACTTTAATTGACCCAGAAATTGAACTATTAGCCAAACATAGAAACGAACTGACAGAAAGAAACATTCTTCCACTATGTCCTTCAGACTGGACGGCACATTTATGCTTTGACAAATACGAAATGTTTAAACATCTACAAAAAAAAGGAGTAAGAACCGTACTAACATATAACTCTTTGGAAAGTCTAAAAAAAGGTTTGGAAAAAAGAGAGATTTCTTTCCCTGTTTTCATGAAGCCGATCTCAGGCAGTGGAAGTGTTGGCATAGGACGTGTAGATAATATGGAAGAAGCCGAAGCAAAATGGAATGACGGAAAATTCACTTACATTATTCAAGAACTAATGACTGGCGGTGACTGTGATGCGGATGTCTATGTAGATTGTTTTTCACACAAACCAGTATCCATCTTTTCTAAAAAGAAAATAGAAAGTAGGATTGGAGGTGCAAGTAAAACAATCTCTTTTAAAGATCCTAAATTATTTGCTTTTGTAGAAGAAGTTTGTTCTGTACTTGAACTTAACGGACCTTGTGATATGGACTTCTTCATCAAAGATGGAGAGTATTATCTCTCAGAGATAAATCCTCGTTTTGGCGGTGCATATTTGCATGCATACGGATCTGGAGTAGATTTTATCAAACTTATCATCAATAATATCCATGGTATAGAAAACAAGCCTTCTATTGGTAATTATGACGAAGATATTATTATGATGATGTATGATGATATAATCATAAAGAAGAAGACAGAATTAAAATCTGATAATTTTTCACTATTATAATTTATCATTCAAAATGGCAAATAGGATTTATTTATGTCTTGCTCACATGAGCGAAAATGGACTTGAACAAAAGTATATACAAGAGGCTTTTGATACGAACTGGGTGGTGCCACTTGGTCCGAATGTAAACGGCTTTGAAAAGGACCTTGAAGAATTTGTAGGCGAAAACAAACGAGTTGTTGCATTATCTTCTGGAACAGCAGCCGTTCACCTTGGACTTATTGCTGCTGGCGTAAAAACGGGTGATGAAGTGATTGTCCAGAGTTTTACGTTCTGTGCATCAACTCACCCAATTACTTATATTGGGGCAAAGCCTATATTAATTGATTCTGAACCAGAGACATGGAATATGGACCCTGTTCTTTTGGAAGAGGCCATCAAAGATAGAATTGCAAAAACAGGCAAGAAACCTGCGGCCATCGTTCCTGTTTATTTATACGGAATGCCTGCTAAAATAAATGAGATTATGGCTGTTGCTCGAAAGTATGAAATTCCAGTCGTTGAGGATGCCGCAGAAGGAATGGGGTCTAAATTTAATGGTCAAGTTTGTGGAACATTTGGCGAATATGGTGTTCTTTCATTCAATGGAAACAAGATGATTACGACATCAGGTGGCGGTGCATTGATTTGTCCTGATGAAGAGAAATGGCGTAAGGTCATGTTCTTTGCTACACAGGCCCGTGAAGCTTACCCTTATTATCAGCATGAGGAAATTGGTTACAACTATCGTCTTTCGAATGTTTGTGCCGGTATTGGTCGCGGTCAGATGACTATTGTTCATGAACACATCGCTCACCATCGTCATATCGCTAATATATACAAGCAAGCATTTGCCAATGTAGAGGGCATTGATTTCCATGATGAATTAGTGGGAATGGAATCGAACTTCTGGTTGTCAACTATCACTCTTCATGAAGATTTACATGTGAAAGGTGAAGACAAAGCTTATACTCAATCTATCAAAGGAGCTGTTGGAGGTGCAGCAGGAGTTGTTCATGCTAATGATAACATCCATACAGATTGTGAACCCAATAGAAACGTAGAAGCCATGCGTTTAGGTCTTGACGCATTGGGAATTGAGAGCCGTCCCTTGTGGAAACCCATGCATAAGCAACCTGTATATAAAAATGCTCCTGCATATATCAATGGTGTAAGCGAAAGTTTGTTTAAAGTAGGATTATGTTTACCAAGTGGTCCTTGTGTGACAGACGAACAAGTGAATTATATCATTGAAAGCATCAAGAGTTTGATAGTATAATCACTTAGAATGTCTATCAAGACACAAACATATTTAGAATTACTCAAGGTTTGTCTGCAAGACGAACCTAAAGTAACAGAAAGGTTGATAAATCTATCCAATGGTCATATCGATTGGATAGATTTATTAAATTTTGCAGCAAGACAAGGGGTGATTGGTGTCTATTGGCGTGGTATTGAATTGTTATTCCAATCCCCCATTCCATTAAACAAACCTACCGATGACGAGGTGATGGAATGGTGGGGAGAAGTGAATGACATAAAAAAACGCAATGATGACTTATTCAAAAAGACTGCTTTTGTTTCCAATACATTCCGAAAAGAAGGATTTGAGAATTGCATTTTGAAAGGGCAAGGAAATGCATTGATGTATCCTGATCCTTATTTAAGAACACCTGGAGATATTGATGTATGGTTGAAAGGTGAGAGAAAAGTTATCACCACCTATATACAAAAAATGTTTCCTAACGAAGAAGAAGGTAATTTGCATATTGTGTTCCCCGTGTTTAAAGATACTCTTGTCGAAGTTCACTACACCCCAAGTACTTTATCAAATCCATTTGCTAATCAATACATTCAGAAATATTTTAAGGACAAGCAAGAAACACAAATTCACCATACAAGTTCACTACCCAGTGGTATAACGTTCACAACTCCCACACTTGATTTCAATATCATTTTTCAGTTAGCTCATATCATGCGTCATTATTTTTATGAAGGCATATCATTAAAACAATTAATTGATTATTTTTATGTTTTAAAATTTTATCATCAATTGAAATCTGTTCATGACAATCCCTCTCAAAATAATGATATTCAACTCATATTAAAAAAGACTGGATTATTGAAATTTGCCCGAACTATCATGTTTATCATGCGAGAAGGATTAGGAATCAAACCTGAATATCTCTATATCAATGAAGATGAAAAGGGAGGAAAACTTATATTAGACAGCATACTCAACAAAAAGGAAGAACACGGTTTTGTACTACACAACATGCAGGACCTAACACAATATAAAAGTAACCAAGAACGTCAAAAATTTAAATTATATCGAACTTTCAAATTATTTCCATACTTTCCAGGAGAAACGTTATGGGGGTTATGGGGACGTTTGAATAATGCGATATAATTCATTCAGCGATTTATAAATATGAAATACTTTAGCAAACTAATCAATTGGTATTTTAAAAAAACATCATTACCATATTGGTGTGTCATCTTAATAGATTGTCTCATTGTTTATGGTTCAGCATTTGTTGTATATTGGATATTCCATAAAGGTTCCCAAACACAATTGCAATTTTATAGCATTACCTGTGTAATGCTCTTGTATTTATTGATAAGCATCATTACCTTCAGAGTATTCCATACATATTCTGGCATTATTCGATACTCATCATTCGTTGACTTGATGAAAGTGGCTTACGCTAATGGAACGGCATGTTTCGTCGTTTGGCTACTTCATTACTTTATCAACAATTTACCTGCTTCTCAATTTGCTCATCTACGTTCCATTGAAATCGTCGGAACATACGTTGTGGCTACTGCTATCATGTGGATGGTACGCGTTTTGGTGAAGAACATCTTTGACGTAGAATTCAGTACTAATAATGGTACATGGGTATATATATATGGTGTGAAAGAGGGAGGAATGAGTATTGCCAAATACATTCGAAACCAAAAGCCTACGCAATTTGTCTTGAAAGGTTTTATTTCTCATGAAAAAGACTATAGAGGAAAGAGGCTCATGGGAGTACGGGTTTACGCTGTTGATGATAAATTGCCAGAACATATAGATGACGATCGAATCGAAGCAGTTTTGGTTCCTAATGAACGAATGCCGCAGTTCCGTAACGATGTACAACTCCAAAGTATTCTCACCGAAAATAAGATCAAGATTTACGCTACTGAGGGTATTCATCATGCTGACCACGTTAATTCAACCAATAGCAAAGGTGTTACAACTATTAAAGGGCAGTCACTGAAAGAGGTTTCTATCGAAGACCTCCTACCACGAGATGAAATCAATGTAGATTTGAAAAAAGTGGGCGAAATGTTGACTGACAGACGAATCCTAGTTACAGGTTCTGCTGGTTCTATCGGTAGTGAGATGGTTAGACAAATTGCCTCTTTCCATCCTGCCGAGATGATGCTTATCGACCAAGCCGAAACGCCACAACATGACATTCGTCTTATGATGAAGAATTTATATCCATACGTCAAGGCTGAAACAGTAGTCACAAGCATTACGAATGAGAAACGAATGGAAGATATTTTCAATAAGTTCCGTCCTGAGTATGTTTTCCATGCTGCAGCGTACAAGCATGTACCTATGATGGAAGATAATCCCAGCGAGAGCGTTATTAACAATATCATGGGAACAAAGATATTGGCTGACTTATCCGTGAAATACAAAGTGAAGAAGTTCGTGATGATTTCTACAGACAAGGCTGTCAACCCGACAAATGTCATGGGATGCTCCAAACGTATTTGTGAGATTTACGTACAATCATTGAACCAAGATCTTTTATCTAAGAAAGCTAAGAATCCCACGCAATTTGTCACTACTCGTTTCGGTAATGTATTGGGGTCTAACGGCTCCGTCATTCCTCTTTTCAAGAAACAAATACAAGAAGGAGGCCCCGTAACTGTGACAGATCCGAATATCATCCGTTTCTTCATGCTCATACCAGAGGCATGTAAATTAGTACTTGAAGCAGGAACAATGGGAAATGGTGGCGAAATATTTGTCTTCGACATGGGTAAACCTGTAAAAATAGCTGAATTGGCCGAACGTATGATACAATTAAGCGGAGCCAAGAACATTGAGATAAGATACACTGGGTTAAGACCTGGAGAAAAACTTTACGAAGAAGTTTTGTCCACAGAAGAAAACACCAAGCCCAGTTTCCATGAGAAAATTCGCATTGCCAACGTTAGGGAATATGATTATCATGAAGTGAATAAGGATATAGAAGAACTCATTAATATCAGTTTGAAATACAACGATATGGATACGGTGAAGAAGATGAAACAAATCGTTCCTGAATATAAGAGTAATAATTCTATTTATAAGAGATTAGATTAATAAACAAAACACAAACACAACATTCATATTATGTGCGGAATTGTAGGTTATATAGGAAAACAACAAGCCTTTGACATTCTTATCAAAGGTTTACATCGTCTTGAATACCGTGGTTACGACAGTTCTGGAGTAGCTCTCCTCACCGACTCATCAGAGAATCAAGATACACAATTGCATGTGTATAAAGCAAAAGGAAAAGTTGCAGATTTGGAATATGCCGCAAAAGACAAGGACATCTCTGGAACAATGGGTATTGCCCACACGAGATGGGCTACTCATGGCGAGCCATCTGTTACCAATGCTCACCCTCATCTTTCTCAATCAGGCAACTTGGCGATGGTGCATAATGGAATCATCGAGAATTATGCTGTCTTGCGTGACCAGTTGAAAGAAAAAGGATTTACATTCAAGAGTGAAACCGATACAGAAGTGTTGGTACAACTCATTGAATACATGCAGCAGAAGCACAATTGCAATTTGGTGGATGCGGTTCGCTTGGCTCTCAAAAAATGTTTTGGAGCCTATGCTATCGTTATCATAGACCAACGCAATCCCAATCAAATCATTGCTGCCCGAAAAGCTTCACCGATGGTAATTGGAGTTGGTCAAGATAATCAAGAATTTTACATCGCCAGTGACGCTACGCCTATTGCCGAATACACAAAAAAAGTATTGTATGTAGATGACGAACAAGTTGTTGTCATTGAGCGTGGAAAAGAATTAGAAATATTCGACTTAGACGCCACGCATGTGGATGTACAACTCAAGGAAATAGACGTTGACATCAACATGCTGGATAAGGGCGGATTTCCTCACTTTATGTTGAAGGAGATTTTCGACCAGCCACAATGTTTACGCGATTGTATGCGTGGACGAATCCTTGCTCATAACAACAACTTAGTGCTGAGTGCCATTCATGCCCACAAAGAACGACTTATTCGCGCCCGTCGTTTTATCATCGTTGCCTGCGGTACTTCCTGGCACGCTGGTCTGATAGGCAAACAAATGATAGAACAGTTCTGCAGGATTCCCGTTGAAGTGGATTATGCCAGTGAGTTTCGTTACAGAAATCCCGTCATCTATCCCGATGATGTGGTGATTGCCATTTCTCAAAGTGGTGAAACTGCCGACACACTGGCTGCCATAGAATTGGCAAAGCAACGTGGAGCCATGATTTTCGGCATCGTGAATGCTGTTGGTTCCAGCATAGCCAGACAGACAGATACCGGCATTTACATTCACGTAGGTCCAGAGATTGGTGTTGCTTCCACCAAAGCATTCACGGGTCAGCTAACTTGCTTATACATGTTGGGGTTGGCATTGGGTATCGAAATCGGTTCCCTGGATATTCAAGACTATACAGAGATGATTCAGGAGTTGGATTATATCCCTGGAAAAATAGAGATTGCCTTGAAACAAAATGAACGCATAGAATGGATGGCTCGTGAATTTACCTACGCTTCCAACTTCCTTTACTTAGGACGAGGATGGAATTATCCCGTCGCATTAGAGGGAGCATTGAAGTTGAAAGAAATCAGTTATATTCATGCTGAGGGCTATCCTGCTGCTGAAATGAAACACGGTCCCATCGCTCTTGTAGATGAGAAAATGCCAGTCCTGTTTGTTGCCACCCACCATAAAGGTTATCAGAAAATCATTTCCAATATGGAAGAGGTCAAGGCAAGAGGTGGAAAAATCATTGCCATTATTACAGATGGAGACAAGGAAATTGAAAAAATCGCCGATGAGGTGATTCCCGTACCCAAGACTCTGCCTCAGTTTGCCCCATTACTCTCCGTTATTCCTTTGCAATTATTGGCTTATCATATTGCGGTTCAGAAAGGATTAAACGTAGATATGCCTCGCAACTTGGCCAAATCAGTAACAGTGGAATAGTCCACTGACCATTATTACATATATAAGAAGCGGTTTTGGAAATTGCAACAATTTCCAAAACCGCTTTTTTTGTCGAATCCATGCCTATTACAATTGCAACACTTGTTGCTTGCCATCATAGGCAATGGTTTTTCCTCCAGTCATCGGTTGGTCTCCCCTACCCGATTTACTATCTACGATTACGATACGGAAGTCACGCTGTAGCAGCATTCCTTTGAATTTACCCTTTCTCTTACTGATGTTCAGTGTTCGTTGAGCATCATTCCATTCAAAGGTAATCTCCGAGAATTGTCCTTTCTCGTAATTGTAATTATCTCCCTCATCTTCATAGAGCGTAAACACGCCATTTGCTCCTGGATATATGCGAATCTCCAAATGATTCCACGGTTTTTCGGTTGAATATTGCACCTCAGGACCAAACGGCAAGATACTACCTGCTTTCACATAAACAGGAATCTCACTGATAGGACAAGGGCGCATCAGCGTCTTACCTCCATCCAACAACTCATTAGTGTAGAAATCATACCACCGTGTACCACTTGGTAAATAAACATTCACGGGAGCAGAAGCTTTCTTCACGTCGGGATAGATTTCATGTCCTTTTCTTTTTTCGTCTTTCCATGTGTACATAGGGTCTGTGATAGGCTTCACCAACAAATTCCTACCAAATAGATATTCGTCATTCAGCTTAATGGCTCTCTTATCTTTCGGGAAATCCATCACCAACGGGCGCATCATCGAACCACTGTGCTGTACCACTTCTCCTGCCATCGAGTAGATATATGGCAACAGACGATAGCGCAATTTCACAGCATCTATCATGGCATCGTATGCCCAATCACCCTTCTTGCCAAATTCATAGAGTTCACTAATCATCGGACTCGAACAATGGTTACGCATCAAAGGCATAAACGTACCCCATTGGAACCAACGGGTTTGTAATTCCTGAATAGCTGGATTCTTGGGATTCTGATCAAACTCCCAATAGAAGAAACCGCCCAAGTCGGTATTCCAGAATGGAATACCACATAGAGAGTAATTCAATCCAGACGGTATCTGGTTTTTCATCTCTTTCCATGAAGCCGACACATCCCCACTCCAAGAGAAAGTTCCATAATGCTGAATGCCAAACGAACCACTGCGAGTCATTTGTACCGAGCGTTTCGTATTCCCTTTCATCGCGCGTTGATGTTCGTAGATACCACGGTTGGTCATTAAGGGGAAAGCATTCTTCACGCTTCTCCATGTTCCATCAAAGGTTAGGTGGTCATCTGTAGCTGGCGTCTCGTCAAAATGGTCTGGCTCTGTAGAGTCTGTCCACCATGCATCGAAGCCCATCTTATACAAATGACTCAGATATTTCCAATAGATATCACGTGCCTTGGGATTGAATGGGTCGTATGGCAACACACCTTTATTACGAGGCCAAGTATCAAAAGGTAACAAGCCACCAATCTTCTCCAATTCCTTATAAGGCTCTGTCCATGAACCAAAGCTTGCCCAGATGGAAATCATCAGATGTGCATTGTTCTGGTGTACGTAATTCACCATTTCCTCAGGACTCTTCAATCGAGGTTGCAATCCTTTTGCCTTATACTCCTCTGCCAGAGGTTTCAAGTCGTCTGGCAAGTATTTTGCCCATGCAGCATCTCCCACCTTATTTATATAATAAGGATTCATGAAACGCATGGCATTCCAGTTGGAGTCGCATCCCCAATATTGCCAATCTTGCACGATACCGTCAAGAGGGATTTGCAATTCGCGATACTTGTCAAGTACGGTAGCCAATTCGTCACTCGTCTTATATCTCTCGCGGCATTGCCAATGTCCCATTGTCCACAACGGAAACATCGTGGCTTGTCCGGTCAAGTCGCGAATACAAGCTATCACCCCATCTTGTGTACCATCTCGGTACATGAAATAATAGTCGATACATGCTCCCACCTCAGACGTAAACGACACACCTTTGGCATTGTCCTCATAATAACTCTTTCCTGCATTGTCCCAATATAGACCATATCCTTTATCGCTGGTAAAATACGGAATGGAAGTATAGGTATTATGATTCCAAATCTCCACTTTCCTATTACGCCAGTTCATGGCTTCATCACGCAATTGTCCCAAGCCAAAGATTACCTCATCCTTACCCAGTTTCCAAGTTTGTGAAATCCTATATTTCCCAGCATCGTTGGCACTTTTGCAAGGTTCCATCAAGATTTTACCCGTTTCTTGAAGCAAGGGAGTGGACTGGCGATCATAAAAGCTCAGTTGTCCACTTTGAGTATCAAGGTTCACGGTCACACTCGTTGAGTTCAGTGTCACCACGTCATTATTCTCGGTAACGTTCAGGTTTACAACCTTCGGTTGCATGATTACCGAATAGCTTTTCTTTTGGGGAATCTGTCCTTCTGGGAATTTCATGACCCTCACGATATTGTCAGAATAAAACTCTACCCTAACCGTCGTTCCTTGGACATTTCTCTCCAATCCGGAAAAGCTTTTTGTTTTGGCCGCATAGACATTCACGCATAGCATCAACACCAATGCCATCAAAAAGAAAGAACTCTTTCTCATACTTCTAACAAGGTTTATTTACATTCATCTACACCATAAACATATCCTTGAACAGAACTGGTATAGTCAAATATTTCCTCTGGCTTGAAGAAACGTGCCAGTTCGATAGCGGCATTAGCAGTAGAATCTGAAGCATGTACAATGTTCTGCTGGTTGCTTACAGAATAATCTCCACGGATAGTACCAGGAGCAGCCTCTCTACCATTGGTAGAGCCCGTCATGGTACGAACCACCTGAACAGCATCTACGCCAGTAAGTGCTAAAGCCACAATGGGTGATGCTTTCATAGAGTCTGCCAATGTAGGGAAGAATGGACGATCTGCCAAGTGAGCATAGTGCTCACGCAAGATTTGGTCGTCTAATTGCATCATCTTCATTCCTGAGATACGCAATCCACGACGTTCAAAACGGTTCACGATTTCACCAATCAGTTGTCTTTGTACGCAACTGGGTTTGAGCAATACAAGTGTTGTTTCCATCTTTAAATAAGTTTTTAATTAATAAATTAGTTATTTGTCATTTCTTTATACAGTTTAAATAATTCTGCGACACACTGGCTTTCCGTAATGTTGGATTTCACGGTGAATCCGTAAGCCTGCATCACGGCTCGGTCGTTGTCTTGATGAGCCTTACGTAGTTCAACGGGCATCGTCAGTTCGTCATAAAGGTCTGCTAATGACGAATCTGGATACTTGGCACGTGCATCAAGAATGGCTTGTGCCGTTTGTTCTATATTTGCCTTCAGTTTTTCGGTTGGAGTTGGCCAAGGGAAATTGTTATAGACGACATCTTTTGAATAACGATAATCACTCTTCAATCTTCCACCTACAGCCCGCATCCATGCCATGTGAACATTGCTTTCGAGAATACCAAAATGATAGAGAGTGGCATCAGGGATAATAAGTACAGCATTAGTAGGTATTGTGTCAGATGTGAGGAATCCCATTGGAACATAACGCCGACGCTCTGATGACACACTTGGCACAACGATATAAGTTTCAGGATTATTCGTTTCTCTGAACAGGTGTGGAAAATTTGCCAAGTTTCGAGTGGCAGCATCACTGCTTGACAAGCGCATTTTCCGTACCTGTTCCATTCGCTTCATCACGGTAGGCATTTGACGGAGGTCGGCAGGAGAAATGTCTTTAAGCCAAAGACAGTAGCGAGGTTTGTTGTTGATGTATTCCTTAGAGCCAATAAGTCGCTTGACAAACCTTGCGGCTTTAGGTTCTTTAGCAAGGAAATCCTGCAAATCGGCGGCTTCTATAATCAGGTTACCACCATCGGTCGGTTGGTTTCCCTTGCGAATAGCAGGGACATCGCAAAGAGGCTTACTACGACTGGCAATGAAAACATCTGGTGCATCCATCAGATAAGCATTTATATGGCTCACCTTTGTAACCTTATCATTATCAAACAAAAAGTGTTCTTTTGTTTTCTCTTCTTTGCTACTAAAACCAATAATTACGCAATGAACATGAGCCTTTTGTGAAGCCTCACTATCCCATCGGAATGTACGATATGCAAAGTCTATATGAATTCCATTTTGTTCAAAAAGAGGTTTCCATAAATTCGCCACTTGCTCTCCTTGCGATATACTGTTTGTTGACACTAAAGCTGTGCGTATTGCTGTTCCCTTCATCAGCCGTGCTGCTTTCATATACCAACCCGACACGTAGTCCATTTCACCAATATTTTTCCATCTTGTACCAAAAACATAGCGAAGGTCTTCTCGTTGACTATCATTCATAGAGTTTGCTCCCACAAAAGGTGGATTACCAATAATAAAGTCGAAGTGAACTGGGTAGCTTATGGTATCTGGCTTTATTTCACCATCGATATGCTGGGGTACCACATTCATTTCATCGTGCCCAACGATAGGTTCACTAACCATCTGTGGTTCTGGTTTAATGACCAAATGCAAATTTTTAGCATAAATAGTGGGAATGCCAGATGGTATTTCTAAAACATCCCAATTCATCCTTAAAGCATTGCCTTCTCGGATATTGGTATATGATTTCAATGGCAGGAAGTCTATGTCACGACGGATTATCTTTTCGGTTTCACGAAGCATCTGTGCTTCAGAAATCCAAAGGGCAGTAGTAGCTACAGTTACAGCAAAGTCGTTGATTTCTATACCGTGGAATTGGTGGATGTTCACCTTGATGGGATTCACCTCCTCAAAGCCAAGGAAAGACTGACCGTGATAGCGTTCACGAATCACCTCATTCTCTAAACGACGAAGCGAAAGATATGTTTCTGTCAGGAAATTGCCAGAGCCACACGCAGGGTCAAGGAAAGTCAGTGAAGCCAGTCGCCCTTGATAGGCATCGAGTTTCCTTATTCGTTGTTTCTCTACCTTTTCTTCCAATATCTCATCCAGTTCATGACGCAAGTCATTGAGAAACAATGGGTCAATCACTTTATGAATATTCTCTATCGAAGTATAGTGCATACCGCCACTACGACGGGTTTCCGGATTGAGCGTACTCTCGAAGACTGCACCAAAGATGGTTGGTGAGATTTCACTCCAGTCGAAGTCGAGACTTGCATTCTGCAACAATGTTTGTTTCAGTTCTTCTGTAAATTGCGGAATCTCGATTTTCTCTTCAAATAGCCCACCATTTGTGTAAGGGAAAGCCTTCAACTCCTCCTGCAAATACTTACTGCGTTTTTCTATTGGCGTATTCAACACCTCAAACAAATCACACAATGCTCTACGTAAGTCTTTTGCCTCATAAGTAACAAGGAAATCGTGAAACTGATCATGCCTGAACACACCAGCATCTTCGGCGTACAGACAGAACACGATACGAACACATAGGATATTCAACCAACGCAAAGCCTCGGGCGAACTGTCATCGTATTGACTCAAAAGAGCATCGTAAATCCTGCCAACGATCTCTCCTGCCTGCATGGAAACTTGCATTTCCTTGCTCAGGTGTTCGTTCTTAGCATCCACGAGAAACATCAGCCGGTAATACTCCTTGTCTAAATTTTCAAGTAATATCTGTTCGGGTTCACCATTGGGCTGTTCCATGTCATAGACAAGAAACTCAGAGAAGTTGCAAGTGATAATCCAACGGGGATGTTCCGATACAGGCAGACTGACAACATAACGACGGGCTTGCTGAAAGGGGTTGAGCAATGAGCCATCACTTTGGCGAATGCCTGCGCGTAAGTCTTTTCCCAAAGATTTTTGCTCAATCAGCACACGGGTAGAAGGGATACGACCATCAATGAAGTTGGAAGAATCTACCATTCGGTGGTCTTCAAAAAGAATAAAACCATCTGATGGCGTTTCTATTCCAAACACATTTGAGAGCAAATCTATCCAGAATGGTTGAGATTCGCCTCGTTCATATCCCCTGCCTTTCCACCGCTCCGCAAATTCAGCAGCAGCCTTAGCCATTTGTTTCTCTGTTTTCATATTCTTTATATAGTGTTTAAGGTTCTCTTGCAACTAACTACAGTCTTCTATCACATATCTGTGACAATATCTTTGCACAAAGTTACAAAGTTTTTTTGAGATTTTTATTTTCTATCATAGAAAAAAAGCGCTGAAAAGGGAAGAACTTATACCTAAAGGCTTTCTCACCCAATCCATTTGTCAATAAAAAGTAACAAAAAGGGCTCTCCAGAATGCGTTATTTTCCACCAACTTCTCCCTCAGTCAAGAAATGCTCATTTTCAAGTGCATTTATAACAGACTGATTTCTATCACCTTACAAAACAGCTTGCATATATATGCACTCAAAACTGGCTATATATGCAGAAAAAACGTTGTTTTTCGGCATTTATAACATATCTAATTAGCTCGCTAACATATATAGTTATGCTCGTAAAGTATATAGTTACGGCAACAACTATATACTTTACGAGTAAAAACATGAAATTTCACGCTCAAAAACCAACTTTTCCAATTTGCCAACTTCTCTTTTGAGATTTTTCACGAGAATTTTTTGTCGGTATATTTCAGCATCATTATGATGGTCAATGAGGGAAATTATCTTTTTTTATCAGGCATGTGTGAGAAATGCCATTGCAGATGAAGCATCACAAACGAAGGAATCATGTTGCGCCAAGTCTCCACACGTCCCTGGGCATTGATGGTGCTGTAGATATTGCTTAGTTGATTGAGCATGTCGAATCCCTCTATCTTCACCACCATCTTGTTTTTCCATAGCGACTTGGCTATAGAAGCATTCCAGACCAAGTCGTTGGTATTCATCGACGAATCACCATAGCCACGTTTCACATACAATACCATGTCGGTGGCTATCTGTAATCCTCGCCCATCTTTTCCCCGAAGGATGGGAATTTCATATTGCCCCAAAAGGCCATAATGTATGGTAGTAGGATGGAAGGAATACAGTTGTCCACGGGCGGAGACAGAATATTTATTCCATGATGTTCCATAGCGCACATAGCCAGAAGCGGTGAGTTTTCCCCATCTATACCGCAAGAGTGCATATTGTCCAAAGTTCCATGTACCAACGATGCTTTTTCTATCCGTTGCCCCTATCACCGTTGAGATACCTACCCTATGGTCATATCCGCCAGTGGTACGTGCTTCAAGCCACAGATGGTTATTTGAGTCGAGCATTCTACCAAAACTCAATTGCCCCCAACAGTCCCAATTGCCATTTACATTTTCGAATTGGTAATAAGTGACACCTGTCTTTGGGTCGTAGGTTCGTCCATTGACAATCTTATTTTGGTCAACATTCAGTCCACCGTCAAAGCGCAGATATTGGTTGTGTTTCTTTTGACCAATCTTGTAATTCACAACAAACTGGTGTCTATAATGGTTTTTCACATTCTCGTTTCCCAACTGTACATTCAGCGGGTCTTCATCCCAATACGTACTGAGTAGATACATCATCGTGGGCGTGAAATACTGGGTTTTGTAGGTCAGATAGAGATAGTTCATTCCCTTCTTGAAAGTGGACTCATAACGTATCTCTGGCGTTGGCAAGGCGATGTTTCGTGAAAACTCAGTATAATTCCTTCCTCCTTTTATCGTCGAACCATCTGAGGGTCGATAGTCGATGTGTTGACGTTCGATTTGAAATGGCAAGCTCACGCTAAACCAATCACTGCGTTGCCTCTTTTGGTTGTCTCGCTGGTAATAAATCATTGCCATAGGAGCAATACGCTTGCTGGTAAAAAGATAGTCGTATGTGTTGCGAGGGTCGAGTTCTCCTTTTTGGGAAGAGTTGGGAGTAGTTGTCAAGAACAGTTCATTCATGACGTCGTCTTTCTTATAATAATATCCCACGGCAGCACGGTAGTTCCAATGCGAATGACTATGTACGGTATATTGAACCCCCGCCTCCCAATTGAGGAATTGACTATCGTATTGCAAGTGTTTTTGCCTATAGTCGCTGCTATAGCCTTCTGTAAGTACATGATTGTCATGATTCCATTTGTCACCCTCGTAATGCAACTTTCCCCATAAGTCTATGTCATCACCCCAAAGAAACTTATAGCTGAGGTTGGGAAGATATTCCACAAACCAGTTAGTCTTCTTCATACCACTGTTATCATTACGCATGTTCACCAGCACGTTCATCAATTCCGGACTATATTTGAAAGCCGAGTCAAGTACGATGATAGGACTGCCAATGTAGGATGGATCTATTCCAAAACGTCCATAGCGCAAATTACCAGTATCCGTGTTATGATTATAAAATGCTCCTACACGATTTCTGAACCAAAACGGCTTGCGTAGCGTAAAAGTATTACTGCCAGCGATTTGGAAACTATTACTGCGGAGGTCATTCACTTCGCGCGTAAACTCATTTCCTTTCTGTAAGAAATGCTCTATTGACGTGTGTTCCTCCTTCTGCTGATTCGTCCAAGCCACTTCCACATTGCCAGATTCCATCCACCGCTTGTCCTTATCATTGATGTTCAGGTTCATACCCACTTTCTTCATATTGATTACTCCATCACGCTGCACCTTATCAGGACTCCATTCGCCATTGTTACCAGGGTTATTCATTTCGTTGATATTATTGGCATTGAAGAAAGCATTCAGACTGGAGTGGTCAGTATAACGTTGACCAAATGCCTTTCCCTCATATCGTTTCTTCGTTCCTAATCCTCCCTGTATGTTAGCCAGATAACCCTTACGGTATTCACGTTTCAGCACCACATTCATCACATAGTCTTTGGGAGCTTCAGCTACGCCCAACCATTCACTCTTTTCTGTCTGCTTTTCATATACTTCAATATCTTTCACCGTATAATAAGGAAGATTCTCAAGCATCACCTTGTTCTTACCCCTGAAAAAATCCTCTCCATTGAGTGTCAGGAAGTCCACCTTTCGTCCTTGCACATAGATTTCACCATTGGGTTTCAACTCTACACCTGGCATTTGCTTGATCAAGGCATCAAGCATGGAACCTTCAGGAACATTGAAAGCATCGGCATTATACACAATTGTATCGCCCCGATACACCATCTGTACTTTCGTAGCCTTTACAACCACCTCGCTCAAATCGCCACCATGAAGTTGCAATGTTTTCTTTTGCATGAACATATTGGGCAGGTCAAAGAAATCATTTCGTGCCGCATATCTCAATGTATAATCAATCGAAGTAGTCTCGTAATCAGGATGCTCTGCCACAAAACGATAACTACGTGACACGATAGGCACTTCTACACGAAAGACAGCATCATCACGGTCATTGTTGGGTCGCCAAGTGCGTAATGTATCAAGCACCATTCCGTCGTCGGTCATCATCGTAATCTTCGCATTAAGTACACCATGCTTCGTAAACGAGTCGCGCACATGTCCCCACAGGGCAATGGTACGATCTTTTTCTGGTCTATACTTCACAATGATATTGTGGTCTTTGATTTTCACCTTCACAGGTTGTCCCTTGCAAATGAGTTCTACGGCATCAGGTATGGAGAGGTTAATGGCACGGAGCGTAACTTGCAAGTGCTCAATGTCGTTGTGAACGAAGGTAATGTTATACATATCGGTGTAAGTCCTAAGTGTATCGAGGGCTTTTGCAAGCGAAGCCTTTTGGTAGTCTAAACTGACCACTTCCTTTTCTTGGGCTTGCAAGGAAATGGCTATCAAGCAAAATGACGATACTAACATCAATCGGAGGCAAATACATTTCATGCGGTCTTTCATGTTCATTCCTCCTTCAATGAGTTTTGAACGACAAAGATAGTATCTTCACGCACCACCAACTGAAATCCATCGAGTTCGTTCATCACGTTTACAAAGGTTGACAACGATTGTTGCGGTTGCCATGTTGTGGAAATACGCAATTCACGTGGTTGTGCATCAGTGAAGACCAATGTGCAATGATAGTTTTCCGCCACGACGTTCAGTAAACTGTCGAGCCTTACATTTTCAAAATGAAAGAGCGGAACGGAAGACATGCTCTTATGACTCGTGCCTACTTCGTCTTTCTTCTCAACCGTTTGAGATTCTTCTCTCGTAGAAGAGGAAAAACGATACACGGAATACGCCAGTCCACTCACCGTAATCAATACCAGCAAGGCAGCAGCCACCCGTCGCATAAGGACGATATGAGTAGAACCAAGTGAATGACGATGAGGGGCGTTGTAAGATTCATTATTTTCATGAATGTCATCTTGACCAATAGCATTCATGAGCCGTTCTTCAAAACCATCACTGAGAACAGTCTGTTTTGCCTCCTCATCAATTTGTCGTAAAGCCTTACGCAATCCAATATCCTGATACAATGGATTTGGGTGAGGCTGTGGGGTTGAGTTTGTTTTATTCTTTTCCATCTTCTTTCATTTTTATCATATAAGCACATAGTTTCATACGAATACGTTGCAAGCGTTTTGCCAATCGGTTCTCTACCTTTCGGATGTCTGTTGACAAGTCTGAATGTTCCTCATCAAGAATATAGGCAATGTCGCGCAAGGGTTGCTGATCGGTATAATAAAGTTGTATCAGCATTTGTTCATCGGCAGACAGTAGTTTAATAGCTTTCATGAGACTGTCTATGCGTTGCTCATGAGTATCGTTAAGCCACTTATCTACCTCATCATCAGATGAGATAGTGCAATGTTGATTCTCGTCATCGAGCGACACGAACGTAGCTTTTTGCCGATGACGATAGTAAGCCCTAATCTCATTGGTAGCGATGTAGGTAATCCATGTTTGCAAGGAAGCGCGATTCCTGTCGTAATCATCAAGATGTCGGAATGCAGAAATAAATGTGTTTTGCAACAATTCCTCCGCATCTTCCCTGATAGTGACGACACGAAAGATATAGGTCTTGACTCGCTCGCCATAAAGACGAAAGACAAGACCATACCTTTTGGAATCTTTGGTAGCAATAAGTTGCAATATATCTTTTTCAGAATAGTTCATATATTTTAATTTCTTACAAGGTGCGGTTAAGACTACAACCTGCTATTATATATGACACTTTCCCTTATTACTGACCACGAAGATGGAAATATTAGTATTTGTTAACAAGAAAGACGAATCTTTCTCAACGAGTGATGATGTGCTCCTCAGACATGAAAGAGCGCCAGAATGTGTTGTCATTACCGTGGTCGAAAGCACCTCCACCACACCAAGGTGCCACAAACAGCCAGAGCGAATTATCATTCTTCATGTTATTCCATGAAGGAACGCTATTGCACTCAGGCATACAAAGCATCTTGTTGGGATATGCTTTTTGCATGGAACGGAAATCAGATGCTTGCGAAATGTGCGTAGTGTTGCCATTAGGATAACCGTCACGACCAATGATGTCAACATATTCATCTCCAGGATACCATGAAGGGTCGTTGATTTCGGTAGTCCAAATCCAAATGAGATTATGTACCCCTTTCATCGCGAAGTACTCAAACATATACTTCCATAGTTGCTTGTAAGCCTCTGCCCCATCGTTAGCCCACCAAAACCAACCACCTGCGGCTTCGTGCAAAGGACGGAACAGAATGGGGATTCCCTGTTGTTGGTAATAGAGAAGCAAAGAAGCAACGCCATCAAGCTTTTTCTTGAAGATACGGTTTTCCATCGTGCCTTCAACAGCACAATTGCGAGGAGATATATGACAAGGTTTGCTTCCGCCAGAATAAAAACTGGTCCAGTCAGACTGATTTTCGGCAAAAGCATTGGTAGGCATGTGAATGTGCCACATAAACGCCACGATTCCCCCTGCACGATGCCATTGCAGAGCCGTACTGGTACGATAATCAATCCATGATTGGTCGAAATGCTGGAAGTCGAATACGTTCACCTTGGGATATTTGCCACACGCCTGAAAGATTTTCTCTGCATCATTGATATTGTAATTCCACTCTGCCTGACAGCCCGACATCACGTTCTTTCCCCACACCTCAGTACGTAGATAATCATAAAGTTGCCGTGTGGCTTCATTGGCTTGCTTGTCTGCAAGAGTCTCGTCAATTTGTGCAAAAGACACAAGGGGCATTACCGACAATGCCACGATGAATATGCGGATTATGTTTCTATAGTTTTTCATCATTATATCATAAATGGATTCAACGTAAAATGAATTTTCGAACGATTTCTTTCCCGTTCTTCAGTTTCAGGCGAACAATGTTCAATCCCTTCTGTGGAGCATCTAAGTATTGTCCTGCGGCATTCAAGTATTCACGACTGACAACAGCGTCATCATGGTACAAATCGTTTTCAACTTGTCTGATTCCCGTAGTCACGATATTTCCCTGACGGTCTATCAAGTTTACACTTCCCAAGGAAACATTTTGGGATTTCTGCGACAAGAAACAAACACTATATACATGATTGAAATTAGTAGGCAGAGTCAATCGATAATTCTCATTACCAGCAGCTACATTGATGCTACGAGCCCCGGCTACATCGTCAAGAACCTGAATAATCAACGTAGAAGATAGGGGTTGCTGCATCTGAATGTCAAGAAAACGATACTGACCAAGGTCTGTTCCCTCTGCCCAATACCAACCGGCTCCGCTATAATCCTTGAAGCCCAAACCACTATACTTACCTTTCGTAACTCCACTCACGTGCAAATCGTCCCAAGCAAAGAGCGATTCGCATTCCGTAGTATATGGCTCGTTGCCAGTCACCAACACGATGGCACTCAACGTATAGTTCACTCCCTTCACGTGAATACCTTGTTTCAACTGGCTTACCATTGCCGTAGTAACCACCATCTCATAGTTTCCACTGATGCTCATTGCCGACAGGCCGTCAAAGTTGGTCCAACTGGAACCATAAGACACTTGCAACTGAGCACCAGATGATGCTTGAATGACAAAACGAACAACATCATCGGGTTGAACGCTGGAGAATTTTGAGCCATCTACGTTCACCACGTCTCCCCAATTGGTAAAAGTCTTCTGCCCACTCCATATCGTAGTGGTGGTTGCCTTTGCCGGAGCTGCCAGCATCAGTAATATCCAACATTTAAATAATGTCATGAATTGATAAGTCCTCATATATGATTGTTCCTTTCATTAAGTTTAGTTTATATCGTTCATTCTGTCTTTATATTTAAAGATTGTGTAGCTCCCACGGTACGACAAGTAAGCACTGCCTCACCTGCCTCGTGCGTGGATTGCAACAGCACTTGAGCCAATCCGTTAAACGTGCGAACACGGAAGGTACGAGCGTTTCTGTCAATGGGTTGTTCTTGTGCTTGCCAAGCAGGGTCTCCATTACCCACGCCAAGAATACGAACAGGACCATTCACCTCTATTTCTACTTCCTCGCAAGCAGTGGGAACAAATCTGCCACGAAGGTCTTGCAACTCTATCCGACATACACTTACGTCTTGATTGTCTGCACTTAGCACAGTTCGGTCGGCTGAAAGAACCACACGAACAGCATCTCCTGTCGTTTCAATGCGTTTCTTCATGACCCGACGACCTTGCGCATCATAGCCACGAGCCTCAACATATCCAGGTTGATACGTTGCCTTCCAACTCAAATGACCGTCTTTAGGCATTGCCTTACGTCCGAGTTTCTTTCCGTTAACGATAAGCTCCACTTCCGCACAATTGGAATAAGCCCACACGTCTATTTCCTCTCCCTCATGTCCATCTAAGTTCCAATGTGGAAGCAAATGCAATACGGGTTCGTCTGTCCACCATGCTTTCAGATAATAAGCCTCATCTTTCGGGAAGCCACAATAGTCGAGGATTCCAAATTCAGACCCTGTAGCAGGGAATTTCAACGGGTTAGGTTCACCACGATAGTCAAATCCCGTCCAATAAAACAATCCACAAAGCCAAGGACGTTCATGATAGAACTGCCAACCACGCTCTATGCAATTGAGCATACTGTCTCTTCCCTCATGCGAGCGGTTCAGAGCAGCCATTCGTCCATTGTCTCTGTCATCAAAGTAAATGCCTCGCGTTCCGCAACCACTCGTTTCTTCAGAGCCTAAAGCAATGCGTTGAGGATAGTGACTACGATGTTCCTCCACGGGATTTTGCAAGATATAATTGTAACCAGCCACATCCATTGGCTCAACTATGGTTGGTCCACTGCTGGTCGCGGCACAAGCCAATCGTGTTGGGTCAAGTCGATGACAATACTCACGCATGGCTGCACCGATACGTTTGCCATATTCTTTCCATTCTATGCCCCATTCCTCATTGCCAATGCTCCAAAGAATGATGCAAGGATGGTTGCGGTCGCGACGAATCATTTCAGATAGTTGGTGTCGCTGGTAATCATTGACACCCGTAAGACGGTTTTCTTCCAGCACCAAAATGCCCAATCGGTCGCAAGCATCAAGCATTTCGGGAGTCATGGGGTTATGGCTGGCACGATAAGCATTACACCCGAAGGATTTCAGTTGGCGCAATGACCATTCTTGCATAGCATCCGGAATGGCTGCTCCCACTCCAGCGTGGTCTTGGTGCATGTTTACGCCCTTTAGTTTCACTGACTTACCGTTGAGGAAGAAGCCTTGGTCTGCGTCGAATCGTAAATGACGAATGCCCGTATGGGTAATATATGTATCAACGACCTTACCCTCACGATTGATAACCTCCGTGTTTAGCTGATATAAATATGGTCTTTCGATGCTCCAAAGATGAGGTTTATCGACCGTCAACATGGTCTTTGTCGTACACTCATCTTTCCCTTGAATATCTTGTACTTGTTCGGAAACCGAACCAACGGTATTGCCTTGCTCGTCTAACAGGGTATGACGGAGTGAATAACGTTGCCGTTCGGAAGCATCGTTCACCACGGTTGTTTCTACCGTCAACTGAGCCTTATCAAAAGGAGCTTGCAGGTCAGCATGTACAAACGTACCGAATGTCTTCACATAAACGGGAGCCGTGCGGTTGAGCCACACATGTCTGTAAATACCAGCTCCCTCATAAAACCATCCTTCCTCTAAGGATGCGTCAACACGAACACATACGAGATTGGAATCACCATAGTTTAAGTATTCGGTAATATCGTAAGTCTGCGAGATATAACCACTCTGTTCGCCTCCTACATAGAAACCATTTACCCATATTCGAGCATCGCGGAAAATACCATCAAACTGCAATTCAAAGTGTTGGCCTTCATCTTCCTTGTCAATGGTGAATATTTTCCGATACCATCCTACAGATGTTTCGGGGTACTTCCATCCCACTGTCTTATAACCGTGGCTATGACTGGCTTCTTTGGCAAAGGGCAATCCCACCACCCAATCGTGTGGTAAGTCGATTGATTTCCAACTTGTAGCATCAAACTTCATGCTGTACGGTCCAGCATTGTGTATGCTATTGGCTTTGGTAAGATAGTTGAAATACTCCGTTCCACATCCAAAGTCTTTGCTTGGATCTGACGCATGGCCAAATGCAAACTGCCAATTATCATCCATCAGCAAATGCTGACGGCTATGCACTTCGTCTGCCCACGAAGATAAGGCAACCAGCCATGCACACAAAATGGTCATTAACTGTTTCATGTCATTCTACGATTAGTTAATAATTTAGGATAGGTATGATTATCTGATACAAACAGCAGAAGCGATGCTCGCTACACGAATACGCAAAACTGCCACTTTCGACTGCAAAAATACAAAAATATTTCTATCAATCATTTTTTGTTATCATTATTTTTTCTATCTTTGCCACATCATTCACTTTTTCATCTAACTAACCGTACAAACCTGTCATTTTATGAAAAGAGTATTGTGCATTATTATATCCTTGATATTTGCCATTGCCATTTCTGCCAAAATCAACCTTCGATATGTTGGTCAGCGAGCTTATTTGGAAATAGACAACAAGCCCATGCTCATCCTTGGAGCAGAACTGAGCAATTCGGCAGCTACATCAGAGGCAGACATCAATGAGGTGTTGCCTCGTATGAAAGCCCTTAATGTTAACACCGTACTCATCCCTGCTCAGTGGGACTTGATAGAACCTGAAGAGGGAAAATATGACTTTACTCTCATCGATACAGCCATCAAGAAAGCTCGTGAATGCGACTTGCACTTGATATTCTTGTGGTTTGGGGCTTGGAAAAACTCTATGTCGTGCTATGCGCCAATATGGTTTAAAGAAGACGTGAAGCGTTTTCCACGAGCCGTTACCCAACAAGGGAAGCCTTTGGAAATAGCCTCTGCCTTTTCTGAAAATGTTTTTCAGGCTGACAATCGGGTGTTTTCGGCATTGATGCAACATATCAGAGACGTGGACGAAATGCACCAAACGGTCATCATGATGCAGGTGGAAAATGAAATCGGAATGCTGGAAGATGCTCGTGACCATTCTCCAAAAGCAGAGAAAGCCTATTCATTACCTATTCCAAAAGACGTATGCAAAGTGTTAAAAATGGGTCATGGTTCTACATGGAAAGATGCTTTTGGTAAGGACGTTTATGGTGAAGAGCAATTCATGGCTTATCATTATGCCCGATATGTGGGACGATTGGCTCAATCAGCTCATAAGATTTACAACATTCCTCTATATGTCAATGCTGCCATGAACAGTCGTGGACGGAAACCAGGCGAATATCCATCGGCTGGACCATTGGCTCACTTGGCTGACATCTGGAAACTGACTGCACCAAGTATTGACTTACTGGCTCCAGACATCTACGACACGGGATTTAAGGGATGGGCAAAACAATACGACATGGGAAAGAAGAATCCACTATTCATACCAGAATCTCGTTGTTGCGACAACAGTGGCGTAAGGGCTCTCTATGTTTTCGGTGAACATGAAGGCGTGGGATTCAGTCCGTTTGCCGTGGATCAATGTGCCGAATCAGAAGGATTGGAAATTTCTCGCAGTTATGCGTTGCTTCAAGAACTGCAACCTCTATTGCTGAAATATCGTGGAAAAAATGCCATTCGAGGTGTTTTATTGAACCAAGAAGATAAGGAAACATTGATAGAAGATGGAGATATGACTTTTACCTGCCGTCATTATTTCACCTTGCCGTGGGACAGCAGAGCCACCAATGGCTCAACATGGCGCGAAGGAGGAGCAATTATCATTCGTTTGGCAAAGAATGATTACCTGATAGCTGGCAGTGGCGTAGTGGTGGTGTTCCAAAAGACTACCGAAAAGGCACAGGAAACAGTTAAGACACTTGGTGAAGATGGTTTTGCGAGCAGTGGGAATAAGCAAAAAGGCATTGACAACAACCTACAACCATTCAAGGGTAAACGCATGGGAATAGGAACGGTGGATGAGGTAAACATCCAAGAAGATGGAATGATTAAATATATCCGACGGGAGAACGGAGACCAAGACCATCAGGGAAGGCACGTTAGAATTTCTATCGACGATTACAAGATACTCCATGTACGACTATACGAATACGGGAACGATTAGAAATCATCCTCGACTTGACCTGTATCCTCATCATGATAAACTTGATGGAATATAATTTTGAACCTCCATACTTCATAGGTCAAGCGATTTTTCATAGGGGAAGAAGATTGAAATTTATAATTCACAATTCATAATTCATAATGGATAATTGAAAAATGAAAGATTGTGTTTGTAGTCGATGTCGAGTAATAATAATGCAGTACGGAAAGATGCCGATAGGCATCAGATGTTAGTAGCCAGCCATACAGCCGTGCCCATAGGTACGGCGAACCAACGGTCACTGTTCGCGATAGCGAGGGAAAGTAAATGGCTGGGATGGGGGATGCAGCAAACGGAATGCCCTGCCTTTAGGTAGGGGACATGAAAAGCCATATCGCCTACCTAAAGGCAGGCTTTCTCCACCTCAATTCTTTCTTTCCAGCCATTTCGAATCACCTAACGGCGATTCTGCATGGCTGGCTACTAACATCAAATGCCTAGCGGCATTTCCCTCTATCGTGACATTTCTATCGAGACAAATCTTCAATGAAGACCATGAGCCTTTCATCATTGGCCATTCATCTGATTCATCAGTCAATCTTCACTTGTAAATTATGAATTGTGAATTAACCATCTTCTTCCCCTATTGTTTTTCGTCTGAGCCTACTTCATGGCAAAAAACAAAACGTCCCCTCGCAAAATTCGAGAGGACATTTTATTTTGGTGGAGCTGGCGGGAATCGAACCCGCGTCCGCACAAGGAAACCATACGCTTTCTACATGCTTATTCCAGACTTCGATTTTCGAGCAGCAGCAAGACCTGGACAACCAACTACTGCCTTATCCTCTAAATTTCACCAGACAGCCGAGGCTCTGCCTGACTATTTCCGATTTACCTGCACCGCTGAACCCTTAGATTCGGAACAACATCCTTGGAGCGATGTCTCGTTCTCCTACCTTGTAAGAGAATAAAGCCAGTAATCTACTGTACTTCGATTAGGCAGCGAGAGCGTAGTTTCTTTCGCCAATTAATTCTTGTTCACTCAGATTTAGGAGGTAGCAAACGAGCCTCCGCATGCTTACATACCATCTCATCTTGCCGTCAAATCCAGTCAACCCCAATGGTTTCCTTCTATTTGATCATCAATGATTTGGAAACATTTACAAAAAGTCGTGTGCAAAAAACGTGCAATTATGTACATTCATTATGCCAACATGACATTTTTTCAGTTGCAAAGTTATGAATTAATTTCTTAATATGCAAATAAATATAGATAAATAGTTGTTATATAAAATACAAATTAATCATAAAAAGTTTAATCTATGGCTTGGTTTTATAAAACTACGTCACAGATTAATAAAACTACGTCGCAGTTTTATTAATCTGCGACATGGATTTAAGAAAATGGGTGATGATATAATAAAAAATAAAAGTCAAAAAACAAGTTTTTCTTTTCTGATTTATTCGTTTTTCAATCACTTTCCTCTCAAGAATGGTGATTTTCTTGATAAGATAGACTTGTTTTTCAACTATTTTATCTAAATTTGTACACAAAAAGAAAAGCAGACCTCTTTACCTATGATAGACATTGCTCATTATTTCCCCATTACCGACCCCACGTTGATATTCTTGGTGGTGTTACTGGTGATTCTCGCCGCCCCCATCGTCATGGGAAAATTGCGCATTCCGCACATCATCGGAATGGTGTTGGCTGGTGTGACGTTGGGTAAATATGGCTTCGACATTCTGGAAAGAGACAAGTCTTTTGAGATTCTCGGCAAGGTAGGACTCTACTACATCATGTTTCTCGCCTCATTGGAAATGGACATGGAAGGCTTGAAAAAGAACATGAAGAGAATTGGTATCTTCGGCTTTCTCACGTTTATCATCCCCTTTACCATGATGTACTTGGTGGGCATCAGTATCTTGCACTATACCCCAGCCACCTCATTGCTGTTGAGTTGCATCATGGCTTCCAACACCTTGATAGCCTATCCTATCGTAGTACGTTACGGTTTGCAACGAAAACCCAGCGTTACGTTGAGCGTAGGCGGATCGATGCTCTCGCTCTTGCTCTCGTTGGTGGTGTTGGCTGCTCTTGAGGCTGCCCATAACAATACTGCCAGCACATGGTTTTGGTTATTGTTCATAGCGAAGTTCATCCTCTATTGTGCAATCGTCATCATGATTATCCCACGTCTGTCCCGATGGTTCTTGCGCCGTTACTCAGATGCTGTGATGCAATACATCTTCGTGATGTCGATGATGTTTATGAGTGCTGCATTGAGCGAGGCGGTAGGAATAGACGGAATCTTTGGTGCATTCATGGCAGGATTGATACTCAACAGATACATTCCCCACGTTTCGGCATTGATGAACCGCATTGAGTTTATCGGAAACGCCTTGTTTATCCCCTATTTCCTGATAGGTGTGGGAATGCTCATCAACGTGCGATTGCTCTTTGACGGCGGTTACATCATTTGGATAGTGCTTTGCTTCGTGTTTTTCGGAACGTTTGGCAAGGCTGTTGCCGCTTATATCGCTTGTATCGGCTTCAGGTTGCCGTTGTCTTCAGGACACATGACTTTCGGATTGACGTGCGCTCATGCGGCGGGAGCCATTGCCATGGTAATGGTAGGAATGGAAACAGAGATTGCACCTGGCGTTTCCATGGTCAATGATGACATTCTCAATGGTGTGGTGATGATGATTTTGTTTACTTGCATCATCTCCACCATCGTGACAGAACGTTCTGCCCAGCGTATCGTGGTGAGAGACAAAGACATTCTGCCAGACAATGGTGGAAGAAACGATGATGAGAAGATATTGATACCCGTGAAATATCCCGAATATGCCAATAATCTCATCAACCTTGCCATACTGATGCGCAACACCCGACTTAACCGTGGACTTGTAGGTCTGAACGTGGTATATGACGACCAGCACATGCGCATTAACCAAGAAAAAGGACAACGGTTGCTGGAAAGCGTGACGCAATATGCAGCTGGCTCTGACGTGAGAATGCAAACTCAAGTAAGAATTGCCGCCAATATTGCCAATGGTATCAAACACGCCTTCAAGGAGTTTAGGGCATCTGAAATCATCATCGGAATGCACACGCACAAGGAGGTATCTCCTAAGTTTTGGGGAGAGTTTCACCAAAGTCTTTTCAATGGATTAAGCCGACAAATCATCATGGCTCGCATCATGCAACCGCTGAATACGATAAGGAAGATACAGGTATGCGTGCCTTCGAGGGCGCAATTTGAAGCTGGATTCTACCGATGGTTAGAAAGGCTTTCTCGATTGGCAGAGAATTTGGAGTGCAGGATTGATTTTCATGGAAGGAAAGACACATTGGAACTCATCAGCGAGTTTGCACATAACCGACACCCAAATATGCGTGCGGAATATATTATCATGGAACATTGGAACGAATTGCCACAATTGGCAAGAACCATTTCCGCAGACCACATGTTTGTGGTGGTAACCGCCAGACAAGGAACTATCTCATACAAGAACGCAATGGAAAGACTGCCTGACGAACTGACTCGCTACTTTAGCGGAACAAGCATGATGATAGTATTCCCAGACCAATATGGCGACGCAATGGACAAGATGACATTTGCCCAACCTCAACATACGGAGGAAGAGAGTGCATACGAAACCATTCGTGAATGGATGAGAAGAAGAATGAAAATATAATGAATGGGAACTTGACTAATATGTAACGCGACCATCTAACAATAATAAAATGATAGACATTAAAGACATCAAGAAAAGTTTTGGAACCCTTGAGGTGCTGAAGGGTATAGACCTACATATTAATAAAGGACAAATAGTGAGCATCGTAGGACCAAGTGGAGCTGGAAAGACCACTCTCTTACAGATCATTGGCACATTAGACAAGCCCGACTGCGGTAAAATTGTGGTGAACGGAATAGACACCAGTACGCTGAACGCCAAGAAAATCAGCGATTTTCGCAATCAACAGATTGGATTTGTATTTCAATTCCATCAACTGTTGCCTGAGTTTACTGCCCTTGAAAACATCATGATTCCTGCATATATTGCAGGGAAATCGAATAAAGAAGCCAAGAAAAGAGCATTGGAACTATTGGATTTCATGGGACTTGCCGACCGTGCCTCGCATAAACCTAACGAACTCTCTGGCGGAGAAAAGCAACGGGTAGCAGTGGCTCGTGCCTTGGTCAACAATCCCGCTGTCATATTGGCAGACGAACCAAGCGGAAGCCTTGACTCAAAGAACAAAGCAGAACTACACCAACTGTTTTTTGACTTGCGAGACCAATTTGGCCAAACTTTTGTCATTGTTACTCATGATGAAGAACTGGCTCGAATCACAGACCGTACCATCCATCTGAAGGATGGGCTCATCGTAAATGAAGACACCATCTCTACTGAGGAAGAAAACACAGAAAGAAATAAGACATCAGAACATGGAGAAGATTAAACTGGGAGACTATAACAGGTTGGAAATCGTTAAGGAAGTGGACTTCGGACTTTACCTTGACGGTGGAGAAGAGGGCGAAATCTTGTTGCCCAAACGTTACCAACCAGAATCATATAAGATAGGCGACGTGCTTGAGGTATTCATATACTTAGACAGCGAGGAACGACTGGTGGCTACAACAGAGAAACCACTCTGCAAGGTGGGAGATTTTGCCTATCTGGAAGTGGCGTGGGTAAACCAGCATGGTGCATTCTTGAAATGGGGATTGATGAAAGACCTGTTTTGCCCGTTCAACGAACAAAAGAAAAGAATGGAAATAGGCGAATCGTACATCGTATATGTGTACATCGACGAAGAGAGTTATCGCATTGTAGCCTCAGCCAAGGTGGACAAATTCTTTGATGAGGAAATTCCATACATGGAACGTGGGAAGGAAGTGGACGTGCTTGTCTGGCAAAAGACGGAATTGGGATTCAAGGTAATCATTGACAACAAGTATCCAGGATTGGCTTATGAAGATCAGATATTCCAGCGTGTTCATACGGGAGACCGCATGAAGGGCTACATCAATACTGTACGATCTGACGGGAAGATAGACGTATCGTTGCACCCTATAGGAAGAAGGCAAACACTCGATTTCTCCGAGACGCTGTTAGACTATCTTCATGAACACAATGGCTATTGCGACTTGGGAGACAAGAGTGATGCAGAAGATATCAAATACAGATTCCACGTCAGTAAAAAGACGTACAAGAAGGCTATTGGCGACTTATATAAGAAACGGCTGATTAGCATTTCTGAAGACGGTATTAGATTGAACAAGAAATAAACCTGTACAATAAAATATTATATTTATGGGATTCGGTAAATGGATTGGTGGTTACTTAGGCTTCGTGTCTGCTGGACCGTTAGGTGCAATAGTCGGATTCATCGTTGGTGCATTGTTTGACTCGATGACTACGTCGTCTTTCATAAATGAATTTGGATACAAAAAAGACGAAGAAGCTAACCAAACCAAATACAGCAGGGAACGGGAATACGAAGGACAACGTAATTCGTTCTTGATTTCCATGCTTACGCTCGCATCATACGTTATCAAGGCTGATGGCAAAGTGATGCATTCTGAAATGGAAATGGTGCGCCAATTCTTGCGCCAGAACTTTGGTGAGATTGCCGTTCAGCAAGGCGAGGAAATCATGTTGCGCCTATTTGAGCACCAAAAGCAAGTGGGGGAAAGCCAGTTTCGCACGACAATCTATCAGTCATGTCGGCAAATAGCGCAAAACATGGATTATTCTCAACGCTTGCAACTGCTGAACTTCCTCGTGATGATTGCCCAAGTGGATGGGAACATACACCAGAAAGAGATTGAGGCAATACAAGAAATCGGAAGCGCCCTTTCGCTCTCTCAACAAGACATTGATTCTATGCTTAACCTAAGAGGTGGAGGCAATGACTTAGACGCTGCATATAAGGTTTTAGGTATTTCAAAAGATGCAACCGATGACGAAGTGAAAGCGGCGTATAGAAAAATGGCACTTAAACACCACCCAGACAGAGTGGCAACTTTGGGAGAAGACGTGAAAAAGGCTGCGGAAAAGAAATTCCAGGAAATCAATGATGCCAAGGACAAGATTTACAAGGCTCGTGGACTTTAGGAATAGACAAGACAAACATGATGTTTAGGTGAGATAAACCATAACTATAAATGCCCCAAAAGTAATGTTTACTTCTGAGGCATTTTTTTAGTAAAAGCACCTATTATGCATCGTATTCTGCTTCTGGTACAGCGGGTGCTTCCGTAGCAGGGGTTTCCTTTTTCACAATCTTACGAATGGCGCGCTTACGCTTGGGTTTCTCATCCGCAGATTTAGTTTCCATCTTTACACCAGCCAATTCCGGATCAATCATGATTCTACCGCAATACTCGCAAACCACAATTTTCTTATGCATCTTAATGTCGAGTTGACGCTGTGGAGGAATCTTATTGAAGCAACCACCACAAGCATCACGCTGAACGTAAACAATGCCTAATCCATTGCGAGCATTCTTACGAATACGCTTAAAACTACTCAAAAGACGAGGTTCAATCTTGGTTTCCAAGTCCTTTGCCTTCGCTTTCAACTTTTCTTCCTCTTCTCTTGTCTCCAACATGATTTCATCCAGTTCGCCTTTCTTCTCATCCAAGGCAGCCTGACGGTCAGCCATCATTTCTTTAGTGTCCTCTAAATCACGTATTCGCTCATCAACCCTGACCAAAGCCTCACGTATTTTCTTTTCGCAAAGTTCAATCTCCAATGTTTGAAACTCTACTTCCTTGGTCAAAGTCTCGTATTCGCGACTGTTCCTCACCTCTTCCAACTGCTTCTTATAACGTTCAACGGTAGCTTTTGCTTGTTGGATTTCTCCCTTCTTACGGGAAATGGCAGCCTTGAAATCCTCTATTTCCTTATTAATATTCTCTTCACGAGTGGTAAAGCCAGCGATTTCGTCCTCTAAGTCTTCTACTTCCAATGGTAATTCTCCACGAAGTGCACGTTTCTCGTCAATTGCCGACAAAGTTGTCTGAAGTTGAAACAAAGTTTTCAATCTCTCTTCAACTGTCAAATCCGTTACATCTTTTTTTGCCATAGTTATTATTATTACAAATGATTGATAATTCTATTTACTATAAAACACCTTATTATATATAAAGGATGGGGTTTGTATTGGTTTCAGTCAAATAACAAGAAACTCCTTCACAATCTCGTTCAATGACCGACTTAAATATTTCATTGGTGAATTGCTCACTCTGATAATGTCCGATTACCGCAATCTGAATTTCTTGCTCATGTCCGAAAAATTCATGATAGTGCATTTCACCCGTGATAAACGCATCAGTTCCACAAGCAATGGCATCATCCAACAAGAAAGAACCAGCTCCACCGCATAAAGCTACTTTCACGATGTCTCTTTCCAACAATTGGTTACATTGTACACAATCAACCATAAATACTTTCTTCAACAATTGAATGAAATCAGAGGCAGACATAGGAGCAGGAAGATTACCAACAATGCCAGAAGCATAAGTAATATCCGCAAAACAATGAGATTGACCGAGAAAGCACACATCGGTAAGACCAATCTTCTCTGCCATTTTATAATTCACGCCACCTTGTGCATTATCCAAATTGGTATGCATGGAAACGATAGTTATCCCATTTTGGATAGCTTTCATCACCGTTCGTTGCACATAATCAAGGTTTGACACACAAGATAATTTATGAAAAATCAAGGGGTGATGAGCCACTACCAGATTACAATTCTTGGCAATCGCCTCATCAATGATTTGTTCATTGACATCTAAACACAATAATGCCCCTGAAACTTCCACGTCTGTCAATCCTACTTGCAAGCCTGCATTATCATAGCTTTCTTGCAAGGGCAGAGGTGCGAATCGTTCAAGGGCAGCAACCACTCTACTTATTTTCACGCAAAAACATTTTAGACTGCAAAATTACTAAGAATAATGCAAGAATGAAAGAAACCATCGTAGTTTAACGTATTTTTTCAACTTGTTTAAGACTTTTATGCAGATTTAATTTTATTTTCGTACCTTTGCAAACAAATTGATAAGACATGAAAGTAATACATTTCATCACTGACGATAAGTTTTTAAATTCCGCCATAGAATTGTTTGAGGACATTGAAGAATTAGATAATCGATATATCAATATCATTTTTGATAAAGATGAACCTTTTCAATATATCACCTCAAATCAAGTGGAAAGAAAACAGATTTCAGATATTTATGAAATGATTACGAATCCTGATCTCTGTGACGTGATAGTTCTACACAATCTTGCTTCACTTCCTTGCCAATTAATCAAGGAGGTGAATGCAAAAATAAAAGTAGTTTGGTTTTCTTGGGGATTTGATATTTACGAAAACAAGAAGCCTCAATTTCCATTAATTCCTTTAAAACATCAGATAAAGCCCAAGACCATCAGTCTAAGATATAGGTTAAGACTTTTAAACGAAGGGAGGAGAACTTACTTCAAAAGACTTAAAGTCAATGATTCTCACGGACGACAAGATTTCATTGATGCCATACATAGAGTAGATTATTATTCCGGAGTGTTTCCAATAGAATGCGATTATCTGAAAAAGAATTCTTTTTTCAGGGCAAAACAAATTACATTCATATATCCACCCAGGATAGAATATAAGAGCTTTGACATTTTATACAAAAATATTTTTCCAAAGGGAAACACCATACAAGTTAGTCATTCAGCAACTGTTTTATGTAATCATAGAAATACTTTTTGGAGATTGAGACATCTTGACCTTAAGAATCGAAAGATACTGGTTCCGTTAAGTTATGGGGGAGACAATCTTTATAGAGCATCGGTGTGCAAGATGGGGAAACGTTTGTTTGGCGACAATTTCATTCCTATTACAGCATTCATGGAATACGATAAATATGTTGCATTGACAGAATCCGTATCTGTAGCCATCCACAATACCGTCAGACAAATAGCCGTTGGAAATATTTATATTAATCTTTGGAATGGGGCAAAAGTTTTCTTACCGGAAGATTCCATCAATTACAAGTTCTTTACAAAGGCTGGATTCCACGTCTTTTCGATAGAAAAAGATTTAAACCAAGAAGAAATTGACACACCTCTCTCTCAAGAAGAAATCATTTCTAATCGAAAATTAATCTTTCAGTATAATACTTATAAAATGGCAAAGGAAAAGACTATCAATAGTTTCCGCCAAATAGCGAATGACATTTCTTCCTCACCAATCCCTTAGTCTTGCTTGTGCCTCTATCCTATTCTCCACTCCATCATCTAAAGCTGGGAAAAAGTCTATGCCAGTGATTTTCTCCACTTCGTCAACGGTAAGTGCGCAATCTGACATAGATTGGCGACCGCCACGATTTTTATAGATGAAGCCTATTGCTTTGGGGGTTCCCTTACGGCACAACACCACCTTGAAGAAGCCATCAGGCACACACACCTTGTTTCTACCAATGGTTTTGTCATGTGTATTTCCGTAGAATATTGGTCCACACACAATGTCTATGGCTCCATATTCTTTCGCCCAACTGCGACATTGTTTCTCCAAGTCATTCCAAGAGTCCTTATTCAATCCATGATTCTGCGGACAAATATTCGTGAAAAGGAATGTTTCGCGAATAGCTTCCTTATCCCATTTATTATCACCTGCCGGACACATGTGTCCTCTATCATAGCGAGAGTTGTAATAATCATTATCCGTAGCGCGTGGATAAGGCACATCTGAATCTTCCTCAAACAACAAATTAGTACGCTGGTTGTTTCCATAGCAATGGCTCTTCACCAAATGCCAAGCCACCCAGTTGGGCACTTTTGTCGATTTGTTATACGATACGGTATAGCCCGTTCTCTTGATGATTTGCTCTGGTCTATCTTTCAGTGGTGCAGGGATTTCCATCATCTTCACTTTTACCTCACCTTTCCTTGATGAAGATGATGTTTCTTCCACGGAGGCTTTTTTTGCATCATAAAAACCCGTTACCTCATCATCTTGCGTAACAGCTATTTGCTGCTTATTAACATTCTTACAAGATAACAACAATGCAGAAAACATTCCTGCACACAGCAACATCAAACCATACTTTTTCATACTTCTACACTTTCTTGTTTTGGATGATTCATCTTTAACTTTCCGTATTTGTCTATCGACAATTTACTTGCCACTCTCAATGTCACTACCATAGAAATGACAGAAGCGCAAAAGACGGCAATAAGAATCACTATCTGAAAAGCGACAGCCAACAACACATCGCACCCAGCTACCAACATACTCCACATCACCAATGGCATATATCCCACCATCATCAAGGCCATTTTGCTGATGCAGGGGATAGAAACCTTCTCCAAAGCTCGCTTCTCGAAAAACCGTAAAGCCTCATGTCTTGTGGCTCCATTACCTATCAAGTAATAATACAACTTGCCATGATTTTTCATTCCCATGTAATAGGTTCTCAAAGCTTGACTATTAGTTGCCACTACCCCACCTATCAACAAGCCAAAAACGGGCACAAGATAACGTGTATCAAAAGAATGCTCCGTTCCAATCATTGTCAATAGAAAGTAAAGTCCTACCACCAACACAGAGGAAAAAACGCCCAAACCAATTGGCAGCAAGTGTCTGACTACATTCAACTTAGCCTTCATCGTTGTCAACAATGTACCAGCCAGCATCATCAGTAGTATCCAAGCAATGTTTACCCAAATATTATCCCACTTGAATACGAAGTACAAACACACTCCAGTCAATCCAAGAGTCACCAACATCTTGATGAAACCACGCAAAATCTTATATAAAAATTTCACTTTGTAAACCTGGAGAATATAAAGAGGAACTATCAAAAGCAATAATCCCAAACAAAAACCTAATATAGATATTTCCATAGCAAACTTAGTTATGATAAGAATGACCATTAATTTCTACCAACTTGTCGCAATAACGTAACACGGGGTCGTGTTCTTGACAAGTGACGATTACCGTAGCACCATTTCGAGCCATCTGACGAATACATGCACCAGCCTTTGCCAATTGTTCTTCATCTAACCACAACGATGGTTCGTCCAACAAAGCTATAGGTCGTTGAAGCACACAGATACCTGACAATAGCATAAGACGACGTTCTGCCAAACTCAATTCAGAGAGTTTCCTCTCATAATCCTCTGCGGGAATACTTATTTCATCCCACAATTCCATCAACGCATCTTTCGTTTCCTTCGATTCCTGTTCTCTCTTCAACTCGAATAGCGCATTTAAGGCTTCTGAAACCTTATCGTATGGCAAGTCTAAGTCTTGTGGCAAAAAGCTCATTATCTTTCGGAAATAAGGTGCAGACTTTACATCTATCAAGTCGCCATCTACGTTCAGATAACCTTCATCAAGTGGGAAAAAGCCCAAGAATGCCTGAAGCAAGCTCGACTTTCCACTGCCTTGCGAGCCTGCTACACACAACACTTCTCCCTCATTTGCCATAAATGACAAATGGGAAAACAAGGCTTTACCTCCTCTGTCTATGCGACCATTCTTTATTTCCAACATTTCAATTCACGATTTTCGATGCAAAGTTAGATAAATTTTCCGATATTATCGGAGTATTCCATCAATAAATTCATTATCTTTGCACCATGAACTATATCTTACCAGCCGAATGGTATCCACAAAGTGGAATACAACTCACATGGCCTCATAAAGATACGGATTGGAAACCATATCTTTACGACATCGAAACCACATATATAGAGATGGTAAAGATTATCTCTGTGTATGAAAAGGTAATCATTGTAACTCCTCACGTGGAAGAGGTGAAACGTACACTTATCTTTCATCTCTCGCAAGAAGCAATGGCAAACGTGCTGTTTTGTTCCAGTGAGACCAATGATACGTGGGCTCGCGATCATGGAGCCATCACGTTGCTTCCCTTAACGATAGATTATCTCACGTTTCAACAGTCTGGCAACGCTCTATTGCTTGACTTTCAATTCAATGGTTGGGGAAAGAAGTTTCCTGCCCATCTCGACAATCGCATCACAAACAACATCTTTAACAATGGTTTGTTTCATGCCTCGCTCCAGTCGAATGATGATTTCGTCTTGGAAGGTGGGGCTATCGAAAGCGACGGAAGGGGAACTATCATGACCACATCGCAATGTCTGTTGGCTCCAAACAGAAACCAACCGTTCACCAAAGAACAAATCGAGGAAGAACTCAAACGCAGATTGTTTGCCCATCGCATCATCTGGCTCGACCACGGCAACCTGATTGGTGACGATACTGACGGACATATTGACACCATTGTGAGATTCGCTCCCAACGACACCTTATTATATATGGGGTGTGATGATACCAACGACCCACAACATGATGACTTCCTGGCACTGGAAAAGCAATTGCAGTCGTTGAAGACGCCATTGGATAATCCTTATCGATTATTGCGATTGCCCATGCCTTCTCCCATCTACGACGATGAAGAAAGGTTACCTGCCACATACGCCAACTTCCTCATTCTCAACGGTGCTGTGCTTTGTCCTACATATAACCAACCAGATAAGGATCAAGAGGCTCTTCAAACCATTTCAAAGGCATTCCCTCATCACGACATCATTCCCTTAGATGCTCGTACCATCATCCGCCAGCACGGATCCATTCATTGTTTAACCATGCAATATCCCATCGGGGTTTTATAATTTTATTCTCATGAGACAAATGAACATTGGCATTATCCAGCAACATAACACAGCCGACATCAAGCTCAATATGCAACGACTGGCTGACAGTATCAAGAAATTGGCAAAAGAAGGAGCACAACTCATTGTATTGCAAGAGTTACACAACGGATTGTATTTCTGCCAAACAGAAAACGTTGATTTGTTCGACTTGGCAGAGCCCATCCCTGGTCCTTCCACAGATTTCTACGGCTCGTTGGCCAAAGATTTGGGAATCGTTATCGTTACGTCTCTTTTCGAGAAACGTGCGCCTGGACTCTATCATAATACAGTCGTGGTCATGGACAGCGACGGTACGATTGCCGGCAAATACCGCAAGATGCACATTCCCGATGACCCTGCCTATTACGAGAAATTCTATTTCACGCCAGGCGATTTAGGCTTCTCTCCTATCAACACCAGCATCGGACGATTAGGCGTGTTGGTTTGTTGGGACCAATGGTATCCCGAAGCAGCTCGACTCATGGCATTAAAGGGAGCAGAAATATTGATTTACCCCACTGCCATCGGCTATGAAAGCAGTGATACCAAGGAAGAACAGCAACGGCAACGTGAGGCTTGGACAACCGTTCAACGAGGTCATGCTGTTGCCAATGGCTTACCCGTCATCACCGTCAATCGTGTAGGATTCGAACCAGACCCAAGCCAGCAAACCAATGGCATTCAATTCTGGGGTAGTTCTATGGTTGTGGGACCACAAGGTGAGTTTCTGTATCGCGCTCCCGACAACGAGGAAGTATCCACCATCGTCACCATAGACCTTGAACGCAGCGAACAAGTACGTCGCTGGTGGCCCTTCCTTCGTGACCGTAGAATCGACCAATATGGAGAAATTTCCAAGAGATTCATAGATGGTTTGTAATACACCAGATATATAATATATATTTAACTTATTATGAAAAAATATATTCTAAAAGTATTATTCTTTTCTGTAGCCTACATGGTATTTAGCGCATTATTGGATATTATATTTCATGAGCTAAAACCTATGACAGATTATCTGGTTCAAGGTGTCTTATTTGCGATTTTAGTTGTGGTACTTAAATATCTCGATGATAAAGGCTGGAACTCGTGGGAGAGAATAGGAAATCTTTTCAAGAAACAAAGTAAGTAAATTCTAATTGATGTGCAAGCCAGGGATATCTTGAACTTCTTACTTTTATAGATAAGCATAACTAACTCTTATATTTTTGTCTTGGAAATTCTGAATTTCCTTATCAAAAAACAGGCATTTTTTCAAAACACTTATGACTTAGCAGGAAAAACGCCCATTTCTCAACACTTTTATATGTCACTATAAATCAGCTACTTACAATTCAACCACTCTAACAACCGATGCAAGAAAGGCTGTTTTTACCTCAAAAAAGACAAATTTGGAGCTTTCATAACATTCATAGTTAGCTCGCTAACATATATAGTTACGCTCATAACTGATATAGTTACGTGCATAACATGCCATGTTACGATTAAAAACATGATATTTTGCCCTTTTCAACCTATTATTCCGCGTTTTCAATTCTATTTCACAAGAAAAGACAAACAACATTTTGTCGGACTTTTTGATATATAAAAAAAAAGTGAGAGCATCAAGTTAATGCTCCCACTATTATTGAATGATATGGTGTCATTATCTCACCACCACTTTCTTTCCGTTGAAGATGTAGATGCCAGGTTGAGAAGGTTGTTCTATCTTAACACCTTGCAGGGTGTACCAGCCTTCAACGTTTCTCCTCGCAGACACCTCCGGAGTCTCAATGGCTGTGGTCTGCTCATCCTCCTCCATCATCATTTGGTTGGCACGAGCATTGGCAGGATGTGTGAGCACACCTGTCACGGAGACATTAGCAATACCCACCTGTTTGGTAGAACCAAGCTGATAGATATTGATAATGAGCTGTTTCACACTCTCACTGTCACTACCATTTACATGATAGGTGTATGTTGTGTAAGCAGGATTAGCATTGTTGCGTGCAGGGCGAACGCCAGAGGCGAGCGTCGTTCCGTCAAAGACAGCATTCAGTGCGCTGCCATCAGTACCAATGCGAGTGGCAGTAAACGAAACACTTGTTGCCTTGAAAGTACTGCCATTAGTAGGAGTGACACTGAATGAGAGGGCATTGCCACTATTGGCACTCGATTCGTTATTCACATTAGTACCCATAAGAGTTTCAGTTACATTAGAGCAGACACGCGTTCCTGCATATTTGAGGGTGTTGCCCTTACTCACGGAGGTTGTCACATAGCCTTGGAAGGCGTTAGGAATGGTTGCGGTTTGGTTAGCTCCTCCCCCATCAAACTTCCATTGGATGGTTCCAGTGTCTTGTACCATTGCACTGGGATGGGTAAGATTGCCTCTTATTAAGATTCTTGCAATACCGAATTGCTTGGTAGAACCAAGTTTGTAGAGATTGATAATCAGCGACTGCACATCGCTACTGCTGGCACCATTCAGATTGTATGAGAATACCGTATATGGTGGATTGGCATTGTTGCGAGCAGGTTTCTGTCCGGTAGTCAATGTCTGGTTTCCCCATGCCACGTTGTAATTACCTCCATCAGTACCGATACGTGAGATATAAAACTCGACGTGTGTAACGGCAAACGAGCAATCGTTGGCTGGTGTGATATTGAACATCAGGCGGTTGTTATTGTTGGCAGACGACTCATTATTGACTTTCACGCCTATCAAAGTTTCGGTGATACCTGTTAAAGCCTTCGTGCCTTTCCATGTCAAGTTGCTGCCCAACGTAGTAGAGGCAGTGACAAAACCTTCAAAATTACTGCTGAGGGTAGCTGTTTGGTTGGCTCCTCCTTGGTTGAACTCCCAATATACAGTACCTTCCTCAGTCACCATCGATGTCGTAGTACTTGGAGTAACCACGGGAGCATCACCCACATAGAAATTGAAGTTGCGAGTGAGTGACACACCACTCTCGGATGCTTTAACGGCAATGGTAAACACTTTGTTTGCCATAGAAGCGGGAGCATTCACGGTAAGCACTCCGTTGGAGATACTGGCTTGAGCCGAACCACTGTTCGATACAATGGTATAGCTTGGAGAAGAGTATCCAGCGAAATACCCAGCGAGTGTTACACTCTTGTTTTCTGCCACGGTAATACCTTGTCCATCAGTGTCACCAATGAAATGCGGTTCAGCCATCCAATTCAGATAATCTTCAAGGTTTGTATAATAGGTAGAAGTATTATATACATTGTTGTTGGCGGATGAAGCGTTCCATCCCTTGGCATTCTCAAACCAGTCGGGTATTCCGTCGTGGTCGGTGTCCCATCCAGAGGGACGTGAGGCAGAAGTGATGCCTAAGCCATTCCAACCCTCCGAATCGCTCTCCTTATCTATCAGACCAGGCTTACCCGAACGACTGCCACGCTTGGTATAAGTGCCGTGGAGACTTTCATTCACAAGACGAGCCTCATTGTTGTCAAGACCAGCATAGTTACAACCCACATCACTCAAAACATTCTTGAACGCAGCATCGGCAGATGATTCTACTTGGCTCTCATGGCTCCAGAAGCTATAGGCAGACGAAGCCCAGACATTCCAATTAAGATTCTGACCGCCACTCAACACATATTTATATGTATTGTTGTTCGTGTCGGGAGTCTCCGTATTACCGTCCTGACTTACCCTATAATTACCGTTTAAGTAATATTCCTGCGTACCAGAGCCAGCTCCTTCTAATTGGGCAATGAAGATGAAATCTTGTGTCGTAGCAGGACCTTTCTTGTAATAGTTGTTCACGAAGTTACCCTCATGCACGCCACCATCAGTAGCACGTCCACCCCAATTGTAAACCACATTGTCGCGGATATTCAAACGTCCGGCGTATGCTCCAGCACCGTCCAAGCCACCACCAAGGCTCCAAGCTCGTCCTTCATTGTGTGCAAGCAAGTTGTGATGCAGCGAGCCAACATCACCAGCTACGGTTGCCGCAAAACCATGTTGAACGGCATTGTTAGAACTATAATAGTTCTTATGACCGTTTTGGTTGAGCGACTCACCAATGATATTGTGCTGGAAACTATAGTTTTTAGCACCGCGTGAAGAGAAGGTCTCGTCAGAGCCCCATCCCAAAAGACAGTGATCCATGATACCATAGTTAGCAGAGAGTCCACCAGCATTACCCGTATTTTCGTTGGGCGATGTACCATTCCAGTCATCCCCGTGTCCGTAGCGGAATCGCATGAAACGAGTGATACCGTCATCAGAGTTGGAGCCGAAGGGTTGGTTGCGCAGCATGATACCTTTGCCAGGAGCGGTCTGTCCAGCTATTGTCACGTATGGGTCGCTGCATGTCAACGTACTTTGTAGGGTAATGACACCACTCACGTCAAAGACAATGGTCCGCGGACCAGAAAGTTTCTCCAGTCCATAACGTAATGTACCATTGGTATTGGCATCGTCGGAGAGACTTGTCACATGATACACTGCACCTCCACGGCCACCAGTAGCATATTTTCCAGCACCGTCTGCTCCAGGGAAAGCCAATCGACGAGGACGGAAGCTCCACACCTTGCCTTTATAAGTTTCACCATTGATAACTTCGTCAACGCGCCAGAAGTATTTCTGTATGGGGTTCAGTCCACTCTTTGTAAACGAAGTGGAAGTTGTGGAGGTACCTCCCGAAGTGGCATTGAGCACAGAAGTGGAGTCGGTGCCGAAGTAATAGATGTGCCTCGTAGGAGTATTCACCGCCTTTGTCCACGATAATGTTAAACTTCCTCCGTCGGCATTCACATGGTAGTCCATCGATGCAGGTGATGGATTCTGTGCCAGATTATCGGCATTATCCACGCCCAATTCCAATGAGTTGATAAATAGTGACGTACAGAAATAGCTCGTTCCGTTAGAGGGTACGGTGTAATAAGTAATGGTTGTCTCTTCACTCGTACTTCCTACCGTGAATGTGACAAAGCTCTTTGCACTGACAGTTGTACTGGTAGCACGCATCGACTGTTGAAGTCCTGTTACCTTGACAACACCATTTACAGACACGTTAATGGGCGGTACCGTATAATTGCCATCTGCCTCCACATAGTTGTGATATGCCTGCAACGAGTGGGTTCCTGCGGAGAGCCCCTTGATCTTTACAGTGATAGACACTGAGCCAGATGTAGGCTTTGCACCACTGCTATCGTATGCAGTAAGTCCATCACCAACCTGCATGTCATAGTTCACACCATCTTTCCACCAATTGCCTTTCAAGGTAGTGGCAGCCGAACCAGATCCTGTTCCCAAGGTGAATGTAATGCCGTTGACGGTCTTGGTTGTTCCTTCTCCATCAACATACCAACTGGTAAAGTTGGTAGCTGTTTTCAACTTGGCATTGTCAAAATCTATACTCTGTGCCCAACTCAAGGCATTGAATACCGTCAAAAGGATGACTGTCATCCATGCTTTCTGTCGCCAAATGATTTGTTGCGACTTTTTTCTAAAAGTAATTTCCATAATTAATGAAATTTGTTGTTAATAGATTATTGTTAAAAAAAATAATAAGTTGAACTAAAAACTTTGTCAAATGTATGAAAATAAACTGAATAAATAATACAAATTTAGTGGTTTAACATTTGTTAAGTACACATTTTTTCGTGTGTGCGTCAACAATTTTTAGACATGCTAAAAACATTGTTCCAAAACCTCAAAATCTTTGCATTTCTAAAAATTCAAGGTATAACAACAAAACATATTCCTCACCGTCCCGTCATCGTATCTCACCAAGTGGATGCTCCATTGGTTGGGAAAATGCGAGAATCGGAGAGGAATATGAATGCTCTTGACAAGATGTTGGGAGTATTGAATATCCTATAATGATTATCTATCGAACAACGAACTTCTTCCCGTTCCTGATATACAACCCTTTCTTCTGCGGTATTGTCACCTTTCTGCCTTGCAGGTCATAGACACCTTCAACAGTCTTTTGCCGAAGAGATGCTTTAAGTGTAGTTATTTCATCAGTGAATGATGTCCTATTTTGTTCTGTAATAAAATTTGTATAAATACCTTTCTTCCCGTATCCAGTAAAAGTCACGTTTTGGGGAGCCTCTTTTGTGGGGTTAAGATATGCGACCAGTATGCCAAGGGAATTGGTACATCCCTTCCCCTTTTCAATTATGTTTCCATTGCTGAGCGTGAGCTTTTTCCTGTAGTTATCCCATTCCGCACAACTCACGCTCACAACCGAAATGTCGTCATGCCCGTCAACGTGGCGGAACGTATCGCCCTCCTTCATGTTGTAATCGTACAACACGATTTCGTTTTCATCTGTTATCTGATAGGGAATATAGTCTGGATCTCCAACCTTTGTTTCTTTAAGGAAACGTATGTAATCGTCATAGTTAGCATATATCCGTCCGTTTTCCTCCCTGATGCCCATTGTCGTTTCCACACCACTGGTTGCTCCAGTGGAACCTTTCAAGGCAGAGACTGTCATAGTTAATTTTTGATAACTCTTGTTTCCAATGTTGACGGTGTCGCCTTCCCGCGACACCCTGAAACTAATGGTTTTAGTTTCTTGAGTCGCATAATCCGCCCAAAAATCCCATGTGGGCATACCTTCAAGCATGTTAAAAGAACCTCTCCACTCTTCAAACAATGCGGAAACTGGAATATAGTCTGATATCATATACATGCGATATTTCAAGTCGGGGCTTCCCCAACCATACGGAGATAGGATACCAAGGTCGCTACCGATTCCTTCTATCCAATAGGCTGGCCAAGACCAATGGTTATCTCGGATTGTCTCGTCCTCAATCCGCAGTCTTCGACGAACGCCAAGTACATAGACACTGTCTATGCCCACAACGGTAACCACATGGCTTTCCCCATTTAGTCCCACATCGACACTTTCGCCCAATTCAAGTCCGAAATCATACAGGAGATATTCCCTCTTTTCACCATTCGGGAGGAAATATACCTTATGCCCATCCTCGCGTAAGGCTCCAACGTATGATTCACTTGAATATAAATCCATCAACCTCATATAGTCCTTCCCGTTGATAGAAACATCGCCCATTACCATGTAATACGCTTGCATAGACTGCATGTTGCCACCCATGGGATAAACACACCAGCTTTTGGTATAATAAATGCTGTTGGGGTTAGGATGTCCCTCTTCCTGCGCAAACATGAAAGTCGTGGAAAACCATAATGCGCAAAAAAAAGTTGTTAAAAGTCTCATATTTCTCATTGATTTATAATTTCAAACTCGGTACCTTTCTCTATTGTTGTTTCACCGTTGATAATCACTTCCTTACCTATAAGTGATGTTTTTCCTCCACTAAAAGTCACACCGCCATGCGGTTTCGTATCAGTAACTTTCCGTATTCATTGCCAACTAATGGTTCCTTTCAAATGAGAATCCCAAAATCCTATCATCCTTACACTTTTGAACTATTCATTGTGAATTATCAATTGTGAATTATGAATTGTCAATGCTCAATGTTCAATGGTCAATGAACAACGAACTTCTTCCCGTTCCTGATATACAATCCGTTCTTTTGCGGTGTTGTTACCTTTCTGCCTTGCAGATCATAAATGGTTTCATCATCTTTCCTTGTTGACGGTATAGATGATATTGCCTCTGGAATTTTGACTTGGGGATATATCTGCACACCGTCCTCATAGCATTTATCAAACCTTAAATAGTCACATATACAGGTTGGTCGTTCGCTGATGCCATTCTCCAAGATTCCTTCATAATAATCTCCTATACCCTCTACCCAATTGAAATACTCCTCCTCATAATAATACGAATAGAAATGGTAGCGATTATACATTCGTTCATTCACCGTTAAAGTATCAACGTGATGCAAGAACACTTTTCCTGAATTATATTCATTCCATAAATAATCGCGTTTAAGGTTGAAGTCATAATAGAGAGTCTTTTCCGTCTCCCCTTCAAGTATGCGATAGACACACTGGTCTTGCTCTATCCATGCAGCAAAATACACTGACGAACCATTTTCCGATTCCCGATACATCTTGAAAGCCAGTTCCCCGTTGATAACTGTATCGCCCTTTAGCACGAAGTTGTAATTTGTAATGGTCTCATCATAACCAGATACTAGTCCATCCTCGCCAATCTTATCCTCAAAATGATGATATTTGTAATGCCAACTCTTGCCTTCCTTCAACATCGGGTGATAAGGAAGACGTTCTCCCTCGGGAACGACAACGATTTCAGGCATCCCAAAGTCCTCATAACCGAACAACTCCTTACCGTTGAGTTCACATCGAACAAGCTGCTGATACTTACGGGCATGGAAATTCTTGGAATGAACCAAGTCAACGGAAGAACCGATTCCCTCTGCCCAACAGCCGACAATCTCGTCACTGCCATAATAGGGCTTGAAGTAAATCACTTCCCTTGTTTCCCCGTTGGTTGTTAAGGTTTTTCTTGAACTTTTCTTGAAATCACTCCAACCGATATCATAATTGGAGCTATGCAGGTCGTTTTCGTTGAAGCTATAGATGATATAGTTTTCATGCTCCGATTTGTTGTAGATAAAGACGGTCTTGCCAGCTTCATATACCGCATCCTTGTATTCCACGCGATGTTTGTTGTTTGCATTCTCACAATACAGTTTTGCATAGTTGATACCTCTGATAAGCGTGTCGCCTTCAATGAAATACCGATACTCATAGCAATTGTCGGGATTGGAATAGTCGATGTTCTTATATGTCCACGACTTGCCCTGTTCAAGTATTTGGGGATAGTCAGTGACATCATCCTTGTCTTTCGAGAAATCCTTGTACGAGAAGATTTCCTTGCCGTTCAACAAGCATCCCAATAAATTTTCATTCGAGGTGGAATAATAGCCATCTCGATACCTAATCTTGTAACCGCCAATTCCTTCTATCCAAACCACTTGTTCGTTAAATGTGGAACGTTTCAAATGAAGTCGGCGAAATTGCTTTCCACGTACCGTTACATAGTCAGTATATTGCAGTTCATAAGTGGAGTTGTTAATGGTAGTCTTATCGCCAGGGTTTTCAAGGCTGAAATCATAGATTAAGTCAGACGATTCACTGCCCGACATAATTCCATATACCCGAAGGTCTTCCTCATACAGTGCGTAACGATAGCGAATGTTTCCATTGTCCTGCACGTACATTTTCTTGGCTTGATGGTTATTTATGATAGTGTCACCATCAAAGTAAAAGTACAAGTCATCTCCGTTCAATGCTTGATACGAATTGCATATCCATACTTTCCCATCTTCCACGAATGGATAATATTCTTCATTCGCCATACTGAGCATCGGGGTTGCCAGTAGCAATACCAAAAACATTCCCTTCACCATTATTATTTCCTCCTTAATATTTGTTGTTCGCAAAGATAAATATTATATATGATAAAACAACAATACTTAGTTAATTATACAT
>DJXW01000001.1 GCA_002449845.1 Prevotella sp. UBA6994
CTTCTTCTCTAAGCTCCTCCTTCACCTTCACCCGTTTCGTCCACGGTGTAGATGTCTTTCTCCCTCATTTGGGCGATGATGTTCAACTGTTGGCGGGTGAAAACACCAGTGGCACGAGAGCGGAGCTTAACGCTCGTAACGTTCTTCGAGGCGGTGAAATCCTCTGCCTTGTCAGCAGGTTTCGTATCCAGTCCAAGCGAGAAGATGGCGAGGTCGGGAATTTTCACAGCCTTTCCGTCGAGAGCCAGCTCACGGATGCAGTTCACCATGTCTTTGAGGATTCCCGTAATCAATCCCTCTGAGTAGGGAGAGTGATGGTCTGCCATGTGCTTGGCGAGTCCGTTGAGGTCGATGGTCTCATCTACTGCCACACGTGCGTACCACTTGCCTTTAAAGGCATTGTCTCGTTTCTCTTGATAAAGTTTGTACTTCAGCATTGTTGTTTGTGTTTGTGTTGTTGTTAATAATTAGGGGTGAGAGGTGAGAGGTGAGGAGTGAGAGATTAGTCTTCTTGATTGAGTTTCGTGTTTGAGGTTTGTGATTGAGTTTCCAGCAGCCGTGGCTATTCTCTCACCTCTCTCTCCTCACCTCTCTTTCTCTAACCGTGATGCACGGTTACTTCTAAAATCCCCAACCACCAAAAATCGGGCTTTCAAAAGGTGTGAAAATCTGTTAAGAAAACACTACTTTTATGTTAAAAAATTAAAACGCAGTGTTTACGGTTGGTAAGGAATATTTATGCAATGCTTATACATAGTTTATGCAGTATGAAACATAAAGTCCAAATTAAAACGCAACAAACGCAACAAACGCAACACGCAACATTGATAGGTTCACACTATTAAAAACATGGATTAAAATTTTATATTAATATATTATTATATATAGTCTTAATTATACCATCTTGAGGAATAAGAAATATTGAAGGTACTAATGTTGCGTGTTGCGTTTGTTGCGTTTGTTGCGCTATTTATGTGTGATAGAATCAAGTTGTACATCAGACCACACGACCTTGATACTATGGAGCATGGTGGTGCTTTCACCGCAGGAGCCAGTGTGCTGGATGGCTAAGCCACCGAACGGTAACGGGGTGACGGTGGCGGAGAGATCGACGACGTGGGGCAGCGTGCTGTCTTGGGGCTGAGGGGTCTTGGTATCAACATGAGCCACAAGACGATTACCACAGACGGATAGTTTGATGCAGCACCCTGTGCGATAACAGGTGGCACTGACAGGCTCTGTGAGAGCCTTCACCTTGCCATTGCGATATTCCACCAAATAGAAATCGACAGCCTTAGAATGTTTCGTGGTACGGATGATACGCAGACCGTAACCCGTCAGCGTGTGAGTGTCAAACTTCAGACAAACATCCATGTACTGCCCCGTAGCAGAGCCGAATCCTTGTCCTGCCGTCTTAGTGGGATCGACATTCAGCGTGAGCGACATGTCACCATATTGCCGTTGAAATGGAGTGTACATCAGTCGTGCGCCACGTTGCGCTTGCAGCAGTCCCTTCCCTACTGCCCCATTGAATCCTTCCCCATATTCCCACATCGGTTTGTTCGGGTTGAAAGACCAATTATATTCAGCCGTGTCCTCAGGCTTAAAGCCGTCCGCCTGCCAAGAATCTGTCATCAGTCCTTGGCTCCATCCGCAATAGACATCGCTGAAATCTGTTTCCATACTGTCTTTCCCTATCACATCAGTTTCTTTTACCTGTTGGCTGACCACCTCAACCACCTCTCCATGTACGCTCCTCTGATGGGCAGGGCGCAGAGTGACCTTCAACCGATTGCCCACATCACCAGGACGAAGACGATATGTGGATTGAGGACCAGCATTGCTCCACGCCAAGATACCCTCCGTATGACCATTATCACCGATGCGGCTCCAGGTAATCAGCGATTGGTCGATACGACCTTGTAAGTCTAACTGATAGTCGAGTAGAGCCACGCCGTTCTCCATTTTTATTTGCGGTTTGCTCAAGATTTTTGGCGCACTCAGCAAGGGAGGTTGAACAGTTACCTGACAGACTGCTACGGCGGCATGATCGCCCTCTGTGCGTGCTGTAACAGGAAAACTAATCGGTTTTTCCATATCTTTGCAGATGACACTAACCATCACAGAGTCGCCTCTCTGCTGATTCAGCACAGCGATTTGGTTGTAGGGCGGATTGATACTCCAAACGACATTCCTTTTACCAGCCTCTACGCAAAGAGCCAAGGGCTTATCCCCCACTTGCAGCTCAGCCTCATGACGGTTGATTTTCAAGTAGGGCGGTTGGTCGGTTCTCATGTCCATCCCATCCATGACGATGGTATTCGCCAATTGTCGGCTACCGATGGTATAAGGTTTGCCGTTTAGGGTGAAATTCTTCTGATAGCAACGCAGCCACGGTTGAGGATAAGCAGTCCAACCGATATAGATACTGTCGCTTGGAGCATGGTAACGGCAGTCGATGAGTGTCACGGGACCGCCCTGCTTGCAAAAGTACATCTCACGATTGTTGCCCATCACGCGGAAGTCGCAATCAACAAACAAGGCACCTTGTCGGAACGTGCTCCAGAAAGGTTTCTGCCCATAGAGGTCGAAGTCGCAATGACGATACACGGCTGTACCGTTGAGAGCATCGTCGGTACACTCGAAGTGGCAATCCTCATAATACGACTCCTTAGCACCATTGAGCGGATTGAGGTTGAGACGACTGATAAACCTGACGTTCTTGGCATAGAGACTACTGCCGTGTACATACCCCACATGAGCCTGCGTGATGGCATCGCTCCTTTTCTTTCGCGACAATGCGGGATTGAGCGGATAGTCAAGGTCCACGTTGCAAAAGTTGCCCATCGTGAGGTTCTCCACCTTCAGCGAGTCGCACCAGATATCAAGCATCGTGAAGTTGCCCACCGCTCCCTGCATCTGTCCACGTTGTGAGGCAAGCACCACATCCCTTGCATCCTTGGCGAGACCGACAAGGCGGAGGTTGTTGCAACGGATGACGCACCCGAAAGGTTCCCTGCCATCCTTGCCGACGGCAATCTGCGTGTTGTCAGGGTCGTCCACCCAATAGACACCTGGAGCGATATAGAGCGTACAGCTATCCCCAAGATGGGAAACAGCCTCCTTGAAATCAGTAAACACATAAGATTTTTTCGATGTCTGGTCGGCATTGGCATCGAGCAAGAGGTGGTGTTTGTCTAAATGAGGCACCTGCGCATAAGCCTGTAAACAACCCCAGAACAGTAATAGAAAAAAATGTTTCATGGTCAGTAATTTGTTAGATTTCACAAAATTAATACATCTTTTTGATAAAGACAACACCAATGAAACATTTATTTGTCGAAATATTACAAATTCAACCGTTTTTAATTAGATTAACAATTAAAAGTTTGTTATTCGTCTGAATTGCACTACCTTTGTCAACGTACATGAAAATCTGTATGCTTAAAAATCTATATTGTAATATACCTTTTTATTAGAGATGAAAAAACTATACTTATTTATGCTATCAGCCAGTTTGTCGGTTGCGGCAATGGCACAGGAAAAATATGAGTTGGGTAAGCCAAACAACGACAACTATAGATATTTGGATGAGTATCAGGCTCTGAAGAACTATATAGACTATTCCAAATATCCCAACTTCAAACTTGGAATCGGAACAACTGTCAACGAATATCTTAACAATTCTTTGGTGAGGAACATGACCAACAAGAACTTCACCGAGACCGTAGCCGGCAATGCCATGAAGATGGCGAGTTGCGTGGATGGCAACGGAAACATGAACTTCACCACGGTGAAAAATTATGTGAACACCGCAACCAGGGCAGGACTGAACGTGTATGGCCACACCCTTGCCTGGCACTCTCAGCAACCCAACGGATGGTTGAGAAAACTGCTTGCCGACAAGCCTGCACCAGAACTCACCGATGGAGATGTGGACGTGTGGACGGAGATATACGGCAAGGACTTCCGTTCAAACCAAAGCGTAGGTTGGAAAGCATCAGAATCCGACTATGCTTACTCGCTCACCTTTGATGCGACCAACGGTCTGAAGATTCACACCACGAAGACACAACAATCGTGGGTGGTGCAATTCGTGGCAGCCTCAGACATCCTGACCACAACGGGTAAGACCTACAAGATGACCATGACCGTGAAAGGCTCGAAGGCAGGTCGTCTTCATAGTAAGCTGGGCGACTGGGGAGGTGGAGCCAATGCCGACATTCCCTTTACGACAGAATGGAAAGATGTAGAAATCAACTATAAAGCGACAATGGCAAGCAACTTCCTGCTGCTGCAATGTGGTGACTTCTTAGGTGACATCTACATCAAGAACATCAAGTTTGAGGAACAGAAGAAAGGAAAGACGATCAATGAGGAACGCCGTTGTCTCAAAGCTCATGCCAAAGCCAGGCAGTCGGAAGTGTGGGACAACCAGATGTGGCTGGTACCAGGCTCTTTCTCTTCAGGAGCAAGCTACGTCTTTACTGCCGACGTGCGTGCCGACAAACCAGCATACGCGTCAACGCAAATCCACAATGCACCAGGTTCATACGTACACTATGAGGCATTGGGCAACATCCCCTTCACCACCGAATGGAAGACCATCACGATCAGTGGTAATTTCGGTGCCGCAGGTCAGAGCATTGCCTTGAACCTCAGTGAACTTGCCGATGAGAACTACTACTACTTCGACAACGTGAGTCTGAAGATAGGCGGTGTGGAAAAGATTAAAAACGGTGACTTTGAAGGAACAGATGTCAGTTCGTTCAGGGTGAAGGAGAACGGCGGCGGAGCGGTTGCTCCCACCATCATCGACCATCTCTCATACATCTACGTTCCAACGACGATTCCATTGACACAACAGGAACGTCACGATACCCTCGTCTATGCAATGGATAAATGGATCAAGGGGATGATGACCGCCTGTGAAGGTAAGGTGAAAGCATGGGATCTCGTGAACGAGGCAATCTCTGGAGGCGGAAACGACGGGCAGGGCAACTATACCTTGCAGCACTCAGAAGGGTATAATCCTAATGGCACATGGGATGTTGGTGGTGATGCTTTCTATTGGCAAGACTTCATGGGCGACCTTGAATACGTGCGTCAGGCTTGTCGCTTGGCTCGTAAGTATGGACCAGAGGACGTTGTTCTCTTCATCAACGACTACAATCTTGAGTCAGACTGGGACGGAAACAAGAAACTCAAGTCGCTCATCAACTGGATTAAGAAATGGGAGTCGGATGGTGTTACCAAGATTGACGGTATCGGAACGCAGATGCACATTTCGTACTACGAGAACAGCAACACCCAAAACAGCAAGAAGAATGCCATCACCAATATGTTTAAGCTCATGGCAGCCACAGGCAAGTATGTGCGTGTGAGCGAATTGGATATGGGTTATGTGAACGCCAGCGGAAACAATGTTCCCACCGGAAGCATGACCGAGACGCAACACAAGAACATGGCAAACTTCTACGAGTGGATCTTGAAGGAATTTTTCCGTCTTGTACCACCTGCTCAGCAATGGGGTATCTGCCAATGGTGTCCTACCGATTCGCCCACCAATAGCGGATGGAGAGCCAACACGCCCGTTGGAATTTGGGACATCAACTACTACCGCAAGCACGTATATGCAGGTTTTGTACGTGGATTAGGTGGCGTGGTTGGTATTGATGACGTGAAGGCTGACAATACGCTCGACACATCCAAGGGAATCTACAACCTCAATGGTATGCGTATGCAATCTACATCACTTGATGACCTTCCTTCAGGTATCTATATCGTCAACGGTAAGAAAATTATAAAATAGAATGTTGAGTGTTGAATGTTGAGTGTTGAGTGTTTAGTGTTTAGTGGTGATTAGATATAGCTACTTGGTTCTCTATCTCCAAGACATTTCTCTCACCTCTCACCCCTCACCTCTCACCTAACAAGCTCAGCAGGTCTATTGTCCAATCTTCACCATTAATGGGCTGAAGGGTTTGTAAACCTAAATTGCGAGCTACACGAATATTACTCCCGTTATCATCTACAAATAGGGTGGTTTCGGGAGTAATCTGTTCATGATCTATCACGTACTGGAATATGGCAGGATTGGGTTTCAGCATACGCAATTCGTAGCTGCAATAACATGTATCAAGATAATCGGACAATGCCCTACCCTCTCCGTCAAACTCTGGCGACATAGCCCACGACATCATGTATGGGTTTGTATTCGAGAGTAAGAGTTGCCTATACCCTTTTTTTCTCAGAAGACGAAACAATTGCAAGTTGCGTTTCGGAATATTTCCTACATATCCCAGACAAGCCCATCTGTAATCATCATGAGAATGATTGCGCCCACACCTACGGTTCAGTTCGTCCCTGAACTCATCAATCGTGATGTTGCCCTCTTCTAATGCTTGGAACACCCCTTGTTGGTTATATTTGTCCAAGGGCATTAGCTCAGGAACAATACCCAGTTTACTGAAGCGGCGCACTGCCTCCTCTTGATGAGACGTCATGATGACGCCACCATAATCATAAATGATAGTTTTTATCTTCATCTCTACTTCTTTTTCAATTTACATGAAACTAATCACACATTTGCTTACATGATGGTAAGTTAAACTTCTGCAAATATATATGATTATTTGAAGTTTTTGATGTCATCAATAGAAAAAATTGTATTTTTGCAAACAAATACATTTATTTATCCAAACTTAACGTAATGAAAAGAACAATTGTAACAATGCTCTTAGCCTCGTTCATCATGGGAGCAACAGCACAAACGGAAAACCCACGCGGCATCTACAAGATGGTTACTCTCACAGGAAAGGTGGGTGAAGTAAAGGCTCCCTTCGATCAATACAAGATATGTACCGATAGTTTAACGCTCATGCTCTCAGTGCATAATTCTGCTTTCATGATCAACGATAACGACCACAAGGTGTTCGACTATACAGGTGACCAGCCTAAGGACGATAATGACAAGAGTACCCTTATCTACGACAGTAATGCCGACCATTTCACCATGAAATGGTGGAGTACGAACAAGGGACATCTCTATTACCCCGAAAACGATTGGTGCATTGAGAAATATGAGGCAAACAAATACTCAGAGACCGCACGACTGGCATTTGATGCGCTGAATATGACACCAACCATCGACAAGAAAAATCCATTGCTCGGCACATGGCGGATATTAGGCGATATAGACGAATTGCGTGACGTAAAGGAAATGTTGCCTAAGTTGCATGAAAACTATGAGAGCAGCAAATACCACAATTCATTCTACATCTTCGCCCCAAATAGCTTTGCATTGGTTTTACTCGGTCGTGGTGGAGCAGCAAACACAATAGAATACAACGGCAAGAACGGATACAAATTGAACAAGAAAACCTCGATGAATGTCAAATGGCTTAACAAAGACCGTATTGCCATAGAGGAACATATTGACTACCGCATCGACTGGAAGATTCTGGAACGTGTGACAGACGGACAATCCATGATGAGCCGTATAACAAGCTATATAACTAAAAGAAAATAGAAAAAAGTAACGGGAAGATGCAGATAGGCATCTTCCCGTTACTATACATTTTATAACGTAACCTTATGGTTTGTCTATAAGCTTAGAATGTATATTTCAAACCAATCTGTCCACGCCAGCGACTATAGTAATCACTGAAGTTACGTACGGCATATTGCCCCGTGAATTGGTAAAAACCATTGCCTTGATAGTTGACTGGGCTATAGTAAATGCCGAAGCCGTCACCGTAGGTATGTCCCCAATTCTTATTCAACAAGTTCGCTACATTCAAGATGTCGAGTGACAATTCGACGGCATGAAGCTGACCAGCCACCTTGAACTGATATTTCTGTGCCACGTGAATGTCGAAATGATGCTCAAACGGCAGGTTGTCGGCATTACGCTTGTAATATTCACCTTGGTGTTTGCTGAGGTATGAGTCGCCAGCAATCCACTCCTTCAACAACGTGCGTTGCATATCTTCTGTCAACGTCTCCCTGTTATAGGTAGTCGGCTCGAAACGCATTTGGTCTATTTGCTCATTGGTAGGAATGAAGAACAAGTCATTACCGTTTTGTCCGTCATTGTTCACGTCACCATAATAATATATAGAATAAGGTGAGCCACTTCTGGCTTGATAGATCAGACCGATGGTGGTAGTCCAGGCTTTATTATATCCGTACTTCAAGTGATAGAAAGCAGAGGCTTGCACGCGATGAGGCACGTTGAATGCAGAGTTAGCCAACTCAGGATCGTTCGGGTTACGATAAGTGTAATTGTAACGGAAGTTGCTCTCTGCCACGGATGAAGAACCATTGTTAATGGTAAGTGAGCGAGTCCATGTATAACTTGCCATCAGGTCGAGACCGAAGTTAAAGTGTTTCTCCGCCTTTAATGACAGGTTCACCGTATATCCCTTTGAAGTGTTATAAAGCCCATAGATATGAGAAAACTCCGTGTTTGCGGTTGTGGAAGCCATCATCGGACGATTATCCCACAAATAGCCGTAAGTTTGTCCGAAGGTGTATCCCGTCTCGTCAACAGACAAGTCTTTGTAATAAACGTCATTCAACGTCTTGGAATAAATGGCTTCAGCTGTCCAATCAATGCCCAACAAGTTGAAGTCGAAGCCTAAGTTCATTCGTAAGTTTTGAGAGAACTTGAAATCATCTTCGTAAACATTCACGGTCTGCGAACCACCTACTGCCTTCAGCTTGTTGGCATTGCCAGCCTGAGCATCGGGATTGAGAATCAAGTCAAGTCCCTTTGTGTTGGTTGTATTGTATGTAGAGAATTGCAATCCCGTGTTAGAGAAATTGTTGCTAATCCACACGAATGGGATGCGACCCGTGAATATTCCCACTCCACCACGCAAAATGAAACGACGATCATTGTTGATGTCCCAACGGAAGCCTACGCGTGGGCTCCACAATGGTGCGCTCGACAAGCGATGGTTGGTCTTGACGTTCCAGTCGGGATTCACCTCAAACACAGAGCCGTCTGCACGTGTAGCGTAAGCACGCGACCTTGCATACTCATTAAAAGGAGCGTTCTCTGATGGAGTGTCAAAGAAGATAGGAATATCCATACGCAAGCCGTAGGTCAGTTGGAAGTTATTCGTCAAGTCCCACTTGTCTTGTGCATAGAATCCCAATTGTCCAGCCATGAAAGATGCCTCCCATCGTGGGTCTCCCGTGATGTTCACGTTAGCCATTCCAAATCTGTATTGATTGAAATAAGAATATGTAGGATCGATGGTTCCTGCCATGAAATCAGTATAATACTTGTTGAAATGGTCAAGGTCATTGAAATAATACGTTCCAAAAGCATCTTGGATATAGAGGTTAGAGAATTTATACAACTCATTGTGCGTACCAAACGTATAGGTATGGTTGCCCTTAAACCAAGTAAAGTTGTCTTCGAGCGTGTAGATGTCTTGATCCAAACGGTTTGCCATTGACGAACGCTCGTTGCCGATATTCACCGTTCCACCACGACGGTTGATGAGATAGGTCTTTCCCGTAGCGTCGGATGGGTCAACCAACTGTGCACTTCCCACGTTACGAATGCTGATCATCGGGAATGGTGTTCCCGTAGCTCGCTGGTCTCTCACACGGACGTATGAAACACGAAACTCATTGCTCATTTGCGCAGAGATACGACTTTGTAATTCTGCCGTAAACGAGTGAGTCTTGCTCTTGAAAGGATAAGCATAGTTCATGTCGTTAAGACCTGTGGCAGAACTCGTATTGTTGAGTTGTTTGGCATTGACATAGCTCCAACGCAGGCTGAACTTATTAAATTCGTTGATGTTCCAGTCGAGTTTCACTCCCACCTTATCACTCTTGGTGTAGATATCAGGATTACTGAAAGAGCCACCATAATCATACCCTTGTATGGCTGCCATTTGATTAATCTTACGCAACACATCATCGGCATTGCCCTCACCCACACTGGTGTAACCCTTTGAACCATATTGCTGCAAATATTGAGCATCTAAGTCTTTGGTCATAATCTGCGAGCCGTTGGTGTTGTAACCAAAGAGGTTGGGATATTCCTTGTTGGTTTTTTCGTAGTTGGCAAAGAAGAACAATTTGTTCTTAACGATAGGACCGCCCAACGTCACACCAATCTGATATTCCGTTTGGCTATCGTAAGGTTCACTATAGGTTCCATCTACTTTCTTGTACTTCTTTCCAATAAGATTCTTATTGTAGCCATAGCCATATACAGATCCGTGGAACGTATTGGTACCCGACTTGGTAATGGCATTGATGGCTCCACCCGTAAAACCACTCTGACGCACGTCGAAAGGAGCAACACTCACTTGGATCTGCTCAATGGTTTCCATAGAGACAGGATTGGTTCCAGCCTGTCCGCCATTGTTTCCGCTTGAGGCAAGACCAAACACGTCGTTGTTCATCGCACCATCAATCATAAACGAATTGTAACGATTGTTGGTTCCGGCAAACGACATCACACCCGAACTGGTAACGGTCAATTGTGGATTCAGTCGGGCAACATCGGCTATACCATGCGTAATAGACGGCATATCGTTGATTCGTTCAGAGTTGATAGACATGGCAGCACCCGTCTTGGTGGCATTGATTCCACTCCTTCCCATCACCACCAACTCTTGCAGTTCCTTGGCATTCTCCTCCAATGAGCAAGAAATGTTTTGAGTCTCACCGAGGTTCAAAGAGATGTTGGAATATTTCTTGGCAGAATGTCCCACATACGTGATTTCCACCTGATAAGGACCTCCAACGCGCATACCTTGTATCGTATAGCGTCCATCATGATTAGTTACTGCACGGTAAACCGTACCAGAAGGCATGTGAGTAGCCGTAACCGTAGCACCTATCACCTCATCGCCATGTGAGGTAATTTTTCCGCTGATGCCAGACGTAGTCACCTGAGCCATTGTGGTAGTTGCACTGAGCAATATCACAATTAGCATTGAAAGCAATTTCTTACTCATAGAATACAAATTTACAATACTACTTAATTTTTATTATTTCTTTGCAAATTTACAAAAAATAATTAATAAATCTTCATGTGCAAACGAGAAAATATGATTATTATTGGTATAGATATGGTTTGTGCTGCATAAAGACAACATTTAGACAACACAAACCATATCTTTATAAAACGAAAAAGGGAATGTTGCCATTCCCCTTTCTTATTTAAGTGATATTTATTACCAAATAAAACCAATATTACATCTCCCATCCTATGGCTGAAGCTCCAAGTACGGCTGCGCTGGAACCCTCAAGTCCGCTGATGAGGAATTGTGCCTTTCCCTTGAATATCTTCAACACGTTTTTCTCGTATGCTTCCTTGATGGGATTCATGATTAAGTCGCCAGCCTTGGTCATTCCTCCGAAGAAGATGAATGCCTCTGGAGAAGAGAAGGCAGCAAAGTCGGCACATGCTTCACCCAGCATCTGTCCCGTAAACTCATAAATCCTATTGGCGAGAGCATCACCCTTGCCAGCGGCAATACTAACGTCAAGACTGGTAATATCTTCTGGATTCAACTCACGAAGTATAGAAGGCTCCTCTGTCGTTGAAAGGAGTTCGCGAGCAGTACGAGCCACACCAGTAGCAGAGCAATAAGCCTCTAAGCAACCATTACGACCACAACCACAAGGACGACCGTTTTCGCGACGCATAATCACGTGTCCCAATTCTCCGGCAAATCCATCGCAACCGTAAACCACTTGTCCGTTGATAACGATACCAGAACCAACACCAGTACCCAACGTAATGACGATGAAGTTTTTCATGCCACGAGCCACACCGTATGCCATTTCTCCGATAGCAGCAGCATTAGCATCATTGGTGAGTCCTACGGGAATGCCCAGACGCTCCTTGAACATATCAGCGAGAGGAACCACTACATCATGTCCCCAAGAGAGATTGGGGGCAAACTCGATGGTACCCTTATAATAGTTGCCATTAGGTGCTCCGATACCCATAGCCTTGATTTGTTCAATGCCGCCCACTTGCTCGATGATGGGCTCAAGAGCATTCACACATGCATCTACATAATCCTCTACCTTGTCATAGCCTTGCGTCTTGATGGCTGTAATAGCCTTTATTTCACCACGACTGTCAACGATTCCAAATACAGAATTGGTTCCACCAAGATCCAAACCGATTACATACGGTTTAATAACAGATTGTTCGCTCATATCTTTATTATTTTTAATTATTAGTGTAAATGATAAGGCAAAGTTATCAAAATAATCTCATACACCAAAGTTTTAGAAAGAAAATTTGTCTATATCACATATTTTTTGCAATTTTGCATTTGATATGGCATTTCCCTTTCAAATAGATATACTCAATATCATGGTAAAAGGCATTCTCATCGGGGTTCTTGCATCGGCTCCAATGGGACCAGTCGGCATTCTTTGCATTCAACGTACCTTGAACAAAGGACGTTGGTACGGACTGGTAACAGGTGTTGGGGCATCGGTAAGTGACATCATCTATGCCTTGATAACGGGATTTGGCATGAGTTTCGTGATGGATTTGATTACGGAGCCTCAGACATTGTTTTATCTCAAGGTATTTGGAAGTCTGCTATTGATGGTGTTTGGCATTTATTGTTGGCGAACAGACCCCACCAAGAAGATGCACATCAGCGGAAACAGAAAGGGAACGCTGATTCACAATGGTGTTACGGCTTTTCTCGTCACGTTCTCCAATCCCTTGATAATCTTCCTTTTCATGGCATTGTTTGCACAGTTCACGTTTGTCATTCCCGACCATCCCTTCGAGATGTTCTTGGGTTATATGAGCATTGTGGCAGGAGCATTGATATGGTGGTATGGGCTGACCTGGTTGATAGACAAGATACGTGAGAAGTTTGACAACAATGGCATATTGCTTATCAACAAGATTATCGGCAGTTTGGTGATTGTCTTGTCGATAGTCATATTGATTGGTACCATATTTAATTTATATACATTCAGTTACTAAATGTTTATCGCACAAGAATTACGCAAGAAAAGCATTGCAGAATACCTGTTGTACATGTGGCAAGTGGAAGACTTGATACGAGCTTACGGGTGTTCTCTCACACGTATCAAGAACGAGTACATCAACCAGTTCGACTATTCTGAAGAACAGAAGGAAGACATGGTAGATTGGTATGGCGACTTGGTGACCATGATGAACAGGGAAGGAAAGCGAGAGAAAGGACATTTGCAAATCAATGAGATTATCTTGCAAGACCTTGCGGAATTACATACGCATTTGTTGGAAAGCACCAAGTTTCCGTTTTACAATGCAGAATATTATAAGGTGTTGCCTTTTATCGTGGAGTTGCGCAACAAAGGCAACAAAGACCAAAATGAGATAGCCACCTGTTTGGAGTCGTTGTATGGCACGATGATTTTGCGTTTGCAGAAGAAAGAGATTAGCACCAACACGCTTCATGCCATCAAGGAGATTACCACATTTATCGGTATGCTTTCAGACTATTACATCAAGGACAAGACAGAGGGTTTGATTTTTGACGAGGATTAAAACATACATTATGAATATATTAATTACAGGCTGTAATGGCCAATTAGGAAACGAGATTCAATTGTTGGAAAAAGAAAACCAACAGCATTGTTTCTTCAATACAGACGTGGAGGAACTGGACATTACCAATCAACTGGCAGTGGAACAATACGTTGCCCAAAACAAGATTGATGGTATCATCAACTGTGCCGCCTATACTGCCGTTGATAAAGCGGAAAGCAACAAGGAACTTTGCACGTCACTTAACACCGTGGCTCCAGCTTTTTTGGCTGCGGCGATAGAGAAGAGAGATGGATGGATGATTCACATCAGTACTGATTATGTTTTCAATGGAACCAAGCATACGCCATACGTAGAGGCAGACACCCCTTGCCCCAATAGCGTTTATGGAAATACGAAGTTGGCTGGCGAATTGGGTGTGATGAAATTCTGCAAGAAATCCATGATTATTCGTACAGCTTGGTTGTACAGTACATTTGGCAACAATTTCGTGAAGACAATGATAAAATTGGGTAAGGAAAAAGACCAGTTAGGTGTGATATTCGACCAAATTGGTACTCCTACCTATGCTCGCGACTTAGCCAAAATGATTATGACTGCCGTCAACCAAGGCGTAAAACCAGACATTTATCATTTCTCTAACGAAGGAGTGATCAGTTGGTACGATTTCACCAAGGCTATTCATCGCATTGCGGGTATTACAACCTGTCATGTTAAACCTATCCACACCACCGAATATCCCACCCCAGCATCAAGACCCGCCTATTCGGTGTTGGATAAATCAAAAATCAAGAAAGCATACGGAGTGGAAATCCCATATTGGGAAGAGTCGCTTGCAGAGTGTATCAACCTGTTGGCATAATCCAACTATCCACCCACGAAACATATACATATACAAATGAACCAAGAAATAGAAAGAAGAAGAACTTTTGCCATTATCTCTCACCCAGACGCAGGTAAGACGACGTTAACGGAAAAATTCTTGTTGTTTGGCGGACAGATACAAGTAGCTGGTGCCGTCAAGAGCAATAAGATCAGGAAGACAGCCACCTCCGACTGGATGGATATTGAAAAGCAACGTGGAATATCAGTATCTACCTCGGTCATGGAGTTTGACTATCAAGGTTACAAGGTTAATATCCTCGATACTCCTGGACACCAAGACTTCGCCGAAGATACTTATCGTACATTGACCGCAGTAGATTCTGCCATTATCGTAGTAGATGGTGCAAAAGGTGTAGAGACACAAACCCGCAAGTTGATGGAGGTTTGCCGAATGCGAAATACTCCCGTTATCATTTTCATCAACAAGATGGATCGTGAAGGAAGAGACCCATTCGATTTGTTGGATGAATTGGAACAGGAATTGCAAATCAGCGTTCGCCCTCTTTCTTGGCCCATCAACCAAGGAGCCAAGTTTAAAGGTGTTTACAATATCTACGAAAACAAACTCGACCTGTTCAAACCAGACAAACAACGTGTGACTGAGAAGGTGGAAGTAGATATCAACAGCGAAGAACTGGAAGCTCAGATTGGTGAAAAAGATGCCTTACAATTGCGTGAAGACTTAGAGTTGGTGAGTGGTGTATATCCCGATTTCGACGTAGAAACCTACCGTTCAGCAACAGTGGCTCCCGTTTTTTTCGGTTCTGCTTTGAACAACTTCGGTGTGCAGGAACTATTAAACTGTTTCGTTGAGATTGCTCCTTCACCCAAACCTACGAAAGCAGAAGAACGAGAAGTGAACCCAGAGGAACCTAAATTCACGGGATTCATCTTCAAGATAACAGCCAACATCGACCCTAACCATCGTTCATGTATTGCCTTTTGTAAGGTTTGCAGTGGTAAGTTTGTCCGCAATCAACCTTACTTGCATGTTAGGTTGGGCAAGACTATGCGTTTCTCCTCTCCTACCCAATTCATGGCTCAACGTAAGAGTACCATCGATGAAGCATGGCCAGGCGACATTGTAGGACTTCCCGACAACGGCACATTTAAGATTGGCGACACGCTTACTGATGGCGAACAACTGCATTTCCGTGGCTTGCCTTCTTTCTCGCCAGAGATGTTCAAATATATTGTCAATGATGACCCCATGAAAGCCAAGCAATTGGAAAAGGGAATCAACCAATTGATGGACGAAGGTGTGGCTCAGTTGTTTATCAACCAATTCAACGGACGCAAGATTATCGGTACGGTAGGCCAGTTGCAATTCGAGGTGATACAATACCGACTGGAAAACGAATACAATGCCAAATGCCGTTGGGAACCCGTTCACCTATACAAAGCATGTTGGATTGAAGCCGACGATGAGAAAGAACTTGATATGTTCAAGAAGCGCAAATATCAATACATGGCTAAAGACCGTGAAGGACGCGACGTGTTTCTCGCTGACTCAGGCTACGTGTTGAGTATGGCTCAAGAAGACTTCAAGAAAATCAAATTCCATTTCACATCAGAGTTTTGAGAAACAATGGATAATAAAAATAAAGCTCATCGTTGTAAGGTTGTTCAACGATGAGCTTTGTCTTTTATTCTATCGGGCTACAACACCAGCGACTCACTTTCAGCATGACCGCCATTCCAGGTACTTCTTTCAGCAAGTAATACTTCTTGCTGCTTCTGACCAGTTTGCCCGTAAGACCTTTCAATGGTCCATACTTCACCAATACAGGACTACCCTTCTTGAGTTTCGCTTCCGTTTCACTAAGATACTTGCGCATTTCAATCTCAGGGTTACACATCATCTGAAACTCATACATCTGTTTGGCTGGAATCTCATAATATTCTATGGATTCACGGCTTTTCTTGATGACAGACATCTTATAGGGAGACTCGAAGACAATTTTCCTCATGTCTTTCTCAGGTATGGTCTTCTTCACAAAAATCAGGTTGCTCACCACGGGACGCAATACATGTTTGATACGATGAGTTTCCTTGTCTTCGATATCCACATATTGCATCGGAACAAAATATTCCAGTTCCTTGGTGTCAAAATATCCACGTACATTCTTCAATTGTAGCGTAAACAACTTGATTGCATACCAGGGAGTCTGATCTTCCACTATAATATCGTCCATATATCGGTGAATTAGGGTGCAAAATTAATTGTTTTTTCCCTAATTAGCAAATATTCAACCAATTTTTAATGATTGACCTGCCATCGGGCGTGAGTACGCTCTCTGGATGAAACTGTATTCCGTGAATGTCATAGTCTCGATGACGGAGAGCCATGATTTGTCCTTCATCACTCACGGCTGTGATTTCCAAACATGCTGGAAACTCTGACCGATCTACCACCCAGCTATGATACCTTCCCATGACAATGCGTTTGGGAAGTCCGTCGAAGATGTGATCAATTCCGAATTGTGTTCCTTCCGTAGCGACTCCATGATACACATCCGTGAGATTGGTCAGTTTTCCACCAAACACCTCACCTATTGCCTGATGACCAAGACAAACTCCGAGAATGGGTTTCTTTCCTGCGTAAGTACGAATGACATCTAACAACAAGCCCGCTTCTGACGGAATGCCGGGACCAGGACTAAGGATAATCTTGTCGAAAACTTCCAATTGATTGATTTCAAATTGGTCATTACGAAAGACGGTTACATCAGCACCCAGTTCTTTCACCAAATGAGACAAGTTATACGTGAACGAGTCGTAATTATCTATGATAACGATTTTCATGATACTTGAATTGTTTGTTGACATAATCAATGATTTACATTTCCTCAGCCATCATAATGGCTCTACGCAAGGCACCTAACTTATTGTTAACTTCCTGCAATTCGTATTCCTCGTTGCTCTTGGCTACGATTCCTCCACCTGCCTGGAACCACAACTCACCGTTTCTGCTGACAAAAGTACGTATGGTAATGGCTTGATTCAAGTTGCCGTTCAGTCCTATATATCCAATACATCCTCCGTATGCGCCACGATTATGAGGCTCATACTCACTGATCAACTGCATAGCCCTTACCTTGGGCGCGCCGCTCAACGTACCTGCAGGGAACGTATCTATAAATGCCTGAATAGGATTGGCACCTTCGTTCAACTCACCAGAAACTCGGCTCACCAAATGTATCACGTGTGAATAATACTGTAAGTCTTTATAGAAATCCACTTTCACACCGTGACAATTCCTACTCAAATCATTTCTTGCCAAATCCACCAACATCACGTGTTCTGCATTCTCCTTCGGGTCATTGCGCAGATATTCCGCACCTCTCCTATCGGTCTCAGCATCACCTGTACGTTTGGTCGTTCCGGCAATGGGGTCGATAAATGCCTTTCCGTCTTCTATGCGACAATGCGTTTCCGGCGAAGAACCGAAGATACGAAAACCACCGAAATCAAAATAAAAGAGATATGGACTGGGGTTGATACTTCGTAAAACACGATACAACTTAAAGTCGTCACCTTCGTATTTCTGAATGAAACGACGTGAGAGCACTATCTGAAACACGTCTCCACGCAAACAATGCTGAATGCCTCGCCTGATGTTAGCCTTGTGTTCCTCATCCATCAACGGAGAAGTGACGTTTCCAATGGGATGAAAATCGTAGGTCTTCACATTCTGCTTGTTCATCAACATTTCCAATTGATTCAGTTCTCCCTCGTCGCCTAAGGTCACCATAGTCAACAGGTTTTTGAAATGGTCAAACACGATGATGTTCTTGAATAAGATGTACAACATATCCGGTGCATCATTCTTCTCCATCGTAGAATCCTTCACGTCAATATTCTCAAAATATCTTACCGCATTGAACGACGTATAGCCATACAAGCCACAATATTGACTACCCTCACCTTCCACGTGTATGCAATCCAGAAACTCCGTGATGGCTTGTGCCGTAGAATAATCCTTACTCAGCGGTTTTGTCTTGGTAGAATGGTCGGGGAAAGTCAAGATGGCATTTCCATGACTGATAGACACGCTCCCTATGGGATGAATGCCAATGAAGGAACGACTGTTATTGGAATCATGGTAATCAGAACTTTCCATCAATGCACTTTGTGGATAAATGTCGCGTAAGTGCATGTACACTCCCACTGGCGTATAGAGGTCAGCCAAGATGGTTCGTTTGGTTGTGGTGTAGTTAAAAGTCTCCATATTCTTTAGCCATTTGTTTGTTATTGAGATATGTTTGCACGTCTTTGTCTCCACGTCCACTCACCGTCAGCACCACCACATCATTGGGTTGGAACGACATTTTCTTCAGCATGGCAACGGCATGAGCACTTTCAATGGCTGGGATTATTCCTTCCATTCTTGTCAGTTCAAATCCTGCATAAATAGCTTCATCGTCGTTGATGGCTTCCACATGCGTCCTGCCCAACTCAGCTAAGTTGGCGTGCATGGGTCCTATTCCCGGATAATCCAATCCTGCGGATATGGTAAATGCCTCCTTGATTTGTCCATCATCTGTCTGCATCACCAAGGTACGAGAACCATGAATGATTCCCTCCGTTCCACATTTCATGGTGGCTGCGGTATAGTCGGTATCTACTCCATGTCCACCTGCCTCGGCTAAGTAAATCTTCACTCTTTCGTCATTGATGTAGTGATAGATCGTACCTGCGGCATTACTGCCACCTCCCACGCAGGCAATCAGATAATCAGGGTAATCACGCCCTATTTTTTCTTGTAGTTGCCATTTGATTTCCTCACTGATAACACTTTGCATTTTGGCAACGATGTCGGGATAAGGGTGTGGTCCCATCGTACTTCCCACAATGTAAAAGGTCTCACGAGGATGACAGCACCAGTCGCGGATTGCCTCAGAGCAAGCATCGCTCAACGTCATGTTGCCCGTGGTAACGGGATGCACCTTTGCACCAAGCATTTTCATACGCTCCACGTTGGTATGTTGGCGCTCCACGTCGGTCTTACCCATGAATATCTCACATTCCATATCCATTAGCGCACACACCGTTGCGGTAGCCACACCATGTTGACCAGCTCCTGTTTCCGCAATGATACGAGTTTTCCCCATCTTCTTTGCCATCAAGATTTGACCAATGGTGTTGTTAATCTTGTGTGCACCCGTGTGGTTCAAGTCCTCACGCTTCAGGTAAAGTTGACAACCATATTTCTCACTCATGCGCTTGGCAAAATATAGAGGAGATGGTCTTCCCACGTAATCCTTTAAAAGTTGACGATAATCATTCTTAAAGTCCTCACTTTCGAGAATGGGCAAATACGCATCTTGCAAGTCGTGTACGCATTTATACAAGATTTCAGGCACGTAAGCACCGCCATATTTGCCAAAGAAACCCTTATCGTCAATAAAATATTGATTTGTGTCCATGTTGTTTATTTTTACATTAATCCATTATACGGCATTTCCACATCCTTGCGATAGGCAGTACCAGTCATGGTGCAAATCAAGCCCCCGTCTTGATTGGTCACTTTCACTTCGCAATAAGGAATCTTATGATGATTGAAAACTTCCGTGGCTTCGGCGGTTAACACGTCTCCCACTTTAGCCGAATGCAAGAAAGAAACGCTATTGCCAATTCCGAATGTCAATTTTCCCCTACTATTCATCAAGGCGGCAAATGCCAAGTCGCCCAAGGTAAACAAGGCTCCACCCTGACAAACACCACCTGCATTGAGATGGTCGGGAGTAACGGTCATCTGCGTCTTTGCATAACCTTCCTTCACTTCAATTAATTGTACTCCGTTTACGGCGGCAAAGCGATCTTTCGTGTTCAGTAATTCCTTCAGTGTCATTTTCTTAAAGCATCATATAACATATCCATTGCCTTGTCGGCATCTTTCGTTTCATTCAACAAAGTAACAAACTTCGAGCCGATGATGGCACCTGCGGCATTACTCTGTGCGCTCTCAAGTGTTTGCTTATTGGAAATACCAAATCCAATCATCCTTGGATTCTTGAGGTTCATTTCATTGATACGACGGAAATAGGCTTGCTTGGCATCATCAAAGCTTTTCTGCGCTCCCGTGATGCTTGCCGAACTTACCATATAGATAAAACCGTCTGTATGTTCGTCGATGAATCGAATACGCTCCTCACTCGTTTCGGGCGTAATCATCATGATGATACGCAAGTCGTACTTATCGGCAATGGGTTTCACCACTTCCATGTAGTCCTTAAAGGGCAAGTCGGGAATAATGGCACCAGAGACTCCCGCCTCTACACAACTCTGGCAAAACTTCTCAATGCCATAGTGCATGATGACGTTGAGGTATCCCATTAACACCAATGGTATCTGTACCTCATCCTTGATTTCCCTTAATTGGTCGAACAACAGTCTCAGCGTCATTCCATTGCGTAAAGCTATTGTTCCCGCACTTTGTATCACGGGACCGTCTGCCAATGGGTCGCTAAACGGAATGCCCACTTCTATCATGTCAATACCTCTTCGTTCAAGGGTCTTGATGACATCTCCCGTATTGTCGAGAGTGGGACATCCTGCACAAAAATACAATGACAACAACTTGCGGTCTTTGTTTTCGGCGAACAAGCGGTTGATTTTGTTCATCTTACTTCAACTCTGAAATAAATTTCTTCAATTTCTCTACGTCCTTAACGCCAGGCTCTGTCTCGAAACGACTGTTGAGATCAATGCCGGCAAACTGAGGGTGATGGAAAGCTTTCACTTTCTCTGCATCGTCTGGACCAATTCCGCCACTCAACAAGAAGGGAATATCGCCATCATATTCATCGAGTATCGACCAGTCGAATTGTTCTCCACTTCCACCAGCATTGTCACACTTGGTGTCAAACAAGAACATATCCACAACGCCAACATAGTCTTTACATTTCTGAAGGTCGTCTTTGCAACCTACAGAGATAGTCTTTATAATCTTGATTCCTGGTTTGATGTCCGGGTCAACGGTACGACGGAAATTCTCTATCATCTCACGACTTTCCTCACCGTGCAACTGAACGTAATCCAAATTATAATTGTACACGCGCGTAACGATGCTTTGGGGCATATCGTCCACAAACACGCCTACTCGCTTGACACGATTGGCTGCCGGGCTCTTTTCGCCTTTTCTCTTCTTCAGTTCCTCCTCACTGTAATCGGGAATGATTCCAGCTTGCGAGCTAATCATCATGACGAAACGAGGACTTTTTTGCCAAAAGATGAATCCCATCATGTCGATGTCTAACTCTGAAACGGCGCGAATGTTTTCGGTATCGCGCATACCACAAACTTTTATGATCATGATTGTCGTATTTATATGTTTAGTTTTGAAATAAATTCTTGCAATGATTGTCCTGGGTTGTCGGTTCTCATGAAGTTTTCACCAATGAGGAAACCATTGAATCCAGCCATCTTGAGCATCTTCACCGTGTCTGGATGGGAAATGCCACTCTCGCTAACTTTGCACACATCGTTCGGCAATCGGGAAGCCAAACGGAAACTATTCTGCACATCTGTAACGAAAGTGCCTAAATTACGGTTGTTGATACCATACATGTCTGGCTCCAGTTCTGCATAGTCCAATTCGCGTTCTTCGTGCATTTCCAACAACACTTCCAATCCTAATTCGTGAGACAAGCGAATAAGCGACTTACATTCCACGAGTGACAGGTCCGCTGCTATCAACAAGACGGCAGAAGCACCGCATAAACGAGCTTGGAACAATTGGTACTCGTCAATGATGAAGTTTTTATAAAGAATGGGAATAGTAACTCCCGACTCTCTTGCCACCTTGATGAAATCGTCTTTTCCACCGAAATACTTCTCATCAGTGAGAATGCTGATGGCAGATGCCCCATTCTTCTGATAAGAGAGAGGAATCTCATTGGCTTTTCCTTCTTCCTTTATCCATCCTTTCGATGGAGACTTGCGCTTAAATTCGGCAATGATTCCCATAGGAGAATCCAATAAGGCTTGGCGCATAGATGGCTGAGGCATTTCTACAATGCCTTCCACCAATTGATATAATCGGGAAGGAGGAAGCTGCTCTTTAAATGCTGCCACTTCCAATCGCTTATGAGCTACTATTTCATCTAATACATCTTTCATCTCTCGATAATTTTAAGATTGGCTAGGATTTTCTAGAAATACTAGATATACTAGATATACTAGATCTTCTAGATCTTCTAGAATCTTCCTTAGCTATTAAATTCCACGAATTTCTTGAAAGTCTTCAAGGCGTTTCCGCTCTCGATAGATTCCTTGGCGATTTCCAAGCATTCAAATATATCTTTCTTTCCCTGCTCCAATGTCATGATTCCAAAGGCAGCATTCGCCATGACGATTTCCTTCTGCGCTGGCAAACAACGGTTTTCCAACACATTGTCGAAGATTGCCGCAGCTTCCTCTTCTGAGGCACCAGCCACCAATTCATCTGGCTTAGCCACATGCAAGCCCAAATCAGAGGGAGAGAATATCTGTTCTAAATGGTTGCTCGTGATCTTGAAATCACTCGTCAATGATATTTCATCATAACCATCTATGCTGTTGACGATACAATAGTCAATGCCTATCTTCTCGTACACATTCTTATATAAACGCATCTGGTCGAGATTTGCCACGCCTAACAATTGACACTTGGGTTGTGATGGGTTCACGATAGGTCCCAGAAGGTTGAAGCATGTTGGGAACTGCAAGGCTACCCTGATAGGACCGACAAACTTCATTGCCTTGGCAAACAATTGAGCATGAAGATAGACAATGCCACACTCTTCCATGCAACGGTTAAGTTGGTCGATGTCACTGGTGAATTTCACGCCATGATGCGCAATGACGTTTGAGGCTCCACTGGTAGAAGTGGCAGCGTAATTGCCATGTTTGGCAACCTTATATCCCGCACCAGCTATGACAAAACAAGATGTGGTAGAGATGTTGAACGTATTCTTCCTGTCACCACCTGTGCCCACGACATCAATATACCTATCGCAATTCAATATGGCAGGAACGCCCGTCTCAAGGATTCCGTCCCTAAAGCCCAGCAACTCATCAACCGTAATGCCGCGCATCTGTATGGCTGTGAGCAATGCCGTAATTTGTTCGTTGGGGAACTCACTCTTGGTGATTCCCAATAGAATGTCGTGAGTTTCCTTTCGGGTAAGTTCCTCATGATTCAACATTCTGTTCAAGATGTCTTTCATTGTTGTCATAATAATATATATATATATGTGTTTGTTTGTTATTTCCATATTTGAAAAAAGGCCTGTCGCAAGAAACGGCAGACCCAATTTGTATCTTTTCAGTATCCACATGGCTCGTAACTCACGACTGTTAAAATCTTGAGAAACGCCACCACCATGTATAAGAAACTGTCATGTTCATACGTTATGTTTTAATTCGTTTGCAAATTTACATATTTTCTTTGAATAGACAAACAAAATGATAGAAAAAATGACAAAAAAAATTTTTTTGAGTTTAGTATAATAATTAATGTATAATGTGCGTTTAACAAATATAAGAGAGAATAATTTCAATCAATAGCCTATGGAGTATTTTACATCTGAAGAAAAACCATCCGAAATGACCTTGAATATCATTCGACAAATCGCCTATACTTATCGCGTAATGAGAAGTAATGGCAAAAACGTGTCTTATTGTTTAAATTAAAGCATTTCCGGTTACATGAAAACACTTGTTTCCCCTTCACTTCTTGCCGCTAATTTCATTGATTTAAAAAGCGACATTGCCATGCTCAACAAGAGCGAGGCTGATTGGCTACACCTTGACGTGATGGATGGTGTCTTTGTTCCCAACATCTCATTTGGCTTTCCTGTGTTAGAGGCTGTTGCCAAAATATGCCAAAAACCTCTCGATGTTCATTACATGATTGTCCATCCAGAACATTACATCAGTCAGACTGCCAAATTGGGAGCCATGATGATGAACGTGCACTATGAGGCTTGCACCCATTTGCACCGTACCGTTCAGGAAATACACGATGCAGGGATGAAGGCTGGCGTTACCTTGAATCCTTCCACACCTGTATGCGTATTGGAAGACATCATCCAAGACGTTGACATGGTATTGCTCATGAGCGTAAACCCAGGATTTGGTGGACAGAAGTTTATCGAGAATACCATTCAAAAGGTAAAACGCTTGCGTAAGTTGATTCAAGAATCGTCAAGCAAGGCATTGATAGAAGTGGACGGCGGTGTACAAGAAGAAACCGCCCCAAGATTAGTTGAGGCGGGTGTAGATGTATTGGTCAGTGGCAGCTACATCTTTAAGGCTGCCGACCCAATATCCGTGATTCACAATCTGAAGGAACTCAAACGAGAGGATTAGTCCAACTGTAATGCTACGTGATGCTCCTTTGCCATACGGCGAAGGTTGATAATGGCGTAACGCATCCTTCCAAGGGCTGTGTTAATGCTTACGTTGGTTGTCTCAGAAATCTCCTTGAAAGACAACTGCTGGAAGAAACGCATGTAAACCACTTCACGCTGGGGAGCGGGAAGGAAGTTCATGAGTTTTCTCACATCGCTCATCACTTGCTTATTCACGTACTCATTCTCGATGTTACCGTCAAGGATTTCACCACTGCTGATGTTAGACAAATCATTTTCCAAGGTTGGCTCTATAATCTTGTCTGCCCTCTGCTCACGATACCAATCCATGATAACGTTGTGAGCTATACGCATAATCCATGCACTAAACTTGCCGCTCGTGGTATATTTACCCTCCTGCAGTTTAGTGATAACCTTAACAAAGGTTTCTTGAAAAATATCTTCAGCCAAATCCCTATCGTGTACCACAAACACAATATACGAGAATAACTTTGCTTGATTGCGCGACAATAACAAGTCGAACGCTCGATTATTTCCATCTATATAACACAAAGCCAACTGTTCGTCGGTCATGTCAACCAGATTTTTCATTTTATTAAGATATTGATTCTTAAGTAAATGATGTTTCGATAGGCGTTCGGTTTTTAAAAATTATACGTTATTAATCACTTTTTCGTTTGCAAATATAAAGGTTTTTGTTTGTTTCACCAAATTTTTAACTAAAAAACATGCTTTTTTCTATAATAATGACAGTATTTTCCCGTAACACCTTCATCAAAACTTTTGGTTACTATATAAGGAACCACTGGTAACCATACAAGAAACCGATGGTTACCATGATAGTTACCATCGGTTACATGATAAGAAAAAAATTGGGAATATCGTTGTAAGGAGAGCAAATATGATAGTTGGCTTATCTTTTTCCTATCTTTGTCATCCTATCCACTTGCTCTTTCACGATATTCAAGGTTGATGCATCACTGGCAAACACGGAGTTCAACCCTTGTTCTTCTTGTGCTGGGTCGCCCGTATAATCATCGCCCACTTGCCATTGGATATGTTTGGGTTGAGCAAAGCCTCCCCATCCCCAGAAATTGCAACCAGCGAAGTAACCTCCTGTTTCCGCATTGTCGGCAACAAGTGAGAACACATATTTATAATAACCGTCTCTTCCCTTGGTAGGAGTATTTAAGTCGAACACGAAACCGTCGCGAGGATAACCAAATTCCTCCATGACAAGAGGTTTGTTTAGCCTGGCGCAAACTGCCAAGTGCTCATCAATGTATTCCTTGGTGTTCTTACAAGAGATGTCAAGGTCTTCTATCAAATGGTCTTTCCTTGCCCAGCTCCAGTTGTAGGGCCACAGGTGAACGTTGCAATAGTCGATATTCTTGTCGGCACAAATGCGCTCATAGCATTCAATATCGCCTTCACACCCCCATTTTCCTTCAGAACCAACAGAAATCAGGTGGTTCTTGTCTATGCTTCTAATTAAAGCTGAGGTTTCGCAAAGCCACCTTTCAAAGGCAGGAAGATAGTCTTTATTGAATGCACGTGGTTCGTTGCCAATCTGCCAAGACATGATGGCAGGGTCATCAACGTATTTCTTGCCCGTAAAACGATTGGTTCTGCTTACGATAAAGCGAACGTAATCATAAAACAATTGATGAGCTTTCTTGTTGTTGGCATATTGTGAAACGAACTCCATGAAGGCAGGGTACCCATCTTCATTGGGACGTGGAGCCTTTCCCATGCCTGCTTGTTCTAAATAGAAGCCATAGCCCCCACTCCATTCCCATGAATTGTTCAGATACAACACGGCTACCATCTTGCGCTTTCCCATTTCCTTGAGCAAGTAGTCAAGTCCTGCCAAAATGGTGTCGTTATAAACACCAGGCGCCACTTGCAGCGTTGGCTCCACTTTGGTCTTCACGCCACGTTCTCCATCGGCACCAACAAGGATTCTCAGATTGTCGATACCCATAGATTTCATCTTGTCTAATTCCTTACACAGACGCTTTCGGTCTCCGCCTTGACCTTCCGAACCGAGTATAGCTCCATACCAAAAGTTAGTGCCAACATAATAATAGGGTTTTCCTTGACGTTCAAAATGGCCATTGACTACTTGAACGAATTGGCTCGACTGAGCGCTAACGGGCAACGTTATCATTGCCAATAATAGATTGATGAAGGTTTTGATCATGGTTGGTTTATATAAACGAAAAAAGATGAAAGATGAAAGTTGGTCGGTGAACAAACTCATCTTCCCACTTTCATCTTTCATCTGAAATTACTAATTATTATTTGTTGATATATTTCTTGCCATTCTTGATGACGATTCCCTTGTAAGAAGCATCAACTTTCTGACCAGCGAGGTTGTAAACAGCACCATCGTTAACGTTCAGTTCTACTTTCTGAACACTTGTTGGTGCAGATGACTTCGTCAAGTAAATAGACTTCACATTGATGGATGCTTCTTCAGCAGTCTGAAGAGCTAACTGGCTTACATTGCCTTTGCGAGCAGGATCAAGAGTGATAGAAGCACTTGTCACACCAGGATTGTAATACTGGAGACCAGGATCGCCTTCACTATATTGAACATATACTTGAACGGGCACAGTAGTTGGTTCTGCAAACTCGAATACCAATTCATCGTAATTGCTCCAGTCAACACCGCCAAGCCATTTTGCCAAACCACCCCAAACAGCTGAATTGAATGTAAGAGTACCATCGGCATTATAAACCACTGATTCGTTTCCATTCCAAGTACTCCAGTCTTTGGTAAGGTCAAATTCTTCCTTGGTAACGGTAGAAGGATCAGTACCTTCCACATACTCTACAGCTGTAACACAGCAACCCATACCTTGTACGCGAAGTCCACCATTGGCGTTGATGACAGCTGCAAATTCCTCGGTTATTTCAAACGTTCCCAATCCTTGAACAGGTACGATAGCACTACCTAAGTCGCTCCAATCTGCATTACTCTTAGGAAGTACTTGTGCTCCCCATTGCCAACCTTCTACGTCAACGGGATCAATGTGGAATATAAACTTATCACCAGCCTTTACATCAGTCTTTTTGATTAAGAAGCTAACATCCCAAGCATTGAAAGTAACAGGAAGAGCAGGCTCAATATCCAAACCATCAGTTGGTACATCACCACCAGCTGGTGTGAACGCATATCCGCCGAAGCTCAACTTAGAACCCGTGCAGAAGATGTAGTATGTCTCATTGGCAACTACGTCAAACTCTACGGTACCAGTTAATTTCTCGCTAACGGTGTAATCATCATTCAAGGCAACATCTGTAGCCTCTTCTCCATCTGCCTTGAGAACAATTTCACTTAAAGGAAGGCATGATCCATCAGAACCTTTAGCCACAAAGAAATTTTTACCACTATTGAGGATTACGAAAGCACAAACATGACCATCCTTAGCTGGAGTAAACATATAATATGTTCCAGAATTTGGCAAGTTGCATTTGTCTAGTTTGTAGCCAGAACCAGAACTTGCGTCTCCATCAGGTTCTCCATCTTTTGGATTTTGATTACCCACTACATAAACCACACGTGTCTTGTCTTCCATCTCCCCTGTTTCCTCATTTTTCACAGGTACGGTTTGTCCAAAGTATTGGGCGCAATAATCTTTGCAAGATGAGAGTTTCACATCGTATGGCTTTGAGGTGCGGTCATTACCTAACACCAACTTAGCGTTTGGCGTTGTCAATGCAAAGCCATTGTTGAAAGTGCCACCGTTCTCGAAGAGAGCAATTTCTTGTGCACTTGCGCTGATTGCCATGAAAGCAATAGTGATAAGAGTAAAGATTTTCTTCATAAATAAATGTTTTAAATGTTAGTACAATATTTCGTATGCAAAGTTAAAACAAATAAATGAAAAGTTATGATACTTTTTTGATAATATTCAATATTATTTTGTTCATTTTATTGAATTGTGAACCCCGTTTTGACTTTAATTGTTGTTTTGGTGATATTTGACCAAACCCTCTATCGGACTTTGACATATTTCACCAATCTCATATCCCTCTATTGATGCTGCTTCTCTGAGACAATCTGCAAAATAATAAGCCACACTGCCTACGAAATGTACCTTGAATTGAGGTGATTGGTAATGCCGAATATTCTTGACGAAAAACTGGCGGAAATTGTCGATAACCATTTGCCTGACTTCTTCCATGTGAAGATGTTGGTGTATGAAAGGTACCAATGATGCCAAAAACCTATTGGGCAAAGGTGCTCTATATACCTTATTGATGATGTCTGACATCGAGAGTTGAGTTTGCTGAATGAAATCATCCTTTAAAGATTGACACACCTCTCCTTTATAAAGGAGATTGAGAAAGCATTTGCCCAATACAGCACCACTTCCCTCATCGCCCAAGATAAACCCCATAGGAGAAATGTTATTCACGATTCTTCGACCATCATAAAGACAAGAATTGGAGCCTGTGCCTAAGATACATGCTATTCCCTCTTGGTTGCCACACAATGCACGGGCAGCTCCCATCATGTCTGAATAAACCTCTATTTTTTTATCGTCTGTATGCAAAGACCGTGCGAAAGCTGATTGCATCTTGGGTATCATGTCTTCCCTACATCCAGCTCCATAAAATCGCACCTTGAGCGTAGAGTAATCAAAGGGAACATCGGATGGGAATTGTGCCTTCAACTCATTGTCAAACACGTCCACGATATCCTGCTCTGACATATAGAAAGGATTGATACCCTGAGTGTGAAAAGAACTAACAAACGTTTCTTGTGGGGATGGTTCAGACAAATCATGCTTGGTATGAATGAGCACCCAATCGGTTTTGGTACTTCCGCTATCTGCAATTAATATCATGGTTATCATAAATTTATTGCAAAAATAAATAAAATCCATGTAACACCTATCATCTATGGACAAAAAAGATTAACTTTGCACTCAAATTGATTGGAAATATGAAAAAAATATCTCTTTTATGGTTACTGGGCATCATTTTCATCTTGCCCGCTCATGCTGTTTTGAAGGAAAAAGACTTAGACAACACTCTTTCTGTGTTGCGTGTAGAACTGAAAGACTATCACGATGATCTTGAAAGACAGAGTGGGTTCATGAAAGAACAAAACCAACGGGTGTTTGAACAGACGAGGGATATCCTCAATAAGAGTAGTCAAAACTCATTGATGCTGTATTCGCAGAAGCCGGATTTCGTTTTCGACCTTACGTATGCTTGCCATGAGGCAACGGAACAGTTCAATCAATTCAAGAAAAACGTGATGCCTTTCCAGTCGATGATCAATCGCATCAATGGCGAAATAGCAAGATACGATAGTCTGATTAACAACTTGACAGACATGCCTATGATGATGCTGAGCGACAAGGCAAAGATAGACCGTAACGTTTGTTTGACCCTTGCGGTAAACATCAGGCGCACACTCAAGGCGAACAGTGACCAGTTGAGCGAATATATCCAATACTATCAACGAACGGAACAACACCTGCAATCACTGAACGACTATGCCAACGTCAGGTACAAGGAGATTCAAAACAACATTTTCCGTAACGGAGGAGACAACTATTTGGTAATATTATCAAATTTAAACCAATGGTTCAGAAGCACTTCCAATTTGGTTTCGGACAAATATAAGTCTATCAAACAAACTCACTCTCAATGGGACATCAAGATTATCTCGTTCCTATTCGAGATGATTATCATCTGTGCGATAGTAGCCTTTCTCCTAAACCTTGCCGTATTTAGATTCATCATCAGCAGATTCAGACAACCTGAATGGCTGAAGAACAAACATAAATGTGTGGTGTTGACTTCCACCGTCGTTACATGGGCTTTGATATTGGGTATCATTCGCATCATTTTTCAAGAACAGAATTTCATCATCATGGCAAGTGGCTTGTTGGTGGAATATGCGTGGTTGTTATGCGTTATTCTCATCTCTTTGCTCATCCGTCTGAACGACACACAGATATGGGATGCCCTGCGCATCTACGCCCCATTGATGTTTATCGGTTTCTTGGTGATTTCTTTCCGAATCATCCTGATTCCAAACGACATGGTAAATCTTATATTTCCACCAGTTCTATTGATATGCGCCATTTGGCAATGGCTCGTCATTTACAGACATAATGCCAACATTCCAAAAGTAGATGTATTTTATACATACGTTTCTTTGACCGTGTTTGTGTCTTCCGTCATCTGCTCTTGGATCGGTTATACGTTGTTGAGCGTTCAATTGCTGATTTGGTGGATCATGCAACTCACTTGTATCTTGACCATTACATGTATTCGTGATTATCTCAAACAATGGTCTGAAAGAAGAAATTACGAAAAGCAGCCCATCAACAAGACTTGGTTGTTCAAACTCATTTACACGGTCATTCTTCCCGTGATGGGTATCATGTCGATTATCATTTCCATCTATTGGGCAGCCGATGTATTCAATCTGAGTGATACAACATGGAATATATTCCGTAGCCACTTCATCGATTCCAAGAACATCAAGGTTAGTATTTTCACCATCTCACAGGTAGTCACCTTGTGGTTCATCTTCTCATATATCAACCGCACCGTACAGGAAGCACTCAGACTTCATTTCTACCGTACGGATAAGAGTTCGTATTCTTCCCGATCCATGATGGCTAAAAACATTATCCAATTAGTTGCATGGGGAACATGGTTGCTCATCAGCTTGGGAATCATGCACGTCAACAGCACTTGGCTCGTTGTTGTTTCCGGTGGTCTTTCCACTGGTATCGGTTTCGCCATGAAAGATATTCTTGAGAACATCTATTATGGTGTTTCTCTGATGGCTGGTCGTGTGAAAGTGGGTGATTACATCTATTGTGATGGAACACGAGGAAGGGTTAGTTCTATCAGTTTCACTTCTACCATGTTGGAAGCGGTAGATGGTTCCATCATCGCTTTCCAAAACAGTCAGCTCTTCACGAAAAACTACAAGAACCTCACCAAAAATCACGGATTTGAATTACACATCCTTGAAGTGGGAGTAGCATACGGCACCAATATCAAGCAATGCAAGCAAATATTGATAGATGCCCTCAAGAAATTGGACTTCCTGCAAAAAGGGAAAGAACCAAACATTGTGTTAAAGAGCTTTGACGATTCAGCCATCAACTTGAAAATCCTCGTATGGGTTCCCGTCCTCACGCAATACGTTGATGACGGTAGGATCTTAGAATGTGTTTATGAGACATTACAAGAAAATAACATTGAAATACCATTCCCGCAGAGAGACGTTCATATCATTCAATAAATATAGAAAAGCATGAAGTATTTTATATCATTATTATTCTTATTGTTTACCATTGATTGCTTCGCCATTACCGATGTGCCTGCAATGGTCATCAAACCTGGCACAAAGTATTTCATTTACAACACCTATTATAATAAATGCTTATGCACTCGAAATGACAAAGAAGGATTTGCTGGATTGTCTGACTTTGGCTTAAACGACAGTACAGACTATATTTTCACCGCAATAGCCAGCAATACAGACGGGTATTATTGGCTTCAACAGGAAAAGACTGGTAAATACTTGCAAGCATCTAACGCCTCGAATGATACGTGGAACGTGTGGCTGACCAGTAATCTCAATGATAGCTACGACAGCTTTAAATGGCGTTTAGAAGCAGGAACCTCTGGAAGTATCTCCAACAAGAGGTCAACGGATAAATATCTTGGCGTTGATACGGGAGCAGAAAGTCTGTCGTATATAGGCATCTACTACGACAAGGCGAGCAGTGAACGAACGATTTGGCAATTCTTTCCCGTTGAGGATAAGAATGATAACAACAGTCAACTCAACGAATATGGCAAATGGGAATACTTTGCCGACTCTATCAGAAATGATGTGTTGGTACTTGATAGTGCCATTGACTATCATGTGACCAACGCCATTCCGATGGGTAATTGTCAAATCCAATTGAATCACGAAGATGCGTGGTTGATTCTGGAAAACGTAAGACCATCCGAAGTGGTAAACAAATATCTCTCTAACATTTCCATCCATGGAGAAGTAGCTAAGAACGGCTATAATTGTAGGGTGGCCATCTATTTAGATGGTGCCGTTGTAATTCCTCAAAACCAATCAACTTACTTGCCTTTTACCGGATATGAAGAACCGTCATGTATGGGAGACAACTATCCTATGTTTACGGGGGCTAATTCTTTGGGAGATACTGACTTGTCGAACAATCGCATCAGTAGTTTTGTATTGAAACGTGGATATATGGCTACCGTTGCCACGTCAAAAGACGGAACGGGGTATAGTAGGGTATTTGTCGCTGACCATCAGGACCTCATTGTCAACGAATTGCCTACGGCTCTCAACAGAAGAATCTCTTACGTGAACATCAAAAAATGGAATTACGTCTCTAAGAAAGGATGGAGCAGCACTGAAGGACAAGGTGCCATCAACACAGAAGGAGCGCTGGTGAAAACAACTTGGTTTTACACATGGAGTGCAGATAAAAACAATCAACTCGACATGGAATATGTACCCATGAACACGCATCAGTATTGGCCTTCCATTTCATCCATTACCGCCAAGACAGAGAGTACACACATGCTTTCTATCAATGAACCAGATCATCCTGAACAACATACCAACTGCTCTTGCAATGAAAACAAACACGGTACGGTAGGGGCATGGACAGCCACAACGTGGACCCCTCGCTACCAAACCACTGGTATGCGCATTGGCTCTCCTTGTCCCACTGATGCGTCGTGGCTGAAGGAATACATTGGTCATATAGACGACATGGCTTACAGGTGCGACTTTGTTACCTTCCATGCTTATTGGGGAACCAATGAAGCTGCCAATATTGACTCTTGGTATAATCAACTGAAAGCTATTTACGATGCAACGGGAAGACCTATCTGGTTGACAGAGTTTAACAACGGTGCTTCATGGACAAAGGAGACAAAGCCCTCATACTCTGCCAATGGCGAAAAGATTGCCAAGTTGGTACAGATGTTGGAAAATGCGCCCTTCATTGAACGCTATTGCATCTACAATTGGGATGATTGGCATTTAGCCGTTCTTACTTGGGACAATGACAAGAAAAGTTGGTGGGTAAATCCTGCTGGTCAAGCTTACCGAGACGTGAAGCCACACTTCGCTTATAATGCTAAGATGCAGAAGATTCCCAACTGGTGGGGATTCAACATCAAAAGTGGAAAGACCGAATTTGCATTAACTTCATTGACATGGGTAAATAGCAACCATACGGCAAAACTCTCCGTAAGAAACGAGAACGTAGATCAAACTGACGTTTTGACCATAGAGGCACAAAAAGAAGATGGTACGTGGCAGCCTTTCCGTACGATTGACGAAAGAGAACTTTTCGACAACAACACCTTTAGCGTGATTTTAGATGCTAACACAGATGTTCTGCTACCCTATTATCTGGCAAATCCCTCAAACCTGACTCTCAGAATGACCATAAAAGACATCAAGGGGAAAACGGCAACAAGTGAAACGTTCTCTAAGGATTGGCCCACATGGATGATACAAGCTATGGGTATCAACCAGATTGCCAATGAGGATAATAATACTGCAAGGAGATACGACTTGAATGGAAGGAAAATCTCTCCAAATACCAAAGGAATACAAATAGTAAAAGACCAAACAAAATCTATCAAAAAGATTATCAACAAATAAATCCATATAACCATGAGAAAGAGAATAACATTGTTGGCAATTGCCATCATGACATTATCGGGAATAGGTTGTTTTGCCACATGGATGAATGCCTCCACCTCAGAACAGTCGCATTCTATGAGAAAAGCAGCAACCGAACAAGAAGACGTAACGGAAAAATATATCGTCAACCCATCTTTCGAAAACGACGACATATCTTCTCTTAGCGTTGTCAATAATTCCGCAGATGGATTGAGAGGATATACGTTGACCTCACCCACGGGATGGACAACGGGAGGAACAGCCGTGACTCAATTATTGGTAAACAAGGATTGCTACACGGATAATAATTTCGGAAAGGTAACCACCTTGGCTGATGGATCGTATGCTTATTATCTTCGCCAAGGATGGTCTGGAGGTACTACAACCCTTCAACAAACCATTCAAAACCTTTCGGCAGGAAAATACAAACTGACTGTGGCTCACCGTTCGGGATATGCCAACTCGGCTACATCCTCATTGAAGTTGACTGCCCAAGCCAACTCCCTGTCAATTCCTTTCACTCAGGGTTCCCAAGGATTCATGAGTAGTTTGGCTTGGACAACATCTGAGTTGGTGTTCGACATGGAGAAAGCGGGCAACATCGAGATTGGAATGGAAGTGAATTGGGTTTCAGGAGGTAGTTGTGTGATGCTTGACAATATTCATCTCTACCGATTAAGCGACGACTATGTAGAACCTGAAGACCCAACAGAATCTGACGTCAGTAGTGTGACAGAAGGAGTGATAACCAATGAGTTCGTCAACGAATCTACCATGAAGTCAGACTTGTTGCAAATGCTTGCCAATTTTACTACCTATATGGTGAACGACTTCCAGGAGTGTTCCTCACCGAATAGTATCAACGAACAATGCGGATGCTTCAAGGGTGAGAATACAATGGGCAATAATGAACAAGGTGTTCGTCCCAATGCCGACCTCAGTATGATTTGTGCTTTCCTGGCTAAATATGCAAAGGGTAAAGTCACCTTACCTACAGGTGTCACATGGAATAAGATAGAAGACATCGCCATGAAATCACTGGTATTTGCTTACTCCACGCACAAGGCAAACAAGCTCAAGACTTGTTCAGGAAACAATTACTGGGGCTCAGTATCTACCAGTGATAACGTATGGGAGAGTTCTCTTTGGGCTATGTCCGTTGCTTATTCAGCATTCTTCCAATGGGACAAGCTCAGCGAAGCCCAAAAGGGTTATGTGAAGGCATTACTCAAAGCGGAATGCAACTATGAATTAAACCGCACCATTCCAACGAAATTCGATGGTGACACGAAATCTGAAGAAAACGGATGGGAAGCTGACGTGTTAGCCGTTACGTTAGGATTGTTCCCGGATGATGCTTTAGCAGACAAGTGGTATAACCGTTTGCGTGAGTTTGCCATCAACAGCTACTCGCATATTGATGATGCTAAAGACAACACGGTAATCGACCCCGACTATGACAACAAGACCGTAGCCAATTTATATAAAGGACAGAACCTTTACAACGACTATACATTGCAAAACCACAATTATTTCCATACCTCTTATCAAAACGTGGTGATGCAGGAATTGGGCGAGGCTGCCTTGGCTTTGAAACTATTCCAAAAAGATATTCATGGGAAAGAGAAATGGAAGACAAATGCGCTGATGCACAATAATCTCAAGGTTCAGAAAGAAGTTCTCAATTGGTTGGCTTTGGCTGATGGCGAATTGGCAATGCCCAATGGCAACGACTGGAGTTTGTTCTTGTTTGACCAAATCACCAGTTATTCCACCAATGCTTGTTTCTTGCAGGATGCTGATGCGTTGATGCTCGAAAACTTAGCCTATAAGTTTATCAAAGCTCGTCAACAAACCACCAAAGATGGCAGTTGGCTTCTCCGCGCAGACGTAGGTGCAAGAAGAATGGGTGTAGAGGCTCATCGAGTCATGATGACTTGGCTCATGCACGAGGTGATGTCAACGCAAGCCATCACTCCTACCACATGGGATGAATTTACCAACAAATATGCTGATGCTAAGTTGTTTACCACACAGAACGTGGTTCGCGCTTCTTCTAAAGACCGATTCACCACATTTAGTTGGAGTACGGGATTGAAGAGCTATACGGGATATATCGCAGCCAACAGCGTTGACAAAAATAAAATCATCGTTCCTTATCGTAGCAATAACACGGGTAATATCATTGGTTGGTATGAGGTAAGCGGAAAAGCCACCAATGCCTCTCCCGTAGTAAGTGGAATCTACAACTTACAAGGAAACAGTTATACGATGAATGGTGAGTTGAATACCAATGATGCTACACTCAACAATCGTTTTGCCATCTACTCTACGCCTGGCAATGCCGTGATTTACTTGGACTATGTTCGTGCCAACAATGCAGGAACAATTACCGCGGAGAAAGGTGGACTAACGGCAATCAGCGTCGATGAGTTCACCAAGACCAAGCGGACAATCTATACAGAAGGAACACATAAGCAATTAGACGGTAAGACGTTTACCGTACTGTCTGGCGACTGGGTAAATGTGGACAATGCCGTGGGAATCATTGGAAAGAACAACAAACAAATTGCATTCGGAGACATTGCCAACAACAACTCCATCAATACCGCTAAGTTGTACCCGATGTATTCATCAAAGAGCAGGTCGTTTACGGCAGGAAATGTCATTGACACTCGTAACTTGGTTTACTACAGCAACATCACAGCTGAGCAGACCAAGGCGATGAACCAACAATTGCAAGTGCTCACATCGGTCGTTCCCACTGGATGGAACGGTGTTATCGCCGCAGATCCTGATGGTACACGGTATTTGTTCTTATGCAACTTTTCCAGCGATGAGAAATGCAAGTTGTCGACTCTCAGTTGCGAACAAGGTGCTCCCGTATTTACAAGCGAAACATCCATCAACAGTTCTCAATCTACGGCGGAATTTGTCGTTGAGGAGAATCATAGCATTGGCAACACGTTGAAATACTACATCAAGGGAAACAACATCAAGGCAATACAAGATAAAGACAATAACGATGTCATGTATGTTGAAGCATTGCAAAATGCCAATATCATCATCAATGCCGTTGACAATGGAAAATCTCTTACCAAGACCACAAGCATCAATGCGGGTAAGGCTGTGAAGGTAACGATTGAGAACGAAAGCATCAAAGTAGAATCTGATGCCACGTTTCCAGAAAACAAGAAGCAGGAATTGACGAAGGGTTATGAAGACATTACTCAGATGTACTTGAAGAATCCAAACTTTGAGGAAGACAATACGTATGCTACGTTGTCGAAGAACATCACGTCTAATGGTGCTACGTTTGAGAATTGCTATACCAACAGCGTTAGTGCCATCAATGCCAAATGGCCAAACATCCTTCCTGTGCAGGGATGGTCTGCTGGCAACGCTCTGGGTAGTGGTTCTAACTATTGCCGAATGTATTCTATGCCCTACTCCAACTCTCTTTATTGCGTCAGTCCAAGCAATGTAGGCAATTATGCAGCCAAGACATCTGGAATGATGGACGATGACAAGAAGGGTGACAGGGTATTGACGGTTCTCAACTCATGGGACAAGGGCAACAACCAAATCTCACAAAAGATTCATCTGCCTGCTGGTACCTACCGCCTGTTATTGGACATGAAGTATGAATGTCCTAATGAAACCGCAAACAATGGAAACTCTATCACAACAAGTGGGGGCAATGTAAACACGTCTCTTACGGGTGTCAAGTATGGTTCTGTCACTGATTACCGTTACCCCACTGTTTCCAATACCTGGGAAAACATTTGTTACGATATTACCCTGACGCAAGAGTCTGACGTTACCTTGTCGTTAGGCTATGGTTCTTCGGCAAGCGTGGGGGCAGCCAACAACACCTTATTATATATAGATAATGTAAGACTGTATAAGAAAGCTGCCAACTATACCACCTATCTCTTTTCTTATTTCCCAGACAACAATAATGAGAATATCTACTACGCTTTGTCTGACAATGGATTTGACTATACTCCCATGAACGACGGTAAGATGATAATCTCCGCCGATTCCGTTTCTATCAAGAAAGGATTGCGCGATCCTCATCTCTTGCGTGGACACGACGGTTATTTCTATATGGTGGCTACCGACATGAAAAGTGCTGAGGGATGGTCAAGCAACCGTGGCATGGTACTGATGAAATCAAAGGACTTGGTGAACTGGCAGCACGCTACTGTTCATTTCCCTGAGAAATATGCTGGTACTCATTTCGCTAACGTTACTCGTGTGTGGGCTCCCGAAACCATTTACGACCCAGTGGCAGGGAAATATATGATTTATTTCTCTTTGCTTACCAACGACGGAAGCATTCCTTACGATCAAGTGTTTTATTGTTATGCTAACGAAGACTTCACCGACCTTGAGGGAGAGCCTACGTTGCTTTTCGATTTAGGTTATTCTGTCATCGACATGGATATTGTCTATAATGATGCTGATGGATTGTATCATGGTTTCTTCAAGAACGAGGATAAGGGGGGCATCTTGAAAGTAACGGCTAAAACTCTTACGGCTCCAGAGGGAACGGCATTGGGAAGTCAATGGGGCAACATGTCTGGAAGACTTCAGCAGACGAATGTTGCCGTAGAGGGTGCTGGCGTGTTTAAGTTGCTCGACGGTAAGACCTGGGTATTGATGTACGACTGTTACAGTCGTGGCTATTACCAATTCTGTACAAGTACCGACCTCAACACGTTTACTTTCAAGCAAAACACCACCACGGGTGGTATGTTTACTCCGCGTCATGGTTCGGTGATTCTTCTCACTGATGAGGAAGTGGCAAATATTCAAGCTGCCATTGACAAAAAGATGAAAGACGAATATATCGGTCAATTGAAAGACGAAATACAACAAGCAGTAAAATTGTCTGTTGATGTTTCTGAAGCTACATCACTTCTCGCCAATGATCAAGCCACGGTAAACGAAATAAAAGAGATGGTGAAACGACTGAAGACGGCTGAATTTACACAAGTAAACGCCACTTACGATGAGGATGTCACAGCTCAATATGTTGGGATGTGGACCGAAACGGGGGGTACAAGTGTCAATAGCGGACAGCATTGGGATGGTACCACTACATCTACCTATATGGAGCAAAGCGGCTCTAATTGGGGAAAGTCGTCTTGGAACATATCCTATAAGCAAACCCTTTCTCTCCCTGCTGGCAAATACTTGTTGAAAGTTGCCGGTAGGAGTTCCACTTCCGTCATTGCCTCCATGAGCGTTGGGCACGATTCTGTTTCTTTTCCTCACAACGGTGACACTGGCTATGGTATTGACGTCAATGGCAATACCAATTTTTCATCGGAAGGAACGTATGCAAACTTCAACGCTGGACGAGGATGGGAATGGCGATACATCCCTTTTGTCATGGAGAAAGATGGTGTGTGTGACGTTTCATTGCAAGCATCCACACAGTCGGCTCATCAATGGGTGAGCTTCTGTTCTGTCTCACTCTTGAGGGTTCAGTCTTCTACTGATGGTATATCCACCCAAAACGTGGGTGTCGATTCCAACGAAACCATCTATAATATCCAGGGACAAGCGATGGGAAATAGCAGACAATGGTTGACCAACGCTCTGCCACGAAACAACGTGTACATCATCAATCATAAAAAATATATACCTATCGTTCGTCGATAGGTATATATTCTTTACTGTCAAGTATATTCTTGTAAGCTGGTCGGATGATACGACGACCTTCAAAGTTGAGTTCTTCTATTCGGTGTGCCATCCATCCCACTATTCTCGCCATGGCAAAGATGGGGGTATAGATCTCATCGGGCAATCCTATCATCTCATAGATAAATCCACTGTAAAAGTCAAGGTTGGCGCAAATGGGCTTGTGTGTCTTACGCTTTGCACTGACACACTTGATACCTTCTTGCTCGATCAGCTTCAGAAATTCGTATTCATCTTCACGTCCCTTTTCCTTCGCCAACTCACCAGCCAACTTCTTCAACTCTACCGCACGTGGGTCGCTCATGGTATAGACGGCGTGGCCAATGCCATAGATGAGTCCGCTCTTATCGTATGCCTCTTTGTTCAGCATACGGTTCAGATAGGTATCTATCTCATCGGTGTTCTTCCAGTCAGAGATTTGGTTCTTTAAGTGATGGAACATCTTCACCACCTTGATGTTGGCACCTCCGTGCAACGGACCTTTCAGCGAACCGATACCTGCTGCAATGCTGCTGTACGTGTCTGTGCAAGTAGATGATGTTACGCGAACGGTAAACGTAGAGTTATTACCTCCACCATGCTCGGCTTGGATAATCAGCAGCAGGTCGAGTACTCTCGCATCCAGTTCGGTATAGTCTTCATGTTTGATCATGTAGAGGAAATTCTCTGCGATAGAGGCATTTTCCTTGGGATGACGGATATGTAGAGAACGTCCTTGAACGGAATGACGATAGATATTGTATGCGTAGGATATGATAGTCGGGAACTTGGCAATCAACTCAATGGCTTGACGCATGAGGTTATCCCGTGAGATGTCATCTGGATTGGGGTCGAAAGTGTACATTTCCAATACACATCGAGCCAAGATGTTCATGATGTCAGAGCCTTCCAGGTCGATGATATGTACAATGGTACGATGGTCGAGGGGCATGTTCTCATTGAGCAATTCCTTAAATGCTTCCAGTTCTTCCGCATCAGGTAAACTACCGGAAAGCAACAGATAGGCTATTTCCTCAAAACCGAATCGTTTCTCTCGAAGCAAAGGCTCTACCAAATCCTCCAAGCTATATCCACGATAGTAGAGTTTTCCCTGTGTAGGTTTGAGCTTATCGTCAGCGTCTCGCTCGTATCCTACCACGTTACCGATGTTGGTCAGTCCCACCAGTACGCCGCTTCCGTCTTCATTGCGCAAGCCACGTTTTACACCAAACTTGCCGAATAATTCATTGTCAATCTTGCATGAGTTTTTTACCTCGTCGCTCAGTTTGTAAATCAAATACTCTTTCTTCATAACATTCTTTTTACCTATGTAGTCACCATGAAACATCAAGGTTTACTGATGACTCAAAGAAAATCGGATGCAAAGTTACGAAAATTATGCTTAAAAGTGACAAAATATTATTATTTCGTCACTTTTTCTAATAAAAATCATCATTTTATGACTTAAATCAATGAATTATGTAAGTGAGAGGTATAGGTTCTCACAGGCATCTTCTATCAAATCGAGTGCATATTCAAAATCCTTGTCACCACCATAATAAGGATCAGGAACAGTGGCAGCACCACGATGATGAGTGAGAAAATCCGTCAGCATCCTTACCTTTTGCCTGTCTTCTTGGGTCCGAGCCATAGAGGTGACAGCCCTGTAATTCTCATGGTCCATCACGAAGATGTAATCGAAGTCGGCAAAGTCTTTGCGTGAGAACTGCCTGGCTCTGGAATCAAACTGATATCCTCTCATCTCTCCATGTCTGCGCATACGAGAGTCGGGCAAGTCGCCTACGTGCCACCCACCTATTCCTGCTGAGTCAATCAAAAAATCCTGCTCCCTTCCCTCTCGTTTCACAATGGCTTTCATCACTCCCTCTGCGGCAGGAGAACGACAGATATTGCCAAGGCAGATAAAAAGTAATCGTATTATATTATTGTAACTCATTATTGCTCTAAAATATATTTCTTTATTAGTTGTTTGATAGTATCTTCAGCCTTCTCTATACCAACATATTCTATTAATCGTAAATAATCCTCTATCTCATTACCAGTATAAGTTATTATAATTTGTCTTTGTTCCTTGTCTGCAATATGTGTATATTTCTCCGGATGAGCCCAAAAACAACTCACACAATAATCATAGTCTTTTCTTTCCCAATTAGGGCAATGTTCACATGTCCAGGATTTTGCTCTATTAGCTGATGGACTAAGAAGCATAAAACAATCTATATTGTTTGTATCTTGTTCACCTCCTATTTCGTAAGGAACACGGTGATCAACTTGCAATTGGCTTTCATCCATCCGTTGAAGATAAATAAAACAAACCGCTCCATACTTATCTACCAATGCTTTCTTTAGAGCTTTTGAAAGAGCCGTTCTTCCAGTTACCTTAAAATGCTGCTCCTTTAATTCTGTAGCGTCACCAAATTTATATGCTGCAATATTTTTACCATTAGCATTCTTTATCCTAAAAGTAACTAATGGTATGCCTAATTCTCTTACATCTCTGGCAGCACGTGGCGCATGTTTATAACCCAATTTTTGTAAATCCTCAGTTGTAACATATCCGTGTTTGAGAATAAACTGGATTACGGTCTTAGGTCTTTTGGCTGTTACAGCATTAAGACGTTCTAAAAAATCTTTTGTTAAGTTCATGTCTGTAAGAAATCAAATGTTTGTTGTTGTTGTGGTGGGACAATAACGTTTTGAGACAAACCTCTACTTATATATAATGATTCGAACGTGGTTTCTTTTTTGCCTAATAATAATGACTGACTGGACAATCCTGCTCTTAACAGGACTTTCTTTAAATTAAGATCTCTTGGTAAATCATTACCATAAGTTTTATCTCCGCACTTTCCATCATAACTAATGACAAAGTCAATGTTTCTTTGATTCAACTTATCTATTGCACAAACAAAATCATCATATTTTATACCAGAAAAATATCTATTATCACGTGTGCTACAAACTCCTTGATATGGTGGATCTAAATAAACAATATCTCCACAAGTTGCCATATTTAAAATCTCTTGATAGTCTTTTGAATAAAACAGAGCTTTACCTTTTAAAATACTTGATATTTCAATAACATTCTTCCTCAATGTTATTGGGGATGTCCCATTACGTCTCTTATCAGGAGACTGATTAAAAAGACCGTTACTGCCATATCTAACGGCACCCTTTACACACCTTGCTAATAAATAAAGCATATTCTCAGCAGATTGATCACCATTATTAAAATCCTCTCTAATTTTATAATAATGTTCAACACTTCCTTGTGGATATACAAATTGCATATTCCAAAGTACAGAATACTTTTCTATCAATTCATTGGGAGTTTCTATTGCTGAGCGCAATACATTTATTAATGGAGAATTAATGTCATTAATGATGAATGACTGTGTTCTTTTTTGTTTAGCCACAGCAATAGTTATAGCTGCCATTCCCGCAAATGGTTCAATCAATCGATTAAACCTGTGCGGCAAAAAATTAAGAATCTGAGGGGCAAGTATTCTTTTAGACCCCTGATACTGAACAATATGTGGAACTCCTATATTCATAATATTTATAATGTTTACAAAGTTAATCATTTTTTTTATAAATATATAAATATTTTATTTTTTTATCAAATCAATTTATAACATCAAGACAGACATCTTCCTAAGTTAACATTGTGTAAGAGAAGAAAGAGGGAAAAACAAAACCGTTAAAGATTATTATAATATGATTATTATAGTATGATAATTGAAGTATAATAATTATCTTTGTTGTGAACGATAACTATTTTTGACGACAGGTTGAAGAAATAAACATCACAACGACATGGCAGATTTAACGATTCTCATTGCAGCCCTTTTCCCAGCCATTGCGCTATGGGTTTATGTATGGCAGCAAGACAAGAAAAAAGAACCTACCCCATTGCTTGTCAAAGCCGTATTATATGGAATAGGAATAGCATTCCCCGTTTCTTTATTAGAGTTTGCTGTCAACTCCCTTTTGTTTGGCGTTAACGGAGGTCCAACCAGCTTGATAGGTACCACCCTTGAAGCCTTTTTCGTGGCAGCTTTGCCCGAAGAAGGGTTTAAGTTGTTGGCGCTATGGCTGATATTAAGGAACAATCCTTATTATGATGAACATTTCGATGGAATAGTCTATGCCGTAAGCATCGGCATTGGCTTTGCGGCATTAGAAAACGTCACTTATCTATACAGCAATATCGAGCAATGGCAATCTGTGGCTATCAGTCGTGCCCTCCTTGCCGTTCCAGGACACTATGCGTTTGGTGTATTGATGGGCTATTATTATTCGTTGTATCATTTCGTTGACCGTTCCCCTCGTGTACGAATCCTCATTCTCCTCATACCCGTTCTTGCTCATGGCGTATATGATGCCTTGGCATTGAGCGGAATGGTGAATCCCTACGTGGGCAGTGTTTGTTTCATCGTCCTTATCTTCTTCTGCATCAGGATGCACAAGTTTGCACACAAGAAGGTAATAGCACAAATACAACGAGACAGAGACCATTCGTTCACAAGCTAAGGAAACGATGGTTACTTATATAGTAACCGATGGTTTCTTATATAGTGACCATCGGTTACCAATGATGTTACTCTTGTTAGTTAATAACATGGAGTATGACAAATACACATAGAACGGTTATACTGCTTTTCTTCTTAAATACCCCCATTGCAAGAATCCTCTCATGGCGAGGAAGATGACGAGTGCAAGCCAAAGAGCATGGTTGTGGATGAATGGGAAAAGAAAGAAATAGACGGCATAGAACGAAACGGCTGCCAAGGCACAGGAAATCAACATTCCCCTCGTAGCCGTTATACCAATGAAGATGCCATCGTAAACGAAGGCTGCCATCCCCGATAAAGGAATCAACAACGTCCATCCCCAATAAGGACTGGCAGCAGCAATAACCTCCTGACTGTCGGTAAGAAGATATAGAAACGACTTTCCTCCTATGCAGTAGGCTATGGTAAACAAGATAATCATAGCTCCACCCCATTTGAAAAGACGGTGACAGACATCAGCGAATGCCTTGGCATTGTGGGCTCCGTAATACTTTCCTGCCAATGCCTCACCCGCAAAGGCAAAACCATCCATGATATAGGAGAAAAGAGTGAAAAACGTCATGAGTAACGTATTCACAGACAAAATCATGTCTCCTTGACGTGCTCCTGCAGAAGTGAAGAACAAAAATACTGATACGAGGAAGAGGGTGCGTAAGAATATGTCGCGGTTGACTCGAAAAAAGGGAAGGTATGTACGATAATGAAAAAGGGTGCTCCACGATTGTGCCTCATGGTATTTACGCAATCGCCCATAGTATTTCAGCCACAAGAACAGGGCTATGATGAAGCCACTCCATTGGGCAATGAGCGTTCCCATTGCCACCCCCTCAATCTTCATCTTGAAGACAAACACCAAAACCATGCTTGCCATGATGTTGATGATGTTCTGGAGAATGGAAACCATCATGGGAACACGCGTGTTTTGCATCCCGATAAACCATCCTGAAAGACCGTACAGACTGAGCATGGCTGGCGCACCCCATATACAGATATTGAAATAGGTACGCACATGGGGAGTAATCTCGGCAGAGGGTTGCATCAACCCTGTGGTGATCCACCAGATGACCGACTGGAGAATGACAAAGGTGAACGCTACCATCAAACCGATGGTAAGCGACTGGCGCAACAACACCATCACCTCATGAAAGTCTCTTCTGCCAAGCGCCTGAGAGGTAAGTCCACTCGTACCCATACGAAGAAAACCGAATATCCAATAGATGACATTGAAAATCATGGAACCTACCGAGATAGCGGCGATAAGCGTCTCGTTGCTGATATGGCCCACAATGGCTAAATCGACCAATCCCAAAAGAGGGATGGTGATGTTGGAAATGATGGAGGGAATGGCAAGATGAAGAATTTCCTGATCGCGATGGCTATATCTCATTTCCCGTGTACAATTGATAGTATTTACCTTTCATGGCAAGCAATTGGTCATGAGTGCCTTGTTCGATGATCCTGCCCTTTTCAAGGACGATGATACAATCGGCATTTCGCACCGTTGACAGACGATGGGCAATGACAAACGTGGTTCTGCCTTTCATCAGTGAGTCCATGCCGTACTGCACCATCTGTTCGGTACGTGTGTCTATGCTTGACGTGGCTTCGTCTAAGATTAATACAGGTGCATTCTCTATTGCGGTGCGAGCTATCGCCAACAGTTGTCGCTCTCCCTGACTGAGATTGCCTCCATCACCGGTAAGCATCGTTTCGTAACCGTTAGCCAAACGACGGATAAAACTGTCTGCACCTACCATCTTGGCGGCATTCACACATTCTTCGTCAGTGGCATCCAACTTACCATACCTGATGTTATCCATCACCGTACCCGTGAAGAGGTGGGTATCTTGCAATACCATACCCAGCGACTGGCGCAAGGAACGCTTGTTGATGTCGTTGATATTGATTCCGTCGTAATGAATCTTTCCGTCCTGGATGTCGTAGAAACGATTGATGAGATTGGTGATGGTGGTCTTACCAGCTCCTGTACCACCGACAAATGCAATCTTCTGCCCAGGCTTGGTGTCTAAGATGATATCGAAAAGCACTTGCTTCTCAGGAATATAGCCGAAATCTACCATGTCAAACTTCACCGCACCTTGTGGATGTTGCAATTCCACCGTGCCGTGATCTTCTTCGGGAATCTCATCCAACATGGCAAAGACCCGTTCGGCACCAGCAGAAGCATTGATGACACTATTGATTTGCTGACTGACATGAGAAATGGGCTGCGTGAAATTCTTGTTGAGCGTAAGGAATGACACCAACGTTCCCAAACTCAGTTCGATATAACCCGACAAGGACAACGTAGCTCCTACCACGGCTATCAACACATATCCTAAATTGCCCAAGTTGCCATTGACAGGCATCACGATATTGGCTATCTTATTGGCATGATACGCACTGGAGCGCAGGTCTTCATTGATTTTCTCGAACTGATCTATCGCCTCATCCTCATGGCAAAACACCTTCACAACCTTTTGCCCCGTCATCATCTCTTCGATAAAGCCGTTCACCTTGGCCAAATTCTGCTGTTGCGCCTTGAAATGCGAGCGAGACATCTTGCCCAAGCGAGTGGTGGCATAAATCATGACGACTGACATGAAGATAGAAACGAATGTCATGGGAACACTCAAGACAATCATGGAAGTGAACGTGACGACGATGGTAATCACGGAACTGAACGCACTGGGAAGGCTTTGACTGATGACCTGGCGTAATGTATCTACGTCGTTCGTATAAGTGGACATGATGTCGCCATGCGAATGGGTATCGAAATACTTGATGGGCAAAGACTGCATGTGGGAAAACATGTCGTTGCGCAAACGGAGCATCGTGCCTTGCGTGACATAAATCATCAAACGATTATACGTATATGAACACACCACGCCTATGAAGAGAATGATGCCTAACTTAAACAACACCTGTGCAAGTGAGGCATATTGAGGATTGTCAACCTGGGTGAGCGGAACGATGTAATCGTCTATCAACGTCCTTGTAAACAAGGTAGAAGCTGTAGTGGTCAAGGAAGTGATGATGATACATACCGCCACGGTAAGCAAAGAGAACTTGTAATTCTTCATGACATAACGCAAGAGACGGAGCAATGTGTCTTTGCGAGATGCGGAAAGCTCGGCAGCAGAAAGATTCTCTCCACGCCCACGAGATTGTCGGTCGAACGGCATTCCTCTCATTTCTTACCTCCTTTCCGTTTAGATGAAGAACCGTTGGCAGACGGTTCATCAAAATCACCACCACCTTCTGTTTGTATTCTGTGAATCTCCTGATAGATGGAATTGGTTTTCAACAGATTCTCATGTGTGTCAAAGCCCACCAACTTGCCATTATCCATCACCATGATGCGGTCGCAATCTCGAACACTGGAGATACGCTGTGCGATAATCAATTTGGTGGTACCTGGTAATTGGGTTTTAAATGCCACACGTATCTTAGCGTCTGTAGCCGTATCGCAAGCACTGGTAGAATCATCGAGAATCAGGATCTTGGGCTTCTTCAGCAAAGCACGCGCTATGCAAAGCCTTTGCTTCTGACCACCTGAGAAGTTGGTACCTCCCTGTTCTATCCACGTGTTGTAACCATCGGGAAGAGGGTCGATAAACTCTGAAGCCTGTGCCAACTGACAAGCATGTTGACATTCTTCCAACGTGGCATTTCCATTTCCCCAACGCAGATTGTCTATGATGGTTCCGGAAAACAAGACATTATTCTGCAAGACCACGGAAACGGCATTTCTCAAAGATTCCAAATCGTATGTACGCACATCCTTTCCGCCCACGAAGACAGAACCTTTGGACACATCGTATAGACGATTAATCAGATTGACGAGCGACGACTTACCACTGCCCGTACCACCGATGACGCCAATCGTCTCTCCAGCCGCAATCTTGAAGTCAACATTGCTCAGCGCATAATCAGGCTGCACGATGGGAGTCTTGGAATGTTCCACTTCCCCACTCGATTTCTTAGACTTTCTCTTATTCTTGCTTTTACCTATCTTGGGATAAATCAACTTCTCGTGATAGGCAAAACTGACGTGGTTAAATTCGATACGTCCATCGGTGATTACCTTGTCTGCATTCTTGGGATTGACAATGTCTGGTTGTACATTGATTATTTCAGCCACTCGCTGACCACTTGCCGCACTCATGGTAAGCATGACAAAAATCATGCTCAGCATCATCAACGACATGAGGATAGACATCACGTAAGTAAAGAGAGAAGTGAGCTCGCCCGTGGTTAACGTGCCGTTGACAATGAAATGGGCTCCAAACCACGACAGGGCGATGATACATCCATAAACCACCATATTCATGATGGGATGGTTGAATGCCATGAGGTTTTCTGCCTTGACATAAAGGTTGTACAAGCCTTGCGCTGCCTTGGAAAACTTGAGTTGCTCATAATCTTCACGCACGAAAGCCTTTACCACACGAATGGCACTCACATTTTCCTGAACACTGGAATTGAGTTGGTCGTATTGCTGGAAGACCTGCGTAAACAACTTAGAGACATGGGAAATAATATACGTCAAGGCAAGCGAGAGGATGACCAAAGCCACGATGAAAATCAAACTCATGCGGATGTTGATGACCAGACACATCACGATGGACAATATCAACCGGAATGGCGCACGGACGGTAACCCTGAGAATCTGCTGGTAAGCATTTTGCAGGTTGTTGACATCCGTCGTCATTCGTGTAACCAAACCCGACGTAGAGTATTTATCAATATCCGAAAAGGCAAAACGCTGGATATTACGATACATCGCCTTGCGGAGATTGGCAGCAAAGCCCGTAGAGGAATAAGCGGAAAACCTACCGGCAAGAATACCAAAGGCAAGACTCAGAAAAGCCATACCCAACATAACCAATCCATAGAAATAAACATTTTGAACGTTACCCGCATTGATTCCCTTGTCAATCAGCATGGCGGTGACGTAAGGAATCAGCACATCCATCACCACTTCCAATGCTGTGAAGAGAGGCGTTAGAAGCGAGGGTAACTTGTATTCCCCGATTTGGTTATATAAGGTTTTGATCATGACTATCAGTAGTCTCTCTTTTCCATCAACAATCCACCTCCTGCATCAATTTGCTGACGTTGTAAGTTGACAAGTCTGACCGTCTCTTCATTATTACCGAAATTGCAAAAGAGTTTACCATCAGCATAATAGAACGTGCCAGACTGGGTCTCACCCTTAAACGACTCAGCGATATGGTTACCTTTGATGAAGATGTTGATGGGACCTTCAGGAGTATCTACCGTCCAACTACCTTGCAACCATTGTGGTGGTCTTTCGGGACGTACTTCAACAAACTCGTCTTCCTCGGACGATTCTTCACGAGGAGTTTCCGCCAACAGATCATTCGTCTCCGTCATCTTCGGCATTTCCTGAGCGGTGAGACTTTCAGCCGTATAGGATTTCTCGTAATAATAATGGCGCAAGCCAAAAACCAAGAACACCAACGCAATGATGAATACGATGAAGAACTGTCGGGCACATCCTTGTCTCTTGCTTGCAGGAAACTTATATGTAGGAGGCTCTTGATACTCTTGTACCTCACCTCCCTCATCATATTCGTAAGTGGGCTTGGGTTCGTATGAGTTTTGCTTACGTTGTCTGTAATCTGGTCGGTTATTATATCTTTCCCTCTGAACGTTGGAAGATGGTTGTTGGGTATGAGAGGTTGACTCTTGATGAACTTCATTCTGCACATCCTCAGGAACGGCATACGTGAAAGGGAAACCACATCGGCTACATACACACGAGAGTTCTTTCACCCCTGGTGCCACGGGTGTCTCATACTTGAATCGGCATTTAGGACATTTAACAATCACTCTTTTACTTGGTTTTTAAGGTTATTACTTAAGTTTCGCATTTGCTCAACTTCTTTGTAGTTCAGAAGTTTCAAGGAGTCAAGGAGCCAAGACAATAGTCTTTTTGATTGAATCACACCGATAAAAACTTGCGTTTATTCAAATCTCACAATTGCCTTACGCACCACTTTCCATACGCCACCTTCCTTGGCAGCGGTACCCTCCTCCTCCGTGATAATATGTCGTGGATATTGGGCAGTACTACCTTTTACCTTGCACACAGGTTTGATAAACTGGGAAACGCTGATCATGGCTGTGGCAATGGCATCATTGGAATCGAGAATGACAAAACTGCCATTATGGTCGTCGGATGTGGTGAGCTGGTAGATACTTTTCCCGATTTGCTCTCGTGGAGAAATACTGGGGAAAGAGCCATCTACAGAGGGAGCCGCCAAGTACCAGGTCTTGGAAGGAGAAGAAACAGAAGTTGGCGAACCAAGATGAGGTTCGTCAACTTGTACGTTTTCAGAAAGAGTAACAGGCTCCATGTTTATCGTTGTGGGAGCTATCTTTTCTTCTTCCACTATCTCTTTTTTGCAGGATTGTTTCTCTAACGATTCTATACGCTTCTCCAACTCCTCGATACGTTTAGCCAATGTTCGCACACGATCTTCCAACAAACTCGTGGCATGATCAGGATTTTCATTCTGGTCAGCACCTTTGTTGAACATATTCGAAAACATATTTGCCATAACGATACCTTACATTAAGTTTTCAATCAAGTTGTCACGAATACTTCCGATAATAGGATAGAAGAATACGGTGTCTTCGATAGGATCACTGCCATTCTTGTCTTCGGCGTTCTTATTGACAAAGTTCCAACCATTGATGAGATGATGGTCCAAATCTTTATTGACCAATTCCTTGAAACGAGTCAGCGACTTATTATCCACGAGGAATCGCTCTACCACATGTATCTGGTCGCAAAGGTTACAGAAGAAATCGTTGAACTTCTTCACCTCATTGACAATCTTGGCACGAATCTCTGGTGAAGCCATATCATCGTAAGTAAGTTTTTCCTTGTCAATCATGGAGTAGTTGAACTTCAACGTGCTGTCGAAATCGTCAAGCAATTTATTCAGTTCCGACACATTATTGCAACCACTTGGTTCTCTCACTTCCATCAATGCGCCACGACAAGTAATTTGCTTGGGTTCGTTCTTCTCCATCACTACAGAGAAGCCGTCAACACCATATTTCTCATCGTAAACTCGCTCGAACACAGCTTGCGTAATCAAGTCGAGGTCGCGATTTGTTCCCACGATATCCAACACCTTGGAACCAGTTCCACTGAACATCACCGAACGAGGCTTGTCCAATCCACGGTGTTTCATCACACGCGCCACATAATATATTAATGTGACATAGAAATAGATGAACACAATCTTACGGGTACCGTCTTCGTTCAGGCGCATGTTGTAAGAGAACACATCGTTACCCGCAACAGCTTGGTTGTTGATGACAGAGAAGAGGAACGTATTGATGTCTTCGCTCTTTCTCTTGCTGGTAATGTCGTCGAGGATTCCATTGAGTTCTCCGTAACGCTCATCATCAGCATCAAACAATCGCTTGAAGTAATCCACATACTTGATAAGCATGGGGTTGGAATCGCCATGAGGCACTTCAGAGAATCCGTCTCCAAACAATACATTTGCGGCAAAGCGGAAAGAAGTAAGCACGGTGGGCTGTTGGGCATTGCTCTCGAAAATCACCACGTCGCTCGTTCCACCACCGATGTCTATACTTGCCACATTGGAAGCAGAACCACGGAACTTGCTGGAACTCTTGTAGAAATAATATGGAGCCACTGACTCAGGCATTTGAATGACGTTGTTCTCAGTAACGTTCACTCCAAACACCTCATGGAACGTCTTTTCCCACATCTCACCCAACTTGCGAATATTGCCAACCTTCATAGACAATGGATAGAACCAAACCAATCTTGTCTTGGTAATATCACCATTCTCAAGCAACACTTTCGTGCGCATCAGTTGAGCCAACTCGGTAAGATAAGCACGGACACGCTTTGAAGTAGCCATCTCGGTTGACCATTTCAAGTTGGCAACAATGCGGTTTCCATATCCACTACTCTCCTTTTCATAGATAAAAGGAATATTCGCATCACCCAATGCCACAATCGTATCAACGTTTTCTGCATCGAGTCTTTCACATTCAGAAAGCACGGTGCGTTGTGGGAAACCATAGCTCTCGCCAATTGTCTTGGGCAAGAACTCCTGTTTCATGAACACATCATAAAGGTTTTGCTCACCATTATATAAGGTAGCGATCAATCGTTCACGGGCAACGGAGTTGAGATGTATAGGTTCTGGCATATTGCCCGACTTCATACACTCCAAGTGAGAGTTGGTTGTTCCGAAGTCAACGGCAAACGTAAATGCTTCGTGTCCTGGGATATAATCGTTCCAACGAGGACAAACCACACCTTCAGCCACCCTACTGCCACGATCATCCGTAAGCGTAATGTCGATGAAATCAAACTCCGAATTTAATTTATAATAGCAAGAGCCGACACGTCTTTCCGACTTCAAGCTACGTTCACGTGCCAGCACCTGGTCGTCTTTCACTTGGTTGAGATAACCATTCTTGAAGAACGAAAGCGACAGACTGTAATTTTGCAACAATCCTAATGCACGGTCAACCAACTGCACATTGTATTGATTGCCTTGTATGGTACGTACGAATGGGAATATGCTGATGGCAAACGGAACCGTAATGAAATAGCCACGGTTGTTAGCTACATCGTATCTCAAATCAGCATTGCGAGCCGCTACGTAATTACGTTCCAACTTGATAAACTTACCTTGTTTCTGAACGGGAATACGCAGGATAACCTGAACGGTCTCGGTTGTTCCCACTTGATTGTGAATCAATTCAAACTTGGGTCTTCCTCCTATCGTTCCCCACAGGTCTGACACATTGAAGTACTTGAAGAACAAAGGCTTCAAAGGTAACACGAAGTCGCAATCATCCGTATCAGTAGAACCAATGGAAAGGTTTCCATCGAAGAAACAATCACGGTCAATGGAATAATCCAACTTGATCAATGAAGGCTGGAATAAATCATCATCCGTCAACCAAGGATATTGGTGGGTGGTGGCAGGTAAGACACGCTTATCTGGTGAAACGGCATAATCGTCAGGAGTGATGACCGTAGAATCATCCCAAGGACTGGAGATGTAGATAAACGGATCAGTCTGCGGAGCATTGAGATGGTTCTGCAATACAAGTGGCAAACGCTCGTTCACCTCTCTTGATGGCACAATCATGAAATCACTGGCGGCAATAGATGTTTCTATATCTTGCGCACGTACACAATAGAAAGGAACGCCAAGTGCTTGAATGCCCTCTTCCATCTTAGTGAAATTGGCATCTAAGAATGTCTTTGCCTTCTCGATATTCTCATAATCGTATGCAGTAGGGTTGCCCACTTCCTTGATAATCTCGTCTTGCAACTTAGGTGCCAACAAGAGGAAGTTGGTAATCAGATAACCATTCACCTCGCCACACCATTTCTTCAAGTCGGGATAAGCTGTGAAGAGAGCATAGATATATTTGATGAACTTCGGCGCACGTTTATATAAAGGTCGCCATATATCAAAGAGATTCACGTTTTGTTCTACGGGAATGGGAAACACCCCTTCCTTGGCATTGGGAGTGGCCATGAACAAGGTGACAGGAGAAGTGGAACCCAACACTTGATTTCCATAAACGAGGAAATACAGACGATCCATCTTGTCAAAGTTGAATGCCTCCTTATCTTGTTCAAGGAACATCTCTATCGTTTCACCAAGTAGTTTATGCTGGGGAGATTCCTTGAGCATGTCTAATTGAGTGGCACGGTTCCATTCCACGATGCGCAACTGATTACGCATTTCACCGAAGTTGAAAAACAGCTGAGCCACGTCAAAAGCATTGGCAACCAGTTTCTCATCCATAGCCTCTCCCTGCAAGGAAGCGTTCATGGAAAGACGCTTAAAAGCATTTTTCACCAAGTCCATCTGTGCAAATGGTGAAGGAATGGCTGTGCGTGGTTGTTGCGACAACCCACCATTGGGGTCGTCTATCATGTCTATTTCGTCTGCATTGTACTGGCTTGTCAATGGAATCCAGCCTTCGCCAGTAGTTTTATTGTTGTATGAAAGAATTTTGCTCACTTTCTTTTTGTTTTACCGTTGTTAAAAGAATGACGTAAACGATTATACGAAAGAGTTGAATTTGTCATCAACCAACTTATCAAGTGTCTCATCCAATAGGTCAAGCAACTTCAATGCAACTTTGTCTGTACCGTATTTAGATGATTTTGTGGCTTGTTGCGAAGCTTTATTGAGAGCAGAAAGCATGGATTTGTAATCGATGGTAGATTTAAACAATCCGCTCTTAGGTGCTATTCCCACCAAGCTGTCACTCAACTTATCTGTATCAAGATTGAATGGGGTGAAACTACGCTGATTGGCTTTCAGTTCCTTCAACCATTGACGATAGCCCACATAGAAATCGGCAGTCAACGTATTGAAGAATGAGGTAGATAAGAATCCATTATTGATAACTGGTTTATCTTGGGTATAACCTCTACCGATGTCAGCTTTCAATTGGTTGGTAATATACATGTAAGCCAAATGGAACTTGATCATCTGTCGGTTCACCAATGCACGTGTCTGCAAACCGAAGTCCATCAATCCCAAAGTTCTCTTATCGTATCCCAGACCAAACTCCTTGTAAATAGGATTCTGCGCGTTTCCTCCTACGGTCTGCAATTGGTCGTTGGGGATAGACAAGAAATCCAATATTGACAAAGCTCCCACATACTCCACCAAATGAGCATCGTTTCGCTGACCGTTGTTACCTGGGTCATTGAAATAGGGATTGCTCGGCACTTGGTCGCCCAAGTAATAACAAGCATTGATCTTTGACAATGGAAGGTCCACACCGTTCTGGCGCAATCCCGTCAGGTTGTCGTGATAATAGAACAATGCCGACTTGGTCTTGGAAATAAAGTCGCCACGGGAGATAGGACTATTGTCATCTTGCTGCACATTGAAATAGGGCAATACGGTCAATGCTCCAATACGCGCATCACGCAAGTCACCACGATTGTTGATTTGAGTATTGTTACCCGCATTGCGAATGTTTTTCACGATAATAGGATAACCCGCAGCTCCCGTTCCACCAAAAATAGAACTCACCACGAAGATACGGTCGTTCTTTTGGAATACGTTGGAGAACTGGCGGAACTCTTCTGAATCCTTAAACTGATTCAATGCCACACTTCCAATGTTAGGACTACCCACGAAACCTATGTCCATCTTGGTGTTCAACTGGTAATTAGAGAACATCATGGAGCATAATGCTTGGTTGCCCGTATCTAACGTAGAATAGTTGATGAAGTCTTGGAACTTCTTCGACTCAATCGCTCCCATGTTGAAAAGGAAGGTGTCACTCAGGTTTGAGCCATTGGGAAGGATGTCTGACAACGTAGAAATCTTCACGGAGAAGAATCCCTTGGGAACATCCACCTGCTCATCATATAATTGTCTGCGTATCTGTTTGTACCAACGCATCAAATTGTCTGTACGCTTGAGGTCTTCGTTGGCTTTATGAGGATCCACAACGATAGGAATAATCTCAAGTGGCATGGGCTGACCAGCCTCATTCAAAGGATGAATGCCAGCGGCACATTGCATAATGAGTGGTCGCATGACTCGCGAACCCGTACCGCCTACTAAGAACAGAAATAATCTCACCTTGTAAATATTATTTTAGAAGATAAAACCATCAACAAATTACTCTGGAATTGGAGTGTGACGACAATTAGACGACCACCAACGCATTGAGAATGAGGCAATGATGAAAAGTACAGCCTCTACTGCCATGTTGACAACACAGAAACTAAAGAGTTGGGCGGAGAAATCTACACCGTCACTTGAGAAAATATTGTTTGGGTAAATATAATTCACTACAGCAGATAATACGACAGCTACACCGAGCACCACTAACCAATGGTACCAACGAGAGAAACTTACAGAATTGATGGCGTAATAGAATATTCCGGCGGAAGCCCATGCAATAACGGTGGTTACTATGGCTACCACGAAATAAAGGTTTTGGTTATACATCTCGTTTGAGAACTCGCGTTCATAATAAAGCGACTCAAAAACCTTGGTGGAAAATACCAAGAACAACAATGTAATAACAAGTCCTGCAATCAATAAGATTAAATTCTTCTTCATTTTATCTGTTATTTTTTAAAGTTCATTTCCAGTTCGAAATAATAGGGATTCTGTTTCGAATTTTTCTTGTAACTATTGTAAATACCTTGCATGAGATATTTCAAGCCAAAGGTGGTTTGCGAGAAATTGCCAACGCCCACATTGGTATCATCATCACTTGAAGTTTCTTCTATCCAAGAAGGCAAGTTGTTCAGCAACTTAATCTCAACATGTTGGTCGTTTTTGATTTCGTTCATGCCAAGAATGAATATATGGGTGGCACTTCCTATATATTTCTTCTCTGCTGGTGTGATGTCGTTTTTGTTGATTTCGCGGATTTCCTTGATTTCCAATTTATCATCCGAATCAATCTGGTAATTCTTCACGTCTGTGAGATAATCCTTGTCAATGAGCATTCCACTCAAATCAACTGCCAAAGCCAAGCGGATGTCGCCTGAATTACGGTCAACCTCCATGTCAGTAAGGTCTTTGATTTGTGTGTCTTTTCCATGTTCGGGAGCAAATCTTCCACGAATATCGGGATTACTCAACATGAATGAATAATATGGTTTATACACATCATCCGTTTCAAAAAGATACATGTTCTCATATCCTTTCAGTTCGCTGAAGTTGCTGAAAGGAAGGTAGTTCTTGTCTTTGGTCAGTCTCACGATGTTTTGGTTTGAACCAACAACGACAATATAATATGGGCGACGACCCGTATAGCTCTTTCCACCCTTTGGTGAGTTGTAGCAATAATAAGGACCAGAGAAACTACCATTCATCTTCACGATCAACATGGCTTTATCCTGTACTTGCTTCTTAAACACTGCGTTTGCCATTCCTTGTGCTTCGGCAAACACTTTTTGTGGGTTGATACCAATCATGTCTTTCGTTGAATAGATCATGTCTGAAACAAGAATGCTCAGTTCGTCTTCGCCAGTCTTGTCAAGCAGTTGGGTAAAGATAGCTCCGAAATCGGTATAGCTGGGGTCACCAATGCCCTTGGTTGCCTCGAAGATATTGGTATCGGATATAAACTTGGAGAATCCATCGGGGTAAGCGTTGATAGAACTGTTTACCACATAGATTTTATTGTCTTCGTTGTTACCTGGCAAATTGTTCAGCATTTGCACGATGGCAGCCTTAAACGAACCATCACCATTGGGAGAATCGTATGGAGTCATCGAACCAGAACGTTCCAGATAGAAATTCACGTTCATGTATTCCTTTCCGCCAATCCCTACAAATTGTATTTCTTTTGATGGTCTGCGGCGTTCAAAGAAATCTTGAATGTATTCCTTTACTCCCTGAATGCTGATATTGTCGTCATCGAATAAAAAGCGAAAGTTTGCTTTCTGCGAATCCAAATATTTCTCTATTTCAACCCAATCGTCTCTGTCTATTGTCTGGTCATTGTCTGCCAATTCCAACAACAGACGGTTAAACTCCTTGGTGTGATTGTCTTTACAACTCGTAACCAACACAAAGATGGAAATAAATGCTGCGATAAAAGTAGTTCTACTGATACGATTCATATATTTTTGACGTTGTCTTATACGATAATGGTTGCAAAAATACTAAAAATCATTGAATTATTAAACTAATTCGCAAGTTTTAATATAAAACATCTTAAAAGATTACAAACTTTTAAGATAAAAAAGCCAAACCTATGCTCTGGACAAGCCATATCATAGGTTTGGACTAAATAAACGTATTATTTATATGAGACAAATATGAACTATTTAAGATGCAATCTGAAATCTACGCCAACCTGTAAGGGGTTTCCTCGTTGAGCATAATAGTTTTTGGTTCCCGTAGCAGCATTGCTTACGGCAAACGTGTTGTACTTAGAGTCGGTCAGGTTTCTTCCCCATACACTCACGGTGAAAGGTCCGAAATTGGCATCAGCATGAGCTCCTAACACCACATACAACTTTTGGCTATACAGATTATCCTCATCCCAATAGGTCTTGCCTTGTCCGTTCACATTCGCTCCAATCACGATAGAACGCAAGCCTGTAGAGGAGATGTCGAAACGATAATCAGCAGCGGCTGAGAATGCGTGTTCAGGAACGAATGGAACTCGCTTGTCTTTGTAGTCAACAAGTTTGAAACCTCCATCAGAAGTGGCAACACTGTCTTTATACTCCTTGAAAGCGGCACGGGTATAACTATAATTCAGCAACCAAGAGAGGTGATTGTCAAAGGCATTGCCACGTAAAGAAGCCTCAACACCACAACTATAACTCTTGCCGGCGTTCACCATCATTCTTCCATATCCGTAGTTTCCTGCCATCACGGAGAGTTGTTGGTTTTGAACTCTCATGTAGAAACCTGAGAAATCGAATTTCACACTGTTGTTAAACAAGTTGAGGTGTGTACCAAACTCGAAGTTCTGACTTGTCTCTGGCTTATACGCAATGGTATTTTTCATGTTCTCGTAATCGACTTCCGTATGAGGAATGTCATAACTCGAACGGTTGGCTTTCTGACTATTGGCATTGAGCTCTGTTTGAAGAATGTCTGAGAACATTTGGATATTGTAACCACCGGCACGATAACCCTTGCTCCATGTAGCATAGATATTGCTTCCTGCATCATCTATTCTATAAGACAAACCAACCTTTGGCAATAACTGGTCAAAGTTATCATGTTCTCTTTGGTCAAGATAAGACGTAAGGTTGTTGGTAGCCGTCTGTCCCATGACATTGGCTGTCAATGACATAATAGCGTATGTATCGTAATCAATCTTTACATGCGTATAGTCGAAACGCAAACCTAACGTTGCTCTCAAGCGGTCTGTAATGTCAATATTCGACTCATGGAAGAATCCCACGTTGAAGGTAGGTGTATGGAACAATCCTGGTACTTCCATCGTAACGTCCATTGACACTCCTCCTGCCTTTTCTATATTGGCGGCAGCTTGTGCAAGAGCTACTTGCATAGGCATTCCTGCGGCAGCCATTCTGGCAGCCATAGAGTTAAGCATGGCATTATACATGGCATTGCGAACAGCTGTGCCGATAGGTGTGGTAATACCTTCTCCGAAATGTACGGGAGCCCATGTCTTCAACCACTGAAAAGAGCCGAATGCACCTAATGTCCAATGCCAAATGCTGGGTCTGTTGCTTTTCAAGACAAACTCTTGCGTAAAGGCATTTTGGAACTGACGCTCTTCCATGTGCATATAATCTACGGGATCGTAGTCTATATCCATCATCATATAGTCTTTCAGGTACTGATAAGATGAGGTGGAATTGAAATCGAAGTAGTTGCCACGGAAATTCAAGTCGAGTGCAGTATTGAAAATATTCCTGCGATAATTACTTTGTCTGTTGGTAGAAGGATCACTGGTTTCTCCTGATTCGTTCATCAATCCGTAAGGGAATCCATTCTGCCTGACATATTGATAGTCTGCAATGTAATTGATGTTCCAGCGGTCTGTTGGGCGGAATACCAACCGCAACTTTCCACCTGCTTCATTGTATTTATCAGCACGCTCTCCCGTGGTTTGATTCTTGAAGAATCCGTTTTGTCCGTTATAGAAACCAGAGAGCGAGAAAGCAAATTTGTCACTTACCTTATTAAAATGGGATATTTCAGCATTGCGATAAAAGCCCGTTCCTATACCCAGGTTGATATCTGTACCTTGATAATTCATGGGGTTTCTTGAGTACATTCTGATTAAACCACCTTCGGTATTTTGTCCGTAAAGCGTTCCTTGTGGACCTCTCAACACATCTACTCGTTCAAGTTGGTAGGAATGTACGTTGAAAGCACTCTTGCTGACAATGGGCATTCCGTCCATGTAAATGCCTACGGCAGGACTGTTCACACGTGAGCCAATGCCTCTGACATACATGGAAGACGTGTAACGAGAACCATAGTTAGGCATGGTAAAAGATGGAACGTAAGCTGATAATTCTCTTAAATCACGAACATCAAGGTTTTGCATGTCCGTTGCGGAAAACATTGATGAACTGATGGGTTGCTGACGAAGCAAGAATGACTCTTTGGGTTGTGAAATTACAATTACTTCATCTAAATCCTGAACACGTGAAGAATCAGAGATGATTGTCTCAATCTTCTCTGAAACAAGAGGGTTACTTCCCTCTGCGTAAACATTGGCTGCCAATAATGCCAATGATAACGATAATAATGACTTACACATAAAATAAAACAAACAATTTTACGTTTGCAAAGGTATAACTATATTTTAATAATGACAATCCTTATTTATGATGATTTTACATCAATCGGCAAAAAAATGATGAATTACAGGTCTATTTTAACATTTAGTTTGTTGTTATTTGCCATTTCTATTCACGGACAGTGGACATTAAAAACCAATCTGCCCGCTTTGTATATCAATACGTTTGATGGGAGAAACATAACAAGCAAGACCAATTACGTGTATGCTCGCCTGGTTTATATGGACGAGGATAGCCACATCACGAAATGGGATACGATTCAGATACGAGGAAGAGGCAATTCTACGTGGAACATGGCTAAGAAACCTTACCGCATCAAATTCTTGACAAAGCAGAAGTTTCTGGGAAACGACAAGGCTAACGCAAGAAACTGGACGCTTATCGCCAATGCTGCGGATAAGACCATGTTGAGAAACGCCATCACTTCTGCCATGGGAGAGTTTGCCAACTTACCTTTCAATCCTGCCTATAAGTTTGTTGACTTGACACTTAACGGCACTTATATGGGAACTTACCAGATAAGCGACCAAATAGACATCAGGAAAAAACGTGTGAATATCGTAGAGCAAGATTTCCCTTTGGCTGACAATGCCGACATTTCCGGAGGGTATTTATTGGAAGTGGATGGATTCCAAGATGGCAATTGCTTCACCTCTAATATATATAATGTGCCTATCCGTATTCATTCTCCCGATGAGGATGAAATCAACTATGACCAAAACCAATTCATCAGGAAATATATCTCTATCTTTGAGAATAACTTGAAGTCGTCTGATTTCCAACACCCTACAAAAGGGTATCGGAGATTGGTTGATTCCACGACATTGGTCAATTGGTTCCTTTGTACGGAAATCAGCGCCAACATTGATGGGTATTACAGTACTTATTTCTATAAGAACCAAGCAGATTCTCTTCTTTATTGGGGACCACTTTGGGATTATGACGTTGCCTTTAATAATGACAGGCGAATACCTAACACCTACTATTCGCTCATGACCGACGTAGGCTATGGAATGACCAAGACGTGGATTAACAGAATGTGGGAAGACCCGTGGTTTGCTAAGTTGGTCAATCGCAGATACCGTGAACTGCTTGACAAGGGATTGGTTGACTACTTGTATCAAAAGATTGACAGCTTGACGGCTCTTTTAGACAAGTCCATCAAACTGAATTATGAGAAATGGGGCATTCGTACCCGCGTGTACAACGAGATTGTCTTGTATTCTTCATACGACCAATATGTCTATGACTTAAAGGATTTTATCTCTAAGCATTGCGAATACCTGGAACAAACATTCAACAGCAAAAAGCCAAAGGAACCAACGCCTCTGTTTTCTCCACAGGATTATTTTTATCGCATCACGAATGCCAATACCAAAAAGGCAATGGAGACGAATGGGAATAACGTGGTTCAATATGCTAACTTGGAGGAAAGATTGACGGAAGACTGGATTATCAGACGGGCTAACGGGCATTTCCAAATCATCAACAGAGATAACGAAAAGGCATTGAATGACCCCACGACGGGAAACGTGGGGCCTACTACCAATGTGGGAACAGCACTGAATACCGTAAAACCAGATTCACTTGATACCAGACAACTATGGGATCTTCTGCCACAAGGCTATGATGGTTATTATAACCTTTTGAATGTTTATACGCAACATATTGCCAATCTCAATGGGGGAAACAGTGCTGACGGAACCAGTATCTTGAGCTACACTAACGATGCTCGCAATGGTGAGAGCTTGAATCGTCTGTGGCTGATTACTCCTACACAAGAACCTCTGCCAGAGGAATATACGGATATTCACCACATAGAACCAGACAACTATGTATTGGCATTCGACCCGTTATCTCACGAATTACACTTTGCCTCAGATACTCCTGATGCTCTGTCCTTCCGTGCTGACATTTTCACCATCTCGGGCAATCGCATTGGGTCGTTTATGGCAAATGAGCACTTCTCAATGTTGCAACATCCCAAAGGAACATATATCGTTACTTGGAAAACAGGTGGAAAGACAAGGAGCGTGAAGTTTCAAAAATAATGTGTTGTCTGAACTTCTAAACTCCCTATAATTTCATCTATTAGGGAACTACAGATTCGTTGCCCCACAATGTGGGCAACGTCCTTTCTTGCGTATTTTTCCGCCACAATTGCCACAAAGGAAATACTGATGATTGTGTTTGTAATATTGGTTAATGGCAAAGGCGATATAGGCAATCAGCAACAAATAGCCAAAATAATACAACGAGGTGATGCTGAATACGATATAATCTACCGCACACACTCCAGCCAATCCTCCAAGATACAAGATTGCCTCACTCAATGGCAAGTGGTTTCTCACCACATCTACTACAGCCATTCCTACTATCAGCAAAGCCCATACCGAAAGCAAGAATATCGACAAGATACAGGGCACGGAGAAAGGATTGAGCGTTGGGTGGAAATAAAAATGCTGCCACATCTCTGGGGCAAAGTTTTGAATACTTGCGTACAATGTGGCGGATGTCGCTACGATTATAGTAAGTAATGTGGGATAAAAGGAATCTATATCGTTGAAATGAACGATATGGGCATTCTGTCGTGCTATCTTTCTCCACATGTAAATCGATGCAAAAAAAGAAATGATTATCAAAAAGATAAGTAAATGCTTGTCTGAAAAAGTGGAAATGAACTGAGAGATAGGATCATCAGGAACAACACTTGGCAATAATTGCGACTCGTGAATCCACCCAAAGTCTGACATTTCAGTAGCCACCTGAACCCACACAGAGTCTATAGAGTCTGTGGGAATGATGCGAATATCTGCAACTACCAGTTGCTCGTTCTTCACCACTACAAAGGAGTCGGTTTGCAAATCCACGATTTTCTCTTCTGGTTGTTGCCGAAGTAGAATCATGGAGTCTGCCTTCACCACGAAATTGTAATTAAAAGTATAATGATGCTCCGACGAATATGACAAAGAGTCTATCGTTCGTTCCGAATCAGCGATGGGCCTGTTCACTTCTTCCCTGTTATGATGTTTGTTACCATAACATGAGGCAAGGGTTATCATCATGACAACCGCACACCATAGAATGATGATCTTACGAGGCATAAACATTCATCTGACATTTTTGACAATCGAACTGCAAACGGAAACGACGCCCATCAGGGAGTTGCAAATAGAGAGGTTCGTGCCACGTTGGCTTTTTGCCGCCATTTTTGACACAATATCCATAAGCATACCGTATGCAATGCTTACATTGCATCAACAAGGGGGCAGGTGCCGACTCTTTCTTCCAATCCGTCAACTCAAATGCAGAGGTGGATTGGTTCAATCCGTGACTTTCGTAAAAATCACGAGACACGTGATTGGCAATATTATATAAATAAGGAAAATGCAAATATTCGGAAGTTGTTGGTACCAAAACGCTGGCATTTTCAATCGCTTCGTCCCCTTCGTTGTCAACCAAGGCTTCTCTCAATCTTTCACATAACAATTGGATGGTTTCCCGCCGAAGGTCTGCTAACAAACTGGATGGAATGAAATGTTGGGAAACTTCTTCCGATAGATTCACCTGTTCGCACGCAAAAGGTGTATTGCCTAATTTGGTGAGTTGGCGAATATAATTATCGTGTTGTGACTTGAGAGCGAGTTGGCTCTCACACACCAATTCTTTTTGCACATGAACATCCGGTAATTCTAAGGATTGGATTTCTAACAAGAACCTTTCGTCGATTTTCGAGAATGACATGGTAATAGGCATCTTACGCTCAGCAGACTTTTGGGACAATAACTTGCCAAACTTTTCGTCATTGTTGCGATAGAGAGCCATTCCTTGACGCAATCCTTGTGGCTTATTTGCCAAGAACAATTGATTTCCTTCTGCACGATTAATGCGGAAGCCCACCAATTGTTGGTCATCATTGAAGAAACACAGTCCATCACCATTGGCAAAGGAGGACATTCCTGCCACCCTCATCCATCTGTCTCGTATCTCCTTGACTTTTCCGACATACTCGCCTAATGCTTTTGGGGTATCGAAAGATGCGATGTCTGCTTTCCTACCATGTATGAAATAATCTGTATATCCTCGATTGAATGTTTTCTGCAAATTGGGTCGGAAGGAAAAGGTAACCTTTCCCAACGACAGTCGCTGATAGTCGTGGGGACGCTTGGCAACCAATTGGTTCAGTCGTTGATGATAAGCCGCAACCACGTTTTTCACGTAGTCAACATTCTTCAACCTTCCTTCAATCTTGAAAGACACGATGCCCGCATCTGCCATTTCTTCTAAATAGTCGATACGGCACATGTCTTTAAGCGAAAGATAATGACGGGGCTTATCAACATTTTTACCATCACTGTCAACAAGGGCGTATTGCAATCTGCACATTTGGGCACATTCCCCACGGTTAGCACTTCGTTGCAGGCAATATTGCGAAGCGTAGCATAATCCGCTATAACTGACACACAGTGCACCATGTACAAAGGCTTCTAATTCCATGTCTGGCACTTGTGCGTGAATGTCTCGCATCTCTTCCACGGATAATTCCCTTGCCAACACTGCACGACGAAAACCCAATTGCCTCAACCATTCTACCTTCGATGCAATTCTGTTGTCTGTCTGCGTACTGGCATGAATGGGCAATCCTATCTGATGGCAATAGTCCACCAATGCCATGTCTTGCACAAGGATAGCATCTACATGGATGTTCTTCAGTTCCTGGAGCAGCGTATGGGTATGAACCAATTCTTGGTCGTAGATAATCGTATTGACCGTTACATACACCTTTGCGCCAAACTGGTGGGCATACTCGCATAACTCGGCTATATCTTCTATGCTGTTTCCCGCAGCAGCACGAGCACCAAACCTTTTGGCACCGATATATACCGCATCGGCACCATGACTAATGGCTGCAATACCACATTCAAGGTTCTTGGCTGGAGCTAACAGTTCGAGTTTGCGCATAATCTCGTCAAGGCACTTGATGCCCCTACTCTATTTCATTAATATTATAAGGTGTCTCCTGATATACGTAATAATTGATCCAATTAGAGAACAATAAGTTGGCATGAGCGCGCCATGTTACCAATGGACCTTTGGATGGGTCATTGTCACGGTAATAGTTGACTGGCATTTCCACATCGTCTCGCTTGCCCATATCCCTACGGTATTCCTTGTCAAGCGTATCTGGAGCATACTCTAAATGACCGGTGATGAAAAACTCACGACCATTGCGAGCCATGACCATAGAAACGCCACTCTCTGGCGACTCAGCGATAAGAGTCAAGTTGGGATTGGCAACAATATCCGCTTCATGCAATTCCGTATGACGACTATGAGGCATCATGAACTCATCGTCGAATCCCCTGAAAATAGGCAGTTGCACTTCGAGAATCTTCTGGCGGAATATGCCAAACATCTTTTTCTCCAATGGGTACTTGGGAACGTTATAATGGTAATAAAGTCCTGCTTGCGCTGCCCAACAGATGTAAAGCGTGGACATGACATGAGTCTTTGCCCAACTGAAGATTTGCGTAATCTCATCCCAATAAGCCACGTCCTCGTACGAAAGCTGCTCAACGGGAGCACCCGTGATAATCATTCCGTCAAACTTTTCCTTTCTCAACGTGTCGAAGTCTTTGTAGAACATCATCATGTGTTCGATGGGCGTGTTCTTGGGAGTATGACTCTTTAGCTTCATGAAAATAATCTCCAATTGCAAAGGAGTGTTCGACAACAAACGAATGAGGTCTGTCTCAGTCGTAATCTTCAATGGCATGAGATTGAGAATCACGATGCGCAGCGGACGAATGTCTTGCGCATGTGCCCTCGATGCCCCCATGACAAATATGTTTTCCTGCTTCAATAATTCTATGGCAGGTAACCGATCTGGTAATCTTAATGGCATTATCTTACTGTTTTACGGTTCAAAGGTAGCAATAATCGGCGTAATATACAAAGGATTAGAGAAGATTAACGCAAAAAACAAAAATTAATAGAGCGGAAAATATACAGATTATTTCCTTTTTTAGTGTTAATCTTCTGAAAATATTCGATTGTTACGGTGATTATTACTATCTTTGCGAAAACAAGAAATGAGATAAAATCATGAAACAAACTAAGATTGTATGTAGCATCAGCGACTTTAGGTGTGACGTGGATTTTCTACGTAAGCTGTTTTTCGCTGGCATGAACGTGGTGCGTATGAATACGGCACACGCAACGATAGAGGGAATGAAGACGGTTATCCAAAATGTGCGTGCTGTTTCTCCACACATAGGTATATTAATCGACACGAAAGGACCAGAGGTGAGAACGACTGCCGTAGCTGCTCCCATCACGTATAAGACGGGGGACGTGGTGAAGATCATCGGGCGACCAGACATGGATACTACGCATGATTGCATCAACGTGTCTTACCCAGACTTCTGTAGCGACGTGAAGGTGGGCGACCATGTGTTGTTTGACGATGGCGCACTCGACCTTGCCGTAATGGAAAACATTGGACCCATGATTGTGGCAAGGGTGGAAAACGACGGTGTGCTTGGGTCAAAGAAGAGTGTTAACGTGCCTGGCGAACATATCGACCTGCCCGCACTCACAGAGAAAGACAAGCGAAACATCTTGTTTGCCATTGAACAAGATATTGATTTCATTGCCCATTCTTTCGTCCGTTCTGCTGCCGACGTGAAAGCGATACAAGATATTCTGGACGAACATCATAGCGACATCAAGATTATCTCGAAGATAGAAAACCAAGAGGGTGTGGACAATATCGACGAAATCATTGAAGCATCTTACGGAATCATGATTGCACGTGGCGACTTAGGCATAGAGATTCCCCTTGAGCGTATTCCTGGTATTCAGCGTGAGATTATCCGTAAGTGCGTGGCTGCCCGCAAACCAGTCATCGTGGCTACACAGATGCTCCACTCCATGATTAACAATCCTCGCCCCACACGTGCTGAGGTAACTGATATTGCCAATGCTATCTATATGCGAACGGATGCGGTGATGCTGAGTGGTGAAACCGCTACGGGAAAATATCCTGTAGAGGCTGTTGAAACCATGTCTATCATTGCCGAACAAGCAGAGAAAGACCGTCAACGACTCAATGGTTACGAACTTCCATTGAGCGATAATTGCTCACAGAAAGAATTTTTGGCTTATTCAGCCATTGATTCCACCAGAAGATTGGGTGTTGCCGGTATCATTGCCGACTCCATGACTGGCGAGGTGGTACGTTATTTGGCTTCGTTCAGAGGTCCCAAGCCCATCCTTGCCATCTGCTATCGTGACAAGACTCAACGACTGTTGAATCTAAGCTATGGTGTAATTCCCATTTACCAGCATCAGTCTAAATCACCAGAGTATATGTTCCTTGCAGCCCTGCGTATGCTTCGCCAGAAAGGATACGTTAACTTAGACGACAAGATTGCCTATCTGAGCGGTAACTTAGGATTGGCAGCAGGTACAACGTTCCTTGAAATCAATCCCGTGCGGCGTGTGTTTGAGAACATAGACTTCTTCCACCTACCTCAATATGCAGATAAAAGGATTGAGTAAATAAAAAAGTGAAGTGATTGACATTTAGCCAATCACTTCACTGCTTCTACGGAATATCCCTCTTTACGAAGCAATTGGAGCACTCCCTTTTCACCTGGTAGATGTGCGGCTCCTACGGCAAAGAACGTAGGTCTTTCTGCCATTATTTTTTTCATCTTGACAATCCAATCAGCATTACGATTGTCAATCATTGCAGCCTCTTCTTCAGGTGAAGAATCACAACTGTTGTTCAGTTTCATGTCCAACGCTTTCTGAATACCCTCTAAGTCTTGTGCTCGATAGGCATTTGCAATGTCTTTCAGCATCTGCACATTAAACTCCTCATTGTCTATTAAGCACATCAGCAATTTAGCCTGACGGTCTAAAGGAATGGATTGGAAAAGCAAATCAGCTTGGAATTTCAACGTTTCCAATCCTCCTATCGGCTCATGGTTGTTCTTTGCCTGTTTTTGAAAATAACCATCGATAGACGAAGTGGGGTCAACGCGTCCAATGCCATGCTTAGTATGTAGCAATATCTGAATGGTGTTCGACAATGCCATAGGAGTCATTCTTGCCATTTGTTGGGTCATTGGTGTATTGGCATTCAAGTCGTTTCCCATAGCCTGAAACAACCATTTGTTGAGACGTGCATATTCGTCTGTAGAGAGATAATCTTTCAGAGTCTTGCCCTCTGGTAACATCATCTGTTTCTGCATGTACATCAAACTATCGGCTTTCATAGTTTCGTCCATATTCACTTCACCATAAACCTGTTCCGTTTCTGTCAACGCATCAAAGACACCAGGGATTCTGTTAACCATGTCAATGTTACCAATATGGTAAGTACCAATGATATAAGAAGGCTTTGCAAGCCCGTTTCCAGAAATCCTATAGAGCAACTGGGCGCTAATGCCAAGCGTCATCGTAAGCATGACGGCTACAATCAAAACTTTCTTCATATTCTCAATCTTTCAGAAAACTGCTGCAAATATACATATTATTTTGCTATCGGCAAAAAAATGTCATTTTTTTCACAACTATGATTCATACGAGAATCTCAAGGTGATTCGTCTTGAACGCTACAATTCTATCACGTGTGGCTTGATGTCAATGTCGTGAGTAGCCAACGACTCGATACAATTGTCATCCAACGACTGCTCACGAATCCACATCAGCGACTTGCGTTGCATTTCCTTGTCGAGCGACACACCGCTGGTAATCATATCCTTCCACGACTTCGTAGCGTAACCTCCATCGCTGAAGAGCAATACATACTTACCATCCTCGCGAGTTATCTTCACGGCACAAAGTCCGTCGCAGTGGCCAGGGATATTGATCATCTTCACGGAGCCATCACCAAAGAGATTAAACGATTTTTGGGCAGGGCCTTCTGTTCCGTTCCATTGAATAGTTTCCAAGTCACAGCCCTTCCACCATTTTTTCTTATATCTGATGACACCGTTCTTGCGCGCGCACTCCAATTCTTCCTCTGCCACGATGATGTGTTTTGCATCACGAACAGCACGCAGACCATTGGCATGATCGCAATCCAGATGGGTCAGCAATACGTAATCGAGCTGTGAGGGCTGTATTCCCATCTTGTCGAGCTGTTCGTCAACAGCCTCGCCAAGGGGTATCTGTCCTTGGTTCACATGATACAATACTCGCGAGCCGAGGCTCTTGATCTGTGCGGCTTTGTCATAGACGCCCTCAGGCGACATATCTCGGTGCCAACCCGTATCTACGAGAATCAGTCCCTTCGGGTGTTCAATCAGATAGACCGAAACAGGCAGCCAAATCCAGTTCTCTTTGGGCGTAGTCATACCCGAGGCTTTCAGTAGGTTACAATTATCGCCGCCAAACGGCAGATAAGGAGAAACACGGACTTCTCCAGTGTGCAATACATGAATCTTTATCATATCGTACCTTTTTACTTGTTATTGAATGTGCTTCAAAAAAGAGGTTCATCCGACATTTCGAGTGATAAAATGATACTATAGAAGAAGAAGAAGAAAACCGCTGTTATTTTTGTATATTTGAATAACCACAAACAAATGTACAAGTATGAACAGCAGTTTTCTATATCATGTCTGGGGTCTATACACCCATGAATGTACCCGTGAGGAATACAAAGGTAACACAATTATCTTGCATATCCAAACAAAAGAACGAGAAAAAGTGTGTCCGAGATGCGGAAAGCGTCATTTGGTGAAGAATTCATGTGAAAGTGTTTCGGATAATCGCAAATGGTTGTAAATCAGCATATAGCAGGGAGTACCCATAATTGAAAGGTACAAAAAAGTGTAATTGCAATCTGGGGGTGTTCGGCATGATTGGAACGCAAAATTCGGGTTGAAAAGCCAAATAAGATTTAACATTTCGTTAAGATTATTTAACGGTTAGATTTGAGACTATTGAGGCCGTTTGCAAAGTCGGGATGACAGTAATGGGTGGAATTTACACCTTCATAACGTTGCCTTGCAACGTATAAAAAGAGGGCAAAAAGGGGACGTTTGTACCGACGTTGTACCACGACTGCGATAATTGGCTGTTAGACAGCGTCGGTTAATAATTCAAAATCAACTCATGCATGGCATTTTGATTCATTTTAGAGGGAAATGTGCACTATGTCGTGTTAAAGTCTGTCATATCAGAACCTCTTTGAAGAATATTTTATAACTTTGTAACCAAATTCACATAGGATTGTATCATCATGAACGAGAATTTCGCTATACAGCTCTTTGAGGGCAAGAAAGTTCGCATCGTATGGGATGCAGAACGGGAGAAGTACTATTTCTCTGTAACGGATATAGTGCAGGTCTTGACAGATTCCGTGAATCCGCGTGATTACATAAAGAAGATGCTTAGACGTGACCCAGAACTGAAATCCAAGTGGGGGACAATTTGTCCCCCTGTTGAAATGTTGGCTCCAGATGGCAAGCGACGCAAGACACAAGCCGCTGATCTTGAAGGCATTTTTAGAATCATCCAGGCCATACCCTCCAAGAAAGCCGAACCGGTGAAACAATGGCTTGCTGAGTTGGGCAGTATGCGTGTTGACCAAATGATTGACCCGGAAC